>CAVUUF010000007.1:0-78725 GCA_963744575.1 uncultured Actinomycetota bacterium | reverse complement strand
TCGCGGTGGAAGCGCTCGGCCATGTCCCAGACGTAGAACGGGATGCCGATGACGTCGGCGGCCCGCCGGGCGTCCCGCGCGTCCTCCAGCGTGCAGCAGCCGCGCGCTCTGGTCCGGTAGGACGACGGGTTCGCCGAGAGCGCCAGGTGGACGCCGGTCACCTCGTGGCCCGCGTCCACCGCCCGCGCCGCGGCGGTCGCGGAATCCACCCCGCCGGACATCGCCGCCAGCACCCGAAGACCACTCACGCCTCAAGGCTACGTGCCGGGTATCACCACTCCCGCCCAGACATCCGGGTGAAGTGAGCCGATGTCCCACCGGGCGATGCCGCTGCCCGTGCCCAGCGAGCGGCCTTAACGGGGTGGGCCACGCGGCGGCGGGGCGGGGGGCGTCAGTGGGGCGGACGGCACCAGTGGGGCGGGTCAGCGGGCGGCGGCGCGGCGGGCGCGGTCGACGACCTCGCCGATCACCAGGCCCACCGAGTCGACGTCGCGCTTGGTGGAGGTGTGGCCGAGCGAGAAGCGGAGCGAGCCGCGGGCCCGCGAGTCGTCCGCGCCCATGGCCAGCAGCACATGGCTGGGTTCGGCCACGCCCGCGGTGCACGCCGAGCCGGTGGAGCAGGCGATGCCGTTGGCGTCGAGCAGCATGAGCAGCGCGTCGCCCTCGCAGCCGGGGAAGGAGAAGTGCGCGTTCCCGGGCAGCCGTCCGGGTCCCGGCGGCGGGCCGTTGAGCACGGCGTCGGGCACGGCGGCCAGGACCTGGCGCACCAGTTCGTCCCGCAGCGCGGCCACCCGCTCGGCCTCGTCGGCGCGCTGCCGGGCGCTCTCCGCGGCCGCCACCGCGAACGCCCTGATCGCCGGGGTGTCGAGGGTGCCGGAGCGGATGTCACGCTCCTGGCCGCCGCCGTGCAGCACGGGGACCGGCGCCGCGCCGCGGGCCAGGATCAGCGCCCCCACGCCGACCGGGCCGCCGAGCTTGTGACCGCTCACCGTGAGCGCGTCCGCCCCGCTGGCCGCGAAGTCGACCGGAAGCTGCGCGGCGGCCTGCACCGCGTCGGTGTGGAACGGCACGCCGGACTCGTGCGCCACCGCGGCCAGCTCGCAGACCGGCTGCACCGTGCCGACCTCGTTGTTCGCCCACATCACGCTGACCATGGCCACTTGCTCGGGGGCCTGCGCGATCGCGGCGCGCAGCACCTCCGGCCGGATCAGGCCGTCGGCGCCGACGGCGAGCCAGATGGCCTCGGCACCCTGCGCCTCCTCCAGCCAGCGCACCGAATCCAGGACCGCGTGGTGTTCGGCCGAGGTGGTGAGGACCCGCCGCCGGGAATCCTCGCGGCGGGCCCAGTACAGGCCCTTCACGGCGAGGTTGTCCGCCTCGGTCCCGCCGCTGGTGAAGACGATCTCGCTCGGCCGGGCTCCGAACACCTCGGCGAGCTGCTCCCTGGACTCCTCCACCACCCGGCGGGCGCGCCGGCCCGCGGCGTGCAGCGACGACGGATTCCCGAGCTGCCCGAGTTCCTCGGCCATCGCCGCGATCGCCTCGGGCCGCATCGGCGTCGTCGCCGCGTGATCCAGGTACGCGGGGTCTGTGCGGTACGAACTCATGGCTCCGTACAGCCTAGCCGCCGGCCAGAAACAGATGTAACGGGCAACCCCGCGGCTACTTGCGCTTGCCGATTTCCTCCAGCAGCTGTGGTACCACCTTGAACAGGTCGCCGACCATGCCGAAGTCGGCCAGCTCGAAGATCGGCGCCTCCGGGTCCTTGTTCACGGCGATGATCGTCTTGGAGGTCTGCATCCCGGCCCGGTGCTGGATGGCGCCGGAGATCCCGATCGCCATGTACAGCTGCGGCGATACGGTCTTGCCGGTCTGGCCGACCTGGAACTGGTGCGGGTACCAGCCCGCGTCGGTCACCGCCCGCGAGGCGCCGACGGCGGCGCCGAGCGAGTCGGCGAGCTGCTCGATGACGCCGAAGCCCTCGGCTCCGCCGGTCCCGCGGCCGCCCGAGACCACGATCGTCGCCTCGGTCAGGTCCGGGCGCTCGCCGCGTTCGGCCACCACCCGGTTGGTGACCCGGGCGCCGGCGGCTTCGGCGGCCAGCGACACCGGGGAGAGCTCCGCCGCGCCCGACGCGGGCTCGGGCGCCACCGAGTTGGGCCGCATCGCCACGATCGGCGTCCCCCGCCTGACCCGGGAGTGGACGATGACCGCGCCGCCGAAGTTCAGCTGCTCGGCGACCGGGCCGTCCTCGCCCGGCTGCAGGTCCACCACGTCGGTGAGCACGCCGGAGTCGGTCTTGACCGCGAGCCGGCCCGCGACCTCCTTGCCCTGGGCCGTGCCGGCCAGCAGCACGAGCGCCGGGGACTTCTCGGCGACCAGCTGGGCCAGCAACCCGACGGCCGGAGCCACGACGTAGTCGTCGAGGGCCGCGTCGGCGGCGACGTACACCCGGGCCGCGCCGTACTCGGCGCACCGCGCCTGGCCGGCCTCCGCGCCCGGCCCGGTCCACACCACCGACGGCTCGCCGAACCGGCGGGCCAGCGTGATCAGCTCGAGCGTGACCTTCTTGACGTCCTCGCCGGTGTGCTCGGCGGGGACCAGGATCTCAGCCATGTCGCTCCCCCTCAGATGAACTTCTGCGCGGCCAGGAACTCGGCGATCTTGACCCCGCCGTCGCCCTCGTCCTTGACCACCGTGCCGGCCTGGCGCGGCGGCCGCTGGGCGTGATCGACCACCTCGGTGGCCGCGCCGCCGAGCCCCACCAGGGCCGGGTCGATGCCCGCGTCGGCCAGCGTCATCGTCTGCACCGGCTTCTTCTTCGCCGCCATGATGCCCTTGAACGACGGGTAACGCGGCTCGTTGATCTTCTCGACCACGCTGATCACCGCGGGCAGCGAGGCCTCCACCTCCAGGTAGCCGTCATCGGAGACCCGCCGGGCGCGGATCACCGAGCCGTCGATGTCCACCTTGCTCACCAGCGAGACCTGCGGCACATCCAGCCGTTCGGCCAGCATCGCCGCCATCACGCCCATCCGGGCGTCGGTCGACTCCGAGCCGCAGATCACCAGGTCGAAGCCGGTCTGCCCGAGCACCTGGGCCAGCGCGTAGGAGGTGGACAGCGCGTCCGAGCCGGCCAGCGCGTCGTCCAGCAGGTGCACGGCCTTGTCCGCGCCCATGGACAGCGCCTTGCGGATCGACTCGGTGGCCTTCTCCGGGCCCATGGTCATGATGGTGACCTCGGCCTCGTTCCCCGCCGCGCGCTGCGCCTCGGCGATCTGCAGCCCCTCCTCGATGGCGTACTCGTCGAGCTCGTTGATAAGGCCATCCACCGACGCGCGGTCCAGCGTGCCGTCCGCGGGCTTGAGCTTGCGTTCGACAGCGGTATCTGGCACCTGCTTGACGCACACGACGATGTTCATGGACTACACCGACCTCCTTGGTCTAGCCGGGGGCACCCCCCAGAGGCAGCAGAGCTGCTGGCATACAGCCTGCCAAACCGCGAAGCGGCGGACGGCACCGGGTCCGCGACGGCTATGTTACTCGCTGGTAAGTTAATTCACCAAGGCGACGGTAACGGCCGTTTCACCAAACGGCAAGCTGCCCGATACCGCCACGGCGGCGCCTAGAGTTCCTGATGGGTAAGAATCGATAAGGAACGTCCACAGGCAGGAGGGCCAGTTGCCGCGGGTCACCGTCATCGGGACCGGATATCTCGGGCTCACGCACGCCGTCTGCATGGCGGATCTCGGGCACGAGGTGCTGGCGATCGACGTCGACGCGGAGAAGATCGCGATGGCGTCCCGGGGCGAGGCCCCCTTCTTCGAGCCCGGCCTGGAACCGCTGCTGCGCAAGAACACCGAATCCGGTCGGCTGCGGTTCACCACGTCGTTCGCCGAGGTCGGCCGGTTCGGCGAGGTCCACTTCATATGCGTAGGGACGCCCGAGGGCCAGGCCGGCCGGACCGACCTCAGCGCGGTCCACGCGGCGGCCGGCGCGCTCGCCCCGCACCTGACGTCACCCTGCCTGGTCGTGGGCAAGTCGACGGTGCCGGTCGGGACGGCCCGGCAGGTGCTGGACCTGATGCGGGCGAGCGCCCCGGCCGGGCCGCGGGTCGACCTGGCCTGGAACCCGGAGTTCCTGCGCGAGGGGTTCGCGGTGCAGGACAGCCTGGCGCCCGACCGGATCGTGCTCGGCGTGACGTCCGCCCGGACCGAGGCGCTGCTGCGCGAGGTGTACCGCGGGCCGGCCGAGGCGGGCACCCCGCTGCTGGTGATGGACCTGGAGACGGCCGAACTGGTCAAGGTGGCCGCCAACGCGTTCCTCGCCACCAAGATCTCCTTCATCAACGCCATGGCCGAGGTCTGCGAGGAGGCGGGAGCCGACGTGATGCCGCTGGCCGAAGCGCTCGGCTACGACGAGCGGATCGGCCGGCGGTTCCTGTCCCCCGGGCTCGGGTACGGCGGCGGCTGCCTGCCCAAGGACATCCGGGGGTTCCGCGCCGCCGCCGCCGAACTCGGGGTGAGTTCCCTGGTCAGCCTGCTGGGCACGGTAGACGCGATCAACCTCGGGCGGCGCGACCGGGTGGTCGAGCTGGCCCGCGACGCGGCCGGCGGCACACTCGCCGGCCGGCGGGTGGCGGTGCTCGGCGTGGCGTTCAAGCCCAACAGCGACGACGTCCGGGACTCCCCCAGCCTGGCCATCTGCGACCGGCTGGCCGCCGAGGGGGCTCTGGTGTCCGTGCACGACCCGGTGGCGATGCCCAGCGCGGCCAGGAAACGGCCGGCCCTGCGGTACGCCCCTTCGGTCCCGGAGGCGGCGCAGGACGCGGATCTCGTCCTGCACCTCACCGAGTGGTCGGACTACCGGGCCATCGACCCGGCCGCGCTGGCCCGGGTCGTCGCCCGCCGGGTCATCATCGACGCCCGCTGCTGCCTGGACGCCGCGCTCTGGCGCCAGGCCGGCTGGACCGTCCGCGTCCTGGGCCGCCCCTAGCCGCGCCCGCGCCCGGTCGGCCGGATGGCGGAGTGGCGTGGGGCGCGGCGACGGCGGCCTAGGCGCGCTCGGCGGCTTCGACCACGTTGGTCAGCAGCATGGCGCGGGTCATCGGGCCGACGCCGCCGGGCATGGGCGCCAGCCAGCCGGCCACCTCGGCCACGTCCGGGGCGACGTCGCCGGTCAGGCCGGCGTCGGTCCGGGTGATGCCCACGTCGACCACCGCCGCGCCGGGCCGGATCATGTCCGCGGTAAGCAGCCCGGGCCGGCCCGCGGCCACCACCACGATGTCCGCGGTCCTGGTGTGCGCGGCCAGGTCCTTGGTGCCGGTGTGGCACAGCGTCACCGTGGCGTTCTCGGTGCGCCTGGTCAGCAGGAGGCCGAGCGCCCGGCCCACGGTGATCCCCCGGCCGACGATGGTGACGTCGGCGCCCGCGATGGCCACCCCGTGGCGGCGCAGCAGCTCCACGACGCCGCGCGGGGTGCAGGGCAGCGGGCCCGGCTCGCCGAGGACCAGCTTGCCCAGGTTGACCGGGTGCAGCCCGTCGGCGTCCTTGGCCGGGTCCATCCGGGTGAGCACGGCGTGGGCGCCGAGCCCGGCGGGCAGCGGCAGCTGGACGATGTACCCGGTGCAGGCCGGGTCGGCGTTCAGCTCGCCGACCGCCGCCTCCACCTGCGCCTGGGTCGCGTCGGCGGGCAGCTCCCGGCGGATGGACGCGATCCCGACCTGGGCGCAGTCCCGGTGCTTGCCGTTCACGTAGGCACGGCTGCCAGGATCGTCGCCGACCAGGATCGTGCCCAGGCCGGGCACGATACCGCGCGCGGCCAGCGCGGCGACCCGCTCGGCCAGCCTGGCCCGGATCTGTTCGGCGCCGGCCTTGCCGTCGAGGGTCTGTGCGGTTACCACGCGTCGCCTCCGGATCAGTGGTAGAAGTGCCGGACGCCGGTGAAGTACAGCGGGATGCCCGCGGTTTCGGCGGCGGCGACGGTCAGGTGGTCACGGATCGAGCCGCCCGGCTCCACGACCGCGCGCACCCCCGCCTGGGCCAGGATCTCGAAGCCGTCGGGGAACGGGAAATACGCGTCGCTGGCCGCGACCGAACCCGCCGCCCGGTCCCCGGCCCGCAGCACCGCCAGCCGGGACGAGTCCACCCGGTTGACCTGGCCCATGCCCACCCCGACCGAGGCTCCGCCGGAGGCGAGCACAATGGCGTTGGATTTGACCGAACGGCATGCCTTCCACGCGAACCCCAGATCAGCGAGCACCGCGGCACCGACCGGTTCGCCCGCCTTGAGCTGCCAGTTCGCCGGATCGTCGCCCGGCTCGCGGACGCGGTCCGCGGTTTGCAGCAGCACCCCGCCGGTCACCGGGCGCCATTCCCAGGGCCCAGGGGATACGGGGGGACGGGCAGTCCCTCCCAAGGGGGGTCCGGGGGGATGGGTCCCCCCAGGAGAGAAAGCGGGGGGGGTCTGGGGGGGGTCGTCCCCCCCGGGGCCAGCACACCGCAGCAGCCGCACGTTCTTGCTCTGGGACAGGATTTCCAGCGCCTCGGCGTCGAACCCGGGCGCGATCACCACCTCGGTGAACACGTCCGCGATCTGCCGGGCCAGTCCGGCGGTCACCGGGCCGTTGGCCGCGATCACCCCGCCGAACGCCGAGGCCGGGTCGCAGGCGTGCGCCTTGGCGTGCGCCTCGGCCAGGTCGGCGCCGACGGCGATCCCGCACGGGTTGGAGTGCTTGATGATGGCCACGCACGGCTCGGCGAAGTCGTAGGCTGCCCGCCGGGCCGCGTCGGCGTCCACGTAGTTGTTGTAGGACATGGCCTTGCCGTGCAGCAGCTCCGCGGCCGCGATGCCCCCCGGGGTCGGCGGGGCCCCCGGCCCGGCCCGTTCGGCCGAAATATCTGTGTAGAGGGCCGCGCGCTGGTGCGGGTTCTCGCCGTAGCGCAGCACGTCGGCGCGCCGCCACAGGGCCCCGGCCACCGTAGGCCAGCCGGCGTCGCGGGCGATCTCGTCGGCCGCGTACGCGGAGGCGAACCAGGACGCCACCGCGATGTCGTAGGCGGCGGTGTGCGCGAACGCCTCGGCCGCCAGCTGGCGGCGCTGCTGCGGGGTGAAACCACCCTCGGCCACCGCGGCGAGCACGGCGGGATACCGGGACGGCTCGATCACGACGGCCACCGAGCCGTGGTTCTTGGCGGCGGCCCGGACCATCGCGGGGCCGCCGATGTCGATCTGCTCCACGCACTGCTCCGGCGCGGCGCCGGATGCGACCGTGGCCTCGAACGGGTACAGGTTCGAGATGAGCAGCTGGAACGCCTCAATGCGCAGCTCGGCCAGCTGTGCCTCGTGGGCAGGGTCGGTCATGTCGGCGAGCAGGCCCGCGTGCACCCGGGGGTGCAGCGTCTTGACCCGCCCGTCGAGGCATTCGGGGAAGCCGGTCAGCTCCTCCACCGCGGTGACCGGCACCCCGGCGGCGGCGATCCTGGCCGCGGTGCTGCCGGTGGAGACGATCTCGACGCCGGCCGCGTGCAGCCCGGACGCCAGGTCCGCCAGGCCGGTCTTGTCGTAGACGCTGATCAGGGCTCGCCTGACCGGGATCCGAGTCAACTGCCGATCCTCACCTTCCGGCCGCGAACGGACCAGCCTTCGCAGACCATCCTGCCCACCGTGCTGACCAGCAGCGCCCGTTCGGCCACCTTGATCCGCTCGTGCAGGGTCGCCTCGCCGTCGTCGTCGGCCACCGGGACGGCGGCCTGCGCCACGATCGGCCCGGCGTCCAGACGAGCGTCGACGACGAAGACGGTGCAGCCGGTGACCTTCACCCCGTGGGCCAGCGCGTCCCGCACGCCGTGCGTCCCGGGGAACGACGGTAGCAGCGCCGGGTGCGTATTCAGGCAGCGGCCGCCGAAGGCGTCCAGGAACGGCTTGCCGACGAGCTTCATGAACCCGGCCAGGATGATCAGATCGGGCTGGTAGCCGGCGCAGGCCCGGGCCAGCGCCGCGTCCCAGGCCTCGCGATCTGGGTAGTCGGCCAGGCGTACTGTGAAAGTTGGCAGGCCGGCTCGTTCGGCCCGCGCGAGCGCGGTGATCCCGGCCCGGTCCGCGCCGACCGCGACCATCCGCGCCCCGTAGGCCCCGTCGCGGCACGCGTCGATCAGGGCCTGAAGGTTGGTCCCCTCCCCGGACACCAGGACGACCAGCCGCGAGGTCACGGGGCAACCCTACGGCACGTTCGGGTCTGGCCGGCGGAGAGGGCAGAATAGGGAGCGATGGCCAGATACCAGCCACCCGGGTCCCAGCAGAAGGGGATGCTGCCGGCCCGCAGCCGGCTGCCGCCCCCGAACCCGCCGTGCGCCAGCAGGCGCTGGCGGCGCTCGCGCTCGGCTTTCTCAGCCTGATCGGCCTGCTGCTCGGGCTCGGCAACCTGCGCCGCGGGATCTACGTGGCCGTCCTGACCCTGCTGTTCGCGGCGGCGGCGATCTGGCTCGGCGTCGCCGCCGGCAAGAAGGCCAGGCGCAGCGGCACCGCGCGGCCGCGCGGGGCGGTCGGCGGCGTCGTGCTCGGCGGGATCGGCCTCGCGTTCAGCGCCCTGTGGCTGCTCGTGCTGGCCATGTTCTGGCCGCAGCTGAACGCCTACTACACGTGCATGAGCGGCGCGAACACGGTGGCGGCGCAGCAGGCCTGCCACGCCCAGTTCACCAACTCGGTGGGCGGCGAGATCAGCGTCCTGCAGGGCGGCCGGTTACGCTCGTTCGGCCCCCCGGGGGCTGGGGCGCCCGGCGGAGCCTTTATGCGGCCCGTTAGGAAAACTCCTCGTCTTCTTTCTCGTCCTCGACGGCCCACGGGTTGAAATAGATGCGGTGGCCGCCGGCGTTGTCGGTCTCGTCGATCAGCGCCGGCCCGGCCGGTGCGGGCACCGGCCCCGCGGGCTCGGGCGACGCGGTCTTTGCGCCGGTCCTGCGTCTGGCCGAACCGCGCAGGATCAGCCAGTTCGCGGCCGCGGCGGCCAGCGCGGCCGTGATGCCGATTTCCAGGATCGCCACCAGCCCCACCCGGAAGCCGGACGGGCCGACCGCGGACAGACGGCCGTCGCCGAGCGGGCCGCCCGCGAAGGCCGCCGCCAGGCCGGCCAGGACGCCGGCCGCCGTCCCGGCGATGAAACCCCACAGCGGGGCCGCCTCGATCAGCGGCGTCGGCGCGATCCGGACCGTGACGATCCCGGCGAAGGCGCCGGCCAGGTAGGGCAGCGCGAGGATCGCGACCGGCAGCCAGGCCGGCCCGACCGGACGGGCGCTGGCCGGGATGGCCGCGAGCATCGGGAAGACGGGGACCGGTCCGAGCGCCGAGCCGGTCGGGGTGACCGCCGTCCCGGCGCCGAACGCGAAGCCCGGGCCGAGGATATAGGCCATCGCCCAGATGATCGCGTTCGGGGCATAGGCGAGCTGAGCCAGCAGCAGCAGCGCCGCCCCGCCCACGCCGGGCGCGAGCGCGGCGCTGGCCGCCCTGACCTCAGGTAGGTGCACCGCGAGCGAGGCGCCCGCCAGCAGCGCGCCCGCCGCGGCCAGCAGGGCAGCGGCGCCCAGCATGCCCAGGACGACCGACCGCGACCGGACCGGCATCAGGCTCCCCAGCCGCGACCACGGCGCCAGCCCGCGAGCGCCGCCCAGGCCGCCCGCCACCAGCGCCAGCAGGAAGGACGCGATCACCGCCTGAGGCAGCGAGGGCGAGGCGACGGCTGACCGGCTGGCCACCGCCAGCGCGCCGGCCAGCAGCGCGTACGGCAACGCGAGCGCGACCGCGGCGTAGCCGACGTGACGCAGCTGGGTGACCCCGCCGACCCGCACTACCCACCGGCCGGCCATAGCCAGCAGCGCACCGGGCAGCACCACCAGCCCGAGCGGGAGCAGGCCGATCCGTCCAGCGCCGCGGACGGTGAAGCCGACGTGGTGCGCCACCAGCCAGAGCATGGCGGCGGTGCGCAGTACCCCGGCAAGGCCGGACCCGATGCCGACGTGCGGCGCGGTGATCCAGCCGATCGCGGTGAGCGTGACGAGCACGGCGAGCCCGCTGGCGGCCGCCGCGCAGGCGGCAATGCCGCCGGTGACCACCAGCGGCCGACCCGGCGGCGAGCTGGGCGCGCCGCCGTCACCGTCGCCGGATCTGGCCTCCGGGTCGGGAGCCAGCGGGGCTTCGGCGGAAACGCTCACATAACCGATCCTCGCAACGACCGCCGCCCCGCCCGGGGAGGCGCGCCGCAGTAAGGTACGGCGAAAGGCGCGGGCGTAGCCCGCGATCGCGTGGTCGCGAGGGCCGGCGGCCCTCCGACCGCGTGATACTACGGCGAGAACCGCAGCGGGTAGCGGGGGGTTCCGGGGGGTCGCCCCCCGGACTAAAACAGCGCGCGGACGAGGGCGGCGGTCTCGCTGGGGGTCTTGCCGACGCGGACGCCCGCCTTCTCCAGGGCTTCCTTCTTGGCCTGCGCCGTACCGGAGGAACCGGAGATGATCGCGCCGGCGTGCCCCATCGTCTTGCCCTCGGGAGCGGTGAACCCGGCCACGTAGCCCACCACCGGCTTGGTCACGTGCTGCTCGATGAAGGCCCCGGCCCGTTCCTCGGCGTCGCCGCCGATCTCGCCGATCATCACGATGGCGTCGGTCTCCGGGTCTTCGGAGAACGCCTGCAGGCAGTCGATGTGCGTGGTCCCGATCACCGGGTCGCCGCCGATGCCGACCGCGGTGGAGAAGCCGATGTCGCGCAGTTCGTACATCATCTGGTAGGTCAGCGTGCCCGACTTGGAGACCAGCCCGATCCGGCCCTCGGTGGTGATGTCGGCCGGGATGATGCCGGCGTTGGACTTGCCGGGAGAGGCGACGCCCGGGCAGTTCGGCCCGATAATGCGGGTCTTGTGGCCGGCCGCGCTGGCCCGCGCCCAGAACGCCGCGGTGTCGTGCACCGGGATGCCCTCGGTGATCACGATGCACAGACCGATCTGCGCCTCGATCGCCTCGATCACCGCGTCCTTGGTGCGTTCGGCCGGCACGAAGATCACGGACACGTCGGCGCCGGTCGCCGCCATGGTGTCGGCGACCGTGCCGAACACCGGGACGTCGGTGCCGGTCAGCTCGACGGTCTGGCCCGCCTTGCGCGGGTTGGTGCCGCCGACGATCCTGGTGCCCGCGGCCAGCATCCGCGCGCCGTGCCTGCGGCCCTCGGAACCGGTGATGCCCTGGATCATGACCCGGCTCTGGCCGGTCAGGAAGATGGCCACCTCAGGCTCCCTTCGCTGCCAGTTCGGCGGCCCGCCGGGCCGCGCCGTCCATCGTGCCCACCTGCTCGACCACGCTGATCGCTGCCTCCGCCAGGATGCGCCGGCCCTCGGCGGCGTTATTGCCGTCCAGCCGCACCACGATCGGGCGGTCCACCTTGTCCCCGCGTTCGGTGAGCATGCCGATCGCCGAGACGATCCCGTTGGCCACCGCGTCGCAGGCGGTGATGCCGCCGAAGACGTTGACCAGCACGCTGCGCACGGCCGGGTCGGACAGCACGATCTCCAGGCCGTTGGCCATGACCTCGGCCGAGGCCCCGCCGCCGATGTCGAGGAAGTTGGCCGGCCTGATCCCGCCGACCGACTGGCCCGCGTAGGCCACCACGTCCAGGGTGGACATCACCAGGCCCGCGCCGTTGCCGATGATGCCGACCGCGCCGTCGAGCTTGACGTAGTTGAGGTGCTTCTCCTTCGCCCGGGCCTCGATCGGGTCGGTGCTGCTCGTGTCGGCGAACCGCGCGTGCTGGTGGCGGAACGCGGCGTTGTCGTCCAGCGTCACCTTGCCGTCGACGGCGAGCACCTGCCCGTCCTCGGTGAGGGCGATGGGGTTGACCTCGGCCAGCGTGGCGTCCTCGGCGGCGAACATGGCCCAGAGCCGTTCGGCCAGCAGCGCGGCGCCCTCGGCGGCCTGGGCCGGGATCCGCCCGGCCGCGATGATCTCTGCGGCCTGGTCGGCATTCACCCCGGTCAGCGGCGACACCGGGATCCGCGCCACCGCGTCGGGGCTGGAGTGCGCGACCTCCTCGATCTCCATGCCGCCCTGCACCGAGCAGATGGACAGGAACGTCCGGTTGGCCCGGTCAAGCAGGAACGACAGGTAGTACTCGGCCGCGATGTCGACGGCCTGGGCGATGAGCACCGTGTGCACGGTGTGGCCCTTGATGTCCATGCCGAGGATCTGGCTGGCCTTGGCGTAGGCCTCGTCCGGGCCGTCGGCCAGCTTCACGCCGCCGGCCTTGCCCCGGCCGCCGGTCTTCACCTGCGCCTTCACCACCACAAGCGGGTGGCCCTCGGCGGCGAACTCCGCGGCGATGTCCCGCGCTTCCTCGGCCGTGTGCGCGACCTTGCCCGGCTGTACCGGCACGCCGTACCCGGCGAACAGGTCCTTGGCCTGATACTCAAACAGGTCCACTCTCAGTCTCCACTGTTTCCGCTGCTCATAAGCCTGTTTCTGCGATCAATCATGGTCTTGGAAGCCTATAGGGCCACAGGCGCTCTCCCTTGGCTGCATCCAGCACGGCCAGAGCCTGCTCCAGGTTGAGTGAGCTGGACAGCCGCCCCGGTTCCCGGTCGGGACGGCAGCCAGATCCGCCACGTTCCGCACCACCAGGTCGTTGGCCATCGCGTTCCGGATGGCCTGGATCAGGATCATCCGGGCCAGCCTAACGCTCCTGGTCGACAGGCGCTTCGCCAGCGTGCCCAGCGCGAAGTCGACGTCCCGGACTTTCAGCTCGGCGAGCTTGCTGGTACCGATCAGCCCGGTCAGGTGCCTGACCGTGATCCGGTAGCCCGTTAGTCAGCGCAGGAAGATAACCCGCAGGGTCGGGGCAGCCGACTGCGGGTCCGATGGCCCCTTCCGGCCGCCTTCCTTGGGCGCCTTGATCCAGGTCTCCCGCGCCTTCGGCGGTGAGCGCGCAGCGTCGACGGCAGTTCCTGCTCGCCTGGCATCGGGCTTTCTCCTGCAGGTGCCGGTGTGTCGTTCGGTGATACGCGCCGGGCCGGACGCTGATCTCGCCCGGGCCGCCGATGCGCCGCACCAGCCAACCCGGCGTTTAGCTGGGCCGCTGCAGGAAAGGGGGCGCGGACACATATGTCCGGGCGGCAAGGCTCCGCACATATGTGAGGTGCATCTGGAGGGATGTGACACGCATGACTGACACGCAGCAGCCTGGAAACGACGCGTCGGAGGGTTACGAGCCGGGCACGGTGGACGAGAACACTCATGGCTGGGCTCCGGACGCTCCGGGCACAGGTGAGGCCAAGGAGCGGGTCATCGAGGCGAACAAGAAGGCATGGGAGGCCAATGACACCCAGGAGGCCGCCACCGGCGCCGCCCGGCAGGGCCCGGACATGACCGGCGGCCATGTGGGCGAGAGCATCACCCAGCGCGGCGAGGACGTCGTCAAGGACGAGGGCAAGGAGCCCGGCCGTTACGACCTGCCGCCGCAGGGCCAGTCCCAGCGGCCGGCCGGCGGGTCCACGTCGCGCTCCTTTACCGGCGTCGATCCGCAGGAAACAGTTCCCGAGGATTCCCCGGCGGACCAAGCGAGCTGAGACGCCGTATCCGCCGGACGGCTGGATGGACGGTTATCCGGGCCCAGGACGGCAAGGGAAACCGGCCACGCGGCCAGCCGGAATCAAGCAGGACAGGTGGCGGACGTGTTCACGGTCCTGGGGCAGGACCACGAGGAAGTCAAGCGGATGCTGGCCGAGCTGGAGAAGGGGCCGACCCGGGCCACCGGGGCGGGCGAGGACCTGCTGGCGCTGCGCAAGAAGATGACCGAGCAGCTCATCATCGAGGAGTCCAAGCACGAGGCGCTGGAGGAGATGCACTTCTGGCCGTTCGCGGCGTCGAGCTGGTCATGCCCATGCTGGACCATCTGACGCCGCCACCCGTCCAGCGCCGCGTACACCATCACGTTCGGGCTGGTGGTCATCAGCAGGTCCGCGCATGCGGACAGCTGGTGAGGATCGACGAGATCACCCTGCCGGTGGAACACCGAGCCCTGCTCAAAGCCCGTGCCCATCTTGTGCACGCTCACTACGCACACATCGGCGCCGGCATCCATCGCCCAGGTCGGCAGGTCCGGGTGGAAGGGCAAGTGGGCTCCCCACGCCTCATCCACGATCAGCGGCTTGCCTCGTTCGTGGCAGGTACCGGCGATCGAGATGAGATCGGCGCACGTGCCATACGGTGCCGGGCTGACGATCAGGGCACCAGAGGCGCCGGGATGCTCATCCCATGCCCGTGCCACCCGCTGCGGCGACGGCGGATGCGCCAGCTGCAGCCTGCTGTCATACCGCGGCCGGATCCACTGCGGCTGAACCCGCCCTGGACAGGTACCCGCCGGAGGACTTGCGGTCATCAAGGACGGCCGTAACGAGCAGGTCCGAGCGGAACGCGTCCTCGCCGATCGCGGCACGGGTCCGCGGGTCCGCGCCGCGGCCCTGACGATGTCCCGGCGGGGTGCCGCGGCCGCGCGTCGCAGCGAAAATCAGCTTTCGGGCAGTCCTAGCCGCCCGAAGGCTCCTCTTGTCGTTCCGGGAGGGAATGTCCCGGTACGGCCAGCCCGACGCCCGTACCCGTCTCTTCCGTGATGGCGGCATGCGGATTATCCGGAGTTTGATCACCTACCGGGACACCGGGCAGGCCGGCGCCCTCCTTGACATCAAAGGCCAGTCCCGCTGGCCGCCGCGTTTCCCCGGACGGCGTGACAGGCGCCGCCGTGGCCGCCTTCTTAACCCGGTCCGTACCGGCATGGTCTTGATCACTCACAGGTCTCATCCCCTCGGCAGGACCCTGGAGTACCCGTGGACAGCCGGGCCAATCCCGCGCCAACCTCCACTCGGCCGCACCTGCATACGCCTGCCCGCCCGTCCTGAGCGGAAGGAGGCCGCCCGTTTAACCGGGTCGGCCGTGGGAAGCTGGGTGCGCCATGCTGCTGATTTCCTGCCTTGATCAGAACCGCTGGTGATATCCGGGGTCGGGCTGATAGGACTGGGCCGGATGGGCGTTCCCATCTGCGCGAACTTGGTCCGCGCCGGCTACCGGGTCCAGGCGGGCGATCGGCGTCCCGAGGCGGCGGAGCTGGTCGCTCGGTGCGGAGCGCAGTGGGTCTCGCAGATAGCACGGCTCGCCGCGGGATCAGATGTCCTGATCACCGTGCTGCCGGGCCCCGGCGAGGTTCGAGAAGTGATGCTCGGCCCGGGTGGCGTGCTGGAAGTACTTCGGCCCGGCACGACCTGGATCGACATGACCAGCAATTCACCGGCCGCTATGACCGAGATCCAGCAAACGTTGCTCGCGCGTGGCGTACACGTGCTGGAAGCACCGGTCGGCGGGGGTGTCGCCGCCGCTACCCAGGGAACCTTGCAGGTTCTGGTCGGAGGAGACGCTGAGGTCTTCGCGCGGCAGCGAGACCTGCTAGAGATCCTGGGCGCCCCCGGCCGGGTCATTCATGTCGGCGGGTACGGGGCCGGATATACCGTCAAGCTGCTTATTAACCTGCTGTGGTTCGGACAGGCGGTCGCCACCGCGGAGGCACTTTTGCTCGGTCGGGCGGCGGGACTGGATCTGGGTGTCGTGCGCAAAACGCTGACTCAAAGCGCGGCCGACTCCCGGTTCATCCGCCATGACCTGGACGCTTTGTTCGCCGGCGACTTCATGCGCAGCTTCGGCCTGGACCGCTGCTACGAAGAACTCCAGACCGTGACGGAACTAGCCCACGGCCTCGGGGTCCCCTTCCAGCTTTCCGAGACGGTCGCCGATGTCTACCGGCAAGCGGTCCGGCGCTACGGTTCAGCGGATGGAGAACTGCTAAGCATTGCGCTGCTCGAAGAACAAGCCGACCGCCAGCTACGACGCCCCCGCCCCGGCGCAAGCCCACAGGACAGGCCATGACTGGCTAACCGGCAACGGCGGATGAACGTGTCCATGTCCGGCCGGGCCGGCTAATCAGTGCCCGGGGTGGAGCCATCCACGGGCCAGGCGCTCCAGCGGATGCGACCGGATCCCGGAGGGGGCCAGCACGATGCCGTCGGGCCGTACCGTCGGGGACGGCAGGGGCCGGCCGTGCTGCGCTGCCCGCACCAGGTCAGCCATCCGGGACTGGATGTTCTGGTAGAAGCGTTCCTGCGTCCGCCGGCCGAACAGCCAGAACCCCAGGCGGATGACCGGGTTCTTGATCGGCGCGGGCCGCGAGTATCCGGCGACGCGGAACGTCACCCGGCCTGTGCGCAGGTTCTTGATCACCTCGTAGCTGAGCCGGCCTTGCTCCAGGTGACCCGCGAGCGTCTGGTAGCACCAGCCCCATACTTGCGCTGGGCCGTCACCGGTGGCGCGTTCTTCGTCGATCACGCCGGTGATCCGGACGCCGAGGTAGAAGCGCAAGCCGAGAAAGCGCGCCTCGAGCAGCATGTCGCGGCCGAGCAGTCCGCTGCCCTGCCGGTAGACGCCGCGCAGGATCCTGGCGTCGGCAAACTCGTACTCGCTCACCAGGTGGCATGCGAGCTCCCAGGCACCGCCGTGCTCGGGCGGCCCGGGGCCTTCGCGGCCGATCAGCGTGGCGGAAGAGTCGACGTGCCAGTGTCCCTCGACGACCTCGGACCCGGCCTCCGGAGCCCGCGCCGCATCGTAGTTGATCTCCAGCCTGGGCAGTTCATCGAGCGCGGCGCTTTCATCAACCCGGCCGAGCAACTGCTCGCGCACTAACTCGGCGTCCTTCAGCGAGTCGCCCATCAGCCAGAACATCGGCGGCCAGAGGCCGACGAACAAGGCCCGGCGTTCGGCGTTCCCGCGTTCATCCTGATCGACGGTCTTGGCCCGGATCCACAGGCCGATGCACAGTCCGATCGAGCCCAGCGAACCCGCGTAGAAGTGCGTGCTGCGCACCCCGGCCTTCCGCAAGGCTTGGCTGGCCGTCATCAGTCACTCCCATGGCTTAGTCCTGGCTACCTCAGTCCAATGCGCTGGCTGCCCGCTGTGCGAGCATCTACTCATGGCGACAGTGAGCCATTCAGCCCGGCTGCGGACCATCTTGGGCTGGCCGATCGGAATTGCGGTGGTCAGCTGGCGCTACATGTGGCGCACCACTCCCCTGCACCGCTCGGAGGAGCCCGGCACGCGGGCAGACCTGCCCGACCCGGTCTACGGCCCCGGCGGGCAGGCCGCCGGACAGCAGACGCTCGAAATGGGTGCCGGCCCGATGCTGCACCGCTCGTATGCCGTCCGGATCACCGGCAGCAGCATGACCCCGGCCGCACTGGTCGACCTGGTCGCGGAAAGGCTCAACCAGGTGTCACCCGAGATGGCGGTCTTCCGCAAGACCCGCGGCGCGGCAAGTGCCCTGCGCCTGGGCGATGAGTTCGTGGTCCGCATGCCCGGCCCGTGGGACGGGCCCGTGCGCGTAGTGCGCCGTGATCCAGCCGTCTTCCGGTTCGCCACCCTGGACGGTCACCTGGAGGCGGGCGAAATCGAGTTCCGGGCCGAGCCGGACGGCGACGCCCTCCGCTTCGAGATCGAATCCTGGGCCCGGGCCGGGGACCGGCTAGCGGCCCTGCTCTACACCAGGCTGCGGCTCGCCAAGGAGATCCAGCTCAACATGTGGTCCCACTTCTGCATCCGTACCGCCGCCTTGGCCGGCGGCCGTCCCCAGGGCGGCATCACCATCCGCACCCGCTGGCTCACCTGGCCCGAGCACACGGAAAATGACGGGTGAACACGGTCCGGGTTCGCGCATACGGCTGGGCGGGGCGCCCGGGAGATGACTAGCCGTGGTCTATCCCAGCGGGACCGCCGCACCCGGACGGGGCCACCGCGCCGGAAACCTGGTCAGGCAGAACAACCGGGCCGGATGCTCAGCGTCTGCTAACCGGGATGATCGGGCTGCGCGCAGGCGCAGCCCGGCTCGCCGCCCCCCTGGCCGCGCTCGACCCGCTGATCGCCGTACTCCACGCTCTTGCGGCCCGTTGCGTTGCTGCTCGCGGTTTTCCTGCTGCTCGCTATGGTCCCCTCCTATGGCCTGTTGGATCGCGGCTCGATCCGCGGCGGGGCAGGGATACGTCTGCATGAAAGCGCCGCCCTACCCGCGGTCACGGCCGCGACGCATATCCGGGGCGCCGGTTTTCGGCAGCGGGCAGACCGGATCGAAGGGCTGGCTATGCCTGGCAAACCGATCCGAACGCTCTCATCGACCGCTGGCGCCGCCCAGCAGGCTGCCGCGCAGAGCCGCGAGCAGGTCAGCAGGCCCGGGGTAGACCTCGGCCGCCCCGGCCTCGGTGAGCTCCTCACTGCTGATGCCGCCGCTCAGCAGACCGATGCACGGGACCCCGGCCTTCCGGCAGGCCCGTACATCCCACACCGTGTCGCCGGTGAATACCGCCTCCTGCGCCGGCACGCCGACGCGGTCCAGCGCCGCCTCGACCAGGTCCGGAGCGGGCTTGCTTGACTCGACGTCCCCGGCGAAGGTGGCCGCGTCGATCGCGTCCTCGGCGTCCAGGGCGGTACGCAGCGCATTGAACTCGGGCTCATCGGCCGAGCTGGCCAGCACCACGGCCAGCCCGCGGTGCTTGCACGCCCGCAGCAGGTCGGCGGCGCCCGGCAGCGGCCGCAGCCGCGACCAGTACGTGGCGTACAGGGCGCTGTGGGCGGTACGCAGATCCGCGTCGGCGTCGGTGTCCCGGTCAGACGGCAGCAGCCTGCCGAGCATCTGGTCCGAACCCATCCCGATCGCCCGGTGGATGTCCGTCATCGACACTTGGTAGCCGACCTGGACGAACGCCTCCCACCAGGTCACCGCATGCAGATAGTTTGTATCGACCAGCGTGCCGTCCACGTCGAACACCGCCGCCCTTACCGATCGGCTCATACCGCCCTCCCTAGCTCCGTCACCACAGCCGCCGTCCAGGGTCAGGCAACCTGATGAGAAGCAGGACGCCCGAGGAAGCCGACAAGCGCCGCGGCGAGCTCGTCCGGTGCTTGTTCGGCCTGGTGGTGCCCGGAGTGGATCGTGCGGCTGCGCAGTTCGCCGGCCGCCCATGGTCGCCAGATCGCCTCGGGGTCGCCGTGGATGTCGAGGTCGTCGCCGGCCGAGACGAGCAGCAGCATCGGACACCGGACCTTCCGGCCCGCGGCCCGGTCGGCTTCCTCATGTGCGCGGTCGGCGCGCAAGCCGGCCCGGTAGTCCTCGCACATGCCGTGGACGACGGCCGGGTCGCCGAAGGCGGCCCACACGTCGGCGTGGTTGCCCTCCCCCATCTGGGCCGGCGACGGGGTCCGGTACCAACGGCCGGGATCGGCGCTGATGAACGCCTCCGCCGGCTTGTCGGTCTGGCCCAGGAACCACCAGTGCCACCAGGTGCGCACGAACGCCTCGTTCAGCCGCTCCAGGTGCTCGATCACCGGCAGGCCATCCATGACCACCAGCCGCTGCACGGCGTCGGGGTGATCCATGGCCGTGCGGAAGGCCACCAGCGCGCCCCGGTCATGACCTACCACCGAGAACCGGTCGTGGCCGAGGTGCCGCATGAGCGCCACGACGTCGCCGGCCATCGCCCGCTTGGAGGACTGCGCGTGCCCGGGCGCGTCCGGCGGCAGCGTGGACTGGCCGTAGCCGCGCAGGTCAGGGCAGACCACGAAGAACGAGCCCGACAGCTGCGGCGCCACCCGGTGCCAGGTCGTGTGCGTGCGGGGATGGCCGTGCAGCAGCACCACCGGCTCCCCCGCGCCGCCGTACCGCACGCGGAGCCTCACCTCGCCGACATCCACACGATCCAGCTGGAAACCATCGAACATCAGCCGCACCTACCCATGCGATCCAGAACGAACCGCGCGAACATCCCGACTCAGGACCCACGCCAGCCCTAGGCAGGAAGCGATGCGCGATTTTCAGGTTTTGTACCGAACGGCCCGCGATGGCAGCCTCCGGTACTCGTGCGCGGTCCGGCCGTGGACCTGAGCGAGACGTCCGTGCCCAAGAAGGCTGCTACCCAGTCCCTGGTCAGCTCGTCGCGGAGCAGGTCCATCAGCAGCCCGTCGTGAGACCGGCCGTCGTGGACCGGACAGGGGCGGGTGACCCGGTCAGCTCAGTATCAGGATCGGCCCGCGGCCCGAGACCCGTCAATAGAAACACGAGAAAGATCTTGTGTTTTTTCTCTCGCGGGATATCGTTCGCGAGTTCTACACTTGGCAAACATGAGCGACGACGAGGACAGCGGCGGGTCCTGGACGCTGCTGACCGGGCACGGGCATGTGCTGGTGGAGATTGCCCGCAACCCCGACGCCCGGATCCGCGACATCAGCCCGGTCGTCGGCCTCACCGAACGGACCGTGCAGGCCATCGTGGCCGACCTGGAGGCTGCGGGCTACCTCACCCGCACCCGGATCGGGCGGCGCACCCGTTACACCGTGAACCCGGACAGCCCGTTCCGGCACCCCGCCCAAGAAGGACTTCGGGTAGGCCCGTTCCTTGACCAGCTGACCGCGCTGGCCGACGTCGACATATCCGGCCCGGAGGAGGCCCGGCAACTGCCACCCGGGATCAGCCGTGGTCCTTAAGTCTCCCGGTTGCTGCGCTGACCAGCGAAAGCATGGTATCTCCGCGCTCATGAGCTCTCCTTCGGCTCAGGTGTCCGGTCACGCAGGACGTTCTTCTGGATTTTGCCGGTGGACGTCTTGGGCAGCTCGCAGAACTCGAAGCGCTTGGGCACCTTGTAGCGGGCCAGGCGCTCTCGGGCGTATTCAGTCAGCGCGTCCGCGTCGACGTCGTCCGTCCTGAGCGTGACGAAGGCGACGGGCACCTCGCCCCAGCGCTCGTGCGGCATCCCTACCACGGCGCTTTCCAGCACCGAGGGATGGCTGTCCAGCACCTGCTCGACCTCGACCGAGGCGATGTTCTCGCCCCCGGAGATGATGATGTCCTTGCTCCGGTCACGGATCTCGACGTAGCCGTCTGGGTGCATCACGGCCAGGTCGCCGGTCAGGAAGCATCCGCTGCGGGTGACCTCCCGGGTGGCCTCCTCGTCGCGGTAGTAGCCGAGCATGACGTCGTTGCCGCTGACCGCGATCTCGCCGATGGTCTCGCCGTCGGCCGGCACGTCCCGGCCGTCGTCGTCGAGGACCCGCAGCGGGCGGGCGATGATGTTGGGCGCGCCCTGGCGGGCGCGCAGCCCGGCCTGCTCCTCCCGCGGGAGTTCGTTCCACTCCGGCTGCCATTCGTTGATCGCGAGCGGGCCGTAGGTCTCGGTCAGCCCGTACAGATGGGTCACAGCGAAGTTCATCGACTCCATCCGCGTCAGCAGGGTGGCGGACGGCGGCGCGCCGCCGGTGTCCACGTGCACCTCGTGGTCCAGGGGCCCGGCCGCGGGATCTTCGGCGATCATGGTGAGCACGGTCGGGGCGGCGCTGAAGTGGGTGATCCCCTCATCCCGCAGCAGCCGCCAGATCTCGGCGGTGTCCACCGTCCGCAGGCACACGTGGGTGCCGCCTGCCGCGGTGACGGCCCAGGTGAAGCACCAGCCGTTGCAGTGGAACATCGGCAGCGTCCACAGGTACCTGGCGCCCGGACCGAGGCGGGCGTGGTACGCCATCGCCGTAGCCTGCAGGTACGCGCCCCGGTGGTGGTACATCACGCCCTTGGGCCGCCCCGTCGTGCCGCTGGTGTAGTTGATCGCCAGCAACTGGCGCTCGTCGGCCGGCCCGTGCTGGGACTCCCGTACGTCGGCGATCCACTCCTCGTAGGAGTCGCCGGACCCGCCGGCGACAAAGCACGGCAGGCCCGCCCGGTCGGCCAGGCGACGGGCGCGGTCGGCGAACTCGCGGGTCGCCACCAGCAGCGAGGCGCCCGAGTGATCCAGCAGGGCGGCCATCTCGTCTTCCGACAGCCGGGTGTTCAGCGTAACCAGCACGCCGCCCGTCATCGGGACCGCGTTGTGCAGTTCCAGCATCACGTGGCTGTTGCTGCACAGCGCGGCCACCCGGTCCGCACGGCCCACTCCCTGCGAGGCCAGCGCGCCGGCCAGGCGGCGGCACCGTCCGGACATGTCGCGGTAGGTGAACCTGCGCTCGCCGTCCACGATCGCGGTCCGGTCGGCGAAGACCGCGGCCGCGCGATCAAGGAACGAGGCGGGTGTCAGCGGGGCGAAGGTGAACTCTGCCATCTGACCCGCCTTCCCCCCGTGACCGGCTGAAACCGGCCGACCGGGCAAATACCTGGGCCCGTTCGGAATTTTAAGAGATCTGATGGCCGAACGGCCCTGGTGCGTGCCCGGCCGACGGACCCGCATGCGCAGCCGGATATCTGATCATCTAATCAGTATTGACGATAACGAGGCTCGGCTTATACCGTGCTAACGACCTCGGGTTCACGCCCGAGGCGGCAGCCAGCCCAGCGAAGTCCGGTGCGAACCCGGCACTGTCCCGCAACGGTGAAGCCCCGCCTAGCAAGAAACGAGCGAGGACGAGTCCGGCCGCCTGGACCGGCCTGCCTGAACGTTCGGTCCTCGGATGAAGGGCGGTTCGCGTGCGGCCTGGCAGCGAAGTGCGGCAAAGCCGTTTCCACGCAGCAGCGTCACGTTTCCGGACGGGCCGTTCGGCACTGGCTCCGCGCGAGTGGGGGCGGCTGGCCGCGATGTTCGGTTTCATCCTGGCGGTCAACGTGCTCGGGTGGGGCATCTTCGTGCTGTACGTGATGCCGCATCACTTCGACTACCAGGGGGCGGGCGGCCGCCCCGGCCTCGGCGTCGGCCTCGGGGTGGCGATCACGGCGTGGTTCCTCGGCTTCCGGCACGCCTTCGACGCCGACCACATCTCCTGCATCGACAACACCACCCGCAAGCTGATGGCCGACGGCAAACGGCCCCTGGGCACCGGCTTCTTCTTCTCCTTCGGCCACTCCACGATCATCGTGGCGGTCGGCGTCGGCATCACCATCGCCGCCCGGGCCGTCTTCGGCGCGATGGTCGACCCCAGCTCGGCGTATGAGACGGCCGGCGGCACCATCGGCACCGTGCTGTCCGCCGGGTTCCTGTACCTGATCGCGCTGCTGAACCTGATCGTGCTGGCCGGGATCTTCAAGGTGTTCCGCGAGATGCGCGGAGGCGGCTACGACGAGCAGCAGCTTGAGGCGCGGCTGCAGGCCCGCGGGCTGATATACCGGTTCTTCGGCCGGTTCATGAAGTCCATCAACCACACCTGGCAGCTGTACTTCGTCGGCCTGGTCTTCGGCATCGGGTTCGACACCGCGACTGAGGTGGTGCTGCTGGCCGCGACCGCCTACGCCGCGATCCAGGGACTGCCGTACTTCGCGGTGCTCGCGCTGCCGTTCCTGTTCGCCGGCGGGATGATGCTGTTCGACACCCTCGACGGCGCCTTCATGAACCTTGCCTACGGCTGGGCGTTCGCCCGGCCGGTCCGCAAGGTCTACTACAACCTGGTCATCACCGGCCTGTCCATCGGCGCCGCGTTCATCATCGGCACCATCGAGATCCTCGGCGTCCTGACCACCGAGTTGCACCTGCACGGCGGCTTCTGGGATACCGTGGCCAACTTCAACATCAACGTCGCCGGGTTCTGCATCGCCGCCCTGTTCGTCCTGGTCTGGGCCGCCGCACTCGCCTACTGGCGGTTCGGCAACGTCGAAGCCCGGTGGACCGCCAGCGTCGCCGCCCCGGCGGCACGACCGCACCCGACCGCTGGCGGCGGTTGACGAGAGCAATCAGCCACCCGGGCGGGCGGATTCGCTAGTCCCGGGTATCGGCGGTTACCGTGTGGGCTTCCCATTTCTGCTCGATGCGGCCGAAGCGCCAGACGGACAGGGCGACGGCCCAGGTCAGGACGAACACGCCGACGATGATGAAGCCGGCCTTGTTGATATCGAACTTGGCCAGGAAGTCCCAGAACCCGCCGGTCAGGTTGAGTTCCTGGCCGAGCAGGCCGAGCAGCTCGACGGTGCCGATGAACAGCGCGACGAACACCGACAGGCCGGTGATGGTCAGGTTGTAGTAGACCTTGCGGACCGGCTTGGCGAACGCCCAGTCGTAGGCGAAGTTCATGAAGCAGCCGTCGGCGGTGTCGAACAGGCACATGCCCGCGGCGAACAGGATCGGCAGCGACAAGATCGCATAGAACGGCAGCCCGGACACCACCGCGGTGCCCGCCAGCACCAGCAGCGCGACCTCGGTGGCGGTGTCGAATCCCAGCCCGAACAGCACCCCGACCGGGTACATCTTCCACGGCGTGTCGATCCGCCTGGCATACCCGCCGAACACCCGGTTCATCAGCCCGCGGTTATCCAGCTGGCGTTCGAGTTCCTCGTCGCTGTAGCGCCCGGTGCGCATCTCCCGGAACACCTTCACGATCGAGACCAGGACGATCAGGTTCAGCAGCGCGATCAGGTACAAGAACGTGCCGGAGACGACGGTGCCGATGATCCCGGTCGTGTTGTGCAGGCCCGAGCTGTCGTTCTTGACCTGCTGGTCCAGGGCGCGGATGCCGAAGTTCAGCAGCAGCGCCAGGACGAACACGATGGTGGAGTGGCCCAGGGAGAAGAAGAACCCGACCGACAGCGGCCGCTTGCCGTCCTGGACCAGCTTGCGGGTGGTGTTGTCGATGGCCGCGATGTGGTCGGCGTCGAACGCGTGCCGCATGCCCAGCGTGTAGGCCAGGATCCCGGTGCCGAACCCGAAGATCTCGGTCCCGTTGATGTGGTAGTGGCCGCCGACGGCGGCGGCCAGCATCAGCCAGCCCATCACGTTCAGGCCGACGACCACGGCGACCATGCCGCCGAAGCGGGCCCATTCCGACGGGGTCAGCCCGTCACGGACCCGGACAAGCCGCGCACTCAGATTCGCCATCAGTGCCACCTTCCAGGGACTGCTCACCGGGGCCAGTCTAGGAAGTTCTGCAAATAAGTTGCAACGGCGTCTCTTACGCACATGCGCCATGGTGGCTGTCCGCCGCTGGCCGAGGCGCTCGCGGCGGCGTCAGCGTGCGGGCGGGTCGACCGCGACGGGCTCGCGGTGGGCGTGCTGGTGGCTGGCGTCGCGCGGGGTCGCGAGCACCGCCTTGGTCCGCTCATCCAGCATTGACTCGGACAGCAGGCCGCTGCCGGCCAGGACGGTCTCAAGCGCGGTCAGCCAGTGCTCGTAGTAGCTCCAGGGCTCGGCGTCTGGATCCCGGCCGCGCTGTTCCCATTGCCGGATCGACTCGATCAGCGAGAGCTGGAACTCCGACCACTCGTACTGCCCGTTGTGGTACGCGGCCACGGCCATCGCGAAGGCGCGGATCTCCCATGGCTCGTTGAAGGCGTGCTCGCCCGCGGGCAGCCCGGCGACCAGCGCTTCGACCCGGCGCCGCGCGTCGCCGAGCTCGGTCGCGTCCGGCCGCGTCCCGGCGCTCATGGCGCCGGGGAGGCGGCCGGGCCGACGCCGATCATGGAGTCCCGGGTGACCAGGCCGGCCAGCTCGGCCTCGCCGAGCTCGCTGCTGCCCTCGGGGGCCCGCGGGAGAACCCAGTAGCGCATTTCGGAGCTGGAATCCCAGACCCGCACCTCGACCGAGTCGGGCAGGTGGTAGCCGAATTCCTGGCGCAGCACCTGGCGCGGCGCCTTGACGATGCGCGAGCGGTAGGCCGGTTCCTTGTACCAGTTCGGCGGCAGGCCGAGCACCGGCCACGGGTAGCACGAGCACAAGGTGCAGACGATGACGTTGTGCACATCGGCGGTGTTCTCCACCACCACCATGTCCTCGCCCTGAAGGCCGCCGATGCCGAACTCGGCGCAGGCCTGCGTGGCGTTGGCGAGCAGCCGCTGCCTGAACCCGGGGTCCTTCCACGCCCGGGCGACCACCTTGGCGCCGAGCTGCGGGCCGACCTCGTTCTCGTAGATCTCCACCAGCCGGTCGATGGCCGCGGTCGTCATGACCCCCTTCTCGATCAGGATCGACTCAAGCGCCTTGACCCGCGCGGCGATCTCTTCCTGGCTGCGGACGTGCTCGCTCATGCTGCTGCTCCGGTGGTGTCAGCGGGGACGATGTACGGCTCCCAGACGTCGAAATAGACGACGCCGTTCGGTTCGGCGGTCTCGGGACCCCAGAGTTCGGCGTTGGTGAACTTCACCGTGTAGACGTGCTCCGGTGCGTCGCCGCCGCCGTTGCCCGCGCTGTCCGGGTAGATGAAGGTGCCGTGCGCGAGCGCGATCTCCCCGGTCCGGCCGCGGATGTACCGGGCCCGGCGGGTGTGCCCGAGCGGGCTGTCGTCGCGGACGGTCACCGTGTCGCCGACCTTGAACCTGGGCGCTTTGCCGGACTCCCGGCCCGCGGGTGCCCCCGCCGGGACCACGGCCTCGACGAACGCGACCAGGTCCGGGTCGTCCCGCCCGGGGAGCGGGGCGTCTGGGTGCTCGAGGTAGTACTGCGTCCGGCGGTCGAGCTCTTCCAGGTCGTCCGGGTCCAGCAGGCCCTTGGCCTGGCCGTAGTGCTCCACGGTGTGAACCCAGTGCTCGTAGTACGGGGAGAGCAGGTAGACCGCCGGGTGCATCTGCTCGATGCCGTACCTGAACTCATCGACGCCGAAGTATCCAGCCCGGAAGCACATGGAGAACATGGCGAAGGCCGCCTTCTCCCATTCGGCCCTGAAGACGGGCTCGCTGTCCGGGACGACGACGGGCCCGAGGCCATCCGTCCCGCCCAGGTCGTGTACTCCGTTCACGCGCTGCTCCTTACCGTCGCGGTCCGCGGCGCCGGGAACCCCCCGACGGCCTGCTCGAAAGCGTGCGCCACGCGCAGCACGGTGGCGTCGTCGAAGTGCCGTCCGATGATCATCATCCCGACGGGCAGCCCGTCGGCCAGCCCGGCCGGGACGGAGCAGGCCGGGTGCCCGCTGACGTCGAAGGGCGCGGTGTTCCCGATCATCTCGAGCCCCCGGGCGAGGATTTCCTCTCGCGGTGCGCCCGGGCCGGGCAGCGGCGTCGCGCGGACCGGAAGCGTGGGCATGACGAGCACGTCGAACCGGGCCAGGGCCTGGTCGTAGGCCGCCCGCAACCGCGGCGCGAGCTCGCGTGCCATCGCGTAGTACCGGCCGTGGTAGCGGTCGATCGCGTAGCGGCCCGCGAGCAGGACCAGCTTGACGGTCTCGGAGAACGCGGTCGGATCGCTGCGCCACTTCGCGCCGTAGTAGTCGATCAGGTCCGGGTCGTAACGCCCTGGCCAGTTCATCCCGTACCCGTTGGCGTCGACCATCTGCGCCGTCGCGCCCTCGGTGGCGATCACATCCCATACCCGGCTGCCGTGCAGGTGCCACGGGACCGACACCTCCTCGGCACTCATCCCGGCGCGCGCCAGCGTCTCGACCGCGGCCCGGACGGTCGCGTCGACGGCCGCCTCGGAATTGTCCCGGCCGAACCCCTCGGTGACCACGCCCACCCGCAGCCCGTCGGCGCCCCGGCCCAGTTCGGCGGCGTAGTCCGGGACGCTGACATCGGCGGGCTGACGCGGGTCAAGCCCGTCCGGCCCGGCTATCACGGTCAGCGTGAGCGCCACGTCGGCGACGGTGCGGGCCATGGGCCCGAGATGATCGATGGTCTGCTCGATCGGGAACGCCCCGGTGTAGGGCACCAGCCCGTGGGTCGGCTTGTGCCCGACGACTCCGCAGTAGGCAGCCGGAATGCGGACCGATCCGCCCTGGTCGCCGCCGGTGGCCAGGTCGACCGTCCCGGCCGCGAGCAAGGCGGCGCTGCCGCTGGACGAGCCCCCGGCCGACCGCGTGGTGTCCCAGGGGTTGCGCACCGGCCCGGTCCGTGAGGTGTGCGAACCGCCGGAGAAGCACAGGTCCTCGCAGACCGCCTTGCCGGCGATGGTGGCGCCGGCGCCCAGCAGCCTGGTCACGATCGTGGCGTCGCGGGCGGGCAGGTAGCCCTCCACGGTCGATGATCCGTTCATCATGGGCACCCCGGCGACGGCCGTGTTGTCCTTGATCGCGACCGAGCGCCCGGCCAGCGGACCGTCCTCGCGCTCGGTGATCGAGGTGGTCACGTACCAGGCGCCGAGCGGGTTGCCGGCTTCGGTCGGCCGCTTCCAGGACCGGTCCGGCGGCTGCGGCGCGTTCTCGGCGTAGAGGCGCTCGACCGCGTCCCACGACGTCAGCAGGCCGTCCACGACGGGCTCGAACGACGCCACGTCGGCCGGCGAGAGGTCCAGGCCGTAGTGCCGGGATACCTGGTCGAGCGCGGCGGAGCCAGGAGGATCGACGGGCACGGCATTCTCCCCGGGCAGGTAGGTGCGTTTCTCGCCACCCTAGACCGAAGTTCCCCCCGCGTGCCACCGGGCGCGGACCCGGACGTCCCGGGTCGGGGAAAGGCCAGCCAGCGGGGTAACCTGGCAGGCTGCTTGCCCTAGAAAGGCTGCAGCCTGAGGGAGGAGCTGGCAGATGTCACAGGAGGACCATCGCCCGTCCTACGCGACCGGGGCGGCAGCGCTGCAAGCAGGCTGGTCACACGGGCATCGCGATGTTTCGGGCGGCTGGCTGCGGCCGGCCGTGTTCGGCGCGGTGGACGGGCTGGTCACGAACGCCTCGCTGATCTCCGGCCTGGGCGGCGGCGGGGTCGCGGCGCACACCGTGGTGCTGACCGGCGTGGCGGCGCTGGTGGCGGGCGCATTCTCGATGGGGACCGGAGAGTACATCTCGGTGACGAACCAGAATGAACTGGTCCATTCCGAGGTCTCGCTGGAGCGCCAGATGCTCAGCCGCTTCCCCGCCGCCGAGCAGGAAGAGCTGGCAGGCTACTTCCGCCGGTACGGCGCCGATCCGGAGACCGCGTCCCGGATGGCCGCCGCGGTGTCCAGCGACCCGGGCACGGCGCTGCGGATACATACCCGCGAGGAACTCGGCGTGGACCCCGACGAGCTGCCGTCCCCGATCCTGGCCGGCGCCGCGTCCCTGCTCGCATTTTCCCTCGGCGCGCTGGTGCCGCTGTTCCCCTACCTGGTCGGCGTCTCGGTCCTCTGGGTGTCCCTGGCACTGACCGCCATCGCGCTGCTGAGCGGCGGGATGGTGGTCGGCCGCCTGACCGGCCGCCCGGTGCTGCGCTCGGGCCTGCGCCAGCTCGCCCTGGGCGTCCTGGCCATCGCGGTGACGTTCCTCGTCGGTCACCTGATCGGCAGCCACGGCGCCTGACCCCGTAGCGGCCGGGCGTAACAGCATCGCTGCCACATCGATGCTGTTCCCGGGCGGGCGCCGGCCCGGATGGGGGCCAGCCCGGCGGGGCTGGCGGGACGCGCGGGCGCCCTGGCGGTCTTCGGTTCGGACGTATTCAAGCGATGACCTGCGGCGAGGCTCCCCCGGCTACGGGGCCCGGATCGGCGCGGCCTGGCGGCCGAACTTCTCGCGGACCCAGGCGACGATCTCGGTGGTGGACGCACCCGGCGTGAAGATCCTGGCC
Source organism: uncultured Actinomycetota bacterium (assembly GCA_963744575.1). Classification (GTDB taxonomy): domain Bacteria; phylum Actinomycetota; class Actinomycetes; order Streptosporangiales; family Streptosporangiaceae; genus Palsa-504. The sequence goes on along the minus strand of CAVUUF010000007.1, from coordinate 49,253 downwards.
ACGCCCATCCGGGACAGTTCCTGGATGTCCTCGTCCGGGATGATGCCGCCGCCGAACACCACGATGTCCGCCGCGTCCCGCTCCCTGAGCAGCTCGATCACGCGGGCGAACAGCGTCATGTGCGCGCCGGACAAGATCGACAGGCCGATCGCGTCCACATCCTCCTGGATGGCGGCCGCCACGATCTGCTCCGGCGTCTGGTGCAGTCCGGTGTAGATGACCTCCACGCCGGCGTCGCGCAGCGCGCGGGCCACCACCTTGGCCCCGCGGTCGTGCCCGTCGAGCCCGGCCTTCGCGACGATCACCCGGATCTTGCTCATGGCGGCAAGCCTACGCTCGCTCAGTCAACGCAGGGGATTCCGTTCTTCGCGGTGACCGCGCCGCCCTGGGCGCCGGTGGTGGGGAGGGGCACCGCCGGACTCGAGGCGGACGGCGTGCCGCTGGCGCTTGCGCTCGGCACGGTGGCGTTGCCGCCGAGCATGACCTCGACGCGCCCGGCCGGCACCGCGGTTCCCGCGGTCGCGGTGACGCCGAACAGCGAGGCGATCTTGCTGGCGCTCGCCGCCGAGCCGGAGCCGTAGAGGACTTCGGTCGTGGTCAGCGCGCCGGTATTTCCGATCTGCCCGGCCCGGTACCCGTCCTTGACCAGGGCGGCCGAGACCTGCCCGGCCAGGCCCGGGGTGCTGCCGCCGTTGAGGACGTCCACGGTGGTCTTGGCGGCGTCCGCTTTACTGGCCGCGGAGGTGCTGGCGGGCGTGGAGCTGGACGAGGCCGGGGTGCCTGGCGTCGGGTAGAACGTCTCGTGCACGATCTGCTTGATGTAGGCGGGGTCGACCTGGTTGGCGTCCTGCCCGTCGATGGTCTCGTAACCCGCGATCTTCAGCGTGCGGAAGGTCAGGTTGCCGCTGGTCAGGCTGCGCATCTGGCTGGCGAAGTCGAGCAGGTTCCAGCCGGCGTCGGTGATCACGTACTGCCGGGCCACCGACAGCAGGTCATTGATCTTGGTCAGGTCGCTGAGCACGCCCTCGGTGCGCAGCTGCTGCATGACCGAGTTGAGGAACGCCTGCTGGCGGTGCGTGCGGTCCAGGTCGCCATTGAGCAGCCCGTGCCGCTGGCGGACGAACGCCAGCGCCATCTGGGCGTTGAGATGCTGATAGCCGGCCCGATGGGCATAGAAGCCAGAGTAGGAGTCGTACGCGACCGGGTGGTTGAGACAGACCTCCACGCCGCCGAGGACCTTCGCGAGCTCGTAGAACCCGTCCAGGTTGACCTCGGCGAAGTGGTCGACGTGCACCCCGGTGAGCGACTCCACCGTGGCCACCGCGGCGGCGCGGCCGGCCTCGTTGCCCTGGAAGGCCACCTGGTTCTGGCTCATGCCCGGATCCTGCTGCCTGAGCTGGGACTCCTTTTCGGCCAGGGCGTCTCCGTAGGCCTGGTCGATCTTGCCCTGGGTCTGTCCGTCGTACGTCGCCGGGAAGGTGACCCAGTCGTCCCGCGGGATCGAGAAGCCGACCGCCTTCTTCCCGCCGGCCGGGATGTGGATCAGGATCAGCGTGTTGGTGGCGTTCCCGCCGACCCCCTCGTTCTCGACGCCCTGCCTGCTCCCGGCGTGCAGCGCCCTGAGAATGTCGTCCGGCAGGATGTTGCCGTTCCAGTCGGTGCGGCTCTCCAGGCCCATCAGCAGGATATTCTGCGCGCCGATGGACGGGCCGGACAGGATCGCGTGCGAGCCACCGATGCTGCTCACGTCGTGCACGACGAAATAGGAAAAGCCGCTTATCGCCAGGACCAGAGCCGCGGCCACGCAGCTTAGGGCATACCCGGCCTTTCCGGCGGCACCCCACAACGGGGCCGAAGAGCCTGGCCTAACCATGGCATTTTCCTCAGCAGTCCCAGCTCCGGATCGATACCGTTCGTCGAAGCCTACCTTCACGTACCCGTTACCAAGGCGCAACGACTAACATCCGAAGCACATATGAGCGACCAATCATGGCGCGAACCACGCCCGAGCAGGCCGTACGGCGGCCAGCCCGGCGCCACGCCGCGCGGCCGCGACCCCTGGCCTCCGCCGGGCCATCCGCGGCCGCCTGCCACCGGGGCCTGGCCGTCCGGCCGTGATGCCGCGCGGGGCGATTCCGAGCGCGGCGATTCCGGGCGCGACGTTTCCGGGCGCGACGTTTCCGGGCGCGGCGTTTCGGGGCGCGGCGAGCGCGGGCCGGACTGGCGCGGGCTAGATCCCGGCGGGCCGGACCGGCGCGGGCCGGATCCCGGTGGGCCGGACTGGCGCGGGCTAGATCCCCGCGGGCCGGATCCCCGCGGACCGGATCCCCGCGGGCCGGATCCCCGCGGGCCGGATCCCGGTGGGGCGGATCCCCGGCGGCGGGATCTCGCCTGGGACGGCCGCGCGCCGGGCTGGGACGGTCGCAACCCCGGCCGGCCTGAGCCCGGCGGGAGCGGGCGGGAGCAGGCACTTCGCGCCGGGCGGGGCGACCAGGTACCTCGCGCCGGGAGGGGGCGGGACCAGGGCCCTCCGGCCGGGCGCGGCGGCCAGGGATCTCTGGCCGGGCGCGGCGGTCAGGAAACGGGTCCGCAGACCCGCCGGATGCCCGCTCAGGGCGGCGACAGGCGGGACGGCGCGGCACGGGACGGGGCGGCGTGGGACGGGGCGGCGCGGGATGGCCGCAGGCGGCGTACGTCCCCGCGGTCGCGCGGGCCGGGACGATGGGGCACGTGGCAGGGCGGCCTCGGGGTCTGCATCATCGTCGCCAGCGCGGCCATCGGCGCCGTCGCCACGATGGCGACCAGGACCCAGCCCGGTCACCTGCTACAGCTTTTCGTGGTGGCCGGCACGGTGGCGGCCGGCTTTGCCGTCCGGCCCAGGGCCGGCTGGATGATCGTCCCGGTCCCGGTGCTTTCTTACCTGGTGGCCGCGTTGACCAGCGGCATCATCTTCGAGCGGTCGGCCGGCTTGTCCCGGACCGCGCTGGCCATCGCCGCGGCGCAGTGGATCGCCGACGGCTTCTTCGCGATGGTGCTGGCCACCGTGCTGGCCGGCGCGATCGCCGCCGTCCGCTGGTTCCTCTGGCGCCGGGGCCGCCGGGACAAGCCGCCGGGACGCGACCGGGACTGGCCGCCTCCGGCCGGCAGCCCCGACCGGACCGGCCGCCGGCCCGCGACGGGCGAGGCCGGCCCGACCGGTCCGCCCCGGCCCACCCGGCGGCCGCGGGGAACCGGAGAAGCCCCGGCGGAGTCCAGGTACCCGGGGGCTGCCAACCCCACCAGGGTGTGGGGCGGCCGGGCCACCGGCCCAGGCGCGCGGGCCACCGGTCCCCGGCTCGGACCCGGGCCCTACAACTTCTCCAGCGGTGCGTAACGCAGCACCAGGTGCTTGACGCCATAGTCGGCACCGAAGTCGATCTTCGCCTCGGCCTGGTCGCCATGGCCGTCGGTGGACACCACGGTGCCGAGGCCGAACTTGTCGTGGGTCACCATGTCCCCGGGCGACAGCGCCGGCACCGGCCGGTTCCCCGGTGACCGGGCACCTGGCCGCCGCGCCATCCGCTCCTGCGCGGGCGTGACCGCCGCCACCGCGGCCGTCACGTCGCGGCGCCACTCGATGAGATCGGCCGGGATTTCGGTGAGGAACCTCGACTGCTTGTGGAAGGAGGGACGGCCCCACCAGTTCCGCGACAGGGCCCGGGTCAGGTAGAGGCGCTCTTCGGCCCGGGTGATGCCGACATAGGCCAGCCTGCGCTCCTCTTCCAGTTCCTGCGCGTTGGTCAGCGAGCGCTGGTGCGGGAACACCTCTTCTTCCATCCCGGTCAGGAACACCACGGGAAACTCCAGGCCCTTGGCCGTGTGCAGGGTCATCATCGTAACCATGCCGCCGTGTTCCTCCCCCTCGGGGATCTCGTCGGCGTCGGCGACCAGGGACACCTGCTCGAGGAACTCCGCCAGCGTCCCCTCCTCGTGCGCGCCGTCGAACTCGCGCGCCACCGACACGAGTTCCTCCAGGTTCTCCACCCGGCTGGCGTCCTGCAGGTCGGACGAGGCCTCCAGCGCCTCGATGTACCCGGTACGGTCGAGCACCGCCTCGGTGAGCTCGGCCGCCGGCACCTCCCCGGACAGTTCCCGCAGCTCCCCGATCAGCGTGTTGAACCCCTCGATCGCGCTGGCCGACCGCGCCGCGAGCCCCGGCACGTCGGCCGGGCGGGCCAGCGCCTCGGCGAACGTCATCCGCTCCCGCTGGGCGAACGCGGCCACGTACTCCTCGGCCCGGTCGCCGATGCCGCGCTTGGGCACGTTCAGCACTCGCCGCAGCGACACCTCGTCCGCCGGGTTGGCGATCAGCCTCAGGTAGGCGAGCAGGTCGCGGACCTCGCGCCGCTCGTAGAAGCGCACTCCGCCCACCACCCGGTACGGCAGCCCGACCCGGATGAACACTTCCTCGAAGACCCGGGACTGTGCGTTGGTCCGGTAGAACACCGCCACCTGGCCGGGATTCGCCTGCCCCGCGTCGGTGAGCCGGTCCACTTCCTCGGCCACGAACGCGGCCTCGTCGTGCTCGCTGTCGGCCACGTATCCGACGATCGGCGGGCCCGCGCCCTGGGCGGACCACAGGTTCTTGGGCTTGCGGCCCTGGTTCCTGGAGACCACGGCGTTGGCGGCGGCCAGGATGTTCTGGGTGGAGCGGTAGTTCTGCTCCAGCAGGATGACCCTCGCGTCCGGGTAGTCCTGCTCGAACTCCACGATGTTGCGGATGGTCGCGCCGCGGAAAGCGTAGATCGACTGGTCCGCGTCCCCCACCACGCACAGCTCGGCGGGCTCGAGCGGTTGGCCGGGCTCGTCAGCCCGCTCCGTTCGGGAAAAAAGCGGGCCCCCACCCGAGACCAGCTCCCTGACCAGGACGTACTGCGCGTGGTTGGTGTCCTGGTACTCGTCCACCAGCACATGCCGGAACCGGCGGCGGTACAGTTCGGCCACCTCGGGCAGGGCCTGGAGGAGGTTGACGGTGACCATGATCAGGTCGTCGAAGTCCATCGCGCCGGCCGTCAGCAGCCGGCGCTGGTACTCGGCATAGGCCTCGGCCAGGGCCTTCTCCCGTGCGGTCCGCGCCCGGGCGGCGTAGGTCTCGTGATCGATCAGCTCGTTCTTCAGGTTCGACACCTGGGCGGCCATCGCCTTCGGCGGGTACTGCTTGGCGTCGAGTTCCAGCTCGCGGCAGGTCAGCGCCATCAGCCGCTGCGAGTCGGCCTGGTCGTAGATGGAGAACGAGGAGGGGTAGCCGAACCGCCTGGCCTCCCGGCGCAGGATGCGCACGCAGGCCGAATGGAAGGTCATCACCCACATGGCCCGGGCGCGCGGGCCGACCAGCGCGGCGACGCGGGCGGCCATCTCGTCCGCCGCCTTGTTGGTGAAGGTAATGGCCAGGATCTCCTGCGGCGCCACATCCCGCGCGGCGAGCAGGTACGCGATCCGGTGCGTGAGCACGCGGGTCTTCCCCGAACCCGCGCCGGCCACGATGAGCAGCGGACCGCCCTCGTGCACGACGGCAGCGCGCTGCTCCGGATTGAGTCCGTCAAGAAGGGCGTCTATCGCGAGGGCGGCCACCTACATAGAGTAGGCGGTTACGCCGACAAAAGCAGGGAACGCGGAGCGCGGCACTCCAGGTACCAGGAGTCATTAGGCGCCGCTAGCTGCGATAACGTGGGATTGCAGGCTTTTGCGGAAAGCGCATAGCCGGGCCGGAGCATATATCGTTCTTTGGCTCCGGACCATGCCTGTTATGGGCTATTCTGGCCGTCTTGACCGTTAGCCGGGTGCGACGGGGAGCAACTCATATCCACGCCTCTGAATAATGGGAGTGCCATGGGATCGCGCGGTCGATCCATCAGGCTCCGAATATATTTTCTCGTGGCGATCCCGCTCATCGCCATGGTCGGGCTGCTCGCCTACGTGGCCGGCACGTCCATCAACAACGTCGTCAACCTGGACCGGGCACCTGACCTGATCAACGCCACCTCGCTGCCCACGGCCAACTTCGTCCGGTTCTTGCAGGACGAACGCGCCGCCGCGGTGGTCTACCTGTTCCAGCCCACGCCGGCCAATCTGGCGGCCTACCAGGCGGCCGTCAAGGCGACCAACGCCGACCAGCCGGACTTCCTCGCCGCCCTGAACTCCCCAGGCACCAAGAACAGCGAGAACGCCGCCGAAGCAGACGGGATCAGGACCGTCACCGCCGGGCTGGCCAACCTGCCGCAGCTCCGCGGGGCCGTTGCCAACCAGTTGCTCAGCCCGCTGCAGGCGCTCGGGGCTTACAGCCAGGGCATCCAGAGCGAACCCAAGCTGTTCCTGGCCGAGGCCGACAGCCTGACCAACGCCACCGCGGCCAGCCAGGGCCTCGGGCTGATCGCCTTGGTGTCGGCCCACGAGGCGCTGTCCCAGGAGTACGCGCTGCTGTCCGGGGTGCTGGCCGGCCAGCGGATCACTCAGGCCGACCGGGCCGCGTTCGCCGAGATGGTCGCCAACCGGCAGGGATACCTGGTGGACGCGGATGCCATCCTGGATCCGGCCAACCAGGCCAGCTACAACAAGGCCGTGAACAACGCCGCCCAGGCGCAGCTGGCTCAGATCGAGGGGGCGGTATCAGCCGGCACCCCCGTGGCCGCGCTGCCGATCACCGCCAGTCAGTGGCCGGAGCTGGCCGGGCAGCTGCTCGGCCAGTACTTCACCGGCGGCGTCAACGTCGCGGCCAACCAGCTGGCCGCCGACCGGCAGATCGCCAGCGACGCGAGGAACCGGGTATTCATCACCGGCGCCATCGGCCTGGCCGGGCTGCTGCTCACCATCGTGGTGACCATCCTGGTCGGGCGGAGCATCATCCGCCGCCTGGGCGGCCTGGAGCGCAACGCCCTCCAGCTCGCCGAGGTTCAGCTGCCCGACGTCGTCAGCAGGCTCAGGCGCGGCGAGAACGTCGACGTGAACGCCGAGGCACCGGCGCTGCGCGTCGGCGGCGACGAGATCGGCCGGGTGGGGCAGGCGTTCGACCTGGTCCGGCAGACCGCCATCCGGGCCGCGGTGGAGGAGTCCCGGCTCCGGCAGGGCCTCAACGACGTGTTCCGCAGCCTGGCCCGGCGCAGCCAGTCGCTGCTGCACCGCCAGCTGACCCTGCTGGACCAGATGGAACGGCGGGCCACCGACCCGGAGGCGCTGGACGACCTGTTCCGCCTGGATCACCTGACGACACGCATGCGCCGTCACGCGGAAGGCCTGGTCATCCTGGCCGGCGCGGCGCCGGGCCGGGCCTGGAGCAGCCCGGTCCGGATGGTCGACGTCATGCGCGGCGCCATCGCCGAGATCGAGGACTACGCGCGCGTGTCGGTCGCCACCCGGAGCCGGGCCGCGCTGACCGGCTCCGCCGTCGCGGACGTCATCCACCTGCTGGCCGAGCTCATCGAGAACGCCACCACGCTCTCGCCGCCGTATACGTCGGTACGGGTGTCCGGGGACACCGTCGCCAACGGGTTCGCGATCGAGGTCGAGGACCGCGGGCTCGGGATGAGCCCGGCGCGGCAGGCCGAGCTCAACGAGCGGCTGGCCAGCCCGCCGGAATTCAACCCGTCCGACAGCGAGCAGCTCGGCCTGTTCGTGGTGAGCCAGCTGGCCAAGCGGCACGGGGTCAAGGTGACGCTGAGGGCCTCTCCCTACGGCGGCACCTCGGCCGTCGTGCTGATACCGCGTCACCTGGTGGTGACGGAAGAGGCGTTCCGGGCCGGGCTGCCTGCCGAGCCCGCCATGGCGCAGCTCACCGCCAACGGCAACCACGCCGCGCCGTCGATTCCCGCTTCCCCGGCCGAGCTTGGCGGGCCGGCGTTCACCGAGGCCGGCGACGGCCTGCCCGGGCTGGCCGAGGCGCCCGGGGTCCGGATCTCCGGGCCGCTGCGCCGCTCCCAGGGAATCATCCCGGAGCGGATCGACCGCGGCCCGCACGCCGGGCCGGACGAACTGCCCAGGCGCCACCACGATCAGCCCGGTGCGCCGGCTGACGCCGGCCAGGCGGCGGACGGTGCCGGGGCGATGCCGGATCGCACCTTCGACATGTTCACGCCGCAACGGCACGACGAGGCGGCCGGCGGGCCAGTTGCGCCGGGGTCCGGATCCGGCGGCGTCCCGCCGTTCCCCGGGACCGGCGCGGGTCCCTTCCCGGTCACCGGGTCCCCGCCGCAGGCGGACCAGCCCGCACCCTTCCCCGGCTGGGCGCTGCACAACAGGCCCGGAGCGGCCGAGGGGCGGACCGCGCCTGGGCCGGCCACGCCGACGACCCCGGCGACCGGCCGGCCCAGCCGGCCACCGTGGGAGCTAAGCCGCGACACCGGGCCGTTCCGGGTGTCGCCGGGCGAATCCGGGCCGGGACCGGACCCGGCCGATCAGCCGGGCTGGAACGGCGACGTCAAGGGGCTGCCGCGCCGGGTCAGGCAGGCCAGCCTGGCGCCCCAGCTGCGCGCCGACCCGCCGCAGCGCCGGACCACGGTGGCCAGCGCCAGATCGCCCGGCGGTGGCCAGGCGCCGACCGAGATCCGCCAGACCATGTCGGCGCTTCAGCGCGGCTGGCAACAGGCCCGCTCGCAGCGGACGCCGGACCCGCTGCCGGGTGAGCCGCCGCCCGGTCCCGGCGGGCGCGATGCGACCGCGGACGAGGAGGCGCGTGGGGACTCCGATGGATCATGAGCACATCCGGGTCAGCACGCGCGCGGACGCGCTCAGCGGCTGGGGTTAAGAGGCCATGCCGTCCAACGATGAGCGGTGGCTAGACGCCGAAGCCGGACCCGTGGTCCGGCCCTACGCCCTGACCCGGGGACGGACCAGGCACGCCGGCGAATCGTTCGACCTCGTCGCGACCGTCACGGCCACCCGGGCCGCGATCACCGAGCCAGGCTCGCTGGCCCCCGAGCACGTGAGCGTCCTGGCGCTCGCCCGCGCGCAGACCACCGTCGCGGATATCGCCTCGGATGTCGATCTCCCGCTCGGGGTCGTCCGGATCATCCTGGCCGACCTGCGGGAGCTCGGCCTGATCTCCATCCGCACCCCGGTCGTGTTGGCCGAGCGGGTCGACACGCACACTCTCAGGGAGGTCCTCAATGGACTACGGGGTCTATGATCCCGTCGGCGGGGACCGGAGAAGCCCGGCCCAGCACCGTGCCATCAAGATCCTGCTGGCCGGGGGGTTCGGGGTGGGCAAGACCACCCTGGTCGGCGCCGTGAGCGAGATCAGGCCGCTGCGTACCGAGGAGCCGCTGACCGAGGGCAGCCTGGGTACGGACAGCACGGCGGGCGTCGAGCGGAAGACCACGACCACCGTCGCTATGGACTTCGGCCGGATCAGCCTGCGCAGCGATCTGGTGCTCTATCTCTTCGGCACCCCGGGCCAGGAGCGGTTCTGGTTCATGTGGGACGAGCTCGCCGTCGGGGCGCTCGGCGCGGTGGTTCTCGCCGATACCCGGCGGCTGGCCGACAGCTTCCCCGCCATCGACTACTTCGAGCGCAGGCAGATACCCTTCATCATCGCGCTGAACTGCTTCGACGGCGCCCGCAGGTACGACACGGAAGACGTCAGGATGGCGCTGGACCTCGAGGCCGAACTGCCGGTCATCCTGTGTGACGCGCGCAGCAAGGAGTCGGCCAAGGACGTGCTGATCACCCTGGTCGAGCACGTCTTGCTGACCGCGTCCGAGGAGCCGCTCTCGGGGATCGGGTAAAGAAGCTCCCGGTGATCGGGTAGGAGGCCGGTGATCGGGTAGGAGGCCGGTCCCGGGCACCAGGGCGCTCAGGGATCGCGCAGCACCGCCCAGACCGCCTTGCCGTGCCCGGCGATCGGGCTCCAGCCCCAGACGTGGCTCAGCGCGGCGACGATCTGCAGCCCGCGTCCGGTCTCCCCGGCCCAGTCCGGCTGCCTGGGCATGGGCGTCTCGTTGCCCGGGTCGACCACGGCCAGCATGACTTCGCCGGCCCGCCGCAGCATGCAGAGCCGCAGCAGGCTCGGGCTGGCGCCGGTGCGCGGCGGCCCGGCCCGCGTTCCGTGCAGGACGGCGTTGACGACCAGTTCGTCGACGATCATCTCGGCGTCGTCGGCCAGCGCCTCGAGGCCCCAGCAGGTCAGCAGTTCCCGGACGAACCGGCGGGCGGTCCTGGCCTCCTCCGGCCGGGCGCTCAGCGCCCGGGTGGTCACGGCCGGGGTTTCCCACCAGGCCGAGGGCACGGGCAGCAGCCGCGGCATGCCGTCAGCGACCGCCGGCCAGGGGATGTCGTTGTCCTCGTCGTCATCCCCGCTGCCGGTTGCGACACTCAGATGCGCCAAAACAAAAGCTTCCTGCATGTCATCGGGGCAAGAAACGCTTGCCCATCACGGTGGTTAACTGCGTGCTCGAAGCCATGTTGCCTGATATATTGTGCAAATGCAAGACCAGATGCACGTTCATTCGCTTTGTGCACAGGTCTCCGGGTAGCCACAGGGGGCCGGCAGACAGGCGGGACGGATCAGGCAACTTGCTCACCAGTTGCCAACTGGTGGTTACAGCGAGTCAATGCACACGGCCTGGTGCGCGTTATCTGTCCGGAAGGGGATAGACAACATGGTCACTACCTACAACGGCATGCTCGCCGCGGAACTCGGCGAGGTGAGCTGGCAGAAGAGCTGGCATAGCAACCCGAACGGGGAGTGTGTCGAACTCGCCGCGCTGCCCAGCGGGGAGATCGCGATGCGGAACTCCCGTTTCCCAACGGGCCCCGTCCTGCTCTACACTCAGGCGGAGATCACCGCGTTCCTGGCCGGAGCCAAGGACGGTCAGTTCGACCATCTACTCGGCGAACCGAGGCGCCTCGCACGCCAGTAGCACTACTACCAGCTGGTAACCGGTGACACAACGGTAACAGCCTGGCAGACTGGTACCTCACGGCCTGCGGGAACACGGAGAGATCAAGGCATCTGTTGAATTGTCACACACCCCCCTTCCGCAAGCATGAGCTCACATGGGAGACTGGTGCGCACCCCCGCCACGAACTAGGGTGCGACGATGCGAGGAGCGCCGATGGTCTCGTCTGAAGACTCGGCCTGGGATGTTCCCCCCAGCATTTTCGGCACGCGCGCGGGCGGGCCAACCGTCCAGCGTCTCGTGCTCGGCAGCCAGCTGCACCGGCTGCGGGAATCGCGCGGAATCACCGCCGAGCAGGCCGCAGAGGCCATCCGCGGTTCGCACTCCAAGATCAGCCGGATGGAACACGGGCGGGTCGGCTTTAAGGAGCGCGATGTGGGCGACCTCCTGACCCTCTACGGAGTGACCGACAGCGAGGAGCGCGCCGCACTGCTGAACCTGGCCAGAGAAGCCAATACACCCGGCTGGTGGCACGCCTACTCCGACATCCTCCCAACCTGGCTCGAGCCCTTCGTGGGCCTGGAGGCGGCCGCCTCGATCATCAGGACCTACCAGATCCAGCTCGTGCCGGGGCTACTGCAGACCGAGGAGTACGCCCGTGCGCTGATCCGGCAGGGTTCGGCGGCCACCGAGGACGAGATCGCCAGGCGGGGCGAGCTGCGGGCCAGCCGCCAGGCGATCCTGCGCAGGCCCGACGCGCCGCAGTTGTGGGCCGTCGTGGACGAAGGCGCGCTGCGCCGCCCGGTGGGCAGCCGGGAAATCGTCCGTGAGCAGCTGAAGTACCTCATCGAAATGGCGGATCACCCGGCGGTGACGCTGCAGATCCTGACGTTTGGCGCCGGTGCGCACTCCGCCATGGGCGGGCCGTTCACCATCCTCCGGTTCGCCGAGCCCGACCTGCAAGACGTGGTCTACATCGAGCAGCTGACCAGCGCGCTCTACCTGGACAAGCCGGTCGAGGTGGACAGCTACCTCGAGGTCATGGAGCAGCTCTGCCTCCAGGCCGAGCCGGTGGCCAACACCACGAAGGTACTCAGCGACGTCCTGTCCGACACCTGATCCCTGCCGGTCAGGCGGGGGCCGGTCAGGCGGGGGCCGGTCAGGCCGGGCTCGCGGGGGTGCGCTCCTCGCACGCCCACGGCGCGCCGTAGTCATTCAGCAGGTCCAGGAACGGCTGCGGCGGCAGCGCCTCCGGGCCGAGCACCCCGGCTCCGGACCAGGCGCCCGAGTCGATCAGCTCCAGCGCCACCACCGGGTTCACCGCGGTCTGCCAGACCACCGCCTGGGACCCGTATTCGGCCATCGACCAGGCGTTGTCCAGCACGTGATGGAGGTACACCTCGCGCGGCGTGCCGTCCTTCGACGTCCCGGTCACCCAGGTGCCCGCGCAGGTCAGGCCGCTCATCTTGTCCCCCAGGGTGGCCGGATCGGGCAGGCAGGCCGCCACCACGTCGCGCGGTGACACGCTCACCTCGCCGGCCGGCACCGGCTCCGTGGAGTCCAGGCCCAGCTTGTGCAGGGTGCGCAGCACGCCGATGAACTCCGAGCCGAGGCCGTACTTGAAGGTGACTCGCTGCGCCTCGACCCACCGCGGCATCAGCAGCACCTCCTCGTGCTCGACGTTCACGCACTCGACCGGTCCGATGCCGGCCGGGAAGGTGAAGATCTCCGGCTCGCTGAACGGCTCGGTGGTGAACCAGCCCCGGCCGCGTTCCCAGATCACCGGCGGGTTCAGGCACTCCTCGATCGTGGTCCAGATGGAGAACGTGGGGGCGAAATCGTACCCGGCCACCTCGAGGTTCGCGCCGTCCCGGACGCCCAGCTCGGCGATCTGGCCGAACAGCTCGTCGGCGGCGTACCGGGCGAACACGTCGGACAGCCCGGGCTCCACGCCGATCCCGGCCAGCGCGAGCTTCCCCGACTGCTCCCATTGCGACGCCATCGCGAACTGCTCGTCGCCGAGCTTGACGCCGGTCTGGCGGTACGGCTCGTCCGGATGCGGGTACGACAGCGACATCGCCATGTCCAGGTAGTGGGTGCCCGCCTGGAGCGCGGCGCGGAATAGTGGCATCACGAAGCGCGGATCAGCGGCGTTCATGAGCACATCGCAACGGTATCCGGTGAGCAGGGCGGCGACGGCCGCCTCGTCCCGCGCGTCCAGGCGCACCGCCTGGTATCCGTCCCGGGCCGCCGCGGCCCGCTGCGCGCGGCCCAGGTCGTAGTCGGCGATGACCAGCTCGGCGAAGGGACGGCGGGCGGCGATCCGGGCAAATGCCGTGCCCACGCCGCCCGCGCCCACGAGGAGTATGCGCATGGCCCGATACTAGACCTCTCGGGTTCGGCTGACGAGACCAGCCGTGATATCTACCCGTTACTACGGATATCGTTGCCGAAAACCAAAATTCATGCTAGAACCGTAGCACTATGGGTGCTGATACCCGTCGTGGCGCCCGGTGCTCACATCGCGTCCTCAGGTCTGGCCACTCCGGCCGGCCGCCTGCCGAGAATTACCGCCCCCCGGCCGCGCCGGGTCGAAGCCAGGAGGGTAAGACATGGCCACCGCTGAGACGGCACAACCCGTCGAACAAGAAGTAGAAAAGGGCCTGAAATCGGGTGCCCTTGGCCTGGTTTCCAGCGTCGTCATCGGGGTGGCCTCGACCGCCCCCGCCTATAGCCTCGCGGCCACCCTCGCCCTCGTGGTCGGCCTGGTCGGCTTCCACGCTCCGGCCGTCGCGGTGCTCGCATTCGTCCCGATGCTTTTCTGTTCCATCGGCTACAGCGAGATGAACAAGGCGGACCCGGACTGCGGCACCACGTTCACCTGGGCGACCCGCGCCTTCGGGCCGAAGACCGGCTGGGCGGGCGGCTGGGGCATCGTCGCCGCCGACGTCCTGGTCATGGCGAGCCTGGCGCAGGTGGCGGGCCAGTACGTGTTTCTCCTGGTCGGCGCCGACGGCATCGGCTCCAACCCGGCCAGCGGCTGGGTGCTGCTGGTCGGCATCATCTGGATCATCCTGATGACCTACATCTGCTACCGCGGCATCGAGGTCTCCGCGAACTTCCAGAAGGCGCTGCTTTCTGTCGAGGTCGTCATGCTCTTGGTGCTGTCGGTGACCGCGCTGGTCCGGGTGGGTACCGGGCATCACCCGCCCGGTTCGGCCACCCCGAGCCTGAGCTGGCTCAGCCCCTTCCACCTCGGCGGGATCCAGGCCTTCGTCGGCGGCCTCATCCTTATGCTGTTCATCTACTGGGGCTGGGACACCGCGGTGTCGGTCAACGAGGAGACCAAGGACAAGAACAAGACCCCGGGCCAGGCGGCGATCATTTCCACCGTGCTGCTACTCGTCACCTACGCGATCGTGATCATCTCCGTGCTGTCCTTCGCCGGGATCGGCGACAAAGGGATCGGCCTGAACAACCCGAACAACTCCGGCGACGTGCTCTCGGTGCTCGGCGGCGCCATCTTCGGCGGCGGCGGTTTCGGCACCTTCTTGAGCCGGCTGCTGATCCTGATGGTTCTCAGCTCGGCCGCCGCCTCCACCCAGACCACGATCCTGCCCACCGCGCGCACCACCCTGTCGATGGCCGCCTATAAGGCGCTGCCCGCCTCGTTCGCCAAGATCCACCCGAAGTACCTGACCCCGACCGTGTCGACCATCGTGATGGGGGTGGTCTCCATCGCGCTCTACATACCGATGAACTACATCTCGGGCGGCAGTGTCATCCCCGACGCGGTGACCGCTATCGGCCTCTACATCGCCTTCTACTACGGGCTCACCGGCTTCTCCTGCGTGTGGTATTACCGCAAGACGCTGACCAGCAACATGCGGGACCTGTGGATGCGCGGCATAATCCCGTTGCTGGGCGGCCTAATCATGTACGCGGCGGGCGTGTACAGCGTGTGGGAAGACTGGGACGTCGGCACCGGCAACAGCTTCACCTCGTTCAGGCTGCCGTTCTACCCGAACTGGCACATCGGCGGCGTCTTCATGATCTTCTTCCTGTCGGCGGTGGCGGGGCTGCTCGCCTTCGCCTACATGCGGCTGACCGCGCCCGCCTTCTTCAGGAAGGAAACCCTCACCAGGGCCACCCCGACCCTGGTTCCCGACGAGTAGCCGGGCTCGCATCCGCCTGGGCCGGACGGGGCTAGGATGACGGGCGTGCTCGATGACGCCGAGATCAGCCGGGTGCTGTGCATCACGGCCCACCCCGACGATGTTGACTTCGCCGCGGCGGGAACCGTCGCGCGCTGGACGGACGCCGGGATCGAGGTGACCTACTGCGTGGTGACCGACGGCGACGCCGGCGGTTTCGACGAGGACTTCCCGCGGGCCGAGATGCCGACCGTGCGGCGGGCCGAGCAGGTGGCCGCGGCGAAGTGCGTCGGCGTGCAGGACGTGCGCTTCCTCGGCTACCCGGACGGCCGGGTGGAAGCCACCCTGGAGCTCCGCCGGGACCTGGCCCGGGTGATCAGGCAGGTCCGCCCGGACCGGGTGCTCTGCCCCAGCCCGGAGCGCAGCTACATCAGGATCGGCATCGGCCATCCCGATCACCGCGCGGTCGGCTCGGCCGCCCTGGACGCCGTCTACCCGGACGCACGGAACCCGTTCGCCTTCCCCGAACTCCGTGACCGGGAGTCGCTCGCGGCCTGGACCGTGCGCGAGGTCTGGATCGCCGGCGACCCCGACCCGAACCACCAGGTGGAGGTGACCGGCACCTTCCCGCGCAAGATCGCGGCCCTGCGCGCGCACGAGAGCCAGACCGGGCAGATGGCGGAGCTGGCCGAGCGCCTCCGGGACCGGCTCACCCTCATGGCCCGGCAGGCCGGGCTGCCCGAGGGCCGCCTGGCCGAGGGCTTCCGGGTGCTGGACACCGCGTAGGCCGGGGTCGCGACCACGGCATGAGCCGCGGGCCGCCGGGTAGGGACCGAACGGGCTGGGGAAAACCTCGCCGCGCGGCCGGTGTTTTTGCTGATGCGGACCGATAGCGGGATAATTCACTGATCAATCCGGCCCAGAGAGAGTCAGACGCTATGAGCATGGAGATGGACCACTCGTTCACCGTCCCCGTCCCCCCGGAGCAGGCCTGGGACGTGCTGCTTGACGTGGAACGGATCGCGCCGTGCATGCCCGGCGCCACCGTCGACGAGTTCGACGGCGAGGTGGTCACCGGACGGATCAAAGTCAAGGTCGGCCCGGTGTCGCTGACCTACCGCGGGACGGCGAAGTTCACCGAGCGCGACCCCGAGGCCAAGGTGATCGTGCTCGAGGCGTCCGGCAAGGAGACCCGCGGCGCGGGCACCGCCTCGGCGACCGTGCGGGCCACGCTGGAGCCCGAGTCGGACGGCCAGGCGACCAAGGCCAGCATGCACACGACGATGAACGTGACCGGGCGGCCCGCTCAGTTCGGCCGCGGCGTAATGGCCGAGGTCGGGGGCAAGCTGGTGGAGCAGTTCTCCAGGAACCTGGCCCAGCTGATCAGCGGTGACGGCGCGGCCGCGCCCGGCGGAGCCGCCCCTGGCGGTGCCGCCCCGGCCAGCGCCGCCGGGGGGAGCGACGCCGGGGGGAGCGCCAGCGCGGGCAACGGCGGCCCGAGCACCGGCCAGGCCACCGCCACGGCGGAGCCCGTCGCCACGGGTTCAGGTAGCGCCGGACCCGAGACCGTCGTCCCCGTGACGCCCGCGGCCGCGGCGCCGCCCGCCGCGCAGCCGGAGGACTCCATCAACCTGATCAAGCTGGTCGGTCCCGCGCTCCTCAAGCGGGTCGTCCCGGTCATGATCGGCCTGATCGTGCTCACCCTGCTCGGCCGGCGCTTGTTCGGCGGGAGCGAGAAGGACTAGCGGTCCGCGGCGCCACCCGTGGGCTTCTTAGCGGACGACGACCTCGGTGACCGGGAGGGAGGAATCGGCGGGCAGGTCGAGCGGGGACGGCGACAGGCCGCGGGACACGATCTCCGCCCCCAGGGCCGCGACCATCGCGCCGTTGTCGGTGCACAGGCCGGGCCGAGGCACCCGCAGCTTGACGCCGGCCGCCGCGCAGCGTTCCAAGGCGAGCGAGCGGAGCCGGGAGTTGGCCGCCACGCCGCCGCCGATGATCAGGTCGGTGACGCCGTGCCGCTGGCAGGCCTGCACGGCCTTGCGGGTGAGCACATCGGCCACCGCCTCCTGGAAGGACGCGGCCACGTCGGCGGCGGGGACCGGCTCCCCCGCGGCCTGCCGTGCCTCGATCCAGCGGGCCACGGCCGTCTTCAGGCCGGCGAAGGAGAAGTCGAGCGTGCCGTCGCGGTACTTGCCGCGGGGGAAGCCGATCGCGGCGGGATCGCCGTCGCGGGCCGCCTTGTCGATCGGCGGGCCGCCGGGGAACGGCATGCCGAGCACCCGGGCCACCTTGTCGTACGCCTCGCCGGCCGCGTCGTCGATGGTGGCGCCGAGCGGCACGACCTCCTCGGCCACGTCCGGCACCAGCAGCAGCGAGGAATGGCCGCCGGATACCAGCAGGGCCACCGCGGGCGACGGCAGCGTGCCGTGCTCCAGCTGGTCCACGGCGATGTGCGCGGCCAGGTGGTTGACCCCGTACAGCGGCTTGCCCAGCGCCAGGGCGTATGCCTTGGCCGCGGCCACGCCGACGAGCAGCGCCCCGGCCAGCCCCGGGCCCGCGGTGACCGCCACGGCGTCGATCTGGTCCGGCCTGACACCCGCGGTCGCGAAGGCCCGGTCGATGGTCGGGATCATCGCTTCCAGGTGCGCCCGGCTGGCCACCTCGGGCACCACGCCGCCGAACCTCGCGTGCTCCTCGACGCTCGAGGCGACCGAATCGGCGAGCAGGTCGTGCCCGCGGACCAGCCCGATACCGGTCTCGTCGCAGGACGTCTCGATGCCCAGTACTAGCGGGCAGAGCACCAGCGGGGCGGCCATCACCGGAGCGCCTTCCGCATGACCACGGCGTCGACGCCGGAGGGCTGGTAGTAGCCGCGCCGGATGCCGATCTCGGCGAACCCGTGCCGCAGGTAGAGCTGCCTGGCCCTGGGGTTGTCCTTCCGCACCTCGAGCAAGACCTCCTGGTAACCGCGCTTTTCCGCGTCGTCGATGAGCGCCGTGAGCAACGCCGTGCCAGTGCCCTCACCCCACCGGGCCGGACGGACCGCCAGCGTCACCACGTCGGCCTGCGACCCGCCGGTGAACATCATTCCCGCGTACCCGATCAGCGCGGTTCCCTCCACCGCCACCAGGTAGAGCCGTCGTGACGGCGACTGGGCGAACTCCGCCGCGAACATCTCCCGCGTCCACGCGTCCTCGGGGAAGAGTTCCTGCTCCAGGGTCATGATCCCGGCCATGTCGGCCCTGGTCATCTTCCGCAGCCGCACCGTGCTGGACCGGGGGGAACGATCCCCCCGGACGTCACTGGTCACGACGGCGTGACCCGCTTGGGCGGCCCGGGTTCCCTGGCATCCGGCCGCCGCAGGTAGAGCGGCTCCGCGGCCAGCAGCGGCACGGCCGGCGGCTGGCCGGCGCCGGCGACGACAGCGCACAGCGTGCGGGCGTCGGGATGGGCAGGCCCGATCACGGCACCGAACGACCCCGGGTACAGCTGTCCGCCGGCCCCGGCGACAGGCAGCTGGGCGGCGCCCGGGATCGATCCCGCGCGGCCGGCCAGGGGACCCTCCAGGCGTACGCCGGCGGCGTCGTACCTGGCCCAGTAGACCTCCTGGCGGCGGGCGTCGGTGGCGACCAGGAATTCGCCGCGGGCCGCGGAAGCCGCCTCCGCAGCGATGACGTCCAGGGAGCACACCCCGTGCACCGGGATGCCGAGCACGGATCCCAGCACCCGCGCGGTCACCACGCCGACCCGCAGGCCGGTGTAGGGCCCGGGACCGACCCCCACGGCCACGGCGGTCAGGTCGGCCCGGGACGCGCCCGCGTCGGCCATGACCTTCGCGATCATCGGCGCGAGCAGCTCGCCATGGCGCCGGCCGTCGGCGGCGAACGCCTCGGAAACGACCCGCTCCCCGTCGTGCAGGGCCACGCTCACCGCCGGGGTCGCGGTATCAAAACCCACCACAAGCACGCCGCCCAGCCTAGCGGGCCCGGGGCAGTGCCGGGACAAACCCCGAAACCCGCCGCCGCGCTAGTGCAGCGAGGCCGCGGCCGCCCGGGCGAACGCCACCGCCGCCGCCGTCAGCTGGGACGGCGACACCGGCCCGTAGCTGCCGCGGTTGGAATGATCGAGTCCGTTCAGCGTCACCGTCACCACCGCGTTGCGGTAGCGGACCGTGACGGTGGCCACGTCGGTGACCGCTCCGCCGACGCGGAACACCTGCAGGGCGCTGAACGCCTGGCTACCGAGCCCGGACAGGGTCCGCACCGTGGCCCGCGGGGCCGGGGAATGCTTCGGCGGGGACTGCAGGTCCTGCAGGGCCAGGTCGTAGGCGTCGATCGCGGCGAACGTGGCGCTGCCGTCGCCGCTGGCCAGGCCGTTCGGCGCGTAGGCGAGCAGGGTGAGTTCCATCAGCCGGTACACCGGCGCCTGGTCGACCGTCCAGTCGCAGGCGGACTCGGCCGACCCGCCGACCGGCAGCGGCGACGCCACCCTGGACCGCCCCGGCAGGTACTGCTGGACGACGGCGGCCGGCACGGCCTGGCACGCGTCCGGCACCTGCCGGAGTTCTCCCGGCTGGAACGAGGTGATCAGCGCGCCGGAGGCGACCGTCGCCGGGCCCGGCTGACCGCCGGTCAGCAGCACCGTCGTGAGCACGGCCGCGGCCACCACGAGCAGGCCGGCGCCCATGACGAACCACCGCCGCCGCCTGCGCGCCGCAGCCCGCAGGGCGCGTCCGCCCCGAACGCGCGGCCGGGCGGGCGGCGCATCCTCGCGGCGGTCGGCATCCGGGCCACCGAAGCCGTCCGGGGCGCCAGGACGGCCGCCGCGCCCGGACGCGTGGCTGCCGCCCCCGGCGCGGCGCGGGCGCGCCGGACCTGCCGGGGGCAGGTCAGCCCACGGCGGCGGCTCCTCGTCGTCGCGGCCGGGTCGGTAGGACCCGGCCGGCCGGGGAGGCGACGGGTAGTCCTGTTCGGACACGGCGCGCCTCCAGGTTCGGGTACAGTGCGTGACGGCGCGATACGCGGGACTGGGGTGAGTACAGCGGATAAATATAAACGATCCACGGCGTCGGCGAGCGCTCCATGCCATCTCTGACCATGACCAATTAGCCGGACCGTGCGCACGTCACCGTCCGCGCCGGGCTCGATCGAGATCTCCAGGCGGTCCTCGGCCAGACCTTCGGCCAGACCCGAGCCCCACTCCACGACGGTGACGGCGCTGGCCGCGTCGGCGTCCAGGTCCAGGTCGTCCACCTCACCGACGCTGCCGAGCCGGTAGGCGTCCGCGTGCACCAGCGCCGGACCCGGCCCGGAGGTGACCGGGTGCACCCGGGCGATGACGAAGGTCGGCGAGGTGACCGGCCCGCGCACGCCGAGCCCGGCGCCGATGCCCTGGACCAGCGTGGTCTTGCCGGCGCCGAGCGGGCCGGCCAGGATCACCAGGTCACCAGGGCGCAGCCGGGCCGCGAGGCGGCGCCCGAAGTCATGCATGTCCGCCGCGGTGGCAATCTGCGTCTCGGTGGACTCCGAACCCCGCTCGTTCGGCATAATCAATGGTCACCACCCGGATACGTGCGCGGGACCCGGGCCCCGACACCGGTCGCCATCTCGTAGGAGATGGTCCCGAGCCGCTCGCCCCACTCCTGCGCGGTCGGCTCCCCGTCGTCGCCCGGGCCGAACAGCACCACCTCGTCGCCCGCGGTGACCGGTTCGTCGCCGAAGTCCACCACGAACTGGTCCATGCAGACCGTGCCCGCGATCGCCCAGCGGCGGCCGCGCGCGCTGACCAGCGGCTGCCCGGTCGCGGTGCGCGGCACCCCGTCGGCGTAGCCGAGGGGCACCAGGCCGAGCGTGGTCTCGCGGTCGGTCACGTAGCGGTGGCCGTAGGAGACGCCGGCGCCCGCCGGGACCCGCTTGACCATGGCCAGCCGGGCGCGCAGCGTCATCGCCGGGCGCAGCCAGGACGGCGCGCCGCCGGGCAGGGTGGACAGGCCGTAGCAGGCCCCGCCGAAGCGCACCAGGTCGAGCCGGGCCTCCGGGACGGTCAGCGCGGCGGCGGTGTTGGCGATGTGCCGGATCTCGGGCGTCAGGCCGGCCTTCTCGGCGAGCGCGACCGCGTTGGCGAACGCGGCCAGCTGGGCGGTGACCGACGGGTGGCCCGGGATGTCGGCGCAGGCGAAGTGCGACCACAGGCCCACCACCTGGACCGCGCCGCGGGCCTGGGCCGCCAGCGCGGCCTCCACCACGGCCGGCCAGGCCGCCGGGGTGGCGCCGCCCCGGCTCAGCCCGGTGTCGGCCTTGAGGTGCAGCCGGGCCCGGACGCCCGCCGCTGCGGCGGCGGCCTCGACCTTCGCCACGAACGCGACCGAGGCCGCGGTGACGTCGACCCCGCGGCTGATCGCCTCGGCCGGGTCGCCGAAGGTCATCAGGCACAGCACCGGCCCGGTGATCCCCGCCCGGCGGAGTGCGACCGCCTCGGCCAGGTCGGCGACGCCCAGCCAGCTGGCCCCGCCGGCCTGCGCCGCCCGGGCGGCGGGCACCATGCCATGCCCGTACCCGTCGGCCTTCACCACGGCCATCACCTGGCTGCCGCGCACCAGCTCGGACAGCGCCGCGATGTTGCCGGTGATCGCGCCGAGGTCGACGAAGGCCTCCCGGTCCATGGCGCTCATCGGTTGCGCGGGCCTGTGAACCGCGAACCTCAACTGCTCGCCTCCTTATGACTGGGTGAGTAGCTGGAATCCCCGCCTTAGGGCAGGGAGGATGTCAAAGGCTCCGGAACGCGGCGGGCAGAGAGCGAATCACGTCCGAAGCGCCGATCGGGGCCTCCCCCGTGCCGCCCGTGGCACCGGCGGCGGCCAGCCGGGCGGCCAAGCCGTGCAGGTACGCGGCGGCCAGCCCGGTCTGGGCGGGGGCCAGGCCCTGCGCGAGCAGCGCGCCGGCCAGCCCGGACAGCACGTCGCCGCTGCCCGCGGTGGCCAGCCACGGCGTGCCGGTCGGGTTGACCAGGACCGGGGCGTCGTCGGGTGACGCGATGACCGTCGTGGATCCCTTCAGCAGCACGGTGACGCCCAGCTCGCCGGCCGCCCGGCGGGCGTGCTCCAGGCGCCGCGCCGCTACGCTGGCTGGTTCGGCGCCGAGCAGCCGGGCCAGCTCGCCGGCGTGCGGGGTGATCAGCGTGGGCGCCGGGCGCGGCAGCAGGTCCCGGTGCTGGCTCAGGATCGTCAGCCCGTCCGCGTCGACCAGGACGGGCAGGTCGGTGCGCAGGATCTGGGTGAGCCGCGCCGCGGCGTCCGGGCCGGTGCCCATCCCGGGACCCGCCACCCACGCCTGGACCCGGCCGACCGACCCGGTCAGGTCCCAGTCCCCCGCGTCGGGGTGCACCGTGATCACGGCCTCCGGCCAGGCCTGCCGGACCAGCACCGCGGCGACCTCCTCGGTGACCACCCGGACCATGCCCGCCCCGCCGTGCACCGCCCCGCCGGTGGCCAGCAGCACCGCGCCGGTGAAGCGGTCGCTCCCGGCCAGCAGGCCGAGCACGCCCCGGCGGTACTTGTCCGACTCCGCGCCGGGGCGCGGCAGCAGCCCGCTGATGTCGTCCCGCTGCGGCGCCGCGGCCTGCGGTGCGTCCGTCAAGTACGGTCCCAGGCCGATGTCCACCAGCTCGACGGTGCCCGCGTGCCCGGCGCCCGGGTCGATCAGCAGGCCGGGCTTGATCGCGCCGAAGGTCACCGTGACGTCGGCCCGGACGGCCGGGCCGTCCACCGCCCCGGTATCCGCGTCGATGCCGCTGGGCAGGTCGACCGCGACCACCGTCGCGCCAGCATGGCGGGCCTGCTCGGCCCGCCGGGCCAGCCCGGCGAACGGCTCGCGCAATCCGCCGTGCCCGCCGATGCCCAGCAGGCCGTCAAGGATCAGGTCGGCGGCGTCGATGGCGTCGGCTTCGGCGGCGTCGGCTTCGGCGGCTTCGGCTTCGGCTTCGGCGGTTACCCGGCCGCCTGCGGCACGCAGCGCGGCGGTGCCGCCCGGATGCGCCCTGGCGCCGGCCGTGATCGCGGTGACGGCGACGCCGCGGCGGGCCAGCCGGGCCCCGGCGTAGAGCGCGTCGCCGCCATTGTCCCCGCGGCCGGCCAGCACTACCACCCGGGTGCCGTACACGTGGCCGGGATGTCGTCGCAGCAGGGCGGCGCACACCGAGGCAAGTCCGGCCGCGGCCCGGGTCATCAGCGCCCCGTCCGGGACGATCTCCATCAGCGCGTGCTCCGCCGCCCGGACGGCGGTGACCTGATATGCGTCTCGCATGGCGGTTCCTGCCTATCCGGCCAAGGCCCGCCGAACCTCCTCGGCGAGCTGGCCGATGATGCGTTCGGCCAGGGTCGCATCCCTGGCCTGGATCATCAGCCTGATCTTGGGCTCGGTCCCGCTCGGCCGCACCAGCACCCGCCCGTCGCCGCCGAGCTGAGCCTCGGCCCGGCGCACCGCCGCGTCCACCCAGGGTCCGAGCCGCGACGCGTCGCCCGGCACGTTGACGAGCACCTGCGGGTATTTCGGCATCATCTTGGCCGCCGCGGCCATCGGCACGGCGTGCCGGTTCACCGCGGCGAGCAACTGCAGGCTGGTCAGCACGCCGTCGCCGGTGGTGGCGTGCTCGAGCATGATGATGTGCCCGGACTGCTCGCCGCCGAGCACGTAGCCGCCGTCCCGCATCGCCGCCGATACGTGCTTGTCCCCGACCGGCGTCTCGATCACCTCGATGCCGGCGTCGCGCATCGCCACGTGGAAGCCCTGATTGGACATCACCGTGACCACCACGCCGTCGCCCGTGAGGCGGCCGGCTTCTTTCATCCCGGTCGCGAGCACGGTCAGGATCTGGTCGCCGTCGAGCGGCTCCCCGTCCGCGTCGACCGCCAGGCACCGGTCGGCGTCGCCGTCGTAGGCGATGCCCGCGTCCGCGCCGTGCGCCACGACCGCCGCGGACAGCGTGCCGAGCGCGGTGGAGCCGCAGCCTTGGTTGATGTTCAGGCCGTCGGGCTCGGCCCCGATGGTGATGACCTCCGCGCCTGCCCGGCGCAGCGCCTGCGGTGCCAGCCGGTAGGCCGCGCCGTGCGCGCAGTCGGCCACGACCCGCAGGCCCGCCAGCGGCGGCTGCGTGTCGTCCGGCAAGGTGGCCAGCAGGTGCTCAAGGTACCGCTCGTGCTCGGCGGCGGCGTCGCTGACCCGGCCGAACTCCGCCGGCGCGGCCGTTTCCGGCCCGGCTGCCTTCAGCTCTGCCGCCTTCAGCTCTGCCGCCTTCAGCCGGGCCTCGATGGCGTCCTCGGTGGCGTCCGGCAGCTTGACCCCGCCGCGGCCGAAGAACTTGATCCCGTTGTCGGCGGCCGGGTTGTGGCTCGCCGAGATGACCACGCCGAAGGCGGCGTCCAGGGCGCCGGTCAGGTAGGCCACGCCGGGCGTGGGGATGACGCCCAGCCTGAGCACGTCGATCCCGGCGCTGGCCAGGCCGGCCACCACGGCCGCCTCGAGGAACTCGCCGGAGGCGCGGGGATCCCGGCCCACCACCGCCACCGGGCGCCCGGACGCGCCCGTGCTTGCGCCCTCGTCCGCGTCGCTCGCGCCCTCGTCCGCCGCGTCCTGGCCCAGCACGGCGGCCGCCGCCATGCTGAGGTCCAGGGCCAGCCGGGCGGTCAGCTCGTGGCCGGCGACCCCCCGGACGCCGTCCGTACCGAACAGGCGGCTACGCTGCCCCGCTTCAGCCATTTCGCTCCGCTCGTTGCTCTGCGCCTGTTAAGACGGACCCGGTGGAAGGCCCGGTGATACGGGCCCGGCGAAAACGGGCCCGTCCGCGCTGACGTGCGCCCTGAGCGGGCGGCATCTACCGCTTGGAGTACTGCGGCGCCTTCCGGGCCTTCTTCAGGCCGTACTTCTTGCGCTCCTTGACCCGGGCGTCCCTGGTCAGGAAGCCGGCCTTTTTCAGCGCCGGACGGCTCTCCGGGTCCACCAGGGTCAGCGCCCGGGTCACGCCGAGGCGCAGCGCGCCCGCCTGCCCGGTGACGCCGCCGCCGGAGATCCGGGCCACCACGTCGAACTTGCCCTCCGCGCCGAGGGTCACGAACGGCTCGTTGACCAGCTGCTGGTGGACCTTGTTCGGGAAGTACACGTCGAGCGACCGGCCGTTGATCAGCCACTGGCCGGTGCCGGGGAGGATGCGGACCCGGGCGATGGCCTCCTTGCGCCGGCCGGTGCCCGCCGCGTGGCCGGTGACCACTGGGCGCCGCGCGACGGCTCGCGCCTGGACGTCCTGTGCGGTTTCTGTGGTGTACTCCGACGGGGCGTCCGCGCCGTACTCGTCGTTGGTGAAGTCGGCGTCGTCGGTGGCGTCCTCGACGGTGGTGGTGCTGCCAGTGGGCTCAGCCACGGTCTGTTCCTCGTGCTTCCTGACTCGATCTACTGCTCGATCTGCGTGATCTCATAGGGCTTCGGCTGCTGCGCCTGGTGCGGATGGTCCGGGCCCGCGTACACCTTGAGCTTGCGCAGCGTCTTGCGGCCCAGCGCGTTCTTCGGCAGCATCCCCCGCACTGCCTTCTCCACCGCGCGCTCGGGGTTGCTGGCCATCAGGCTGGCGTACGAGACCGACCGCAGGCCGCCCGGGTAACCGGAGTGCCGGTAAGCGTGCTTCTGCTCGAGCTTGCTGCCGCTGAGCGCGACCTTCTCCGCGTTGACCACGATCACGAAATCACCGGTGTCCACATGCGGGGCGAAGATCGGCTTGTGCTTGCCGCGGAGCAGCACCGCCACGTGGCTGGCCAGGCGGCCGAGCACCACGTCGGAAGCGTCGATGACATGCCACCGCCGCGTGATGTCACTTTCCTTCGGGCTGAATGTGCGCACAGTCCTAAGCCTTCGCGTATGTATCGTGATCTTCTCCGGCCTGCACCTGCTGGTGAGGGCCGCCCCGGGGACGCTCCGCGGGCGCACCGCGCCGCGCTAATCACGCGCACGGAGGGCACACCGCGTGCATGCCCGTCGCGCATGACGCCCATGCAGCATACTCCGTCTCACGCAGCGATGCCAAAGCGACGCCGCCAGCGACCCAGGAGGTCACGGCTCGTCGCCGACCAGCTACACGAGAGCGCCCGGGCGTGGGTAAAGTTTCGCGTCCACCCTACCTGAACTGAACGGAACGCTACCCTCGACGTTATGGATCACCAGGGCACGGGACGCACCCGGTCGGCCGCGGACACCCGCCGCCAGCCGCCGCTCCCGGCGCCGGACGACGCCGGGAGCGGCGCGCAGCGGATCCTGGGGCCGGGCACCGGCCCGCGGCGGACCCTGGCGCCGGGCACCGGCCCGCAGCGGACCCTGGGACCGGGGACCGGCCCGCAGCGGCTCATCGGCTCGGCCAGCGGGGCCAATCCGGTCCTCGGCCGCCGCAGCGGCGCCCAGCCGGTGCTCGGCAGCGGCGCCAACCCGGTCCTGGACAGCGGCGCCCAGCCGGTACTGGACCCGGACGCCGCCCCGTCGGCCCCCGGCGCGCCGGGCGGCCCGGCGGCCACGGGCTCGTTCGCGGCCACGGGCTCGTTCGAGCGCACCCCGGCGCGCGGCTTCCCGCCGGGACGCGATCCTTCCGCCCCGTCCGGGACCGGCTCGTTCCCGGCAGGAGCTTCCCCGACCGGCTCGTTCCCGGCCGACGGATACCTGCCCGGCAACACCGAGCCCGGGAGCCCGATGGTGCCGGACGCCGGCCAGCAGGCCGCCGCACCGGCACGACGGCGCGGCGCCCGGCCCAGGCGCGGCCGTCGGCGCCGGCTGGGGTGGCTGGTCACCGCCGTCGTGGTGGCCGCCGCGACCGGGCTCGCCGGCTACAAGTTCCTGTACGAGCCGCGGGTCAACGCACCGGTACCGCCGACGCTGCGGCTGCCCACCAACGCACCCGGGTCCCCCGGCTTCGACAAGTCCCTGGGCAAGTGGCAGCACATCGGGACCCGGGCCGAGGATCCCGGACCCCTGACCATCACGGGGCTCTACCCGCCGCAGTTCGTGCTGGACGGCGCCTCGTACGTCAGGACGGCGGCGAGCGCGACCAAATCCTGCTCACAGGCGGTATACGGAGCGAACCTGCAGGCGGCGCTGCAGTCGGGTCACTGCACCCAGGTGGTGCGGGCCAGCTACATCTCGGGCGACGGCACGATGATGGGCACCGTCGGCGTGGTCAACCTGATCAGCTCAAGTGCCGCTCAGAAGGCCGGCCAGGCTACCGGGCCGCAGCAGATCATCGTGCCGCTGACCGGGAAGAAGGGCGCCAGCAGCAAGCTGGGCAACGGGACCGGGGTGGTGCAGGCCGAGATCAAGGGACACTACCTGATCTTGATGTACGCCGAGTTCGCCAACCTGAAGTCGCCGTCGGGCACGGCCCAGCGGCAGGCCCTGGAGCAGTTCGCCGCGAACATCGTCACCGGCAGCGCCAACATCAACCTCAGCGCCCGGTTGCTCGGCAAGCCCTGAGCCGACCGCGGGCCACGGCGCAATGGAACCGGCGCGGCCGCCTGCCCCCGCCCCGTCACCACCGCCCCGTCACCACCGCCCCGTCACCACCACCCGCCCGTCACCACCACCCGCCCCCTGCACACCACGCTCCGCCGGGCCGGTTACGCATGGATGTGGCAACCTGCACACTCTTTTGTGCACGATGTCACAACCACCACAATCCCGGCGACGGGACAGGTCCTAGCCGACGGCGCGGACCTGCCGGGCGGTGGCGGCCCGGGCGGCCAGTTCCCCGGGCGGGGGGTAGCCGACTTCCTCGAGGCACAGGCCGTGCGGCGGGACGACGCGGACGGCGGGGTCGCGCACCGCCGCGGCGAGGACCGTGGCCGGCCAGCCGGGCGGCTGCCGGGCCTCGCCGACGGCCAGCAGCGCGCCGACCAGGGAGCGGACCATGTTGTGGCAGAATGCGTCGGCCACCACGGTCGCGATCACGATGCCGTGCGCGTCCCGGCGCCAGTCCAGGGTGCGCAGTGCCCGGATAGTGGTGGCGCCCTCCCGCCTGCGGCAGAAGGCGGCGAAATCGTGCTCGCCGAGCAGGTGCTCGGCGGCCTCGTTCATGGCGGCCAGGTCGAGCCGCCGGAAGTAGCACAGCGTCTCGTGCCTGCGCAGCGGGTCCGCGGCGGCCTCGTCGTCGCAGACCCGGTAGGCGTAGCGCCGCCACAGCGCGGAGAACCGCGCGTCGAACCCGGTGGGCGCCGGGGCCGCGGCGCGGACCCGGACGTCGGCGGGCAGCACCCCGGCCAGCCGGGACAGCGCCCGGTCCGCCGTGGCGGACCAGGCCTCCCCGGGCACGTCCAGGTGGACGACCTGGCCGCGGGCGTGTACCCCGGCGTCAGTGCGCCCGGCCACGGTCAACCTGGGCCGGGCCGGCAGCCGCAGCACCCGTTCGAGCGCTGCGGCCACGACGTCCTCCACGGTGCGCCTGCCGGGCTGGGCGGCCCACCCGGAAAAGGCTGACCCGTCGTACGACAGGTCAATCCGGAGCCGAACGGTCCGGCGTTCTCCTCCCGGCTCCACTTCGAGCGGTCAGGGTCAGGCGTCCTCGGCGGGCTCGTCGTCCTCGCCGGCGGCCTCGGCGTCGTCCCCGGCGGCCTCGTCCGCGGCGTCTGCGACGTCCGCCGCGTCGCCGGCCCCGGCGGCCTCGGCGGAGGCCTCAGTCGCCTCGGTCGCCCCGGCGGAGGCCTCAGTCGCCTCGTCCGCCTCGGCGGTGTCCGCCGCGGCCGCGGCGGTTGCCGGAGCGGCCGCGCTGGCCGCCGGAGCCACGGCCGTCTCGGGCGCGGCCCGGCGGGTGCGGCGGCGGGGCCTGGCCGTGACCGGCTCGCCGCGGACCAGTTCGATTACCGCCATCGCGGCGTTGTCGCCCTTGCGCGGGCCGATCTTCGTGATGCGGGTGTAACCGCCGTCGCGCTCGGAAAACTCCGGCGCGATCTCGGTGAACAGCTGATGCACCACGCCCTTGTCCGTGACCACGGTCAGCACGTGGCGGCGGGCATGCAAGTCGCCGCGCTTGGCGAAGGTGATCAGCCGTTCGGCTACCGGACGCAGCCTGCGGGCCTTGGCCTCGGTGGTGGTAATCCGGCCGTGCCGGAACAGCGCGGTGGCCAGGTTGGCCAGGATGTGCCGCTCATGAGCCGGGCTGCCGCCCAGGCGGTGGCCCTTGGTGGGCGTGGGCATGCTGTTTCTCCTTAAGGACAGGCGCGGCGGGAGCCACCCCATGTCAGTACTGCTCGGTCTCCACGTAGCTGTCGTCGTCGTCGCCGTAGGCGCCCACCGCGCTGCTCGGGTCGAACCCGGGCGGGGAGTCCTTGAGCGAGAGGCCCATGTCGACGAGCTTCTGCTTGACTTCCTCGATCGACTTGGCGCCGAAGTTCCTGATGTCAAGCAGGTCCTGCTCGCTGCGTCCGACGAGCTCGCCCACCGTGTGGATGCCCTCGCGCTTGAGGCAGTTGTAGGAGCGCACGGTGAGGTTGAGGTCCTCGATCGGCAGCGCCAGGTCGGCCGCCAGCGCGGCGTCGGTCGGCGACGGGCCGATGTCGATGCCCTCGGCGTCGACGTTGAGCTCCCGGGCCAGCCCGAACAGCTCTACCAGCGTCTTGCCGGCGCTTGCCACCGCGTCCCGCGGCCGCATGCACGGCTTGGTCTCGACGTCGAGGATGAGGCGGTCGAAGTCGGTGCGCTGCTCGACCCGGGTGGCCTCGACCTTGTACGTGACCCGCAGCACGGGCGAGTAGATGGAGTCGATCGGCACCCGGCCGATCTCCTGGCCCGGCTGCTTGTTCTGGGTGGCCGAGACGTAGCCGCGGCCGCGCTCGACGGTCAGCTCCATCTCCAGCTTGCCCTTGGCGTTCAGGGTGGCGATGTGCAGCTCGGGGTTGTGCACCTCGACGCCAGCCGGCGGCGCGATGTCGGCCGCGGTCACCTCGCCGGGCCCCTGCTTGCGCAGGTACATGACGACCGGCTCGTCGTGCTCGGAGGACACCACCAGTTCCTTCAGGTTCAGGATGATGTCGGTGACGTCTTCCTTCACGCCGGGGACCGTGGAGAACTCGTGCAGGACGCCCTCGATCCTGATGCTGGTGACGGCCGCGCCCGGGATGGAGGACAGCAGCGTGCGCCGCAGCGAGTTGCCGATCGTGTAGCCGAATCCCGGCTCGAGCGGCTCGATCACGAACCTGGACCTGTAGTCGTCTACCTGCTCCTCGGCGAGCGAGGGGCGCTGAGCGATGAGCATTGATCTTCCTTCCCGCGATGCCCGCTATATGACTATCGCGATGTGCGGGCCGGTCAGCCGGCCCGCCCGCAGGGCCGCCATCCGGACGGCCCCGCGGTCATTACTTCGAGTAGTACTCGACGATCAGCTGTTCCTGGACCTGGGTGTCGATCTGAGCCCGGACCGGAATCGAGTGCACCAGGATGCGCATCTGGTCCGGCGCCACCTCGAGCCAGGCGGGCACGATGCGCTCGCCGGCCTCGGCCCGCGCGATGACGAACGGCGTCAGCTCGCGGGCCTTGGCGACCACCTCGACGATGTTGTTCTCGCTGACCCGGTAGGACGGGATGTCGACCTTCTTGCCGTTGACCGTGAAGTGGCCGTGCCGCACCAGCTGGCGGGCCATGTCGCGGCTCTTGGCGAAGGCCGCCCGGTAGACGACGTTGTCCAGGCGGCGCTCGAGCAGCTGGAGCATGGTCTCGCCGGTCCGGCCGTGCTTGCGGGCCGCCTCCTGGTAGTAGCCATGGAACTGGCGCTCCAGGATGCCGTAGATCCGCCGGGCCTTCTGCTTCTCCCGGATCTGCTGGAGGTAGTCGCCTTCCTTCGGCCGGTTCCTGCCGTGCTCACCCGGCGGGTAAGGCCGGATCTCGATCGGGCACTTCGGCGAGTCGCACTTGGCGCCCTTCAGGAAGAGCTTGGTCTTTTCCCGGCGGCAGAGCTTGCAGTCCGCGCCTGTGTATCGAGCCATTGTGTCGCTATCTCCTGTCGCGGACCGTCAGACCCGGCGCCGCTTCGGCGGCCGGCAGCCATTGTGCGGGACGGGGGTCATGTCCTGGATCGAGCCGACCTCCAGTCCGGTCGCCTGCAGCGACCTGATGGCGGTCTCCCGGCCCGAGCCCGGGCCCTTGACGAAGACGTCGACCTTGCGCATGCCGTGTTCCATCGCGCGGCGCGCAGCGGCCTCGGCCGCCATCTGCGCGGCGTACGGCGTTGACTTGCGCGATCCCTTGAAGCCGACCTGGCCCGCGGACGCCCACGAGATGACGTTGCCCGTCGGGTCGGTAATCGAGATGATCGTGTTGTTGAACGTGCTCCTGATGTGAGCGTGGCCGTGAGCGACGTTCTTCCGCTCCTTGCGCCGCACCTTCTTGGCGGCCTGCTGACGGCTCCGTGGCGGCATGTGCCTGCCTTCCCTGAGGTAATCGATCCGCGGTGCGGACTACTTCTTCCCGGCCTTCTTCTTGCCGGCCACTGTCTTCTTCTTGCCCTTACGGGTACGCGCGTTGGTCTGCGTGCGCTGCCCGTGGACCGGGAGCCCGCGGCGGTGGCGGATGCCCTGATAGCAGCCGATCTCGACCTTGCGCCTGATGTCGGCCTGGACCTCGCGGCGCAGGTCACCTTCGACCTGGTAGTTGGTGTCGATCCAGTCGCGGAGCTTCATCAGCTCGTCGTCGGTGAGGTTGTGCACCCTGGTGTCCCCGCTGACGCCGGTGGAGTCCAGCGTCTGCAGCGCCCGGGTGCGGCCGATGCCGTAGATATAGGTGAGCGCGACCTCGACCCGCTTGTCGCGGGGCAGGTCCACTCCGGAAAGCCTGGCCATGTGCGGGCAGTTCTCCTTCTTGTCGCGGAGGTCCTTCGCGCCGCCCCCACGCCCTGCCCGGACATGGCCCCGGCCTCCGTCCGGGGGTGGCAGCCTCCAGTTGGCTGCCCGCGGTGCGCGTCTTCAGTTATCCGTCAGCCTTGCCGCTGCTTGTGCCTCGGGTCGGTGCAGATGACCATGACGCGGCCGTGCCGACGGATGACCCGGCACTTGCTGCAGATCTTCTTGACGCTCGGCTTGACCTTCATGGTGCATTCTCCACTGAATCTGATTTTGCTTGCTGTTACTTGTACCGGTACACGATCCGCCCGCGACTGAGGTCGTAGGGGCTGAGCTCCACGACCACCCGGTCGTCAGGCAGGATTCGGATGTAGTGCATCCGCATTTTCCCGCTGATATGAGCGAGAACCTTGTGCCCGTTGTCCAGCTCCACCCGGAAGAAGGCATTCGGGAGTGACTCGACAACCGTGCCTTCGATCTCGATAGCGCCGTCTTTCTTGGGCATGTCCTCCGCGCTTCGCTCTATGGTGATGGCCCGCGCCTAGGGCGCGGTTTGGTCGTACTGGCCTGGGCGGCCCGTGCTGGCCGAGTGGCCTGCCCGCCTGGCTCACGCCCGTGCTGGCTCACGACAGCGAGGCGAGATGACCGGGAAGGCCTTCCGGGACCGGTGCCGTGCCCGCGCTAGCGAGCCCCCGGGCGCCGACCGGTTCGGACCCAGCAAATGGGCCGGAGACGAGTGTACTCGACACCGCGCCTCGACGCGAACCGCCCACACATATGACACATCCGGACCCGCTGGTATTCCCACCGCGACGCTGACGGCCCCGAGGAAGGATAGCCCGCCCGGGATGCTAGTCCCTGGGGCGCTGGGAGCGGCGGATTACCGCCCAGATCCAGGGGATGGCGATCACCAGCCACCACGGGATCCAGGTGCCGCCGCCGACCACTGCGGCGACCGCCCAGATGGCGACCAGGGCCGACGTGACCACGGCCCACGCCCCCATGGCCACGGTGCCCGGGGAGAACCGGATCGGGTCCCCGTGACCACCGAGGTCGGCCGGGAGCAGCGACTGCCCGAGGCGCGGCGGGGCCCGGCGCAGCGAGGCGTCCGGGAGCTGGTACAGGTCGATCGCGGGCAGGTCCGCCATCAGGTCGTCCAGTTCGCCCAGCGTCTTGGCGTCCAGGGCGCGTTCCATCCGCTCGTGGAACTCCTCGGCGGTCAGCCGGCCCGCGGCGTGATGCTCGCGCAGCAGCGTCGCCACGCGGTCGCGATCCGCATCCGAGGCGCGGATTCGCGGGTCACCAGGCACCGGGCACCCTCCTAGGTCGGCGGAACGCTTTCCGGGTCCTTCTTCCTAGTATGGCCGAGCCGCGACTCGCCGCCGTCCTCGACCGTCAGCACCCAGGGCCCGTCGGGGGTGATGGCGACCGTGTGCTCGAAATGCGCGGCCCAGCTCCCGTCGGCGGTGACCACCGTCCAGTCGTCGTCGAGCAGTACCGTTTCCGGGCGGCCGAGCATCACCATCGGCTCGATGGCCAGCGCCATGCCCGGCCGCAGCCGCGGCCCGCGGCCGGGGCGCCCGTAGTTGGGCACCGGCGGGTCCATGTGCATCGCGCGGCCGATGCCGTGGCCGGTGTACTCCGCCACGATGCCGTACCGGCCCGACCGGCCGACGCTCGTCTCCACAGCGTGGGATATGTCACCAAGCCGGCGGCCGGGCTGAGCCTGGGCGAGCCCCTGCCACAGCGCCGCCTGGCACACCTCGAGCAGGCGGGCGTGCTCGGCGGAGACGGAACCCACGCCGGCGGTGACGGCCGCGTCCCCGTGCCACCCGCCGACCATGGCGCCGCAGTCGATGGAGATGATGTCGCCGTCGCGCAGGCTGCGCCGCCGGCTCGGGATGCCGTGCACGATCTCCTCGTTCACCGACGTGCAGATGGTCGCGGGATAGCCGTGATAGCCCAGGAACGACGGGGTCGCGCCCGCACCGCGGATCTCGGTCTCGGCCATCTCGTCGAGCTCCGCGGTGGTGACGCCGGGGCGGACCGCCTCGGCCAGGATCCGCAGGGTGCGCGCGACCACCAGGCCGGCCTCGCGCATCGCCGCGATCTGCTCGGGTGTCTTGATCTCGATGCTCATGCTGCCGCGCCCCATGCCGGACCGCTCTCTCCTGCCACCTCAGCGCACGAACGGGCGCAGCGCGGCCATCGCCCGGCTGGTGACCTCTTCCACCGGCCCGGTCGCGTCGATGCCGATCAGGATGTTCTCGTCGGCGTAGAACGCGATAAGCGGGGAGGTCTGCTCGGCGTAGACCTCGAGCCGGTGCCTGATGGTCTCCTCGGAGTCGTCGTCCCGCTGGAAAAGCTCGGCGCCGCAGTCATCGCAGATGCCGTTGCGGGCGGGCGGGTCGTACAGCACGTGCCACACCCGTTCGCAGCGGCGGCAGGTCCTGCGCCCGGACAGCCGCCGCACCACCTCGTCCTCGTCCACGACGAGTTCGAGCACGACGGACAGCTTGACGTCCCACTCCGACAGCATCTTCTTCAGTGTCTCGGCCTGCGGGACGTTCCGCGGGAAGCCGTCCAGGAGGAAGCCCTCCTGCGCGTCGTCCTCGGCCAGCCTGTCCCGGACCATGGCCACGGTCACCTCGTCGGGAACCAGGTCGCCCCGCTCCATGAACTCCCTGGCCATGCGGCCGAGCTCGGTATTGTTCGTGACGTTGTACCGGAAAATATCACCTGTCGATATCCTCGGGATCGCCAGGTGTGAGGCTATGAACTGGGCCTGTGTCCCCTTGCCCGCACCGGGGGGCCCGACGAGGACGATGCGCACTATCGCAAGAAACCCTCATAGTTGCGCTGCTGCAACTGGCTCTCGATCTGCTTCACCGTGTCCAGCCCGACGCCGACCATGATCAGCAGGCTGACTCCGCTGAACGGGAACTGGTTGCCGACCCCGATGGAGGTGAGCGCCACCATCGGGAACAGCGCGACAAGCCCGAGGTAGGCCGAGCCGGGCGCGGTGAGCCTGCTGAGCACGTACTGCAGGTACTCGGCGGTCGGCCGCCCGGGTCTGATGCCCGGGATGAACCCGCCGTACTTCTTCATGTTGTCGGCCACTTCGGTCGGGTTGAACGTGATCGACACGTAGAAGTAGGTGAAGCCGATGATCAGCACGAAGAACGCGAGCATGTAGATGCCGGCCGTCTGCAGCGTGCTCGAGCCGGTCTGCGCGAGGTAGCGGTCGACCCAGTTCACCCAGCCCTGCGGTTTGCTCTGGTTGCCGAACAACTGGGCGGCCAGGGTCGGGATGTAGAGCAGCGACGAGGCGAAGATGACCGGGATGACGCCGGCCTGGTTGACCTTCATCGGGATGTAGGTCGAGGTGCCGCCGTACATCCGGCGGCCCACCATGCGCTTGGCGTACTGGACCGGGATGCGACGCTGAGCCTGCTCCATGAACACGATGAACGCGACGATGGCGATGACGACCACGATGGCGATGGCGGCGTAGAACGGGCTCTTGTCCCGGTAGATCGCCAGCAGCTCGCCGGGGATGACCGAGATCACCGTGGTGAAGATCAGCACCGACATGCCGTTGCCGACGCCCCGGTCGGTGATCAGCTCACCCAGCCACATGATGACCGTGGTGCCCGCCACCATGGTGATCACCATCGTGGTGATGGTGAAGACGGAGGCGTTCGGTATCAGCGGGTTGTTGCCCGCGCTGCCGCAGCCGTTGAACAGGGTGCCGGACCTGGCCAGCTCCACGTACCCGGTGGACTGCAGGATCGCCAGGCCCACCGTGAGGTACCGGGTGTACTGGGTAATCTTGGCCTGCCCGGCCTGGCCCTCCTGCTTGAGCGTCTCCAGCCGCGGGATCACCACGGTGAGCAGCTGCAGGATGATGCTGGCGGTGATGTACGGCATGATGCCGAGCGCGAACACCGACAGGCGCAGCAGCGCCTGGCCGCTGAGCAGGTTCACGATGGCCAGCACGCCCGCCGAGCTGCTGCCCGCCTGAGTGGCCAGGTTGGAACAGTACGCCACGTTCTTCTCGCTGATGCCGGGGACGGGCAGCGAGGCGCCGAAGCGGAACAACGCGATGAGGCCGAGCGTGATCAGAATCTTCTTGCGAAGGTCCGGCGTCTGGAACGCCCGCACGAAGGCCGTCAGCATGGGCAGTCCTCGCTTTGGTTGATCGGGCAGTCCACGTATCTTACCCGGCGCTGCATATTTTTGCTCCGCTCTGCTGTCCCGCTCGCCGCCGGGCCGCCTTTGAGGTCCTGCCTTCCCTCGTCGCTCGTCGCAAGCTCCTCGCCCCTGGGTGGGTTCGGGGGATAAACACAGTCCAGACAGGACCGCGGCCCGCTGGCTCGCGGGGAGGCGCCTTACGGCGCGTCCCCCGCGGAGATCGGGCTGGGGGCTAGGAAAGCTCGGTGACGGTGCCGCCGGCGGCTTCGATCTTGGCGGCGGCGGTGGCGGAGAAGGCGTGCGCGGTCACCCGCAGGGCCACGCTCAGGTCGCCGGTGCCGAGCACCTTGATCAGCTCGCCCTTGCGGGCCGCGCCCCTGGCGACCAGGCTCTCGGGGGTCACGTCGCCGCCCTCGGGGAACAGCCCGGCCAGCCGGCCGATGTTCACCACCTGGTAGGTGGTGCCGAAGCCGGCGTTCGAGAAGCCCTTCAGCTTCGGCACCCGGCGATGCAGCGGCATCTGGCCGCCCTCGAAGCCGATGTGCACCTGGGTGCGGGCCTTGGTGCCCTTGGTGCCGCGGCCCGCGGTCTTGCCCTTGGACGCCCCACCGCGGCCGAGCCTCGTCTTCGTCTTGCGCGCTCCCGGGGCCGGCCGCAGGTGATGCAGCTTGAGCCCGCGCCCGCTCGCCTCGGGCACGCCCTGTCCGGCGGTGTTCATTTCCGGCATCAGTCCACTTCCTCCACCGTCACCAGGTGGCTTACGGCCTTGATCATGCCGCGGAACTCAGGCCGATCCGGCTTGATCACCACCTGGCCGATCCGGCGCAGACCCAGCGACCGCAGCGAGTTCCGCTGCGCGCTGTTCCCGCCGATCTTCGACTTGATCTGGGTCACCTTCAGCTGTGCCATCCGTCCAGCCTCCTCAGGCCCCGGTCCCGGCCGCGGCCGCGCGGGCCCGGAGCATGGCCGCGGGGGCCACGTCCTCGATCGGCAGGCCGCGCTTGGCCGCGATCTCCTCCGGCCGACTCAGGCTCTTGAGCGCGGCGACCGTGGCGTGCACCACGTTGATCGGGTTGGACGAGCCGAGCGAGCGGGACAGCACGTCGCTGATGCCCGCGCACTCCAGCACGGCGCGCACCGGGCCGCCGGCGATGACGCCGGTTCCCGGGCTGGCCGGCTTGAGCAGCACCACGCCCGCCGCGGCCTCACCCTGCACGGTATGCGGGATCGTGCTGGCGATCCTGGGCACGCGGAAGAAGTGCTTCTTGGCCTCCTCCACGCCCTTGGCGATCGCGGCCGGCACCTCCTTGGCCTTGCCGTACCCGACGCCCACCATTCCGTTGCCGTCGCCCACCACCACCAGGGCGGTGAAGCTGAAGCGACGGCCGCCCTTTACGACCTTGGCCACGCGGTTGATCGTGACCACGTGCTCAAGGTAGGCGGCCTGCTTGTCGGCCGCGCCGCCGCGCCGGTCCTCACGGCGCTCGCGCCGCTCGCCGCCGCTGCCGCGCCGCGGTGCTCCTGGCATTAGCCCTTCCTCATCTCTGTATTGCCGTGCTCGTTCACAGCTTCAGGCCGCCTTCCCTGGCGCCGTCCGCGAGCGCCGCGACACGGCCGTGGTAACGGTAGCCGCCCCGGTCGAACACCACGGACTCGATGCCGGCCTCCGCCGCCCGCCGCGCGAGCAGCTCGCCGACCCGGCGCGCCTTGGCTGTCTTGTCGCCCTCCGCCGTCCGGATGGCCGGGTCCAGGGTGGACGCGGCGGCCAGCGTGCGGCCAGCGCTATCGTCCACGATCTGCGCGAACACGTGCCGCGCCGACCGGTTGACGACGAGCCGGGGTCGGCTCGCGCTGCCGGTGACCTTCTTGCGGACGCGCAGATGCCGATGGGTGCGCCCGGCCGCGGTGGCGTGGGTGCGCGAGCGCACCCGCCCGGTGGCGCGTGCGTGCGACCTGGTTCTGGTGCCAGCCATGACTTACTTCCCAGCCTTCCCGACCTTGCGGCGGATCTGCTCGCCCTGGTACCGCACGCCCTTGCCCTTATACGGGTCCGGCTTGCGGAGCTTGCGGATTTGCGCGGCCACCTCGCCGACCGCCTGCTTGTCGATGCCCTCCACCACGAACCTGGTGGGGGCCTCGACCCGGAAGGTGATGCCCTCCGGCGGGGTGACGGTCACGGGATGGCTGAAGCCGAGCGAGAACTCCAGGTTCTGGCCCCTGGCCTGGACCCGGTAGCCGACGCCGACGATCTCCAGGGTCTTGCGGTAGCCGTCGGTGACGCCGGTGACCATGTTGGCGATCAGGGTGCGAGACAAGCCGTGCAGGGCCCGCACCGGACCCTCGTCGTTCGGCCTGGTGACCTTGATGGCACCGTCCTCGCGCACGACGTCGATGGGGTCGGCCACGGTGTGCCGCAGTGTGCCCTTGGGCCCCTGCACGGTGACCTGGCGCCCGTCGATGTCGACCTGCACCCCGCTGGGGATGGTCACGGGGAGCCGCCCGATCCTTGACATTGCAGCTCCTCCTTATTACCAGACGTAGGCGAGGACTTCCCCGCCCACGCCGCGCTTCTTGGCCTGCTTGTCGGTCAGCAGCCCGCCCGACGTGGAGATGATCGCCACGCCGAGGCCGCCGAGGACCCGGGGCAAGTTGTCCTTCTTCGCGTACACCCGCAGGCCGGGCTTGGACACCCGCTTGATGCCGGCGATGGAACGCTCGCGCTGGTTCCCGAACTTGAGGAAGACCACGAGGTTCTTGCCGACCTCGGCGTCTTCCACCCGCCAGGACGCGATGTAGCCCTCCTGCTGGAGGATCTCCGCGATGTGGGACTTGATCTTCGAGTACGGCATGCTCACGGTGTCGTGATACGCCGAGTTCGCATTTCGCAGACGCGTCAGCATGTCCGCGATCGGATCGGTCATCGTCATGGCCTTGAGGCCTTCCTCACCGTGGTTTCCCGCCGGGGACCTGCGGTGTGCTCGTTCTTGGTTGTTACCAGCTGGACTTGGTGATGCCGGGCAGTTCGCCGCGGTGCGCCATGGTGCGGAAGCAGATCCGGCACAGGCTGAACCTGCGGTAGACGGCCCGCGGCCGTCCGCACCGGGTGCACCGCGTGTAGGCCCGCACACCGAACTTCGGCGTCCGCTTCTGCTTGGCGATCAGCGCCTTCTTTGCCACTATCTCACCCCTCCCTGAAGGGGAAGCCGAGACGCCGCAGCAGCGAGCGGCCCTCGGCGTCGTTCGTCGCGGTGGTCACCACGGTGATGTCCATCCCGCGCTGCCTGTCCACCTTGTCCGGGTCGATCTCATGGAACATGACCTGCTCGGTCAGGCCGAAGGTGTAGTTCCCGTGCCCGTCGAACTGCCGGTCGGACAGGCCGCGGAAGTCGCGGATCCGGGGCAGCGCGATGGTCAGCAGCCGGTCCAGGAACTCCCACATCCGGTCGCCGCGCAGCGTGGTGTGCGCGCCGATGGGCATGCCCTCGCGCAGCTTGAACTGGGCCACGGACTTCTTCGCCCGGGCCACCGCCGGGCGCTGCCCGGTGATGGTGGACAGGTCGCGGACCGCGCCCTCGATCAGCTTCGCGTCCCTGGCCGCCTCGCCGACGCCCATGTTGACGACGATCTTGGTCAGCCCGGGAATCTGCATCACGTTGGCGAAACCGAACTCGTCCCGCAGCGCGGGCGCGATCTCGGTCCGGTACCGCTCCTTGAGCCGCGGCACGGGCGGCGCTTCGGTAGCCATCAGATCTCCTTCCCGCTCGGCCGGGCAACGCGGATCTTGTTGCCGTCCTCATCGATCTGGTAGCCGACGCGCGCGGGCTGCTTGCTGTCCGGGTCGACCAGCTGGACGTTGCTCACGTCGATCGGCGCCTCCTCGTGCGTGATGCCGCCCTCCTTGGCGCCGCGCTGACCCTGGTAGTTGACCTTCTTGTTCTTCTTCACCACGTTGACGCCCTGGACCAGCACCTTGCCCCGGTCCGGGTAGGCCGCGATGACCATGCCGGTGCGGCCCTTGTCGCGGCCCGCGACCACGATCACGTGATCATTCTTCTTGATCTTCATCACAGCACCTCCGGGGCGAGCGAGATGATCCGCATGAAGCGCTTCTCCCGCAGCTCACGGCCGACCGGGCCGAAGATGCGGGTGCCGCGCGGGTCCCCGCCGTCCCTGATCAGCACGGCCGCGTTCTCGTCGAACCGGATGTACGAGCCGTCGCCGCGGCGGCGCTCCTTGCGGGTGCGCACCACGACCGCCTTGACGACATCACCCTTCTTCACGCCCGCGCCGGGAAGGGCATCCTTCACGGTCGCCACGATGACGTCACCGATGCCCGCGTATCGCCGACCGCTGCCGCCGAGCACACGGATGCAGAGGATCTCCTTCGCACCCGTGTTGTCGGCGACCTTAAGCCGCGACTCCTGCTGGATCACGTCAACTCCTGTAGTTCTCGCCGGGCATCGGAGCCAGGCGGATCTGTCCTGCTACTTGGCCTTCTCGAGGATCTCGGCTACCCGCCAGCGCTTGGTCGCGGACAGCGGCCGGGTCTCCATCAGCAGCACGCGGTCACCGACGCCGCAGGCGTTGGTGGCGTCGTGCGCCTGGTACTTCTTGGTACGGCGCAGCACCTTGCCGTACTTGGGGTGCTTGACGTGGTCCTCGACCTGGACGACGACGGTCTTGTCCATCTTGTCGCTGACCACGTAACCCTCCCGGCCCTTGCGGTAGCCCCTGGTCGGGGCGGCTCCGCTGGTCGCGTTGCCGCCCGCGGCGTTCTCACTCACTTGCCGGCCTCCTCGGCTACGTCATCCTCGGCGGTGCCGCCCGCGGCCACCGCCGCCGGCGCCCGGGACCCGGAATCCTCCGGTTCGCCGGAATCCTCGATCAGGGTGATGATCCCGAGCTCGCGCTCGCGCATCACCGTGTAGATGCGGGCGATTTCCTTACGCACCGCACGCAGCCTGCCGTGGCTTTCCAGCTGCCCGGTGGCGCCCTGGAAGCGCAGGTTGAACAGCTCTTCCTTGGCTTCGGCCAGCTTGGCGTGCAGTTCTTCCTCGGTGGAGAGACGCAGCTGCGCGGTCAGGCTGTTAGCCATCAGCCCTCACCCACTTCACGCTTGACGATCCGGGCCTTCATCGGGAGCTTGTGAATCGCGCGGCGCAGCGCCTCCCTGGCCACCGGTTCGGCGACCCCGGAGAGCTCGAACATCACCCGGCCGGGCTTCACGTTGGCGATCCACCACTCCGGCGATCCCTTGCCCGAGCCCATCCGGGTTTCGGCCGGCTTCTTCGTCAGCGGCCGGTCCGGGTAGATGTTGATCCACACCTTCCCGCCACGGCGGATGTGCCGCGTCATGGCGATACGGGCGGCCTCGATCTGCCGGTTGGTCACGTACGCGTGCTCGAGCGCCTGGATCCCGAACTCGCCGAAGTTGACATGGGTCCCGCCGGTCGCGTTGCCCGTCCGGTGCGGACGGTGCTGCTTGCGGTGCTTGACCCTACGCGGAATGAGCATGCGTCAGCCCTCCTCCCCCGCGGTCTCGGCCCCGCGCCGGCGCCGTCCCGAGGACTGCGGTTCGCGCGGGCGCTGGCTCCGCTGCTGGGCCGCGGCCCGCAGCGCGGCCTGCTGTGCCTCCCGGCCGGCCCGGCTGGTCGGCGCCTCGCCCCGGTAGATCCAGACCTTCACGCCGATCCGGCCGAAGGTGGTCCGGGCCTCGTAGAAGCCGTAGTCGATGTCCGCGCGCAGCGTGTGCAGCGGCACCCGGCCCTCGCGGTAGAACTCCGACCGCGACATCTCCGCGCCGCCGAGACGGCCCGAGCACTGCACCCGGATCCCCTTGGCGCCGCCCTTCATCGCGCTCTGGATCGCCTTGCGCATGGCCCGCCGGAACGAAACCCGGCTGGACAGCTGCTCGGCGACGCCCTGAGCGACCAGCTGGGCGTCGGTCTCGGGGTTCTTCACCTCGAGGATGTTCAGCTGGATCTGCTTGGCGGTCAGCTTCTCCAGGTCGCCGCGGATGCGGTCGGCCTCAGCCCCGCGCCGCCCGATGACGATGCCCGGCCGGGCGGTGTGGATGTCCACCCGCACCCGGTCCCTGGTCCGCTCGATCTCGACCTTGGAGATGCCGGCCCGCTCCATGCCGCGCTGCAGCATCCGCCGGATCGCCACGTCCTCGGCCACGTACTCCTTGTATAGCTTGTCGGCGTACCAGCGGCTCTTGAAGTCCGTGGTGATGCCAAGCCGGAACCCGTGCGGGTTCACTTTCTGCCCCACTAGCGAGTCCCTCCTTCGGAGTCGTCGGACACGATGACCGTGATGTGGCTGGTGCGCTTGAGCACGCGGTAACCGCGGCCCTGGGCGCGCGGCCGGAACCGCTTGAGCGTGGGCCCCTCGTCGACCCAGGCGCGGCGCACCCACAGCATGCCCCGGTCCCCGCGCCCGCCACGGGCGTCCGCGTTGGCGATCGCGCTGGCGAGCACCTTGCCGACCGAGTCACTGGCCGACTGCGGCGCGAACGCGAGCACCGCCTGCGCCTCATCGGCGGGCAGCCCGCGGATCAGGTCCACCACCCGGCGGGCCTTCCGCGGCGTGACGCGGACGTACCGCGCCATTGCCCTGGCTTCCATCATTCCTCCTGGATCCGGCTAGCGGCGGCTGCGCCGGTCGTCCTTGACGTGACTGCGGAAAGTCCGCGTGGGCGCGAACTCGCCGAGCTTGTGGCCCACCATCGACTCGGTGATGAACACCGGGATGTGCTTCCTGCCGTCATGCACGGCGATCGTGTGCCCCAGCATCGCCGGGACGATCATGGAACGCCGGGACCAGGTCCTGATGACGGTCTTGGTTCCCCTCTCGTTCTGCACGTCCACCTTCCTCAGCAGGTGGTCGTCCACGAAGGGGCCCTTCTTTAGGCTACGAGGCATGCTTTGTCCTATCCAACTTCGCGTCATTCGAACGCCCGCTATGGTCCTGTCCGCTCACCTGCACCGGCCGCTCGCACAGGCCGACGCGAACCCACCGTCGGCCTGTGCTCGCTAGCCGGTTTCGAATGACGCTCACGGGCGTGCTGCTCCTACCGCTTGTTCCTGCCGCGGCGACGGCTGATCAGCCGGTCACTCGGCTTGTGCGCCCGCCGGGTCCGGCCCTCCGGCTGGCCCCACGGGCTGACCGGGTGGCGTCCGCCGGAGCTCTTGCCCTCGCCGCCGCCGAGCGGATGGTCAACCGGGTTCATGGCCACGCCGCGCACGGTCGGGCGGACGCCCTTCCACCGCTTCCGGCCGGCCTTGCCCAGCTTGATGTTGCCCTGCTCAGAATTGCCCACCTCGCCGACCGTGGCCCGGCAGGTCGCGTCGACCCGCCGGATCTCACCGGATGGCATCCGCAGCTGGGCGTAGCCGCCCTCCTTGGCGAGCAGCTGCACCCTGGAGCCCGCGGACCGGGCGATCTTCGCCCCGCCGCCCGGGCGCAGCTCGATGGCGTGCACCACGGTGCCGGTCGGGATGAAGCGCAGCGGCAGCGAGTTGCCCGGCTTGATGTCCGCCCCGGGACCGCTTTCCACCCGGTCCCCGGCGATGAGGCCCTCCGGGCAGATGATGTACCGCTTCTCGCCGTCCGCGTAGTGCAGCAGGGCGATCCGGGCGGTGCGGTTCGGGTCGTACTCGATATGCGCGACCTTGGCCGGCACGCCGTCCTTGTCCGCCCGCCGGAAGTCGATCAGCCGGTAGGACCGCTTGTGGCCGCCGCCCTGGTGCCGGGCGGTGATGCGGCCGTGCACGTTCCTGCCGCCGCGGGAGTGCAGCGGGCGCACCAGCGACTTCTCCGGCTCACTCCTGGTGACCTCGGAGAAGTCCGAGCCGCTCGCGCCGCGCCGGCCCGGGGTGGTCGGCTTGTACTTACGGATAGCCATGTCTCGTCGCGTCTCCCTTAGGCACCGAATATGTCGATCCTGTCGCCCTCGGCGAGGGTGACGATCGCCCGCTTGGTGTCCGGCCGCTTACCCCAGCCGTACCGGGTGCGGCGCCGCTTGCCCGGCCGGTTCACGGTGTTCACCCCGGTCACCTTGACCCGGAACACGGTCTCGACCGCGAGCCTGATCTGGGTCTTGTTGGCGTCGGGGGCGACGACGAAGGTGTACTTGCCCTCGTCGAGCAGCCCGTAGCTCTTCTCCGAGACCACCGGCCGCAGCAGGATGTCCCTCGGGTTGTTGTCCCGGCTCACTTCGCGACTCCCTCTCTCGGGTCCTTCGACGACCTGGACCTGGAGACGAACGCCGTCAGGGCCTGCTCGGTGAAGACCACGTGGTCGCTGGCCAGCACGTCGTACGTGTTGAGCTGGTCCTCGGTGAGCACGTGCACGCGGGGC
Source organism: uncultured Actinomycetota bacterium (assembly GCA_963744575.1). GTDB lineage: Bacteria > Actinomycetota > Actinomycetes > Streptosporangiales > Streptosporangiaceae > Palsa-504. The sequence goes on along the minus strand of CAVUUF010000007.1, from coordinate 4,824 downwards.
ACGTTGCGCAGCGACTTCCAGGTGATCTCGTCGTCGCGGTGCGCGACCACGAGCACCGGGCGGTCCAGCCCGCCGCCGGAAGTGGACAGCGCGCTGACCAGCACCGCCACCGCCTCGGAGGTCCTGGGCACGTCGCCCTCGACGAAGCCGCTGACGACCTGGACCCGGCCGTGGCTGAGCCGGTCGGACAGCGCGCCGCGCAGCGCGGCCGCCTTCATCTTCTTCGGCGTCCGCTGCACGTACGAGCGCGGCACCGGGCCGTGCACGGTGCCGCCGCCGGTGTACTGGGGCGCGCGGAGCGAGCCCTGCCGGGCCCGGCCGGTGCCCTTCTGCCGGTACGGCTTCCGGCCGCCGCCGCGCACCTGGCCGCGGGACTTGGCGGCGTGCGTGCCCTGCCGGGCCGCCGCCTGCTGCGCCACCACGACCTGGTGGATCAGCGGCACGTTCACCTTGGCGGCGAAGATCTCCTCGGGCAGGTCCACCGTCTTGCCCGCGGCGGTGCCATCCGGGCCAATGACGCTGACTGCTGTCATCGGGCATCCTCCCCACGAGTCCCTAGGGTCCTGGCCGCGCTGCGGACCAGGACGAGCTGGCCGGCCGGGCCGGGTACCGCGCCCTTGATCAGCAGCAGCCCGCGGTCGGGGTCGACGGCGTGCACGGTGAGCGACTGCACGGTGGTGCGCACGCCGCCCATCCGGCCCGCCATCCGCAGGCCCTTGAACACCCGTCCCGGGGTCGCGCACGCGCCGATGGAACCGGGCGAGCGGTGCTTGCGCTGGGTGCCGTGCGCGGCGCCGAGGCCGCGGAAGCCGTGCCGCTTCATCACGCCGGCGGTGCCCTTGCCCTTGCTCCGGCCGGTCACGTCGACGTGCTGCCCGCTGGCGAACACCTCGGCGGTGACCTCCTGGCCGAGCGTGTACTCCGACGCGTCGTCGGTCCGCAGCTCGGCCAGGTACCGGCGCGGGGTCAGCCCGGCCTTCTCGAACACGCCGTTGACCGGCTTGGTCACCTTGCGCGGATCGATCTCGCCGAAGCCGAGCTGCACGGCCGAGTAACCGTCGCTGTCGGGGGTCCGCACGGCGGTCACCACGCACGGCCCGGCCTGGACCACCGTGACCGGCACGATCCGCCCGGCGTCGTTGAAGACCTGGGTCATGCCCAGCTTGGTGCCCAGGATCCCTTTGATCTGCTTGCCCATGTCGGTGCGTTCCTCAGAGCTTGATCTCGATGTCGACGCCGGCCGGCAGGTCGAGGCGCATCAGCGAGTCCACCGTCTTCGGCGTCGGGTCGATGATGTCGATCAGCCGCTTGTGCGTCCGCATCTCGAAGTGCTCGCGCGAGTCCTTGTACTTGTGCGGAGAGCGGATGACGCAGTACACGTTCTTCTCGGTCGGCAGCGGCACCGGGCCGGCTACCCGCGCGCCGGTGCGCGTCACGGTGTCGACGATCTTCCGCGCCGAGCTGTCGATGACCTCGTGGTCATATGCCTTGAGCCGGATGCGGATCTTCTGTCCCGCCATGTTGGCCTCGGTGTTCCTTCGCTTTAGTCAGCCGCTGTGCCTAATTCAAGGTTCGGCGCTCGTGCCGCGGCGGCCGGGCCGGGACCCGGCCGCCGCGTAACGACCGCTACTTGATGATCTTCGTGACCCGGCCGGAGCCGACGGTGCGGCCGCCCTCGCGGATCGCGAACCGCAGCCCTTGCTCCATGGCAATCGGCTGGATCAGCTCGACGCGCATGTCGGTCCGGTCGCCCGGCATGACCATCTCGGTGCCCTCGGGCAGGTTCACCACGCCGGTCACGTCGGTGGTCCGGAAGTAGAACTGCGGACGGTAGTTGTTGAAGAACGGCGTGTGGCGGCCGCCCTCGTCCTTGGACAGGATGTAGACCTGGCCCTCGAACTCGGTGTGCGGGGTGCTGGTGCCCGGCTTGATCACGACCTGGCCGCGCTCCACCTCCTCGCGCTTGACGCCGCGCAGCAGCAGGCCCACGTTGTCGCCGGCCTGGCCGTCGTCCAGGATCTTGCGGAACATCTCCACCCCGGTGACCACGGTGGACTGCGCCTTCTCCTTGATGCCGACGATGTCGACGGTCTCGCCGGTGTGGATGGTGCCGCGCTCGATCCGGCCGGTCACCACGGTGCCGCGGCCGGTGATCGAGAAGACGTCCTCGACCGGCATCAGGAACGGCTTGTCGACCTCGCGCACCGGCTGCGGGATGGACTCGTCGCACGCGTTCAGGAGCTCCATGACCTTGTCGCCCCAGTCGGCGTCGCCCTCGAGCGCCTTCAGCGCGGACACCCGCACCACCGGCACGTCGTCGCCGGGGAACTCGTACTCGGTGAGCAGCTCGCGGACCTCGAGCTCGACCAGCTCGAGGATCTCCTCGTCGTCCACCATGTCCGCCTTGTTCAGCGCGACCACGATGGAAGGCACGCCGACCTGGCGGGCGAGCAGCACGTGCTCGCGGGTCTGCGGCATCGGGCCGTCGGTCGCGGCGACCACCAGGATCGCGCCGTCCATCTGGGCGGCCCCGGTGATCATGTTCTTGATGTAGTCCGCGTGACCCGGGCAGTCCACGTGCGCGTAGTGCCGCTTCTCGGTCTGGTACTCGACGTGGGCGATCGAGATGGTGATGCCGCGTTCCTTCTCTTCCTTCGCGTTGTCGATCTGGTCGAACGCGTAGAACGGGTTGACGTCCGGCATCTTGTCGTGCAGCACCTTGGTGATCGCCGCGGTCAGCGTGGTCTTGCCGTGGTCGATGTGCCCGATGGTGCCGATGTTGACGTGCGGCTTAGTCCGCTGGAACTTGGCCTTCGCCACTGTTTCTCCTCGTTGGTTTGCGATCCGCCCCACTGGGGGTGGGGCCGTACTGACTGCTGGCTATTCGCCCCTCGCCTTGGCGATGATCTCCTTGGCGATGCTGGGCGGGACCTCGGCGTAGGAATCGAACTGCATGGAGTAGTCCGCCCGGCCCTGGGTCCGGCTGCGCAGGTCCCCCACGTAGCCGAACATCTCCGAGAGCGGGACGAGCGCCTTGACCACCCGGGCCCCGGACCGTTCCTCCATGGCCTGGATATGGCCACGGCGGCTGTTCAGGTCGCCGATGACGTCGCCCATGTACTCGTCGGGCGTCCTGACCTCGACGGCCATGACCGGCTCGAGCAGCACCGGGCTCGCCTGGCTGGCGGCCTTCTTGAACGCCATCGAGCCGGCGATCTTGAAGGCGAGCTCGGAGGAGTCCACCTCGTGGTAGGCGCCGTCGGTCAGCGTCACCTTGATGTCGACCATCGGGTAGCCGGCCAGCACGCCGAACTCGGCGGCCTCCTGGCAGCCGGCGTCCACCGAGGGGATGTACTCCCGGGGGATCCGGCCGCCGGTCACCTTGTTCTCGAACTCGTACCCGCCGCCGTCGCCGCCGGTGGGCTCCAGGTTGATGAGCACCCGGCCGTACTGGCCGGAGCCGCCGGTCTGCTTCTTGTGGGTGTACTCGACCTTCTCCACCTTGCGGGTGACGGTCTCGCGGTAGGCGACCTGCGGCCGGCCGATGTTCGCCTCGACCTTGAACTCGCGGCGCATCCGGTCGACCAGCACCTCCAGGTGCAGCTCGCCCATCCCGGCGATGATCGTCTGGCCGGTCTCCTCGTCGGTCCTGACCTGGAAGGTCGGGTCCTCCTCGGCCAGCCGCTGGATCGCGGTGCCCAGCTTCTCCTGGTCACTCTTGGTCCTCGGCTCGATGGCCACGTTGATCACCGGCGCCGGGAACGTCATCGACTCCAGCACCACCGGCTGGTTCTGCACGCACAGCGTGTCGCCGGTGGTGGTGTCCTTCAGGCCCATCACCGCGACGATCTGCCCGGCGACCGCGAACGGGCGCTCCTCGCGCTTGTTCGCGTGCATCTGGTAGATCTTGCCGATCCGCTCCCGGCGGCCCTTGATCGAGTTCAGCACGGTGCTGCCCGACTCCACGGTGCCGGAGTAGACGCGGATGTAGGTGAGCTTGCCCAGGTGCTGGTCCGACATGATCTTGAACGCCAGCGCGGCGAACGGCGCCTCGGGGTCGGGCTGCCGCTCCACCACGGTCTCCTCGTCGCCCACGGCGTGGGCCCGGACGGCCGGGATGTCGATGGGGCTGGGCAGGAAGTCCACGATGGCGTCGAGCATCGGCTGGACGCCCTTGTTCTTGAACGCGGTCCCGCACAGCACCGGGGTGAGGGCGCCGGCGATGGTCGCGCGCCTGATGGCCGCGATGAGCTGGTCCACGGACGGCTCGTTGCCCTCCAGGTACAGCTCCATCATCTCGTCGTCGTTCTCGGCGATGGTCTCGAGCAGCCGGTCGCGCCATTCGCGCGCCGCCTCGACGTGGTCGTCCGGGATCCCGACGACGTCGTACTTGTCGCCCTTGCCCTCGGTCTGCCACAGCAGCGCGCGCATCCGCACCAGGTCGATGACGCCGCGGAAGTCGGACTCGACGCCCCACGGCAGCTGGACGACCAGCGGCGTGGCGCCGAGCCGGTCGGTGATCATGTCCACGCAGCGGTGGAACTCGGCGCCGACCCGGTCCATCTTGTTGACGAAGCAGATCCGCGGTACGCCGTACCGGTCGGCCTGCCGCCAGACGGTCTCGGACTGCGGCTCCACGCCGGCCACGGCGTCGAAGACCGCGACCGCGCCGTCGAGCACCCGCAGGGAGCGCTCCACCTCCACGGTGAAGTCCACGTGACCCGGGGTGTCGATGATGTTGATGGTGTGGCCGAGCCAGTTCGTCGTGGTGGCGGCAGACGTGATGGTGATGCCGCGCTCCTGCTCCTGCTCCATCCAGTCCAT
>CAVUUF010000006.1:0-158093 GCA_963744575.1 uncultured Actinomycetota bacterium | reverse complement strand
CCGAACGGGCTGGCGGCCAGCTCGGCTGCGGCCGCCAGCCCGTTACGGGCGTGGGTGCTTACCTGTTGTACGAGCCGAAGTCGTACTCCTCGAGCGGCACGGCCTCGCCCGGGCCCTGGCCGAACGCGTAGCTCTCCGGTTCGGCGTAGGACCCTGGCGGGAAGGCCGAGGACCTGGCGTCGTCGGTCGGCTCAACCCGGATGTTCCGGTACACCTGCATGCCGGTGCCGGCCGGGATGAGCTTGCCGATGATGACGTTCTCCTTCAGGCCGAGCAGCGAGTCCGACTTGGCGTGGATGGCCGCGTCGGTGAGCACCCGGGTGGTCTCCTGGAAGGAGGCCGCCGACAGCCACGACTCGGTGGCCAGCGACGCCTTGGTGATGCCCATCAGGACGGCCCGGCCCGCGGCCGAGGTGCCGCCCTCGTTCACCACCGCGCGGTTGACCTCCTCGAACCGCGGCCGCTCCACCAGCTCGCCGGGGAGCAGCTCGGTGTCGCCGGACTCCAGGACGTTCACCCGCTTCAGCATCTGCCTGATGATGATCTCGATGTGCTTGTCGTGGATCGACACTCCCTGCGACCGGTACACCTCCTGCACCTCGTGCACGAGGTGCAGCTGGACCGCCCGGCCGCCGAGGATGCGCAGCACCTCGTGCGGGTTGACCGCGCCCGCGATGAGCTGCTGGCCGACGGCCACGTGGCCGCCGTCGCTGACCAGCAGGCGGGAGCGCATCGGGACCTGGTAGGCGACCTCGTCGGAGCCGTCGTCGGGCACCACGATGATCTTCCGGGTTTTCTCCGTCTCCTCGATCTTGACCCGGCCCTCGTACTCGCTGATGGGCGCCATGCCCTTCGGGATGCGGGCCTCGAAGAGCTCCTGGATGCGCGGCAGGCCGTGGGTGATGTCCTGGCCCGCCACGCCGCCGGTGTGGAAGGTCCGCATGGTGAGCTGGGTACCGGGCTCGCCGATCGACTGGGCGGCGACGATGCCGACGGCCTCGCCGACGTCCACCCGCTTGCCGGTGGCCAGCGAGCGGCCGTAGCACTTGCCGCAGACGCCGATCTTGGCCTCGCACACCAGCACGCTGTAGGTGCGGATGGCCTCCACCCCGGCCTCGGTCAGCCGGTCGATCATCAGCTCGGTGGTGTCGTCCCCGACCTTGGCCAGGACCACGCCGTCGACCTCGACGTCCTCGGCCACGGTCCGGCCGGTGCCGGTGTTCTCGATGTTCGGCAGCTTGCGCAGGCGGCCCTCGGAGTCCTTCTCCGCGATCCGCATGCTGATCGACCGGTCGGTGCCGCAGTCCTCCTCGCGCACGATCACGTCCTGCGCCACGTCCACCAGGCGGCGGGTGAGGTACCCGGAGTCCGCCGTGCGGAGCGCGGTGTCGGCCAGGCCCTTGCGGGCCCCGTGGGTGGAGATGAAGTACTCCACCACGGTCAGCCCCTCGCGGAAGCTGGACGTGATCGGCCGCGGGATGGTCTCGCCCTTCGGGTTGGAGACCAGGCCGCGCATGCCGGCGATCTGCCGGACCTGCATCGGGTTACCGCGGGCCCCGGAGTTGACCATCATCCAGACCGAGTTGGTCGCGGGGAAGGCCGCCTCCATGTCCTGCGCCACCTCGGCGGTCGCGTGCGTCCAGATCTCGATGAGCTCCTGGCGACGCTCCTCGTCGGTGATCAGGCCCCGGTCGTACTCGCGCTGCACCTTGTCCGCGCGGCGCTCGTAGTTCTCCAGGATCTGCGCCTTGTTCGGCGGCGCGATCACGTCCTCGATGCCGATCGTGACACCCGCCCGGGTAGCCCAGTGGAAGCCCGCGTCCTTGAGGTTGTCCAGGGCCGCGGCCACCTCCACCTTCGGGTAGCCCTCCGCGAGCGAGTTGACGATCGTGGTGAGCTGCCTCCTGTCCACCTCGAAGTTGACGAACGGGAAGTCGGCGGGCAGCGTCTCGTTGAAGATGCACCGGCCCAGCGTGGTGGCCAGCCGGATCGGGTCGCCGTCCTCCGCGCCCTCGGGCCGCTGGTAGCCGTGCGGCGGGACGATGCCCGGCAGCCGGATCTCGATCCGGGCCTGCAGGTCCAGCTCGCCCGCGTCGTAGGCCATCAGCGCCTCGGACAGCGACGCGAACGCCCGGCCCTCGCCGGGCGCGCCGTCGGTCTGCCTGGTCAGGCAGTACAGGCCGATGACCATGTCCTGGGTGGGCATGGTGACCGGCTTGCCGTCGGCGGGCTTGAGGATGTTGTTGGTGGACAGCATCAGGATCCGCGCCTCGGCCTGCGCCTCGGCGGACAGCGGCAGGTGCACCGCCATCTGGTCGCCGTCGAAGTCCGCGTTGAACGCGGTGCAGACCAGCGGGTGGATCTGGATGGCCTTGCCCTCGACCAGCTGCGGCTCGAACGCCTGGATGCCGAGCCGGTGCAGCGTCGGCGCCCGGTTCAGCAGCACCGGGTGCTCGGTGATGACCTCCTCGAGCACGTCCCACACGACGGGGCGGGCCCGCTCCACCATCCGCTTGGCCGACTTGATGTTCTGCGCGTGGTTGAGGTCAACCAGGCGCTTCATCACGAACGGCTTGAACAGCTCCAGGGCCATCTGCTTGGGCAGCCCGCACTGGTGCAGCTTGAGCTGCGGGCCGACCACGATGACGCTGCGGCCGGAGTAGTCGACCCGCTTGCCGAGCAGGTTTTGCCGGAACCTGCCCTGCTTGCCCTTGAGCATGTCGGACAGGGACTTCAGCGGGCGGTTGCCGGGCCCGGTGACCGGGCGGCCGCGGCGGCCGTTGTCGAACAGGCTGTCCACGGCCTCCTGGAGCATCCGCTTCTCGTTGTTCACGATGATCTCGGGCGCGCCCAGGTCGAGCAGCCGCTTGAGCCGGTTGTTCCGGTTGATCACCCGGCGGTACAGGTCGTTCAGGTCGCTGGTGGCGAACCGGCCGCCGTCCAGCTGGACCATCGGCCGCAGGTCCGGCGGGATCACCGGGATGCAGTCCAGGACCATGCCCATCGGGCTGTTCCTGGTGTTCAGGAACGCGCTGACGACCTTGAGCCGCTTGAGCGCGCGGGCCTTCTTCTGGCCCTTGCCGGTCCGGATGGTGTCGCGCAGGTTCTGCGCCTCCGCGTCCAGGTCGAAGCTGGCCAGCCGGTCCTGGATCGCCTGGGCGCCCATCCCGCCGCGGAAGTACCGGCCGAACCGGTCCCGCATCTCGCGGTACAGCAGCTCGTCGCCCTCGAGGTCCTGGACCTTCAGGTTCTTGAACCTGCTCCAGACCTCGTCCAGGCGGTCGATCTCCTTGCCCGCGCGGTCCCTGATCTGCTTGCACTCCCGGTCGGAGGACTCGCGCAGCTTGCGCTTGGCGTCGCTCTTGGCGCCGGCCGCCTCGAGCTCGGCCAGATCGGCCTCCAGCTTGGCCTGGCGGGCCTCCACGTCGGCGTCGCGGCGCTGCTCGAGCTGGCCGCGCTCGACGCTGATCTTCGCCTCCAGGGACGGCAGGTCGCGCTGGCGCGCGTCGTCGTCCACGTAGGTGATCATGTAGGCGGCGAAGTAGATGACCTTCTCCAGGTCCTTCGGCGCCAGGTCGAGCAGGTAGCCGAGCCGGCTGGGCACGCCCTTGAAGTACCAGATGTGCGTGACCGGCGCGGCCAGCTCGATGTGGCCCATCCGCTCGCGCCGCACCTTGGCGCGGGTGACTTCCACGCCGCAGCGCTCACAGATGATGCCCTTGAACCTGACCCGCTTGTACTTACCGCAGTAGCACTCCCAGTCCCGGGTCGGGCCGAAGATCTTCTCGCAGAAGAGCCCGTCCTTCTCCGGCTTGAGGGTGCGGTAGTTGATGGTCTCCGGCTTCTTGACCTCGCCGTGCGACCACTGCCTGATGTCCTCGGCGGTGGCCAGTCCGATACGCAGGTCGTCGAAGAAGTTGACGTCAAGCACTGGTGGTTTCCCCCTTCTCGATCAGACCTCTTCGACGCTGCTCGGCTCGCGCCGGGACAGGTCGATGCCGAGTTCCTCGGCCGCGCGGAAGACATCTTCGTCGGTGTCGCGCATCTCGATCGCGGCGCCGTCGCTCGACAGCACCTCGACGTTGAGGCACAGTGATTGCATTTCCTTGATCAGCACCTTGAATGATTCCGGGATCCCCGGTTCGGGGACGTTCTCGCCCTTGACGATGGCCTCGTACACCTTGACCCGGCCGAGCACGTCGTCGGACTTGATGGTGAGCAGTTCCTGCAGGGCGTAGGCGGCGCCGTAGGCCTCCAGGGCCCACACCTCCATCTCGCCGAAGCGCTGCCCGCCGAACTGCGCCTTGCCGCCCAGCGGCTGCTGGGTGATCATCGAGTACGGCCCGGTGCTGCGCGCGTGGATCTTGTCGTCCACCAGGTGCAGCAGCTTCAGGATGTAGATGTAGCCGACCGCGATCGGGTCCTTGAACGGCTCGCCGGTCCGGCCGTCGAACAGCCGCGCCTTCCCGCTGGAGCCGACCATCCGCTGCCCGTCCCGGTTCGGCAGCGTGCTGCCGAGCAGGCCGGTGATCTCCTCTTCCCTGGCCCCGTCGAAGACCGGGGTGGCGACGGGCGTGCCCGCGGGCGCGGCGTCGGCGCTGACGCTCCGCAGCCGGGCCTTCCAGGCGTCGTCGTCGCCGTCGACCTGCCAGCCGGCCTTGGCCACCCAGCCCAGGTGGGTCTCGAGGACCTGGCCGACGTTCATCCGGCCGGGCACGCCGAGCGGGTTGAGCACGATGTCCACCGCGGTGCCGTCCTCGAGGAACGGCATGTCCTCCACCGGCAGGATCTTCGCGATCACGCCCTTGTTCCCGTGCCGCCCGGCCAGCTTGTCGCCGTCGGTGATCTTGCGCTTCTGGGCGACGTACACCCGGACCAGCTCGTTCACCCCCGGCGGGAGCTCGTCGCCGTCCTCGCGGGTGAACACCCGGACGCCGATGACCTTGCCCTCCTCGCCGTGCGGCACCTTGAGGCTGGTGTCGCGGACCTCGCGGGCCTTCTCGCCGAAGATCGCGCGCAGCAGCCGCTCCTCCGGGGTCAGCTCGGTCTCGCCCTTGGGGGTGACCTTGCCGACCAGGATGTCGCCGTTGACGACCTCGGCGCCGATCCTGATGATGCCGCGCTCGTCCAGGTCGGCGAGCACCTCGTCGGAGACGTTCGGGATGTCCCTGGTGATCTCCTCCGGGCCGAGCTTGGTGTCCCGCGCGTCGACCTCGTGCTCCTCGATGTGGATGCTGGACAGCACGTCGTCCTGGACCAGGCGCTGGGACAGGATGATGGCGTCCTCGTAGTTGTGGCCCTCCCACGGCATGAACGCCGCGAGCAGGTTCTTGCCCAGCGCCATCTCGCCGGTGTCGGTGCACGGGCCGTCGGCCAGCACCTGGTTCTGCTCCACCCGGTCGCCCTCTTCGACGATCGGCTTCTGGTTGAAGCAGGTGCCCTGGTTGGACCGCTTGAACTTGGACACCAGGTAGGTGGTCCTGGTGCCGTCGTCGTTCATCACGGTCACGTAGTCCGCGCAGGACTCCTCGACCACGCCCGCCTTGCCGGCCAGGATCACGTCGCCCGCGTCGGTCGCGGCGCGGTACTCCATGCCGGTGCCGACCAGCGGCGCCTCGCTGCGCAGCAGCGGCACCGACTGGCGCTGCATGTTCGAGCCCATCAGGGCGCGGTTGGCGTCGTCGTGCTCCAGGAACGGGATCATGGCGGTGGCCACGGACACCATCTGGCGCGCGGACACGTCCATGTAGTCGACCTCGTCCGGCGGGATGTAGTCCACCTCGCCGCCCTTGCGGCGGACCAGCACGCGGCCCTCGGCGATGGTGCCGTCGGCGCCGACGGGCGTGTTCGCCTGGGCGATGACGTGCCGGTCCTCCTCGTCGGCGGTCAGGTAGTCGATCTGGTCGGTGACCACGCCGTCGACCACCTTGCGGTACGGCGTCTCGACGAAGCCGAACGCGTTCACCCGCGCGTAGCTGGACAGGCTCCCGATCAGGCCGATGTTCGGCCCTTCCGGCGTCTCGATCGGGCACATCCGGCCGTAGTGGCTGGGGTGCACGTCGCGGACCTCGAACCCGGCCCTTTCGCGGCTGAGGCCGCCGGGGCCCAGCGCTGACAGCCGGCGCTTGTGGGTCAGGCCGGCCAGCGGGTTGGTCTGGTCCATGAACTGGGAGAGCTGGCTGGTGCCGAAGAACTCCTTGATCGACGCCACCACCGGCCGGATGTTGATCAGGGTCTGCGGCGTGATCGCCTCGACGTCCTGAGTCGTCATCCGCTCCCGCACCACGCGCTCCATCCGGGCCAGGCCCAGCCGGACCTGGTTCTGGATCAGCTCGCCCACGGTGCGCAGCCGCCGGTTGCCGAAGTGGTCGATGTCGTCGGTCTCGAGCGGGAGGACCGTGCTCATTCCCGGCTCGCCGGAGATCATCTCCTCCTCGCCCGCGTGCAGCCGGACCAGGTACTCGATGGTGGACACGATGTCCTGCTCGCTCAGCGTGCCCTGCCGGATCGGCAGGTCCAGGCCGAGCTTGCGGTTGACCTTGTACCGGCCCACCTTGGCCAGGTCGTACCGCTTCGGGTTGAAGTACAGGTTCTCCAGCAGCGCCTGGGCCGACTCGCGGGTCGGCGGCTCACCCGGGCGCAGCTTGCGGTAGATGTCGAGCAGCGCCTCGTCCTGGCCCGCGGTGTGGTCCTTCTCCAGCGTGGCGCGCATCGACTCATACCCGCCGAACCGGTCCAGGATCTTCGCGTCGTCCCAGCCCAGGGCCTTCAGCAGGACGGTCACGCTCTGCTTGCGCTTGCGGTCGATGCGGACCCCGACGCTGTCCCGCTTGTCGATCTCGAACTCCAGCCAGGCACCCCGGCTCGGGATGACCTTGCAGGAGTAGATGTCCTTGTCGCTGGTCTTGTCGACCTGCCGGTCGAAGTAGACGCCAGGCGAGCGGACCAGCTGGCTGACCACCACGCGCTCGGTGCCGTTGATGATGAAGGTGCCCTTGGCCGACATGAGCGGGAAATCGCCCATGAACACCGTCTGGCTCTTGATCTCGCCAGTGGTGTTGTTGATGAACTCCGCCGTCACGAACATCGGGGCGGAGAACGTCATGTCCTTGTCCTTGCACTCCTCCGCGGAGTACTTGGGCGGCTCGAACCGGTGATCACGGAACGAGAGAGACATGGTGCCGGAGAAGTCTTCGATCGGGCTGATCTCCTCGAAGATCTCCTCCAGGCCTGACTGCTCGGGCACGTCCTTGCGCCCGGAGTCCCTAGCTTCACTGGTGCGGGCCTGCCACCTCTCGTTGCCGAGCAGCCAGTCGAACGACTCGGTCTGCAGGGCGAGGAGGTCTGGTACCTTGAGCGGCTCCTGGATGCGCGCGAACGACACGCGGCTTGAACCAGAATTCGTGGCGGAGGTAGTCGTTGCGGAGGCGCTGCGCGATGCTGCCAACAGGGGTCCTTCCGAACTTTGTCGCGGAAATATCACCGCACGCACGCCAAACGCCCCGCGGCAAAACCCCGTAGACGCGAGGGAGACACCGAGGACGTCAGAGTGCAGCGCAAACTAGCAGTGTAGCCGAAGGCCACACCGCTGGTCAAGTGTACGCCACTATGAGATTCACGGTTGCTCCGCAGCATCGCTCTTTGGCGGCCAAGAGTCAAGACCGAACCGGACACTTGGTGCAGATTGCCTCGGTGACGGATGCCACATGCAGTGGTACGTGTAAGGGTGAACGCACGAGGGTAGGGCAATATTCCTGCCCGGGTTGCGGACGTGAGTCGCGGACGTGAGTCGCGGACATGACGAGACCCGGGCCGTTGCGTGGCCCGGGTCTCGCTGCCGCCTAGCGCAGCCTTGCGGCTACTTGACGGTGACGGTGGCGCCAGCGCCCTCCAGGGCCGCCCGCGCCTTGTCCGCACTGTCCTTGTTGACCTTCTCGAGCACGTTCTTGGGCGCGCCGTCCACCAGGTCCTTGGCCTCCTTCAGGCCGAGGCTGGTCAGGCTGCGCACCTCCTTGATGACCTGGATCTTCTTGTCGCCGGCCGCCTCGAGGATGACGTCGAACTCGTCCTGCTCCTCGGCCTGCTCGGCCTCGCCGCCGCCGGCCGCGCCGGGGGCGGCGGCCACCGCCACGGGGGCGGCCGCCTTCACGTCGAACGTCTCCTCGAACTGCTTCACGAACTCGGAGAGCTCGAGCAGGGTCATCTCCTTGAACGCCTCGAGGAGGTCGTCAGTGCTGATCTTCGCCATGGTGGTGTATTCCTCGTTCCTTATAGGTTCCGCGCGCGGGTTCCGCTCGGGTCCTCGGGTCAGCCCCCGTCGCCGGGTGCGTCCCCGGTGGTGGCTGTGTCGGTCGTGGTCGTGCCCTCGGCGTCCGCGTGCTTGGCGCGCAGCGCCTCGGCGAGCTGGGCCATCTGCACCGGCAGCGCGTTGAACGTCGCGGCCGCGCCGGCCAGCGACGCCTTCATCGCGCCGGCCAGCCTGGCCAGCAGGACCTCGCGCGGTTCCAGGTCGGCCAGCTTGATGATCTCCGCCGGGGACATCGCCTTGCCGTCGAGCACGCCGCCCTTGATCACCAGCAGCGGGTTCGCCCGGGCGAAGTCCCGCAGGCCCTTGGCCGCCTCGACCATGTCGCCGTCGACGAACGTGACCGCTGAGGGGCCGACCAGCAGCGACGACAGCTGGGTGTCGAGCCCGGCCTCGGTGACCGCGATCTTGGTCAGGGTGTTCTTCACCACCGCGAACGTGGCGTTGTCCCCGAGCGACCTGCGCAGGTCGGCGAGCTGGGCCACGGTGAGCCCGCGGTACTCGGTCAGCACCGCGCCGGACGAGTCCTTGAATCGCTCGGCGAGCTCGGCGACCGCGGCTACCTTTTCGGCGTTAGCCATGTGCCTCCTCTCCGTTGCTCCGTTGCTCCGTTGCGTGGAAGTTGCTTTTACGCTGTGCAAAGCCGGAGACAGCAAACGCCCCGGGCGCGAGGCGCACGGGGCGGCACGGCCAGCCGTTGGGAGGCGGGCTCGGTACAGCTCGGTTCACCTGCGCGGGATGTCCGCTCCGGGATCCTTGCGGTCCCGGCCCGGAGCCTTCGGCCAGCGCGCGAGCGCGACGGCATCCAGCGGTCTTCGGCATCTCTAGGCTACGCGGTGGAGCGCTCCACGGCAAAATGGTGCCCGACCCGTGACCGCGGGCCCTTTCGCCCTTGTGCGGGCCGGTCGTGATCGCGGGCCGTTGCGCCTCCCCGCGGGTCGGCCAGCGTGTCTGGTACCGGGTGCGGCGTTCGGGGTCAGGCGCTGGCTTCGGCCAGGTCTTCGGCGAGGTTGCGCGTCTTGTTCGGGTCGACCGGGATGCCGGGGCCCATTGTGGTGGTCACCGTGATCCTCTTCAGGTACCGGCCCTTGGCCGCGGCGGGCTTGAGCCTGATCACCTCGTCCAGGGCGGCCGCGTAGTTCTCCAGCAGGGCGGTGGACGGGAACGACGCCTTGCCGATGATGAAGTGCAGGTTGCCGTTCTTGTCCACCCTGAACTCGATCTTGCCGCCCTTGATTTCGGTCACGGCCTTGCCGACGTCCGGTGTCACGGTCCCGGTCTTCGGGTTCGGCATCAGGCCGCGCGGGCCGAGCACCCGGCCGAGACGGCCGACCTTGCCCATCATGTCCGGGGTGGCGACCACCGCGTCGAAGTCGAGGAATCCGCCCTGGATGCGCTCGATCATGTCGTCTGAGCCGACGAAGTCGGCGCCCGCGGCGCGGGCCTCCTCGGCCCGGTCGCCGGTGGCGAAGACCAGGACCCGGGCGGTCTTGCCGGTCCCGTTCGGCAGGTTAACCGTGCCGCGGACCATCTGGTCCGCTCGCCTCGGGTCGACGCCGAGCCTCAGGGCCACCTCGACGGTCGGGTCGAACTTCGTCACCTTGGCCGACTTGGCCAGGGTCACCGCCTCGGCCGGGCTGTACAGCCGCGCACGGTCGATCTGCTCGCTGGCCTGGCGGTAGGCCTTGCTGCGCTTCATTGTTCTGTCTCCTGATGTCCGGAGGTCGTGGTCACCGGGCCGCGCTCGGCCCTGCCACCGGCTTTGGTCGCTGAACTACTGCATTACTGAACTGGACCGGGCGGCTCAGCTCTCCACCCTGATGCCCATCGACCGGGCGGTGCCGGCGATGATCTTCTCGGCGGCCTCCATCGTGGTCGCGTTCAGGTCGGGCATCTTGGTCTGCGCGATGTCCCTGACCTGGGCGGCGGTGATGCTGCCGACCCTGGTCTTGTGCGGCTCGGCGCTGCCCTTGTCCACGCCCGCGGCCTTCTTGATCAGCTCGGGCGCCGGCGGCGTCTTGGTGATGAAGCTGAAGCTCCGGTCCTCGTAAATGGAGATCTCGACCGGGATGATGTTGCCCCGCTGGCCTTCCGTCGCCGCGTTGTACTGCTTGACGAAATCCATGATGTTCACGCCGTGCGGGCCGAGCGCGGTGCCGACCGGCGGCGCGGGCGTGGCCTGCCCGGCGGGCAGCTGCACCTTGACGACGGCGGCGAGCTTCTTCCTTCTTGGCGGCATTACTGACTTTCCCTTATCTGCTAGATCTTGGTCACCTGGTCGAACGACAGCTCGACCGGCGTCTCGCGGCCGAAGATCGACACCAGCACCCTGAGCTTCTGGCTGTCCGGGTTGACTTCGCTCACGGTGGCGGGAAGCGTGGCGAACGGACCGTCCATAACGGTAACGGATTCGCCGATCACGAATTCCACCGTGGACGGGCGCGCGGTCTCGGCCTGCTTCGTCCCCGGCTCGGGCTCCGGCGCCAGCAGGCTGGCCACCTCGCCGAGCTGAAGCGGCGACGGCCGGCTGGACAGGCCCACGAAGCCGGTCACGCCGGGGGTGTTGCGGACCACCGCCCAGGACTCGTCGGTCAGGTCCATCCGGACCAGGATGTAGCCCGGCAGCACCTTCTCCTGGACCTGCTGCCGCTTGCCGCCCTTGATCTCGGTCACCTGGTGGACGGGCACCTCGATCTGGAAGATGTAGTCCTCCATGTTGAGCGACTGGATGCGGCTCTCCAGGTTGGTCTTCACCCGGTTCTCGTAACCCGCGTAGGAGTGCACCACGTACCAGTCACCGGGGAGCATGCGCAGCTCGCGCTGGAACTCCTCGCGCGCGCCGTCGGCCGGCTCTTCGGCGCCCTCCGCCGGGGCGCCCGCGGCGGAACCGTCCAGCGCGCCGTCGGCCGACGCGGCAACGTCCCCAGCCTCGCCCGCGGGATCGAGCCCCCCGGCCTCTTCGCTGTAGTCGCTCACGTCATCAGCCTCCCCGGTTTCCGCGTCGGGTCCTGCCGTGCCCGTCGCCGCCAAGTCCAGCTGGGTCTCGGACACGATCGTTTGTTCTCTCTTTCCTCACGTTATGACCAGCCACCGTGGTCACGGCATCGCACCTGACGTACCCGCGACCGCGGGTTCCGCGCGCCCCGGGGATACCCCGGCTGCCTGGAGCCGCCTAGCCGAACAGTTCGAACACCAGCTTGGTGAAGCCGAGGTCGAGGAGCGTCACGATGGTGGCCATGACGACTACGAAGACCACGCAGACCACCGTGTAGGTGACGAGCATCGACCGGGTAGGCCAGATCACCTTGCGAAGCTCACCGACCGACTGCCGGAAGAACAGGGCGGGGGTGGTCCGGGTCTCGCGCTTGGCTGCGCGTCCGGCTCCGCTCCGCTTCTCCGCGGCCTCACCGCGTGTCTGAGTAGCCATATCCTCACCTATACGTCCGCCGGCACTCGGTCCGTCGAATTCGGCGGGTTCGCCGGATCGCACTCGCAGGGCAGGAGGGACTCGAACCCCCAACCACCGGTTTTGGAGACCGGGACTCTGGCCAATTGAGCTACTGCCCTGAGCCTTGCACCACTTCGGCGACGCCCGCTGCGAGAACACGGGCACGCTTCCGCTACGACAGCGCCGCTGCCGGTCCATGCAGTTTACGTCCGAACCGCCTGTCCGTCGAACCGCCTGGCCAAAAAGCCGACGACGGCGCCCGCACCAGGCCCGGAAGCCGGGCGGGGCGAGGCAGGCCGGGCGGGGGAGGCAGGCCGGGCGGGGCAGGCCGGGCGGCGAGGCAGGGCGGCGGGGTGAGGCAGGGCGCCGTAAACGGCGTGAGGCAGGGCGCCGTAAATGATGCGCCGGGCACTGGGCGGGGGTGGGAGAATGGAGCCCATGCCTACGAGAGTCTCCGCCCGCGTCTCCGCTATCTCCGAATCCGCCACGCTGGCCGTGGACGCCAAGGCCAAGGCGCTGAAGGCGGCGGGCAGGCCGGTCATCGGCTTCGGCGCCGGAGAGCCGGACTTCCCCACCCCCGGCTACATCGTGGCGGCCGCCCAGCGGGCCTGCGCCGAGCCGCGGTTCCACAAGTACACCCCGGCGGCGGGCCTGCCCGAGCTGCGGCAGGCGATCGCAGCCAAGACGGCTCGGGATTCCGGCTACCAGGTGGAGGCCGGCCAGGTGCTGGTCACGAACGGCGGCAAGCAGGCGGTCTACCAGACGTTCGCCACCCTGCTCGACCCGGGCGACGAGGTCATCGTGCCGGCGCCCTACTGGACCACCTACCCCGAGGCCATCGCGCTGGCCGGCGGGGTGATGAAGCCGGTGCCCACCGACGAGGCCACGGGCTACCTGGCCTCGGCCGAGGATCTCGAGGCGGCCAGGACCGGCCGCAGCAAGGTGCTGCTGTTCGTGTCGCCGTCCAACCCGACCGGGGCGGTGTATCCGCCGGATCAGGTCGCCCGGATCGGCCGCTGGGCCGCCGAGCACGGCCTGTGGGTGGTCACCGACGAGATCTACGAGCACCTGGTGTACGGCGACGCCAGGTTCTCCTCCATCCCGGTGCAGGCACCGGAGATCGCCGGCACCTGCGTGGTGCTGAACGGCGTGGCCAAGACCTACGCGATGACCGGCTGGCGGGTCGGCTGGATGATCGGCCCGCGCGACGTGATCGGCGCCGCGGCGAACCTGCAGAGCCACGCCACCTCCAACGTCTGCAACGTGGCCCAGGCGGCCGCGCTGACCGCCGTGTCCGGGGACCTGGCCGCCGTGGCCGAGATGCGCGCGGCGTTCGACCGGCGCCGGCTGACCATGACCAGGATGCTGAACGAGATCCCCGGCGTCCTCTGCCCGGAACCGCAGGGCGCGTTCTACTGCTACCCGAGCGTCAAGCGCCTGCTCGGCCGGGAGATAGCCGGGCAGCGGCCGCAGACCTCGGCCGAACTGGCCGGCCTGATCCTGGACGAGGCCGAGGTGGCCGTGGTTCCGGGCGAGGCGTTCGGCACACCCGGGTATTTCCGGCTTTCCTGCGCGCTGGGCGACGCCGATCTGGAAGAGGGCATCGGCCGGATGGCCAAGCTGCTCGCGGCAGCCCGGTGAGCGTTATTCGAACCGGCCAGCGGACACGGGCCGTTTGAGCCCGTGCAAGCGGCCGGTGCCCGGCTACGGCGAGAACCACAGCGGGATCTGGATAACGCGAGCGTCAAGGCAAGCACGGGGCAAGGCTACGGCGAGGAACCCTGACGTAGATCTGAATGACGCGAACTTTTGAACAGGGCACTGTAGCCGCGGCACACTAACTGGATGTCCCGTCCGCTCGCCACGCTGCCCAAGGCGCACCTGCACCTGCACTTCACCGGCTCGATGCGGCACGCGACGCTGGTCGAGCTGGCAGTCCAGCGCGGCATCCGGCTGCCGGGCGCGCTCACCGAGGACTGGCCGCCGCGGCTGAGCGGCACCGACGAGCGCGGCTGGTTCCGGTTCCAGCGACTGTATGACATCGCCCGTTCGGTACTCAGGACACCGGCCGACGTACGGCGGCTGCTACGGGAGACGGCCGCGGACGAGCGGGCGGACGGCTCGGGGTGGCTGGAGATCCAGGTCGACCCGTCCGGGTACGGCACCCGGTTCGGCGGCCTCACCGACATGATCGAGCTGGTCCTGGACGCGGCCGGGGAGGCGGCCCAGGCGACCGGGGTCGGCATCGGGGTGATCGTGGCGGCCAACCGGACCAAGCACCCGCTGGAGGCCAGGACCCTGGCCCGGCTGGCCGCCCAGTACGCGGGCCGCGGCGTGACCGGGTTCGGCCTGTCCAACGACGAGCGGCGCGGCGCCGCGCCCGACTTCGCCCCGGCCTTCCGGATAGCCGAACGAGCTGGGCTGCTCCTGGTTCCGCACGGCGGCGAGCTGGCCGGGGCGGGCAGCGTCGAGGCGTGTCTGGACGAGCTGCACGCGGACCGGATCGGCCACGGCATCCGGGCCGCGGAGGACCCCGCCGTGGTCAAGCGGCTGGCCGCCGACGGGATCACCTGCGAGGTGTGCCCGTCCTCCAACGTCGCGCTCGGCGTGGCCGCGGCCCCGGCCCTGGTCCCGCTGCGCCCGCTGACCGAAGCCGGCGTGCCGGTCGCGCTCGGGGCCGACGACCCGCTGCTGTTCGGCACCCGGCTGACCGCGCAGTACGAGATCGCCCGGCACGCGCACGGGTTCACCGACGCCGAGCTGGCCGGTCTGGCCCGCGCGTCCGTCCTCGGCTCGGCCGCGCCGGACCCGGTGCGGGCCCGGCTGCTGGCCGGCATCGACGCCTGGCTGGCCTGGAGCCCCTAGGCCGGGAGCCCGTAAGGAAAGCGCGGAATACCCGGGGCACCGGCTAGGCTTGAAGCTGCAAGGGCGACGATCCGGCCATCACCGGGGAGCCTCCGGAAGAAAGGGCCGCGCCCGGACGGGCGGGCCTGATTAGAACCGGGCGGGTCCGGCCCGTCACAGCCGGCCGACGAGCGGTCGCCCGCAGGCGGCGCCGGTAAATTACCGGCGCCGGGCACGGGCGGCAAGCGAGGTGGTACCGCGGTACGCCCGCGCGGGAGCGGGCGCGTCGTCCTCGCGCCGCACCACCACTGGCATCGCGAGGACCGAACCGATGGCTCCGTTTCCCCGACCAACCCACCCCGGCTACCCACGCACCGGAGACAGCGACGTACCCGCCCAGCCGGACTTCCCGGCGCTCGAGCGCGCCGTGCTGGATTACTGGGAAGCCAGCGACACCTTCCGCGAGTCCATCCGGCAGCGCCCGGCGGACCGCGAGTTCGTGTTCTACGACGGGCCGCCGTTCGCCAACGGGCTGCCGCACTACGGCCACCTGATCACCGGCTACGTCAAGGACGTGGTGCCGCGGTTCCGCACCATGCAGGGAAGGCGGGTGGAGCGCCGGTTCGGCTGGGACTGCCACGGGCTGCCCGCCGAGGTGGAGGCCGAGCGGCTGCTCGGCATCTCCGGCAAGGCCGACATCGCCGCCATGGGCATCGAGAAGTTCAACCAGGCCTGCCGCGAGTCCGTGCTGCGCTACACCCGCGAGTGGCAGGACTACGTGACCAGGCAGGCCCGCTGGGTCGACTTCACCCGCGACTACAAGACGCTGGACCTCCCGTACATGGAGAGCGTCATGTGGGCGTTCCGGCAGCTGTGGGACCAGGGCCTGGTCTACCAGGGCTTCAAGGTGCTGCCGTACTGCTGGCGGTGCGAGACCCCGCTGTCCAACCACGAGCTGCGGATGGACGACGACACCTACGCCGAACGCCAGGACCCTTCGGTCACGGTCCGGTTCAAGCTGGAGACCGGGGAGTGGCTGCTGGCCTGGACCACCACGCCGTGGACGCTGCCGTCCAACCTGGCCTGCGCGGTCGGCGCCGACATCAACTACGTGGTCGTGGCCTCCGGCGGCGAGCGGTACATCCTGGCCGCCGACCGGCAGGCCGCCTACGAGCGCGAGCTTGAGGGCGCCGCGGTAGTCGGCACGCTGACCGGCGCCGAGCTGGCCGGGCGGCGGTACGAGCCGCTGTTCGGCTACCTGGCGGATGCAGCCACATTCGGCACCCAGGACGCGTACCGGGTCATCGTGTCCGACGACGTGACCACCGAGGACGGCACCGGGGTGGTGCACATGGCCCCGGCCTACGGCGAGGCCGACGCCCTGGCCTGCAACGCGGCCGGCATCCCGACCGTGCTCACGGTGGACGAGCAGGCCCGGTTCACGTCCGTGGTGACCGACTTCGCCGGCCAGCACGTCTTCGACGCCAACGCCGGGATCACCGCCCGGCTGCGCGAGCAGGGCAGCCTGGTGCGCAAGGAGACCTACACGCACTCCTACCCGCACTGCTGGCGCTGCCGCAACCCGCTGATCTACAAGGCGGTGTCCAGCTGGTTCGTCGCGGTGACGGAGTTCTCCGGCCGGATGGTCGAGCTGAACGAGCAGATCACCTGGGTGCCCGAGCACGTCAAGCACGGTTCGTTCGGCAACTGGCTAGCGGGCGCGCGGGACTGGTCGATCAGCCGGAACCGGTTCTGGGGCTCGCCGATCCCGGTCTGGCAGAGCGACGACCCGGCCTACCCGCGCACCGACGTGTACGGCTCGCTGGACGAACTGGAGCGGGACTTCGGCGTGCGCCCGGCCGACCTGCACCGGCCGGCCATCGACGAGCTGGTCCGGCCCAACCCGGACGACCCCACCGGCAAGTCCATGATGCGCCGGGTGCCCGAGGTGCTCGACTGCTGGTTCGAGTCGGGCTCGATGCCGTTCGCCCAGGTGCACTACCCGTTCGAGAACCGCGAGTGGTTCGACTCGCACTACCCGGGCGACTTCATCGTCGAGTACATCGGCCAGACCCGCGGCTGGTTCTACACGCTGCACGTGCTGGCCACCGCGCTGTTCGACCGGCCGGCCTTCCGCTCCTGCGTCAGCCACGGCATCGTGCTCGGCAACGACGGCCAGAAGATGTCCAAGAGCCTGCGCAACTACCCGGACGTCAACGAGGTCTTCGACACCTTCGGGTCGGACGCCATGCGCTGGTTCCTGATGGCCAGCCCGGTGCTGCGCGGCGGGAACCTCATCGTCACCGCCCGCGGCATCAGGGAAGCCGTCCGGCAGGCCATCCTGCCGCTGTGGAACTGCTGGTACTTCTTCGCGCTCTACGCCAACGCCGAGGCGTATCAGGCCACCCGTTCGGTCGATTCCGAGCACGTCCTGGACCGGTACATCCTGGCCAAGACCCGGGTGGCGGTGACCGAGATCGAGCGGCAGCTCGACGTCTGCAACGTCGGCGCCGCCTGCCAGGCGCTGCGGGACCACCTCGAGGTGCTGACCAACTGGTACATCCGGCGCTCCCGCAGCCGGTTCTGGGCCGGCGAGCGGGCCGCGCTCGACACCCTGTGGACCGTGCTCGAGACCACCTGCCGGGCCGCCGCGCCGCTGCTGCCGCTGACCACCGAGGCGGTCTGG
Source organism: uncultured Actinomycetota bacterium (assembly GCA_963744575.1). GTDB lineage: Bacteria > Actinomycetota > Actinomycetes > Streptosporangiales > Streptosporangiaceae > Palsa-504. Next base: position 140,810 of record CAVUUF010000006.1, on the reverse strand, counting down.
CGCGGGCTGACCGGCGGGCCGAGCGTGCACCTGCAGGACTGGCCGGACGTATCCGGCTGGGCCCTGGTCAATTCCGGGGAGGAGGAGCTGACCGGCGCCATGGACCTGGTCCGCGCCGTCTGCAGCACCGCGCTCGGCCTGCGCAAGGCGCATCAGCTGCGGGTCCGGCTGCCGCTGGCATCGCTGGTCATCGCCCACCCGGAGGCCGGCACGCTGGCCCCGTTCACCGAGCTGATCGCCGAGGAGGTCAACGTCAAGGCGGTCGAGCTTTCCGCCGACCCGGCCAGCCTCGGCACGTTCGAGCTGGCGGTGAACCCGCGGCTGCTCGGCCCCCGGCTCGGCCGGCAGGTGCAGCAGGTCATCAAGGCGGTGAAGGCGGGCGACTGGACCCGGTCCGGTTCCGGCGGCGCGGTCGCGGCCGGCGTCGAACTGGAACCCGGCGAGTACGAGCTGAGGCTGGCCGCGGCCGACCCGGACTCGACCTCGCCGCTGCCCGGCAACGCCGGGCTGATCGCGCTGGACCTGCGGGTCACCCCGGAACTGGCGGCCGAAGGCACCGCGCGCGACGCGGTGCGGGCGATTCAGCAGGTCCGCCGGGACGCGGGCCTGGCGGTCTCCGACCGGATCCGGCTCGCCATCGGCGCCGACGGCGCGGCCGCCGGCGCGATCCGCGCGCACGCCGGGTTCGTGGCGGCCGAGACGCTGGCCGTGGACCTGCAGGTGCGCCCGGCCGCGGAGGTCGGCGGCGAGCCGCACCCGCTGGCCGACGCCGCCGTCACGATCGCCCTGTCCCGGGTGCCGTCCCGGTAATCAGCCGGGAATAAATCTGTCCGCTTCCGCCCAGGCCACGACCGTGCGGCCAATCCGGTGTGCCCGCGGCCGAACTCGGCCCCGGGGCGCCACGTGATCAGGGGTGGAGGACATTCTCTACCGAAGGGCTCGGGGGAAACGCCCCAGACCGACGGAGATCAACAAGAACGGTGAGTCCCGGGAGGACCTGAACTAAGACACGCACGCGCAGCACACGCCGCCGGCACCCGGAAAAGCGCCGGGGATTAGCCATGCCTCGAACCAATCCGGTCCCGGCCACGTGCCCATGGGTGGAGACATTCTCCACCGGAAGGGAGCGTCGTAGAAATGAAAGCAACAAGACGGTACGCGGCCGCGCTGGCCGCGATCGTCACCGCGACGGCCGGCTTGCTGGCCGGCACGAGCCTGGCAGCCGGGGCGGCCAGCGCGGGCAGCTTCCCCGCGTTCGTCGGCCCGCTGCACCAGGTCAGCACGCTCGCCTCGACAGTACCGGGCAACGGCGACGTCAACCCGTACGGCGTGGCCGTCGTCCCGCGCAGCACCGGGAACCTGGGGCAGGGCAACGTGCTGGTCAGCAACTTCAACGACAAGGCCAACACGCAGGGCACCGGCAGCACGATCGTGCAGGTCACTCCGCGCGGCCACGTGACGCTGTTCGCCCAGGTCAGCCGTCAGCTGCCCGGCTGCCCCGGGGGCGTGGGCCTGACCACCGCGCTGGTCGCGCTGCGCAGCGGCTGGGTGATCGTCGGCTCGCTGCCGACGCAGAACGGCGCGGTCTCCGGGCCGGGCTGCCTGATCGTGCTGGACCAGTGGGGGCACGTGCGGGAGACGTTCGCCGGGCGCGGCATCAACGGCCCGTGGGACATGACCGCCCTCGACCTGGGCGGCCAGGCGGCCTTGTTCGTGACCAACGTGCTCAACGGCACGGTCGCGGCCAAGGGCGGCACCGTCTTCGGCGGCACGGTGCTGCGGCTCATCGTGCGGATCCCGCGCGACGGCCTGCCGTGGATCCAGTTCCGCACCATCATCGGATCCGGCTTCCCGGAGAAGCTTGATCCGGCCGCCCTGGTCATCGGCCCGACCGGGGTGGGCCTCGGCCGCAACGGCGTGCTGTACGTGGCCGACACGCTGGCCAGCCGAGTGGGCGGCATCCGCGATGCGGTGTTCCGCGGCTTCAGCGCCGGCCGGGGCTTCACCGTCTCCCGGGGTAACCACCTGAACGGCCCGCTCGGCCTGGTGATAGCGCCGAACGGCAACATCCTGACCGTCAACAGCGGCGACGGGAACCTCGTCGAGATCACCCCGTCCGGGTTCCAGATCGCGGTGCGCACGCTGGACACGTCGGGTTCCCCGCCGGGGCCGGCGCCCTGTTCGGGCTGGCGGTCAAGCCGTTCCACCGCGCCGTCTACTTCGTGGACGACGCCACCAACACCCTCAACCTGCTGCACTGACCAGACACCGCCGCGGCGCCCCCACCCGGGCGCCGCGGCGGCCCCGGGCCCGCCTCGGCCGATCATGATCATCTTCAGCTGGCCGGCCTGGCGTGACCGGGGCTCGATATCCGCGATCTCCGGGAACGGTCAGAGGGTGACGCCGACCAGGACGGGTTCGGCGGCGAGGGAGACGCCGAACGCGGCGCGCACCCCGTCCCTGATCTCCCGGGCCAGCGCCATCAGCGCGGCGGTGCTGGCCGACCCGGAGTTGACCAGGGCCAGCGTGTGCTTTGCCGAGATCCGGGCGCCGTCGCCCGGGTCGTAGCCCCGGCCGAACCCGGCTCGCTCGATTAGCCAGGCCGCGGGCACCTTGACCAGCCCGTCCCCGGCCGCGAACCGGGGCACCCGGGTATCCGCCCCGCACCTGGCCCGGGCGGCCGCCTCGACCGCGGCGAGCGCGGCGCCGTCGAGCACCGGGTTGACGAAGAACGAGCCGACGCTGCGGGTGTCGGGGTCGGCGGGGTCGATCACCATGCCCTTGCGCTGCCGGAGCTCGATGACGGCCGACCGGGCCTCCGTGCTTTCCACCTGGTCGCCGGGCGAGACGCCGAGGGCCGCGGCCAGTTCGGCGTAGCGAACCGGGGCCGAGCGGACCTGCACCGCGAGCCGGAAGGTCACGCTCAGCACGACGAACCGGTCCGTGCCGCGGAACCGGCTGGTCCGGTAGCCGAAACCGCACTGCTCGTTCGGGATCTCGACGACGGACCCGGTCTGCCGGTCGTAGCCGCGCACGCGCTCGATCGTCTCGGCCACCTCCTGGCCGTAGGCGCCGACGTTCTGGATCGGGGTGGCGCCCGCCAGGCCGGGGATGCCGGATAGGCATTCCAGGCCGGCCAGGCCCTCGGCGACGGTCCTGGCCACCACCGCGTCCCAGTCCTCGCCGGCCGCCACGGTCAGCACGCCCGGGTCCGCGCCCCCGCTCACGCCCCGGGTGGCCACCTGGATCACGGTGCCGTCGAACCCTTCGTCGGCCACGACCAGGTTGCTGCCGCCGCCGAGGATCAGCACCGGCTCGCCGCTGGCGTCGGCGGCCCGGACCGCATCGACGAGCTCGTCCTCGCGGTCGGCCCGGACGAAACCGCGGGCCGGCCCGCCGAGGCGGGCAGTGGTGTAATCAGCTAGTTTCACGGGGGTCGTCCCCCTGGACCTGCACAGCCGCGAGCCGGACGACGGCGTGCGCACGAGTCAGCGCCTTGGCGTCGCCCGACCGCGCGGCGATGTCGACCGTGACCTGGTTGCCGTCGAGCTTGCCGGTGACGGTGCCCGCGATCTCGACCGTAGCGCCCTTATCATCATCGGGCACCACGACCGGCGCGGAGAACCTGACCCCGAACTCCGTCACCGCGGCCGGATCCCCGGCCCATTCGGTGAGGAACCGGCCCGCTAGCGCCATCGTGAGCATGCCGTGCGCGATCACGTCGGGCAGGCCAACCGACTTGGCGGTGCGCTCGTTCCAGTGAATCGGGTTGAAGTCACCCGACGCTCCCGCGTACCGCACCAGGTCGCGCCGGGTCACCTGGTACTGCCGCGACGCGATCTCGGTGCCCGGCTCGGTGTCGTGGTAACTGGGGCTGGCCATCTTTTCCCCTCAGGCGCCGCGCTCGACCGCGGTGGACTGCGCCGTGCAGACGTGCTCGCCGTCCACGGTCCGGACCTCGGTGACCGTCGCCATCGTGGTCATGGTGCGGACCTGCTTGATCGACTCGATGGTGCACTGGGCCACCACGACATCGCCCGCGTGCAGCGGACGGGAGTGGGTGAAGCTCTGCTCGCCGTGCACGATCATGGCGTAGTTCACGCCCAGGCCGGGGTCGGACATCAGCTTCGCGGTGACCGCGGCGGTGACCACGATCGCGAACGTGGGCGGCGCGATCACGTCCGGATAGCCGGCCGCCTGCGCGGCCGACCGGTCGCGGCACAGCGGGCTAGGCTCGCCGATCGCGGCGGCGAACTCTGCGATCTTGACCCGGCTGACCTGGTAAGGCTCGGACGGCTCGAAGGCCCGTCCGGCATAGTCCGGGTTGATGGCCACTAACGGGTCTCGCGGTGCGGCCGGTGGCAGCGGCAGTTCGGGCAGAACTTCTTCAGCTCGAGCCGGTCCGGGTCGTTACGGCGGTTCTTCCTGGTGATGTAGTTCCGGTGCTTGCATTCCTGGCAAGCCAGCGTGATCTTCGGCCGGACATCGGTGGCAGCCACGACGAAGCGCCTTTCTATATGTTCAGGGACTGACCAAGTGTAGCGGAGGCCGGACTTGAACCGGCGACACAGCGATTATGAGCCGCTTGCTCTGCCTGACTGAGCTACTCCGCCATCGCCAACGCAGAAAGGGTACCCGATCTTCCGTCCGGCCGCCGGCGCGGACGGTTTTGACCGCCGACGGCCCGGCCAGGCAAGATCGGGACCGTGAGCATACTGGGCACCAGGGTGATCCGGACCGAGGATCCCCGCTTCCTGACGACCGGCGGGGTCTACACCGACGACATGCAGCTTCCCGGCGCGTGCCACGTGCACTTCGTCCGGTCGGCGGTCGCGCACGCGCGGATCCGCTCGGTCGACGTCAGCGCGGCGCTCGAGGCGCCCGGGGTCATCGCCGCCTTCACCGGCGCCGACCTGGCCGAGCTGCCGCTGGCGGCGCCGCCGATGCCGGCCATGATCAACGCCGAGATGAGCCAGCCGCTGCTCGCCACCGACGTGGTCCGGTTCGCCGGCGAGCCGCTGGCCGTGGTCGTCACCGAGAGCCGTTACCAGGGCGAGGACGCGGCGGACCTGGTTGACGTGGACTACGACGTGCTGCCCGCCGTGGTCGACATGACCGAGGCCGCGGCCAGCGAGACCGTGCTCTTCCCGGCCGCGGGCAGCAACGTCGCCGCGAGGTTCGGCGACGCCGGCGCGCTGGCGGCCGACCTGTTCGACGGCTGCGAGGTCGTCGTCTCCCGCACCATCGTCAACCAGCGGGTGGCGCCCGCCCCGATGGAGACCCGGGCCGCGGCCGCGTCCTGGGGCGCGGACGGCAGGCTGACCGCCTGGATCCCGAACCAGGGCGCGCAGGGGACCCGCGCCGCCCTGGCGGCCATGCTGGGCATCGACCCGGCCGGGGTCCGGATCGTCACGCCGGACGTGGGCGGCGCGTTCGGGGCCAAGTTCGGCGCCGACCCGGAGCACGCGGTGGTCTGCTGGGTGGCCAGGCGGCTCGGCCGTCCCGCGCGCTGGGCCGAGACGCGCAACGAGAACCTGGTCGGCATGACCCACGGGCGGGCGCAGGTGCAGAGGATCACCATCGGCGGCAGCCGGGACGGGAAGGTGGCCGCCTACCGGCTGGAGATCCTGCAGGACTCGGGGGCCTACCCGAAGTTCGGCGCGTTCCTGCCGGCCCTGACGATCCTGATGGCGCCCGGGCCCTACGCCATCCCCCGCGCCGAGGCGGTGGCGACGTCGGTGGTGACCAACACCACGCCGGTCGGCGCCTACCGCGGCGCGGGCCTGCCCGAGGCCACCGCGGCCATCGAGCGGGCCATGGACCTGTTCGCCGCCGAGGCCGGGCTCGACCCGGCCGAGGTGCGGCGCAAGAACCTGCTGCCTGCCTTCACCGAGCCGCACACCACCGCGTTCGGCGCGGTGTACGACAGTGGCGACTACGCCACCGCGCTGGACAAGGCCCTGCTCGCGGCGGGATACGAGGACCTGCGGCGCGAGCAGGCCAAGCGGCGCGCCGTCGGCGACGTGGTCCAGCTCGGTATCGGGCTGTCCTGCTACGTGGAGATCACCGGACCTGGGGCCGAGGAGGGCGGTCCGCGGGAGAACGCCACCGTCGAGGTCCACCCGGACGGCAGCGCCACCATCCTGACCGGGACTTCCCCGCACGGCCAGGGCCACGTGACCGTCTGGGCCATGCTGGCCAGCCAGGAGCTCGGCATCGGTGTCGACAAGATCACCGTGAAGTGGGGCGACACCGACCTGATCCCCGAGGGCGGCGGCACCGGCGGCTCGCGCAGCCTGCAGCAGGGCGGCGCGGCGGTGCGGCAGGCCTCGCGCGACCTGCTCGACGCGGCCAGGCAGCGCGCCGCCGATGAACTCGAGGCTAACCCCGCCGACCTGGTCTTCGACACTGGCACCAGCTCGTTCGCGGTGGCCGGCGACCCGGACGCCGCGGTCCCGCTGGCCCGGCTGGCCGAACGCGAGCGCCTGGTCGTTCGGGCCGTGTTCACCGCGCCCGGCCCGACGTTCCCGTTCGGCGCGCACGTGGCCGTGGCCGAGGTGGACACCGAGACCGGCAAGGCGGTGCTGCGCCGGGTGGTGACCGTCGACGACGCGGGCACCGTGATCAACCCGCTGCTGGCCGAGGGCCAGCGGCACGGCGGCATCGCCCAGGGCGCGGCCCAGGCGCTGCTCGAAGAGGTCGTCTACGACGCCGACGGCAACCCGCTGACCGCCAGCTTCGCCGACTACCCGGTTGTCTCGGCCACCGAGGTACCCAGCTTCGAGCTGGCCGACATGGCCACGCCGACCAGCTACAACCCGCTCGGCGCCAAGGGCATCGGGGAGGCCGGCACCATCGGCTCCACCCCGGCCGTGCAGAACGCCATCGTCGACGCGCTGGCGCACCTGGGCATCAGGCACATCGACATGCCCGCGTCCCCGCAGCGGGTCTGGCGGGCGCTGACGGCTGCGGCCGGCTCCTAGCCGCGCCCGGCCAGCCTGGCCCGGGCTTTCCGGTGTTCCCGGGCCCTGACTGGTACCTAGCTGGGCATCTCCGCGACACCCTGAGCTACCGCGCACGGCGCGCACAGCGACACGTCCGCGTCGCCTGCCCGCCGGGTCAGCACGGCCTTGCCGTCGCACACGCCCTTGTCGTCCGGGTGCGCGGTGGCGCACCGGCAACGGCAGGCGCGCCAGTCCCCGGTGACCGCGGACCGGCCGGCCTCCATCGCGGCGCGGACCGCCGGCTCGAGCTTGTCCATCGCCTCGTTGGTGGCGGCCCCGATCTGCCGCCGCCATTCACCCAGCGCCGCCGTGGCGGCCTCCCAGGCCGCGGTGAACTGCCGGCGTGGATCGCTTGTTTGACCATCCATGCTCGCATCATCTCATCCGGAGTTTGCTGAGGCCAGGGTGGCGGGGCAGGTGAGGTCCGGTTACTCAGGCCCGCCCGATCAGGAGCGCGGCGTCGACCAGGCGGCCGGCCCGCTCCCGGGCGGCCGGCTCCTCGCGGATGGTGTCGGCCAGGAACTGGTCGGGGTCGAGCCCGGCCCGTTCGGCCTCGGCCGTCCCGCCCGCGTCCAGCCAGCGCTTGAGCTGGGGCCCGTCGACCTCGGGGTGAAACTGGAGCGCCAGGTGCCGGCCGATGCGGAACGCCTGGACGGCTACGTCGTTGCGGGCAAGCACGGTCGCCGTCGGCGGCGGCAGGCAGCGGTCGCCGTGGAACTCCAGCCACGGACCGGCCGGGATCAGCCCGGCATCGGCCGGGTCGACCATCGTCCAGCCGATCTCCTTGCGGGCCATGGCCTCGACCCGGCCGTCCAGCGCGACGCACAGTGCCTGGGCGCCGAAGCAGATCCCGAGCACGGGCACGCCAGCCTCGTCGACCCGGCGCAGCCAGGCCAGTTCCGCCGCGATCCAGGGATCGGGATCGTTGACCGAGCTGATGGCGCCGAGCACCACCACGTGATCGACGTTGTCCAGCGCGGGCAGCGGTCCGTCACCGGGAAACAGCTGCCCGGCAAGTGCGGCGCCGCGTGCCTCGAACGCCTCGGCGATGAATCCGGCCGAGTCCACGTCGTGGTGGCTGATCACGACCACTCGCATGGCGCCCAGCCTCCTCCCGCCCGGCCGCCGCGGGCCTCGCCCCTTTTATCGATCTTGACATGCGGGCTTGTGCGGTTGCCACCACCACCCGGCGACTCCGGGCGGCGGCGGTCAGGAGGGGGCGTAGCCCGCCTTGCTGAGCATGTGGCGGAGGTCGACCACCATCTGGGCATCGATGTCCTTGCCTGCGGGCGGTTCGAGGAACGCGGCCTCGGGTCCGAGCTTGACGGCGACCTTGCCATCGTGCCGGGCGTCAACCGTGCCGACCGCTTCCAGCAGCGACAGCACCGCGTGCCACTCGATGTTGTGGCTCACGGGGTGCTCGAAGATCTGGCGCAGCGTGTTGCGGTGGTGGTTGTCGAGGTGCGGCGACTCCGGCGAGGATGGCATCCGTGCTCCCTTCCGGCTCGACCCTACGCCGGACCGCGCGGGGGTGCGGAAGGGGGTCTCGTGCCCGCCGGGTACGTACTGGTCATCGGGGTGGACGGGGTCCGCTTCGACTTCCTCGGGCCGGACACCACGCCGTCGGTCTGGGCCCTGGGCCAGGCCGGCTTCCTGGCCCCGGTCCCGGTGGACGAGGCCACGCCTACCTGGTCCGGGCCGTGCTGGGCGACGATCGCCACCGGGACCGGGGTGGCCGGGCACGGCATCACGGGCAACGACCTGACCGGTCACCGGCTGGCCGAGCACCCCGACTTCGTGACCCGGGCCACCCGGGCGGGGCTGCCCACGCTGCTCGCGGTTAGCGGGTGGCCGCCGCTGGCCCGGCCCGAAGACGGCGGGCCGCTGTTCGCCGAGGCCACCCGCAGCGAGTTCACCGCCGTGCCGCAGGCCGGCCCGGCCGCCTGGGACGCCGCCGACGAGGCCACCGCCGAACGCGCCGCGGCGATCCTAGCCGGGGAACCGGCGCCCCGGGTGTCGTTCGTCTACCTGGGCGCCGTCGATTTCGCCGGGCACGCCACCGGCGCCGGGGCCGCCTACCGGGCGGCCCTGACCGCCGCCGACCGGCGGGTCGGCCGGCTCGTCGCGGCGGCCGGCACCCGGCCGCCGGGACCGGGCGAGGACTGGACGATCGTGGTGGTCACCGACCACGGGCATCTCGACGAGGGCGGGCACGGCGGCCGCGAGCCCGAGGTGACGACCGCGTGGGCGGCCGCCGCCGGACCCGGCATCCGGCCGGATGCCGCGCCGCGGATCACCCGCCAGGACGAGGTCGCGCCGCTGGTCCTCGCCGCCGGCGTGGGGCCGGGGTGGCTGACTCCGGGCTGAGCGCGTGCCACCGGTTCGCCGGCCGGGCTGAGCGCATGCCGCCGGGGCTGGGCGCGTGCTATCCGGTGATCTCGACGGACGGGCGGCCGTCGCGGTCGACCCAGACGCCGCACGGGCCGCCGTCCGGGCTGACCTCCAGCGGGAGCGTGGTGCCGTCCATGGCCAGCGCGGGATGGTAGTAGGCGGCGACCTGGCGGGCCTCGGCGTGCACGTAGTGGCCGATCAGCGACCGCCGGAACCGGTCCGCGGTCCGGTTCGGCTCGCTGCCGTGCACCAGGGAGCCGTTGAAGAACAGCACGTCACCCGGATTCATGAGCACCGGGCGCACCGCCGTGCCGGGCGGCAGCGGCACCGTGATGTCGGTGAAGCTGGTCGCAGTGTCGGCCGGGGTGGTGCACAGGATGGGCCACCGGTGACTGCCCGGCACCACGTGCAGGCACCCGTTGTCCTCATCGGCCGCATCGAGGGCCATCCAGGCCGCGATGCAGGTGCCTGGCTGGACCCGCAGGTAGAAGTTGTCCTGGTGCATGGCCTGGCCCCGGGCGCCGGGCGGCTTGAAGTAGAGCATGCTCTGCACGGCGTACGGCTCGGCGCCAAGCAGTGCCCGAAGGCACTCCGCGATCCGCGGGTGAAGCAGCCAGGCCAGCGTGACCGGGTCCGACCGGTGCATGTGCATCAGGCGCGGATAGCGGCGCAGCGGGTCACGCACACCCGGTTCATGCGGGTAGTCATCGCGGCGCCGCAGCGCCATGTAGTGGTCGCGGTAGTCCGCGGCGGCCGCCGCGGGGAACAGGTCGCGGGCCACGGCGTAGCCGTGCCGGCCGAACATCGCGGTGAACGAGTCGCCCATCAGGCCGCCTGACCCCAGCGGTCCGGGCATGAGCTGCATCAATTCATGGTATGCGGGCCGGCCGGGGGACGAACCGCCCGGCCTTGCTGGTCATCGGGTCACGATCCAGCGCTCCGACCCGGCGGATGACCTGCGGGCAAGCCACGCCCGCCTGGCGGGTCAGGGGGCCGTGAGGACCCGGGGGCCCTCGTCGGTGACGGCCACCGTGTGCTCGACGTGCGCGGCCCGGCTGCCGTCGCCGCTGCGGATCGTCCAGCCGTCGCGGTCGATCCGGTAGACGTCCCTGCCGCCGGCCAGGAACCACGGCTCGATGGCGATGACCAGCCCGGGGACGAGCCGGCGGCCGCGGCCGGGCGGCCCCTCGTTGGGGACATGCGGGTCCTCGTGCATGGTCCGGCCGACGCCGTGGCCGCCGAAGTCGGTGCAGATCCCGTAGCCCCCGGCCCGCCCGGCGGCGCCGATGGCCGCGGAGATGTCGCCGATCCGCGCGCCGGGGACCGCGGCGGCGATGCCCGCCCGCAGGGCGGCGCCGGTGGTGTCGATCAGGCGCGTATCGGCCGGCGCCGCCGGGCCGATGGTGAAGGAGACCGCGGCGTCGCCCGTCCACCCGTCGAGTACCGCGCCGCAGTCCACGCTGAGCAGGTCGCCGTCCTTCAGCCGGTACCGGCCCGGGATGCCGTGCAGCGCGGCGTCGTTGACCGAGGTGCAGATGGCCGCGGGGAACGGAACCGGGGCGAAGCCGGGCCGGTAGCCAAGGAACGGCGAGATCGCCCCGGCCCGGGCCAGCACGTCGCGGGCGATCTCGTCAAGTTCGGCCGTCCTCATCCCGGCCTTGGCCTGGTCCCGGACGGCGGCCAGGACCTGCGCGACCACCTGCCCGGCGCCGCGCATCGCCTCGATCTCCCCCGGCGTCTTGATCTCCACCACGGCCGCGCCTCCCTTTGCGGTATAACTATACCGGTATTACTATCACGGTATGGTCCGACCGCCGCTGACCCGGCTGGAACACGAGCGCGGGGCCCGGCTCGGCCTGCTGCTGCGCGAGGCGCGCGGATCCCGCAGCATGGCCGAGATCGCCGCCGCCTCCGGCGTTCCCGCGGAAACGCTGCGCAAGATCGAGACCGGCCGCATCGCGACCCCTGCCTTCTTCACCGTGGCCGCCCTGGCCGCCGCGCTCGGGCTGTCGCTAGAGGAGATCGCCCGGACGTGTGCGGAGCCCGCCGAGGCGCTCAGCGCCTGAGGTGGTGGGCTGGCGGACGTGTTCGGCGGGCTGCCTGCCGCCGAGCCGTGACCGGTCGGTCACGGACGCGATATCCCCCCGGGGGCTGATGTGCGCGGGCCGGGCATGGTGCACACTATCTACATCCGGGTTTTTTACGGGGAGATCCGGTATACGGGATGCGCTTCACGGGGGTGATGCGACATGACGAGTTCCTCGCTGGCCTCGCTGGCCAGGCGGGCGTCAGATCTGGGCGATCCGCTGCCCTGCGCGGACGACGCGGCACTGTGGTTCTCCGAGGTGCCCGCCGATCTGGAACTAGCCAAGGCGATATGCGAGAGCTGCCCGCTGCGGCGGCCGTGCCTGGCGGGCGCGGTCGAGCGCGGCGAGCCGTGCGGCGTCTGGGGCGGCGAGATCTTCGAGCGGGGCCGGATCATCGCGTACAAGCGGCCGCGGGGCCACCCCGGGCGGCACTCCCGGGCTGGCTGATACCGGTCCGGTCCGGCGGCATGGCTGGTGCCGAACGGACCGGCTTTTCCGCCCGGCGCCAGGAAAGCATGCCTGTCATCTCGTCATCTCGCCGGAGCGGGGTGCCGCGCCGGAGAGATGAATAGCGGGGAGGATCTGGCTTACCGGGAAGATCCGGGCCCTCCGGGGGTACCTGATCCTCCCCGAAGGCCGAATACTCCCCGTTAAGTCCCGCCATGCGGGAGTGGTGGCCCGGGAAGCGTCCGCTGACGCAGTCACGGCGCTGGCCCGGCCGCGGCGGCCAGGCGTGGGCGGCGGCCGCGGCGGTGGTTAGGCGTGGGCGGCTGCGGCGGCCGCGGCCAGCTGCGCCACCGGGGGCTTCCTGATGTCGGAGTGCGCGCCGGAGAACGGCTCGCCGGTGGTGTTATCGATGACGGCGGCGCAGTCGACCCGGCAGAAGGTGCCCGGCGTGAGACCGTAGGCGATGCCGCCCTGGGCGGGCATGGTCTGGTCGGCGGCGGGCTTGACCGCCTGGAAGCCGTCGGAGCCCATGCCGCCCCAGCGGTCGGCGACCGCGACGGCCTCGGTGTCCTGCTGGGCCAGGAAGGAGGCCCTGGGGTACCACACGCCGACGGCCCAGTCGTAGACGGTGTGGGTGGCGACCAGGGGGCCGTGCACCCGGTCGGCGTAGCCGTTCAGGGCTCCCGCGCTGCCGAACGGGTTGTCCTGGGCGTGGGCGAAGGACCAGTGCGAGAACGCGCCCTGCACGAGCAGCAGCGAGGCGACCGGGCTGCCCTCCGGCGCGCCGACGCCGGCCAGCGCGAAGGAGACCAGCCGGGCGCCGAAGCTGTGCCCGGTCAGGTGCACCCGGATGCCGGGCGACTGGAGGCGCAGCGCGGTGAGCAAGGGGCCGACGCCGGTCCGGCCGACGGTGCCGGCCCGGGCCTTCATGGTGGTGTAGGAGAACACCCGCAGGACGTCCTTGGCGCCGCTGATGGCCTTGCCGAACCAGTCGGCGATGCCCTGCTGCAGCAGGCCGGCGGCGCGCTGCCGAAGGCGTCGGCGGCCGCCTGGTAGTCGTTCACCGGATCGCTGGTCAGCAGCAGCGCGGTCTCGCCGGAGTCCTCGTATTCGCCGTCGGCGGGCGGCGGCGGCGTGAGCGACTGGACGAGCTGGCTGATCCGCTGCAGTTGCTGCTGCTTGGCGGCGTCCGACTGGGCCGCGCCGGCCGGGGCCAGCCCGGCGTCGATGAGCTGGCCGATCTGCGTGATGGCCGCCTGCTGCGCCGGGTCGGCGAACCCGGGCGCCAGCGCGGCGGCGATGTCGGCCCCGGACACCGCCGCCGTTCCGGCGCTGAGGTCGATCTGCGCGCCGGTGTCCGCCTGCTGCGCGCCCGCCGCCGGCGGCGGGGTTGCCGGGGTCGGCGGGAACCAGAGCGATGGCCAGTAGATGCCGGCGAAGCCGATCTTCGGCAGGCCGGCCAGGCCGTGCGCCGCGTTCCTGATCATCGGGAACATCTGGTCGTACAGCCCGCGCGCGCTGTCCTGCGACGCGCCCCACCCGTGGCTGAAGGCGAACAGGTCGGTGACGCCCGCGGCGGCCACCTCGGCCAGCACGTCGCCCTGGGCGGGCGATGTCAGCTGTCCGTTCTCGTCGAACTGCAGGTCCCAGACCGGTTCGCCGGTCGATAGCTGCCGCATGGCGGTCCCTTTCTGTTTTCAGTCAGACGTTCGCCAGCATCCGCATCAGGTCGACCAGGCCGGCGCCCTGTGCGTACCGTTCCCGGCCCAGGTCGGTGGCGCTCTGCGCGAGCATGCTCTTGACCTGGTCCGGTCGGCCGATGAACTCCGGCCGGGCGGACAAGAACGCGGCGATGACCCCGGAGACGTGCGGCGCGGCCATCGACGTGCCGGACTGCTCGGCGTAGGTGGGCTGGCCCGGAATCGGGCCGGACGCCGGATCCATTCCCGCGGTCGCGCGGACCTGGCCGGTGGCGGCCGAGGCGATCCACTCGCCGGGCGCCACCACGTCCGGCTTCATCCGGCCGTCCAGCGTCGGGCCCTTGCCGGAGGTCCAGGTGACGCCGAAGGCGTGCGGCGCCTCGCGGTGCGTCGATCCGACCGCGATGCAGCCCTGGGCGTGCGCGGGCTCGGTGATCGAGCCCATGATGGCCGAGGTGTTGGCCGAGTCCCCCCGGGTGGTGCTGGCGCCGTAGTTACCGGCCGACACCACTACCATGACGCCGGAGGCGACCAGCTGGTTCACCGCCTGGCACAGCGGTGACTGGCCCGCGGCGTACTGGTCGGGTTGCCACTGGCAGCCCAGGCTCATGTTGACCCCGTGCACGCGCAGCAGCCCCGGGTCGACGTTGACCTCGGCGCGCAGATAGGTCAGGGCCCGGATGACGGCGCTGGAGGAGGTGACCCACGTGCCCTGCGGGCTGCGCCGCATGACCTTCAGGCTGACCAGCTCACAGGCCGGGGCCATGCCGGACAGGCGGCCGAAGCGAAGCCGCGGGACGTACCCGCCGTCCAGCGGTTCCTGCGAGTCCGCGACGATCGGCCGGGGGTCCGCCGGCGCGCAGCCGGCGATGATGCCGGCCACGTGGGTGCCGTGCCCGCTCTCGTCGGACAGGCCCGGCACCGCGGACACTCCCGGCACCGCGGGCGGGGCGGGAGCCGGGCCGACCGGGTTGACCAGGTAGCTGAAATCCTGGTGCAGCTGACTGGTCTGGCCCTGCGGCAGCACCTGCCCGCGGCCCTCGCTGGCCAGCTCGAGCGCGGCGAAATGCGGATGGCAGGCGTCGATCCCGCTGTCGATGACGGCCCAGACGATCCCGCGGCCGCAGGCGTCGTAGGAACGCCAGGCCGCGTCGGCCTTCACGGTCGGCGCCGAACGGTCGATCTGCGGCTCCAGCGTGTAGTCCGGCCAGATCCGGAAGATGGCCGGCGGCGCGGCCGGCCTGGGCGGACCGGCGATCCTCATCGACCATGTCGCGCGCGTCGGCCCGGGACAGGACGCACTGATAGAGCTTGGGCGCGATCAGCCTGAGCTTCTCCGGGACACGGGGCAGCACCGAGCTGCCCGAGGCGGGTTCGTCCCCCCACGAACCACCGGCCCGGTCGGCGTAGCTCCCCTCCCACAGGTCGTAAAAGGCCTGCCGGACGGCGGCCAGGCCACCGGGGTAGAGCAGGTTGAGCTCGATCAGCATGGGGACTTTCTCGCCCGGGTCGACCTGGGCAGGTTCCGGGCCCTCCGGCGGCAGCTTCAGGTCGCCGATGATGACCGGATTGATGTGGTTATCAGCCTCGTGCGCCATGGCCCTCCCCGCTCCTGACTGATACCGGTAAGAATAAGAACCCGGGCGGAAAAATACACGCCGGCGAGCCTGATCGACACCTGGCGGCGCGATGGCGCGCGCTTCATCGCCGACGGCGGAATATCAGCCAGCGAGGTGATCGCCGCGCTGGATGCGACCGAACCTTCCTGACAGACTGAGAGACGAGGAGATCACGATGGGCCTGTTGAAGACCGCCGCCAAGGTGGCGGTGGCCAGCTCGGTACACGGACGCGTACAGCGCAGGCAGCAAGCACGGTGGGCGGCTCAGGACCAGGTCGCCCCGGCCGCCGCGCCGATGGCACCGCCGCCGCAGGCACCCGTCCCGGCGGCACAGCCGCCGCAGGCGCCAGCACCGCAGGCACCCCGACGTCGAAGAGCCAGTCGCCCGAGGTCTCGTACATCCCGGCGGTGGCCATGACGGCCAGCGCGTGCTGGCAGGCGTCCGCGGTGACCACCCGCCTGCCGGTCACCGGATTGACCCCGCCGTCGGCCAGCGTCGCGGTCATGACCGCGAGATCCTCGGCGCTGGTCAGCAGGCAGCTCTGCCTGGGGTACAGGTCGACTGTCCCGGCCGGGTCCCAGTAGATCCGGTCCCGGCTGGCCAGCAGGTTCGCGATGGCGCGATTGCGGTGGTTGGTGACGGATGCGGAGGCGTAGACCTCCTCGCTCAGCGTCAGGTCCCGTCCGGCGAAACGGGACAGCCCGCCGGCCAGGAACCGCCACTTCTCCTCGCCGCTCGCACCCGGCACCAGGCTGGTGGCGGCGATGGCCCCGGCGTTCACCATCGGATTCGACCGGCCGTCCGCGCTGCGCTCGACGAAGGACAGCGAGTCGAACGCGAGCCCGGTCGCGTTCACCCCGAGCTTCTGCCGCACCCGTTCGGCCCCGAGAATCTCGCACACCAGGGCGAAGACGAACGGCTTGGCGACGCTCATGATCGTGAACTCGTGCCCGCTGTCCCCGGCCCGGTACCTGCCGCCGCGGACCCCGGCCACGCAGATGCCGAACAGGTGCCCGGGCACCCGGGCCAGCGCCGGGTAGACCTGGGAGGTTTCCCCGCTCGTCTCGGCGCGGTACAGCCGGTACGCCTCGTCCACCGCGGCCTGGACCTGCCGGGCTGACGGCAGCTGACCGGTCGATACGTACTCCTGGCCGACCTCCTGGCTGGTCATGGCTGCGCGCCCAGCGTGATCGTCGCCGTGGCCGAATGACCGGTCCTGGCGTAATCGGCCGCGACGGTGTCGCCCGGCTTCTTGGTCAGCGTCAGTTCTTGCAGCTGGATGTTGCTGGTCGCCGGCTCGCCGTCGATCTTGGTGATCACGTCGCCGTCCCGCAGCCCGGCCCGGGCGGCCGGGCCGCTGGCGGCCGGCGGGCTCGTGGCGGCGACGATGACGCCGCCGATCACCCCCCGACGACCAGCGCGGCCCCGGCTGCCGCCCAGGGCAGCCAGCGGCGTGGGCTTCGCGGACGCTGCGGCTCGGTCATGCCCGGCTCCTCAGGTGCCGATACCCCAGGGGATGCCGAGAAGGACCAGGCGACGAAGAACAAGGTCCACACGATGGTCAGCGCGATGAAGAACGGCATCATCAGCGCGATCACCGTGCCGACACCCGACCGGCGGCACAGTCCGGCGCTGGCCAACTGGATCGGATCTGTGTTCTAATAATAAGAATGGGTCGAACACGCGAGCTAGGCCTGCCGGGCCGGGCCCGGTCGGCCGCGTAAGCGGCTGACCGCTGCCCGAGGGTTGCCATACCGGCACCTCCTTCGTCGTCGTCAGCCCAGAATGCCAGTCCAGAGTGCCAGTCCAGAGCGCACAGCGCAGGCCATGCGTCAGGGGTGATCGCGACGAACGAGGGATTCGAAAATTTTATCGATAATGACGACGAATGGTTCTCCGATATAGAACTCAAAGTCCTGGACCTGGAGCAGGAGCTTTCCGAGTGGCGGGAATCGCGGACCCGCGACCCCGGCGAGCCGGAGCCGCAGCCGCACCGGGAACGGGAACGCCACCGGCAGCGGGAGTTCCTGCGCGCCCCGGGAAACCCGGAACGCGGACGCAGCCAGGGCCGGACCCCGGCGGGCCGGACGCGGCCCGGTCCCCCGGCCGGCCATGCCTGGCCCATCCCGGACGACGAGCCGTTCCAGATCACCGACCGGACCCAGGCGCTGATCGACCGGGGCCGGCGCACCAGCCGGGCGCCCCGCTCGCGCCCCGGCCGGGGCTCGCGCCCGGCCCGGCCGCCGCGCTCGCGCCGCAGCCGGAGCCGGGGCCGGGCACCCCGCTCGCGCCGCGGCCGCAAGATCGCCATCGGGTCGGTGGCGGGCCTGGTGCTGCTCACCATCGGCGCGATGATCGTCTTCAGGCCGGGCCCGTCCTGGCCGCCGACCGTGGCGACTGTGCAGAGCGAGATAACCGCCGCCTGCCAGAATCCGAACGTCGTTTCCGAGCCGAGCCAGGTCAACTTCGCCTGCGGCAAGGACACCAGCCAGGTTCTCTGGGTCTTCTCGCTGCTGACGAGCGGCGACAACCCCGGCTACGCCAGCCCCAAGACCGGCAGGAAGGGACTCGAGCCCATCACCGCCACCCAGGGAGGCGAGATCGCCTGGTCGCTGAACCTGCACCACCCCTACAACCCGGCCAACCCGATCGACAGCCTGGAGGTGGCGGCGCGGGCCATCAACAACATCATCGGCGGCGCGACGCTGACCGCCGCGAACGGCAGCCCCGCGGTGCAGCCGGGCCTGGAGAGCAAGCCGGAGAACTGCGCCAGGTACACCGGATCGGCGGCCATCATCTCCCGCGCCGGGTTCCCCAGCATGTGCGCCAGCCCGGTGACCAGCCGGGAAGGCCGGGCGGCGCTCGTCGCCGACGTGTACCAGCAGTGGATGCCCGGTGCCACTCCGGTGGCCGCGCAGAACGCGGGCGTGCTGTTCGAGAACGCTGATAACCCCGGCGACCCGCAGGTGCAGGCCATCCTCAAGTCCCTGCCGGGCCCCGCGCGGTAAGGACGTCTCCTGGACCCTGGAGGTGTGGTCATGCACTCGGTGAAGAAGCCGGCCTGGCCGCGGACGACCGCGCTGGTGAGCCTCAGCACCTGCGGAGCGGTGACGGGATTCTCCTTCGCCCACGGCACGGTCGGCGACATGACGTCACCGGCGGGCTTGCCGGCGCATCTGCTGGCGGTGGACCGGCCGACCGCGCGGGCTTCGCCGGACGCCGCACCAGCCCCGCCGGACGGCGGGCCGCTGCGATCGGCCATCGTCAGCGTGGCCAGGTACTACCTGCAGCTGGCCCGGACCAGGACACCGGCCGAGATGGAGGCGCTGATCTGGCAGGCCGACAGCACCGACGGCGTCGACCACGGGCAATCGTGCGCGGCCTTCGCCAGCCTCACGCTGGCGCTGGGGGCCAGGGCGGTGGGCCAGCAGAGCTGGGTGACCGGGGGCGGCTCCTATCCGTGGCCGCTGCATCCGTGGGCCGACGTCCGCGTCCAGCCCAACCCGGCCTCGCCGGACGTGGTTTCCATGCTGCAGGACGCGCAGGCGCACCACCGCTGGCACCCGCTCGGTGACGGCTACCGGCCTCAGCCGGGAGACTGGGTGCTGTTCGACGGGCACGTCGAGGTGGTCACCAGGTACACCGGCACCGCCCTGTACACCGTCGGCGGCGACTCGCTGCCCGCCCTCACGGTGAACGCGCACAAGTTCCCCGCTCCGTTCGCCGCCCAGGGCGTGCTCGGCTTCGTCGACAACGGCGGGCTGGCCGGTACGGCCGGCGCCAGCCCGGCCAGGCGGCCGGGGCCGGGCTCGCAGGCCGGGGATGACACGGCGCAGGTGCCGGGAGTGGCATCCCAGCTGGCCGGGGCGACCGCCCGGGCGAACCCCGGATCGGCGGCCATCCCGGGAGCGCAGGGGCTGGCGGACACGCCGGGCGGCGGCCCGGCGGACCGGCACCCTCCCGGCTACGGCAGGCACCGCCCGCCGCCGCTGACGGCCGCGCCGGGCACCACCGCCCAGCAGGCGTTCATCAGCCTGGTGGCGCCGGGCGCGATCGCGGCCCAGCACACCTACGGCGTCCCGGCCGCGGTCACCATCGCCCAGGCCATCGACGAGTCGGGCTGGGGTCAGAGCGAGCTCGCGACGGCAGACCGCAACCTGTTCGGGATCAAGGGGACCGGCCCGGCCGGGAGTGACATGCGGCCGACGCAAGAGTACGAGAACGGCGTCTGGGTCACCCGCACCGCCCCGTTCCGGGTGTACCACGACATCGCGGAGAGCATCGAGGATCACGGCCGGCTTCTGGCCACCGGGCCGGCGTACCGCCACGCCATGGCCGACCGGCACCTACCCGACGCGTTCGCCGCCGCCCTGACCGGCGTCTACGCCACCGATCCGGACTACGGCTCGCACCTGATCGCGCTGATGCGGCTGTACAACCTGTACCGCTATGACTCCGCGACACCGGCCGCCGCGCCGCGGGGTCCTCAGCTAGCGGGTGCGTCGCAGGCGGCGGTGCCGGGCCTCCCGGTCTCGGGGACGCTGGCCCCGGGGGCGCCGGCTTTGGGGACGGCGGCTGGCGGCGCCCCGCGCGTTCCCGGTGCGGTCGGCATTCCGGGGCTGGCGGGTGTCCTTGTCGGCGGCACGCCGCGGGGCTCGCGGCCGGGCCCGCGCCGCTACGTCGCGCAGATTCCGCACGCGGTAGCCGCCGACTTCGTGGCGACGGCCAAGGGCCCGCTGACCCGGGCGCAGCCGCTGTACCAGGATGTGGCCGGTCACGCCGGGATCCCCTGGGAGCTGCTGGCCGCCTGCGACTGGATGCAGTGCCAGGCGCAGCCGCGCTCCTCGCCGGTGTACGGCGAGAGGCTGGGCACCGTCAATCCCGACGGCACGGTCTTCCGGACCAGGTCGGCGGCGCTGGCGCAGTGCGCCAGCGACCTGGTTGAGCTGGCCGGCGCGGTCTACCTGATCGGGCTGACCGCGCGCCGAACCCTCTCCGTGCGGGAGCTGGCCAACGTGTTCGCCGCGTTCCGGTGGGGCGGGCTGCTCAGCGCGCACGACATCTCGGCCATGGAATTCCCGTATTCGGTCGCGGGCCTGACCGCCCAGCACCTGAAGATGCGCTGGCCCGACATTGACGACCCGGATGCGCCGGACCGGCCGGGCACGCGGTTCCGCCGGTCGTTCGGGGCGGTTCCGGTCGTGCTGAGCCTCGGCTACCGGGCCGTGGCCGGATGACGGCGGCGCGCGGCCCGGTCATGACCCGCGGGCCCCGGTCTCGGACAGCCCGGCGCCCTGGAGCGGAGGCAGCGCGCAGGCGCGCATCCGCCGCAGCAGCCTGGTGCCGGCCAGCCGCACCAGCGGGTGGGTGCCGCCGTTGCGGTCGGCCTCGGACTGCCACCGGGCCTGCCGCGCCGCGAGCGTCGCCGCGTCCTGCAGTTCCGCGCAGTCCAGGGTGTCGTGGTTGACGTCCACGACGATCGTGTCGCCGTCTTCGATGAGCGCGATCGGCCCGCCCAGCGCCGCCTCGGGGGACACGTGGCCGATCACCAGCCCCACCGACCCGCCGGAGAAGCGGGCGTCGGTCATCAGCGCGATGGTGATGCCGCGGCGGCGGCACAGCGCGGTGATCCGCGACGTCGGATCGAGCAGCTCCGGCATGCCCGGCGCGCCGCGCGGGCCCTCGTAACGGATCACCACCATGTCACGGTCCCCGAACCGTTCCGGCGCGGACGCCAGCGCCCCGATCAGCGCCGCCTCGCTGTCGAAGACGCGGGCGCGCCCGGCGAACCGGCCGCCTTCCATGCCGCCCTCGACGCCGGCCAGCTTGATCACCGCCCCCCCGTCGGGGGCCAGGTTGCCGCGCAGCAGCCGCAGGCCGCCGGTCGGCTTGAACGGCGCCGGCAGCGGATGGATCACCTCGCCGTCCGGCGCCGGCGGGGCCAGCCGGGCGACCTGCCCGGCCAGGGTCTCTCCGGTGCAGGTGATGCAGTGGCCGTCGAGCCAGCCGCCGCCGAGCAGCTCGCGCACGATCGCCGGCAGGCCGCCCGCGGCGTCGATGTCCACCATTGAATAACGGCCGAACGGGCGGGCGTTCACCAGCACCGGCAGTGCACGCGATACCCGGTTGAACTCCTCCTGGGTGATCACCTCGCGCCAGAAGTCGATGCCCGCGGCGCGGGCCAGCTCGGGCCCGTGCAGCACGACGTTGGTGGAACCGCCCATGGCCATCGCCACCAGCGTCGCGTTACGCAGCGACGCCGGGGTGACGATGTCGCGGGGCCGGATGCCGCGCTCGGCCAGCGCCTGCAGCGCGTCCAGCAGCTGCGCCGGGAACTCCGCGGTACGGCGGCCGTCCTCAGAGGCCGGGCTGACCATGTGCAGCGGCTCCATGCCGCAGGCCGCGATGAACGACTGCATCGTGTTGTAGGTGAACATCCCGCCGCAGCTGCCGTGCCCGGGCGAGCCCTCAAGCGCGAGGCGGCGCCGTTCGGCCGGCGGCTCCGCCGCCGCCTGGAAGCAGGACACGATGTCGATCGGCTCGCCGGTGCGGGAGTCGACGCCGGGCCGGATCGAGCCGTCGGACATGATCACCGCGGGGACGTTGCGCTCCAGGATCGCGGCCAGCGTCCCGACCGGCGGCTTGTCGCACGCCACCACGGCGATCACCCCGCGGACATCGCTTCCCTCCAGGTGCAGGCAGACCCCGTCGTTGGTGGTCTCCCGGCCGATCAGCGAGTAGCGCATCTCGGGTGTGCCGTTGCGCTGGCCGTCGGAGATCCCGCCCGCGAAGTTCGGCGCGATGACCCGCACCGGCAGATCGGCCGCGGCGACCCGGCGGCGCAGCTCGGCCTGGATCGCCTCGACCTTCGCGGGTACCCCGGCGTAGCAGATGCTGTCGCCCAGGTTGCCGATGACTCCCCAGGCCGGGCAGTGGATCTTGTCCGGGTCCTGGCCCTGCAGCCGGGCCGTCGCGACCGCCTGCGTGTCCTGTCCCGGCTTCCACCCCTCCGTGTCGCTCACCCTCGATCCTCTCGTATCGCGCGTTCCGAATCGTGCTCGATGGTACCGGGGCCGCCGGGAACCTGCCCGGTCCTGGGTCGAGGCGACCGTGATCACGACGGCTAGCGTCCCGGGGCGTACGCCTGGACCTGCGGTACACGGCCAGCTGAGCGCGGCCGTTCCGGGTAGCAGAATCGTGAGTATTGTTCGTCACGTGCCTATCGAACGGCGGGAGTTCCTGCTCCTGGCCGGCGCAGCTGTCACCGGGGCCGGGCTGACGGGGTGCACAAGCACGCGGCGGGTCACCGCGCCCCCCAGCGGCGGGTCAGCGGCGGCCGCACCCTCGCCGGCACCGTCGCCGATGGTGAGCCCGACCGGTGACGCGGTGATGCACCTAGGCCCGCAGGTCGTGCACGGGCCGCGACACCGGGCCCGGGTGGCGCTCACCTTCCACGGCCAGGGACCGGTGCCGATGGCCGACGCGCTGCTGGCCGAGGCGGAACGGGCGGGAGCGCGGGTCACGGTGCTCGCCGTCGGGACCTGGCTCGGGCAATACCCGCAGATCGCGCGGCGGATCCTGGGCGGTGGCCACGACCTGGGCAATCACACCATGCATCACCTGGACATCAAGGCCATGGACGCGGCCGGCGCGTACGCCGAGATCGCCGGGTGCGCGGGGCGGCTGCGTGCCCTGACCGGCTCGATCGGCCGCTGGTTCCGGCCCTCGCAAACGCAGTACGCGACCCCGCTGATCGAGCGGGAAGCCCGCAAGGCCGGCTACCAGACCTGCGTGTCCTACGACGTGGATTCGCTCGACTACACCGATCCCGGGCCGGACGCGATCGTCTCCACCGTGCTCGCCCAGGCGCGGCCGGGGTCGATCGTAAGCCTGCATCTCGGGCATTCCGGGACCGTGACGGCCATGCCCGCGATCGTGCGCGGCCTGGCCAGCCGGGGGTTGCGCCCGGTCACCCTGACCGGGCTCCTGTCCCCCTGACCACGCATCGCGGTCTCCGCACGCAGGTTAGCTCCACGCGCGGTCCGTGCCGCCGTGCCACCGTCTCGGCGGCGCCCGACCCCGGCACAGCGCGCCGCCGCCTGCGCGATTCCAGCCACCAGCCGGGCGGGTTCGTGGCGAATCAGGGCCGTCCGCGATCCGCGGCGGCCTGCTCCAGGTAACCGGTCATCCGATTGAGCACGCCAGCGGCCCGGTGCAGATCGGCGGACGCGGGCGGAGCCGGCTGAGACGGCAGGCTGTCCAGCAGGCGGTCGAGGCCGGGCCGGGCCGAACGTGCCAGCTCGGCGCAGATCATGGTGGCGCTCCTGACCACCCGCGGGTCGACGCTCCATATCACCTCGAAGCGCCGGCCGGCGTCGGCAGTCTTCGGTTGCCCCGGGAGTTCCCAGCCCGTCACGCAAGCGGGGTAGTCCTCGGACTCGCACACCAGGGCCCATTCCCGGCGCGCCGGCGCGTCCGCCGGCAGCGGCACCCTGACCGGTACCCCCGGAGCCGGCGGCGGGTCGCCCGCCGCGGCCGCCGCGGCGAAATCGGCGAAGACGACCACGGCACGGGCCGTACGCGCCAGTTCGTTCCAGCGTTCTTCCGACTGCCGGAAGAAGTGCTGCCGCTGGAAACTGGCGAAAAGGACCGGCCGTTCGGCCCGGGCGCAGCACTCGTCCTCGCTGGCCCGGGTCAGGGCCAGCAGCGTGACCTTGCGCAGCACCTGCGGGATGAGCGTGGGATGGCGACGGCGCAGGCCGGCGAAGATGGACGGTTCGGCCGCTGCCGTCCGCGAGATGGCGTGACTGATGGCCGTCGGCAAGCTCATCCCTGCGGCCCGCAGGCGCGCGACCGCCTCGATCAGGGCGACGTCGCCGTGGTCGTAGCGGCGATGACCGCCGGCCAGCCGGTGTGGCCGCGGGAACCCGTACCTGTCTTCCCAGCTCCGCAGCGTCGCTGCGGGCACCTGGGTGCGCCTGGCCAGCTCGCCGATGGACAGGCCATCTTGCGGCTCGGTCACGACAGCCGACCCTCTTCCCCAGAGTGCAGAGATTTATCTCTAACCGATGTTTAATGATAAGCCGACTGGACAGACGGCCACCGTCCTGGCTCCACCAGGGAGCGCAACCGCCCGGATCTGTCCACGTGAGCTCCATTGTGTCGCCAGGCGGCCGGGCGAACCAGCATGAGGAGGAGAGCATGATCGAGAAACTGCACGACGCGGGCCTACGCTCCGAGTATGCCTATATGGCGGGATTCGCCAGCATCGGCCTGTCGTTCGTGGCCTGGGCGACCTCCCTGCGGGCCGAGAAGGCCGGGACGGACCGGGCGGACCGGTGGGGCATCTTCGTCGGTCACTGGGCCCCCACCTTCTTCGGCCTGGGTAACGCCCTGCGCAGCTACGAGAAGTAACCGGCGACGCCGAGACGTCGCTGATGACGGTGTTCCTGCACACCACGGACCAGGCATCCAGTTCCGCCAGCTGACGGACGCGGCGCGCAGGACTGGCCGGCGGGGGCGTGGCCGGCGGGCTCTCCCGCCGGCCACCTGCTCGTCTTGGGGCTACCGAGCGGGCGGCGGTGCTCGTCACTGGAACTCCCCGGGGCTGAAGGGCGGCCGCCAGACCGGGTTGCCGTCCGCGTCGCGGTAGGCGGTATCGAACCGGTGCCGCCCAGGGCCGGCGTCGGCGGGCTCCGCGCCGGGCAGCGTGACGACGGCGGTGGCGCCGGCCGGCACGGTGACGTCGACGCTGAGCCGGCCGGCGGCCCGGCGCCAGGAGACCTCGGCCCGGCCGTACGGGGTCAGGTGCGCGGTGGTGGCCCATTCGATGCCGCCGCCGGGCCGCCAGCAGGCCGAGCTGGTCGCCGTAGACGTTCCGCTTGCCCCTGACGAAGGTGAGACGGCCGCGGTACCAGCCGTCGGCCAGCTGCGCGCCGAGGGCGTTGTCGTCGGTGCGCAGCAGGCCGGTGACGTCGTAGGTCTGGTAGCGCAGCCGGCGGTGGTAGCTGGTCCAGCCGGGGGCGAACGCGTCGTCGCTGACCGGCCGGCCGTTGATCTCGGCCCGGTACAGGCCGTGGGCGGTGACGTACAGCCGGGCGCGGGCGACCGGGGCGTCGAGCCGGAACGGCTTGCGCACCAGCGGCGCCGGGCCGGCCGCCGGGGTGATCATGGCCGCGGTCCAGTCCCCGGGCTGCAGCAGGCCCGCTTCCACCGCGGCCGGCGGGCTCCAGTCCGAGGTCTGGCCGTCGGCGCCGGTCACGCGGACCCGGACCAGGCGGCGGTCACGGGATCGCAGCGGCCGGGCCGGCCACGGCACAAGCACCGATTCCGGCGTGGACCCGGCTCCGTTCGGCCTCGATCTCCACCTCGTAGCCGGCCTGCTGCCATCCGTCCGGGGCGCAGACGGCGCGCCAGGACAAGCGGGGGGCGCGCTCGCCGATGCCCAGGGCGGCGCG
This sequence comes from uncultured Actinomycetota bacterium, assembly GCA_963744575.1. Lineage (GTDB taxonomy): Bacteria > Actinomycetota > Actinomycetes > Streptosporangiales > Streptosporangiaceae > Palsa-504. The sequence goes on along the minus strand of CAVUUF010000006.1, from coordinate 115,104 downwards.
GTGGTGCTCGAACCGGACCGAGCTGACCTGGACATCGGGCATCTTCTGCTCAGTCCTCCGCTTTGTCGTCGGCCTGGTCCCCAGCCAGGGCGCGGGCCGCTTCACCGGGCCCCTCCGAGTCGACCACGGCATCCAGGGTAGCTGGCTGGCTCATCGCGTCTGCGTGGATATGTGCTTATGCCTGCGCCTGCTGGCCCAGCAGCGCGCGGCCAGACGCCGTCCCGGGGTGCTCAGCCCGATGCCGGCCAGTCGGCGGTGATCTGCGCGGTCCAGGCAGGAGCGGACGGACTCTTCGATACGGAGCCAGATCTCGGCCGGGGACTGCTCGACCCAGCCGCGGCGGGGGTGGTGCACGAGAGTTCGGCCGCGGCGCACTTAACTACCTGTCCGGCCTGGTTGACCAGGTCGCTATTCGACGCGATCCTGGCCGAAGACCATGCCCGCGGCCCGCATGCCGGAACCGCAGCCTGATGACGCCGAAGGAGCGATCCGACATGGCCGAGCCCCTGCTCTTAGCCGCTAAAGCCGTGCATAACCACTAGAGGAACTCGTCATGACTGTTGTGACCACGGACACCGCCATCGCCGAGGCGCTCGCCGCGCTCACGCTGGAGCAGAAGGTCCGGCTGCTGACCGGCCGTGACTTCTGGTCGACCTGGCCGATCGAGGAGATCGGACTGCGCCGCCTCGTCCTCTCCGACGGCCCGTCCGGCGTCCGCGGCGAGACCTGGGACGAGCGCGACCCGTCGCTCAATCTGCCGTCCGCCACCGCGCTGGCCTCCTCCTGGGACCCAGACATCGCCCGCCGCTACGGCGCCGCGGCCGCGGTGGAGGCCCGCCGCAAGGGCGTCGACGTGGTGCTCGGCCCGACGATCAACCTGCACCGATCGCCGCTTGGCGGGCGGCACTTCGAGGCATTCAGTGAGGACCCGGTGCTCACCGGCGAACTGGCCGCCGCGTACGTGCGCGGGGTGCAGGACAACGGCGTCGGGGCCACGCCCAAGCACTACATCGCCAACGACTCCGAGACCGACCGGTTCACCGTGGACGTCCGGGTGTCCGGCCGCGCCCTGCGCGAGCTGTACCTGGCCGCGTTCGAGAAAGCGGTGACAGAGGCTCGCGCCTGGCTGGTGATGAGTTCCTACAACTCGGTCAACGGGGTCACCGCGACCGAAAACGACCTGCTGGAGACCCCGCTGAACAGCGAGTGGGGATTCGATGGCGTGGTGGTCAGCGACTGGACCGCGGTCCGGTCGCTGGAGTCGGCCAAGGCGTCACAGGACCTGGTCATGCCGGGCCCGGCCGGGCCGTGGGGTGACGCCCTGATTCAGGCCGTCCGGACCGGCGACATCCCCGAGGCGGTCATCGACCGCAAGGTGGCCCGCATCCTCACCCTGGCCCGCCGGGTCGGCGCGCTCGCAGGATCGGCGGCGGCCAAGCCGGCCTGGGTCGAGGACGGAGTGGCGTTCACCCGGCACGCCGCCGTCGAGGGCACCGTGCTGCTGGAGAACCGCGGCGAGCTGCCGTGGGACCCGGCCAGCCTGCGCTCGGTCGCGGTGATCGGCGACAACGCGGCCAGCGCCCGGACCCAGGGCGGCGGCAGCGCGACCGTCATGCCCGAGCACACCGTCTCGCCGCTGGAGGGCCTGCGCGCCGCGCTGCCCGGCGCGACGATCACCTACTCGCGCGGCGCGGTGGTGCAGGAAGGCGTGGCCGAACTGCCGCCCGCGCAGATGACCAACCCGGTCACCGGCGGCCCCGGCGTGCGGGTACGGTTCCTGGACTCCGGCGGCGCCGAGCTGTCCACCGAGGACCGCCGCTCCACCGCGCTGGTCTGGTTCGGCGGGGACGCCCCGGTCAGCCGGTCGGCCGCGGTAGAGCTGACCACCCTGTTCACCCCGGCCGAGTCGGGCCCGGTCCGGATCGGCTTCGCCACTGTCGGCCATGGCCGGGTCTACGTCGACGGCGAGCTCGTCGTGGACGAGGTAGCCGAAACCGAGCACACCGACCTGGGCGCCGCGCTGATGGCGCCCCCGACGGCCGCCGCCGAAGTGAACCTGACCGCGGGCCAGCCGGCCGAGCTGCGCTTCATCTATGACCTGACCGGCCGCGAAGGCCCGATGGCCGACCTGCTGTGGCTGCGGTTCGGCACCGAGCCGGCCGCCACCGACCCGGACGCGCTGATCGCCGCGGCCGCGGACGCGGCGGCCCGGGCCGACGTGGCGCTGGTCGTGGTGGGCACCAACTCGGCGGTGGAATCGGAGGGCTTCGACCGCACCTCCCTGGCCCTGCCCGGCCGCCAGGACGACCTGGTGCGTGCGGTCGCGGCGGCCAACCCGAGGACCGTGGTGCTGGTGAACTCCGGCTCGCCGGTGCTGATGCCCTGGCGTGACCGGGTGGCGGCGGCGTTGGTCGGGTACTTCGGCGGGCAGGAGTTCGGCCACGCCGTCGCGGACGTGCTACTCGGCACGGCCGAGCCGGGCGGGCGGCTGCCCACGACCTGGCCCGCCGCCGAGGCCGACGTGCCCGTGCTGTCCACCACCCCGGCCGACGGCCAGCTGGACTACGCCGAAGGGATCCACATCGGCTACCGGGCCTGGCTCAAGCACCATGCCGCGCCCGCGTACTGGTTCGGCGCCGGCCAGGGCTATGCCGACATCGCCCTGACCCGGGTCAGCGTGCCCGGCCCGGTGGCCGCCGGGGACTCCATCCCGGTGACGGTGGAGGTGGAGAACCGCAGCCCGCGCGACGGCAAGCAGGTGGTCCAGGTCTACGCCGAGCGTCCGGACTCGGCCGTGGACCGCCCGGTGCGCTGGCTGGCCGGCTTCGCGCCGGTCCGCGTGCCGGCCGGTCAGAGCGCCCGCGTCACAATCGACGTGCCCACCCGGCGGCTAGCCTACTGGCAGCAGGGCTGGCGCTATGAGCCCGGCGCCTACCAGCTCCGGGCCGGCACCTCGGTCGCCGACCTGCCGCTGGGGACGAAGGTAGAACTCGCATGACGCTCCCGAACCCGCTGGTCCCCGGCTTCAACCCCGACCCCAGCGTGGTCCGGGCTGACGACGCCTACTGTGGTCCGGCACCGGGCTGAAGTTCCCCGAGGCTCCCCACCTGTACCGCCGCGGCCGCTGGTGGTATCTGCTGATCGCCGAGGGAGGAACCGAACGGGGCCATAGCGTCAGCGTGGCCCGCGGGCTGTCGCCCGAGGGGCCGTTCGAGGGACATCCGGCCAACCCGGTGCTCAGCGCGCAGCACGTCCTGTCCGATCCAGAACACCGGGCACGCCGACCTGGTGGACACGCCGGACGGCGGCACGGCCCTGGTCCTGCTGGGCATGCGCCCGCTCGGGCTGACCCAGGCCTTCTCGCCGTTGGGCCGGGAAACGTTCACCACCCCCGTGTCGTGGCGGACGAATGGCCGCAGCCGGCCACGGTGCGGCTGGCCCCGCGGGACGCGGTTGAGGAAGAGGTCTTCGACTTCGCCGGCGGCTCGGCGCTAACGGATCCCGGCTGGCTGGCCGTGCGGACGACCCCTGCGTCGGTCGCGACGACCGAGCCCGGGCGGCTGTCCATCACCGGCCGGGCCGGGCTGGACGACCCGCACCCGCAGTTCGTCGGCCGCCGCCGGCGAGGCCGGCCTGGCCGGGGTGATGCTGGAAAGCTTCCTGCGCGCCGGGCGGCAAGACCCCGGACCCCCGGCCACCCTGGCCTACGGGCAGAGCGTCACCGACGCCTGCCTCGACTTCGACACCACCGCCACCGTCCTGACCGAACTGGCCGGCGCCACCCGGACCCGCCGTAGGGCCCTCTGATACCGAACGGGCGTGGCTCGCGCCCTGCGACCAGCGTTGCCTGTTGACGTGAGCCAGGCCGCGTGCGAGCTCTTCTCCATCATCGCAAGCGGGCCTGGCGTGCGCCGCCAAGGACGGCAAGCACAGCTGAGCCGGCGAGGAAGGCGGGTCCGTCGAGGTAGCCGCCCGGAACGTCAGCGCCTCGTCCAGAGTGTGGGCCAGCGGTATCTGGCTGTCCAGCCCGGCCAGGCGCACCAACTGGCGGATTTTCGGCAGCATGCAGGCCACCTGCAGGCTGCCGCCATGCGCGGCGGCACGCTTCGCCGCACCCATCAGCGTAGCGAGCCCGACGGAGTCGATAAAGCTAACCTGTTCTAGGTCGACCACCAGCGGGGCGCCGCTGGCCGCCATTTCGAAAAGGCGCTCGTGCAGTGGGGTCACGGTGGAAATGTCGATCTCCCCGGCGACGGACACGATCACACAGCCTTGTTGGTGCCGGACCTCGATGGTCAGCGCTTCGCCCATGGCTAGCCTCCTACCGGGCCTAGCCGATTGTCCTACCGGGGCCAGGACGACTTGATATCAATCCCTGCTTGCTCCCGGCTGCGGTACGGAAACGGCTTCCCCACATGCTACCGCCGAAATCGAGAGCCGCTACCTCCTCGCCTGCCGGGCGGCATTTAGCTGAAATGGTCAGAGCGCTGGGCTCATCGGGTAGCCGCCCAGGCCGCCTGTGGTCCCACTGGCCGGGTCGGCAGGCACCACGTGATGCCTTTTCGTCCCAGCAGATCCGGCTCGGTGGCCAGGGGTTCCGGCCGGTCGGTTGGTGCAGTCTGCCGACCACTGTCAGAGAATATGCGCTGAAGGGTTGCCGAAAGTCCCCTCGGCTGCTAAGCCTCTCGATAAGAGGGACCGTGTGGGGCTTGCGCAACGCCATATCGACGGTGCGCGTTCCGAGAGAGGGGGCTTGCCATGAACGGCAGATCGCGATTCTTCCACTCCGGGCTGATGTCCGGTGTCGGCGCTCTTGTCGCCGGCATCGCCTTCTTCGCATTGCCCTCCCAGCCGGGATACGCCGGCACGCGCTGCTCCGGATGCTTCGTTGTCACTCCGGCCGCCAATCCGGCGTCTGCCGGTGCGGGGACGGGCGATGTCTATGCCTTCCAGGTAACGAACAACGACCAGCATGAGACGCTGCGGAGCTTGACGTTCACCGCCCCCGTTCATTTCGTGATCACCAGTGCCTCTGGGCCGGGCGGGACCACGGTCTCGGCGCTGCCTACCTCCTCCGTCACGCTGAACCTGCCGAATGAACCCAGCGGGAGGACCTTTACCGTCGACGTCACGGCGCTGGCGCCGTGCGCCGCCGCCAGCTCAGAGGTCTGGGGGGTGTCCGGCGTCGACAGCTTGGGGGAGACCAACGAGGTCCGGTGGAGCTCCTCTGCGCCCAGTGTGTCGGTCACCGGGCAGTGCAGCCTCGCTTTCACCGGAGAGCCGGCCGAGACAGCGGTCAACTCCAACATCCTCACCGGGTTCAACTCGACGGGATCCCCACTTGCCGTGCAACTGCGCGACGCGAATAAGGCCGCCCTCAACCCGGCGGACTTCTCGGCCGGCAACACCCCGGTGACAGTCTCGATCCAGGCCAACCCAGGCGGCGGGACGCTCAGCGGCAGCACGACGGTTACCAGCTCGAACGGGGTCGCCGACTTCGGGAACCTGCAGATCAACAAGGCAGGGGTCGGGTATGACCTGGTGGCGAGCGCGCCCGATTTCACCACCTCGGCACCCTCAAACCTGTTCACGATCGACGATCAGATCCAGCCCTGCACGTCCAGTACATGCTCGGGATCAGCGTCGTCGGCCACGACGTCCGGGACCGTCACGACCTCATCGGCTGCGCCGGGCGACTTCATCACGACCGGGATGGGCGGTGTCAGCTTCAGCTGCGCCGGGACCTACAAGCCGGTCTCGGACGTGTTCGGCTTCGCTCTCGTCAGCGGCGCTGGTGCCCCTCTGTCGGCCGCCCTCACCGCCTCGCTCCAGATCAGCAAGTCCCTGGTGAAATCGTCAGGTCATCCCGGCGCTTCGTCCTGGCAGATCTGCTACGCCGCCCGATTGCCGTTCACGGCGCTCCCCGGCACCTCCGGAACCGCCACGATCGGTGGCGTCACCTATAACACGGGCCTGCTGCCTGACTGCTGGGGCGACCAGGGGGCACCTTGTGTGCAGGCGCGCCATAAGGACAATGCCGGCAACGTTGTCGTCACGTTCCTCTCTCTCGGGGATCCCTACGGGCACGGGTGACCTATGCCCGTGCACGTCGGGCCGCCGCCGGTCGCTGCGTCTTTGGCCTTCCCTGCGCCTGGGGACCGCCGGAGGCAAGAATGGCCGCGGGGAGGACGCGGACGTAGGCTTGGGTGGTGCAGAGGTGCCCCGGCTGCGGTGAGGAGAACCCCGACCGGTTTCGGCTCTGCGGCTACTGCGGAACGGTCCTTGTCGCCGTTCAGCCTCCGCCTCAGGAGGAGGTCCGCAAGACCGTCACCATCGTCTTCTGCGATCTGAAGGACTCCACGGCGCTGGGCGACCGGCTCGACAGCGAGGCACTGCGGGAGGTGCTCGCGCTTTACTTCTCGGCGATGAAGCCAGTCCTGGAGGGCCATGGCGGGACGATCGAGAAGTACATCGGGGATGCGATCATGGCGGTCTTCGGCCTGCCCCGGATGCACGAGGACGACGCGCAGCGGGCCGTGCGCGCGGCCGCCAGAATGCGCGACGGGCTGGCGGAGCTCAACGTCACCCTCCGGGCCGAGTTCGGGGTCACCCTGGAGAACCGCACCGGCGTCAACACCGGCGAAGTCGTCACCGGTGAGGTCGGCGCCTCGCAGCGCCTCGCCACCGGCGACACGGTCAACGTCGCCGCCCGCCTCGAACAGGCCGCCCCGGCTGGGGAGGTCCTGATCGGCGAGTCCACCTACCGGCTGGTCCGGGATACCGTCGAGGTCGTGCCGGTCGAGCCCTTGATGCTGAAGGGCAAACCGGAACCCGTCGCCGCCTACCGGCTACTCTCCGTCGCCGAAGGGACGACGAGCACTAGACCGGCGGACCTGCCGCTCGTCGGGCGCGCCCGCGAGATCGCCGCCCTGGGCGCCGAGTTCCGTCGTTCGGTCGCCGGGTCGGAGTGCCGGCTCGTCACGCTGCTCGGTGAGGCCGGGGTCGGCAAGAGCCGGCTCATCGAGGACTTCGTGGGGAGCCTCGCCGACGAGGCGGTAGTGCTGCAGAGCCGCTGCCTGTCCTATGGCGACGGCATCACGTACTGGCCGCTGGCCGAGGTGTTCCGGCAGGCGGCCGGGATCGTGCCGGAAGACGGCGAGGAGGACGCCCGCGCCAAGCTCGCGTCCCGCTTCGGCGCGCGGCTGGCCGACGCGACCAGCCGCATCGAGTCGATCATGGGCCTCTCGGAGCAGCAGTACGGCAAGGACGAGCTGTTCTGGGCCGTCCGGACGGTCCTCCAGGAGCTGGTGCGCCGCAGACCGCTGGTGGTGGTCTTCGACGACATCCACTGGGCCGAGCCCACCTTCCTCGATTTCATCGAACAACTCCTCGACGCCTCGCTGGGAGTGCCGCTCCTCCTCGTCTGCGCGGCCCGTCATGAGCTCCACGAAGATCGGCCGAGTTTCGCCGCTGGGCGGCGGGCGGCCTCTCAGATCGAGCTCGGGGAACTCTCCCCCGAGGAGAGCGGCCTGGTGGTGCGGAACCTCCTTGGCGAGGCAAGCCTGTCCGGACCGCTCAGGCGCCGGATCCTCCGTCTCGCCGGAGGCAACCCCCTGTTCATCGAGCAGATGCTCTCCATGCTGATCGACGACGAGCTATTGCGTGAGCAGGCGGGACGCTGGGTTTTCTCCGGTGCCGCCGAGGTCGTCTCGGTTCCCGGAACCGTCTCGTCGTTGCTGGGGGCCCGCCTAGACCGCCTCGGATCGGTCGAGCGCAGGGTGGTGGAGTCGGCCTCGGTGATCGGCCTGGAGTTCTCCAGCGGCGCGGTATCGGTGCTGCTGCAGAACGGCTCCGTTCAGGCCAACCTCGAGCATCCGCTCGCCGCGCTATGCCACAAACAGCTCATCCGCCGGGCGGAGCCGGGCGCGGCCGACGATTTCAACTTCAGCCACATCCTGGTCCGCGACACGGCGTACGCGCGCCTGCTCAAGCGGACCCGGGCCCGGCTGCACGAACGCTTCGCCGCCTGGCTCACCGACACGTTCCGGTCCCGCCTCGTCGAGTACGAGGAGATCCTCGGCTACCACCTCGAGCAGTCGTTTCGCTACCGGGCCGAGCTCGGCCCGGTCGATGACCACGGGCGGCGGGTCGGCGCCGAGGCATCCCGGTACCTGAGCTCGGCGGGCCGTCGCGCCCTGGCCCGCGGCGACATGCCGGCGGCGGCGAACCTGCTGCAGCGAGCCGCCGCACTGCTCGGTGAGCAGGACCCCGCCCGGGCGCTGCTCCTGCTCGACGCCGGCGAGGCGGCGGTCGACGTGGGCGAACTCGAGCAGGCCGAGTCGATGCTGAACGAGGCGGTGGATCGGGCGCTTTTGGCCGATGAGAACGGGATCGCCCGGGCGGCGGCACTCGCCCTCCTGCAGCTGCGCTACACGACCGATGCCCATGCTGTGCAGGAGAGCATCGGGCGCCAGGAAAGCATGGTTGAGCTCATGGAACGGGAGATTCCCGAACTCGAGGCGATGGGCGACGACCGTGCTCTGGTGCGGGCCTTCCGTCTGCTCACCTACGTGCATTGGACGGGAGGCCGCTTCGCCGACGCGGCCGCCGCAGCAGAGCGGACGATCCGGCATGCAACCGCCGCCGGGGATGAGGTGACCGCGCACCGCTTCCTCGGCTCGCTCGCGATCTCTGCCCTCTACGGTCCGATGCCCATCTCCGAAGCCATCGCCACCTGCGAGGAGGTGCTCGCCCGGGCCGAGGGCGACCGCAAGGCGAGAGCGCTCGCGGAGGTCACGATCGGCCAGCTGGAGGCGATGCGGGGTGACTTCGAGCGTGCGCGCCTGCTCTATCACCGCAGCCGGGCCTCGCTCGAGGAATTCGGCTACCTCCTGACTGCGGCACTCACGTCGCTTAAATCGTCTGTCATCGAGCTGCTCACCGGGGACCTGACTGCCGCCGAGTCGGAGTTGCGCGCGGACTACCGGCGTCTTGAGGAGATGGGCGAGCGCAACTACATCTCGACCACCGCGGGCCTGCTCGCCGACGTCCTGTACCGGCAGGGTCGCTACGACGAATCGGCCGAGTTCGCCGGGATCTGCGAGCAGCTCGCCTCCCCGGAGGACGTCGCCTCCCAGTTCCATTGGCGCTGCGTACGCGGGAAGCTCAAGGCCCGGCAAGGAGCAATTGGCGAGGCCGAGTCGCTGCTCTCAGCCGCGACGGCACTCATCGAGACCTCCGACCAGCTTGACTTGCAGGGCAACGGGCTGCTGGACTTCGCCGAGGTCCGGGAGCTCGCCGGGACTCCGGCCGACGCCGCGGACCTCGGCGAGCAAGCCGCGGTGCTCTTCGAACGCAAGGGAAACGTCGTCTCGGCCCGAAGGGCGCGCCAGCTCACCGAGCGCCTGCGCTCGGCGAGCGCGACCTCGTAGCGTGATCGCTGATCGAAGCTGGGCGGGGCCGCGTCACCGTAGCGCTCGCAACCGCCGGACCCAGCCCTTGGCTGGAATCTGGCGGAACCTGACGCCCGGCGCTCCGGCGCCGCGATGCGGGCGGCCCAAGCATACTTGCCGACCCTTGCCGGGCCCGCAGGTCAGGGGAGGTCCACGACCATGCCGTCGTGGGCGGCGAAGACGCGGACGGGCGCCGTCGCGTACTGCGCCACGAAGGCGTCGATTTCGGCATCAGTTCGCCACGGGTCGTGGTGGAACAGCGCGAGTTGCCGGGCGCGGGCGCGCTGCGCCAGCACGACGGCGTACTCAACCGCCGAGTGACCGAGAAGGCCCAGCCGCGGCAGCTCGGCCGCGGTGTGCTGGCAATCGTGCACGAGCAGGTCGGCGCCGCCGGTCAGGGTGAGGGCTGCGTCGTGATAGACGCCAATGCCGTCCGGGCCGGGGCCGACGGAGATCGGGCTGTGATCCGGAAGGTACGCCAGCGTCGCGGAATGGTCGCTGACCCGGTACCCGAACGTGCGGCCGCCCTTGTGCGGGATCTCCAGCGCGTCCACCGAGAAGCCCTCGAACTCATGATGCCCGGGCTCAATGGCGTTGAAGGTCCAGCCATCGCCGAGCTGCTTGGGCCGGATCGGGAAATGTGGCGGTGAGATCGCCCGGGCCAGTAGTTCTTCCGGGTCCGCTCCCTGCTCGGGCAGGTACACGTCGACCCGGTTGCCGGGAAGCGTGCCGCTACGGAAGAACGGCATGCCGTGGGTGTGGTCCCAGTGCAAGTGGCTGAGCAGGAGCGTGCCGCGGAACGGGCGGCCGCCCAGCGCGAGCGGCAGCTGCTGCAGCCCGGTACCCGCATCCAGCACGATCGTCGGCGGTTCCCCGGCATGGGCTAGTCCGATGCACGAGGTATACCCGCCGTAGTGCATTTGCTCGGCGCCGCTGACGGGTGTCGAGCCGCGAGTACCGCAAAAATAAGCTCGCATCGCTACAAGCATGCCTGATAAAAGGGGCTCCGCCGCGATGAGGGTGAGAAGCCCGGATGGGCAAAACGACGCCGAGCCATGGGATTACCTGGTCTGCCATGGCCATAGCGTGTGTCCATTGACGAGACTCCCTACGGGACGATCTGAGTCCTATTCATACGCGCAAACGCACAAGTATTGTCCGGACCCGTCCGTCCGCGCCGCCTGCATGCCGTGGTACCCGCGGGCGCTCGAGAACGTCTTGACCGCCTTCGGCCTGTACCGCCCCTCCGCCCGGCCGTGACGGCCAGGCGGAGCGGCCCGCCCCATTTTCGTCGCCAGCCCGGAATGACCAGCTGCCATTAGCGTGCCGGACAACGACGTGGCTGTCAGTCACCCAGCTGACACAATTCTTGTCAGCTTGCCGACACATCGGTCCGGCCGGATACCAGGCCAGGTATTGGTAACGAGCGGGTTGCCGACAAGGCCGCAAGCCCCGTGGCTAGCCGGGCCGGTTGCGGGCTTTCGCTTGACTGTGGCAGCATGCGGCGGAAGGAGTACACGGAGTGGACGTCAAGGGTCAGCCCGGGAGGACCTGGGAGCAGCGTGCGCAGGGCCGCGTGTTCGATGCGGGGATTCTAGCGGTGCCCGGACTGGAAGCGCTCCGCGAGATCCACGAGGGAATGTCCCCGCAGCCGCCGATCCACTACTGGAGCGGGCGGAGGCTAGTTGCCCTGCAGCACGGTGAGGCGTCGATCGCGATGCCCGCCAGCGGCTGGTTTTGCGGCCCCAAGGGACGGCTGCACCCTGGGATCTTCGCTTTCCTGCTCGACATGGCCCATCTCTACGCGGTCGTGTCTACGCTGCCTGCCGGGGGAGGGTGCACCACGGCCGAGCTTTCGGTAACGGTGCTCGGCGAGCCGCCTCCCAGCGGCGCCGAGATTACAGCGCACAGCCGGGTCATTTACTCCGATGAGCGCAACGCCCTGGCCGAGGGGCTGGTGGTCGCCCAGGGAGGGCAGCCGGTTGCCCACAGCACTTCGCGGTACTTTCTGTTTGCTCCCGGAGCTGTCGTCCCGCCGCGCTCTGGCGGCGAACGGTTGCCCCCGATGCGGTCACCGGAGACTGGTGCCATGCTGCGTGAACCCGCGCCGCAGATTGTCCCGGTCGGCCGCGCGCAACTCCAGCAGCTAAGCGGACTCGAAATCCTCGCAGCACAGCTCGAAGGGAAAATACCAGCGGCTCCGATCGACCGGTATGCGGGCATCCGGCTGATAGCGGCCGAGGAGGGGCGGGTCGTTTTCTCGCTGTCCGCGCACTCAGGCCTGGTGCAGGAGCTGGAAACGGTATTCGGAGGCGTCATCGCCCTGCTCGCCAAGAGCGCGAGCGGGGCGGCGGTCCAGACGATTGCGCCCGCCGGTACCGGATTTACCGCCCTGGATCTCAAGGTGAACTTTCTGCGCCCGACCCGCGTCGAGGGCGAGGAGCTGATCGCTACCGGCTCCATCACTCATCGAGGCAGAAAGCTGAGCATAGCCAGCGCTGTAGTCACCTACCGAGGCCGCCGGGTTGCGGTCGCCACAGGCACCACGGCGCTTACTCCGCCGGAATGACGGCGAAGGACTCACACCGTCCGCCGGGAATTGAGGTTAGCTGGCGGCTGCGCGGACCATCTGCGGTGCCCGGTTTCCGCCGGGGCGGGCGGGCCACGGGTGAGTCCGGTGCCGGGCGCCGGGCGGCGGCGCAGCTGCGGGACCTGGCGTCGCCGGCTGGAGCGAGCCACTCGTCCGCGAGACGATAGCCACAATCGCCTGGAAACAGGGAGACTTGTCTGGTAGCGGATTCGTGTCATTTCCGCAGCCTGTGTGACGGGCCCTGGTGTGGCTGCCGGGCAAGACCCGGCCCTTCACCTCATCCAAGGTCAAGACCACGCCTGCGGAAGCGGCCAGCGACTCTTTTGGCTGGAGGGCAGGGATGAGTACTGACGTGACGGACGTCCTGCGCACGACCCATCTGCTCGGTTCGGCGTCGGCCGCAGACCTCGAGGCCATCTCCGCGGTATCCCGGTCGCGGACCTTCCGCCGCGGGCAGGTCCTGTTCACCGCCGGTGACCCAGGCAACACCCTGATCGTGGTTGTCTCCGGCCGGGTCAAGGTGGTGGTCCGCTCGGCGGACGGCGGCGAGCTGACGCTGACGGTCATCGCGCCGGGGGGCGTGTTCGGCGAGCTCAGCGTCGTCGACGGCGGCCCCAGGTCGGCCGACGCCGAAACCCTGGAGGATTGCCGTCTGCTTTTCGTCCCGGTCGAGGCGATCCAGGACCTGTGCGGGCGGGCGCCGTCGGTCTCCCAGGCCTTGGCGAGTGCTCTTGCGGCCATGCTGCGGCGGCTTACCGAAGAAGCGTCCGACCTCGTATTCCTGGACCTGCCGCGCCGTGTCGCGAAGGTGCTGCTTAGCCAGCCCCGGGACGATCACGGCGTAATCGGCCAGAAGATGACGCAGGAGGAACTCGCACACCGGGTAGGAGGTGCCCGGCAGAGCGTCAACGCCGCGCTGCGCGGGTTCGAACGACGCGGCTGGATTCAGACGCGCAGCCAGGCCGTAACGGTGAAGCAGGCAGCAGCGCTGAGCCGATTTGCCGGTGACTGACGAGCCCAGCCCGCGAGAAGCGGACCCGCCGTGTGGGGCGAAAGCTCATCCTGTACATCACCGCGGCGCAGAATGCGAAGGCCCTCCTCGATCACCTGGAGTCGGCCGCTGTTAACACGACCGGCTGCGCCCGCCTACCCCGGCGCAGCCGCACCTACCAGCGACCGGGTGCCGACGACCGCCAGCATCCGGTCGCAGCGCGGCATTCGAGCGCGCCGCCGGGTGCCCGCTCCGGCCTGCTGGCCACTGCGGCCGTGCCGCCGGATGGCGACGTCTACATCCTCTCCCGGGTGCTGCACGACTGGGACGATCAGCAGGGCCGGCTGATCCTGGAAAGATGCGCCGAGGCGATGCCCCCGGACGCCCAGCTGCTGATCCTCGAGCGGCTACTACCGGAGGACGACTCACCATCCCTGGCCGCCGCGTGGGACGTTCACATGCTCTGCAACGTCGGCGGTCGTGAGCGGACCGCCGGGCACTACCGGCGCCTGCTGCGGGAATCCGGGTTCACGCTCACCGGGCAGCATCGGCTTCCGCTGGAGTTCGTGGTGCTGCAAGCCATTCCGCGGCACCCGCTGCCGGGCCGCCCGGATCCGGGTGTCGGCCAGCAGACACCGGCTGTGTCCGCTGGGTGACTGACGGCCGAACGCCCATCCGGCACGCTATTCAGTCGCCGGCTCATCCAGCCCGGCCACCGGCCGCAGACCCGGCCTGGACCAAGACCCATACGCGGAGAAGGATCACCCGCCATGACTGTGATGTCCCTGGACGCGCTCGGCGTCACCTCCACCGATGGCGTGGCCAACGTGCTCGCCACCCTGCTGACGGTCAGCGCGACCCCGGCCACGCTGCTGCTGGAGGAACTGGCCCGCACCCAGATCCGCATCGAGGTACTGGGCCACGCCGACCGCGAGCTGACCGCGGCCGAGCACTACCGGCTCGATGCCGGGCCGATCACGGCCGGGCACCACCGCACCGGGTTGCTGCGCACCGCCAGCGGCCTGGTGGCGGCCGAGACCAGCCTGGTCATCGTGCCGCAGCGGATCCCCCCGCACGCCCGCGCCACCCTGGCCGGCACGAGCATCCCGGTCGGCAAGATCCTGGCCCCGTTCGGTGTACAGCGGGTGGACCGGCGCGCCCTATGCCGCCACGGCTGCCTGGACGCCGCCGGCGGGGACGTCGCGGTCGAGTCCTCCGCGGTACTCGCGCTCCACGGGGTCAAGGTCGCCATCGCCACCGAGCGGATCACCGGCGACCTCTGCCGGCTGGTCGCCAGCTCACCAGACCCGGCCAGCCGTCCGGATTCACCGGTTACGGCGGCTGACGACCTGGATGTAAGGGTGGCCGCCGGGTGATGCCTGGCAGCCGCCAGAACGCCCGTTAACGGCCACCCCGCGATCACCGCTCAGCGGTACCCGATTCTGCTGCAGGGTCCCGTCCGCGTAGGCCAGCACCTGCACGCGCCGCACGCCAAGCTCAGCGGCAGCCGCGGCAAGCTCGCCCTCCCGGACGGCACCAAGCGAACGCCGGGTCGCGACCCTGGCATCCCGGATCTGCCCCCGCTCTCCGCGGGTGGCCGAGACGATCATCACCTCGGCGCCTGCCTCGGCCGCCTGGGCCATCGCGCCGCCGGCACAGAAGACCTCGTTGTCCGGATGCGCGAAGACGCCAAGCAGGCGGCGCGCTGAGCCGGGTCCATCGTCCACAATGACCTCCCGGGCCAGGTGGCTAATTTCGTCCTGCTCCCGGCCACTCTCAGTGAGGATTTTCACCTGGCAAAAACCTGGTCATGCACAGGTTCCCCCTCCGGGGAACAGGACGTGACCTCGGGGTAGCGGGGTGACGGCTGGTCCAGCAGGGCTTGCGGCCTGCCGCGCAGGTGCTGGTCGAAGAAGGCCCGGACGTAGGCGCGGGTGATGTCCAGGGACCGGCCCCGGACAGGCCGGCGCCGATGTCGATGCCGAGCTGATCGGCCAGCAGCCCGAGGTCGGTGAAAGAGGCGTGCATCGCGCCAGTTACCACGAGCCACCGCTTCCACCCGGCCAGGAGTTTCCAGTCGCGCTCCCAGGTGGTCGCGGAGCCTCCGCCTCCCGGGGTGTAGTTGGATTGCTTGCCCAGGAACAGAAACGGCCGGGACAGGCCGTCATCCGGGATCGGGGCGCAGGTGGCGCCGTCCATGTCGATGCCGGCCCGGATGCGCGAGTCGGCCAGCAGGGCGCCGATGGCGGCCGCGCCGCCGGCGGAGTGGCCGGCCATCGCGATGCGGGACGGGTCGATCAGCCCGGCGCCCGGCCATGCCGGATGCGCACCGGTCAGCTGGCTGAGCACGAAGGAGACATCGGCTGCCCGGCCTGCCGCCACCTTCTCCCAGAACCGGTCGCCCCGGCGCGGTGCCTGGCGGGCGAGGCAGGTGGTGACCCGCCCGTCGGGAAAGGCCGTGGCGAAGCTCTCATAGGTGTGATCAATCCCGGCCACGACGTAGCCGTGGCTGGCCAGGTCCTCGGCCAGCGCGGTGAGCACGCTGCGGCCGTTGGTGAAAGCCGGGTGAGAGCACGACCAGGGGGAGGGCGCGCTGACGCCCGGACGGCGTGGCGTCGCTGACCCATCGCCGGCCGGAGCTGGGGGCGCGGCCAGGCCAGCCGGCCCGCGTCAACGCTGGCCGTAGTGGTTCTTGTACCGGGCGTGCAGCGCGTCCACCGCTCCGGCGGGCAGCGGCGCCAGCTCGCCGAAGGCCCGGGCCAGGTGAACGGTGCGCGCCACGTCCTCGCACATCACCGCGGCCTGCACCGCCTCCCGGCCGGTCCCGGCCACGGCGAACACGCCGTGGCTGCGCATCAGCACCGCCGGGGACCGGTGCCCGGCCAGGGCTGCGACCACCCCCCGGCCGATCTCCTCCCCGCCGATCAGCGCGAACGGCCCGACCGGGATCTCACCGCCGAACTCATCGGCCATCGCGGTGATCACGCACGGGATGGCCTCCCCCCGCGCGGCCCACGCGGTCGCGTAGCCCGAATGGGTGTGCACCACGCCGCCGGCCCCGGGCATGTGCCGGTAGATGTAGCCGTGCGTGGCCGCGTCGCTGGACGGGCTCAGGCCCTCGCCGCAGGCCTGCCTGTCCAGGTCGCACACCACCATGGACTGCGGGGTCAGCTCGTCATAAGGCACCCCGCTCGGCTTGATCACCATCACCTCGCCCGCCCGGGCCGACACGTTGCCCGAGGTCCAGGCGACCAGGTTGTTCCGCACCAGCTCGGCGTGCAGCGCGCAGACCGTCTCCCGCAGCGCGGTGATCTCGGCGCTCTCGGCGGTGGTCATCTGATCGTCCTCCTCTGCGCCGGTAGCCGCGCGCTGGAAAGCCGGTCTTGGGTGGGCACGACCCACTGGCCGGACTGGCGGATCCTAGTGCAGGACTTCACCCGTGGCCGGGTCGAAGAAGTGCATCTGTGCCGTGTCGACTGAAAGGATAATTGTGTCGCCGGCCCGCACCTGGGTCTTCGGGTCAACCCGGGCGGTGAACTCATTGCGGCCACGACGAGCCCGCTGCTCCACCCTGGCGGCCTCCTCCTTGCCGATATCAGCCGCCAGCTCAAGAACTTCGTCAGTGACGACCGGTGGCGCGTCGACACAGAAATGCACATTGGTCTCCGTACCGAGGGCTTCCACCAGCTCGACTTTGGCTTGTAGCTGGCAGCCGCGCCGCTCGGTGCCGGCCGTCTCGACGTCGAAGTCCTGCGGTCGGATGCCGACGATCAGCGGCTTGCCCGCGTAGCCGCGCAGCGTCGGCCGTTCGCTCAGCGTCTGAGGATCGATCAGCAGGGGCTGCCCGGCGATATCGGCGTACAGCGAGTCGTCCTCCCAGCGCAGGTCCGATTCGACGAGGTTCATCGAGGGGCTGCCGATGAACTGGGCCACGAACAGGTTGCACGGTCGGCTGAACAGTTCGGTGGGCGGGCCGACCTGCTGGAGCTCGCCCTTGCGGATGAGCGCGATCCGATCGCCCATCGTCATCGCCTCGGTCTGGTCGTGGGTGACGTAGATCGTGGTCACGTTCAGGTCGCGCTGCAGCTTGGCGAGTTCCGCGCGCATCGACACGCGCAGCTTGGCGTCCAGGTTCGACAGCGGCTCGTCCATGAGGTAGGCCTGCGGCTCGCGGACGATCGCCCGCCCCATCGCCACCCGCTGCCGCTGGCCGCCGGACAGGGCACGCGGCTTGCGATTGAGGTACTCCTCGAGGTCGAGAGTCTTGGCGACCTCGCGGACCCGCTTGTCGCGGGTGGCCTTGTCCACCTTGGCCAGCTTGAGACCGAAGGCCA
Organism: uncultured Actinomycetota bacterium; assembly: GCA_963744575.1. Taxonomy (GTDB): domain Bacteria; phylum Actinomycetota; class Actinomycetes; order Streptosporangiales; family Streptosporangiaceae; genus Palsa-504. The sequence continues at coordinate 97,737 of CAVUUF010000006.1, read as the reverse complement.
TGTTGTCGTAAACGGTCATGTGCGGGAACAGGGCGTAGTTCTGGAAGACGAAGGAGATGTTGCGGCCCTGCGGTGGCACGTCGTTGACGACCCGGCCGCCTATGCTCAATTCGCCTTGGGTGATGTCCTCCAGGCCCGCGACCAGGCGCAGGGCGGTGGTCTTGCCGCAGCCGGACGGGCCGACGAGCACCATGAACTCGCCGTCGGCGATGCGCAGGCTGAGGTCGTGCACGGCAGGCGCCTCGGTGCCTTCGTAGACCTTGTTGACGTGGGAGAGTTGTATTTCAGCCATACCCGGTCCTCTTAACCTTTGATTCCGCCGGTGGTGATGCCACTGACGTAGAAGCGCTGGAGCGCGATGTAGAGCACCGCGCACGGCACCATGGCTAGCACCGCTCCGGCGATCAGGAATCCGTAGTTGACCTGGCCGAAGGTCCCCGTCTCCACGTTGAGGAGGGCAACGGGCAGCGTCAGCCGGTTGATGTTGGTGATGAAGGTCAGGGCGCCGAGGAATTCGGTCCAGGCGAACAGGAAGGCATACAGCATCGTGGTGGCCACACCTGGCATCACGAGCGGCAGGAGCACCGTGCGTAGCGTCCTGGATACTGTCGCGCCTTCACAGTAGGCCGCCTCCTCGAGCTCGGTCGGGGCCGCCATGAAGCTGTTGCGCATGACGAAGACTCCGAACGGAAGATTGAACGTGCTGTAGAAGAGGATGAGCCCGAGCAGGTTGTCGAGCAGGTGCAGGAAGCTGAGCTCGAGGAAGAGCGGGGTCAGGATGGCCTGGAAGGGCACCATGAGCGTGACGAGAATGAGCGCGAACACCACGTTGGACCCGCGGAACCGGAAGCGGGTGCGCCCGAGGCCGTAACCGGCCAGCGTGGCGAGCACCGCGGTGAGCAGCGCCGTCCCCGCGGCGACGATGAGGCTGTTCCAGACGTAACGCAGGATGTGGATGCTTCCCGCGATGAGCTGGGAGTAGTTGGCGATCGTCAGGTGGCGGAAGTCCTGAGCGCTCGGCGCCGCGGTGACATCACTCGGCGGCATGACCGAGCGGAGCACAGCCCAGGCGAGCGGCAAGAGAAACAGGATGGACAGCACCGTGCCCGTGGTCACGTAGATGATGGTGGACGTACGTACCGAGGCGCTCTTTGGCTGTGCCCGGCCGGTCCGCGCGGCGACGCTGGCCATGACCCTCACTCCTCCTCTAGGTGTTGCTGCGGAGCAGCAGGAACTGCACGAAGCTGATCAGCCCGACCACCACGACAAGGACGACGGACATGGCGGCGGCCGCTCCCACGTGCAGCTGGACGAAGGCCGTCTGGTAGATCCACATCACGACCGTGAAGGTGCTCGTTCCCGGGCCGCCCTGGGTCAGGATGAAGAACTGGTTGAACGCGAGGAACGACCCGATGATCGAGATGATCAGGCTCAGCGCGATGGTCGGGCGCACCAGCGGCAGCGTGACGTACAGTTCCTTCTTCCACCATGAGGCGCCGAGCACGGCGGCCGACTCGTAGAGGTCATCGGAGATGCCGTGCATCGCGCCAACGAGGAGCAGCATGGTCAGGCCCGAGGCGAACCAGATGACCAGGATGCAGGTAGCGGCCAGCGCGAGGTTGGTGTTCACCAGCCAGGCGGTGGAGCCGTTCGTGATATGCAGCTCGGCGAGGACCCAGTTGACGGCGCCGAAGTTCGGCTGCAGCTCAAGCAGCACGATGTAACTCAGCGTGGGTAGCCCGATGACATAGGGCAGGAAGAAGGCTGTCCGCAGGAACACCGACCCGCGCCTGTTCGAGCGGACGAGGACGGCCAGCCCGTACCCGACGGCCAGGATCGGGATCGTCACGATCCCGGTGTAGAGCAGCGTGAAGAGCACCGAGTGGATGAATCCGGGGTCCCGGCCCAGTGCCGCGTAATTGTGCACGCCGTTGAGGTGATACGGACCGATGAGCGGCCAGTTCGTCAGCGACATGTAGATGGCGAAGCCGAGCGGGAAAAGAACGAACACGGCGACGAACAAGAAGGCTGGCGCCACCAGCAGCATGCCGGTCTTCGGCTGCCGGACCACTCCGGTCCGCCGCCGCCTCCCTGCCCGCGGGGTGCCCGCCGTGCCGAGCCCGGCCGGCTGCCCGCCGGCTGTCTGGATTGCCTGCCGTGTCATCGCGATCTACCTCCGTGCGGTCAGCGCTATGACTTCCCGAGGCTGATGGCGGTGGTGAAGCCGCCTTGCCCGGCGCGGATTGCCGCTGCCACCTTGTCGTCGAAGACAGCTTCGGTAAACATGTTCAGCCAGGGGCCGCCCGGCTGGTTGAAGGTGATGTTGTAGACGATGGTCTTGGGCGCATAGCCGCGCGACTCGCCTTGGACCATGGCCGCGGCGAAGGGGAATTGCGACCGGAACTTCGGCGTGAGGACGTCGCTGCGGATGGGTTCGAACCCGCCCTGGGGGGCCAGGCTCTGCTGCGCCTGCTGCAGAGCGAACTTGATGAACTCCCAGGCGCCCGAAGGGTTCCTGGAGCCCAGCGGAATGCCGAAGTTCGCGCCGCCGGCGAACGTGGCGGTGGCGCCGCCGCTGGGAGCGGGCAGGAAGGCCATTCCGATCTGGGACCGGAAGCTGGCGGGGGCGGCGGCGATCGGACCGTAGCCGAGCGGAATCATCCCTATCTTGCCGGCCAGGAAGTCCTTCCCCCAGGTGGTCCCGGTTTCGACTTGCGACTCGGGGTCGGACAGGCCGTCCGCCCAGAGCTGGTGGTAGAGGTTCAGCGATTGCGCGAGCGGCGCGTTTCCCTCGATGAACGCCCTTTCCTGGCCAGGCTGCCCGTAGAGCAGGCGCTTCTTGGTAGCCCAGATGTCGGGCAGGATGGTGAAGCCCAGGCAGCCCTCGCAGCGCCCGGCGAAGGCGAAACCGTAGATCCCGTGGCCAAGCGCCGTTATCTTCCTGGCGTCGCTGAGGATCTGGGCGTAGTTGGCCGGCGGCTTATTCGGGTCAAGACCGGCCCGGCGGAACAGGGTCTTGTTGTACCACAGAACCGACATGTCGGCCACGTACGGCGTGCCGTAGTAGCGCCCGTTCTCGGTGGTCAGGTTCAGGGCGGCCGGGCTGAGCTTGTCCTTCTCGGGAAGGGCGTTGACCAGGCGGGTGAGATCGGCGAACGAGTTGTGGTAGATGAACAGCTGGGAATTGATGTCGTCGATGCCCACGAGGTCCGGGGGATCTCCGGCGCGGATCGCCGTGGCCAGCTTGGTCACGTATTGCGTATCCTGGACCGGCGTCAAGACCACCTTGAGGTTCTTGTGCTTGGCGTTGAAGCGGTTTACGAGCAGCGTCCCGAAGGGGGCGGTGGTGTTGCGGTCCCAGAACTGCACCACTCCGGTGGCGTTGGTCCCGAAGCCGGGGGCGTTCACGTTGATGGGCGGTGCTGAGGTCGCACAGCCAGTCAGGCCCAGCGCTGCTCCCAGCGCGGACAGCAGAAGTAGCGCCCCGGTCCTTGGTGTGCGGCGATATCTGCCGGCGGCGATGGGCATCTGGTCACACTCCTTGGCCGCGCGGTCCCAGCGGTATCCACACCCGCATGGGGCCGGGCCCGCGGTTGGCCCAGGCGAAATACGGGATGGCGGTGAGCCGGGTCAGGCGCCCTGGCCGGCCGTCATCAGTCCTCAGCCGATACGAAGGCATGGCGTCCGGCGTCGTCCGTCCCGGCATCTGGATAGCGGTCAGTCCGCCGAGGAGGTCCGGGCGCCAGACCGACGTGCATTCGCCGTCTACCAGCTGGATGTCGTCGACGACGGCGGCGGGGTGGTCGGCCTGCTCCAGGCAGTACACGAGAGGCCCCCGTTCGACGGCCACGCAGCCCCGGACCGCGTTGACCCGCTCGTGCGCGATCGTCTGCCGGATCGGCATCGGCAGGTCAAGCACGACAGAGCTGCCCGCCGTCCAGCGTCGGCGCAGGCGCAGGTAGGTACCTGGCTCGCACGCCTCAGCGGCTCCGGCTCCCGCGACCAGGACCTTGGCATCGGCACACCATCCGGGTATCCGCAGCGCCAAGGTCCAGTCCCGGTCTGGGGCGTCCTGCACGGTGATCTCGACGCGCCCGTCCCAGGGGTAGTCCGTCGCCACGGTGAGTTCTGCCTGGCCGGAACGCAGTTCGGCGGTGATGACGCTGGTGGCGTACTGGTGGATCTGGATCCCGTCATCGTCTCTGGTAGCCAGCAGCGAGCCCAGGCTGGCGAGCGTGCGCATGATGTTCGGCGGGCAGCAGGCCACGTCGAACCAGCCGACCCGGCCGTTGGCCGGGTTCCGCGGGTCATCGTCGGCCTGGCCGGACCGCACTTGAAGCGCGTTCACGTAGAAGTAGGCGGTCCCGTCAAGGGAGATCCCGGGCAGGAAGGCGTTGTACAGAGTCCGCTCGATGAGGTCCGCGTAGCGCGGAGCCCCGGTCCGCAGCAGCATCCGCCAGCTCCACTGAATGCTGCCGATAGCCGCGCAGGTCTCACAGTAGGCCCGGTCCGCAGGTAGTTCGTAGGGCTCGCCGAAGGCCTCGCCCTCCCACCGCGCGCCCAGCCCGCCGGTGAGGTAGGTCTTCGTCGTCGCCATTGCGTCCCACTGCCGCTCCAGCGCGGCGAGGAGCTCGTCATCCCGGGTCTCGGCGGCAACATCGGCGGCGCCGGCCGCCAGGTACAGCGCGCGCACGGCGTGGCCCTCGACGGTGGCCGCCTGGCGGACCGGCACCCGGTCGGAGTAGTACGACCGCGGCCGGGAGTGCGGGCCGGTAGCAGCCCAGCCATGTCCCCTGGTTTCGACGAAGTGGCGGGCGAGATCGAGATAACGGGAATCGCCGGTCTCCCGGTACAGCTCGACTAGCGCCATCTCAACGACCGGGTGTCCGTCAAGCTCAGGTCGTTTCCCCGGGCCGAAGGTGGCGACGAGAAGGTCGGCGAAGCGAATCGCGACGTCCAGCAGTTCGCGGCGTCCGGTGGCCCGGTGCTGCGCCACCGCCGCTTGCAACAGGTGCCCGGCGCAGTACAGTTCATGGCCGGACGCCAGGTCCGTGAAGCGGCCGGCGCCGCCGCTGGTCACCTGGACGAAGGAGTTCAGGTAGCCGTCGGGCTGCTGGGCTTCCGCGATCAGCGCGGTGGCCTCGGCCTGATCCATGGCCAGGCTTTCGGACGGTTCGCGAGCCTGCTCCCATGCGATCGCCTCGAGCCACTTGTAGGCGTCCGAGTCGATGAATACCGGGCCCTCGTAGTGCCCGTCGCCTTGACCGGCTGCGCGGCGGAGGTTACCGAATGCCCCGCCCTCCCGCAGCTGGCGCAGCCCGGCGGGGATGGCGGCCGCTCGGTTCGCCCGCTGCCGCTCGGCCCAGAATCCGCCCGTGATCCTGGCGGCAGACAGCGGCAGGGGGCAGCAGGTGGCCTCGGCGGTGCGTGCCACCGGACCTGCTGGCTGACGGCGGATGGTGTCCTCCATGCACGCACCTCCGGAGAGCATGTGAGCAAACCCGTGAGACACGCCGCGTAACCTGCCGGGGCTGAGTTAAACCTTTTCCCGGACCCTGTTCCGCGAAAGACAAGCGGGACGCAGGCCGGGCGCAGGCCGGGCGCAGGCCGGCATCACGGGCGGTGTCCTGGAATAACGCGCCTGGCCGGCGGAAGCGCAGTGAGGCTAGTGCCCGCAGCAGATTGCGTTTGCCCTGGCCGGGATTTCTAGCCGTGGTAGTCACCGAGGTCCCAGAACAGCGCGGCCATCAGGCGCAGTGCGTGGCGGGCCAGCGGGGCGAGCAGGTGCTCATCGGGTGCGTGCTGGGCGCAGGCCGGGTAGGAGTGCGGGATCCAGATGGTCGGCAGCCCGAGTCCGTCGGTGAAGACATCGTTGGGCAGGCCGCCACCGATATTGGGCAGCAGGTCGGGGCGGGCGCCTCCGGTGCGTTCCAGCGAGGCCAGCACGAACCGGACCCAGGGGTGTCCCGGATCGGTGCGCGAGGCAATCATGAGGTGCCCCGGCTCGACGCCGACCATGCTGAAGCCGTTCTCGTCCAGGTGAGCGCGTATCGCCGGGATCATGCCCGCGACGTCCGTTCCCGGCGCGAACCGGAGCTGGCAGTGCGCGTGCGCCGACCCCGGGATGGCGTTGACCGGGGTGTCCGGGTTCCCCGCCGCCAGCGACAGCACCTCCAGCGTGTTCCCGCCGATGACCCGCTCGGCAGGGGTAAACCCGGGCTCACCCCAGTCTTGGTCGATATCCGGGTCGTCGGCGCCACCACCCACCGTGATGGCGCTCAGCGCAGCCCGTACCGCTTCCGGGACGGGCGGCGTGCGCAGGGCGGGCACCAGGATCTGGCCCCGGCCGTCCACCAGGCAGGCCACCGCGCTGGCCAGCACTGTGGCCGGGTTCCGCAGCAGGCCACCCCAGTTGCCCGAGTGGTAGGCGCGCTCGCGAAGGACCACCCTCAGCGTGAAGGCCGCCGAGCCGCGCGCGCCGAGGAAGACCGTCGGCCGGGCAACGATATCGCGACGGCTTATGAGAGCCGTCGCGTACAGTCTCGGCTAATCTGTATTGTCATTTACGTTCCGGTGGCCGTGACCGTGGCCGTGGCCTTTCCGGTAGCCGTGGCCATTCCGGTAGCCGTGGCCGCTCCCCTTACCGTGACCGCGGCCGTGGGCGTGGCCGGCGTCACTGCCGTGCCGGTGCCGGCGGATCCTGTCTCGGCCGCCCGCGGAGCCGGTGGCGGTCCGGTGGTTACTGACAACCACCGGCACCGTGCCCGTATCGACGGGGCCGGTACCGGGGCTGGCCCTGCGGCTCGGGCTAGCCGAGGACGGCTGGCGGGCAGGCGGGCCCGTTACGGTCCCGCTGGTCGAGTGTCCCGGCCGCACAGACGGTGGCGTGGCGGCCAGACGCTGGACCGACACGGCACCCACGGCAACGGCCAGCACCATGCCGATGAGCCCCGCCACCGCCACGGAGCCGACGACCAGTACTGGCCTGCGACGAAGCCGGGCAGTGCCCGCCCCCGCCCGGGCCGCGGGCCGGGGCGCGGCCGGGACCTGCCGCCGGACGTCATCAGCGACAGCGGGCGCCACCCTCGCCGGTGCTGACGGCGGACCTGCTGCCGCGGCGGCCAGGGGATGCGGACCTGCTGCCGCGGCGGCCAGGGGATAAGGCGTACGATCCGGGCCGGCACTGAAATCGTCCCGCAGGTCGTGTCGCAGCCGGCTTGCCTGCTGCGCGACCTCGGCGGCGCTGCCCGGCCGCCGGGCCGGATCCTTGGCGACAAGCTGCATCACCACGGCGCGCACGTCGGCGGGCACTGACCCGGGCAGCGGCGGCAGGGGGTGGTCTCGGTGCGCGCGCGCTACCTCCTGTGGCTCGCCCACGAAGGGCGGTGCCCCGGCCAGGCATTCGTACGCGACCACTCCCAGTGCATACAGATCACTGGCCGGCCCGGCCTGAGCCTCGGCTATCCGCTCCGGCGCCAGGTACTCCACCGCCCCCGTCACGATCCGGGTGACGGGCACCGAGCCGATCGCATCTGAGATACCCCAATCCGTGATCTTCACGGTTCCGCTCGAGGCCAGCAGGAGGCTGGCCGGCTTGATATCACGGTGAACCAGGCCGATGGCATGCGCCGCCTGCAGGCCGGCCGCGGCCTGCGCGAGGACGTCCGTGGCCCGCGCGACATCCAGGGGACCGTCAACCAGCACGCCAGCCAGAGAGGGCCCGTCGACCAGTTCCATTACCAGGTAAGGCCGCGGGCCTTCGGCCGGCTCGTCGTAGTCATAGATGTGCGCGATGTTCTCGTGCCACAAGGCCGCGGCGTGCCGCGCCTCGGCCCGGAATTGGGTCAGGGCTCCTGGCTGCCGGGCGTAAGCGGGATGCAGCAGCTTGACCGCGACCGGCCGCGACAGGGCGACATCGGTAGCGCGCCATACCTCGCTGAACCAGCCGGCACCGATCGGCTCATCAAGCTGATAACGGCCGGCCAGGAGGTTTCCGGCGAGGACCATATCGGTCGTTACCCTCCTTGGCGGACTTTTGACTCGTCCTCGGTGCCTTCGACATTGCGCTGCCGATCTGAAGGCGCGGGACCGGCGTCGGCGCGCACACGGCGTCATTGTGATTCTCCAGCAGCATCTCCCAACATGGAAGTACCGGCAGGCCGGGGACCGCGATCTTGCCTTCGTGGTTACCGGCGCCCGTCGTCGCTGGGCGGCAGGTCCAGCTGGGCGTAGATGTGGGAGACGTGCTGGATGACCGCCCGTTCGGTCAAAGACGGGGCGCGGGTGATGCAGACGTTGCCACCGCCCTCGGCCATCAGCCCCGAGTACCTCCTGCCGGCGGGCGGTGAGCTGCCGCCGTGAAGGCAGCTGTCTTTCGGAGGCCGAACGAGCGGTGGTTTCACCCTCCGGCAGCCGGAGCCGGACCTCGCCATGTTCCCTCGGCTTCCTGCACAAAAGGTGACCGCGAACCCCTACCTGCTCAGCACGATCCTGCGCAACGAGTGGCAGTTCGGCGGCACCGTGATCAGCGACTACCAGGCGGTGCAGGAACTCGAGGCGTTCGGGCACGCGACGAGCGGCGCGGAGGCGGCTCAGCTCGCGATCACCGCCGGGGTGACCATCGAGATGGGCGTGCAGGTGCCCAGCCAGTACTCCAATTACACCCTCTACCTGGCCGACCTCGTCAAGAGCGGCATGGTCAGCATGGCGACCATCAACGACGACGTGCGGCACGTGCTGACGCTGAAGTACCTCGCGGGGCTGTTCGCGCATCCGCTCACCGACCCGAACCGGGTGAAGACCGCGGAGCTGACCCCGGCGAACCTGGCGGCGGCGCGCACCATGGCCGGCGAGTCCATGGTGCTGCTGAACAACGCCAGCCACGCGCTGCCGCTGAGCACCAGCGCGCCGTCGATCGCCGTGCCGGCCGGAAGCGTCTCCACGTCCGGCACGCTCACCGTCAGCGCGGACATCCGCAACAGCGGATCCGTGGCAGGAGACGACGTGGTCCAGCTCTACACCCACCAGGACGGAACGAGCATCTTGCAGCCGGTCCGGCGGCTTAACGGATTCCAGCGGGTGACGCTGGCGCCGGGCCAGACCAAGACGGTCACGTTCACGCTGGGACCCAGCAACATCGGCTTCTACACCAACACCCCCGGCCAGTTCGTGGTCGAACCCGGCACCGTCGACGTGTACGTCGGCGACAGTTCGGTCGGCGGCCTGCAGGGCCAGTTCACCGTGACGGGCTGACCGCCCGTTGCGGGCACGGCGCGGGAGGCGCGGCACCGGCCCGCCTCCCGTGCCGCCGGGATCGCCGAGGATAGAGAAAGGCCTGACTCATGAGAATCGCGACATCGTTGCGACGTACGGGGCTGACGTGCGGGCTGGCGGCTCGGCCACCCCCACCGCGTTCGGCCGGTACACCTCCGCCGCCAACATCGGGGTGTACCTGTGGGCGGTGGTCTCGGCCAGGGACCTCGGCCTGATCGTGGTCCGGCAGGCCATCGGGCGGGTACGGGGCGGACGGCTTCTTCGACGCGGTCAACCCCACCACCGGGGCGGTCGGCCACCGGTACCTGGTGCTCGACCAGTCGATGATCATGGCCGCCTTGGACAACGCGCTCAGCAACCGCGCGCTGCAGCGCGACTTCGCGAACGACCCAGTGTCCTGGGCCGCGCACACCTACCTGGGACTCGAGAGATTGCCGATCTTACGGCCGATCGTGATCGCAGGGTGAGCCCGGCTTCGTAGCGCAGGGTGAGCCCGGCAGCCACTTCATGCGGTTGATCATGTCGCGGGAAGAGGGCATCGCTGGTTACATCCCGGGACTGACGGCCGTGGGTCCGGTCAGTCGAGGTAGTCCCGGAGGAGCTGGGATCGGGACGGGTGGCGGAGCTTAGACATGGTGTTGGACTCGATCTGCCGAATCCGCTCCCGGGTGACGCCGTACACCTTGCCGATCTCATCCAGGGTCTTGGGCTGGCCGTCGGTCAGCCCGAACCGCATGGACATTACGCCCGCCTCGCGCTCGGACAGCGTGCCGAGCACCGAGTGCAGCTGCTCCTGCAGCAGGGTGAAGCTGACCGCCTCGCCGGGCTGGATCGCCTCGGTATCCTCGATCAGGTCGCCGAACTCGCTGTCGCCGTCCTCGCCCAGCGGGATATGCAGCGAGATCGGTTCCCGGGCGTACTTCTGCACCTCGATGAGCTTCTCCGGGGTCATGTCCAGCTCGGCCGCAAGCTCGGCCGGGGTGGGCTCGCGGCCCAGGTCCTGCAGCATCTGCCGCCGCGCCCGGGCCAGCCTGCTGATGACCTCGACCATGTGCACCGGGATGCGGATCGTGCGGGACTGCTCGGCCATCGCCCGGGTGATCGCCTGCCGGATCCACCACGTGGCATAGGTGGAGAACTTGTAGCCCCTGGTGTAGTCGAACTTCTCCACGCCGCGGATCAGGCCGAGGTTGCCCTCCTGGATCAGGTCCAGGAACAGCATGCCCCGGCCGGTGTACCGTCTGGCCAGCGAGACGACCAGTCGCAGGTTGGCCTCCACCAGGTGGTCCTTGGCCCTCCTGCCGTCTTCGGCGACCTGCTCAAGATCCACGTTCTGGTCCGCATGCAGCACCCCGCTGCCGCCGGCGAGCTTCTCCTCGGCGAACAGCCCGGCCTCGATCCGCTTGGCCAGCTCGACCTCCTGCCTGGCGCTGAGCAGCGGCACCTTACCGATCTGCCTGAGGTAGTCCTTAACCGGGTCGGCAGTAGCCCCGGCGGCTGCCACCCGGACAGCGGGAAGGTCCTCGTCGTTATCGCCGGAAACCCACGGCTCGTCCTGGCCCTCCTCGCCCGCTGGCGGCGGACGGCCTGCAGCCGCTGCGCCGTCGCCCTGGCCGGTGCCTGGCTCCTGTTCGCCGGCCACCGCGATCACCCTCCCGATCGCCGGAGCGCAGCACACTGTGCCAAGCTCGACGCCTGGCTGGCCGGGCCGGCTCGCGACACGGACATCCTCTCCCGGATATGCGGGACAACAAGGCGGAACATACCGCTGAAACCCGCGCTGCCTGCCGGCCGCCGGAAGACGATAGGACGGAATCAGAGCGGCTGCCTCGTCCCTCCCACACTACGCGGAGTCAGGAGCGGCTCGGACGCTGTCCGCCGCCAGGTCATCCAGTTAGCTGCCGGATTCTGGTCATGCTACAGGCTGGATCTGGCTGGCCCGAAGCTGGCATCCGACCGGGGTGAGCATGCCCGGCGATGCGTGACAGCCGCGCCGGTTTCGCCCAGGCCGATCCCGGCGTGCGACCTGCGACCGGCCCACTGCGCAGTTTCGCGGACAGCCTGGTGCGTGGGCAACATCCAGGTCCAGGAGAGGTGACCGACCCGGCGGCCGTCTCCACGAGCATTCACAGGTCATGTGATGTGACCGCATTTCGGCACGTACCGGAGAACCGCGCTCGTTCGGCTAAGTCGACGGCGGTGCCGGGGCCTTGGTGCGTATGGATTGGTCAGCACACCCCGGGGATCCGGGAAACTTGGCCCGCGCGATGGTGTTTACTGGTCCTGGTTGTAGAAGTTCGTGTTCGTCGTACAGCGCCTGCGAGGTTCTGACAGCGGCGCCACGGATTCCAGAGCCTGGCTTTCGAGGACAGGCGGTCGCAGCAACCCGGTCCCGCGCACGCGGCCCCGAAAATCGTCTCAGCAGGAGAAAGCACAATGGCTCAGGGCACAGTGAAATGGTTCAACTCGGACAAGGGCTATGGTTTCATCGCTCCCGACGACGGCACGCCGGACGTGTTCGTCCACCACTCCGCCATCAAGGCTGAGGGTTACCGCGACCTCCGGGAAAACCAGCGGGTCGAGTTCACCGCCGTCCGTGGCTCCAGGGGCCCGCAGGCCGAGGAGGTCCGCGCGATCTGACCGGCACCGCAAGACCGGAACGGGGTGGCTCACGCCGGGCCACCCCGTTCCTGCCGGGCCGTTCGGCTGAACCCGCCCGGGCACGGCCTACAGGACCGCGCCGCGCGGGACCACCTCGAGAGTGGCCACGCCCCTGCCGTAGAGCACTATGAGCCGGTCGCCGGCCCGGCAGGCGCGGCATCCGGACCGGAGGGAAGGGGGCGCGCCGGGGCTGACAAGGCGCATACTGGTATTGATGAAGCCCTACCGCGCCGCGCCCCGGCGTCTCCTGCCCGGAAGTCCCTTCAATGTCCTGCCCGTGGATTCGCCCGTTGAGCAGTTCGCCGTTCGCGATCAGGTGACCCACGACAAGTATGGCCTCGGCTGGGTCGTCCTGGTCGAGGATGACGACGCGGTGATCGTCGAATTCGGCTCGCGTAAGGTGCGGATCCTGCCGCCGTTTGCCAGGCTGACGAAGCTCTGACAGGTCTCACGTCGCGGCCGCGCTGACGCCGTTATTCATTGTGGCACGCCGCCGGACCAGGATCCTTGGCCCGGATCCTTGGCCCGGCGGCGACCATCAGGCGCCGGTCGAATCATGCGATACATGGCGCTGTGAGCCCCATGAGCGCGGACGACCGTGATCATCACGCCCATGTTCATGAGCTCCTCCGGTAGCCCGGGAAGCTGGCCGTCGTGGGCAACTGACGTCCGGTACCTGATTTTCAACCTACGTCGGCATCGAGAAACTAGCAAGACTTTTCCGGAATCTGGTAACCTGTCAACGTGGCGGGCTGGACCTCCCTGACCACCCATGGTCAAGAAGAAGGACGGCCGCCGCAACCGGTACCACATCCGGGCGTATCTCCCGCTGCCGGAACCCACCGTCCGGGAACGCACCGTCGGGGCAGTCCTGGCTCTCCTGACCGGCACCGACACGGCAGAATGAGGCCCATGACAGAGCCGGACGAGCACGGACGTCCTGAACCTCCGGTTGCCGCCGGCGAGGTGGCGACGCTGCTGGGTTTCCTCGACTATCAGCGCGCTACCTTGGCCTGGAAGTGCTCGGGGCTGGACTCGGCCGGCCTGCGGGCGACGACGGCGGCCTCCACGATGACCCTCGGCGGCATCCTCAAGCACATGGCCCTCGTCGAGTACGGCTGGTTCTCCCGCTCTTTGCTTGGCCGCGAGTACACGCCGCCGTGGGACGCGGTGGACTGGGAGGCCGACCGCGACTGGGAATGGCACACGGCCGCCGGGGATTCCCCCGAGGAGCTTTTCGCCTTGTGGCAGCGGGCCGTGGAACGGTCCCGCGCCGATGTCGCAGAGGTGCTGGACAGCGGCGATGGGCTCGGCCGGCTGGCCATGCGGACCTGGCCCGACGGGCGTTCCCCCAGCCTGCGCTGGATCTTGTGCCACATGATCGAGGAGTACGCCCGCCACAACGGCCACGCCGACCTCCTCCGCGAGTCAATCGATGGCGCCACCGGCGAGTAACCCCTTCCAGGCAGCGCGGAGCGTTGACGCTACGCGGGGGAAGGGCGTCATGTAGGCGTGCCGCGAGCCGCAGAGTGTGACTCGGACGCGGTCAGGGCGGTTGATCGCGGCCGTAGGGGTGAGTTATGACGCCAGGCTGTTCACAGCTCGATGCGGATCTCGCGTGACGGCCGCGGACCAGCCGTAGTCGCCGAGCGTGATCGGAAACGCTGGCCCGCTGAGTCCCTGCCGACTCTGAGCGGGTCTTCGCTCAGCGGAGGAGAGCCGTTCCGGATTACGGAATTGCCCGATTTGCGTGGACCTGGTTGACGGGCTGGATCATGACGAAGGCAATGAACCGACCGGCCCAGAAATCAGCCACGCTCAGGGTGGTGATGACTGCTGGATCCGCCTTGCGCAGCTTGGCCGCCGCAGCCTGGGGAAGCGGTGGTCCCGGTATGGGGGCCTCCGAAGAGAGCTGGGTGGCGCGTTCAACTGACATGGTGCCGCATCGCTCCGCAGACCCGCCGCGCCGTAGCCCTCTGGAGCATCCCGGGTTCCATGCACACCTGGTTCTGTGTGACGCAGCTTCGCCAGGTGGCTCTGCTGTGATGAGGCTACCCGGGCTGGAGCCCGGGCCTGAAATTGTAATTTTCCTCCTTCTTTGATTATCGAACGCCAGTTCACCTTTGTGCACGGGGAATGCTAGCCCGGGTTGACCGCATGCGCAGCCGGATGGCGGGCAACGCCGGACACAGGTAGTGCCCGGAGGGTCCGCGCGTTGCGTACCGCGTTGGCGTTGCCGTCGTTGTTGAAGTAGACGAACACGTCGTGGCCGGCCAGGTCCCATTCCCGGATCCGGTCAGCCCACCACGTCAGGTCGGTGTCGGGGTAGGAACCGGAGTACAGGTGATGATGATCCGGGCCGTGCATCCTGACGTAGACCAGATCGGTGGTGGCGCGCAGCGTGCACGGCAGGTTCGCCCCGCTCACCACGCAATACGCGGCCCGGTGCGCTTGCAGGAGCGCGAAGATCTCCTCGCAATGCCAGCTACGGTGCCGGAACTCCACCGCCACCCGCATCCAGCTCGGGACCAGCCCGAGGAAATACGCCAGCCGGGCATCATCACGCGGCAGCGAGGGCGGCAGCTGGACCAGCAGCACCGCCCGTTTGCCGCCTAGCTCGTGCCAGCCCGCCGCGATGCGCTGCAGCCACCCCTCCGGCGCGTACAGCTTGCGGGCATGGGTCAGCCCGCGAGGTGCCTTGACCGACAGCCGGAAACCCTCCGGCAGCCTGTCCCGCCAACTGCTGAACGCCGCCGGCCGGGGCCAGCGATAGAAGCTGCTGTTGAGCTCGGCGGTGGGAAAGGCGGCCGCATAGCGGGCGAGCCGGTCCCGGGCGGGAAGCCCCGGCGGGTACAACTCGGGATGCCAGTGATCGTAACTCCAGCCCGACGTGCCGATCCTGATGACCACCGGAGCCTCTCAGCAGGTAAGCGATCAGGAGGCGGATGGCTGGCCGCCAGGCTCCCGGCTGGGGTCCGCCGGGCGGCCGGGCGGTATGTCCGCGTCCACCAGGGCGGTCGACCCGGCCGGACGGGTGACCGTGTCCTCGGTCCGCTCCCGCAGCCGCTGCAGCGAGTCGGTGTCGCCGAGCGGGACGGTTGCCTCCAGCCGCGAACTGGCCTGCACCTCGGGCAGGTCCATCACCGCGTCGACCAGGCTGGCCCGGCTGCCCGGGGGCGTGTGCCCGGATGAGGGCAGCAGCGATGCCCGGACGGTCCCCTCGGCGCTATCCAAAGCCGTCACCTCGGCCGCGGCGACCGTATGGTCACCATCCTTGACTTCAACGTGACGAGACCTGTCAGGACTGGTCATGGCATTCTCCTGAATCCCGGCCTGATCCGGGCCGCACGGGCCCCATGCCCGGGACCGCACAGGCCAAACGGCTGCCGGCAGTTTGTTCATCCAGGATGCCCAGATGCAGGCCGCGGCCTGCGCTGACCGAGCTGATCAGGGCCGGCGCTGCTCCTGGCTACGGCGTCGAGCGGGAGGGAGGCGAGTGGTCCATGCCGTTCGGTGACCAGATCCAGGAAGCGGGCGGTCTTGGTCGCCTTCCTCGGGACCGGCCTCCTCCCCCGCCCCGGCCGGGCGGGCGCCGTCGGCGGGGCCGGGAGCGGGGCGCGGCGGGGCCGGCTTGGTTTCCTGGCCTGGCACCCACGGCGGCATGGTCATACCCCATCCTAGCGGCCGTGACCACTTAAGTCCTTTGACCGGTCTCATAGTGACCGGTAAACTTGCTTTGATAGTCACGTATGGATGCCGCGCAGTCTCACCGGCGTCCTGACCGGCAGGAGGTGCAACGTCATGGTGATCTTGCTAGGACTGGCTGCCGCCGTGCTCTACGGCACCGGTGACTTCCTCGGCGGCATGGCCACCCGCCGCGTCCAGGTGCTGGCGGTGCTGCTGCTGGCCCAGACGGCCGGAGTGATCGTCGCGCTGCCCGCCGCGGCGATGTGGCCAGGCCCAGCCAGCCCGGCCGGCCTGGCCTGGGGCATCAGCGCCGGGCTGATCGGCGGGGCAGGCCTGATCATCTTCTACCTCGGCCTGGCGGCCGGGCCGATGAGCGTGGTCGCGCCGGTATCGGGGCTAGTGTCCACGGTCTTGCCGGTCGCGGTGGCGCTAGCCCAGGGCGAGCGGCCCGGCGCCGGCGTCTACGCGGGCGCGCTGCTGTGCCTGGCCGCGATCGTGCTGGCCAGCTCGGCCGGACACGGCAAACCGGCCCGCAGCCTCCGCGCGGCGCCGCGGCGCCGCCTGCCCGGCGCTGGCCGGGCCCTCGGCTACGGCATCGCGTCGGGCGCGTCGTTCGGCCTGTTCTTCCTGCTGATCCGGAACGCCGGGCAGTCCGGGGAGCTGTGGCCGGTCGCGGCCGCGCGGATCGGCGAGCTGGCGGTCGTCCTGATCACCGCGGCGGTGCTGCGGCGCAGCCTGCTGCCGCGCGGCGCGCAGGGACGGCTGCTGCTGGCGGCAGCCGGCGCGGGCGCGATCGACGTCATCGCGAACGTCTGCTACGTCGCAGCCACCAGGACCGGCATGTTCGGCCTGGCCGTCGTGCTGGCCTCGCTCTACCCCGGAGTCACCGTGGTGCTGGCCAGGGTGGTACTCGGTGAGCAGCTGCGCTGGGTCCAGCGGGCAGGCCTCGCCCTCGCCGCGATCGGCATCATTCTCGTCACAACCTGAGCGCGCACGCCCACAACGCCAACGCCGCCCGCACGACCGCCTCGAACGACAGCCCCGGTAACCGAGCCGGGTAAAGCCGGTAACGTTTCGTGAACAACGGCACAGGGATCACCCGAGGATCTGCCCGCCGATGACGTTCGGGATCTCGGTCGGCGCCATGATCGGTCTTGCCCATGACGATGAAGACCTTGGCGTCCGGGTTCATGGCCCCGGTGATCCACCACTTGCGGCCGTTGATCACGTAGTGGTCGCCATCGCGCTGGATGCGGGTAGCAATGTTGGCGCCGGAAGGGGGTGCGGCGTCGCTGAACGCGCCTCAGCGCGCGCCGCGGAAAATCCGTGGCTAATCGATGGCGTACCGCTCCGCGTCGTTGAGCAGGCCGGCTCGGGTTGGGGTGGTGGGGAGGTCAGTAGGTGCGTGAGTGCTGATGGCGCTGCGCTCGGCGTGTCCGGCGTCCTGGCCGGCGCCGGGTCAGTCGCCGCGCAAGTGGTCGTGCACCAGGCGGATGGCGATAGAGCCCTCACCGACGGCCGAGGCGACGCGTTTGACCGACCCGTGCCGGACGTCGCCGGCCGCGAAGACCCCGGGCAGGCTGGATTCCAGGGACATCGGCAGGCGCCGCAGCGGCCACTGCTCACCGGGCCGCCCGCCCTGGAGAAGGCCGGTGCCGGTCACGACGAACCCGGACTGATCGCGCCGGACGGCGTCTGGTAGCCACTGGGTGCGCGGCTCGGCCCCGATCAGCACGAACAGGGCCACCGCGTCCACGGTTTCGGCCGCGCCGGATTCCAGGTCGGTGAGGGTCAGGCGCTCCAGGCGGCTCTGTCCGGCGCCGCCGGTCACCGCGACCCCGCAGCGGACGGCGATGTTGGGGGCCGATTCGATCTCCCGGATGAGGTATTCGGACATGCTGTCAGCCAGCGAGCGTCCCCGGACCAGCACCGTCACTTGCGCGGCGTACCTGGCGAGGTGGACGGCGGCCTGCCCGGCGGAGTTGGCGCCGCCCGCCACGAAGACTTCGCTGTCTTTCATGGCCCTGGCCTCGGAGGCGGCGGCGCCGTAGAACACGCCGGCCCCGGTCAGCGCGTCGAGCGCCGGGATGCCCAGGCGCCGGTAGGTCATGCCGGTGGCGACGACCACTGCCCGGCTGCGGACCTCGCTGCCGTCAGCCACCGCGACCACCAGGTCCGAGCCCTCAGTCCGCAGGCCGGTGGCCGGGTTGCCGTAGACGTACTCCGCGCCGAAGTTCCATGCCTGGGTGTAGGCCCGCACGGCCAGGTCCCCGCCGCTCACCCCCGTCGGGAAGCCGAGGTAGTTGCGGATCAGCGAGCTGGTGCCGGCCTGGCCGCCGATCGCCTCCGGCTCCAGGACGACCGTGGACAGGCCCTCCGACGCGCCGTAGACCGCCGCCGCCAGGCCGGCCCCGCCCCGATCACAGTCACGTCATAGCAGCCGCCCGGCTTGGTCCGCACGCCGAGAGCCTCGCCGACCTCGGTATTCGACGGGTCCGCCAGGATCCGGCCATCGAACAGCACCACCGCCGGCAGGGCCTTCCCGGCGGCCCCGGCCTCCTCGAGCACGCGCTGCCCATCCGGGCCACCGGCAGAGTAGAAGCCGAACGGGATCCCGTTGCGCCCGAGCAGTTCGCGGAGCTCATGGGACCGCGCGGCCCAGTCCTCACCGACGACACGAACCACCTCCAACCCGGGCAGGTTCGATCGGCCCCACTCATCAAGCTGCTCGGTGACAAACCGGTGAAAGCGCTCGTCCGGTGCCGTCCCGGGCTTAACGACGTAGCCGTCGATATCACCCAGGACGGTCGCCCGCCAGATCGGCTCCGCGCTTGCCTGATCGCCCCAGGTGATGAGCAGCACCCGCCTGGCAGCCGGGTGGAGTTGCCGGACCCGCGCCAGCAACTGTGTTCCCGTCGATTCCGGCAGCCATTGGCCGGCTAGCACGAGACTGACCTGGCGCTGGTCGTCACGGAGCTGGCCGAGGACGCCGAGCGCCTCCGGGACGGACCCGGTGGTGATGACCTGGTAGTCAGCCCCGTAGCGCTTGCGCAGCTCCGCCTCGACCCGGTCACGCGTCCGCGAATCATGGACCAGCAGCAGAACCGGTTCCAGAATCAACCCCCGATCTCCGAAGATCACGGCAATTCTAGCCACGACCACCCGGCCCCCCGGCATCCCGCCGGCTGGGGCCGGGTGCCACTGCGGGATGCCCCCGGACCGGAGCGGCGAACAGGCGGATCGGCAGGGTTCGTGGTCGAATGCAGGTCGTCCGCTCGTGGCAGGTGCCCGTCGCCCGGCTTTCCCGGTTGGCCGCCTGCAGACCCGGCGGTCTTCGCCTGCTGGCCGGATTCGGCCATGCTGTGTAGCGGATATCTGTTCCGGCTGCCGAAAGGGAGGTCCCAGGAGATGATCATTGATTGTGCGCACTATGTGGACGGCCGCAGGCGCGAGGAGGGCGCGGTGCCGCTGGCCGAGGCGGCGGCCCGGTGCACGGAGGGCGGCTTTGTCTGGCTGGGGTTGTTCGAGCCCGGGGAACAGGAGCTGGCCCAGGTCCGGGACACCTTCGGCCTGCACGAGCTGGCGGTGGAGGACGCGCAGAACTTCCACCTGCGGCCGAAGATCGAAAGCTACGACCGAGACGTGCGGCTGGTCATCCTGCGCACCGCGCGCTATGACGACGCCGCTGAGGAAGTCCAGTTCGGCGAGATCAGCGTCTTCCTCGCGCCGGCCTTCGTGATCACGGTGCGGCAGGGCGTGGCCAGCGGGCTGCGCGGCGCCCGGCAGCGGCTGGAGCAGCGGCCGGAGCTACTGGCCGCGGGCAGCGCATCGGCGCTGTGGGCGATCCTGGATCAGGTGGTGGACGACTACGCGCCGGTCATCGCCGGGCTCGAGCACGACATCGACCAGGTCGAGGCCACCGTGTTCTCCGGCGCGGTCGCGCCGACCGAGCGGATCTACTCGCTGCGCCGCGAGGCCACCGACTTCTACCGCGCCGTGCACCCGCTGCTCGCCGTGGTCACCACCATCGAGCGGGCCACCGAAGCCGCGCCGCTGCAGCCATATATCCGGGACGTCCAGGACCACCTGCTGCTGGTCAACGAGGAGGTCGCCGCCCAGCGTGACCTGCTGGGCACGGTGCTGGAGGCCAACATGGCGGTGATCTCGGTCGAGCAGAACAAGATCAGCGTCCAGCAGAACGCCACCGTGGAGCAGCTCACCATCTTGGCCACGGTCTTCTTGCCGCTGACGTTCGTCACCGGCTTCTTCGGCCAGAACTTCGGATGGCTGGTCGGGCACCTGGACGGCTTCGCCGCCTTCGCCGCCTACGGCATCGGCGGCCTGGTGGTGCCGCTGGTGCTGTTGTTCTTGTGGCTCAGGTTCCGCACGCCTCACGCGCGGACCGCCGCCGCGCCTGACGGCAACTGAAGGCACAGCCAATACCGGCTGGCAGCGACGGCGAAGACCACGGCCAGCCGCGCACCCTCACCGGCACGCCAGCTGTCCGGGCCGCGTCCAGCAGACGCGTGTCGTAGGTCACCGGGCCGGCCCGCGCAAGTCGCTGCTGGCGACCATCGTGCTGGGCTTGGCGGTCGTACAGGTGCTGCTCGCGCTGTAGATGTACCGCAAACGGTTACCAGCTACCTCACCTATAGGTCGCGTCAGGTGGGGGGATCAAGGCGGGCCCGCTCGAGGCATGAGCTGACGTGGGCTGCGGGCCGGGACGCAGCACGATGGTCACCAGGACGTTGCCGTGCGCGGTTATGCGGAAGCTGGCCAGGCTGGCGGCCGGGAACGGCGCGGAGGCGGGGTACCACGCGTGCGGGTCGCTGCGCGTGACGGTCCAGCCGCCGGCGGCCGCCTGCTGCCCGCTGACGGTGGTAGCCCAGATCTGGCAGGAGGTCCCGGGCCGGATATCGCTGACGCTGGCCTCCAGTCCGGTCCCCCAGGGCTGCGGCGTGTAACGCACGTCCGCGCTCACCCCGGTCGCCGGGTCATACCCTTCGGCCGCCGCAGCCCACCAGCCCGCCGCGGGCCGGTGCGGCGGCGCGGCGGGATGCGACACCTGCAGCGCCCACCCGACGGCAGCCACGGCGGCCAGGACCGCGGCGGCTGCCGCCAGGCTCCGCCGACGCCGACGGCGAACGGCGCCCGCCCGGCCGACCAGCCCATCCACGAGTGCTTCCGGCGGCCCGGAGTGATCGGACGGGCGTTCCCCCGGCAGTTGCATGGCGTCGGCGACGGGCACCTTGCGTAGCAAGGCGGGTAGCCCGGCGAGTCCGGCGACCTCCTCACGGCAGCGAGGACACGACGCCAGGTGCTGGCCGACCACTGCGCGGTCGGCCGGGGCGATCCCACCGAGCACGTAGACGCCCAGCTCCGGGCGGATCTGCGCGCATTGGCCGGGACTGTTCACCGGAGCGCCTCCCGATCCCGGCACCCAGTCCCGGGCCATCGTCCCGGCCAGTGGCGATCGCTGTCACAGGCCGGTGCGGATGATCCTTGCACAGCCATGATCAACACCTGCCCTACTACTCAAACGGCCGAAACCGCCGGTTAGTTCACAGCAAGCGCACGGAGGCCGCACTGCCTCGCCCGGCGTATCCAATCACCCACCGGGCGGAGGTCCTGAGTGCTGACCCCAATGGCACAGGGTTTACGTCGCGGCCGGGAGGCGTCATGCGGTCAGCGATGGGCATCCGGCCTGCGCCTTCCTCTCTGGCCACGGCTGAACGCGGCGAGCGATCTCAGGCCATCCAGCCGATCCGGCCGGCCACCACGCAACGTGCCCATTCGCCCGTCGCCACCAGTTCAGATCGCCGATTGCGCGCGCATGATGCAGCTGAGGAAGTCTAGCTCGATGGGCACACAGATCCCAGCTGCGGTGGCAGGAGGGAGGGCTCTCGAAGGCATCTTGTGGCAAGACGCGCAGATGCCACGATCAGCCTTCCCTGGCCGCGTCCGTAAGAGGTCGCCTACTCGCCGGTAAACCGGAATTCTGCCTGCCATGGACCGTCCGCGTGGACAACCTCCCAGTAGCGTTCGGCGATACGCTCGGGGTCAAAGGAAGTACCTGCGACTATCTGCCCGGCGATCGTCAGCGTGGCCACGCGGATGCCGTCCAGTTCCAGGTCAGCGCCGAGCATTGTCGCGGCCGACCGCAGAGCCGCCTTGCCGAGGGAAACGGTCGCCAGGGCCGGGACCGGGTGGTCGGCGAACCCGCCCCCGGTGACGAGGATGGTCCCGGAGCCGGCGGCCCGCATGGCCGGGGCGGCCACCTGCACGACGACGATGGCGCTGATGACATCGACTGAATACGCCGCCTGGAGGTGGGCGGCAGTCGAGCTCAGCAGCCGGTCCGGAGCTCCCATGACGGCGTTATAGACGATGACGCCCGGTGCGCCATTTCCGCGATAGAGCTCCCTCATCCGGGCGCCCAGGCCATCGGGATCGCTGGCATCGGCCGCGATGGTGCTGATCGTGGCACCGGTACCGGCCAAGGTCGCCGGCGAGGTCGCGCAGGCCGTCCGTGCTGCGCGCCACCAGGGTCACCCGGTAGCCGCCGGCGGCGAAGCGGCGTGCCACGGCCATGCCAAGGCCAGGCCCCGCGCCGACCAGCAGCAGGTGGCGGCCATCGACCGAGCCGGGACCTGCGGCCCCGGCGAGGTCAGCGTTCGTGCTTGCCCGGTTGCCAGGGTCGCCTGCTCCCTCGTTAGGCATGGGCGGGTTCCTTTCGCGTCGACCGCCTCGGACAGCGGCTCGGGCTGGTGGCTCTGCCGAGCCCCTGACCTCGCGGAATCATTCAGGTTGGCCTCCAAGGCTGCGACCGGGCAAGGCACACACGGGTGATCTTAGGCCACGGCCACGCCGGCCAGCTACCGGCCGCTAGCGGAGCTGTTCCCCGCGGGCGAGCGATCTTGTAAGCCTGGTGCTGAGCAGAGGCGGCCGCAGCGAGCGGGCCGGTGCTCCCCAGCCGGGCGCTTACACCCCATCGCGGCATGCGCGGACGACGAGTCAGGGTCTTCGCGATCGATCTAGTCCCAGAGCTCGTCCGCACTGGGCGCGCACATGAGGAAGTGGCGCGCAGTCGCCCCGGAAACCGTCGCGCTGTCGGATCGCTTACAACCGGCGTACCAGAAAGTCCTCGGAAGAAATCCCGGGGGCGGTGTCGGATCGGGGCGGAGGTGTTCGTAGCAGGGGTGAGCGGCCGCCCACGAGGGGCGCCCCCAAGGAGAACGGAACCGCGATCATGAAACTGACGACCACCACCCAGGTCTCCGTCGATGGAGTGATGCAGGGAAACAGACCAGACCACATCCGCACCCCCTAAGCCCAAGCGGTGTTTTTCACGCTGGCGCCTCCACCGCCTGCCACATCGGCTCCGTCCGCTTGGCTAGGCCTGGCGATGACGACCACAAGCCCGGCTTCCGACCCACGACAACAAGCTGAGGGGTCTAAATCGGACCGCGCGGGAGTGACTAACGTTAAACCAATCATGTGCCGCTGGATACACAGGACTCTCCGCTCCGCGGCTTCGCCGCGTGGCTGACTCCTGAGCAAGGCGGCAGTGCCGATGATGCGCGCGACTGTGCCCGACTGTAAAGTCGCGCCGTGACGATGTCCCGCTTTGTGGTGCAGCTCCACGACGCGACGACGTTGCATTTCGATCTCCGGATCCAGATCGGCGAGGTCCTGCGCTCGTGGGCGGTTCCCAAAGGGCCGTCGCTGGATCCCCGTATCCGGCGGCTGGCCGTGCCGGTCGAGGACCACTCCCTGGCCGCCGGGGACTATGAGGGGGTCCGGGCCGGGCAGGAACGCGGTACCGGCGCGGTCATCATCTGGGATGAGGGCGACGCTGAGGTCATCCGTGATGAGCCTGGCCATCTGTCCGTCCTGCTGCGCGGCAGCAAGCTCGCCGGGGGATTCGCCTTGACCCGCACCGGCGAGCGCCGCTGGATTTTGGTCAAGACCCGTGATGACCACGCGCAACCGGGTTCGGACATCGTGGCCGAGCAGCCAAGGAGCGTGCGTAGCGGCAGGACGTGGAAAGACCTGGCGAACGAGTAACCCCGCCGGGGATGGCATGATCCGGCGCCTGGCGCAGATCGCCGCCCGGCACGCGGATGATCACCGTACCGACATCCAGGCGGCACTGACCACGCACCGCATCCGCCGCACGTTAACCCGGCTGCGCAAAGCCACACCTTTCCGAGCGGTCCTGGCGCCGGAGCGCTCTCCAATCCACTTCTCAGCGGCATGAGAGGTCGTGTCCCTGGGGGGAAGTCAGAACGGCCCGTCAAGAATTTGACAGTGGCATCACGGCCCGCCAGCCAATGTGTCCTGACGCTGCGCAGCACTCTTGCCGTGCGTGAAACTGGTTCATCTACCGCCCACGATGGTGCTCTATCTGGCCGAAGTCAGGCTTTGGATTCGGCGGCGGCCTTAATATGGTGTCGGGCTTGGTCAGGCTCCATTTGGCGGCGGTGGACAGGGAGGACTGGACGATCGCGAAGTCGGCGAGGCCGTCGAGGGTGCGCCAGCGGCCGAGCTGTCTGCCTGCGTTCAGTGAGGGTGAGCCGGACGGCCGCCTGGCATCACTCGGGCCTGGGGTCCCAGCGGAATCGCCTGATCGCGACAAAGCCGCCCGCTACCCCCCAGATCGCGAGGACCAGCAGCTGGCGGCCCGCGAATCCGCGGTCCAGGGCGAACGGGTTCAGCAGTGCCTGGTTGAACGGCCGGACCGGGAAAACACCCGCCAGGTCATTGAGGAACCGGGAGGTGATCAGGAAGTAGGTGCCGGAGATGAACACGAGCGGGAAGAAGACGAACTGCACCACCGCCGGCGCGGCCTCCGCGTTGCTGATGAGGCTGGCGACCGCGACTCCCAGCGCGCAGAACGCGGCCGCGCCAATGACCAGCGTGACGATGATGGCGGCCCAGTGGCCTGGCATCGGCACCCCGTACAGCAGGCCCATCCCCACGATCAGCGCCGCGTCGATGAGGCTGACCATGACGCAGTGCGCCACCAGCCCGACGAACATCACCCAGGCGGGCAGCGGAGTGCCGCGCAGCCGCTTGAGTATGCCCTCCTGGCGGCGCAGTGACAGCGTGACGGCCAGCTGTGAGTAGCAGGCGCCCATCACCGACACCGCCACGATGGTGGAGGTGTAGTACTGCAGCCCGGTGACAGGTCTGCCGCCGATTCTGGCGAGCGTCACGTTCCCGAACACGCCGGCCAGGATGGCGAAGAAGAGAAGCGGGAAGGCGAAGATGAAGAAGGCGCTCTGCGGATTGCGCCAGAAGCTTAGCTGCTCATAGCGGACCTGGTGCCACACCAGGGCCGCGGTGTTGCGGCGTGCCGGCGCCCCGGCGGCCGCTGCCTGGCTGCTCATCTGCGCCTTCCCATCCTGCGCCGCGGCGCCGGTGCGTCTTCGGGGGCGGCGGCGGCGTCCTGCGCGGCCGTCAGGCTCAGGTAGATGTCCTCCAGGCTCGGTCGGTCTACGGTGAGCCCTGGCAGCGTCGTGCCGTGGTCCAGAGCCCATCCGGTCAGCCGGTGCAGCAGCCCGGTCGGCTCGTCGGCCTCGACGACCAGCCGGCCGTTCTCGCCGGCAGCGGCCTGGACCGGAAGGTCCGCCGCGGAATACCCGCCGGGGAGGGCGAAGCTGATCCGCGCGCGGGCCAGGTCGCGCCCGCCGAGCGTGGCGGGCGTTCCCTCTTCGATGATCTTGCCGCCGGAGATGACGGCAACCCGGTCGGCGAGCTCCTGCGCCTCGTCCATGTAATGGGTGGTGAGCAGGATCGTGGTGCCCAGGCCGGAAAGCCCCCTGATGACCTCCCAGGCGCCGCGCCGGGCGCTCGGGTCGAAGCCGGTCGTCGGCTCGTCGAGGAACAGGACCCTGGGGTTCCCGATGATGCCGAGGGCGAGATCCAGCCGCCGCTTCTGCCCGCCGGACAGCGACTTGACCTTGCTCTTCTCCTTGCCGGTGAGGCCGACGAGCCCGATCACCTCGCCGACATCGCGCGGATTGGGGTAGTAGCCCGCGTTGCGGGAGATCGACTCGCGCACGGTCAGGTACGGCTCCACCGCGAGCTCCTGGAGCACCAGGCCGATGTGCTCGCGCAGCTGCCGCCCGGTGCGCCCGTCACCCGGATCGAAGCCGGCGACCACGACCTTGCCCTGGTCTGCCTGCCGATATCCCTCAAGGATCTCCAGCACCGTCGTCTTGCCAGCGCCGTTCGGCCCGAGCAGGGAGAAGATCTCCCCGTACCTGACGGTAAAGCTCACTCCGGCCACGGCGCGGGTGTCGCCATAGCTCTTCCGCAGATCCTCCACGACGACAGCGTCCACGGTCTCCTCCTGGGCGTCTCCTGAGTACACCGCTCGGAGCTCACATCGCCAGGGTCTGGAGCAACGAGGCCGCGGCCAGGGCCTACCCTGACGACCGCACCTGCTCTACGGTACCTCCGTCAGACGGCCCCGTAAGGCCAGGTCTCCTGAGTCGCGTTATGCAAGTTGGCGTCTGGTCAGCGTGCGGGCAGAGCTGGACGATATGCATGCGGAGATGCTCTTCGCCAAACGCAAGAGTCGGCCGTGTATTAAGCGTTAGGGCACGTTCGACTCGGCTCCGCCAGTAGTGTCGGCGCGCCTTCATGGGCCTGGCCGGAGGGTTACCAGGTGACGGGCAGTTCGTGCAGCCCGTAGACGAACCCGTCGTCCTTGACCGCAAGCTCGTCCAGCGTGACGGCCAGCCGCAGCCCGGGAATCCGGCGGAACAACGTCGCGTACACGATCTCAAGCTCGGCGCGGGCCAGGCTCTGTCCGAGGCACTGGTGCGGGCCGAACCCGAAGGCCACGTGCGGTCGGTTCCAGCGCGCCGGGTCGAGTCGGCCTGGGTCCGGGAACGCCGCGGGATCATGGTTGGCGGCCAGCAAGGAGATGATCACGCCCTCGCCGTCTCCGACCAGGGTGCCGCCGATCTCGGTCTCAGCCAGCGCCAAGCGGCCGGTGCCAATGTCAGCGATGGAGAAGTACCGCAGCATCTCCTCCACCGCGACCGGGGCCCGGTCCGGGTCCGTGACCGCGGCCACCAGCTCCGCGGGTTCGGCCAGCATGGCCAGCACGCCGAGCGAGATCATGTTGGCCGTGGTCTCGTGTCCGGCCACCAGCAGCAAGAACGCCAGGCTGACCAGGTCGCGGTGGTCGTCGTCGGTGGCGGTGGCCCGCCGCATGACCTGCCGGCCGAGCAGGTTGTCACCCGGGGCGGCTTCTTCCGCCAAGACCAGCTCGTCCAGGAAGCCGAACAGTTCCCTCAGCGCCTCGAACCGCTGCTCGGCAGCCACCTGGTGACTAAGCAGCATCGCGCTGTGGGACTGGAAGAACTCGTGCCGCGCGTACGGCACCCCCAGCAGCTCGCAGATGACCTGCGATGGCACCGGCAAGGACAGCGCCGGCACTAGGTCGGTGGGTGGCCCGGCGCCCAGCATCGCGTCGACCTGCTCGTCGACGATCTGCTGGATTCGGGGCCGCAGCCGCTGCACCCGCCGGGCGGTGAACTCGCTGATCACTGCGCGTCGCGCCGCCGTGTGTTCCGGCGGGTCCATGCCGATCAGCGACGCTCCCCGGCTGCGGGCCCGGCGCTGGGCGGCCGTGAGCGCGGGCCGCGGCGCCCCCGCCGGAACGGGCCGTGTCTGCGGCATCGGGAATGACGGGTCCGAGCGGTCGGCGGTGAACCTGGGCGCCGACAGAGCCATGCGCGCATCGTCCAGCCGCGTCACCAGCCAGGCCAGCATGCCGCCTGGCAGTTCGGCCGTGGCCAGGCCTCGTTCGCCGCGCAGCCGGCCGTATTCCGGCGGCACGCGGAATGGGCAGCCGCGGGACAGCGGAAGACGGACATCGGGCCGTTCGTGCATCGATTCACCCCAGTCGTCGCGGGGGGATGGCCAGCCTATCCCGGTCGCTGCGGCCGGCCCCCTCCGTCCGTTTTTACCACCGGCCGCGGCGGCCTCGAGCAGCTGGCCGGCCTGGGCGATGACATCGCGTTCGGCGGCCTGGGCGGCGAAGAAGCCGCCGAATGCGCCGTCGGCGGTGACGGCGAACCCGGCGATCCGGGCCGGGATGGGTTCGTAGAACGAGGCGGTGACCTGGTACGGGCCGGTGGCGGCGAGCGCGGCGTAGGCCGCGATCGAGGTGCGCGTCTGGTGGGCGGAGTGGCCGGCCTGCTCGGTGAACCAGCCCGTGCTCCACGTGGCGATCTGCTCTAGGTCGCCGGACGCGAGCACAGCGACCAGCCAGCCGCCGATCCCTGGTTACCTGACCTCCGGCTCCCCAGGCGATGGCCATCCAGCCAATCCCCGCAGGCCATCACACAACGTGCCCATTCGGCCGTCGCCTGGCATTCTCGCCGGAGTGCGGGGCAGATGGCGATGCTTGGCGAGCTCGTCCGCCTGGTCCGGCGATAGCTTCGGCGAGCGGCCCGCGTCGGCGGTGGTGCCCGCGGGAAGTGCATTATCTTCCCCGGGCAGGCCGAAATTGGCTGGGGTCAGACCGGCCGCGCGTCCTACGATCGGACGCATGCCGGGTTATGAGTCAGTAGCCTGTCCGCTGCCTGCAACGCCGGTGTGGAGGTTCTTGGCGATGAGCGGGGTGATGTCCCGCTGGGGAGGGTGGACCTGCGTGGCCTGCCGTTCCTGATCGGGTCCGAGCCGCCGTCTGAAGAACGGTGCTTGCTGTTGCCCGGCGTCCCGGTGCCGGTCGGGATCGGCCGGGTGGCGCGGCGGGTGATCGTCGCGCACCGGCTGCTCGAGCCGGGCGCGCCCGCCGGTCACGCTGTCGGGCAGACCGTCGCGGAGTATGCGTTTCACCTGGCCGGCGGCGAGGTCGTGGTCGCGCGTATCCGGGAGCGGTTCGAAATCCAGGTGGTGCCGCCGGTGTGGGGCCGTCTGCCGTTCCTCGCTGTCACCGATAGCAGCGATCGTAACCTGCCGCGTTTCCAGGGCCGGTGGGGCGAGGCCGGGGTTCGCCTGGTGGAGCACGCCATGGGATGGCCCGCCGGATACTACCTGTGGTGCTGGGAAAATCCTCATCCGGAACGAGCAGTCGAACGGATCGAGTTCATCCCGCGCGGCAGGCGATTCGTCGTCGCCGGCGTTACGACCAGCGACGTTGATGAGCACCCGTTCGGCCGGGCGCCGGCGCGTCCGGTACGGCTGGTGGCGAAGGACGGGCGGAACGGCGTCCTGGATATCGAGGTGGACCGGGGTGTCGCGACCTATCCGCAGCCGCTGCCCGGCGAGGACGACCGGGCCGGCTGGGGAGCGACCGAGGGAACGTCCGCTTATACGTCGGTCGCCGCGCTGCCGTCGGCCACCGTCACGGTCCGGCAGGGCGGCACCGAGCTCGGCCGGGTGCGCTGGGCTGACGTGGAACGTGACGGGCGGGCGGATGCCGGCCGGGTCACCCTTGAGCTGGTGGAAGAGGGCCGCAACTGGGTGCATGTCAGCGTGGTCGACGACGCGACCGGCCGGCCGGTGCCGTGCCGGGTCCATTTCCGTTCGGCCGGGGGGATTCCCTACCAGCCGCACGGCCACCACAATCACGTCACGCAAAATCTCGGCAGCTGGCATTACGACGTTGGCGGTGACGTCCGGCTGGGGCAGCGCAGCTACGCCTATATCGACGGCACCTGCCAGGGTTGGCTGCCACGAGGCGACGTCGTGGTGGACGTCGCGCGCGGGTTCGAATACGAGCCGCTCCGGCAGGCCGTGCGGATCGACCCGGGCCAGCGAGACCTGATGCTGCGGATCGGGCGCGTCGCTGACATGGCTTCAGAAGGATGGTGGTCGGGCGACTCGCATGTGCATTTCCTGTCGACCCCGGGCGCTCAGCTCGAGCAAAGAGGCGAGGATCTGCGTGTCGTCAATTTGCTGCAGACGCAGTGGGGCGCGCTGTTCACCAATACCGAGGATTTCTCCGGCCGGCCCAGCGTCGTCGACGGCGGCGGCTACGTGACGTATGTCGGCCAGGAAAACCGGCAGCATGCGCTCGGCCACCTGGTCCTGTGGAACCTGAAAGAACCGGTCATGCCGTGGTGCAGCGATGGTCCCGACGAGGCCGAACTCGGCGGCGCGCTGGACGCGACGCTGAGCGACTGGGCCGACCGGACGCACGCCCAGGGCGGCACCGTCGTCGCCGCGCACTTCCCGAATCCGAACGGCGAGCCGGCCGTTCTCGTCGCGACCGGCCGAGCCGACGCCGTCGAGATGCTGGCCCATTCCGACGACGCGATGCTCGAATACTACCGGTACCTGAACAGCGGCTACCGGCTGCCGCTCGTCGGCGGCACGGACAAGATGTCGAGCGCCGTGCCAGTCGGCCTGTACCGCACGTACGCGCGGCTGGACGAGGAGTTCAGCTATGAGGCCTGGTGCCGGGCGGTACGGTCGGGTCGCACGTTCCTTTCCGGCGGGCCGCTGCTGACGCTCTCGGTCGACGGGTGCGAGCCCGGCGGTACCGTCGAGCTATCCGGGCCGGGAACGGTCAGCGTCCGCGCCGCGGTGTGCAGCATCTTCCCGCTCCGATCGCTCGAAGTCGTGCGTAACGGCGAGGTCATTGCCAGGGCAGAAGCCAACGGCGGACGGCAGGCCGAAATCAACGAGGAACTGCGGATCGACGGCAACTCGTGGATAGCCTGCAGGGCGTTCGGCATCGATTACCACCTCGATGAATGGGGCCGCCGGGTGTTCGCCCACACCTCGCCGGTCTACCTCGCCTGCGGCGGCGACTGGACGATGACCGACCCCGAAGGCATCGGTTATATCCGGACCCTTGTCGAGGGCGCCGGCGAATACGTACGGCACACCGCAGTCCGGAGGTCCGACCATCTCACGACGCACCATCACGGCCAGGCCGACCACCTCGCCTGGCTGGAGCGGCCGTTCACCGAGGCCCTGCGCGCGCTGGACGAACGCGGCGGCGGGTGAGCGAATCAAATACGCTAAACCGAGGGCTGGTAGTGTCGGCGCGCGCCCGTACCCCCGGCGACTGGCCGCTGCTCGTCAGCCGTGCGCCGCCCAGGTAGGTTGCGCATAGCGCGCGCCAGATCGGCCGGTTCTGCGCGGATCAACTGGCGGTCGCCGAGGGCACTGCAGCCGCGCCAGATAACGGCGGATACTTGCGTGCCAAGCGATGCCCTGTGCTAACTACAGCGCGTTACGGGAGAACGTTTCCCCTGTGCGCTGGATCGACGGCTCGGCGCGGGTTCCCCGGCGGTGCCGGGAGGCGGCCGGGCCGGGGCTAGCGAGCCGGAACGGTCCTGGAGGCGGCAGCGCGGCCGCCCGGCGCATGGCATCGAACAGGACGCGCAGGCTTTCAAATCTGGACAAGGTTCGTCAGGCGCGCTCACGATGAGGTAGCGCGCAGCCTCACCCGCGGGAGGAGAAGGCAATGAAGATCTCGTTGCGAACCCTGGCGATCGGTGGCTCGGTAATAGTGGCGCTGTCCTTGACAGGGACTGCTGCCGCCGTGACGGCCCAGGCAACTACGGCGGCTCACGCGGTCACCGAATCCTCGCCGATGCACTTCCACCCGTTCACGATCGTCAGTCCCGACTTCCGGGAGGACACCTTCTTGCCGGTCAGTGCTGAGTTCGGCGGTCCGGGATCGGCCGGTTCCGGGTGCAGCGGACAGAACCTCGCGCCGATGCTGCACTGGTACAACGTCCCGGCCGGGACCAAGAGCTTCGCGTTCACGATCACCGACGTGGACGCCCCGGTGGCGGGCGGCTTCCACCACTGGATCGTGTACAACATCCCGCGTCGGGTCACCACGCTGCACGGGCATGGCAGCAACCCGTTCAGCGAGGGAACGAACGACTTCGGCACGGTCGGGTACGGCGGCCCGTGCCCGCCGCCCGATGGTCAGGTTCACCACTACATCTTCACCGTGTACGCCCTGTCGGTGGCGCACATAGCCGGAACGCACATCACCTTCTCCAAGCTCATCGCCGAGATTTCCCCGGATGTGGTCGGCGCCACCAGCACCATCGGCAAGTTCCGGCTCCCGCTCGTCGCTTAACTAGCGGTAGTTTGTTGACCTTGGAGCGGGTTCGCGGTATGCCGGGGAGTAGTGTCGTGACGTGCTCAGGGGTGTGTGATGACGCGACGCCGGCCATGTCCCGCGGCGCCGGGCCCCTTGGAGGGGTATGCGGCGCGGTTTGATGACTTGTTCGGCTCTTTGGCGCAGCGGCGGGGGTTCCGGGACTACCTGGCCGGGCTGCTGGCGCCGCGGGACCGGAACAAGACGCTGACGGCGCTGGCCGGGGCCGAGCCGGTGACCGGGGCGCAGCATCCGGCGGTGCAGCGGCTGCAGTTCTTCCTCTCCGAATCCCGGTGGGACGCGGAGAAGGTTAACGCCCGCCGGCAGGAGCTGCTGCTCGCGGATCCGGCGACCGCCCCGCACGGCGGCGGGGTGCTGGTGATCGATGACAGCGGGGACCGCAAGGACGGCACCAAAACCGCGCACGTGGGGCATCAGTGGCTGGGCCGGTACGGCAAGACCGACAACGGGGTGGTCACCGTCACCACGGTGTGGGCTGACGAACGGCTGTATTACCCGGTGCATGCGGTGCCCTACACCCCCGCCCGGCACTTCGCGAAGGGGAAGAGCGATCCGGCGTTCCGCACCAAGCTGGCGATCGGCGCGGACCTGGCGGTCAGGGCCAGGGCCGCGGGGTTCGTGTTCCGCGCGGTGGCCGCCGACAGCGCGTACGGGGACCAGGACGGGTTCCGCAGCGAGCTCGCCGAGGCCGGGCTGCCGTTCGTGATGGCCCTCAAACCCCGCCACGGCACCTGGGCCTACGGCGCCGATGCCTACACTCCCGCGGACGCCGCCCGCGCGCTGGCCTGGCACGGGCCCGCCGATCCCGGCGACTGGCAGGCGGTGACCCGGACCTTCCGGGACGGGCACACCGAGACCTGGTACGCCGCCGACGCGACGCTGGGCTGGTGGGGACCGGACGGCTTCACCCGCCTGGTTGTGGCCACCGCCGACCCGGGCACCCTGCCGGACAAGGCCACCTGGTACCTGGCCACCAACCTGCCCCGCCCCGGCGGCCCGCGCGAGGCAGACAGCCCGCACCCGCCGGCGGACCTGGCCGAGATCACCCGGATCTACGGCATCCGGCACTGGATCGAGCAGAGCTACAAGCAGGTCAAGGACCAGCTGGGCTGGGCCGACTTCCAGGTCCGCTCGGACACCGCGATCCGGCGGCACCAGGCCCTGGTCAACTGCGCGTTCTGCTTCTGCTGGGACGCCTGGTTCGGCGAAAACCCGCCGCAGCACGACACTGCGGCGCCGCGGCCAGAGCCCGGCCGCCGAGAGAGGGGGGCCGCGCGCCGCCGCACCGCTGCCAGCGCCGTCCTGGCCCCGGGCGATCCGGGCGGTACGCGCCTGGCTTTCCCCCTGGATCGCGCTGCAGCGCTGGTGGCAGGAATGGTCAAATGCGCCCCCGCCCCCGCAACTGCAAGCTCTGATCAACTCGGTCGCGGCAGGCTGCGGCCTGCACCTCTACCTCCGTAATTAACAAACTACCGCTAGTGCCGTAGCGGGCAACGTTCGCCGCTTTGTGTGGGGCGGGAGCGGGTGATGTCCGGCGGGGTTCAGGTTCGGATGGCGGGTGGGGCCAGGCGTCCGGCGGCTTTCAGCGCGCGCAGCGCGTTCAGCGTGATCATCTCGTTCGGTCCTGACCGGCCCCAGTCCACGACTTCGGGGGTGACAGTGCTGCCGGGCGGTTTCCATCAGCGGCCGCCGGGTTGCCAGCGGCCGTCGGGCAGGCGCCGCCGCTCGAGCTCGTCAAGGGCGTCGCTGGTGCGGGGATCGCCGGCCTGGCCCATCCGGGACAGGACCAGCAGCGCCTGGAGGATGTCGTAGTGCCAGTAGGGCGGGTAGTGCGGGGCGAGCAGTGCGGGGCGAGCCAGGCGCGGTGTGGGTGGCGTGGTCGGTTCCCACGCAGATGACCACGTCCGGGTCGCCGGGCCTGACCGTTCTCGTGGATGCTGGCCTCGGGCCGTCCAGCATCCCGTTCCCCGACGATATTGCCGCCGCGGCCGGGCTCACGGATCCGCCGGAGTCGATTGCCGCAGGAGGGCTGCTGCCCGGCGCGCTGGCTGCAGCCGGTGTCGCGCCGGCCGATATCACCACTGTCTTCCTCACTCATCTGCACGCCGACCATATCGGGTGGGTCGCCCCTGGTGATGTTCCGTTCTTTCCCAACGCGGTGGTCATGTGCGGTGCCGTGGAGTGGCAGACGCCGCCAGTGGCCCCCGCGCCCGGCGAGCTCGAGGGCAGGAGGGGGCTTGCGGTCGCCGAGGCCGCGGGGGTGCTCCGACCGATCGACGCGGCCACCGTCGAGCTCGCGCCGGGTGTCAGCGCACATCACAGCCCTGGCCACACTCCCGGTCACTACGTGGGCCGCGTGTCTTCCGAGGTAAGGCTGCCTACCTGCTCGGAGACGTCGTCCACCATCCACTGCAGCTAAATGACCAGGGCATCTCGTTCCTTTCCGAGACCGAGCCCGAGCGGGCACTGCAGGCACGCGAGGAGCTCCTCACGGCCCTGCAGGGGTGCAACGTGTCCATCGGCATGACCCACTTCCCGGGCCTGGATTTCCAGCGGATCACCACGGCGAATGGACGTCAGTGGACCACCGCCGGGTAGCGGTTCACCCAAGGGCTCATGGTCAGCTGATAGCCGCGCCGCCCTTCCCGGGCCTCTGACCAGCCAACAACGGCGGTCTGGTCGAGCAGCGGCGAGCCCCGCAGCCGCGGGCCCGCCGCTCGCCGCCCTCACCTAAGCAGGCTGTCCACGATCTCGACATGCAGGCATAACATTCCTTCGGTGCGGCACCGATGGCCGCAGCGGCCGACTGGGCCGGCGCGCATAGCGTTCTCTCGCGTCAACGCCTGCTGATGTGGTAACGCGGAGTGACTCGCGGCACAATCGCCTCCGGCCGATTGCGGCGCATTCGATGCCGGATACGAGCGGCGTGTAGCTGCGCCGAATGCCGCTGCAGATCACCGGGCGCTACTCGGCGTCCGCCAGCTGCAGGGTGCCGCCGGAACACCCAGCGCCTGCCACGGCGGCGTCCCGGCCTGGGCATCCTCGCTCCGGCGCTAGACCAAACCGCCGCCTGCCCAAAGCGCTGGAAGCCCGCTGGCAGGCAACACCGCACCGCTCGCGGCAATTGAGGACGTTCACCAATGGCACGGCCGGGAATTATGCGCCCTCGCACGCGTTAACATGAGCGGTACCCAAGAACCGAGCCGGTCGTCCGACGATGACTTTCCCCGTGCCGTGGTCACCAGCCCACCCACCGGCGGCTCCGGGTCCGCATAGGACGCTTGCCGGGGGCCCGCTGCGTCGATCGTTGGAGATCCGCGAGTCGGCTCGGCGTTCGAAGCACCAGGCCCTGTGCTCGGGACGTTCCTCGCCCCGGCCGAGGGACTGTGCGGCATGCTGCCGTGGCCACCGTGCCCCGGCATTCCAGAGGAGGAGTCTGTGGCTCGACCAGGCCAGCGCCAGGCGGGCGCTCGCCGTACCGCCCCGCGGAAGCAGCGACGCGTCCGCCACCGCGGCGACGTCGTCTCGGTGCTCGCCCGGACCGTCGGTGAGGTCGAGGCGGCCGCCCGGCGCGGCCGCGTGACGCCTGCCGTGCGGACGAAGTTCCAGGCCGTCGCCCTGCTGCTGCGGGACGAGCGCGCTCGCGTCCGGGCGGCGGCCGGAACCGGCAGTCGCCGGGCTGAGCAGCTCAAGCGCCTGGACGGCATCGCGGCCATCCTCGCGACGACCGCCGTCCGGGACGCTGGGCTACTGGCGCTGCTCGCCGAGGGCTCCGGCGTCTCCGACGCGGCCCGGTCGCTGAAGCGGGAGATGGCGCGGGACCTCGGCATCGAGACGGCGCCCGAAGAGATCGCGCCGACGGAGACCGGGGCCGCTTCCGCCGGCTCGGAGCGGCGGGTCGTGCCGCAGTCGGTGACCTCCCGGCAACTGGCGAACCCCTTTCTCGCCCCGGACTTCTCCGCCGTCCCGCAGTTCACCTCCCGTCCGCGCCGCCTGGCCGACTGGGAGCTGCTCGGCCCGCTGCTGAGTTCCTTCGAGCGCGCCGACGGGGGAGCCCCGGCATGCATGGCGCTCCCGGCGTCGACGGCACGGTTCACCCCGGCGGGCCTGGAACTGATGCCGCACCAGGGGCAGCTGGTCGCCGCGGCCGCTGCTGGTCACCGGACGTTCCTGCTCGCCGATGAGCCAGGTCTGGGCAAGACGGCCCAGGCGCTGCTCGCCGCGGAAGCGGCGAACGCCTACCCGCTGCTGGTTGTCGTGCCGAACGTCGTCAAGACCAGCTGGGCCCGTGAGGCGGCCCGCTGGACGCCCCGCCGACCGGCCACCGTGGTGCAGGGCGACGGCGAGGCTGTCGACGGCTTCGCCGATATCGTCGTGCTCAACTACGAGGTGCTCGACCGCCACCTGGGCTGGCTCAGCGACTTCGGCTTCCGCGGCATGGTCGTGGACGAGGCTCACTTCATCAAGAACAAGACCTCGCAGCGGTCGCAACACGTCCTGGCGCTCTCCGACCGCATCCGGTCCCGTACGGACCGGCCCCTGCTGATGGCGCTGACCGGCACCCCGCTGATCAACGACATCGAGGACTTCCGGGCGATCTGGCAGTTCCTCGGCTGGATCGACGACAGCAAGCCCCTCGACGAGCTAATGGACGCGCTTGAGGACACCGGCCTGACGCCCGCCGGCCAGGGCTTCTACGCCGCGGCGCGCCAGTGCGTGATCGACCTCGGCATCGTGCGCCGCCGCAAGCTCGACGTGGCCGCCGACATCCCCGCCCGCCGCATCGCCGACCTTCCCGTCGAGCTGGACGAACGGGCCGGCCGGTCGATCCGGGCGGCAGAACGGGACCTCGCCGGCCGGATGGCGGCGCGGTACCAGACCGCGCTGGCGAACCGATCCTCCGACGCCGGCGTCGAGGGCATCGACCACGACCTCGTCCGCCGGGTGGCCCGGTGGGAGCTGAAGGACGCGATGACCGCGCAGTCCGGCGAGAACGTGTTCACCATGATGCGGCGCATCGGCCAGGCGAAGGCCGAACTGGCCGCGGACTACGCGGCGCAGCTGGCCCGCAGCGCCGGCAAGGTCGTCTTCTTCGCCAAGCACGTCGACGTGATGGACGCCGCCGAAGAGATCTTCGCCCGGCAGGGGGTGCGCTTCTCGTCGATCCGTGGCGGCCAGACGCCCGCGGCGCGGCAGGCGAACGTCGACGCCTTCGTGAACGACCCGGACGTCACGGTCGCGGTGTGCTCGCTGACCGCGGCTGGCGTGGGCCTGAATCTGCAGGTCGCCTCGAACATCGTGCTGGCCGAGCTGTCCTGGACCGACGCGGAGCAGACCCAGGCCATCGACCGCAGCCATCGCATCGGGCAGGCCGAACCGGTCACCGCGTGGCGCATCATCGCCGCGCAGACCATCGACGCCCGGATCGCCGGGCTGATCGACAGCAAGGCGGGGCTTGCCGCCCGGGCGCTGGACGGGTCGGACCAGGAAGCCTCCTCGCCGGCCGACGTGCAGCTCGATGCGCTGGCCGCATTGCTGACCGATGCGCTGCGGGCGTCTTTCGGACATGGCGACGCCCCGGGTTCCTGACCGTCGGGATTCCCCGGAGCGAGACCGTGTCCGAGGACCAAGGCTTGCCAATTCCGCATGCTGGTTCTAGCGCCGTCTACCGGCCGCGACGGGGCTGACGGTTCGCGCGACGGTGCGACCATATGTTCTGTGCACCGTGGCAGCCGGACGGTCCGCGGCACCCATGGGAGTGCGAGTCCGACATTCGAACGGTGCCATGGCACCGGAAGGCCGTGACTTCCTCATGCCTGGGCGGCCGCAGCGGCCCCGGGCGGCTCGACGAGCGGCCCGATCCGGTTAATCGCCGAAGAGGTCGGGCCGCCGCCCCGGTACCGGCGGCCTGCTGCGCGGGCCGGGGCAGTCAGGCGCCGTCGCATGTCTGACTGCCGTTACCGGTGCGGGCCTGTCCGGCGCTCGGCTCCCCTGGGTTACGAGGGGCTCGGGATCTGACGGGCTGCCCGGGCATCCCCGGAGCTGTCGCATAGCCTGGCGGGAGCGGCGCTGGCCGGGCCGCCAGTGCCCCTGCGGGCAGTAGCGCGCCAGCCTGTCCCGCTTCCAGTCCGGCATGGCTTGACGGGTTCGCCAGATCATTCGCCCGAAACGATCCGCACCACCCGTCCCGCGATCTGTGACACGCCTAGCGCCATGAGCTGGGCGGTGGTTGGCTGATGACGTAATGTGGGCGACTCAGGCAGGCGGATCAAAGGAGCGGTCACTGGTGGCCAGAGGCCCAGGCGGCACAGCCGACAGTTCTCAGCGCACGCTCTGCATTGAGCCTGCGATCGCGGCGAGCGCCGGAGGTGTTCGTAATGAATGACATGAAAAGCCGGGCGAGTCGCAAGGTTGCAGTGCTGGGCCCGATCCCCCGCGACCAGATCGTGACCCATGCCGGTGAACGGTTCGACAAGTACGGATGCGTGTTGTATACGGCGGTTGCCCTCTCGGCTCTCCTGGATGCGGGCGACACGATCGTCCCGATATCACACGTCCGCCGGCAGGACGAGGGCCCGATCAAGGAAATCCTCGGGTCCTTCCCGAATATCGACACCTCCGGCATTACGTCACAAGCCGACCAGGGGGACGTCATCGAACTGCGTTATATCGAGCCCAACCGTCGCGTCGAGCGGCAGAGGAGCTTCATGAACCCGATCCTGCCGGCCGACGTCGACGAGGTGCTCGATGCCGACGCGTTTGTGTGTGTCCCGATCACGGATTATGAGGTGGGGCAGCCGACGCTGCGGCACATCAAGGAGCACAGCCGTGCGACCGTGGTGCTGGATGCCCACGGCCCGACGGTGACGCTGACCCGCAGCGGCGAGCGCCATCCGAGGGTGTGGGCTGACCGGGACGTCTGGCTTCCGTATATCGACATCCTGAAGATGAACCTCGAGGAGGCTAGCTCGACGTGGCTCGGCCAGTCACCGGAGGTGACGGCCGACCCGCCGGGGCTGGGTACTGAAGAGCTGCGCGACCTGGCTCGTCACTGTCTGGACCGCGGTGTCGGGGCAGTATGCGTGACCCTCGACGAGCGCGGCTGCGTGACCTTCTACCGGGACGGCTCTGGCGGGGTCGCCGGGCAGTTCGTCGACCGCATCGAGGTTGAGCACGTGGTGGACACGACAGGTGCTGGCGATTCGTTCGCCGCGGGCTTGGCCTATGGCTATCTCGCGTACCGGGATTACGTCGTGGCCTGCCAGTACGGGAATGCGATGGGCGCTCAGCGCTGCGCCGGCGCGGAACTGAACGTCTACCTGTCACGAGAGGACACCGAGCGGCAGATCCTCGCGACGTACGGCCCTCGATCGTAGTGGGAGAAGTTCCATGAACGCCGATCTCGATGGTGAGGATTCCGGTTGGCTGATAGCGGAGGACGGCTTCACCGCGGCGCTGGCCAACACCTACGAGACGCTCTTCACCACCGGCAACGGATACCTTGGCACGAGGAGCTCCCTGGAGGAGAGCCATGAGGGTTCACTGCCGGGGACCTTCCTGCGCGGTGTCTTCGACCACCATGACTCCGCGGTCATCGACCTGGTCAAGGCACCCGACTGGCTGACACTGGCGGTCGTGGTCAACGGCGTCAGGCTGGACGCGACGTCGGTGTCGGTCGTCCATCACCGGCGGATACTCGATATGCGGGAGGGCACGGTATCCCGCGACACCGTATTCGAGGACTGCGAAGGCCGCCGGACCCGATTCCAGACCGTCCACTTCGCCAGCGGCGCCGACCAGCATCTGTGCTGCCTGCAGGCGCGGATCACTCCGGAGAACCACACCGCGTCGGTAACTGTCCGCAGCGGTATCGACGGCACGGGATACAACCTGGACCGGCGGCCGATATACACCGAGCCGCCGCCGGATGATCCGCAGATGAAGTGGCACAAATGGGCCAAGTCCAGGCACCTCGAGGAGGTTGCCCGCGAGCAACTCCCCGACGGCATCTATCTGGAAACCCGTACCATCGACACCGGCATCACCATCGGATACGCGGCGCTTACGAGGGTGTCGCCGACCGCCGAGTCCAGTGTCGAGCAGCGGTACAAATACGTCGAGCAGGTGTCACGTGCGCAGGTGGCCGCGGGCGACACGCTCACCGTGGACAAACTCGCCGCCGTCTACACGTCCCGCGATGTCGCAGCGGCCTCCGTCCGCCCGGCGTGCCTGGATGAGCTCAGCCGCCATAGCGCGGCCGGATTCGTGACGTGCCGCGAGCGGAACCGTGCGGCATGGCAGGCGAAGTGGGCCGATTCCGACGTCACGATTGACGGGGATCCCGACGCCACCCGCGCTGTCCGTTTCAACATCTACCACCTGCTGATCGCGGCGAACGAGTCAGATCCTTGCGTCAACATCGGGGCGAACGCCCTGTCGGGTGAGCGTTACCGCGGGCACGCGTTCTGGGACACCGAGGTGTTCATGCTCCCGTTCTTCATCTACACCCAGCCTGAGACGGCCCGCGCCCTGCTGTTGTACCGCTACCACACCCTCGACGGCGCCAGGCGGAACGCGCGCGACGGAGGATTCCGCGGCGCCCGCTACGCGTGGGAGTCCGCCGACACCGGGGCGGAGACCACACCGAAATGGACCTGGGACGGCGCCCATCGGATCTGGATGGGTGAGGAGGAGATCCACGTCACCGCGGCGGTCGCGTACGGCCTCATGGCCTACGTGGCCGCAACGGGCGACAACGCGCTGATGACTGACTACGGCGCGGAAATCCTCTTCGAAACGAGCCGCTTCTGGGCCGACCGCCTAGAGGCGATGCCGGACGGCCGGTACGCGCTGAGCCGGGTGGTCGGCCCCGACGAGTTCCACGAGCATATCGACAACAGCGCCTACACCAGCTACCTGGTGCGGTGGCACCTGCAGCAAGCCGCTCACGTCTACGCCGATCTCGCGGTCACCCACCCCGGCGAGCTGGCCAGCCTGTCCGGACGCATCGGGCTTAAACCGGATGAGGTCGAAGAATGGCTCGGCAGGGCCGAGCAGATGCGTCTGCCCCCCCGAACCGACAACGGAGTGATCGAGCAGTTCGACGGATATTTCGGGCTGGAAACCCTGCCGGTAGCCCACGACGACAACGACATGCCGATGTACCCGCCGGGCTATCACCATTACAACCTCGCCGGAACCAAGCTGGTCAAGCAGGCCGACGTGGTGATGCTGACCTATCTGCTTCCGGACCAATTTCCGGATGACGTCAAGCGCGCCAACTACAACTACTACGAGCCGCTGACGCTGCACAAATCCTCGCTCAGCACCGCGATCCACTCCATCATGGGCATCGAGGTCGGCGACCCCCGCCGCGCCGTCCAGTACTTCCGCCGGGCCGCACTCGTCGATCTCACCGACAACCAGGGGAACACCCAGGAGGGCATCCACATAGCGTCCGCCGGCGGAACCTGGCAGATGATGGTCTGCGGATTCGGCGGATTCCGCGTGCGGAACGGCCAGATGACCTTCAAGCCATGGCTCCCGCCCGACTGGAACTCCGTGCGCTTCCGGCTCAAATGGCACGGCAACACCGTATCGGTGTCCGCAGATCACGCCTGCGCGACATTCGTGCTGTCAGGTCCGGAAGGGTCTCGTGAGACGATCATCATCGATGGCCACGAGATAACACTTCAGGCCAACGCGAAAGTAACGGTCGACCTGCCGCGGGAACGACCCCGATAGCCCCGTGCCTGACGCGGCCGCCGCGGCTCTTACGGTGACGGCGCCCCCGGCCGAGCCGAGCAGGCCGTACACCACGATCACATCGAGCGCTACGTCGAGCATGTTGGCGGTGACCGCGGCGCTTGCCGTCGGCTGGCACCATGCTGTGATGGTGGTGGATCTGGTCGTTGCAGCGTTAAGCGCCGAAGACCGCAGCCGGGGTGCCGTGCCTACTCGACAGGGCTTCCGCCGAGCGGAGTCAAGATGACGGGACTACCGCGACCGGGCCGTGCCAAGGTTTTCGGTACCCACAGGCTCAAACATCGACGGT
Organism: uncultured Actinomycetota bacterium; assembly: GCA_963744575.1. Taxonomy (GTDB): domain Bacteria; phylum Actinomycetota; class Actinomycetes; order Streptosporangiales; family Streptosporangiaceae; genus Palsa-504. Next base: position 55,948 of record CAVUUF010000006.1, on the reverse strand, counting down.
GACGGGCAGAGCGATCTGATGGCGTTCCCCGTGGCCCCAGCTCATCCCGGTGAATGATCAGGCGAAGCTTGGATCGGTACAAGCTAGGCCTTCTTTGTGGCCAGGCGGCCGTCGGCCAGCGCGCTGAGGTCGATGTCGTCGAGCGTGGTGACCACTATGTCGGCGCGCGCCGCTGCCAGGAGCCCGGCGTCATTGGCGCGTGCGATTCCGATTGCCGCCATGTCGCCGGCCTTGGCGGCCTGGACGCCCGCTGGGGCGTCTTCCATCACGATCGAGTCCTGGGGTGTGGCCCCGAGCTCATGCGCTGCGGTGAGGAACATCTCGGGATGCGGCTTTCCGTGCGCGAAGTCCCGGCCCGACACATCGGCGTCGAAGAACTCGAGCAGCGTCAGTCCGGGTCGCAGCGACGCGGACACGATCGCGTGCTGCTGCGCGAAGCTGTCGAGCCTTATCTGCCGCAGGAACAGCCCGGCGTTCTTGGAGGAGGAGGCGGCCGCCACCTTGATCCCGGCGTCTTTGACGGCGATGATGAAGCGCAGCGCGTCGGGGTATGCGGTGAAGTCGCCGGCTTCGATCAGCCGCACCACCATTGCTTGCTTCCGGTCGGCGTACTCGGCGACACGCCTGCCGTCGTCATCGGGGACGTGGAAGTACGCCAGTGCCGCGCGTGCGCCGCTCATCCGAGGCTTGCCAGATATTTGCTCCCCGTAGACGCGGGAACTGAACGCCTCCGGCGACCAGCTCGTCCGGTTGCAGATGTCACTCCAGTCCGACTCCATCAGCTGGCGCAGCGACTCACGCCATGCCTTCTCGTGCGGCGAGTCGACGAGCACTCCGTCGACGTCGAAAATCGCCCCCCGGACCCTCGGCACCCGTCCTCCTTTCAGCCGTTGACCCGGCGCTCTTCGGCCGGCGTAGCCGGGGACAGCCGGAACATGTACCGGTCTCCGGGGCAGAGCTCGCGGATTTCGCCGCCGGCCCCGACCTTTACCGGCCCGCTCGCGCCCTCCGGATGCAGCGCGAGCGTGAGCCTGTCCTTGTTGAGCGTCAGGAGGAGCGGCGTTCGCCGGAACTGCATCGTGAATGACAGCTCCTGGATCGGGCCGGGAAGCCTCGGCTCGAAGTGAAGAACCTCGTCGCGAATCTCCGTGCCGAGGTAGGCGCGCTGCATGAGGTCGAGCGTCCCGGCCATGACACCCATGTGAATGCCCTCTCTGGTCGTCCCCTCCTGGACATCCTCCACGTCGCTGTTCAGCGCCGCCAGGAAGCGCTTCCAGGAACTTTCCGGATCGAGCGCGGCGAGTGCAGCGGCGTGCGTGATGAAGCTCAGCGTGGAGCCGTGTGACGTGCGCTGGTCGTAGTACGCGATGTTCCGGGCCGCACTGTCCGCGCGATACTCATAGCCCAAGCGCTCGAACAGCCGCCGGAGCGCGCTCGGGGAAAACAGGAAGAACAGCATCACGGTGTCGGCCTGTTTGGCGATCTTGTAGCGGTTCGGGTCGTCGCCTTCGGCGCGCAGAATCCGGTCGAGCCGCTGGATGTTCCCGTATTTCGCGCGGTAGCCATCCCAGTCGAGTTCCTCGAGCGCGTCGTAGCCCTCGAACTGGCTGATGACGCCGCCGCCGTGGAAGGGAACGAACATGCGCCGGCTCATGTCCTGCCACAGCCTCAGCTCCAGCTCAGAGATCTCGAGCCTGGCGCGGAGCGCTTCGGCCCTGCTCGCCGGCAGCAGCGAAAGCACCTCGCCCGCCAGCTCGCACAGCCACGCCACCATCAGGTTCGTGTAGGCGTTATTGCGCAGGCCGCCCTCTTCCTCGCCTGGATACTTCTCGTGGAACTCGTCCGGGCCCATCACCCCGTGGATCTCATAACGCTCGCGGTCCGGATTGAACTGGGCGATGGACGCCCAGAAGCGCGCGATCTCCACCATCATCTCCGCGCCGTAGTCCCGCAAGAAAGCCAGATCACGCGTGGCCTGGTAGTAGTGCCAGATGTTGTAGAAGATTGCCGCGTTCACATGGCGCTGGTTGCGGCTGAGGTCCGGCTCCCAGCGCCCGGACAGCGGGTTGAGGTGCACCCGCTGGGTCTCCTCCTTGCCCTCGCTGCCGCTCTGCCACGGGAACATCGCCCCGCCGAAGCCCGCCTCACGGGCCGCCGCCCGCGCCTCGTCGAGGCGCCGGTAACGGTACATCAGCAGTTCACGGGTGACCTCGGGCATACGGAAGCTCAGGAACGGAAACACATACAGCTCGTCCCAGAAAACGTGCCCGCGGTATGCCTCGCCGTTGAGACCGCGCGCGGGCACTCCGGCGTCCAGGTCGGCCGTGTGCCGGGAGCACACCTGGAGGATGTGGGAGACGTGAAGCCGCAGCAGCACCTGGACCCGCTCGTCTCCGCGCACCCGCACATCGCACACGCGCCACAGCTCCTCCCAGGCAGAGACATGGCGCTCGAGCGACTCCCCGAAGTCCGGGCGCCACAGCGCTGAGCTCCCAGCCTTTGCCAGCGTGTCGCTGGTCGCGGCGTCGCGGGAGGTCGAGAAGGTCAGCATCTTTTCGACCCTGGTCGGCGCGCCCTGCCGGACGTCGAACGCCAGCACCTGCTGGATGTAGTCCTCCATCTGATGCAGGCTGCGTTCCGCTGCGAGCGGCTCGCTTCCCTGGAAGACGCGTGTGCGCGCCGCCTGGCTGATGTAGATGTTCGACTGCCGCGTCTGGGCCTTCAGCGCGATGATCTCCGCGCCAAACGTCCGCGGCGAGACGGGATTGAGATGCCGACCCTCGAGCTCCAGATAGCGAGCGACACCCTGGTTAGTCACCCGTCCGTCGATCGCCGAGATCACCTCCACCCGGCCCGACCAGTTCTGCGGCGTCAGCGTCCACTCGATACCGGCCCGGTGCGGATCGGCCATGCTCACGAATCGCCGGCTGCGCAGCGCTGTCTCACGCCCGGCGGCGTCCCGGAAGCAGAGCTCGCGGGTCACCACCGCCCGGTGAATGTCGAGCTCGTGGCGGTATTCAAGCAGCTCAACATCCGCCAGCCGGATTACATCTGCGCCTTCGATCCGCAGCTTGAGCACCAGCCAGTTGGGAAGATTGACGAGATCCTCATTGAGTACCGGCAGGCCGCCAAGGATCGTCGTCTCGCGGTTGTAGACCCCGTGCACGTAAGTGCCGGGGTAGTGCACACTGTCGGCATCTTCCCACTCTGCGACGCCGCGGCTACACAGGTAGCCGTTGCCGGTTGAGGTCAGCGCCTCCCGAAGCCCCTCCTCGGCCGGATCGAAGCTTCCGTAGCTGAGCGCAAAACCGTTCATCGCAGCAACGGAGTCTATCTGACTTGGTCTTAAGCTGCTCGCTCGCCATCCTGGTGTCCTTCGGCCGGTGCGCGATCCGCTTCATCGCGGCCAGCCCGGGCTGCAGCGCGCCACGGCACGCCCCGGATCAGCCGGCCAGCAGACCGCGAAGTGAGTAGTGCTTCTTACTTGCATTGCCCGCCATGTCCGGGACCCCGACGACCCCAGGCCGCCGGGATCGCTGTCACCATGGTCGACGACCGGCAAGGCCGCGGACTGGGCACCGAGTTGCTGGCCCCGGCCGTCTGACCGTGCCTGCTCCGAAGGCATCCGGCGCTTCACCGCGCTGGTCGCGGCCGACAACGCTGCGGCGGCCAGGCTGCTGCGGAACATGAGTGCCGAGCTTGTCCGCTACGGGCCCCGCATAGTGAAATACGAGATCACACTAGCGCTCACGGAAGAATGCAGCCCCGGCTGGCGTGCTCAGCTTTCGCGATGATCCGCTCGACCCCGCTGCACACGACCCGGTTGGCGTCTTTCACCGCGACCCCTCCGCCTGCGGCGCCGCGCGCCGGTCAGGTACCGGCGGCCAGCGTCACCTGCTGCTCGGCGCTCACCACACGCTCCCCGTAGATCACGGTCGCGCCCGTGAACACCTCCCCGGCCGTCACGAGCACGGCCGCCATGTCCGCCTCACTGATCAGGCCTCAAGGCTAGCCCTTCGCATCTCGCCAGGTGCAGCCCATCCGGACCGGTGCCGGAGAATGAACACGCCCATGCTGGGCCGCCCGGCGCAGCAGTGACCACACACCCCAACGCGCGTCCGCGTTGATGTCAGCCAGGGCGCGTGGCACTGCACCGTGCGCCTGGTCTACGGTGTCTTGCATGGTCTCCTCCTTCCGGTTTGGCGGAGGGATGGGATCTAGGCCCCGCCGGGCGCACTCACGCCTCGGCGGGGCCGCTGTCGTACTAACCTCATGACCGACGCGCTGGAAGAACCAGAACGCCCTCGAGCCGATCCTCAAAGTTATCGGCGCCGGCAAGCTCCGCGAGCTGACCGCGGCCGACGTGAGGAAGGCGCTGGCCGCCATGGCGGCCGGGTACTCCAGCGCGGCGGTGACCATGGGACATCTCGCGCTGAAGCGCGCCATCCGGCACGCCGAAGCCAACGACCTGGTCAGCCGCAACGTCGGCGTCGGTCGGCTGGCTGAGGCTCATGTGGGCCTTACCTCGAGCGGGTCAACCGGAGAGCGGGGACAGCGAGGGAAGGGCTGCAAGCCAGACAAGAAGTGGCGTGTTCCGGCGCGCCACAGCGAGCAGTCCGGGGGTCGGCAGGGCTGTCCAGGCGCGCCAGGTGCTGAGATCGCGGATTGTCGGATCGAGCTGGACCACCCCGCCCGCCAACTGTTCGGCCACCGAGTTGTCGGTCTGGCGGGCCAGCAGCCAGAGCAGCGCTTTGCGGGCCTGGCGCTTGTCCGCCGCCGCCGGGGCGAGCTGGACCGCCCCGCCCACCAACTGTCCGGCCGCCGCGCCGTCGGCCTGGCGGGCAGCAAGCGGAGCAGTGCTTCGCGGGCGTGGCGCTTGTCCTCCGCCGTCTGCTGGCTCGGGGAAGTCGTCGCGATCAAGACCACCCTGTCCGCAGCCACGCAGAGGCTCAAAGCCCAGCTGGCGCGGCTCAGCCGGCACATTGTTGCCCATCTCGGGATGCCTGGCTCCATCCCGCAGAGGGAACGCAGCACTCAGAAGCCCGACCAGTGCCGACGCGGCCAGAACAGGCGGTTCCGGATGTCCGCAACCAGCCGGACAGTCATCGTCCGCGGCGTACCGGACGGCGGCTGTGGCGCGGTCGCGCCCAGGCCCCCAGCCACGGTCCGTGACGATGCTGACCCTAGCCGGGCAGCCGGGTCCAGCGCCGGGCGGCAGCACGCGAACAGCAGCGCTAGCTGGTCGTCGCCGGCGGCTGCACTGTGGTCCAGCTCGGCAGCGGCCCATTCCTGCACGGCTTGGCGCTCCTTCCCTGGACGGGCGCTCTCGCGGCGCAGGTGGTCCAGCGCTCGGCGCCGCGCGACCCAGCCACCGGGATTGGCCGGCAAGCCATCACGGGGCCACTGCTCCACGGCCGCCGCGCACGCCTCCTGCGCGCAGTCCTCTGCCAGCGACAGGGCGCCGGCGAGCTGGGCCACCGTCGCCGCCGTGGCGGGCCACCACGCGGCGCGCAGGGGCCGCTCGATGTCCCCGCTCAGTGCGGCCCCGTCACCATCACCGGCCGGACCTCGACCGACCCGTACTTAGCCGACGGGATCATCGCCGCGTACCGCAGCGCCATGTCCAGATCCTCGCAGTCCAGGATGTAATAGCCGCCGAGCTGCTCCTTGATCTCGGCAAACGGCCCGTCGCTCAGCTGCGTCCACCGCCGCGGACCCGGACGGTGGTCGCGGTCTGCGGCGGCTGCAGCGGGCTGCTGTCGACCAGGATCCCAGGGCATCTGGTGTCTTGACCTAGCGCGTCGGTTAGAGGATGCTAACGGTTAGTGGATGCTAACCGAGATGCTGACCGGTGGGGTGCGCTGGCCGACGGCACGCGCCGGGCCATCGTTGCGTGCCTGGCCGACGGGCCCCGGGCTGTGGGGCAGCTGGCGGCCGGGCTGCCGGTGAGCCGGTCGGCGGTGTCTCAGCATCTGAAGATCCTCAAGGACGCCGGCCTGGTGGAGGACGTGGCGGCGGGGACGCGCCGGATCTACCGGCTCAACCCGGTCGCGCTGGCGGCGTTGCGGGATCAGCTCGATACGTACTGGCAGCGGGCGCTGGCCGGGTATGCCAATGCCGCGGAAGCGCCGACTGAGGAGGGGTGATGGCCCAGACTGACACGGCGACGGTCCGCAAGCAGGTCGTGGTGGACGCGCCGATCGAGCGTGCTTTCTCGGTGTTCACCGGCCGGTTCGGGGACTTCAAGCCGCCGGAGCACAACATGCTCGGGGCGCCGATCGCCGAGACGGTGTTCGAACCTCGGGTTGGCGGCGGCATCGTGGACCGGGCAGCGGATGGCAGCGAGTGCCGGTGGGCGCGGATCCTGGCCTTCGACCCGCCGGACCGGGTGGTGTTCAGCTGGGATATCAGCCCGCGGTGGACGATCGAGACCGACCAGGCGCAGGCCAGCGAGGTCGAGGTGCGGTTCTACGCCGAGTCGCCGACCCGCACCCGGGTGGAGCTGGAGCACCGGCACCTCGACCGGCACGGCCCCGGGTGGGAAGCGATCACCGGCGGCGTGGACGGGCCGCAGGGCTGGCCCCTGTACCTGGACCGGTACGCCGCGCTGCTGAAGAAAGGCCGCTGACATGCCGCCGATCGTGACCAGCGCCGAAATCGGGCGCCCGGCCGCGGCGGTGTTCGCCTACGCCACCGACCCGGCCCGGTTCAGCGAATGGCAGAAGGGCGTGGTGGACGGGCACATGGACGGCCCCGCTGACGGCACCCAGCCGCCGGCCGTGGGCGCGAAGTGCGTGACGACGCGGCGCATCGGCGGCGCCAGCCGCCCGTCCACCTCCGAGCTGGTGCACATCGACCCGCCCCGGACCTGGGGCGTGCGGGGCATAGACGGCCCGATCCGGGCGGCTGTCGACGTCCTGGTCGAGCCCGTGACCGGCTCCCGGTCCCGGCTGACCATCAGCGTCGACTTCACCGGCCACGGCATCGGCAAGATCCTGGTGCCGCTGATGGTCCGCCGGGAAGCACGCAAGGAGATGCCCGCCAACCTGGCCGCGCTCAAGCAGAAGATGGAAGCGGGCTAAGCCGCCAGGACCCGGGGAATGCCCGCACGGCAGGCTGATGCCCGCATCCCGGTTCTTCCCGGTCATGATGGCCCCCGCTAGCTGACCGGCCCGCGCAGCGCGCAGGATAAGAAGATGGCGGACCAGGCACAGGCGGCGGCGCACTGGGACGCCGCCTACGCCCAGGGCGATGACACCCGGAGCTGGTTCGAGGAACATCCGCACATGTCGCTGCAGATGCTCGGCGCTGCCGGGGTCTCGGCCGCTGACGCCGTCATCGACGTGGGCGGCGGCGCGTCCCCTCTCACCGGGGCGCTGCTGGATCGCGGCTTCGGCGACCTGACCGTGCTCGACATCTCCGCGGCCGGGATGCAGCACGCGCGGGATCGCCTTGGTTCGCGGGCTGGCCAGGTTCACTGGCTGACCGCCGACGTGCTCAGCTGGCACCCCCGGCGTCACTACCAGGCCTGGCATGACCGGGCGGCCTACCATTTCCTGACCACCGATCAGCACCGGCAGCAATACCTGCGCACCCTGGACGCGGCCACCGCCCCCGGCGCGGTCGCCGTCTTCGGCTGCTTCGCCCCAGACGGGCCGCAGCACTGCTCGGGCCTTCCAGTGTCCCGCTACAGCCCGGCACAGCTGGCCCGCAATATCGGCGCCGAGTGGCTCTTGATCAGCCAGGACCGGGAAGAGCACATCACCCCGGCAGGCACCATCCAGCCGCTCACCTGGGTTGCGCTGCGAAGACAGTCCTGAGTCCTGGTTCGTCATCGATCGTACGCCGATGCCCGGACCGCTGCGACAGGCGGCCCTCTCAAGGCCAGAGCCCGCCGCGGCGTCGAAGCTGGCGTCCGGATGCCGCAGCGCCTCCGCGGCATCGTCGGTGAGCTGGACCGGGACCGGCGCGCCGGGCAGCTTGGCGGCCATCCGGCTGCGCATCGCGGGGTCGGGCTCGGCAGCGACCACCCGGCTGGCGCTGCGGAAGTGCGGCAGGTTCGCCCCGGTTCCCGCGCCTACGTCGAGGACCTCGCCGGACAGGCCGGCCAGCAGCCCGGATCGCCGTGTTCCGAACACGCCCTGTTCCACGGGGCCGGTCATCCGGTCGTAGAGGGCGGCGTAGACCCGGTGTCCCCGCCGCCGTGCGTCGTTCATGTCCCGAATCCTCCCTCTCGTCCGCCGCTCCGCCGGCTGGCGGTTTGCGGACCTGGGCCTGGACCGCCACGCGTTCCGCCTCGCCAGTTTGACGGGCACCAATGAGCTGTAATATTTTCCGGCGGCCCGGCCCCGGGCCGCGCGGCCCCGCCGAAAGCGTGGCATGGCGTGCACAAGGCGCTGGCTGACCCTCTGCGTATCCGGCTGGTGGAGTGGCTGATGGAGCGGCCCCGGTCGGCGCGGGAGCTGGCGGGCTGCGCCGGCCTGCCCGCCGACCGTCTGTACTACCACCTGGGCCAGCTCGAGCAGGCGGGGCTGATCGAGGTCGCCGAGTACCGGCGGCTGGCCCGGGGCAAGGCCGAACGAGTCTACGCCCCGGCGCAGGCCGAGCCCCCCGGCGACGACGCCAGCCCGCAGGAGACCGCCGCATTCCTCGGATCGGTGCTGGAGGCCACCGCGATGGACATCACGGCGGCATTCCAGGCCAAGCAGGCAGGCCGCCGCCGGGAGGTCGACGTGACCCGGGGCGCGCTGCGGCTGACCGACGAGGCGCTGGCCGAACTGCGCGGCCACCTCACCCAGATCGCCGCCCGGTTCGCCGAACCCGAGGCCGAGGGGACCTGGACGCGGCTGGTCCTGGTCCTGGCCGACCTGCAAGACCGCCCCGGCCCGGCAACACCGTCAGGCAGCCCCGCATGAGCAACGCAGCGGACGGCCCCGGGCCAGCAGCTCCGTGGGAGGTGAGCACCATCGGGATGTCGCCACAGAATCGCCTGTTACGAGCGGTCGCGAGCGCAGGACATCGCCGCGCCCGTAGCCGCTCAGATCGGCGGATATCGTACTTCAGGCGATGCGCTGCGAAGCTACAGCGTGCCGGAATGCCGTCACGGCCCGACGACGCTGTTGTGCGCGCGTGCTTGAGGCAGCTGGCCGGCGGGGCCTGGGACCGGGGCCGGGGGTGGCCGTGCGGGGTCAGCCGCGCACCAGTTCCCAGATGAGGGCGCCCGGCAGGCCGGCGTAGGCGGCCGCGGTGGCGTCGGGGATGAACTGTGTCGCGGGGCCTTGCATGGCCGCTTCGGCGGGCCCGATGCGTGGCTCAAGGCACTGCCGGATCACCAGCTGGGACTGGTGGAATGCGGTGAGGTAGTCGCCGTGGAGATGACCGTATCCTTGGACGACGCCAGCACCGCCGGCGGCGTCCTGGAAGTATGCGGCCCCTCCGAGTGCGGCGGCTGCGGGATGCAGGCCGGACAGGACCATGTGCCCGCCGGGGCGCAGCACCCGGCTCAGCTCGGCGATGGCCCTGCCGAGGTCGGCGACGTGCTCAAGCGCCAGCGCGCACACCACCAGATCGACGCTGGCTGGCTCCAGCGGGAGCGCGCTGAGGTCCCCGTCACGGAAGGTGGCCTGGGGCAGCGCCGCCCTGGCCTTCTCCAGCATCGCCGGCGACGCGTCCACCCCGATGACGTGGTGACCGAGTTCGGCCAGGCGGCGTGCGTGACGGCCGGTGCCGCACGCCGCGTCCAGGGCTGCACCCGGCGCGACGGCGCCCAGGATGGACCAGACGACAGGCTGCTCGAGGTGGATGAGGGGATTGCCGGGGTCGTCGTAGGTCTGCGACCAGCGGGCGTAGCCGCTGGCAACGTCCATGATCGGTACATCAGCACCCAGCTGGTAGACGGCCTCGCCGCCGCAGGCGATACGCCGGATCTCGGCAAGCCGTGCCGCCGCCTGCGCCTCGTCGTCGAACAGATGACGCATGAGCGCGATCCCCTCGACTCCGAGCAGGAACTCGCCAAGACGCAGATGCCGGGCCACCCGCTAAGGATGCCCGATCCTCACCGGGCTCGCACGCCCACCCTGCCCCCCTTGCTGCTGGCCGCCCGTGGGGCGTGAGGACCGGCCCGGCGCAAGCGGTCCGCGTGACAGCGGGTCCCGCCGGAGGAAGACTGTGGCGGTGAGCGTGCCGGCAGGTTTGCGCGCGCGTCGAGGTCAGCGCTGAAGGCGCAACGGCCCGGGAGATCCGCATCCACGGCAGCGGGGGCGCGCTGATCCCCGAGGGCTGGCAGGTCGCCGACGGCGGCGGTCAGACTGCCCGGGTTCACCGGCGCCGGAGCCATCGCCTTCTTCGACCAGCCGCTAAACCCGGGCAAGACAACGCAGGCCGGTCCGCTGTGGCCATCCGGCAACTTCGCCGCCCGCAAAGACACGGCTCCTGTTCACCACCGTTCATGGCTGAGATCGCCAGGGCCCTCGGCGAGCGGTACGAGCCCGTCATGGGCGCTGCGCCCAGGACGGTACCCGTAGCTGTCGCGGTGGAAGACCGGCTCCAGTGCCTGCTCCAGCAGCATCGCCGCCGCAGTCTGCGCCACCCGGTCGCCCGTGTTGGGGACAGACGATTCATACTGCCCTTCCTGCAACCGCGTGTAGGGATGTTCTGGTGTGGTGGAGATGTGTGCTGGTCAGGCCCGCATTCCCGGGTCCGTTGACGTGAGCATGGCAGACTGCACTGACATTTCGGTGGCCTTAGCGTTGTTGCCGGGGCTTGGTGCGCCGGGCTTCGGGGTTGAGGTGCCCGGATCCGGCCAGGCGGGCACGGCAGCCGGCCTCGACGTCGTCGGTCCAGGGGATGCACAGCCGGTTGCCGGCGCCGCGGCGGGCATCGAGTTGCCCGGTCTTGAGCCAGTAGTAGATGACGCCGGTGCTGCAGCCCAGCTGGCCGGCGGCCTGGGCAACGCTGAGTTCGCCGGGTGTGTAGGGGCTGGGTGCCGGGATCTTGTAGGCGTGACGGATCCACTGGACGGCGGCGATGTCGAACGGCTTGCCGTGGCCTGTGGCCAGCCCGGCGGTGTTGAGGCGTCCGGCCAGGTCGCGGGTGTCGGTGGTCGGGCCGAGCCTGCGGACCATCTCCACTGCCGGGGACGGGCTTCGCTTGGCCGGGCCGGGAGGCAGCGGCCGGTCTGCGATGAGTACGTCGGTGGCGCCGGTGTGCCAGCGGATCCCGATCCGGACCTTGGCCTGGTCGGGCTCGGGGAGCAAGGTGACGTCGGCGATCAGGGTGCGGAGCAGCCGTTTGCGGTCCCTGGCGCTGGTGGTGGGCGCGTTCCGCAGGGCGGGCAGGTCAGCGGCGAGTTTCTCCAGGTCGTCCCGGCTGGGCAGCGGCGGCAGCGTGTCGCGGGCGGCCTGGAGCGCCTGCTCGGCTTCGGTGAGGGCGGCGAGCCTGGCCTCCCAGCGGGCCTCCAGGGAACGGGCGACTAGCCGGTTCTCCGGCTCGACGGCGCAGAAGGCGCGCTCGGCCCGGTCAGCGTCGTAGCGGGCGCGTTCCACCGCGAGCCCGGCGGCCCGGCTGGCCCGCTGGTGCCGGCCCGCGACCTCATCGGCGGCCGACAGCGCCAGGGCGACCTGCCCGGGGGTCAGCGCGTCCAGCAGCGCACCAGCGACGGCGGCATCCACGCAGGCCGCGGCGACCGACCGGCACGACGGCGTGGTCAGCCGGTCCCGGCGCGAGCTGCACTCATAGGCTGGCCGCTGATCGGTGTGGTAATTGGTCATCACCGGCTTGCCGCAGGACCCGCAGCCGATGATCCCCTGGCACAGCGCGGTGCCCTCCCGCGGCGGCCGGGCACCGGCAGCGGTGTGGTTGGCCGCCAGCCTGGCTTCGTTCGCCAGGTAGTCCGCCCAGGTGATGTAGCCCTCGTGGTGGTCTTTGATCAGCACGGGCCATCCGGCGCGGGGCCGTTCGGTGATCGCGGTATGCACCGTGCCGCCGGGATCGACGGTGCGGCGGGACGTGTAGCGGCCGAACACGTACACCCCGGCGTAGCCCGGGTTCTTCAAGATCCCCAGCACCCGGGCGTGGGTGAGCTTGCCCCAGCGCAGCTGTCCCGCCCACGCGCCGCCGTAGGCGCGCAGCGGGAACCGGCGGCCGGCGAACGCGGCGACCACGCCGTAGGCCGACCCGGACGCGGCGAACGCGGCGAACACGTCCCGGATCGCGGCCTGGACCTCGGCATCGGGGTCGATCACGATATCCCCGGCGTCGTCGTGGACCAGCCCAACCGGCAGCGGGGTGCGCAGCTCGCCGCGCCCGGCCGCGGCCCGCTTGTTGGCCTGCAGCCGCTGGGCCATCACGTGCAGTTCCATCTCCCCCATGGTGCCCTTGAACCCCAAGATGACGCGGTCGTTCACGTCGGCGGGGTCGTAGACCCCGTCGGGGTCGATCAGCAGGGTGCCGGTGATCCGGGCGAATTCCGCCAGCCGGGCCACGTCGGCGTTGGACCGGGCCAGCCGGGTGATCTCGATCCCGAAGATCGCCCCGACCTCGCCGGTGCAGACCCGGGTGACCAGCTCGGTGAACCCTTCCCGGGCCACCCCCCACTTCCCGGAGATCCCCAGGTCGGTGTCGATCACCTCGATCGAGGTTGACGGCCAGCCCAGCGCGGCTGCCGTGTCCGCCAGGCCGTACTGGCTCCTGGTCGACTCGGTGTGCTGGCGGACCTGCGCCATCGAGGACTGGCGCAGGTAGCAGATCGCTGCCCTCTCGCGGTGACTGCTCGTGATCTTGTGCTCGCCGTTCACTGCAACCTCCCGCCCCGGGCCGCAGTGCCGCGGCCGTCATGTTGGCCAGCGCCGCCACCGCCTCGGCCCGCGCGGGCCCGGACAGCACGGCGGCGCTCACCGGCTAGGACAGTTCTCGCCGGGCCAGCAGCTCGGCGTTGACCGCCGAGATCTCCGCGAGCAGCTGCTCGATCTCCTCGCCGTTGCGCAGGTACCGGCCCACCACCCCGGCCAGGGACGCCGGGACGTACCGCAGCCGGCCCCGGGCCGCGGTCTTCGGCGCGAAGAAGGCATACGGGCCGTGCGGCTCGCCGCCGGCGCACCGGCAGCCGGCCTTGCCGCACCGCCGTGTCTGCTCCGTCAGCGAGCCCGACAGCACCTGCTCGGCGCCGCCGAGCCGCCCGGCCAGGGCGCGCCGCCGCGACAGCAGCCGCCGTGTCGGCATGCCAGCCAGGCTGGTCTCGTTCTCGTTCTTTTGCCCTTTCATCACAAAAGAGTATGCCGCTGCCAGGCATGACGATCAACGACCCTGCAGTGCGCGTGTCGCGGCGCCGAGCGCGGCGAGCCCCTCGGCCGACAGCCGGCCAGGCCCGGGCGGCTCGCCCCGGTCGGTCCATGCATGGGGCAGCGTCATCTGCCCGCTGACCCCGCCCGCGCAGACGAACACCGTGGCCGCCCCGCGGCGCTTGGCATACAAGATCTCCAGCCGCTGCCCGTTCAGCGGGTGGAACGGATGGGTGACAATGACGAAACCCAAGGGATCACTGGACAATGCGGCACTATGCCGCCTCCGTGGGCACGCCGAGCAAACGCACGCCTTCCCCATGATCTTTCGGTATCTCCACGCCCCGCACCGGCCCCGGGAAATAGCTCCCCGAGCTCATCCTGTTCCACAGCTTGTACAGATTGTCCCTCAGCTGCTCAGCGAACAGGCCGATGCCGACCGCGTCCGCACCCGGCGCCCCGTTATTGGCCCGGACCTTCTCCCACGCCTCCACGATGAGGCGCTTATCGATCTCAAACGACTTCACCTTCGGCTCGGGTCGCTCCCTGGCCCCCTCCCCTTTCGGGTTGGCCCTGGCAGCGGGAGGCGCGCGGGTGTGTTTACGGCCCGGCCGGGTAGAGCTGGGGTCAGCTCAGTCCGGCCACCTCGCAGTCGGGGGGCCTATGGTGGCCGGTGACGGGCCATCCGGCCGGGCCGCCGCGAACCCGCGCGCAGCCGGGCAGCTCGCCCAAGGCGGGCCGCGAGCGTCGGTGGCCGCGTGGATGCTGACGCCGGCGGAGTGGATGCTGACGCCGACGGACTAGCCTGCTTGACACCGAAGTCCGTTAGCTGTAGCTTACCGTAAGTCATGACTAACCATGTGGCCGCGCTCACGGCGCTCGCCGACCCGACCCGGCGGGCGATCTTCGAGCGCCTGGCCCGGTCGCCGCGCGCGGTCGGCGAGCTGGCCAGCGAGCTGCCGGTCAGCCGCCCTGCCGTCTCCCAGCATCTGAAGGTCCTCAAGTCGGCCGGCCTGGTCACCGGGCAGGCGGCAGGCACCCGGCACATCTATTCGGTCGACCCGGCGGGCGTCGCCGCCGTCCGCGACTACCTCGAGCAGTTCTGGCAGCAGTCCCTCGCCCGGTTCCAAATCGCCGCCAGTCACCCGGTCCAGGAGGAAAGATGACCACACAACTGCAAGCCACCTCCGTCACCACGCAGGTGGAGGTCGAGGCGCCGGCCGAACACGCCTTCCGCGTGTTCACCCAAGGCATCGGCTCCTGGTGGGATCCCGGGCATCACATCCTCGCGGTCCCGCTCGCCGAGATGGTGTTCGAGCCACGCGCCGGCGGCCACATCATCGATCGCGGGACCGACGGGAGCGAGTGCCGCTGGAGCCGGGTGCTCGCCTACGACCCGCCGCGGCTGGTCTGCTTCAGCTGGGACATCAACCTGCGCTGGCAACTGGAGACCGACCCGGCGAAGGCCAGTGAAGTCGAGGTGACCTTCACACCCGTCGCACCTGGGCGCACCCGGGTGGTGCTCACCCACCGCCACCTTGACCGGCACGGCGACGGCTGGGAAACCATGCGCGACGCGGTCGGCGCGGGCTGGAGCCTCGCCCGCTACGCCGACGTCGCCGCCCAGCGCTGACCGGCAACCCGCCAAGGTGCAACGCGGCCCGCACGACCGGGGGTTCCAGCCAGCCGATCAGACATCACCTCAGCGCTCCCGCCAGACCTGGCTCCGCACGTCACCGCCGGCCGACACCGCAAAGCCATGCGGGTACAGCGCGGCGATGCGCCTCGCCAGGGCCGCCGGGGGCCGCGTGAGGCGAGCGCCGAGTGTCCGCTTAAGGTAAGAGATTCGCCGACGCGCGCGGATCACTCAGTTGGTATGTCTGTGACTGGAGAGGTGATGGCTGCAGATACCTAGTGTGCGAGCGTGAGTGACTTCGGCGGCGCCGGCCCCATCGGCCAGGAGGCCGGCGCAGCCGGGAAAGAAGGCCCGGATGCATGACGTGGCGAGATGCCGGGTAGGTCAGGCCGGCCGGTTTTTACAGCGGTCAAGGGAGGACCTGATGAGTTCCGGTGCGGCGCGATGGGCACTGGCGCACCTAGACGGCTGGACCTGGCTCGTCGCGGAGTACCGCCTCTGGCTGATAACGCTCGCCGCGGTGACCGGCCTCGCGGTGCCGCTCCTGGTCGCGGCCGGGAAACAGCTGCCCCGGCCGGGGCCTTCCCTGGTCATTCGCAGTGGCGCCATGGCCCTGGCGTTTTCTGCGGCCATGGTGACCATCTGCTCGCTGCTGCACTTCAGTGATCTACGCTGGCTGGCGCCGAGCCAGCGTGCGACCGCCCATCTGAGCGCGCCAGGCGGCCTGTTCGGTGTCGCCAAGCCGATCGTGCCGGTGATCAATTCAATCGCGGGCATCCCGGTCGAATACCGGGCAACCCAGGTGTCGGTCCACACGGCTATCGCCTGCGCGTTCCTGGCGCTGGCGGCCTTCTTCTTGGTGGCCATGACCTGGCGCCGTGCCCGTCGCGCCGATATCAGGCAGATCGTGCAAGAAGAAATACGCAGGTCACCCACCGCGTACGCGCGGGAATCGTGACCCGGTGCCGGTGACGCCTGAAGCAGCATCCTGGAGGACAGGCCGGCCACGTGCGCTGCTGGTGTCAGTTGTCAGCGCGGCCGTTCCCGGGCAGGGCCAGGCGGAGGGTTGGCGCTGGCAGGCGGGATCGCCCGTCGAGCCACAGGGTCCAGGTCCGTACCCCCTTTGATCCGGAACACCTGGTGAACGCTCCAAGAGGCGGCATCGAAGGTTAACGGCAGTGCTTCCTCGTCGGGGCTTCGACGGCTAGCAGCGCGATGTCGTCGTCGTTATCGCTGCTGACTGGTCCGCCGAGGATGATGACCCCGCGACCAGCGAGCTCCTCGGCGAAGGCGCATGCTACCCCGAGAACGGCTGCTCGCGGATGCCTTGGGCGCGATCCCAATTCGGGCTCTCGGGCCGCGGGCCGGCACTGCGCATCCGGCCTGGTTCAGGTGTGCCGCGATCTTGACTTCTGTCTAGCCGTGCGTTCAGGAACCGGCGCTCGGCTAGTCCTCCCCGAGCCGCCGGAATGGCCTCACCTCCAAGATGCCGAGGCGGGCCATCGGGTGCCTGGCCGCTGCCTCGATGGCTTCGTCAAGGTCGGCGCACTCGAGCACGTCGAAGCCGGCGATCTGCTCCTTCGTCTCCCCACGCCCGCTCAGCAGTCAAACACTGACCAGCAGATCTCGTTCCGCAAACGCTGGTCGTCAAGCACGAGCTCGCGAACGGCCTCCGGGAGCTGGTCACGCTGCCATCGGCACTCGAGTCGCCCTGCGGCCTCGCTCTCGCCTTCGGGTGCGGAAGCACGTGCGGCCTTGATCGCATAGGCCGCCGCACCGAGTTCGTGCGCGGCGACGTGTGCGACGGTCCCGGCCTGGCCAGCAGCGTACGCGGCATGCCGTGCTGCCCCTGGAAGGTTCTCTGGCCGCGCCCATTGCATGGCCGCCCGCCGCGCGAGCCTGCATCATCGTGACCTCACCACGCACCCAGCCGCGGGCGTGCTCAATCGCTTCGCGTGGTCGTGGGTCATCAGGCTGAGCTGACTCGAAAAGGTGGAGGACGTGCTCTGCGCAGGACGCTGCCCAAAGAGCGAGGAGATGGTGATCCGAATCAGTGAGGGTCCCACCGCGGCGAATGGTCACGAAGCGAGGGTCACGAACCTTCGGAAGGATCATCGGCTGGGCGCTCCCTCTGCCTGTGTCCGTCCAGCCCGGGGCACTAGGGGAACAGGCCGCGTCCTCAACCGTAGCGCCGTCCAGCATCACAGCGGCCCTTCGGTGCCGTGCGGCCTGGCTGGACACCCACCGCCTTGTACTCGGCAGTTCCGTGCTTTCACTCTCCGCGGCATGTTCGGACGTTGGCCAGGTCGCTGCCAGGCGCGGACCGAACCCGCAGCGGGTGGTCAGGATGGGGCCAGCGACAGCGATCCGCTGACGCTCGCGGAGTACGTCACGCAATGTCCGAAGATCTTCGTGCGGTAGTGCGTCAGCGTGGCAGCGAAGGTGCCGGTTCCGCGGCCGGCTGAACCAGAACCCACGTCGCCCAGAACGCCGGTCACGGCATATCGCCGGTTGACGCACCCGGCGAAACCGGACAGCTGCCTGACCGTACCACCCGTGAAGTCGCCGGTGACCGCGGTGAGCGTTCGGTCCCGGCGGGTGGCCAGGTGAAAGTCACCGCCCGTGATGGCGGCAGAGGTGCCGAGCCGCGTGTGGTCCACGGTTACCGACCAGGCGCCGGGCAAAGCGCCCGACGCGATGCCGGCGAAGCGGCCCTGGGTCGATGTCGCCGCGTACTCCAGCCCGCTGATCGAATCCGAGGATGTTGTTGCTGCTATCGCAGCTGCGGGGCTGATGAACAGGGCCGCAGCGGCCAAGATCGGGATCATCCAGCCAAGCCATCGCATGACCTACCATCCTTCGAGTCGGACTGTGGGCAGGACTCCGAGGTCTCAAGCATAGTGACAGCCTTCAGCCTGGCTCGGTCGCGGGAGACGGCCCGGCCCATCGGGGGTGTGGAGCAGTCCGGGGCTCCGGTGGGTGATGCGGTTGCCTGCGTGCTTTCCGGTGCCTTCCCGGACGGACCATACAACAGGACCGGTCATCGTGTGACCTTTGCCCTTGTGCGCTGCGGGGCTGGCGGACCGGCGACCGGGGACCACACCGGCCTCCGGGCGCGCCATGATGCCGGACCCTGCCGGTGACCCGGGTACAGCGTCTCGGCCTGGAGCCTCACGATCACCTGGATATCAGCCGTGACAGACCGTAACGAACTATCTGTGATCATTTAGTTGCAATCCGCGCATAACGACTCGGCGCGGGGTCAGTCGTTGACCGGCCGTTAAGCGGAACCACCAGATCATCCAGTTCGGCGCGGGTGGATGTCTGCGCGCTGATGGGGTTTCGGTGGCGGGCAGTTCTAGCCCGAGGTGGAAGCTGAGGTCGTCGGTGCCGCAGACCGGGTCCAGGAAGGCCTCGTAGGCGCCGATGATGGCGTTTAGCCGCTGCGGGCAGTAGGCGACGTCGGAGCAGTCGGGGAGGGGAAGTCCTCGATGCCGTCCGGGTTCCTGCCGGTCATCGCCTGTCCTCAGCGCGGTGGGCCGGAGGAACGCCCGCCAGGCACTGCGTCCCGGCGGCCCGCTGCAGCCTGTTGTTGTGCCGTCGCTGGAACTGGCCGGCTACCAGCGCGGTGACCAGGGCGCAGGAGGTGCCGAGCAGGATTCCGGCGGTGGCGTCGGAGAGCCAGTGGGCCGCGAGGTAGGCCCGGGAGAGCCCCATCACGATCGAGAACGCCACCGCGGCCGCGCCCCACAGGACACGCCGCCGACCCGCGGGGACCAGGGCGATGACCGCCGCGACGACGGTGACCGACGCGGCGATCGCGTGTCCGGACGGGAACGACGCGCCGCTCGTGGTGACCAGCGACCCGGGCGGCCTGGCCCGGTCGTAGCTGCCCTTCAGCGAGCCGATCAGCACCTCCGACAGCACGATGGCGGCGGCGAAGGCGGCTAGATGCCACCACCGGCGGCGCACGGCCAGGAACCCGGCCAAGGCGATCCGCACCGGCAGCGTGACGTACACCAGCCCGAGGACGTTGAAGACCTTGGCGATCGCGGTCAGCGGCGGCGCCCGGCCGGAGATCATCAGCCGCAGCCACGCATCGTCCAGCCGCTGGATGCGGGCCAGCATGCCGTGATCGGCGGCCAGGGCGAACACCACGGCCGTGAGCGCCACCACCCCGGCGGTCAGGAGAGCGGCCTGCCGGGGGCGGCCGAGCAGCGCGTCCTCCGCCGGCCGGGCGGTGGCCGGCCGGGTCATCCCGGGCATGCGGCACCTCGCCCGCACAGGGCCAGGCCTTCGGTGCGGCGGACGTAGCTGACCAGCGCCGGCCGGGGCATGAACGCCACCGCGGTGTCGACGGTGGTGGCCAGGGCCGGGGACGCGCCGGGCGCGAAGACGAACTGGTAGGTCGCGCAGCCGCCGGGGAAGGTGTAGTAGCGGACGCCGGAGTAGGCAGGGACCAGGCTTAGCGGGCGCTCGAACCGGCGCATGCCGGGCTGGTCGGAGGGGATCTGCTGGGCGCCCGAGGTGTCGCAGGTCGCGGTCAGGGTGATCGTCACCGACTGCAGCTGCCCTGGCTGGCCGAGCACGAACCGGACGCCGCCCCCGGCCAGGGAGCCGGAGTCCAGCCCGAAGCTGGCCCGCCCGCTGACGATGTGGCCGAGGGCCGCAGTCCAGCCCGACGGGAGCGCGGCAATGCAGGGCAGGGCGCCGAGAACCCCGCCCAGCCCGCGATGGCCGGCACGCCGTACGGGCGCGGCCGTGTCAGTCCGCTGTCGATCAACTGGATGGCAATCTCAAGGAGGAACAGGCTGCACAGGAACACCAGCAGGTGCCGCCAGCGCCGGAACGCCATCGTCAGCACGACCGCGGACAGCCCGACCACCGTGGCCCCCCAGCCGGAGCAGACCGCAGAGATCCCGTTGGCGGCGTCGGTCAGCCACGGCGTTCGGGCCCGCGCGAAAAGCCGGAGTACCGCCGTGTTGACCTGGTTATCGAGCCGCAGAGACGGGGCGCGCACCGAGATCACGATCACGCCGGCCAGGACGACGACCGCGAGGACCAGCCAGGCCCTGGTGGTGACCGAGATCGGATGCGGCAGCGGCGGGGGCGCATCGGTCGGGCGCCGGTGGCGCGGCGTCCGCCGCACGGCAGGACCCGGCGGAAGGCTCGCCACGCCGGCCCGTGTGGTCACCGTCTCCGCCTTCTCGCTCAACGCGACACCTCCTCCGTCGAGGCCAGCCCCTGCGTCCGCAGCCAGCTCCCGGCCACCAGGCGCGGACCTTGTCCGCGTAGTTCCACCCACGCGTCCAGGGCGCGCAGCGAGCCGGTAGAAAGGCGCGCCGACACCGTGTTGAGCACCGCGAGAAGCCGCGGACCGTAGCGGGCGACGGCATCCCGGCGCACCAGCGGGACGACGTTCTCGGCCGACTGCAGGCCGCGGTCATCGGCCAGCACCACCAGATGATCCGCCGTGATGGCCGGATCGGTGCTGAACAGCAGCGCGACGCCGATGTCCCCTTCCTGCAGGGCCTGCAGCGTCAGCGGGCCCCCGGCGTCCAGCGGCACGAAAACCCGGAACTGGAGCCCGTAAACCTGCCTCAGCCCGAGCAGGCAGTAGACTCGCTCCGGGCATTCGGGCGGACCGCCGAACGCCAGCCGCGGCGCCACCCGGGCCAGGTCGGCGACCGATCGCAGGCCATAGCGGGCCGCGGTCGCGGCGGTGACCACGATGACGTTGGCGTCCTGCGCGGCGGACGGGCGCCCCGCCACCAGCCCCCGGCCCGCCACCCACCCGGCCAGCGCCCTGCCGGTCGCCGTCATATCGGAC
The DNA here is from genome assembly GCA_963744575.1 of uncultured Actinomycetota bacterium. Classification (GTDB taxonomy): domain Bacteria; phylum Actinomycetota; class Actinomycetes; order Streptosporangiales; family Streptosporangiaceae; genus Palsa-504. Next base: position 35,205 of record CAVUUF010000006.1, on the reverse strand, counting down.
GTCGCGGACTGCCGTCCCAGGCTGACGAACTCCAGCGCCGACCCGGAGTACTCCGGCAGCACCTGGACAAGTCCGCTCATCAGCGCCGGGTCCACCAGCTCACGCGGGCCGAGGTCCGGCAGGACGCGGACGGGGAAACCCTGCGCCGTGAGCGCGCCGGCGTAGATGTCGGCGAGCAGCACGCTCTCCGGGAAGTCGAATGACCCGACCGTGATCTCGGCGCCATGCCGGCTGGCCTCGCCTGCCCGGCCAGCCGGCCCGCTGCCGCTGGCGGAAGTGCAGGCGCAGCACGCGGCGGCCAGCGCCAGACAGGCTAGGTATACCACCGTCCGTCGTTCCGGCACTGCTCTCATCATGTTCCGTGCGGGTCGAGAAGAACAGGTTGCTCCGCACGCGCCGGAGCCGGGGATCCCGTTTCTCCGGGCGGCGGCGCGCCGGCGCTCACACGTACTCCCGGTGTTGCAGGGACCGCCAGCACAGCCAGCCCGGCAGCACCGGCAGCCAGTAGGTCGCCAGCCGGTACAGCAGCACGGCCGAGACCGCGGGCCCGGGCTGCATGCCCACGCCGGTCAGCCCGGCGACCAGCGCCGCCTCGATCGCGCCGAGACCGCCCGGCGTCGGCGCTGCCGCCGCCAGCGCCGCGGCAGCCAGGTATACCGCGCCGATCACGACCAGGCCAGGGCCCCCGCCGAACGCCTGGATCGAGGCGGCCAGCCCGGCGATGTAGGCCAGAGTGATCAGGGCCGAGCCGCCGAAGAGCAGGCCCAGCTTGACCGGGCTGGCGGCGGCCTGCCGCAGGCTGCCGGCCGCGGACCGGGCACCCGGGATCAGCTGCTTGCGCGTCCACCGGCGGCCGGGCCGTGTCGCCAGGACCGCGCCGATGACTGCGATGATCACCGCCAGCAGAAGCAGGATCTTGCTGCCGGAGGGCAGCTTAAATGCTTTGGTGAGGTCGTGGCCGGCCAGCGCGAAGAAGACCACGATCAGCACGACGTGCATGACGGCGCCCGCGAGGGCGTTCACGCCGACCGCCGCGACGCTGGCCGGGGTGCTGGTTCCGCTCTTCTGCAGGAACCGGGCGTTCAGCGCCATCCCGCCGACGTTGGCTGGCGAGACCCGGTTGATGAATGATGAGGCGCCCTGTGTCAGCACGGCCGGGCCGAACGGGACATGCCCGGGCACCGAGCCGATCAGCGCCATCGCGCTGGCCACGTAGGTCAGCGCGGACAGGCCGATGATCACCGGCAGCCAGGCCCAGTTGACGTGCTGCAGCGCGTGCCAGCTGCTGCTCACATCGGCGATCTGCGGCAGCAGGAAGTAAAAGGCGCCGGCCAGCGCCGCAATTGACAGCAGGGTGCGCGGCCGCACCCGCTGCAGCCGGGCGAGGTCCTTGTCAGCGTCGTCACCGGAGGCCGCGATCGCGGCCGCGCGCGTGTTCTTCAGCAGGCCGTCCTGGCCCTTGATCGCGCGCCGGGTGCCGGCCGACAGGGCGAGCGGCTGCAGCAGCGGCACGGCGGCGGCGACGCCGCCGGCGCCGATCGCGGCCGCCGCGGTCGCGACGGCACGGTCCGGGCCGATCCGGCCGGCCAGCGAGGTGAGCAGCTCGGCCACGTCGATCGCTCGCTGACGGCTGGTCGCGGCGAGCTCGGCGAAGCTGAAGTCGACCAGCACGGCAGACCTGTCCTGGCCGATCATGATGTTGCTGACGTGCAGCGACCGGTGCGCGACCCTGGCCTGATGCAGCCGACCAACCTCGCGCCACAGGGTCCGGGCGAGCTGATCGGTGATCCGATCAGCCGGGACCTGGTCCAAAGACGTGCCCGCAACCAGGTCCATGGTCAGCAGCACTGACCCGTCGTCGGCCCTGATGACCTGGCCGACGTGCGGCACCGCGACCCCGGCCCGCTCGGCCATCACTGCCACCAGCGCCTCATGCTCGACGGCCTTGAACAGCGAGGCCGCAGGCCTGGTGTCGCCAACGCCGCGCAGCCGGATGCCGCGCCAGGCCCGGTACAGCAGGTCGGCGTCCCGCTGATCGGAGCCGAAAACCTTCACGAACAGGCCATTCCCGTCGCTGGTGGTCGCCTGGAACGGCCGCGATCCCTTCGCGGTGGCCAGCGGCCCGGTCACCTGGCTGACAGGCACGCCACCCGCGCGGAGCGCCGCTGCCACCCCGGCGGGGCCCATCCGCCGGTCCGGCACCCCGAACACAACCAGCAGCCCGGCCCCGACGGTCACACCCGTGGCCAGGGCCAGCACCAGCTGCATGGGCAGCAGGCCGCCGGTGATCAGCCGGGCCGCGCCGATCAGCAGCAGCGTGGCCCAGGCCGCCCGGCGCCACGGCCGGCTCAGCCACGGCGCTGCGGCCACCCCGACGGCCGCCAGTCCCGCGAGGACGGCCGGATCGGGGAAGCCGGCGCCGGCCAGCCAGGAACCCTGGCGCAGCCCTGAAGGCAGGCCAGCGGAGCCGCCGGGCCCGGTCAGGTAGGTGATCCCGGCCATCAGCGCCGCCGCCGCCGCGAACCCGCCCGCCACGGTGGCCAGCACCCGGAACCGGCGATGCCGCAGCGCGGCGACCAGCAGCACCAGGGCCGCCGCCGCGATCATCACCTGGACCAGACCGGTCAGCACCTGCCCGGCCGCGGTCGCGGGCCCGACCCCGGTGACCGCTGCCGCAGGCCGCAGCAGGGCAGGCAGCAGCGCAGCGATCACGGCCGCGGCGGCCAGCACCAAGGCCGCGGCGATCAGGCGGATCACGTCGCCCGGATGCCGGTACCGCGCCGGCGCCAGGACCCGGCCCGGCACCCGCGTCTTCGGCCCGCCGGCGGCCAGCAGCGTCGTGGGCGAATCCGTCATGGGCAGTACCCCCAGGCCGTGGCCCCCATGCCGGGCAGCACTGTGGCTCGGCGCCCTGCCCTAGGCACGGCCCTTGACCGATTCCAGGAAGCGCAGGACTGCGCCGGTGGTGATGTCGGGCCGCTGCGACTGCGGGTAATGCCCGGCCTCGGGCACCATGACGACTTGCGCGCGCAGAGCGCTGGCGATCCAGTCAGCCTCCGCCCGTGGGTCAGGGAAGTCGGGGTCCTGCTCGCCCATCACGACCAGGACCGGTGCCGTGACATCGGCCAGCCGCGCCTCCGCCGGGTCGTGGCTGGTGCGCGTGGTGGCCGAGAACGCCTTCGCGTATCCCGGCCGGCGAAGGCTCGCCACGACCTGGTCGCGGTACTCGCCGAAATCGGCTGGCCGCCGGCAGGCGTACAGCTTCGGCAGGTAGGACTTCCAGGAGATGGCCGCCCACGGCGGTGCCATGGCCGCGCGCAGCAGGAGGCGCTGCATCATGCTGGTCTTGCCGTTGCGGACGAACGGCCCGACCAGCACCAGGCCGGAAACCAGGCCGGGTCGCTGCGCGGCGGCGAGGACCGCGGACCCGGCGCCCATCGAGTTGCCCACCACGACTGCCGGGCCGCCGAGTTCCTCGATCAGGGCGATAACATCGCCAGCGGTTTCCTCGTCGCCGTAGGACGTGAACGTGGCATCGCTGTCGCCGTGGCCGCGAAGATCGGTGCAGGCCACCCGGTAACCCGCCGCCCGCAGGTCGGGAGCGAGGAAACGGTAGCCGGCCCGCAGGTCGCCCATGCCGGGCACAAGTATCACCAGCGAGCCGTCGCCTGCGACGTCGTAGCCGATACGCCCCTCAGGGCAGCTGAGATAGCTGGTTTCCTGGACGGGAGGCACGGACCTCGAATGGCTGGCTCGCCTCGTATGGTCTGCTGGGGTACTCATGCGTTCATCGCCTTCGGTATTTGGTCGGGCTTCGGTACCAGGCGGTCGGTCCAACCGGGGAAGAGGGCGCGAACCTCACCGGCCGACTCCCCAGCCGGAACAGGAACCCAGGCCACAGGCGGCCCCGCGGCTTAGAGCGTCCCTTCTGGCTCTGGCCGGGACGCCTCAAAATGCTGCTACACGGGTACACCAAGCGTTTTTTGCGCAAGGCCATTCGTGGTGGGCGCGGGCGAGAATTGCTCGCCGTGCAAGTGCACCTCCTGATCCTAGGAGCGGCCGGAACGGCTGCTGACGGCCATATAACTCAGGTTTGCCCGCATCAATCGGGGTCCTCCTGCTTATTCCGGGTATCCCGCGCACGCCGGCCGCCCCGGCGAAGGGACCACATACCAGCCCGGGCACCCGATGCCAAACTGGAATGTCCCCGGTGTACCGCGCTCGAGACTGGAGCGCAGGGCCCTGCCACCTGCGGGTTCCCAGCACCAGAACGGGTGCCTGCATGTCGTCGAATGCAATGGTCACGGCATTTCGCACTAGCTGAGGAGGCGTCGAGCCCGGACGGGGCGACAGACCGCGGGCGGTCGTTCTGCCCGAACCAGGCGTCTCATGGGTCAATCCGCTACGCCAGCGCTACCAGGGTCCGGAGCAACGCTCCCGGACGCTGCTCAAACTGCCTTAAGCAGAGACCAACACGGCTACGGGAATATACGCCGTGTTACCCTCACGCTACATCAGGCCATACTGCACTTCAATAGATGCTGACTTATTTTCGAAGTGTCTATGGGCACTCAGGGATTCGTCAAAGTCCGTGTGACGGTGTGTGACTAAGCGTCGGTGCCTCGCAGGAGTCCGGGAGCCTGGGGGTTTTTCTTTGGGTTACTTTGCGGTAAAGCTACCCGGCTGGCGGGGCAGCGCGCGACACAGGGTCCTGTGGTGCGGATGTGCTTGAAGTGAGGGCGCCCCGTGGTGATAATTCGGGTGCCAACCCTGACAGACCAGCACCGACAGGACCACGCCCGGGTCCTCATCGTGGCTTGCCGGCTGCATCCGCCGCCACCTGCCTGCCGGGACGGGGGGCACCGGACCTCGTGTCCTTGCGGGAGTCGCTGAAGAGTTTCCTGACCGATCCGCGGAAGCCGCGGGAAAGCGGCATCCGCTGCCCTCGCTGGTATCGGTGATGGTCGCGGGCGTGGCGTCCGGGCACGGCGGGGCGTTGGCGGTCGCGCAAGCGGCGGGCTGGGACCAGGAGGTGTGGCCGGCACGGCTGCCGCATCAGCCCGCGGACCGGGCTGCGCGTTCCGCCGTCGGCCTTGATGCTGGACCGGCTCCCGAGGCTGCTGGACGCCGATGAGTTCGAGGCGGCGCTGTCCGCGTGCCTGGCGCAGGCCACGCTCGATCCCGCGATCCGTGGCTTATGGCACGTTAGTAGCCGGAGATCTTGCGATCAATCCAGATTACATGGTCGAGTTGGACACGTGCCTTATCTGGTACCCGTTCAGAATACCGGCCACGCCGCACCGCTGAAGATCCGACCACGCTATTGCGCCGGTCAGCCCATGCCATGGCCCGCCGATGATGTGGACCTTCGAACCAACCGCTTCGCGTGATGGACGCTGCTCGGATGCAGCGCCTCAGGCAAGATGAAAGAACAGCAGCACACCGATGACGATCGTGGCGGCAGCACCGATAAGAGTCAGGATGAGCAGAATCTTCGAAGCGGCTCCGGTGTATGCGAACGTCAGCCCGCCAGAAATCACCAGCACGGACCCCATCAAAGTGTCATACCAGTCCATCGCCATCGCGTCGCCCGTATCCTGCTCGCAAGCCGTGCGCCGCTGACCGACAGCGAGCACGGAAAAGGTCAGATGCCGCCCTCGGCTTAGCTGCACGCAAGGCGCTACCCGGGGTCCAAAGCAGTCGAAAGGGCTATCGATTCGTCCACACGCGGGATGGACGGGTACACTTTCCTATTCTTTACACTATGCCCAATCCGCCGCAGAGACAAGGACGCCTGGTGGTTCTGCCGCCGGGAATCCAGCCGCCGGATTCTCATGCCTCGGGGCATGGGCAGCCCTCGGTACGGCGGAAGCGTCAGTGCGACGAGAATAGCCGCAATAAGCACCTCGCAGGGTAAGCATTCAGGTCTTGGCTTGAATTACCGGTGAGCTGCGTTGTGTGATTGGTTTCGGACGTAGCTCAGGCGGTTGCCGGGATGGGTGGTATCCAGGGGTTTCCGGCGTGTCACGGATGGCGGTGAAGACGGCGATCCTGTGCTTGGCGGCGGTGGAGGCGTATCCGCGGATCCCGTACCGGTCCCGGGTGGTCTTCTCCGAGCGGAGCCGGCCGCTGATCTTCTGCTGGGTCTTTGATGGCCGCAGGTCGCGTTCTGCCTGGTTGCTGGTAGGGGATGGCGGTGTCGGGCAGGAACCGCAGCACGTCCGCCTCGCGGTGCCGCAGGCACTCCAGCAGGAGCCGGGCGGGTGGCTGCTTGCTCTTGCGCCCGGGACGCGGCGGACCTGCGACAGCCCGACGGTGATGCCGCGGCGGAACAGCGTCAGGTACTCCGCGGTCATCATCTCGGCGGGGACCGCGCTCAGGCCCTGGTCGCGGGCCAGGCTGGCTTCAATCAGGCGGGTACTTGCGCGCCGCATGTCGGCCCGGCCGCCACCGTCCGTGACGGCAGCCGGAGCGCCGCCACTGCCGGACGGAGCCGCCACGGTGAGCATCCCGGCGCCAGGGTGAGCATGGCGGATACGCTCATCGGCGGGGGCAGGCCAGCAACCGCAGTTCGCCGAGAGTGACGTCCGGCACTCACGGCGCATGACGCGTAACATCTGACCACCGTTCGGTCCTGGTGACCGGGAATGTGACCAAAGGAAGGTGCCGGTGCGGTACGCCGCGGCCGAACAGGTGAGACGGGCTGGCACGGAGCGAGACAGCATAGAACACGGTAAAACGGTCCTACGTGCGATCTCTGGGCGCCTGGCCCAGAGGTGCCGAAGGTGCCATCGGTCTATTCCCGTGCCGGACCGGACGGAACGTGCGCTACCGCGGCGGGCTATGTCGTGGCCGTCTGATGTTTGCTCGTAGCGTCCGTATCCCAGGAGCGCGAGCCCAGCCGGAGCAGGAGTTCAGGGACGACGTCGCGGGACACCGCGGTGCCGATGCGGCTGCCTATTCGCCGCCGAGGGGACTGCGCAGGGCGGTCACCTCGCCCTAGCAGCCTACGCATGTAACCGCCTGGCACTACCAGTTGCCGTTGACACCGTTCGCGCGACAACCGAACGAATATTCTGCCACATTGGCGCGCCGGGTCGGCGCCTGTGCGCCGACGTCACAGGCGGTGCGCCCCGCGGTTAACCCGCTGCTGTTCTTTACTCCCTTCTCAAGTCGGCGGCCGGTTGGCGCGGGCGGCTGCCAGCCCTGGCAGGGCGGCGACAAGGTTCGCCAGTCCCAGCGCACGGGAGGGCGACGAAGGGTTCACTGCGGAGTTTCTGCGGCCCCGGGGAGCCCGGCCGGGCTGCCCTCCTGGCGTTCTGGCGGCCGGTTTGAGTATGCCGCCCGCCGCCCGGGGTTTGCCGCCCGGCCACGCGGGTAACTGGGCACGGAGTTGGCTGGACCGGGTGGCCGAGGCGGTACTGAGAAGGGCCTGCCGATGGTATCTGAGGCTAGAGCTACGCGGCCGTCAGGGCGCAATGTGCTCGAGGAGCTGGATTCGCGGATCCCGACGGGCTTCTACTGGTACCTGGCCGTGCTGGCCTGCGTCGGCGGGTTTCTCTTCGGATACGACACCTCTAACATCGGCTCGGCGCTGGGCTTCATTCCTTACCATCTGTCGAGCTTCTGGACGGGTTATCTGGTGGCCGGCGCGTCCCTGGGCGCCGGCGCGGGAGCGCTCATCGCCGGGCCGCTGACCGACCTACTTCGGGCGCAAGACCCTGCTCGTGACCGACGCCGCCATCTATGCCATTGGCGCGCTGTTGTCGGCGTTCACCGTGAATGCCTTCATGCTGCTGTCGTCCCGCACGCTCATCGGGCTGGCTATCGGGGCTGACTCCGCGATCGCCACCGCGTATATCGCGGAGTTCGCGCCCCGGGAACGGCGGGGCCAGCTGAGCATCATCCAGCAGTGGATGATCACCGTGGGGATCCTGGTGTCTTATCTGGTGGCCGTGGTCGTCTTGGTGGCTCTGCCGCATAACGCTGGCAACCTCGACTGGAGGCTCATTCTCGGCATCGGCGCGCTGCCGGCGATACTGGCCGTGGCGCTGCGGTCCAGGATGCCCGAGTCGCCCCGGTGGCTGATGCTGCATGACCGCTACGCCGATACTCAGGAAGGCGTTCGGGAAGCTCGGGATGGAGACCACCGAAGAGGAGATCCGTACGGCCGCGGAGCAGCTCCGGGGCACGGTGGAAGAACGGCGGCGGAAGACGCAGTGGACGAAGGGCGTGATCCGGGCGCTGATCGTGGTCTGCGTGTTCTTCATTTTCCAGCAGATCACCGGGATCAACGTCCCGTTCTACTACGGCCCGAAGATCCTGGCGACCTTCTTCCAGGGCAACGGGCACGATCCCGTCGCCGCCGCGGTGGCCGGGGTGGAGGTCACCGCCATCTTGGGCGCGGTCAACGTGGTCGCGACCTATTTCGCCTTCCGCTGGATCGACAAGTTCGGGCGGCGCCCGCTGGCCATCGGGGGTTACGCGGGGATGGCGGTGTTCATGCTGGTCGCGGCGGCCGGAGTCGCGTTCCTTACCGACATACCCAAGACCGTGGTGGTCATGGTCGGCTTCTCGTTCTTCATCACCTCGTTCGCGATCGGTGTCGGCGGGACGGGCTGGCTGATCCAGGGCGAGGTCTTCCCGACATCTGTCCGCGGCCGGGCGGCTGCGATCGGCGCGGCCGTGGACTGGGTGGCCAATTTCGCGCTGATCGAGGCGTTCCCGGCCTGGCAGAATGCATGGGGGCTGGCCTGGGTCATGGTGTCCTTCGCGGTCCTCTCGGTAGTGGCGATCGGATTCGTGTTCAAGTTCCTGCCCGAGACAAAGGGCCGTTCCGTCGAGGAAGTCGTCCAGATCTTCGAGCAGCAGGCCGAGGCCAGTAAGGCGCCTGTCTAGCCGGGGTCATTACCCTGGAAGGGCGCCGTGCCGATCCCTATCGTCCGCACCCGCTCGTCTGCTGATGCGCCGGAAACGCGATGCTGGGCTCGCTGTTCGACTACCCCCGCGTCCGCTCGCTCGTCCTCATCAGCACTCTCCCGCGACCTCTGGTGACGCCACCGCGCGTTTTCCGCCGGCGACCGAGGAGTTCGCACGGTTCGCCAGGCGGTGCAGCTGGAGGTCCTGGCCGGCCTCAACCTCGCCACCCCCGGTCCCGCGCAGCACCTGGTCGCGGCCCTCCGCCAGGCCATCGCGGCCAGCGCACTGCCCCCCGGCCTGCACGCCCACCTGGCTGGCCAGAGGGCGGTCAACCTCGGCCAGGACCTGTCCATCGTGTTCATCGTGGTCTTGCTGCTCGCGGTGTTCCGCTCGCTGCTGGCACCGCTGCTGACCCTGGCACCCGCCGTGCTGGTCACCAGCTCGCCGGGCCGGTGATCGGCGAGGCGGGCAAGGCCGCCCTCACCCTGCTGCCGGCCCTGCTGGCCATCGTCGGCCGGGCCGCGTTCTGGCCCTCCCGCACGGCCCGCAGCGCCGGGCGCCCCGGCTGGTGGGGACGCACCGCGGGCCGCGTCGTTGCCCATCCGGCCGCGACGCTCGCCTTCGGGCTGGTCGCCTTCGGCGCGCTGGCCACGGCGGTGCTCGGCTACTCCCCGGCCGGCCTGGGCAGCACCCCGGCCGACCCGGCCGACTCGGATTCCGCCGCGGGCGGCGGGCTGCTCGATGCCCATTTCCCCGCCGCCGCCGGCAACCCGACCACGGTGGTGCTGCGGTTCCGCGAGCCGACCTGGAACAACCCGGCACCGGCCGCCGCGGCGGAGGCACGGCTCGGCGCGCTGCCTCAGTTCGCCAGCCTGACCGGCCCGCTCGACGTCAACGGGGTCACCCTCACCCCAGCCCAGCTGACGGCGCTGCACGCCACGCTCGGAAGCCGGACGCGCTGTCCGCCCTGCCCCGGGGCGGCATCCCGGCCGCTGCCTGGACCGCCTATCGCGCCGAAAGCCAGTTCATCAGCGCTGACGGCCGGACCGTTCGGTTCAATGCCGCCCTGACCGCCGACGACCCGGGCTCGAACGCCGCGCTGCACCAGGTGCCGGCCATCCGGGCCGCCGTCGCGGCCGTGGCCGGCGCCACCGGCGCCAGCGCCTACGGCGTCGCCGGCACGGCGCCAGCCGGGTACGACGTGGGCCAGGCCTCCGATGCCGACCTGCTGCACATCATCCCGGTCGCGATCATCGTCATCGGGCTCCTGCTCGCGCTCGTCATGCGCAGCCTCATCGCCCTGCTGTACCTCATCGCCTCGGTCGCGATCAGCTACCTGGCCGCGTTCGGCGTGTCGGTCCTGCTCTTCCAGCACGCGACCGGAGCCGGCGGGCTCTACTACTTCATCCCGTTCCTGATGTTCGTGTTCCTGCTGGCCCTCGGCGAGGACTACAACATCCTGATCATGACCCGGATCCGGGAGGAGGCCGCCGACCGCCCGCTGCGGCAGGCGGTGACCCGGGCCCTGGAGCGGACCGGCTCGACAGTCAGCTCGGCCGGGCTCATCCTCGCCGGCACGTTCGGAGTCTTCGCCCTGGTGATAGGGAAGCTGCCCGGCGGCGGTGAGTACACCAGCGTCCTCGCCTCGCTCGCGATCGGCATCCTCATGGACGCCTTCCTCGTCCGCACCCTGCTCGTCCCCGCCACAGCCGCCCTGCTCGGCCGCTGGAACTGGTGCCATCCAGCCACGGCAAACCCGCCCAAGCCGCCCCGGAACCCGAACCAGCACCAGCACCAGCACACTGCCGCTAACCACAACGCCCAGGCGGGATGGGGCCACGCCTCCATCCCGCCAAAGGCCGCCAGGCCGCACGGCCAGCGGCCAGCAGCCCACTATCGAGTACGGGCTCGCCGTTGACGGCGTGCTCGGCAGGCATGTTGTCACCGCGGTCAACAATCTCGCCGTCGCTCGTCCCCGGGCGCGCCACTCGCAGTCGTGGTATGCGGGTAGCCGCCGGCGCGAGTTGTCGGTGCTCGCGGCCACGAGGGTAGACGTGGGCTGCCCGGACGCTGGCGGGTCCATCGCTTCCGCCCGGTAGCGGGACGAGACGGACCGGCCGTGGGCGGCAGGGATAAGGCGCCGCGGTCGGCGGCGCCTTTCTGGGACGGTTCGGCAGTTGTAGATCGTTATCCGGGCAGCTTGTCGGCGTAGGCGTGCCAGCGCTGGTGGGCTTGCCTGGCGTAGTACTGGTGGCGGCGTCGCCAGAACGACCAGCCGTCGCGGTGGGCCTGGTCACGGCGGGGCTCGGGGATGACGGCACCGCGGAGTTGCCTGAGCAGCTCGGGGATGGTGATGGGGATCAGCCAGGGGAAGCCGGCGTCTTCGTCGCGGGCGCGCTGCCAGGCTGCGGCGACGGCGAGGAAGAGATAGGCGAGCAGGCTGATGGCGGTCCAGCGGTGCCAGGAGGTCCAGGTGGTGACCTGGCCGCTGTCGAGGCCGCTGACCTGCTTCGACTGCTGGTGGTCCTCCTCGATTTTCCAGCGGGCGACGGCCACGGAGATCAGTTTCGCCAGTGGGACCGGGTCCGGGCTCCAGCACAGGTAACAGCTGACGGTGCCGGTGTAGCGGTGCTTCCTGAGCAGCAGGAACGCGTGCCCGTCGTCCTGCCCGGCGGGGGTGTCGTCGGGCAGGACCTCGATCATCGCCCAGTCGTAGTCCTTGGCGCCCTTGGTGGCCGAGCCGGTGCGCATCCGCTGCCACATGCCGGGTTTCACCAGGCCGGCGGTCTTCTTCACGGAAAGGCACCGGCCGGGGGACAGGGTCACCGCGTAATTGGAGCGAACCGCCAGGACATAGCCGGTTCCGCGTTCCCGGATGCTCTTGCGCAGGTCACGGCCGCTGTAGACCTCGTCGCCGGCGACGAATCCGGCCCGGATGCCGAGGTCGTGCGCGTGCTGCAGCAGGTCGCCTGCGAGCTGGGGTTTCGTCTTGAAGACGACCTCGTCCGGGACTCCGGCCCGCTCACGGCGATCCTCGTCGGCGGCCCAGTCCGCGGGCAGGTACAGGGCCCGGCCGGCCAGGGCGTGCCCGGCCGGGACCGCGTAGGTGAGGGTAACCGCGACCTGGCACATCGCGATGCCGCCGACGGTGCCGCTGTACTGGCGCGATGCCCCGGCGCAGCTGTCCGAGGACTTCTCGTCGGCGGTCTCGTCCACGATCAGCACCGCGTTGCTTCCGTCACTATCCTGGCCTGCGGAAAGATGGCCGACGGCCCAGTCCGCGGCGGTGTCGAGCATCCGCTGCTCGTCGCAGCGGGCGCGGGACAGCAGGTGCTGCATCCGGTACGGACGGTCGTGCCCGGCAGCCTCTGCCATTGTCCAGCAGTTGTGATCCTCCAGCTCCGTCAGCATGCCGTTCACCATGTCGCGGCAGGTCTGGCGGGCCTCCCGCCGGGCGAAGCACGACGCGACCTGTGCCATCAGGTCCTCGAACAGGTCAGCGTGCGCGTCATGGTCTACGCTGGCGTCAGCGGCTGCCGGGTGATTTGTCTTTTCCACAAACTGGCATGATCACGGCAGCCGCGCCTGTCTTCTCGCCTGTTCGGGCATCCGTTACCAGTGTGCTGCGCCAGCGTGTCACCGTCCGCCTAGCGGCAGACGCTACCTGCGGATACGCAGCCAAGGTCACGATCTACAACTGCCGTAACGGTGCGGGCTGCGCGGGCCGGGAAGCTAGCTCAGGCGCCGGCGTCAGCCTGGACAGATGGCGCGATGACCGGGGCCGTCTTGCCGGTGAGCCGGTGCCCGCGCAGGAAGACGACCACCAGCCGGGTGAGCACGTCGGCCAGGGCCATCATGACCAGCGCGGCGGTCCAGGCAGCCGAGCCGGTGATGTCATGCGCGATGCTGAAGGCGGCGATGGCCGGGCCGGCGCCGTGGGTCGCGGCGAAGTAGAAGACCATCCGGGCCCCCACGCCGGCGATCCACATGCCCGCCGCCAGGACGCCCGCCCGGCCCAGCGGCCGGCCGTCGGCACCGACCCGCAGGTGGGTGGCCAGGCCGCCGATCGCGCCCATGGCCGCGCCGCCCGACAAGCAGAGCAGGTCCAGCGCGATGTCGCTGCCGCCGCCCGGCACCGCGTGCAGGAACATCACGGCCGCGGCACCGACGGCGAGGGTCGGGACGGCCAGGGCCCGCAGGTCGAGCTGGTGCTCGCGGATCTGGCGGACGACGAGAAGGACGAGCAATGCGTTGATCAGGTAAATGTTCATGCCGCCAGCGTGCCGCGCGGGCCCGCGCCAGCGCGTCAGCCCCCGGGTGGGAGTCCGGGTTGATACCCGGGACCAACCCACGGGTTGACCTGCCTGCCCGGGCACCGCACACAGGCGCTAACTACGGAAGGTGATACCGCAGCGTCCCGGCCCGGTTCGAGATCGAATCGGCGCTCGAGAACCGTCAGGTACAAGCGTCACGCGCGGCGCCCATATCAGCCATTCCAGCGCGCCTTTTACCTTCCCGGAGAGGATATAACTGGGCTCGTAGTCCGCGACCAGCCCGGTCGTCGTGGTCTTCTCACCCGCCAAGATCGCGGCCACGAGCTGACCCCTCAACGTTCCCGGGAAGGCGAACTCCGCGACTGGCAGATCGTCCGCGGGCATGGCGGCAAGCCTACAGCCCGCGATCGCCAGAGATTCGCCGACTCCCGTCCGATTCGCGGCATGAGCGGACGCGAAACGGCAGGTCGGGCTGACGGGCCCGCCTGGTCGGTGGCGGTGTGCGGATGTTGCAGCGAAGCCCTTACCTCAGGCCGGATTGGTCCCCTAGAGAAGGCCGAGTACCGACTGAGCACCATCGACTTGCAGCGCGGCGCCGCTAACGAATCCGGCCGGCTCACTGCACAAGAAGGCAGCGATCTTCCCGAAGTCCGCAGGGTCACCTGCGAGCAGGCCGTCTGGAGCACCGCCTATTGCCTTGAGCCGGTCCGTCGCGTGATATCCGGGACACGCCAGATTGAGCGTAACGCCGTGCTGCCGCAAATCTTGCGCAGCGGTCTTCGCCCATGCCCACAGCCCCGTGCGTGCTGTGTTGCTCAGCGCCAGCGCGGGAATCGGCTCCTTTACCGCAGACGATGTGATCAGGCAGATCCGGCCCCACCGCCTGGCCGCCATGCGCGGTACAGCCGCCCTGACCAGCCGCACCATCGCCTGGAGGTTGTCGTTGAGCGCCCGCGTCATCGCCGCATCATCCACCTCGAGCGCGCGCATCGCGGGCGGTCCCCCGCCATTGCCGACGAGTATGTCGACGGCGCCGAAGCGACCAACGGTGATCTCGACCAGGTAGTCCGGAGTGCCGGGGTCAGTGACATCGGCCACGACCGCGTGAGCGGTTCCGCCTGCCGACGTGATTTCCCTTGCCGTACTTTCGAGCGCATCCCTGCCCCGAGCGCAGATGACGACGTTCACGCCCTCAGCGGCAAGCGCGAAGGCACAGGCCCTCCCCAGACCCTTCGATGACGCCGTCACCAGAGCTGTCTTGCCGTCGATTCCGAGATTCATCACAGATCAGTCCCGAGCGCCCTTACGACATCCTTCAGCGGCACGAACGAAATCGGCATCATCGACTATCTTGGGGCATCGAGATGGCCAGCAATAGCCTTATCCGGTTTCCGGACGCCATCACGCACCTCAAGTTGACCCATCGCAGACCCTTTTTCGGCAGGACAGGTGCTGCTCGCGGCCGTGATCATCCGGCCACGGGCTCAGTGCCCCGCGGAGATTTGTGCCTCGTGTGTGACGGGATGGCGCAGCCGGGCATGGCAGCTGGCAGGCGCACGGCTGGCCGTGGCGGCAATGTACAGAGGCCGGATCTGCAGGGGCCATTAGGCTACGAGGATGGCGCTGGCACCGGGGTTGCGCTCATCCGTGCGGATCGTTGTCGCCGACGCCGATACCGCGATCGCCATGGGCAGCGGCGACGTGCCCGTGCTCGGCACGCCCCGGCTGCTCGCGCTGGCCGAGACGGCAGCGGTGGCGGCTATCAGGCCCAGTCTGGAACCAGGCCAGACCTCGGTCGGCACGTCAGCTGTCATGGAGCACACGCGGCCCAGCCCGCCCGGAGCGGAGGTCGTGGTCGCGGCCGAACTCACTGAGGTGGACGGCCGGCGGCTCGTATTCCGGTTCATCGCGGGGCACAAGCGGCCGCCGGGATCACCAGATGACCATTACCTGGTCGTCGGCGCAGGCACTCTCGAGCGGGTGCTGGTGGACAGGGACCGATTCGTCAGCCGAGCCCAGCACGAGTGACCAAGGCGCGCCACGCCACACTCGATCGGCGGCAGAAGCGAGCGTTAGGCTCACGTGGCTCACGGCGGCCCATACAATTTCGCCAGCGCGGTTCTGCGGGTCGATTAGTACTACTGCCTTGGCCGCCAGAGCCTTAGCCGAGTTAGTCCGCCGAGCGGCGAGGTAGCGCCAAAGGACATCTGCCGGGTCGGCGCAGGCTCGGCGGGAAGCGAGCGCCCGAGAAGACCTACCCGCTTGCCCGAGTAACGCGGCGGATCACCGGGTATCTGCCGAATTTCGAGGGGCCGGGGTGCCGCGTTCCGTGCCTCCGAACCGGGAAGGATCATGACGTTGGAGTCCTTGACGCCGTTGCTGTCGTTCACGTGCAACGTAGCGCCCTGGCATAGGGCCAGGCCCAGGAGTAGCCGTTCAGGCATCCCGGGCCGGAGGCGGTGCGTGATACAAACGGAAGCACTGCGGCACTCGCCTACCGGGCCGGGAACATCATGGCTGATAGCACGAACGACACGAGCGGGCCGGACGGGATCTGGTATTTCAGCATCGGGCCGTCCACGGGGGACCTGCGCGAGAACAACGAGCTTAACCAGGGCGATACCGAGCCCGGCTACCGGTGCACGGTGACCATCGAGGGCGCGGCCGGCTCGCTGGTGAGCGGGTCCGGGCACACCGACTTCATCGACAGCGTCACCTGGGCGCCGGACTCGCGGCTCCTGCAGTTCAGGCGGGTCGGGCCGGACTACTGGGAGTGGCATCGCGGCACGATCACGTACGGCGTCTACGTCGGCCGGTTCGCACGGGAGGCGGGCCGGGCCTCCGAACCGGACATCAAGCGTTACCGCGCGTTCGCGAGCGGATGGAACAGCAATTATCTCGACACCCACATCGTCCCTCGCGTCTACGAGGTCCTCATCGGCAATGATCGGCACGGCCGGCTCCGGCTGGACCGGGCAGTGCCCCCTCAGGAGGGTTATGTCGGTCGGCTGAAGATCTACCAGGGGCCTGGTGGCGAGGAATTCGAGTACGACGTCCACGTGCGCAGCTGGGACGGCAGTTACCTGGAGTTCGTCAGGTACCCCGACACGTCGGCCCCCCACCCCAGGGCGACGGAAAGTTACCGGGCCGTCGCTGTTGGCCGGCTGCTCGTCGGCACCGTCGACGTGGCCGGGGACCAGCCCACGACCCTGCGCTGGAAGGGGGCGCGGGCGGAGGTGCTCGGCCACGGCCTGACGCGGCGGCCGGCGGAGAACCTCCTGGCGTGGCAGACCCGGACTCGCGCGCAGATCAAGAGCCTCCTGATGGCAGGCAACCCCGCCCCCGTCACCCCCGCGGACCCGGCGCTGAGCCAGCCGCCGGGGCTGTCATCGGACCAGAGATCTGACGACATCCCGCCAGGGCGAGACGACGACCTGGCCAGCTACCCGTTGGACTACACCCTCACCAAGCTCACCTTTGACCTCGAGATTCCGAACCAGTACGGCCCGGGCACCACCGAGCGCAGGTTCAAGGCGTACCTCGCGCTGCCGTTCGGCGATCCCGCTGACCCGCCTGAGGCGATATTCCCGGCGGTCATCGCGTTGAATGGGCATCACGGCAGCGCGTGGACGTGCATGTGCCCCTGCTCCACGCTCTACTGGTACGGCGACGCGTTCGCCCGGCGCGGCTACGCCGTCCTGGCCGTCAACGTCGGCCATCGCACCCACAGCGAGTTCTATGCTGATGCGTACTCCTCTGACAACACGTCAGCCGGGGACTACGATTGCACCGATGGCCAGGACGGCGACGGGCCCGACAACCACCCGCAGCGGCCGATAACCGCGCCGGGAATGGGCCCGTCCGACTGGGCCGATGACGGCGAGCGCACGTGGAACGTGCTGCAGGCCTATGAATGGCTCCGGCGGCAGCCTTATATCGACGCCGAGCGCATCATCGTCACCGGGCTCTCGCTGGGCGGCCGGATCGCGACCTACGCGGGCGCCCTGGAGCCGGGACTGGCCGCGGTCCTGCCGGCGGGATTCTCGCCGGACCTCGGGCTGCGGCACAACCTCGGCCGCAACGCATCCGACCACCGGTGCAATTTTTGGGACCGCGCCGACATAAGGGAGTACATCGACACATCGGACCTGCACACCCTGGTGGCACCGCGGCTCCTGATCGTGCAGACCGGAAAGCAGGACGAAACGTACTCAGATTTCAAGCTGGGGACCGGGAGGAACGCCGTGCCCGCCTACTTCGCGGGCGACAAGCAAGTGGCGCGGCGGACCCGCGCCGCCTACGCGCACTGGCCCGGCTCCTTCATCCACTACCTGCACTACGACAAGCACCGGTATCACACCGGCGTGGTGGCCCCGGCGCAGCCCGGAGCCCAGCGCTTCATGCAGCAGCCGGTCCAGGTGGAGCCACCGCCGGGCGAGCCGTGGAGCGTCTGCTGGCAGGCCGACCCAGGCACGGCGGATGACGGCCTGACGCTGTTCGACCTCCTGCCGTGACCTAACGCCGAACTGGGCCGGCGGGTCGTCGAGGTCCCCGATGGCAGGAATGTCGAGGTCTTCGGCTGCGCATTCGGCCGCCCAGAGGAAATTTGGAAAGCATTGCATAACGCACTTGGCCAAGACCACGGTAGCTTCATGGCAGTGCTGCAGAATCTGAAGAAGCGGGCAGGCATACCAGCCGAAATAACGCCTCTACGGACGCTCGACGTTACCCTGTGGATGCGTCATCGTCCGCACCATACCGGCCACGGCTGCGGCGGCCTGACCTGACCTAACCTGACCTGACCTGACCGAGCTTCCGCTCATGCCGCTGGGAGCGCGACCGTGACCGGGTGTCCGCTCCGGTGGAAAACGGCTCGCGGCACCTGCGCTTCGCAGGCTACGATCCTCCTGCTCTGTGTGACGAGGAGGACGATCATGTACCGCGACCATGACACCGAGACATCCTTTTGAGCCGTCTGGCAAGCGCCGCCGAGGGTTCCCTCTAGCGAGTCCCGCGTCAAGCGCGGCAACCGGATCGTCGGCGTCGACACCGAACTCGTCGAAAAGCTCGGCCGGAACGACTTGTGCCCGTGCGGCTCGGGGCGCCGCTTTCCGCCGCTGCTGCCGGAGAACCGGCCGTTTCGACGGGGTGCAGGCCGATTATTACGTCCGGGACTAATAAGGACCGACGCCGCGAGGTTCGCCAGGGGCGGTTCCGCAGCCGCCCTGGCGAACGCGCTCTTCTGCCGCGATGGAAGATGTCTGGGACCGCCCAAGCAGTTGTCCGTGGCCCTGCCGAGCTGTTCACGCGCGCGGAAGGGGCACCGCCGAGCGGAACGGTACAATTTTCGCCAAGCTGCAGCTGGCGTTGCCCGCGCAGCTGCGGATCTCCGGAATCCTCAGCGCTGCGGGGCGGGGTGTGTTTTCAGCACGGCCCGGCCGAGCGTGTCGGCGAGCAGCGCCTCGGCGTGGTCCCAGGACAGCCGGTAGGCGTCGCGGAGCTCGCGCCATGCCTGGTGGGTGGTGGCGATGGCGATCAGGGCGGCGGCACGGTCGGGGGCAAGGTCCTGGCGTAGGCCGC
This sequence comes from uncultured Actinomycetota bacterium, assembly GCA_963744575.1. Lineage (GTDB taxonomy): Bacteria > Actinomycetota > Actinomycetes > Streptosporangiales > Streptosporangiaceae > Palsa-504. Next base: position 16,432 of record CAVUUF010000006.1, on the reverse strand, counting down.
CGAGCTCGGTGATGCGGGCCACGGTGAGCCGGGCTCCTTCGCGGTGGCGGCGCTCTGCCTCGGCCACGGCCGCGGTCAGGTCCGGTTCGACCGCCGCGGCGGCGAACAGGGCCCCGATGATGTCCCCGCAGCGCTCCTGGAAGACGCGGGTGAGGCGGATTTCGGCGGCGAGGGCCTGCCCGGGAGCGGCGGCGGCGCGGATGCCGGCGACCAGGCCGCCGACGTCAGCTTCCTGGTCGATCAGGTCGATCAGCGCCATCAGCATGCCCCGCTTGGAGCCGAGCCGGGCGTAGATGGTCTGCACGGCCACGCCTGCCGCGCCGGCGATGTCGGTCACCGATGTGGCGGCGTATCCCTGCCGGGCAAACAGCTGACGGGCGGTCTGGAGGATGTCGTGCCGGGTCTGGTCGGCCATGGCCTGGCGGCGGTCCGGGCGTGCTCGGGTCCCCATCTTGACAGAGTAGCATTCCATCCGCTAGAACTAGATTCTAGCAGAAGTAATGTCATTCCAAAGGAGGAGCTGCAGATGACTACCGCCATGACGGGCAACGTCGACATCGCCGTGCGGACGCAGGTCGACTACTTCGGCGCCGGCCGATACGACCTGGCCGGGCACTTCCTCACCCCCGACTATGTGGACCACGAGGCGCCGCCCGGCACCCCGCCGGGACCGGAGGGGGCCAACGCGGTGCTGAGCTGGCTGCGCGGCGCGTTCGCCGACCTGTCCTATGAGGTCCTCGACGCCTTCGGCGACGGCGACCGGGTTGCGGTCCGCCTGATCACCAAGGGGACGCACACCGGCGAGTTCCAGAGCAAGCCGCCAACCGGGAAGCGCTTCGAAATCGAGGCGATCCACCTGTACCGCATCCAGGACGGCCAGGTCGCCGAACACTGGGCCAAGCGCGATGACGTCGGGCTCGCCAACCAGCTTGGCCTGACCGGGCACTGACCCGCGATCGGCGGCGCCGGGCGCGCGACCCCGCTCTCCGCCGCCGGGCCTTCGGCCCGGCGGCGGTAGTTGAGAATCGTGCGTCGCGTTCGCCGTCTTGCCGGCCCGAACCTGGCCGAGACACCCGGCACACCGCCACACCCGCTAGGGAGAACCCGATGAACGCTCACCCAGGCTTGCGCCGCAGCGAGACAGACCGGATCATCGCCGGGGTCTGCGGCGGAATCGCCGCGACCCTCCGAACCAGCACGACCCTGATCCGCCTGCTGTGGGTCTGCCTGACCCTGCTCGGCGCCGTCGGCCTCTTGCTCTACCTGCTCCTGTGGCTCACGCTGCCCACCGAATCCGCACCGGGCACACCGCGACGCCAGATCACCCGGCAAGGCCTGGCGGAGATCCGTGCCCTACTCCAAGCAGCAGGCCGTCGCTGACCCCGACCCGGCTCCCTCTCGCTGGACGGAAGCCCGCTCAGCCGAGTTACTGCCGGGCCGCCAGTGAGCAGGACGCGGTAGCCCGGCAGCCACTGCGCGCCCCATCGCCGGGAACGGCCGCCGCCGGGCCGGCACCGTCAGGTTCCTGCCCGCCAACGCCGCCCCGATCCGGTCAGCGCGCCATCCCTCCACTCCGCCAACCGTGCCAGAGCAGCCGACAGGATCTCCGGCGACACACGGCGGCGACCCGCGAACATCACGGACAAGAGCACCAGCGCCGGTGTCGGATGACGATCGCCTACGGATAGCCCTCGGAGCCGCGTAGCCCATCAGGCGACGGAGCGCTACCTTGGCCATATGCCGGCCACTGGCGGGCTGAAGCGAGCGCTGCAGGCCGCAGCGCGCGAGGACCGCCGTTTGCGCTTTGCGCAGGTGAAGCTGCGCACGGCTGGAATCGAGGATGCACTTTCCCTGGTGACGGACGCCCGCGGCCGGATGCGGTACCGACTGCCCGACGGCGAATATCAGCTGTCGCTTCTCGGCGGCCGTGCGTGCGGTTCGTCGTGCGTGATCGCTGCTGGACCACGGTCCGCCTTCAGCTGGCGTAGCCGGAGTGACGCCCGGGAGCGCATTCCGCGCCGGCTCCGGCGCCCATCGGTCGGCCTCGGCGCTTCCCGCTGGCGTGCGGAAGCGGATCCGCTTGCGCGACGCGCATGACGTATAGCGTGGTCGGCGTGGCTCGTGGACGTCATCGCTTGATCGGGGACCGCGGGTGAGTGATGCTCTCCGGTGCCGCGGTGACATCGGCGCGGTCCGGCGCGAGCGGCTCGCTGCCGGGATGCTCGATGAGAGCCGCTGTAGGCTGCCGTCATGAGCACGCGCGAGGATTACCCAGCCGGGGTGCCGTGCTGGGTCGACACCAGCCAGCCCGACCCCGCCGACGCCGCCCGGTTCTACTCCGGGCTCTTCGGCTGGCAGACCGAGGACGCGATGCCTCCCGACGCTGGGACTCACTACTACATGGCCCGCATCGGCGGCCGGGACGCGGCCGCGATCTCCTCGCAGTCCCCCGGTGCGCCGCCGCAGGCGGTGTGGAACACCTACATCCGCGTCGAGTCCGCCGATGACGCCGCAGCCCGGGTGCGCGAGGCGGGCGGGCGGGTGCTCTCCGCGCCCTTCGACGTGTTTGACTCGGGGCGGATGGGCGTGTTCGCCGATCCCGAGGGCGCGGTCTTTTGCGTGTGGCAGCCCGGATCGCACCGCGGCTCGGCGGCGGTCAACGAGCATGGCGCGGTGAACTTCAACAACCTGCACACCGACGATGTCCAGGCCGCACGGGCCTTCTACGGCGCCGTGTTCGGCTGGACGACGATCGACGCCGGCTCGCCGATGTGGGCTCTGCCGGGCTACGGCGATCATCTGGAGGAGCTCAACCCCGGCCTGCGCGCGGGGATGAAGCAGATGGGCGCACCCGAGGGCTTCGAGGACGTCGTGGCGACGATCTTGCCCCGCGAGGGCGGCCCAGCGCGCTGGAGCGTGACCTTCGCCGTCGACGACGTGGACGCGATCACTGCCCGAGCGCGTGAGCTCGGAGGCTCGGTCCTGGCCGAGCCGCAGAATGCGCCGTGGGTGCGATTCGCCGTCCTCGCCGACCCGGCTGGCGCGTCCTTCACCGCCAGCCAGTTCGTAGCGGAGAACCGCTAGACGATCCCCGGTTGAGACGCCTCCCCGGCACCTGAACCGTCCAGGCGATCGCACGCGCGGCGAGCGTCGGCTGGACCGACGCGCCCGCCACACCGGCACTCCCAGCAAGCCCGCGGTCGGCTCAACATGCAGCCGCCCGGTCTGAATATTTATACATAGAATCCCGCACGGAGAGTGCGCGCTCTGCCGCGATGAGTAATGAGGGACGTCTGGACCACGAGGGGGCATCGGGGCTTGTTCGCCACGTGGCGGATCCCGTCAACTGGGCTCTAGTCTCGCTGGCGGGCCGCTTCGATGCAGCGCACGCCCTCGGCGCCGACCGTTGCCGCGTGCGCGGTGCGCGGCGGGAGGACCATCTTGTCTCCCGGGCCGAGCTCGATGTCGCCGTCGGCAGTGTGGAACACGATCCGGCCGCGCACGCAGTACAGCACCTTTTCATAGCCGTGCTCATGCCAGCCGTAGGTATCGCGGGGGCCGTTGCCCCACCCGTGCGGGCGCAGGCCCTCGGCACGCAGCCGGGCTGCGATCTCCTCTTCGCCGGGCGGCGTGCCATCATGCCGCGTTTGCAGTTCGGGCTTAAGCGGGCTCGTACCGCTCGCCGAGGGCCCTGGCGATCTCAGCCATGAACGGTGGTGAACAGGAGCCGTGTCTTTGCGGGCGGCGAAGTTGCCGGATGGCCACAGCGGACCGGCCTGCGTTGTCTTGCCCGGGTTTAGCGGCTGGTCGAAGAAGGCGATGGCTCCGGCGCCGGTGAACCCGGGCAGTCTGACCGCCGCCGTCGGCGACCTGGCAGCCCTCGGGGATCAGCGCGCCCCCGCTGCCGTGGATGCGGATCTCCCGGGCCGTTGCGCCTTCAGCGCTGACCTCGACGCGCGCGCAAACCTGCCGGCACGCTCACCGCCACAGTCTTCCTCCGGCGGGACCCGCTGTCACGCGGACCGCTTGCGCCGGGCCGGTCCTCACGCCCACGGGCGGCCAGCAGCAAGGGGGGCAGGGTGGGCGTGCGAGCCCGGTGAGGATCGGGCATCCTTAGCGGGTGGCCCGGCATCTGCGTCTTGGCGAGTTCCTGCTCGGAGTCGAGGGGATCGCGCTCATGCGTCATCTGTTCGACGACGATGCGCAGGCGGCGGCACGGCTTGCCGAGATCCGGCGTATCGCCTGCGGCGGCGAGGCCGTCTACCAGCTGGGTGCTGATGTACCGATCATGGACGTTGCCAGCGGCTACGCCCGCTGGTCGCAGACCTACGACGACCCCGGCAATCCCCTCATCCACCTCGAGCAGCCTGTCGTCTGGTCCATCCTGGGCGCCGTCGCGCCGGGTGCAGCCCTGGACGCGGCGTGCGGCACCGGCCGTCACGCACGCCGCCTGGCCGAACTCGGTCACCACGTCATCGGGGTGGACGCGTCGCCGGCGATGCTGGAGAAGGCCAGGGCGGCGCTGCCCCAGGCCACCTTCCGTGACGGGGACCTCAGCGCGCTCCCGCTGGAGCCAGCCAGCGTCGATCTGGTGGTGTGCGCGCTGGCGCTTGAGCACGTCGCCGACCTCGGCAGGGCCATCGCCGAGCTGAGCCGGGTGCTGCGCCCCGGCGGGCACATGGTCCTGTCCGGCCTGCATCCCGCAGCCGCCGCACTCGGAGGGGCCGCATACTTCCAGGACGCCGCCGGCGGTGCTGGCGTCGTCCAAGGATACGGTCATCTCCACGGCGACTACCTCACCGCATTTCACCAGTCCCAGCTGGTGATCCGGCAGTGCCATGAGCCACGCATCGGGCCCGCCGAAGCGGCCATGCAAGGCCCCGCGACACAGTTCATCCCCGACGCCACCGCGGCCGCCTACGCCGGCCTGCCGGGAGCCCTCATCTGGGAACTGGTGCGCGGCTGACCCCGCACGGCCACCCCCGGCCCCGGTCCCAGGCCCCGCCGGCCAGCTGCCTCAAGCACGCGCGCACAACAGCGTCGTCGTGCCGTGACGGCATTCCGGTGATACCGAGACTCGGTTAACTTGCCTGTCCTGCTCACGCTATGTGATCGATGCTCGGTTCCGACGAAGCGCACACTCCCGCCGATCTGGCGGGCATAGCAGCCTGTGCGGTCTGCAGTGTCTGGCATGCATAGCTGGTCGATCTGACGTCCCCTGATGTGGGGTCCGGCCCCCATGAAGGCATATGTGCTAGCTGAGATCAGAATCTGTGACTGGTGTGGCTGAAGACCTCGCCCTTGGCGAAGGCTAGGACCTTGGCCGGGCGCACCGCGAAGACCGGGACGCGCAAGCCCTCCATGTGCTGGAAGCAGCCGTCGCGGACCTGGAACTGCCATCGCCCGTCCCACTTGGCCGTCCACGCCTCGGCCAGCCGCCGGAGCAGGTCGTCGTCGGTGACCTGGACGGCGTCGCCCTCGAGCACCACGTCTAGCCCGCCGTCCCACCTGTTGCAGCCCGTGGTCAGGATCACGTGCGGGTTGGCGGCCAGGTTGACGGCCTTCTGCTCGGTGTCGCCGGTGCAGAAGTAGAGCGCCCCGTCGAGCCAGACCGCGACCAGCGGGGTGACGTGCGGCCGTCCGTCGGGCCGGACCGTGGTAATCCAGAACAGCTCGGCCTCGTCCAGCGCCCGGCGGGTCTCATCCCATCCGGTCGCCACTGCCTTCGGATCGCTGAACCGCTCGTCCAGAGCGGTCACTGGCATGCTCATCGGCGCACCTTCCTATCGCGAGCGAACCCTCCGCGATGTCGACGCGCAACCCCGGCCGGAATCATCGCCGGGCACCGGACCAACCCTGCGAAGGCTGCGGCCGCGGCGAGGGCCGCGTGAGCGACGGCGCGGATGGCCGAGGCGGTTTCCCCGCTTCACCGGACTGGTGAACGCGTGCAGCACCTTCCTGTGGTAGCCGCCGGGTGCCAGCTTGCCGAGAAGACGAGTAATTACTTAACCTTAGCGTATGGCTAAATCCCCCGAGAAGCTCGGCGCGTCGTATTTCCAGAACCCGCATTCGCTGCACGCACAGCTGCGTGAGGAAGGGCCCGTCGTCCGTGTGGAGATGCCGGAAGGCTTCACGGCCTGGCTGGTGACCAGGTACGCGGACGTGCGCGCGGCACTGGCCGATCAGCGGCTGTGCAAGGACTGGCGCAAGCTGGCGGCTCACTATGCCGCTGGTGCGGCCGGTGACCCGGCCGGCGAGCCGACCGAGGCGTCGCCGGAGAACATGCTGTCGGTGCACATGCTCAACATGGACCCGCCCGACCACGAGCGGTTGCGGCGGCTGGTCACGAAGGCGTTCACCGCCCGCCGCGTCGAAGGCCTGCGGCCACGTGTCGCGGAGATCGCCGGCTCGCTGCTCGACGACCTCGCCGCGCACGACGGGGACACAGTCGACCTGCTGGAGTCATTCGCGTTCCCGCTCCCGGTCACCGTGATCAGCGAGCTGCTCGGCGTCCCCGCCGCTGACCGGGACAAGTTCCGCGCCTGGTCCGACGCGGTCGTCTCGTCGGTCGCCCGGCCGGAGCAGATGCGCACGGCCGCCACCGAGATGATCGCGTACTTCTCCGCTCAGGTCGAGGCCAGGCGCCGTTCCCCCGGCGCGTCCGACGACTTGCTCGCCGCGCTGGTCCAGGCCCGGGGCGAGGAGGACCGGCTGAGCACGGGCGAGCTGATCAGCATGGTGTTCCTGCTGCTCGTGGCGGGGCACGAGACGACCGTCAACCTGATCGCCAGCGGCACGCTGGCGCTGCTGCTCGACCCGGCCGCGCACGCCCGGCTGCGTGCCGACCGGTCGCTGCTGTCGGTGGCGGTGGAGGAGATGCTGCGCTACACCAGCCCGGTGAACCACGCGACGTTGCGGTTCACCACCGAGCCGACGACGCTGGCCGGCATGGACATCCCGGCCGGGCAGATCGTGATCGTCGGACTGAGCTCGGCGAACCGGGATGCTACCCGGTTCGCCGAGCCCGATGCGTTCGATGTGGACAGGGATAGCGGCGGGCACGTGGCATTCGGCCATGGAATCCACTACTGCCTGGGTGCGCCGCTGGCCCGGCGGGAGGCGGAGATCGCGTTCGGCGCTCTGCTGGACAGGTTCCCCGACATGACCCTGGCCGTGCCGCCGGCGGACCTGCGCTGGCGGCCGAGCACGCTCATCCGCGGGCTGGAGAGGCTCCCGGTCCGGCTCTATGGTGCGGGTTAGCTTCCACCGGCCCGAGCACCGCTGCCCGCCCGGGCTCAATAACGTGTGCGAGCTACCGGGAGGGTCCTTACCATCCAGGCATGGAGCTTCGCGAAGAACTTCCGGACGATAAAGAGTCTGTGCGGGAGATCCACCTGCGGGCGTTCGGTGACCACGGCCTTGTCGTGGCCGACCTGGTCGATACCTTGCGGGAGACCATCACGCCGAAGGATGGTCTGTCGCTGGTTGCCGGGCACGACGGGCAGATCGTCGGGCACGTCATGTTCACCCGCAGTCTGCTCGACGCCCCTCGGCGGCTGGTTGAGGTGCACGTGCTCAGCCCCTTGGCGGTCATGCCCGGCTACCAAAAGCGCGGCATCGGCTCGGCATTGGTGCGGAAGGGGCTGAAGACACTTGCTAAGCGGGCCGTCCCTCTGGTCTTCCTGGAGGGACATCCGGGCTATTACTCGCGCTTCGGGTTCGCGCCCGGTAGCGACCTGGGCTTCCGGAAGCCATCCCTGCGCATTCCCGATGGTGCCTTCCAGGCCATCAGGCTCCCGGCGTATGAGCCGTGGATGACCGGGACACTGGTCTATGCAGAGCCGTTCTGGCGGCACGATTCAGTCGGTCTCCGTGACCCTCGCGCATAGTGCCACGAGGGCAAACCTCGCATGATGCGGCACTAGCCGCCGTCGCTTGAGCAGCTTCGACCAGACCTGGCCGCTCAAACCCGGTCGGCGCGAGGCCTCGCGACTGTAGTGGCGGGGACCGCCACGATCGCGAAATCAGGCAGCATCCAGAACGGGGAGAACTGCGCGGATCCGGTCGAGCAAACGGCATAACTCCTGGCCGCACGGAATCGGCAGGGATCTATTACATGCGCTCTGAAGGAATTCAGATAAACGATAACGCTCAGGTGGGGCTGTCTATCTGAGCGGACGCGGTTCCCGGCTTGCGTGGAATCGCCTGGCGCAGGCCCGCGGCGTCGTCTCAGTCGTCGATCGTGTGCTCGTGGCCGCCGGGGCAGCGGCCGTGGTGCGGTCGCAGCAGCCGTCACCGGACAGGACGTGGGTCTGCCAGTCGGCGCGGCAGTAGTTCTGCCCGCAGTCCGGGCAGTAGAACGGCGCCAGCTCCCAGCCGATCCGCCGCAGGGCGGCGGGGTCAGGCGCCTCGCAACAGAGGATCTCGAGCGGAGCCTGGCAGGCCGGGGCCTCGGCGGCCTTCCAGGCGGTCCCGCCGAGGTAGTCTGCCACGATCCCGTCCCGGTCCTGGGACTGCCGCCCCAGGGGCGGTCCCATGTCAGCCGGGCGACCCGCCGGGAGGGCCATGACCACCGCGGCCATCTCGCCGCACGCCGCGCACCGGAACCTGGCCGCGCCCTCGCTCACGCGCTGCCCGGACCTGCCCGCAGTCGTCACCGTCGCTTACCGCCTCGCGCCATCTGGCCGGTCCAGCGGCTGGAGTTGCGGGGAATTGCCCGGCTGGCATCTGCTCGCGGGCCGCGCTGCGCCCGCCGCGGCGATGGTCCCGCGCCGGCCCGGCCCGGCGGGCCGCAGGACGGCCGTGTGCGGGATCATGCCGGACGAGGCTGGCGGGCATCGATCGCGTCCGATCACGCTCTCGCCGACCCGCCTCACCGCCCCATCACCCGTGTGGCCCAGGTGGCCGGCGATGCCGGCGAAGACCGGCCGCCGGTGACCACAGCGGCCACCCGGCCAGCGGTGACCCGGCCCGGCCCTGGACCCGGCCCTGGCCGGGCGGCCAGGACCAGGCGGCCGCCCGCCACGGACAGCCTGCGCTGCAGCGTGGTAGCACCTACGGCCACGATTCTGCGATCTGCGCCATCGCCTCAAAGCGGCTCGAGACGCCAGCCCGGGCAAGCTGCGGAGGCCCACATGCCGGTCACGCTTGATGATCACCTTGCTCGGCGAGGTCGACAATGAGCGCGGCCGCCCTCCCCGTTGTGTCGCATGATCTCCCAGACGCCGCGCATTCTCTCTTGGAGGCGGTCAGAGCGCTCGTTGCGTTCTTTGTCGCTGAGTTCTGCCAGCGTTAGCCTTCGCGCCGTCGCGGTAGTCATGAAGTGACCTTTGCGGAGTCGAGCCCGGAAACCTCGAAGGTGCGGATCGGCCGAGAGAAGCCACGCAACGATAGCTCGCCGACCAGCCGGCTCACCACGAACTCTTCGGCTGCCGCGTGCACGCGCTGGGTGACGAGGATCTGCCAGGGCGCCGCCTCGGCACACAGGCGTGCGGCCAGGTAGGTGACGCTACCGACTGAGGCGTAATCGAAGCGGTCGGCATAGCCGACCTGTCCGAGTGTGGCATAGCCCTGAGCGATGCCCACCCCGAGGGCCAGCTCATGACCGCGACGCTGCCATCTGTCGGCCAGTTCCTGTACCCGCTGGCGCATCGTCAGCGCCATCCGGACAGACCGCAACGGCGCGTCATCGCACGGGATGGGGTCGTTGAAAAAGACCACGAGCCCATCACCGGCGAACCGCTCCAAGGTCCCCTCGAAGCGGGCTAGGAGGTCGCCCAGGGCAGCGTGATACTCCCCGAGGATCTCCCAGACATCCTCGGGTTCAGCCGTTTCGGCCAAGGCGGTGAAGCCGTGCAAGTCACAGCACACCACTGTGATCTCGCGGCGGTGCGCATTGAGGAAGGATTCATCGCCCGAGCTGATGATAAGGTCAGCCAGCTGCACCGGAAGGAAGCGGCGCAGCCGGCCCACGCGTTCCAGCTGCTCAATCTGGTCCTGGACGCGCTGCTCAAGCTCACGGTTCCACCGCGCCAACTCGGCGGCCTGACGTTCGATCGTGTCGTGGTACCGCTTGACTCGAACCAGGGAGCGCACCCGGGCCAGCAACTCGGCCTGGTCGAAAGGCTTGTTGACGAAGTTGTCGGCGCCGGACTCGATGGCGCGGATCTTCTCCTGTTCTCCGCTCGCAGTGATCATGATCACCGGCAGGAAAGCCGTCCCTGGATCTTCGCGGATCCGGCGGCAGACCTCATACCCGTCCATGCCGGGCATCAAGATGTCCAGCAGAACGACATCTGGGTGCTCCTTGCTCAGCACGTCCAGAGCTTCGGTTCCGGAGGACGCCGTGGCCACCCGGAATCCCTTTGGCGACAGCACCGCCTCGAGCAGGCGAACGTTTTGCGGCAGATCATCCACGACGAGTACAAGCGGGTCCGGTGTCACTCAGTTCCCACCTGCCCCACCTGAGAGGAAGCTGCGAACCTGATCGGGAAACGCGCGGACGCTGATCGGCTTCTCTATGTACCCGTTGAAACCGGCATCCAAGGCCCGTTCCCGGTCCTGCTTCATCGCCTGGGCCGTTACCGCGACCACGGGTATGTCCGCTGTCCGCGGGCTCCCGCGCAGCCGGCGAAGAGCCTCCATGCCATCGATACCTGGCAGCTGGAGATCCATGAGAACGAGATCGGGAGGCTCGCTGACCGCCGAGGTGATGCCGTCCTCGGCCGTCCGAGCCACCCGCACGTCGTAGCCCGCGTACTCAAGCACGTCCCGCAGCAGCTTGAGATTCCGCTCGTTGTCCTCTACGACCAGGATCACGTGGGTCATCCCGACTCCGAAGCCGGGGACTGCCGACTAGTGCTGGCCCAGCGGAGCAGACTCGCGAGGCCCGACAGATCGAACTCCGTCTTGCGCGCCACGTACGTGATGCGCCCGTGCAGTCGCTCCTTGTCCTGCTGGGTCATGGACTTGGACGTCAGGATGACCACGGGGACGGATTTCGTGCCGGGGTCTGCTCGCAGAGCCTCCACGACCTCGAAGCCATCCATACCGGGCATGAGAAGGTCCAGCAGAACGGCGGAGGGTTGCCGTTCCCGGATCAGGGCCAGGCCCTCCTGGCCCGTGACTGCGCCCAGCACCGTCCATCCCTCGGGCTCCAGACTGGCCCGGACCAGCTCTATGGCAAGGGGATCGTCGTCAATGGCCACCACCGTGTGCGGCCGCTCAGGAATTGCCGCCACGCGGTAGAGGGCGGCCAGCAGCTGATCCTCGCCCACCGGCTTGACCAGATATTCGGCGGCACCCAGCGCGAAACCGTGGCCACGCTCATCAAGCATCGACACCACGACCACCGGGATCGCTGCCGTCGCCGGATCCGCCTTGAGCTGGGCGAGAACCTCCCAGCCGTCAATTCCCGGCAGCAGGATATCGAGGACGACGCCTGCGGGACTCAGCCGGCGCACCGTATCCAGGCCTTCTTCGCCGTCTCGGGCGCTGACGACGCGGGCGCCCGCCTCCTCGAGATAGACCCGCAGCAGGTCGAATGACCGCCGGTCGTCTTCCACGACCACGACGGTGGGCCTGGGGCCCGGGGCCACCTCTGTGGATAGACCGGAACCCTGGCTGACCTGCGGGACTGACGTCAACGCGGGTTCGGAGGATCCGACGGGCAACGCGATCCCGAACGTGCTGCCCCGCCCGGCTTCGCTTTCGACCCAGATCCTGCCCCCATGCAGCTCGAGGATCCGCTTGGACAGGGTAAGCCCGAGCCCGGTGCCCTCGGTCTGCTCGGGATGCCGGGCGCCCTGCTGGAAGGCGTCGAAGATGCGCTGACGGTCCTCGGCCGGCACACCCGGTCCCGTGTCGGTCACCTCCACGACGAGGTCCTGACCGCGTATGGAGGCGCGGACACCCACGCGTCCCCCTTCTGGGGTGAACTTCACCGCGTTGGACAGCAAATTCAGCACGACTTGCCTGAAGCGCAGGCGATCGGCGTCGAGCAGGCCGACCTCGGGATCGACCTCCAGACTCAGCAGGATCCTTTGCTTGAGCGCTCGTTCACGTACCATCGAGAGGCCATTCTCTAGGGATTCGCGGACGGCGAATTCCGAGCGGTTAAGGACCATCTGGCCGGCCTCGATCTTCGACAGGTCGAGAATGTCGTTCAGCAGTTCGAGCAAATGTCTGCCGGAACTCCAGATGTCGCGCAAGTAGTCGTCCTGACGCTCGTTGAGCTCGCCGAACATGCGCTCCAGGAGCACTTCAGAAAAGCCGATGATGGCGTTCAGCGGTGTGCGCAGCTCGTGGGACATGCTGGCCAGGAATTCCGACTTGTGCCGGCTCGCGACTTCGAGTGCGGCGCTCTGCCGCTCCAGCTGCCGGTATAGCTGCGCGTTGATCAAGGCCAGTGCGGACTGGCTGGCGAATGTCCCCAGCAGGTCGCGGATCTCTTGCGGGATGTGCCCGGGTGCATGGCGGCGGACAACCATGGCACCGACGATGCGGCCTTCGCGAAGCATGGGGACGGCAACCAGGGAACGCCAGCCGCCCTCGGCCAGGACCCTCAGGTAGGGATCGCCTGGCGCGTCGCCAAGGTTCGGGAGCTCCAGGGGCCGGCCCCGCGTCGCCGCTTGGCCGAGGAAGGTGTCATCGAGTCCTATCCGGGTGCGCCGGAGAGCGTCGAACGTTTCCGGGCTGGTGCCGCAGACGGTAGAGATGCGGAACTCCCTGGCGTCCTCGTCGAACTCGTAGATAGAGCCGCCGTCCGACCCGGACAGTTGTACCGCTTGCGTGATGATCGTGTTGAGCACCTCGGTGAGGTTCAGGCTGAAGCTCTCCGCCTGGCCCACCGCGCCGAGGGCCTCGAGCTGATTCACCTTGCGCCCGAGTTCGTCGGTACGGCTCTCCAGCGCCCGGACGAGATCAACGGTGCGGACGGCGAGGGCCGCCTGCGCCGCGAAGGTCGTGAGGACCTCCACGGCGCGGTCGCTGAACGGGTCGACCTGGGTTCGCCACACCGAGAGCACCCCGACCACCTCGCTGTCCAGCAGCATCGGGACACCCATGACGGTCCGGAAGCCGGCCATCCGCTGCGCATCCGTCCAGAGGTAGTCGGGATCTGCGAGCACGTCAGTGATCTGCGTCGGCTGCCGGTCAAGCGCGACCCGGCCGCCAAGCGTTCCCCGGTCCAGAAGCACGGGAGTATTGGCGGCGAATTCCCGGTACTCCGCCGTCATCCCGGAGCCGGATGCCAACCGGTACCTGTCTTCGTCCACCAGGAATACCTGTCCGGCATCGGCACCGCAGAGCTTCCGCGCGGATTCGATGACCGTTTCCAGTACTCCGTCGAGATCAGATGCGGATCGTCCGATGACGGCAAGAACCTCGCTCGTCGCCGCGAGTTGCTCGCGCACCTCGGCCAGCTCATCGGCCAGCCGTTCGACCTCGGCTGTTATCTCCGCGTTAACGGCCGGGTCCCGATCGGCCGGCTTTCGCTTGTCCCGCTCGACCATTCGGCCACCCCCTACGCGGTGTACCCGAGAGCGTCACCTTCGCACCAGTGTCCTCTCATGGCAACCGGCATACAACAGGCGAACGCTGCAGGTCACGGGCGGCACGAGGAGCGTAGCTCGTCCTGCTTGCGCCGGACAGCACTCTTACCGCGACGAACTCACCGTCGCTTGGCATCCGTTCGGGGTCGGCGATGCCGGCGGCAGCGGCCTCGTCCATATCAACGCTTCCCCATGAGTCTGCTCCTGCCCAGATCCTGGACCCCACTGGTCCAGGTCGTCACTGGCCGCCCCGGGTGCCGCCCGGACTGTCAGGTGAGCGTCGCCGCTGCTGTCGGCCGGAACAGAATGCCGGGGGATGATCTCGCCGAGCACCGGCGGCTGGCCGAGCCGCTTGGCCGCCATGCCGAGCAGCCGGGCGAGCAGCAGATGATGGCCAGGCGGCCAGGAACAGTTGGACTTCTTGATCTGTCATCGGGCGCCGCTCCCAAAGCACACGTTCGCGAGGCCCGCTAGGGCACGTGCCCTCCAGTACCCCGCGGTCATCCCGGCTCCGGCCTTGACGGTGCTTGCCACCTGCTCGGCTCGGGCAGGGTCGATGGAGACCAGCACCACGGCGATCTCAGCCACGCGGGCGGGATCATCACCAGCAGCCTCTACCGCCTCTTCCAGCAGCGGCCCGGCATTGGCCGGGTCGGTGCGAACCGCTACCACAGACCCGACCAGCGCCTGCAGGTATCTGTCGGCGCTGGTGGCGGCGATTCGCTCACCGCAGGCAGGGTCGCTGAGCGCCGCCAGCATTGCCACTTCAGCCCGCTCGGGTGCGTCGGGGGGGAGGCTACCGATGACCTGCTCTGCCTTGACAGGGTTGGTGCGAGCCGCAGCCAGGGCTACCTCCCCTAGGGCCTCGAGCCGGGACGGCGCGCTGCTGATGGCGCGGGCGTACTGCTCGGCCTCTTCCAGCGGTTGCCCGGCGCGCTCAGGGTCGACCTGGGCCGCTGCCGCCTTTACGCTGGTCAGAGCCATGGTCTGCAAATCATTCTGGCTGATGGCCCGAGCCCATTGTTCAGCCTCTGTCAGCAGTTGCCCAGCCTGGGCAGGGTCAGTCTGGGCCGCTACCGCCTCTGCACCCGTCGGCGCCGCGTCGCGCAACGTGGGTTGATCGGCGATGGTGCGGGCGAACCGCTCGGCATCATCCGACAGCCGCACCGAACGGTCAGAGTCGGCTCTGGCCATGACGGTGGCGATCTCGGTCAGGGCCCGGACCTTCCAGTAGATTGCCTGGTTCGGGTCGTCCAGCATCGAGGGCGAGGGAGGTGCCTCCGGCCTATCCTGGCCCGGAGTCTGCCCGGGCCGACCGGTGACGGCGGAGGCTATCTGCCCGGCCCGGGTGGAGTCGGTGCGGGCCGCCACCATGGCGACCTTGGCTAGCGCCAGGTCACGCGCAGGCGTGCCCATGGGCCAAACGAGTTCCTCCGCGCGGCCAATGTCGACGTCAGCTACCACCTCGGCCACCTTAGTGATGAACGGTGCGACATCATCTAGGAATTCTCGGTGGTGCCGCGCCCGGATGACGGGGGGGATCTTCTCGATGTCAGCCACCAGCCGCTTGGCGGACGGTGGGCCGATGCGGGCCAGGAGCATGCCGAACTCTGATGCGGAGTGCCAGACCAAGGCCTCCAGGATGTGCTGGTAGCCCGCAGTCCCCCGAAAGCGCTCAGTCCAGCTCGGGTGCAGGGCGTCGTCCAGCAGCTGTGCAGCGTGAACTGGGTCGGAGCGGGCAGCCACCGTGGCCACGTGCACCAGTGCCCTGGCCCGCTGAACCGCCAGCGGGAGGGCGCGGTCGTACTCCTCATCCAGCCCCCGGGCGCGGGCGCTGCTGCTTGCTGGAGGCGGCGGCGGGCCGGGAATCGCTGCCGCGCGGTCCTCCGGTGCCATGGCCTGCTCATCCAGAGGAAGGGCGCCGGCGATCTGTTCTGCCTCCTCCAGCAGCCGGGCGGCGCGGGCCAGGTCGGTGGCGGCTACCGCCGGGGGTTTACCCGGTGGCTTATGGGTCGTGATCATGGTTTGGATAGGCGGGGGAAGCCACTGGCTGGGTAGGTCAGGGTCGGCGAGGAGTTCCAGGATCCTGGCCGGGGTGGGCCGTTCGGAAGGTTCCTTGGCCAGGCACGCTGCTACCACATCACGAATCTGAGGGTCCAGGCCGCTAAGGTCTGGTTCTTCGTGGACGACTCGGTAGGCAATCGCCTCAGGCAGCCCCACGCCGAACGGCCGGATGCCGACGGCGTAGGCCATCACCATCCCCAGCGCGAAGACGTCGCAGGCTGAAGTGAGCGGCCGTCCCAAGAGAACCTCAGGTGCCATGAAACCCGCCGTGCCAGACCGCGCGGTAACGCCGGAGGCGTCGACGGCACGCGCGACGCCAAAGTCGATCACGTGAGGCCCGTCATCAGCCAGCAATATGTTCGACGGCTTCAGATCCCGGTGGATCAGCCCGGCGGCGTGAATGGCTCCGAGCGCTTCGGCCACGCCCGCGCCCAACACCCTCACGCTGTCAAGGGGGAGGATCTGGCCCTCGCTGAGAACCTGCTCAAGAGACGGTCCGGCGATAAAGGCGGTCACCATCCACGGCCGTTCGGCGTCCGGGTCAGCATCGACCACCTGTGCGGCGTGGAATCCGCCGACCTTTCGGCCAGCCTCTATCTCCAGACGAAACCGCCGCCGGAACTTGACGTCATTAGCGAAAGCGGGATAGATCAGCTTGACCGCGACCGGGCGCCCGGCCTGCGACCTGCCGAAGAACACCTCGCCCATCCCGCCCGACCCAAGACGACCGAGCAGAACATAGTGCCCGACTCGCCGAGGGTCTCCTGGCCTAAGGGAATCCATGCCACCCCGTCACCGCAAGGGAGTAGCGGACGCAG
>CAVUUF010000005.1:0-103284 GCA_963744575.1 uncultured Actinomycetota bacterium | reverse complement strand
TTGAACCCGCGACCTCTGGGTTATGAGCCCAGCGAGCTACCGAACTGCTCCACCCCGCGTCGTGTCCCCCCACTTTATGAACTCCCGGCGACCAAAGCAAATCACGACGGCGGATCGGGGCCCGGCAGCGCGTACCCTTCCGGCATGACCGAGGTCGTGATCTACACCGACGGCGCGTGCAGCGGCAACCCGGGACCGGGCGGGTGGGGCGTGGTGCTCCGCTCGCGGGACAGGGAAAAGGAGATACACGGCAGCGACCCGCTGACCACGAACAACCGGATGGAGCTGACAGCGGCTATCGAGGCGCTCGAGGCGCTGCGGCGGCCGGCCACGGTGAGCCTGCACACCGACAGCAGGTACCTGCTGGACGGCATCACCAAGTGGGTCCCGGGCTGGCAGCGCAACGGCTGGAAGACCGCGGCCAGGAAGCCGGTCAAGAACGACGACCTGTGGCGCAGGCTGGTGGACGCGATGAGCCGCCACGACGTCACCTGGGTGTGGGTGAAGGGACACGCGGGCGACCCGGGCAACGAGCGCGCCGACCAACTGGCGCGCCGCGGCATCGCAGAGGCTGCCAGCGCGGCGCGGCCCGCCCGGGCCACGTAGACCTCGGCCTCGGCGTGGGCTCCTGGGGAATGACGCGATTATCGCGTCCCGGCCGAAGGCACCTCGTCCGGGACTGTCCTGTCCTCGAACAACAGCAGCCACGCCACGTTGAAGCCGAGGAACACCAGCAGGGTCTGCAGCACCGCCTCGGTACGCAGCGCGCCGATGCCGCCCAGCAGGGCCAGCACGCCGATTAGGACGTAGAGCACGATCGCCGCGATGTAGGCGGCCACGCCGAGCCGGTCGGCGGCGGGCAGCCGGCCCGCCCCGGCCTGATTGCGCTCGCGCGGGGCCGGGAATCCGCGGACGGTGACCATGACTACCACGCCGCCGATTGCGATGACGCCGAACGATACCCGCCAGAAAACCGGAGTCTGCACGTCGATCAGGGCGAACATGCTCATCAGGCCGGGCAGCGCGAAGTGCAGCGCCACCCCGTAGGAACGCCGGCGACGTTCCGGGTCCCTCTCCCAGACCGGCAGCCGGATCTGGACTGCGACCAGCCACAGGCCGAGCAGCGCGAAGCAGGCTGGCGAGAACGCGCCGTAGAAAGCACTCAGATCCATTTCCCCTCCCTGAGCCGCAGGCCACGGCTGGCGGCGCTGGATGGACGCCGTCAGGTGTGCACAATATCGGTGTGGTGGCAGAAATGCACCCGCCAGGTGTAGCCATTCGGCACGGGTGCGCTCCCGCTCGCGGGCGAAGAACCCCGAAACCACCCTGGCCGTGTTCGCCCGCCCGCGCCGGCCGAGGGCACGAGGCGGGGGCGCCGCGGGAACTCATCCAGAGTGCCGCACACGGGGCCGGACAATAATACCGTAATGCAGTAAGTACTTAATGGACGGGCGGGCGGCCGCGGACTACCAGGACCACGGCGCCGACGATGAGCGCGCCGCCGCCGAACATGGCCGGGGTCAGCCGCTCGTTCAGGATCAGCGCGCCGAGCAGGACCGCGATCACCGGGTTCACGTAGGCGTAGGTCGCGACGGTGGGGGTCGGCAGCGACCGGACCGCGATGCCGTAGGCGGAGAACGCCACGATCGAGCCGATCACGGTCAGGTAGCCAAGCGCGAGCCAGGACTGCGCGGATACCTGGGCCAGGTGCAGCGAGGAGAACTCCCCGGACGCCGCCGCCAGGGCCGCCAGCGCCGCGCCGCCGCAGAGCAGTTCCATCCCGCTGGCCAGGGCGGCGCTGGACGGGAGGGTGACCCGGCGGGCCATGATCGTGCCCAGCGCCCACATGGCGGCCGCGCCCAGGATGGTGAGCACGCCGGCCACGGAGACGGTGCCGGTGCCGCCGCCGAGCCCGGACAGCAGGGCTACCCCGGCCAGCCCGAGCGCCAGCCCGGCCAGCGGGGCCGGGCCGAGCCTGGTGTGGTTGAGCCCCGCGTCGAGGCCGAGCAGCCATAGCGGCACGGTGGCGACGAGCAGCGCGGCCAGCCCGGACGACACGGTCTTCTCGCCCACGCCGACCACGCCGTTGGCCACCAGCAGCAGGACGCCGACGGTCGCGGCGCCCAGCCACTCGGCCCGGGACGGCCACAGCCGCGTCACCCGGCCCGCCTGCACCGCGGCCCGGCGGCTGCACAGAGCCAGCGGGAACATGATCATCCCGGCGACCACGTTCCGCGCCGCGGCGAGCAGCAGCGGCGGGATCGTCTCGACCCCGACCCGGATGGCCAGGTAGGTGCTGCCCCACACGACGTAGACGATGAGCAGGCAGATCCAGGGGACCATGGTGGCCCGCCGTGCCGGTTCCGCATTTTCATGATGCCGAACGGCCTGGGTGGTCTGCGTACTCACACCTCGAGCCTGCCAGGCGGGCGCCGGGCTGACGAGTGGCAGGATCGCCACGTTTGAGCGAGATCCTGCCATCGTGGGGTCGGCGAGTAGGCTGTGCGGCGTGTCCGGTGTCACCAGGAACCCATGGCTGCGCGGCGGCTTGCTGCTGCTCGCGGCCGGGCTCGCGGTCTACGGGCTGGCCTCGCAGTGGACGCAGGTGCACGCCGCGCTGGCCAAACTGACCGGCTACGACGTGGCCGGCGCCGCGCTGTGCGCCATCGCCGGGCTCGGCGCCATGATGCTGGCCTGGCGGGCGCTGCTGGCCGACCTCGGCTCGGCGCTGCCGCTGCCCGCGGCGATCCGGGTGATGTTCGTCGGCCAGCTGGGCAAGTACGTGCCGGGCGCGGTGTGGGCGGTGGCCGCCCAGGTCGAGCTGGCCCGCGACTACCACGTCCCGCGGCGGCGCAGCGCGACCGCCAGCCTGGTCGGCATGGCGGTCACCCTGGTGGTGGGGCTGGTGGCCGCGGCGGTGACGCTGCCGCTCACCTCGGGGCACGCGGTCAGGCAGTACTGGTGGGTGCTGGCCATCACGCCGCTGGCGGCGATCTGCCTGTACCCGCGGATCATCAGGTTCGGCCTGGACCTGGCGCTCCGGGTGCTGCGCAGGCCGCCGCTCGAGGGTTCGGTCAGCGGGGCCGGGATGGCCCGGGCGCTGGGCTGGAGCATGCTCGGCTGGCTCTGCTACGGCGCGCACGCCTGGTTCTTGATCCGGGTGTTCGCGGGTGACGCCCCGCACGTCTTCGCGCTGTCGCTCGGCGCCTACGCGCTGGCCTGGGCGGCCGGCTTCCTGATCGTCTTCTTCCCCGGCGGCATCGGGCCGCGGGAGGTGGCCCTCATCGCCGTGCTCGCCCCGGTCATGCCGTCCGCGTCCGCGCTGGTCGTGGCGCTCGCCTCGCGGGTGGTCATGACCGTGGGCGACCTGGTGTGGGCGGGGGCCGGCCTGGCCATCGGGCGGGCGAGCCGGGGCGGGCCCGCCCCGGGCCAGCCAGCCGGCCCTAGCGTGCCAGCAGAACCTGCAGATAGGCAGCCCAGCCCGGCCCCGGGTCCACGGCCCTGACCCCCTCCCGCAGCCGGCGGGCGACCAGCGGATCGCTGATCCGGACCAGCGCGCGGAGCAGGTCGCCGGCGTCGTCCGGCGCGCAGGTCAGCCCGTCCACGCCGTCGCGCACCGCCTCGGCCAGCGCCCCGGCCGTGGTGGTGATCACCGGCACGCCGTGCGCGAACGCCAGCAGGGCGTTCTGCGACGCGGTCGCCTCGCGGTACGGCAGGACCAGCGCGTCCGCCGCCGCGAACAGCGCCGGGATCTGGTCGGCGGGCAGGTAGCCGGGCCGCAGCGTCACCCGGTCGCGCACGCCTAGTTCTGCGATCAGATATTTAATTTCCGTAATATCCGACCAGAACTCGCCGGCGACGGTGAGCGTGACGTGGGATGGCGCCCGGGCCAGGGCGCGCAGCAGCACGTCCAGGCCCTTGTAGGGGCGGATGATGCCGAAGAACAGCAGGCGGCACTGTGCGCGGGGGTTTGGGGTCATCGGGGTCTGGGGTGTCCCCGGGGGGCGCTGTGTCTCCCCGGGCAAGCACTGCGGCGAGGCGGGAGCCGCCGCCCGTTCGGTCCCATGGTCGGGCTGGGGGGTCGCGGGCAGGTGCGGGGGCATGGCTACGGTCCGCACCGCCGCGCCCGGGACGAGGGCCTTGGCCTGCGCGGCCTGGGCGGCGGAATGGGTGACCACCGTGCCCGCGCGGTTGAGCAGGGCCTTGACCAGCGGCACGTCGCCGGGCCGGCGCTCGTGCGGGAGCACGTTGTGGCAGATGACCGCGGTGCGCGGTTTCCTGCCGAGAGCGGCCAGGAGGGCCAGGTACGGGGGAACCTGGAGGGGGGTCAGCAGGACCAGGACGACGAGGTCGGCGGTACGGAGCCTGCGGCCAGCGGCGAACCAGCCGTCCGGGCGGTACCAGGCCAGCAGGCGGCGGGTGCGCGGGTAGGGCGCGCCCTCGGCGACGTCGACGGTCTGCTGCCCGGGGTAGAGCCGCCGGGGGTACTGGGCCCGCCAGGACACGATCACGACGTCGTGGCCCGCGGCGGCGAGACGGCGCGCGAGTTCGGTGGTGTGCCGGGCCCCGCCGCCCTTGTCCGGGTGGGCCGGGCCGACCAGGGCGATCCTCACGTGTCCCCGCGGGAGCGCACGATCAGGTCGGCCAGCAGGGCCAGCGAGGCCAGGATCATCCCGGTCACGAAGATCAGCAGCGTGTCGTTGGCGACGTGCAGCGGGTGCACCACCAGGTCGTAGATGCCCTTGGCCACGCCCAGGCCGAGCAGGAACAGGGCCGGCGGCATCAGCACCTTGAGCGGGTTGAAGTACATCACCATGCGCAGCACCTGGAGCACGTACCGGTAGGCGTCGGAGAAGAAGTGGAACTTCGACCGGCCCGCGCGCTTGGCGTACTCGATGGGGACGTAGCGCACCTCGTGTCCGTTTGACAGGAACGCCAGCGTGATCGTGGTGACGCAGGAGAACCCGGGCGGCAGCAGCTTCAGGTAGGGCAGCGCGACTTCGCGGCGGAAGGCCCGCAGGCCCGAGTTCAGGTCCGGGATGTCGGCGTTGGTCAGCCGTTCGGCCAGCTTGCGGACGAACCACTTGGCCGGCACCCGGGCTATTTTCAGCGTGCCCTCTTCTTTTGTGCGTGCGCCTACTACCTGGTCAACCGTGGGGTCCTCGGCGAGCATGGCGACGAACTCGGGGATCCGCTCGTTCGGGTAGGTCAGGTCGGCGTCGGTCCAGACCACGATCTCGCCCCGGGCCTGCTGGGTGCCGATCCGGCGTACCGTGCCGGCGCCGCCGTTGCGCGGGAAGTGGATGACCCGCAGCTGCGGGAAGTCCGGCTCGGCCCGGCGGAGCCGGGCCAGCGTCTGGTCGGTCGAGCCGTCGTCGACGGCCAGCAGTTCGTAGCCGATCCCGCTCTTGTCCATGGCGGTGCAGATCCGCTCGACCTCGAGCAGCACGTGCTCTTCCTCGTTGAAGCAGGGCAGCACGATGGAGACGCGCGGGACCTGCTCGTCCGTGAAAGTGCTCACCACCGGCGAGGATACTAGGCCCCGGCCGCTGCCGGGACGCTCATCCACACGGTGTAGTGGATCAGCCAGGTGCGGGTGGGCGGCGAGGTCAGGTTGTGCGCCTCCTGCGTGGTCAGCAGGTTGACCACTTCCCGGGATGTTCCGCCGGCTCCGGCCAGTTCATCCTGGGTCCCGGCGAGCAGCACCGGGCGCCGTCCGACCCGCTGGATGCCCGGCACGACCGACTCGACCTCCGCCCTCGTCGGACGGTCCAGGACGGCCGCGGGCGTGCCGCAGATGCCCCGGACCACCTGGGCGAACCGGTCGGCGGTGAGCGAGTCGAGAATGACCACCGAGGCGCCCGGCCCGATCGCCCGGCACAGCCCGGTGACCGCGGTGATCTCGCCGGTGCCGATCTTCCGGAACGCCATCCCGTGCGCGGTCACGCCGTCCTTCTTGGTGACGCCGAGGTCGAGGATGGCCAGCGCGGTCGGGATGGCCAGCGAGGCCACGCAGCAGGTGGCCACGATCCCGGCCGTGACCCGGGTCCGGCCGAGCTGGGCCGCCTGGTCCTTCAGCCAGGCGGCGGCCCAGACGGCGGCCAGGATCAGCCCGGGCAGCACGAACGGCACCAGCCGCCGGCTGGCCCACGGCTGGTCCGGGGAGACCGCAGGCCGCCACAGCACGGTCACGATCACCCAGCTGGCCATCATCAGCGGCAGCGCCCAGATCCGGGCCGCCCCGGCGGGATCCTTCCAGCTGAGCAGGCTGCTGGTGCATCTCTTGGCCAGCAGCGCGAGGCCGAAGGCGCCGAGCAGCACGGCGGGCACGCCGAGGTACCAGATCACCCAGTACAGGCTATCCTCGTAGTACTGCCGCCGCCCGGCGACGGGCAGGTGCGCGAGCTTCTGGAGTTCGGCGACGTAGGCGATGGAGGTCGGGTCGGTCTCCCCCGCCACCGTCTGCACCAGCGGCCGGACGGCGAAGGCCACGAAGATCGCCGCGACGCCGACCGCGGCCGCGGTGGGCAGCCAGCGGACCACCTTCGTGGCGAGGAGCCGCCTGGCCGTGCCGCGGGCCCGCCGGCTGGCGGTGACCGCGACGCCCAGGGCCGTGGCGACCACGATGACCGCGACGATCAGGGCTAGCGGCCGCAGCGACGGCGCCTCCAGGTCCAGGTAGGGCAGGGACTTCAGGTAGCCGTCGGCCAGGCCGTAACCCACCCCGGCGACCAGGGCCACGCCGAACGGGATGGCCTGCCGCCGCCGCGCGGCCAGCATCACGCCGAGGAACGGGACCGCCGGGAGGATGTCGCTCAGCCCGTCGATGCGGACCAGAATGGTCAGCCCGAGCGCCAGCCCGGCCAGCGCGGCCAGCACCATGTCCTGGTTCGGCCAGTCCGGGCGCTTCCCCCGGTCGCCGCGGGTTCCGCGGTTCACCACGAGCGAGTCGGCCAGCAGGCACAGGCCGCCGAACAGCAGCACCTGGGCCAGCGGCTCGCTGAACGAGGCGCGGCTGGTGTACTGCTCGGGCAGGCTCAGCGCCAGCACGGCCGCCGCGGCCGGCGCCCACCGCGGCCCGGCCAGCCGCCCGGCCAGCCCGCCGAACGCGAGCACCGCGCACCCGCCGATCACCGGCGTGGCCAGCAGCGCGGCGTTCATGCCGCCCAGCCAGAACGCGGCCGCGAGGACCAGCGGCATCCCGGTCATGAACTGCGGCACGATCCCCGCGCCGCTCGGGTAGTAGTTGACGCTGGCGAAGCTCAGGCCGGGGTGCGGGCCGCCGAACGCGGCGGCCGAGTCCGGGATGGGCAGGTAGCCGTGGTCCGCGATCCAGTACCCGACCTGCAGGTAGGTGGCGGGGTCGCGGAGGAAGATGATCTGCTCGGTGCGTTCGGCGAGCTGCCAGGCGGTGAACACCACCGCCACCGCTACCGTGGCGGCCAGCGCCCACCAGGGTGCGGGCTGCTCCGTCTTGCGGAAGCTCGGCCAGGTCGCGGGCAGCTGGCGGACGGCGAAGTAGCACAGTCCCGCGGCCAGCGGGGCGAACATGAACACCATCGGCCGCGCCGACAGGCGGTCGGTGAGCAGCAGCGGGAACGCGGGCAGCAGCCAGGCGACGACCAGCAGCGCGGGCACCACGGTGACCGCGCCGAACAGCCAGCCCGCCCGCTCTGGGCTCTTCCCCGGCACGGGAGTAGGCACCGTGGCATCGTCTGCCTCAGCGACCCCAGCGGCCCGCGATCCAAGACGCACGGACCCCACAATAGGCCCTGATCCTGGCCGCCGGGGCCGCGGCTAACCCGGGGTCGGCGGCGCGGCGGCCGGCCTGGGAGACCAGCAGCCACAGCACCATCGCGGCCGGGTAGATGAAGTAGCCGAACCGGGTCGACGGGGCCAGGATGAACATGGCCGAGAGCCCGATGACCAGGCGCACGGCCGCGGCGGGCACGTCCCGGGGCGGCCGGATCACCAGCGACAGCGCGATGGCCACCCCGGACCCGATGAGCAGGATGACCACGATGGTGTGGCCGATGACCCCGGTCTGCGCGAGCGCGTGGCCGAGCAGCGGGCTGGCCGCCTGCGACTTGACGCTGGCCAGGCCGAGCGGGAACAAGATGGTGTTCTTCACCAGGGCACCCGGCTTGAGCACCGCGAACGGGCCGACGATGACCAGCACCACGGCCAGGGCCACCGCGGTGAACCGCCACGCCGCGCGCTTCCCGTCGCGCACGGCCAGCAGCGCGAACGCCACCACCAGCGCGGGCCAGGCGGTCGCCTTCATCGAGGAGGCGATGCCCAGGGCCAGCCCGGCGGCGACCGGCGCGGTATCGCGCGTCCCCCACAGCAGGGCGAAGCCGAGGCACAGGAATGCGACCATGGGCACGTCGGTGCCGCCGACGCACAGCTCGAACGCGATGATCGGCGCGGCCGTCATCAGCAGCGCCCAGCGGACGCTGTCCCTGGCCCCGGCGACCCGCAGCGCACACGCGAACACCACCAGGAACACCAGCCCGAACCAGACCCGCGGGTCGGTGAGCAGGCTGTGGCCGAGCAGCGCCTGCGGCACGCCGAACACGGCCATCAGCGGCAGGTACGGGTTGTACTGGTTGGGATTGGTGGTGCTGGCCAGCGCCTGCGCGCTCCGGTACGGGGTGCCGTGGTGGATCAGGGTGCTGGCCGAGGTGGCCACCACGCCGACCTCCGGTTCTCCGTGACCGGTCGCGATCAGCCATATCAGCGGGGCGATGATCGCCCCGCAGACGACGATGCCGAGCGCGACGTCGACGCCCACGGACCCGCGTGATCTCAGCGTGGTCACGGCCACGGCCGCCAGCGCATAGGCGCAGGCCGCCGAGAGACTCCACATCTGGTGCCGCACGTCGGTGCTGAACAGCCGGACCCCGGCGGCGAACAGGGCGCACCCGGTGAGCCCGGCGGCCAGCCAGTACCAGGGCACGGTGATAACCGAGTGCCATCCGGCTGGCATGCCAGCCTTCCCGCTGCCCCCGTCCCCCGTCGTTGGCGCGAGTACGCGAGTGTCGCGACCTGCCACACGACATATCGTACGCCGCGCCTCCCCGGCCGCTCGTCACTCGCGGGGCCGATCCTTCGTCATCCGCCCGGGTGACGGGCCGGGCTCAGATGACCGGCGGGCGGCCCGCCCTGGTCATCCGCCAGGCGGTCCGCAGCGAGATGGGGTGACGCGAGCCCGGGTCGGTCCGCCAGCCCTCGGCGAAGCCGGCGAACCAGGGGCGCAGCCGGTCCGGCCGGGCCCGCCCGCGGACGACGGTGAGCGCCATCCAGTCGGCCAGGTAGGCCGCCGCGAACGGCCAGGGCAGGTTGCGACGGGCCAGCAGGACCCGGTTCCGCCCGTCCCGGCGGCGGAACGTGTCGTGCCGCGCGTTCGGCAGCACATGGTGGCACATCCGGGCGGCCGCGTCGTACTCCAGCCGGTAGCCCCGGTCGATCAGGCGCCAGGCCAGGTCGGTCTCCTCGTGCCCGTAGAAGAACAGGCCGGGCAGGCCGCCCGCGGCCACGAAGGCCGAACGCCTGATCGCGCATGCGCCGCCGAGGAACGTCGTCACGACCGAGGACCGTTCCGGGTCCCCGGCCCGCAGCCGGGGCACGTGCCACCGCGCGCCCGGGCCGCCGTCCGGGTCGACCACCTGCATGGACAGCACCGCGAGCGCCGGGTCGGCGGCGAACCTGGCCGCCACGTGGGCGGCGAGCCCGGGGTCGGGGTACCAGCCGTCGTCGTCGAGGAACAGCACCACGCCGCCGCGGCACGCCTCGACCCCGGCGTTGCGCCCGGCCGCGACGCCGACGTTCTCCGGCAGCCGGACGACCCGGACGCCAGCCGGCAGGCCGGTCACGTCGGCGCCGTTGCCCACCACGACTGGTTCCACCGGCACGCCGCGCTGGGCCAGCACGGAGCCGACGGCCCGGGCGACCTCGGCCGGGCGGTCGCCCATGGTGAGGATGACGCAGGACAGTGTCACCGCAGCCGCCGGGAGGCCACGATGGCCACCAGATGCGCCACCGTCATCGCCACGCCCACCGCCAGCGCCGCCACGGTCAGCACCCGGGTGGCGGTGAGGCTGCCGGTGGCGGCGTCCGCGATCGCCGCGGCCAGGATGAGCACGGACAGCTCGACGGCCTGGATGATCCGGTGCACCCGCAGCGCCGACGCCAGCCGCCGGGCCAGCGCGAGACCCTGGGACCGCGGCGCGAGCGCCTGGTCGTCGTGCTTGCCGTCCAGGCCGGAGGAGGCCCGGGCCACGATGACCCCGTCGGTCTCGGCCTTGATCAGCGTGGCGCAGATCGCCGCGGCCAGGCCCGCGCTCACGTAGCCGCCGGCCAGCGAGAAATGCCCCTGCGCACGGACGCCGAGGCCGGCCAGCAGCAGGGCCTCGGCGATGTAGTGGCCCATCCGGTCCAGGTACACGCCGGTCGCCGAGAACCGCCCGGTGTACCGGGCCAGTTCCCCGTCGGAGCAGTCGAACAGCAGGTAGAGCTGGATGAGCAGGGCCACGCCGATCGCCGCGGGCAGCCCGGGCACGGCGGTCAGCACCCCGGCGGCGGCGCCGGAAATCATGAAGCAGACCGTGACCGCGTTCGGGGACCAGCCGAGCCGGGCGAACACGATGGTGGCGTAGGGTGACAGCCGGCGCATGTAGAGCCGGCCGAACCAGTGCTCGTCGTTGAGCCGCGCCAGCACCTCGGGCGGCTGCCCTTTGGCCCGGACTTCGGCCAGCGTCGGCCCGGGCATCATGTCCCGTTCCCGATCGCCGCGGCGAAGGCGTCCACCTGCCGGGCGATCGCGCACTCGTCCAGCGCGAGCCGTTCCAGGATGGTGTACCGGCCCGGCCTGGTCGCGGGCGCGTGCAGCACCGCCTTGGTGAACTCGGCGTGACTGAGCCCGAGGTCGGCGGGGGTCCGCGGCAGCCCGTGCCGGGCCAGGCAATCGGACATCAGGGCGCCGAGCCGGTCGTCCCCGCGCAGGTAGGTGCAGAACAGCGCGCCCACCCCGGCCAGCTCGCCGTGGCTGCCCGCGCCGGGGAACAGCTGGTCGATGGCGTGCAGGATCTCGTGGTCGCCGCCGCTGGCCTGGCCGGTGCAGCCGGCCACCGTCATGGCGATCCCGGACAGCACCAGGGACTCGGCCAGCACGGTGAGGAACTCGTCGTCGTCGATGCTGCCCGGCTGGTGCAGCACCGCCTGCGCGGCCGTCCGGGCCAGCGTGACCGCCAGCCCGTCGACCGGCTCGCCGCGGTCGGCCGCGGCCAGTTCCCAGTCCGCGATCGCGGCCAGGTTGTTGACTACGTCTCCGATCCCGGCCCGGACCAGGCGAGGCGGGCCTGAGCGCACCCGGTCCAGGTCCACGATCACCGCCACCGGCGGCACGACGCCGTAGGAGCCCTTGCCCGACTCGTGCTCGAGCGAGCTGACCGGGGAGGCGATGCCGTCATGCGCCAGGTTGGTGGCCACCGCCACCATCGGGACCCCGGCCATGTGCGCGGCGAACTTGGTCACGTCGATGATCTTGCCACCGCCGATGCCCGCGACGGCCTCGTAGGATTCGGCCCGCAGCCGCTTGCCGAGCGAGACGGCGCCGTCCACCGTGCCGTCCTCGACCCGGAACACCTCGGCCGCACCCAGGTTCTCCGGGGCCAGGTCGGCGAGCACGCTGTCGCCCTGGCCGGGACCGACCGCGACGGCGACCCGGCCCTCGGTCGCGATCCTGGTGTCGGCGAGCAGCGCGCCGAGGTCCGCGATCGCGCCCGGCCGCACGTCCACGACGAGCGGCGCGGTGAGGATGCGGGACAGCAGCGGCACGTCGATCCTTCCGGCGGCGGGCTTCCAAGACGCCTGGCTAACAGCGGCTACCGGGGAGACTACCGGGTAACGAACGGCGGTAGGGCGCGGAAGCGGGGGCCTGGCCCCGGCTCAGCAGCGAGCGGCGATCTCGCGGGCCCGGCGCAGGTCGTCGTGGTTGTCGACCTCGACCCACGGCACGTCGCCGATCGGCGCCAGGCCGATCACGCCGCCGCGGTCGGCGAGTTCCTGGAAGCCGTCCTCGTAGTACAGCGAGGGGTCCCGGCGCCAGGTCGCCTCGAGGGCCGCCGCCAGCGGCGCGGCGGCCGCCGCGCCGATGAGCGCCGCGCCGATGTACTCGCCGTGCGCCAGCGCGGGGTCCATCAGCTTGGTGATCCGGGCGAGGCGGCCGTCCGGGCCGGCCACCACCTTCATCTCCTCCTCGGCCAGGTGCTTGAGGTCATCGAGGGCGATCACGATATCGGCCTGCCCGGCCGCGCCGAGCAGCGTCTTCTGCACCGACACCGGGTGCACCGTGTCCCCGTTGACCAGCAGCGCGCCCGCCCCGAAGTGCTCGCGGGCCAGCCAGAGCGAATAGGCGTTGTTCCACTCCTCGGCCCGGTCGTTGGGCACCAGCCGCAGCCGGACTCCGTGCTCCCGCTCCAGGCCGGGCACCCGGTTCCGCACCACGTCCGCGGCGTAGCCGACCACGATCACGATGTCGCGCAGCCCGACCGCGGCCAGGTTACGCAGCGCGATGTCGAGGATGGTGACCTGGCCGTCGACCGGCAGCAGGGCCTTGGGCAGCGCGTCCGTGTCCGGGCGCAGCCGCCGGCCCGCGCCCGCGGCCAGGACCAAACCGATCAACCGTCGCCTCCGTCCGGCCGTAGCCATCCGCTGAGGAAATCCCAGCTGAAGAGCAACCAAAGATATCCCGAGAGCAGGGCGTAGGCCAACGGCACGAAGCCGGCCAGCGCGGCGGCCCCGGCCAGCAGCATCCGCCCCTCCCAGCCCAGGCCGGCCACGTCCGCCGGGATGCCGCGGCCGAGCCTGGCCCGGACGGCCAGGTCGACGTGGCGCATGACCACGGCGGCCAGCAGCAGGTAAACCAGCCAGCCGAGGGCGTGCCTGGACAGGCCGAGGGCGGCCAGGAACACGCATTCGCCCGCCATCAGCAGCGCGGGCACCAGCCAGTCCAGCCGCCCGTCGTGCGGGTGCCCGGCGCCGAGGGCGGCGAGCATCATCGCCTCGACCGGGGTCAGCACCAGGATGCCGGGCAGGTTCGCCAGGCCGAGCGCGGTCAGCACGCCGGTCACGAGCAGGCCCACAAGCACCGGCGGCAACGGCGGCAGCCGGCCCTCGACCAGGCTGCCGATCCAGCGTGACAGCACGCCATCGCCCCGGTAGGCGCCGGGACCGTCGGCGCGGCGGGCCGGCGGCTCGTCCTCCGGACGGGCCACCCGGGCCGACCGCGCGACCTGCCCGGCCAGAACCCACCCGGCCGCCACCGCGCCCCAGCCCAGCAGCAGCACGAACGTCAGCCGGGGCCCGAACAAGACCGCGGTCACCGCGATGACCGCGAACCGCTCTCCGGCCGGGAACATGATGACCTGCTCCAGGATGCGCAGCGACGGCCGGGAGAACAGGCTCCCCGGTGCCCGGGCGGTGCGCTCGTAGCCGAGTCCCGCCATCTTCCGCAGGCCCAGGACCAGCATGGCCGCGATGGCCAGCCGCCACACGCCGGCGGTCCCGGCGCCGCCCCAGGTGGCGGCGAACGTGTTCCGCAGCGCGCCGCCGAAGGGTCCGTCAAGCCCGCGGGGGCCCGGGGCGGCCGGGCCGGAGCTGACGGCCAGCGCCGCGTAGACCGCGAACTCGGTCAGCAGCCCGCAGGCGACCCCGAGCCAGGCCACCACCGGCCTGATCCGCGCTTCGCGGCCGGTGACGGCGAGCACCGATCCGGCCCTCGCCACCAGGAACGAGGCGGCCAGGGCCGCCACGGCCAGCAGCTTGGCGTGCACCGCCAGCTGGGCGAACCACACCGCGGCGACCAGGCCGAAGCCGAGCGAGATCCCGTACAGGGCCGCCGGGGTGAGCCTGCGCCACGCCGCCCACCGGGCCATGTCGCGGGCGGCGGGGTCGGCGAGGAGCCGGGCGACGGCGCCCTCGCCGTCCGGGCCGGCGTCCAGGATCGTGACCGTGACGCCGCGCCTGGTGAGCTCGCCGACCAGCGCGCCGACCCCGGCGGGTCCCGCGTGCGTGGCCGCGAGCGATTCGGCCGCCAGGGCCAGTGCGTCCAGGTCGGCCGGGTCGACCACCAGCGCCCCGCCGGCCGGCGATTCCGGCGCCCGGCCGGGCGCGGTCACCGCGTTCATCCCGGTGAAGGCCGCGGTCCCGCCCGCGGCGAGCAGCCTGGCCAGCACGTCCTCGGAGACGGTGTCGGCGCCGGCGCAGATGAGGACGCGTTCGCCCGCGCCGCGCGCCGCGGCGGCCACGGTGAGCAGGCCCGGCCCGGACCGTTCGGCCGCGTCGACCCGGCGCACGCCAAGGGCGGCAAGCTGGCCGCACAGCCCGGCGTCAGCCTCGCCCGCCAGGACCAGCGCTACCGTCATGCCTGTCCTCCCAGCGGCCGCGGCCGCCGTGACCCGCGCCTAGCGTTACGTAATGTAGCCGGCGATCACGCTCGCGGCCGGGAAGGACACGCCCGCCAGCCGTGTTACGGCGATACCCGCCCACCCTCCCGCGAAAACGGCACGGGCCCCCGGGCCGCCGGGCCGCGCCGTGACGCGCTGCCGCGGCAAGCCCCAGCGCGGGGACGTAAGGCCGCACCCGTACGGTCGGCGGGTAGAGTCCGGCTCATGCGGATGGCGGCGGTGGTGCTCGGCGGCGGCGTGGGGCAGCGGCTCGGCGCCGCGATGCCGAAGCAGCTGCTCACCCTGGGCGGCCGGACGCTGATCGAGCACTGCGTCGCCGCCTTCGACCAGGCGCCGGGCATCGACGAGATCCTGGTGGTAATGGCCCGGGGGTACACCGGGCAGGCCGAGGCCCTGCTTGCGGGCGACGGGCTGGCCGGGACCGGGTACCGGAAGGTGGCGGCGGTCATCGAGGGCGGCGTGACCAGGCCGGAATCGACCCGGGCGGCGCTGGCCGCTATCGCGGGCGCGCGGGCCGGCCTGGACTGCGGGGTGCTGCTGCACGACGCCGCCCGTCCGCTGGTGGACCAGCGGATCATCGCGGACTGCGTGGCCGCGCTCGCCGTGCACGACGCGGCCGGGGTCGCGGTGCCCGCCTCGGACACCATGGTGGTCACCGAGAACGGCGTGATGCACTCGATGCCCCGCCGGGAGACGCTGCAGCGCTGCCAGACCCCGCAGTGCTTCCGGCTGTCCGTGATCGCCCGCGCGCACGAGCTGGCCGCGGCGGACCCGGGGTTCGCGCCCACCGACGACTGCGGCGTGGTGATGCGCTACCTGCCGGAGGTCGCGGTGCACATCGTGCCGGGCAGCGAGCGCAACATCAAGGTCACCTACGCCCACGACCTCGCCGTGGCCGAGGCGCTGCTCGCGGATTAGCCCCGCACCGCCTGCTTGACCAGGGTGCGGCCGAACTCCCAGATCAGACCGCTGCCCTGGCTCGCGTCCTCGAGTACCTCGGCGAGCGCCTCGGTGCACAGCTTCACCTCGACCTCACCGATTATCAGCGGCGGGATCAGCTTGATCACCTCCATGTGATCGCCGGACACCTGGGTCAGGATGCGGTGCCGCTGGAACAGCGCCACCACCACCATCTGGGCGAACAGGCCCACCCGGGCCTTCTGCAGCATGTTCCACCTGGTCCGGGCGCGCAATGACGAAGGCTTGCCGAACTCAAGTCCGATCATCAGCCCCCGGCCTCGCACGTCGGCAAGCACGTCAAATCGTTCGGCCATCCCGGTCAGCACCGCGCGCAGAGCGGCCCCGGTCCGGGCGGCGTTCTCGGTGAGGCCCTCGTCGTCCAGCACCTGCAGCGCGGCCAGCCCGGCCGTCATGGCCAGCACGCCGCCCTTGAACGTGGTGCTGTGCACCATGACCCGGTCCATCGAGGAGTAGACCTTCTCGACGATCCAGCCCTTGGCCAGCATCGCCCCGACCGGCACGAACCCGCCGGATAGCGCCTTGGCCACGGTGACGATGTCGGGGGTGACCGGCTCGTGCTGGTAGGCGAAGAACCGGCCGGTGCGGCCGAACCCGCTCTGCACCTCGTCGCAGATGAGCAGCGCGCCGTGGTCGTGCAGCAGCTTCGCCGCGGCGGTCAGGAAGCCGACCGGCGGCATGTGCACGCCCTTGCCCTGGACGGGCTCGATGATGAGCGCGGCGACGTCGCCCGCACGGAGCTCGGCCTCGAGCGCGTCCAGGTCGCCGAGCGGGATCGAGGCGTCGGGCAGCAGCGGGCCGAAGCCGCGGCGGAATTCGGCCGAGCCGTTGACGGACAGCGCGCCGGTGGTGAGCCCGTGGAAGGCGTGATCGCAGTAGATGACGCGGCGGTGCCCGGTGGCGTACCTGGCGAACTTCAGCGCGGACTCGACCGCCTCGGTGCCGCTGTTGCAGAAGAACACCCGGTCCAGGCCGGGCGCCTTGGCCAGCAGTTTTTCCGCCAGCAGCCCGGGCAGCGGGCCGCAGTCGAACTGGGTCCAGTCGGCCAGCTGGGCGTCCAGCGCGTCGTGCAGCGCCCGGCGGATCACCGGGTGGTTGCGGCCCGCGGCGAACACGCCGAAGCCGGCCAGGAAGTCGGCGTACTGGTGGCCGTCGGCATCGTAGAGGTAGGCGCCCTCGGCCCGCTGGTAGACCTGGTCGAAGCCGATCGCGTGCAGCACCTTGGGCTGCTGCGGGTTCAGGTACCGGCCGTACAGCTCGTATCCGTCATCACGGTGCGCCGCGAGCAGGGCGGCCAGGTCGAAGCCCATGCTCTATTCTCCCCTCACCGTGGCCGCCCCTGCTGCCTTCTTTTCTCCCGAACGGACAGGCGTGTCAGCTTTCCCGCCCCGGTGCAGCGTCCGCGGACTGGACCAGAACCCGGTCCCCCAGCACATGTGCATGACGCCGAGCACGAGCGGGACCCGGACGCGCACGGCCACGGGCAGTTTCCTGGCCAGGACGGCCCCGACGGCGGTGATCCCGGCCAGGTAGGTGACCGGGACGGCGACTCCGGCGGCCAGCCAGCTGACGGCGGCCGGGCCGCCGGCCGCGATCGCGGCCAGCCCGGCCAGGCCGGTGATCGACCCCAGGGCGACCAGGGCCGCCGCGGCGGGCGGGGCGAGGTAGCGGAAGCTGGCCGTCTCCGGGTGCTCGCGGACGATCACCCGCCGCCAGCGGCCGTAGTGGAAGTACTGCGCGCCGAGGGTGCGGACGCCGGCCCGCGGCCGGTAGGTCACCCGGAGCTCGGGGGTGAACCAGATCTGGCCGCCGCCGGCCCGGATGCGGTAGTTCAGGTCCCAGTCCTCGGCCCGCAGCATCCCCTCGTCCCAGCCGCCGGCCCGCTCGATCGCCTCCCGGCGGTACACGCCGAGGTAGACGCTGTCGGCCGGGCCGGCCCCGCCGCCGGTATGGAACGCGGCCGCGCCCACCCCGGCCTTGGACGTCATTGCCCAGGCCACGGCGCGCTGAAAGGTGGTCACGCCCTCGGCCGCCATGACCCCGCCGACGTCGGCCGCGCCGGTCTCGGCCAGCAGCCTGACGGCGGTGCGCAGGTACCCAGGCGGCGGCAGCGCGTGCCCGTCGACCCTGGCGATCACCTCGTGCCGGGCCGCGCCCAGGGCGGCGTTCAGGGCCGCGGGGATCTTCCCGGTCGGGTTGGCGATGGCCGTGACCCCGGGATGGGCGGCGGCCAGCTCCCGCGCGATCTGCCCGGTCCGGTCGGCCGACGGGCCGACCGCGAGCACCAGCTCGAGCTCGCCCGGGTAGTCCTGGCCGAGCACGCGCCGAACCGACTCCTCGAGATGCCGCTCCTCGTTCCTGACCGGCATCACGACGGACACAGGTGGGTAGTCCATAACGCTGGCCACCGTACCGCAGCCAGCGCCGCCGCCGGCCGTTTACAGGCCGGAGTCCTCCAGCATCTCGGTGACCAGGGCGGCGATCTGGGATCGTTCGGACCTGACCAGGGTGACGTGGGCGAACAGCGGGTGGCCCTTGAGCTTCTCGATCACCGCGATCACCCCGTCGTGCCGGCCGACCCGCAGGTTGTCCCGCTGCGCGATGTCGTGGGTGAGCACCACCCGGGACCCGGCGCCGATCCGGGACAGCACGGTGAGCAGCACGCCGCGCTCCAGCGACTGCGCCTCGTCCACGATCACGAACGCGTCGTGCAGCGACCGGCCCCTGATGTGGGTCAGCGGCAGGACCTCGAACATGTCCCGGGCCAGCACCTCGTCGATGACGTCCTGGGTGGTGACCGCGCCCAGGGTGTCGTAGACGGCCTGCGCCCACGGGCTCATCTTGTCCGCCTCGGAACCGGGCAGGTAGCCGAGCTCCTGGCCGCCGACCGCGTACAGCGGGCGGAACACGATGACCTTGCGGTGCTGGCGCCGCTCCATCACCGCCTCGAGGCCGGCGCACAGGGCCAGCGCGGACTTGCCGGTGCCGGCCCGGCCGCCGAGCGACACGATGCCGATCTCCGGGTCGAGCAGCAGGTCGAGCGCGACCCGCTGCTCCGCGCTGCGGCCGCGCAGGCCGAAGGCCTCCCGGTCGCCCCGCACCAGCTGGACGGACTTGTCCGGCCGGACCCGGCCCAGCGCGCTGCCGTTGGCGGAGGTGAGGACGAGGCCGGTGTGGCAGGGCAGGTCGCGGGCCGCCTCGTGCTCCAAGGTGCCTGATTCGTACAGCTGCTCGATCTCACCAGCGCTGAGGTCCAGCTCGGTCATCCCGGTCCAGCCGGAGTCGACCGGCAGCTCGGCGCGGTACTCCTGCGCCGCCAGGCCGATCGAGGCGGCCTTGACCCGCAGCGGCAGGTCCTTGCTGACCAGGACGACGTCTTCGCCGTCGGCGGCCAGGCTGCGCGCCACGGACAGGATGCGCGAGTCGTTGTCCCCCAGCCGGAACCCGGCGGGCAGCACCGTCGGGTCGGAATGATTGAGCTCGACCCGCGCTGTGCCGCCGAGCGCCCCGACCGGCAGCTCCGCGTCCAGCCTGCCGTGCTCGACGCGCAGGTCGTCGAGGTGCCGCAGGGCCTGGCGGGCGAAGTAGCCCAGTTCGGGATGGTGCCGCTTGGCTTCCAGCTCGGTGATCACGACCACCGGCAGCACCACCTTGTGCTCATCGAAGCGCGTGATGGCTGCCGGGTCGGCGAGCAGGACACTGGTGTCGAGTACGTACGTACGGCGACCTAGGGAATTGACCACGCAGACTCCCCTGGGCGCCGGGGCGGCCCCGGCGCCGAGACAGGACACAGACGTGTCGGATGGACCGGGCCTGGCCCCCGAAGGGCCGCGCCGGCCCTTCTGTCATCTCGCCTGCACGCAACGCGCGAAGCACGAAGATCCGAGGGCCTTCCCGGGAACGGCGCCGCGCCGTCCACCACTATCGAAGGTACCCGCGATCGCGAGCTGGCAAAAGCACCGCCACGTTACCAGTGCGTGTACCCGCCATTAAGCTGCGATAACGCACCGAACCTGCGGTTCCTGGCGGCGTAGGAGCGCAGCGCGCGCAGGAAGTCCACCTTGCGGAAGGCGGGCCAGTAGGCGTCGCAGAAGTAGAACTCCGAGTGCGTGCTCTGCCACAGCAGGAACCCGCCGAGCCGCTGCTCGCCCGAGGTGCGGATGACCAGATCGGGGTCCGGCTGGCCCGCGGTGTACAGGTGCTCGGCGATGTGCTCGACGTCGAGCACCTCGGCCAGCTCCTCGATGGTGGTCCCCCTGGTCGCGTGGTCCTGCAGCAGGGAGCGGACCGCGTCGGCGATCTCGCGCCGCCCGCCGTATCCCACCGCCACGTTGACCAGCAGGCCCGGATAGTGCGCGGTCGCGTCGGCCGCGTCCTTGAGTACCCGGACGGTCTCGCCGGGCAGCAGGTCGAGCGCGCCGACCGGGTGCACATGCCACTGCTCGGCCACCAGGCCCTGCACGGTGTCCTCGATGATCTTCAGCAGCGGGACGAGCTCGCTGGCCGGCCGGGCCAGGTTGTCGGTGGACAGCAGCCACAGGGTGACCACCTCGACACCGGTCTCGCGGCACCAGTCGAGCAGCTCGAATATCTTGTCCGCGCCCTTGCGGTGGCCGCTGCTGACGTCATTGAATCCCGCCGACCTGGCCCACCGGCGGTTCCCGTCGCACATCACCCCGACGTGCCGCGGGATGGCCTCGGGCGACAGCGAAGCCTGCAGCCTGTGCTGGTAAAGCCGGTAGACCAGGTCACGAAGTCTCATGCTGGCGGCCTTCCTCATCACCGTGATGATCTACGGCAAACGACGATTTACGGTACCCAACGAGTGGAACGCAACGGTTAACGGCTGGGTTCCGGGTCGGATGGCACGAGTCAGCCGAGCGACTTGACCAGGGACTCATCCAGCCCGGGGAAGGAGCCGAGGAACTTTGTGCGCTCCCGCTTGAGCCTGGCCACCATGGCGTCGTGCTCGGCGGTCCGGCCCTGCCTGGCGTAGAGCCGCCGCGGCTGGAGGATCTCGATGTCGTCCACGCCGGGTACCGCGGCCGCCACCTCGTAGCCGAAGTCGGGGTCCTCGGTCCAACCGATGGTGCCCTCGACGATGCCCTGCACGATCGCCGAGGAGTACGGGATCGTCACCTTCTTGGCGCCCGGGTGGTCATCGTCCCCCCCTTTGCCAGCAGCGCCGACCCGGCCGGTGTTCAGCACGAACGCCTGAAGCTCGTGGCTGTCGAGCAGCTCGAGCATCCGGTTGCCCATGTCGGCCATGTCGCGGGGGAAGAACGGGTTGGTGCCGGGGACGCGCAGGAACTTGCCTTCCTCGTCCTTGCCGCCGGCTGAGGTGCCCGTGGTCTCGCCGAGCATGAAGTACGCGGCGGCCTGGGTCCGGTCCAGCCGGGCCACACCGGGCAGGATGCTCTCGTTGCGGTTCAGGATGAGCAGGAACTGGGCCGGCGGGATCTGGTCGGCCGGCCACGGGTCGACGTAGGCGAACGGCCAGGTGGTCCTGCCGTTCTTGGTGTAGGAGGTGTCGAAGAAGTCCACCTGGCCCGCGTCGTCGACGGAGACGTTCTCCAGGTAGGCGTCGGGCTGGGTGGTGGCGTGATAGATGACCGGCTCGTACTCCGGGTTGAGGCCGAAGGTCTTGGCGAAGCACCCGTTCTCGGTGGTGTAGACGCGCCCGCCGGGCATCAGCGCGACGAAGTTGTCCTGGGCGGGCCTGCTGCCGAGCTGGGTGGTGAACGTGGTCGTCGTCTTGCCCGTCCCGGACAGGCCCACGATCAGGACTGCCGTGGGAGCCCCGTGCACCGGGATGACCTTGCAGCCGGCGTGCAGGGCCAGGCCGCCGCGGTGGTAGACGATGTTGTTCCACATCCGCAGGCCGCCCTTCTTGGACTCGCCGAAGTAGTCCGAGTTGAGCACGCGGGTGACGTTGCCGTTCAGGTCGACCGCGATGAGCCGGTCGTCGGGGTAGCCGGGAACGGCCGCGTTGGGCGTGTAGATCACCGTGGTGTCCGGTTCCCACGCAGCCGGGTCGTAGTCCGCGCCCACCGGGTAGTACAGCTGCTGCTGCATGCCGGCCACGTTGGCGTTGGCCGCCTCCATGATCAACCGCGCCCGGGTGCGGAACCGCGGATCTGACCCGATATAGCCGTCCACCACGACCATGTGCGATTGCGCGATGTGCGCGTCCTGGATCGCGGCCACGCGGTCATATTCGGCCCGGGTAATGGTCTGGCCGGTGGAGTTGGTTGAGTCTTCGAGGAGGTAGGTGGACCGCGTGCTCCGGGCGTCGACGCGCGCCTTGACGTTGACGTTTCCGAACCGGGTTACCGAGGCGTTCGGCATTTTTTCGGTCAGTTCGCGCAACCGCGCCGCGGTGGGATTCCATTCCACCCGCGAGCCGTTCACCTGGTACGCCACTGTCGTTCCTCTCCTGGGCAGGTACTCCACGCCGCAACGCGGGCACGCCGGCCAGCGCGGGGGGACGCGCGCGTCACGAACCAGCGTGATTTAGTGGAGTGTACCCGGAATCGGAGCGATTATGGCGCTCGGTTCAGCAGCGGAAACGCCGGGGGCGGGTTATAAGGTATAGACCTTATGGCTTTTCTGAGCAGGTATTAATATGCCGCCGTAACCTGGTATAGACCAATTACCGGGGAGGAATCAGTCGCTGCCCGGGCCCTGGTCGCGCACTTCCTCGACGTGCCGCATGGCCGCGCGCAGCCGGGACAGCCAGGAGTCCGCGTTCTCCCCGGTCAGCCGCACGCACCAGGCCAGCGCTTCACTGCGGCTGCGGGCCACGCCCGCGTCGACGAGGGTATCCAGGACGCGGCGCTCGGGCTGGCGCAGCCTGGTCATCACCGGAACCGAGAGCGTGGTGAACATCTCGGTCACGTCCGCGCAGGTGACCCCCCAGGACACCTTGCGCCGGAACTTGTGCTCGGCTTCCCGCGCGATCTCGATCCGGTGGATCCTGGTCTCCTCGCGGAACCGGCGGATCCGGCCCTCGGCGGCCACGGCGCGGTCGGCGTCCGACGCGCCGCCGGTGCCGGGGGCGGGCAGCTCGCCGACGACGGTGATCTCCTCGCGGTCCACCTGGATCTCCGGCGCGGCCGGGAACCAGTCAGCGGGCAGGCGGCCGGTGAACCAGCCGCGCACTTCCCCGGCGGCACTGCCCTGGCGCTGGCCCTGGTCCGCCCCGGCGGTCCCGCGGCCGGCGTTGGCGTCGCTACCCGTCCCGGCCGCGTCGTCCGCGTCCGCGGTCGCGGCCGCGGAGCCCTCTGACCGTGTATTCATGTAATTATGATTACACAGCCGTCCAGCCTGGTCAAACGCCGCCGAGCAGAAAAGCCCCCGGGCCGAGCCTTCGGTGCCACCCGGAAGGCCCCGGCGTAACAGCATGAATGTGGCATCGATGCTGTTTTCGGACGGGCCCGCGGCGAGAGTGACGGGGCGTCAGAGGCTGATGATGCGCACGGGACGAGCGAGGCTGCGAGGCGCCGCGGTGCGCCGGACCTCAGGCCAGGCCGCCGGCCAGCGCGGCGGCGATCCGGGGGTAGACGCGGATCGCGCCGGCGAACTGCGAGTCGAAGCTGGCCGGCACCACCTGGACGTCCATGCCCGGCTGCGGCGCCTGGATCATCCACCCGTTTCCCAGGTAGATGGCAACGTGCGAGATGTAACCGGGGTCGGTGGGGTCGGTGTGGTAGAAGAGCAGGTCGCCGGGTTGCAGCTGGCTGACCGGCACGACCAGGCCGGCCCGGGCCTGGTCGGCCGCCACCCGGGGCATGCTGATCCCCGCCTGGGCGAACGACCACTGGACCAGGCCGGAACAGTCGAACGACGACGGCCCGGCCGCGCCCCACACGTACGGCAGGCCGCTCCTGCTCTCCGCGGCCCGCAACGCCGCGGTCAACTGGGCCGCGGTCACGGCGCCGCTGGCCGCGCCGCCCACCTGGGTCGCCGGGATCGTCCCGACTTCGGGCGCACCGGGCCGGGTCACCACCGTGACCAGCGGTTCGGCCGCCGCCCCGCGCGGCAGCACGGCCTTGATCCGCGTCACCAGCGCGGCCACGCTGGCCGGCCGGGCGCTGACCACGATCGCGTTCCCGGCAGGCACCCCGAGCGACCTGGCGGTCGAGTCCGACACCACGGCATCGACCCCGCCGATGCCGACCGTGCCGAACGCCACCACCGGCAGCCGTTCCTCCGGCCGGCCGGACACCGTGACCCGGCCGCCGAGGGACAGCCGGTCCAGCGTGCCCATGGTGTAGGAGACGGCGACGCCGCCGCCGGCCACGCCCTGCCACAGCGGGTTGGACGCCGCCATGGCGGCGGCGGCGTAGCCGCGGAACGTGGACGGGTCGACGCCGAGCACCGCCGTGTACGTGCCGTTGATCTTGATCTTGGCCGCTTCGATCGGCTCGGTCCCGGTGACGCCGGGCTGCCCGGCCACCGCGGCCAGGACCTGGCGGGACAGCGAGAACGGCGCGACGACCAGCAGGTCCGCCTGCTTCAGGCCGCGCAACGGGGTAACCGGGACCGGCCGGGCCGACTTCGCGGGTGTGCTCGCGGTGGTCCGGTCCCGGGCGACGAGCACCGGGATCGGCTTTCCGGTGCCGTCGGCGCTGCCGCCGAGTAGGGGCACCACCGGCGCGCCGATGGCTGCCGGGGCCGGGCTGCTCCGCGGGATCGCGCCGGACGGACCGACCGCGCCTGACGGCTTGGCCGCCGCCGTGGCCAGCACCGCGCCGACGGCCGTCCCGGCCACCGCCAGCACGCTGACCAGGACGGGAAGCAGGCGCCTGGGCCTCGCGGACGGCTCCTGGCCGTCACGCGCGCCCCATCGCCAAAGACGGCGTATGGCGTCCGCGAGCGAGTGCATCGACCCCAACATAACCCCCCGAGACACCGTACCGGGAGGGGGGCGGCGGGGGCTAGGTCCGCGGGGCCGGGAGGGGGCGGCGGGGCCAGGTGCCCGGGGCCGGGAGGGGGCCGAACGGGCCGGGCCTACCGTACCCCCGACCGCGCGTGCGCGCCGGGGGGTCAGGCCGGCCGGGCAAGCGCCTCCCTGAGCTGTTCCGGGGTGGTGACCGGGGCCAGGCAGGCGAACTGGCGGCAGACGTACGCGGCCGGGGCGCCGTCGACCAGCCCGCGCCCCGCGAGCAGCGGTACGCCGCCCGCGGGCCCCGAACCAGCCGGCCCGGAAGCAGGGGACGGGGCGCCGTCGCCGAGGGCGAGCACCGCGCCGGGCGGGGCCGCGTGCAGCGCGGTCTGGTGCAGCGCGCGGGTCCGCTCGTCCG
Source organism: uncultured Actinomycetota bacterium (assembly GCA_963744575.1). Lineage (GTDB taxonomy): Bacteria > Actinomycetota > Actinomycetes > Streptosporangiales > Streptosporangiaceae > Palsa-504. The sequence goes on along the minus strand of CAVUUF010000005.1, from coordinate 78,533 downwards.
CCGGCGGCCCCACCACCGCGATCTCGGCCGGGCCGGCCAGCCAGGCCTCGGCCACCGCCAGGCCCGCCCCGGCCGCCCGCGGGTACCGGGCCGCGATACCGGGGAGCACGCCGAGGGCCGCCTCGGCGGCGTCCCGGTGCCGGGCCGAGCCGGTCAGCGCGGCGTAGCCGAGCAGCGCGCCCGCCACGGCGAACGCGCCGGACGGCGTGGCGTTGTCGGCCGGGTCGGCCGGGCGGAAGATCAGCCGCTCGTCGTCGGCGGCCGTGTCGAAGAAACCGCCGTGACCGTCGCCGAACGAGCCGAGGGCGACCTCGAGCAGGTCGCCGGCCAGCTCCAGCCAGCGCGCCTCGCCGGTCACCCCGGACAGGGTGAGGAATCCCTCCGCCGCGCAGGCGTAGTCGTCCAGCGCCCCCGCGGTGTTCCCGGCGGTCCCGTCCCGCGAGGTGCGGACGAGCCGACGGCCGTCCGTCAGGTGCACGGTCGCCAGCAGGGCGGCCGCGTCACGCGCCGCCGCGACAAGGTCCGGCCGCCCGAACAGCAGGCCGCATTCGGCCAGCGCGGAGACGGCCAGCCCGTTCCACGCCGCGACCACCTTGTCGTCCCGGCCGGGGCGGACCCGGTCGCCGCGCGCGGCCAGCAGCGCGGCCCGGACCCGGGCCAGCCGGCCGCGTCTTCCGGATCGGCCCGGAGCTGCAGCACCGAGGCGCCGCGGGAGAACGTGCCTGCTTCGGTCACGTTGAAGGCCCGCGCGGCGAACTCAGCGTCCTCGGGTCCCAGGATCGCGCGCAGTTCGGCGGGCCGCCAGACGTAGAACTTCCCTTCCTCGCCCTCGCTGTCGGCGTCCAGCGACGCGGTCAGCCCGCCGGCTTCGGTGCGCAGCTCGCGCAGCATCCAGTCGCAGGTCTCCTCGGCCACCCGGCGGGCCAGCCCGGAACCGGAACGGCGCCACAGGTGCGCGTAGACCCGGGCGAGCAGCGCGTTGTCGTAGAGCATCTTCTCGAAGTGCGGGACCACCCAGCCGGCGTCCACCGAGTACCGGGCGAAACCGCCGCCGAGCTGGTCGTACATGCCGCCGCGGGCCATCGCCTCGCAGGTGCCCTCGGCCATCTGCATGGCCGGCTCCCCCCGGGGGGGCCGGGGCGGGACGGGGGGTGGACCCCCCCGTGCGCGGGAGGTTCCGCGGGGTCGTCCCCCCCGGAGCCGACCGGGCCCCGGTCCGCTCGCCGGCGCGGAGCAGGAATTCCAGCACCATCGACGGCGGGAACTTCGGCGCGCCGCCGAACCCGCCCCGGACCGTGTTGTAGTCACGCTCGAGCGCCGCCACCGCCGCGCCGGCGACCTCGCCGAACCGCGCGCCGGAGAACTCCGCGCCGGACTGGCCGCGCAGGGCGCGGGCGATGGCCGCCGCGTTCTCGGCCAGCGCGGCGGCGATCTGCCCGGCCCGTTCGCTCACGTCGCCCCGATGGCTGCGCCAGGCGCGGGAGAAGTCCACGATCAGCTGCCCGAAGTACTCCCTGGTCAGGTACGTGGCGCAGAAGAACGGCTCCTGGCCCGGCGTCATGAACACCGTCATCGGCCAGCCGCCCTGCCCGGTCATGGCCTGGGTCGCGGTCATGTAGACCGCGTCCACGTCGGGCCGCTCCTCCCGGTCCACCTTGATGGCCACCATGTGCTCGTTGAGCAGGGCGGCGGTCTGCGGGTCCTCGAACGACTCGTGGGCCATGACGTGGCACCAGTGGCAGGCGGCGTAGCCCACCGAGAGCAGGACCGGGACGTCACGTTCGGCGGCCTGGGCGAAGGCCTGCTCGCACCAGGGCCACCAGTCCACCGGGTTGTCCGCGTGCTGGAGCAGGTAAGGGCTCGTGGAATCCTTCAGCCTGTTCACGGTTCCACGGTACTCAGGCCGTTCGGGCGGCCAGTCGCCGGCGGCCCGCGGCCCAGGCCCGGCCGGCCAGGAAGAAGGCGGCGCCGAGGATGCCGACGAAGAAGCCGAGCGGCCAGCTGGACTGGTATGAGGCCGCGATGCCTACCCAGGCGGTGACCAGCGCGATGGCCACCGACAGGGCCATGGCGCGGCCGGGCCGGGCGGTCAGCGCCCTGGCCGCGGCGGCCGGGCCGATCATCAGGCTGAACATCAGCAGCGCGCCCACCACGGGCACGGTCATGCTGGTGGCCAGGGCCATGACGAGCAGGAAGCCGAGTTCCATCCGGCGCGCGGACACCCCGCGGGCCTCGGCGACCTCCGGCAGCGCCGAGGAGAGCATCAGCGGCCGGAACATGACGACGATCGCGGCGACCGACGCCGCGCCGAGCACCAGGATCGGCAGCAACTCGCCGGCGCTGACGCCGAACACCTCGCCGAACAGCAGCGAGTACGCCTCCTGCGCGTACTCGCTGCTCCAGCTGACGAACAGCGCGCCGACCCCGAGCATCATCACGAACGTCAGCGCGGTGGCCACGTCCGACCGGGCGCGGCGGCTCAGCCCGGCGATGCCGAGCGCCCCGGCCAGCGAGAACACCGCCAGGCCGGCGAACGGGTTGAGCCCGAGCAGGCTGGCCCCGGCCGCCCCGGCGAACGCGCCGTTGGGGATGGCGTGCGCCGCGAACGTCGACCCGCGCAGCACGGCGAAGAACCCGGTCACCCCGGCGATCACCGCCACCGCCGTGGCCGCGATCCAGGTGTTCAGCATCAGGCCACTGAACATGCGTGCTCCTGGTCCTGATCTTCCCGGACGGCCACCCGGCGCCCGCCCGGGCGCAGGTAGCTGACCAGGTAGCCGCCGACGATCAGCGTCACCACGAAGAAGCTGACCGGCCAGCCGCGCCCCACCGGGGGCCAGTAGAAGCTGTCGTAGGCCAGCAGGATGCCGAGCCAGGTGGCCGCGACCCCGATGCCCGCCGCCACGGCCGCCGCCCGGACCGGGCCCTTGGTCACCCGCAGCGCGGTCGCGGCCGGGCCGATGAGCAGCGCGGTGCTCAGCACGGCGCCGATGATCACCGCCGACAGCGCCACCGACACCGCCAGCGCCATCAGGAAGGCCGCGCCCACGGCGCGCACCGGCACGCCGCGGGCGGCCGCGATGTCCGGGCTGAGCGAGCTCAGCAGCAGCACCCGGGCCAGCGCCACGACCGTGCCCAGGGCGACCAGCGCGGAAACGATCAGGGCGGGCACGGTGGACGGGGTGATGACGAAGATCGAGCCGAACAAGATCGTGAACGAGGCGCCGGTGGTGGAGCTGTACTGGGTGCCCAGGTACAGGAAGAGCGCGGCCAGGCCGAGGGCGGCGCCGAGCACCACGCCGGTGGCCACGTCCCGGCCGCGGCGGCGCTGGATGCCGATCATCTCCATGAACGCGGCCGCGCCCGCGCCGAAGGCCAGGTAGCCCCAGAACTGGTTGACGCCGATCAGGAACGCGCCGGAGCCCCCGGTGGTGGCGATGTCGGCCAGCGAGTGACCGGCGAACGACTGGCCGCGGGTCACCGTGAACACGCCCACCACGGCCGAGGTGGCGGCGACGACGGCGCCGACGGCCAGCGCGATGTGCACCGGCCCGCTGCCGAGGAAACCGGGTTCGACGATGTACCTGAGCACGCTCACCCCACGACGCTGGCGTCCTCGGCCGCGGCCTCGGCCCCGTGGTCGTAGGCAGAGTCCACCGCCCCCTGCGGGGCGGCCACCACCAGGACCCGGCCGTGCACCCGGATCACGTCGACGTGCTGGCCGTACAGGCGGGACAGCACCTCGGGCTGGACCACCTCGTCGGTACGGCCCACCGCGACCCGCCCGGCGGCCACGTAGACGATCCGGTCCATCACCGGCATCAGCGGGTTCATGTCGTGCGCGGACAGCAGCACCGCGATGCCCTCGGCCCGGGCCAGCCGGGCCAGCACCGAGACGATTCCCTGCTCGCTGGAGATGTCCAGGTTGGCCAGCGGCTCGTCGAGCAGCAGCAGCCGCGGCCGGCCGATCAGCGCGTGCGCGATCATCACCCGCTGCTGCTCGCCGCCGGAGAGCTCGCCTGCCCGCGCGTCGGCGTAGCGCTGCGCGCCGACGGCGGTGAGCATCTCGTCGACCCGCTCGCGGCGGGCCCGGGACGGCAGCCGGATGCCGAACTTGTGCCCGTCGAGCCCGAGCGAGACCACGTCCCTGACCCGCAGCGGCATGTCCGGTTCGATGCCGAGCTTCTGCGGCACGTACCCGATCGAGGCGTCCCGCGGCGCCCGCGGCGCCCCGCCCGCCTCCCCAGCCCCCTTCATGAGCACCGAGCCCTGCGTCACCGGCTGAAGGCCGAGGATGATGCGCAACAACGTGGTTTTCCCCGCTCCGTTCGGCCCGATAAGACCGGTGAACTCCCCCGGCCCGATGCTCAGCGAGACGTCGCGCAGGACCGGCCGGCCGCCCAGCCTGACCCCGACTCCGTCCAGCCGGACCAGTTCGCCGCTCACAGGTGCTCGCTCGAGACGTGATCGGCGATGGCCTGGCGCAGGTCCTGGACCTCGGCCAGCATCCAGGACTGGTAGTGGTACCCGGGCTCGGGCATCGTCTCGTAGACCCCGACCACCGGGATGCCGTTGGCCCGGGCCAGGGAGATGAACGATTCGGTCAGCGAGTCCGTCACCTGCTGATTGTAGAGAAACGCCCTGACCTGGTGCCGCGTGAACAGGCTCCGCTCCACCGCCACGTCCTGCGCCGACGGGTCGGTGCCGTTCATGATGTCGGCCTGGAAGGCCCAGGGCGTCCGGTTGTCGGCGCCGAGCGCCTGGAGCAGGTAATCCGCGACCGGTTCGGTGGTCGCCACCGGCGTGCCCGGGTACTGCTGCCGGAACGCCGCGATGGCGTCGGTCCACGTCTTCAGCGAGCCGGTGAACGCGGCCGCGTTGGCCTTGAAGTACGCGGCGTGCCCGGGCTGCAGCGCGGCCAGCCCGGCGGCGATCGCGGCCGCCACCTTGGCCATGGTGCCGGGCTGGTACCACAGGTGCGGGTTCGGCGTGCTGTCCGGCAGGCCGAGGAGCTTCTGCACCACGATCACCTGGCGCGAGGAATCCGGGACCGCGTTCTCGATCGTGTTCATGAACGTGTCGTAGCCGACCCCGTTCTGCACCACGAGCCGGGCCGCGTTGACCAGGCGGCCGACCGACGCGCTCGCCTCGAACGTGTGCGGGTCCGTGTTCGGGTTGCTCATGATCGCGCTGACCTGGACGTATTTCCCGCCGACCTGCTGGACGACGTCCGCGTACTCGTTCTCGGCGCCGACCGCGACGATCTTGCCGCCGGAACCGGCCGAGATGGCCGCCAAGGACGGCGCGCACGCGCTGACCAGCCCCGCCGCCAGCGCCAGGACCAGCGGCGCGACCACCGCCCGTGCCCGCAAGCCACCCCGCATGCCGCCGCTCCCGTCCGTCTCATTGCCTTGTCGGTGTCTGGCTCGTTGCCTGGCCCATGGCCTAGTCCGGCGTTTTCGGTAGCGCTCTCGTTCGGCGCCTCGAGCCGTCTCGCCGTTGTTCGTAATGATAATGATTCCCAATGTCGCTTGCAACACGGGTGTGGCAGCGCGGGGGCCGGGGTTAGCCCGGAGCGTGGACGTTGGCCGGAACGGGGGTTCAGGTTGTAGCGTGCGGTTGTGACGATGCCGCAGCCCGAGGAGCACGTGCGGGTCAGGCCCGCGCGGGGCACCCGGGTCCGCGGGACCCGGCAGGCGCAGGCACTGGCCGCCGCGCTGGAGAGCCTGCCCGGCTTCTGCAGCGCCCAGGAGATCCACGCGGAACTGCGGCGCAAGGGCGAGCACGTCGGGCTCACCACCGTCTACCGGCACCTGCAGGCGCTCAGCGAGCAGGGCAGCGTCGACGCGATCCGCGACGCCAACGGCGAGATCCTCTACCGGCAGTGCGAGACGAGCGTGCACCACCACCACCTGACCTGCCGCAGCTGCGGGCGCAGCGTGGAGGTGGAGGGCCGGGCGGTGGAGCGGTGGGCCGAGCAGGTGGCCGCCGAGGCGGGCTTCACCGACGTGGGGCACACGGTGGAACTGTTCGGCCTCTGCCCGGAGTGCGCCGGGGCGTAACGAGCGGCGGCGCTTGGCGGCGCCGTCGGCGGCGGCTAGTTCGGCCTTGCGGTCGGAGGCGTACATGTGCACGTACTCCTGGCCGGAAAGCTCCCTGATCGCGGTCATCACCTGCTCGGCGATCAGCCGCCTGGCCTGGCCCGGCGGAGCGCCGAGGACATCGGCGGAAAACGACAACGGGGCGCCGATCCTGACCTCGATCCGGCCGGGCCGCGGCAGCACGTGCCCGGGCGGCAGCACCCGCCGAGTGCCGTGGATGCCCACCGGCAGGACCGGCAGCCCGGACTTCAGCGCCAGCCAGCCGACACCGGGACGACCCCGGTACAGCCGCCCGTCCGGCGACCGGGTCCCCTCCGGGTAGATGCCGAACAGGTTCCCCGCCCGCAGCAGGGCCAGCGCCGCCTCGAGCGTGTCCTGGGCGGCCCGCGGCCCGTCCCGGTCCATCCGCAGCTGGTTGGTGGCCTTCAGGTACCAGGCCCACAGCCGCGCGGCCGGGCCCGAGGCGGTGAAGTACTCGGCCTTGGCCGAGAACGTCACCGGCCGGTCCAGCATCAGCGGCAGGAAGACCGAATCAACCACGGACAGGTGGTTAGCGGCCAGGATGGCGCCGCCGGTGACCGGCACATGCCCGGCGCCGGTCACCTTCGGCCGCCAGATGGTGTGCAGGAACGGCCCGGCGACGATGCGGGAGAACGTGTATTGCACGGGTCACTTTCTGCTCACCGGAGAGCCGGCCAGGGGACGGGTCGTCTCACCATAGCGTGCCCGGTCCAGCGGATACGCGGCAGCGGACAGGATGGCGATGCCGAGCGGCAGCGCGAACGGCAGCACCGCGGCCGGCACGATCACGCCGGAGTCATCGGCCAGCCAGCCGAGCACCGGCATCAGCCACATGACTCCCAGGAGCACCCGCGTCAGCGGCTCGGCCGCGTAGGCCCGCGGCACGGTGCGCAGCCGGAACCAGGCGGGCCGCCACAACATGAGGGCCGTCCACACCACCACGATCGGGATCAGCGGGCTGAACGCGTTGACCGACAGCGAGCCGATGTTGGAGTCGATCTTCCGCAGCAGCAGGCCGCCGGAGTGGCCGTGCAGGGTGTTGCCGGCGAACGAGCCGATGTCGGACTTGCCGGTGACCGGGGTGAGGTAGCTGACCAGCGCGAACACCGCGAACAGCGCCAGCCCGCTGACCGCGACCAGCAGCACCAGGCGCCAGTTCAGCCTCGTCCCGGCCACGACCAGGCCGAGCAGCAGGAAGCACGGCACCATAGCGAGGGTGCCGCCGACCTTGCCGCCGAACCCGGGCCAGCCCGACGCGAACACCGCGAACACCGCGACCACGGTCACGGCGAGCACCGCGGGCCGCCGCGACGACGGATACCGGCGCAGCGCGGCCAGGGCCACCAGCCCGCGGCGACCAGCCCGGAGATGCCGTAGATGCCGAGCGCCTCGTTGCCGATGCCGTAGAACCGGCCGGCCTCAAGCACCGACAACCCGAACGGCGTCTCCATCTGCAGCCGCGACCCGGTCATCACGTCCAGCCCCAGCACGGCCAGGGTGAGCAGGCACACCGCGCCGAACGGGCCGAGCGGGGCCCGCCGCCACGGCCCGGCCAGCGCGGCCGCGCCGACCACCGCGGCTATCGCCACGGCCGGCCCGTACAGCCAGGCCGCCGGGTGCGCGGACGTCGGCCAGGGCACCAGGTTGGCCAGGAAGGTGCCGACCGGCACCGAGGCGGCGAACACCCCGGCCACCCGCCACCAGCGGGCCCGCCGCCGGCGCATTTCCTCGGTCGCGCCCCAGAACGCCAGCCCGATGGCGGCCAGCACCGCGGCGTCGGCCAGCGAGTAGGCCCAGAAGAACGCGTTGTGCGTGGACCGCCAGACCTGTTCGGCGGTGTCCCGGCCGGCCAGCGACCCGACCGTCGAGGCCAGCGGCCCCCGGTCCGCCCGGGTGACCGGCGCGCCGACCGTCCCGGCCGGAACGTGGCCGCCCAGCCAGCCGAGCACGGTCGGGGTCAGGTCGGTGAGCACCACCAGCCCCGGCTGCCGGGTGGAGGCGGCCGCCAGCAGGCCGGACCGGTAGCCGGGGCCGTCGGCCAGGGCGACCTGCAGGTGCGGCGGTTTGGTGGCCGCGCCCGGCGCGGTGACCAGAAGCGTGGTGCCCGGCGCGAACTCCGCCGCGAGCCGGGCGAGTTCGGCGTCCGCGCGGGCAAGTTCCGGGGCCCGTTCGGCATATCCGAGACCGCCGAGGTCCACCACCGTCAGCGGGCAGCGGGCCAGCACCCGCGCGGTGAGATCCGCCGCCGAGGGCAGGTAGGAGCCGACGTGGCCGGCCTTGCCGGCCAGCGCGAGCGCGGCGCCGGGACCGACCGCGGTGGCGCAGCCCGGGGTCGCGCGGGCCAGCAGCCCCCACTGCGGGTCGTTGTGGAAGCGCGTGTTGTAGCCCTCAAGCGCGGGCAGGCCGGGCACGTCGGCACCCGAGCCGACCCGGTCGACCTGGGGAAACGCGCCGCAGTCGGCGTTGGTGTGGTCGGCCTGGACCCGGGCGCCCGCGTTCAGCGTGAGCCAGCCGTCGGCCGGGCAGGTAAGCGGCAGCACGGCGTAGTCCACCAGGGACCCCACCGAGCCCTGGCCCGCCAGCCGCCACAGCGCGGGCGTGGCCGACGGCGACACGTCGCTCCACCGCAGCCCGGACAGCCCGACCACGACCACGTGCCGCGCCGGGGCCGGGGCCGGGCTGGCGGCCGCGGCGGGGAGGGCCGGGCCGAGCACCAGGAGCAGGCAGGCCAGCAGCGCCGCCCGCACCGCGCCCGGCCTGATCGTCATCCGCCCACCGTATCCGGGAACTCAGGCCGAACGGGCTGGGTACACGTCCACCCGACCGCTCTCGCCGGTCACGATGTCGCCGATGACCGCGGCGGGCAGGCCCTGCGTCCGCAGGTCGCCGAGCAGCGCCCCGGCCGCCCCCGGCGGCACGGCCAGCAGCAGCCCGCCGGAGGTCTGGGCGTCGTGCAGCAGGACGGCGAGCTCGGCCGGCACGGCCGGATCGATGGCCGCGAAGCCGCGCATGCGCTCGGTGTTGGCCCGGGTCCCGCCGGAGACGAAGCCGGCCGCGGCCAGTTCGGCGGCACCGGGCAGCAGCGGGACCGCCGCGGCGTCGATCCGCGCCGCGGCTCCGCTCGCGGCCAGCATCCGGTGCAGGTGGCCGAGCAGGCCGAACCCGGTCACGTCGGTGGCCGCGCGGACGCCCGCTTTCAGCGCGGACTGGCTGGCACCCGCGTTGAGCAGCGTCATCGACGCCACGGCGGCGTCGATCACCGGCTGCGGAGCCTTTCCGTGCTTGAGGGCGGTGGCCACCACGCCGGTGCCGATCGCCTTGGTCAGTACGAGCCGGTCGCCGGGCGCGGCCCGGTCGATGGTCATCAGCCGGGCCGGGTCGGCCAGGCCGGTCACGGCCAGGCCGTACTTGGGTACCGGGTCGTCGATGGTGTGGCCGCCGGCCACGAAGCAGCCGGCCTGCGCGGCCACCTCCGCGCCGCCCCGCAGCACCTGGCCGAGGATGGCCAGGTCCAGGCCGTCGCCGGGCCAGGCGGCCAGGTTGACCGCGAACAGCGGCCGGCCGCCCATGGCGTACACGTCGGACAGCGCGTTGGCGGCCGCGATCCGGCCCCAGTCCGCCGGGTCGTCCACGATCGGGGTGAAGAAGTCCGTGGTCAGCACCAGCGCGCGCTCGTCGTCGAGGCGGAGCACCGCCGCGTCGTCGCCTTCGGCCGCGCCGATGAGCAGGTCACCGGCGGCCGGGCCCATGGCGGGCAGGCCGTCCAGCGTGGCGAACAGCGCCTCCAGCTTGGCCAGCGGCAGCTTGCAGGCGCAGCCCGCGCCGGGCGACAGCGCGGTCAGCCGGGGAGACTGGGTCTGGTCGGCGCTCACGCCGCCACTGTAGCCGCCTGCCCGGCCGCCAGACGGCGGCGGCTACTGGCGCGGCCCCTCCCGGTCCGGACCGCCCGGGCCGATTGGTTATGGTGGAACCGATGTCTTCGCCAACGGAATCAGCCGAAGCGGCCGATCGCAGCTTCGTGGTGGTGGCCAGCCGGCTGCCGGTCGACCGGGTCGAGGGCCCGGACGGCGGGCAGGAGTGGCGGCCGAGCCCCGGCGGGCTGGTCACTGCGCTCGAGCCGGTCATGCGCCGGGCCGGGGGCGCGTGGATCGGCTGGTCGGGCGACGCGGGCCCGGCGCCGGGGGCGTTCGAGGCCGACGGCCTGAACCTGGTCGGGCTGGCCATGTCCGAGACTGAGGTCAGGCACTTCTACGAGGGTTTCTGCAACGCGACGCTGTGGCCGCTGTACCACGACGTCATCGCGCCGCCGCAGTTCCACCGCCGGTGGTGGGAGGCCTACGTGACCGTCAACCGCCGCTTCGCCCAGGCCGCGGCGGAGCAGGCGGCGCCGGGCGCCACCGTCTGGGTGCACGACTACCAGCTCCAGCTGGTCCCGCGGATGCTGCGCGAGCAGCGCCGCGACGTCCGGATCGGCTTCTTCAACCACATCCCGTTCCCCGGCTACGAGATCTTCGCCCAGCTGCCGTGGCGCCGGCCGGTGGTCGAGGGGCTGCTCGGCGCCGACCTGCTCGGGTTCCAGCGCCGGGCCGACGCGACCAACTTCCTGCGGGCCTGCCGCCGGGCCGTCGGCCTGACCACCCGGGGCTCCACCGTGCGGCTCACCGAGCCGGACGGGACCCGCGAGGTCCAGGCGGCCGCGTTCCCGATCTCCATCGACGCGGCGGCCCTGACCGAGATCGCCCGGCGGGAGGACGTGCGGAAACGGGCCCGGGAGATCCGGGAGGCCCTGGGCGAGCCGGAACTGGTCCTGCTGGGCGTGGACCGGCTCGACTACACCAAGGGCATCCTGCACCGGCTGCGGGCCTACGGCGAGCTGCTCGACGACGGCCGTCTCGGGCCGCGGGTGGTGCTGATCCAGGTCGCGAGCCCGAGCCGGGAGCGGGTGGAGGCCTACCAGATGCTGCGGGACGAGGTCGAGGTGACCGTCGGCCGGATCAACGGCCAGCATGGGGAGGTGGGCTACTCCCCCGTCCACTACCTGCACCAGTCCTACCCGCGCGAGGAGATGGCCGCGCTCTACCTGGCCGCGGACGTGATGCTGGTCACCCCGCTGCGGGACGGGATGAACCTGGTGGCCAAGGAGTACGTGGCCAGCCGGTACGACGAGGGCGGCACGCTGGTGCTGAGCGAGTTCACCGGCGCGGCCGACGAGCTGGCCGGCGCGTTCCTGGTGAACCCGCACGACATCGAGGGCATGAAGGACGCCATCGTGCGCGCGGCGAACACCAGCCCGGCCGAGGCCAGGCGCCGGATGCGCACCATGCGCAAGCGCGTCCGTGACCACGACGTGGCCCGCTGGGCGGCCGATTTCCTCGACACGCTGGGCCGGGTGCCGTCGCGGGACGCCGGGCATGCCGGGGACGCCGGCGTTCCCGGCGAAGCCGGCGGCGAAGCCACGGGAGGCTAGCCGGCCAGGCCCGGGAGGGCTAGCCGGCCAGCAGGTCCGCGGCCCGGGCGGTCACCGCCATGATGGTCAGGGCGGGGTTGGCGCTGCCCTGGGTGGGCAGCACGCTGCCGTCGGTGATGTACAGGTTGGGCACGGCGAAGCTGCGGCAGTTCCGGTCCACGACGCCGTGCCGCTCGTCCGCCGCCATCCGGGCGCCGCCGACCAGGTGGGCGTAGCGCTGGATGGTGATGACCTCGTCCGCGCCCGCGGCCCGCAGGATGTCCTCCATGACCCCCTGCGCGGCCCGGGCCAGGGCCCGGTCGTTGTCGCACTGGGAGTAGGAGAAGCGGGCCACCGGCAGGCCGTAGGAGTCCTTCTCCCCGGCCAGCGTCACCCGGTTCTCCGGCCGCGGCAGGAACTCGCACAGCGCGCCGAGGCAGGACCAGTGCACGTAGTCGCTCATGTACTCGCGCAGCGCCCGGCCCCAGTGCCCCTGGGCGGCGACGTGCTCGGCCCAGGTGATCGGCAGCGGCGAGACGGTCTGGATGGAGAAGCCGCGCTTGGCCCCCCGGGCCGGGTCGGTCTCGTAGAACGCCTCGGTGCTCACCTCGGGCGGCGGCGCCTTGTACATCCGGACTTCAGCGTCGAAGCGGCCCGCGGTCTGCGGCGCGCCCTGCACCATGAGGTAGCGCCCGACCTGGTTGAAGTCGTTGCACAGGCCGTCGGGGAAACGGCGGGACGCCGAGTTGAGCAGCAGCCTGGGCGTCTCGATGGAGTAGCCGGCCACGGCCACCATCGCGGCCCGCTGGAACCGTTCCCGGCCGTTGCGGACGTAGTGCACCCCGGTCGCCCGGCCGGTCCGCTCGTCCACCGCGATCCGGGTCACCATGGCCTCGGCGCGCACCTCCGCGCCGTGCGCCAGCGCGTCGGGGACGTGCGTGATCAGCGGCGAGGCCTTGGCGTTCACCTTGCAGCCCTGCAGGCAGAAGCCGCGGTAGACGCAGTGCGGGCGGTTGCCGAACCGGCCGTTGGCGATCGCCACCGGGCCGACCTTGGCGGGGATCCCGAGCTTGTCCGCGCCGCGCAGGAAGACCTCGCCGTTGCCGCCGACCGGGTGCGGCCGGTGCGGGTAGCCGTGCGGGTCGCCCCACGGCCAGTGCTCGCCGGCCACCGGCAGTTCCTGCTCGATCTGCTGGTAGTACGGGCGGAGCTCGCAGTAGCCGATCGGCCAGTCGGCGCCCACCCCGTCGCAGCTGTAGGTGGCGAAGTCGCTGGGATGGAAGCGGGGGGTGTAACCGGCGTAGTGGACCATGGAGCCGCCCACCCCGCGCCCGGAGTTGTTCGAGCCCATCGGCACCGGATCGGTACCGGCGATCACCCGCGGATCCGTCCAGTACAGGTGGTGTGACCCCGCCTCGTCGCTGACCCAGTTGGTGTCGGGATCCCAGAACGGCCCGGCGTCCAGCGCCGCCACCCGCCAGCCCGCCCGGGCCAGCCGCTGCGCCAGCACCGAACCGCCCGCGCCGCAGCCCACGATGACCAGGTTGATCTCGTCGGCGTCGGCGAACTGCCGCATGTCCAGACGGAGCCGGTGATTGGTCCGCCGGCCGTCGTTGGGCAGCAGCCAGGCCGACTCGTTCCTGGCGCGCACGCCGGGCATCAATCTCCCTTCCTGATCGGGTCGATATCGGGCTTCGCGTCGCGGACCTCGTAGGGCTCGAGCTTGTCCAGGCCGGCGTTCTTGTAGCCGCGCGGGTAGGCGGGCCCGGGGAAGCCGATCTCGGCCCAGGCGGCCGGGTGGGAGTAGAAGGCCGTGCACGCGTACCTGGTCCACAGGCTCCAGACGTGTTCGGCGGGCAGCCCGTGCCAGTCCTTGGCGCCGAGCTCCCGGACCGCCTGGATCAGCCGGTGCCGGTCGGCCTCGGCGGCTTCGGCGAAGGTCGTCCCGCAGCGGGCCTCGGCGTCGGCGTCCAGATGGGCCAGCGTCTCCCGCCATGCCTGGCCGTCCTCCGGCATGTCGTCGTACCGCCAGCCGTCGGTCTCCCCCGCCGCCAGCCTCGCGTCGATCATCGCAAGCACCGGCACCCGCGGCTCCCGGTACTGACCGGTGAGGTGGTCCAGGAGGGCTGACGCGCACGCCCGTTCGGCATCAGTAAAGAACGTGATCTCCGGCGGCGGCCCGCACCTGGACGTGACCAGCTCGGCCGTCACCTCGTCCCAGTGCGGCGCCTGGGCCAGCACGTCGAAGCCGGGGAACCGGTCGTCCACGCCCGAGCTCCGGCCCGGCTTGCGGCGGCCCGGCCCGTGCCGGGCGGTCACTTCTCCCGCCGCAGGATCGCCGCGAGCAGGCCCATGCCGCCCACCATGGTGACCAGCAGCGGCGCCAGCAGCGGCGGTCCCATCTCCATGTTGTAGCGGGCGTTCTTCCAGCCGCCCGGCTTCTGGGCGATGCCGCGCGCGTGCAGATAGGTGCCCTGCAGCCCGTTCGCGACGATCGCGGCCGAGGCGACCGGCAGGGCCGTCTTGGCCATCCGGCGGCTGAAGAACCCGGCCAGGCCGGCCGCCGCGCCGACCGGGCCGAGCGCCACCGGCAGCCACATCATCCTGTTGCCGAAGCTGGCGCTGTCGTGCTCGAAGAAGATCTCCGCCGCCGTGACCAGCGCCCCGGCCGCGGTGAGGGCCGAGAGGCTGCGCTCGAAGCGACCAGTCTCCACATTGCGCACCATCCGGTCGAGACGGTGCTCGGTTCCGGCGGCCACTCCATGGCGCGCGAGGCGAGCTGTCATGTCCTCTCCCCTTTGCGGTTCTTCGTTGTCCGGGCGACGGGTACCGCCCCGCACTACCCCCACCGGCCGGGCCTAACCTGACCTGACGCGGCCCCTTGGCCCGGCGCGGACCCTCGGCCTTGCGCGGACCCTTAGGCCCGGTGCGGACCTTAGGCCCGGTGCGGACCTTGGGCCGGTGCGGCGTCGGCCCGATCCGGGCCGACGCCCGTTCGCAAACAGCATCAATGTGACATTAATGTCGCCTGAGCAGCATGGATGTCACATCGATGCTGTTAGCCGGGACTCTCTGGCGTCGCGCGGCCGTCACGACAGCGACCCCTGGGATACTTGTGGCCCGTGGTGCGCATCTTGCTCGGCGGGCGATAAGGCATGGTAACGGTGTGGAGGATCGCTGGAATTACCCGGCGGGCAGGGTGAGGATCATCTCAGTGCCGTGTCCGGAACCCTCGGTCTGGCTGCGGGCGGTCAGCCGGCCGCCGTGGGCCTGGGCCACCTCGGCGGCGACCGCCAGGCCGATGCCGCTGCCGGAGACCTGGGCCGCCTGCCGGCCGCGCCAGAACCGGTCGAAGATGCGCGGCAGGTCCGCGGCTGGGATGCCGGTGCCGGTATCGGTGACCTGGAGCAGCGCCTCAGCGCCGGTGCGGCCGGTGCTGATCGTGACCTGGCCGCCGGCCGGGGTGAACTTCAGCGCGTTGGTGAGCAGGTTCGTGATCAGCTGGTGCAGCCAGTGCGGGTCGGCGAGCACCGAGCTCGCGGCCAGCCGCCGGTCCAGCGTGATGCCGGCCGCCTCGAAGCGGCGGGCCAGGCTGTCGGCCGCCGCGGCGGCGAGGCCGGCCAGGTCGCAGCGCTGCCGCGCCAGGTTGAGCGCGGCGGCGTCGGCGGCGGCCAGCGTCTGCAGGTCGCCGACCATCCGCGCCAGCCGCAGGACCTCGTCGCGCAGCGAGCCGAGCTCGGCCGGGGTGGGTTCGGCCACGCCGTCGAGCAGGGCCTCGTGGCCCGCCTGCAGGACGGCGATGGGTGTGCGCAGCTCGTGGGCGACGTCGGCGACCAGGTTGCGGCGGATCTGTTCCTGCCGGTCCAGGGCGGCCGCCATCTGGTCGAAGGCGGCCGCCAGCTCGCGCAATTCGCCGGGGGCGCGGATCTCGCCCACCCGGGCGGCGCGGTCCCCGGCCGCCATGGCCCGGGTCGCCGCGATCAGCCGGGTGACCGGGCGGGTGATCCGCCGGGCCACGGCGAGCCCGGTGAGCAGGGCGAGCAGCGCGGCCAGGCCGGCCGCCCCGAGGATGGCCCGCAGCAGCGCGGTCTCCAGCACGCGGTCGGCGGCGTTGAGGCCGGAGCCGGTGGACCGGAGCACGGCCGTGCCGACCGGCTGGCCGCGAACCGCGACCGGCCGGCTCGACTGCGGGCCGGTCGCGGCGGCGAAGTCGGGCGAGGACGCGACGACCTGCCCGGCCTGGTCGCGTATCTGGACGGCCGTCCCGGTGTTCGCGGCCAGGTCGAGGACCGGTGCGAGGTCGTCGGCGGACCAGGTGCCGCTGGCCGGGGCGTATGCCGCCCGGGCGGCGACCGCGATGGCCCCGGCCAGCTCGGCGCGCTGCTGGGCGGCCAGATCGGCGACGTCGGCGGCGGCGAACGCCGCGGTGAGCCCGGCGAGCAGCGCGACCGCGGCCAGCGCCACGGCCAGGAAGGCGAGCGCCAGCCGCAGGCCGAGGGTGCCACCGCGGCCCTCGGGATCGGGCGGCGCGGCACCCGGCGGGCCGGTGACGCCGGTACCAGACGGCGCGGCGGGGTCAGTCATCGCGGGTCAGGCCGAGCCGGTAGCCGCCGCCGAGGACGGTCTGCACGATCCGGGGATTGCCCGGATCGTCCTCGACCTTGCGGCGCAGGTTCTTCACGTGCGAGTCGACGGTGCGCTCGTACCCGTCGAACTCGTACCCCCGCACCCGGTTGATCAGCTCGAACCGGGAGTACACCCGGCCCGGCACGGTGGTCAGCGCGACCAGGACGCCCCACTCGGTAGGGGTCAGGGCGACGGGCGTGCCGCGCACCGTGGCCTGCCGCTGCGGCTCGTCGATGACCAGTTCGCCCCCGCCGTAGCTGGCGACGCCCTGGGCGGCGGCCAGGGCGCCGCGGCGGAGGATCGCCTGGACCCGCAGCACGAGCTCGCGCGGGCTGAACGGCTTGGTCACGTAGTCGTCGGCACCGAGCTCAAGCCCGCGGATCCGGTCTTCTTCCGCGCTCCTGGCCGTCAGCATCAGGATCGGCGTGTTCCCGGTGAGCGGGGCGCCCCTGAGCTCGCGGACCACCGTCTCGCCGGGCACGTCGGGCAGCCCGAGGTCCAGGATCACCAGGTCCGGCGACGAACCGGTGGCCATGGTGATCGCCTCGGCGCCCGAGTCGGTGGACAGCACGGTGAACCCGGCCCGCTCCAGGTAGGACCGGACCAGGTCGCGCAGCTTGCGCTCATCCTCGACCACCAGCACCGTCGCCGCCATCGCCGTCCACCGCGCCCTTCCGATCGGTGTTCCCGCCTTGTGCAGGATGTTCCCACGATCCGCGCCTGTGCCGCGCGCTGGCGGCCCGCCTCCACACCGTCGCCATGTCAGCTTCACTGGGCCGGCACGACCGCCGGGTGCACTGATCGTGAGCGCACTAGCAGCCGGAGGGCAACACGGATGACCGGAACCGACCTGATCGTGCTGGCCCCGTGGATCGTGTTCGCGGCCGGGCTGGCCGTCATCGGCTTCCTGCTGCTCCGCTCGCACCGCCCGTCCCGGTCCCGGCCGCGGGCGACGCGCTCCCGGCGGCCGACCCGGCCGGCCGGCCGCCCCGACCCAGAGGAAGCGAGATGTTCCGAGCCGAACGCCCAAGCCAGGCCGCAATGACCGGCCAGCCAGCCGCCGGGGCCCGCGGCCCGCGCTGGCGGGCCCTGCTCGAGGCCCGCTGGCAGGCTCGCGTACGCGAGGTCACCGAACTGTCGCTGGCCTACCACGTCGCGGCCGCGGCCGTCCCGGGCGGCACCGGGGACGGGGACGAGGCGCACCCGGAGATACGGACGCTGCTGCGCCGCGCGGTCGCGGCCCGCCGGAAGCTGGCGGACACCGAGGAAGCCCTCGGCCGGCTGGCGGCCGGCCGCTTCGGCTCGTGCGAGCAGTGCGGCGCCCAGATACCGGCCGGCCTGCTCGACGCGGCCCCGGAGACCAGGTACTGCCCGCGCTGCGCGGCATCATGTTTCGACGCAGCCGGACCGGGCCGGATCCGGCCGCTGGCGGGACGCCTGCCACGATGACACCGGTACCCGCGTGGGCCTGGGCCGCGACGTTCGCGGTCCTGGCCGCGCTCATCGCGGCCGACCTGGTGCTCACCCGGGGGGCCGACCGCGGGCTGCGGTCCGCGGCGGCGGAAAGCGCGCTGTGGCTGGCCGCCGCGCTGGCGTTCGGCGGGGTCCTCTGGCTGTGGCGCAGTCCATCCGCCGGCGGTCAGTACCTGGCCGGCTACCTGCTCGAGAGAGCCCTGAGCGTAGACAACATCTTCGTGTTCGTCCTGCTGTTCACCTCCCTGGCGGTGCCGGCCGAACTGCAGCGGCGGATCCTGCTCGGCGGCGTCATCGGCGCGCTGGTGCTCCGGGGCGCCTTCATCGCGGCCGGCGGGGCCCTGATCGAGCACCTCAGCTGGATCTTCTACGTGTTCGGCGCGCTGGTGCTGCTGGCCGGGGTGCGCATGTTCCGAGCCGGCCAGGGCGGCTCGGGGAACAACCTGGCCGTCCGCGGCCTGCGCCGGGTGCTGCCGGTCAGCGACCACTACGCCGGGAGCCGTTTTTTCACCCGAACGGGCGGCCGGGCCGGTGATCTGGGCGTGCTACTCGTTCTTCATCGGCCGGCTGGGCGGCCGGGCGTTCGAGGACAAGCCGTGGGCCGGGCTGCTGCTGGCGCTGGCCGCCTCGGTGGCGATCAGCGCGCTGATCGAGGCCGTCCGCCGGATCAGGTCGCGCCGGTCACGGGGGCGAGACGCCGGACAGGTTGAGGCCGATGACCCCGGCGAGGACCAGGCCGATGGACACCAGCTTCAGCGTGGACACCGCGTCGCCGAGGAAGGCCATGCCTACGACGGCGGTGCCCGCCGCGCCGATGCCGGTCCATACCGCGTACGCGGCTCCCACCTCCACCCGGCGCAGCGCGACGGTCAGTAGCGCGAAGCTCATCAGCGCGCACACCGCGAAGACGACCGTGGGCCAGAGCCTGGTCATCCCGTGGCTCAGCTTCAGCGCCACCGCGAAGCCCGTCTCGAACAGACCGGCGGTGAGAATGATCACCCATGCCATGGCCCGTTTCTATGCCGCGGCCGAGGAGTCCCGGTGGGCCGGCGATGGAGCCCGGATGGAGGGCGTAACGCCAGGTGGGCGGCCAGGAAGGCGAGCGAGGGCGGTTCCTGGGCCAGGAAGAAGGACTCGTCGTGGCAGCCGGGTCCGAGGTCCACGACCGCTCCGGCGGGGAGTACCCGGGCGAGCGCCTGCACGCCCGGGTAGAACGGATCGCCGGAGCCCGATGCGATCCGGACCGGGCGGCGGCCGAGCGCGGCGGCGTGCGTGACCGCGTTGCCGGCGGCGAAGGCCGCGGCCGAGGCGTAGGCGCCGGGGTTGGCCTGGCGCGCCTGCGCGTAGCTGGTCCAGATGGCCGGGCTGATCGCGGCCACCGCCGCGATCAGGCGCGGGTACTTCTCGGCGCCCAGCAGCGCGCCGTAGCCGCCCATGGAGATGCCGAGCGCGGCGATCCGCCGCGGCGGACGGCCGAGGCCGCGGCGCTGGCAGCGCGGGATGAGCTCGTGGATCACCATGGCCATCGGGTCGTCGCCGGGGTGCGGGTTCCAGTAGCCGTCGCCGCCGTCCACGGTGACCAGCGCCACCGGGGCCAGCGGCCGGCCGCTGGCCCGCAGCGCCACCGCCTGCGCGGGCGACATCCCGGTCAGGGCGTCGGCGTGGCTGGCGCCGTAGCCGTGCAGCATGACCACCAGCGGCAGTTCGTCCCCGGGACGGCACCCGGGCGGGTAGGCGGCGGTGTACCCGACCGTCCGGCGGCGGGCCGCGGAGTAGAACGTGCCGGAGAACGACGGGCCGAGCGGCGAGTACGCCAGCGCGGGGGGCGGCACCGAGCACGCGCCGTCGAGCCGGTCCAGCACGCCGCCGCCCGGTAGGACGCCGCGGGAGACGAGCTCCGCGCCGCCGATCCCGGCGGCGGCCAGCACCGCCGCGGCGCCGAGCCCGTGGGTCAGCACCCGCCGCCGGGTCCAGCGGGCGGATGTCATCGCGCGGCCTGCCGCGCCGCCCGGCAGCCGACGGCGAGCGCCAGCGCCATGACCGCGAGCCCGGCGACGTCGATCACGCCCGGGTGGAACAGGTTTCCCGGTCGCGGCGTCCGGTTGGCGATCCAGGCGGCGGCCCCGCCGAGGAAGACGGCCATGGTGACGCAGGCCGCGGCGCCGAGCCGGGCCAGGCGGCGCAGCCCCACGTCGGCGACCCGGCGCTGCGCGTCGAGCTGGGCCTGCAGGGTCACCGCCCCGACCGCGGTGAGCCGGTAGGGGCGCCGCCGGTCGTGGCTCTCCACCGGCTCGATCAGCCCCTGGGCCTGGAGCCGGGCCAGCGCCTCGTAGAGCGTGTCGGGCGCCCCACGGACGCCGGCGAACCCCTCGATGTCCTTGGTCAGGGCGTAGCCGTGCTTGGCCCCGTCGGCCAGGCTCGCCATGATGAGCGTGGCCGGGCCCGCGTAGCGGCCGAACCCGTCGAGCGCCTTCGCGCGTTCCATGGGTACCACTCTATATCGGCAACCGATCTATCGGCAACCGATACAAGGGGTCAGCTTCTCCGGGATCGTCAGATCGTCCTCGCGCACCGGCCGCAGCCGCAACTGATCGCCCATACCTGCGCTAACGCCAATCAGGAGAAATTTTCTCCGGACGTGTCGAATCTGCGTCCCGTCGTTCGAGGCGTAGGCGAAGGGCAGACCGGGCCGACGGTCCGCCCAAAGCCGAAGGGACGAACCGCCACCGCGACCTGTGGCCCGGCTGGACGGGCACGACCGACGTCCTCCAGGTGATGGACCCCGCGGGCGGGATGACCGGCACGTGACCGGAGCCGGCCACGAGGCCACCAGGTCCGCGATCGAGGCGGTGTGGCGCATCGAATCACCCCGCCTCATCGCGGGCCTGGCCCGGATGACCGGGGACGTCGGCGCGGCCGAGGAACTTGCACAGGACGCCCTGGTGATCGCGCTGGAACAGTGGCCGGCCCAGGGGGTGCCCGACGGCCCGGGCGGGTGGCTGCTGGCCTCCGTCCTCGAGGTCATCTACCTGGTGTTCAACGAAGGCTACGCGGCCACGGCGGGCGGGACTGGATGCGGCCGACGCTGTGCGCCGAGGCGATGCGGCTCGGCCGGGTGCTGGCCGGGCTGATGCCCGGCCAGGGCGAGGTGCACGGCCTGGTCGCGCTGATGGAACTGCAGGCCTCGCGGGTGGACGCCCGCACCGACCCGGCGGGCGAGCCCATTTCGCTCACCGGCCAGGACCGGCGGCGGACGCGCTGACCGGCAACGAGCGCGAGCGGGCCGTGTTCCGCGCCCGGGCCGCCGAAGGCGCGGCCGCCGGGCCCCGGCCGGCCTGACCGCCGCCGGCCGGTCTCCCTCAGATCTCCATCGCCCGCACATGGAATATCCATCACGGTTGGGTAGCAACGGGCATGGCCTGAAACCTGGGCCACCGTGCTTACGAGGTGATCGTGATGACAATCGTCTCCGGCTCGCGGCTACGGCGGAAGCTTGGCCGCTGCGCCCGCGCCGTGCGGCGCAGGTACGACGATCAGGCCTACGCTTGGGAACGCCTGGTCCGGGTGGGCCTGCCGGAACCGGAACAGGCGCGGGAGGCCGCGGCGTTCCGCCGGTGGGAGCGGGAACTGAGCTCGAGGTGACCAGCCGGGGGAGGCCGGTGCCCATGTCATGGCAGGTCGATGGTCTCGGCCGTCTCGTTGTGGAAATGCTGCTCGACCGCGGCGAGGGTGCGGGCGATGATCTCGTCGCGGCTGGTGTCGGTCTGAGCGGTCATGAGCTGCCTTCCTCTTGCATCGGGCCCGGCCCACGGCCGGGTTCGCGCCGCGCGGCCCACCGCATGCGCCCGCGCCGGACCCGTACGCTAACCGACTCGTGCTCTTATCAGATTTATTGCAGCCAGCGCGGGCAGGGTGCGGGACCACACGAGGGCCAGCCCGTTCGGGATTATTTCCGTTCTTGGACCGAACGGACCTGGTGACCGCCCGGGCACCGGCTCAAGCCGTTCGGGCCGGCCCCGGCCGTCATCGCCGCGGGGATTTCCCGGCAGGTAGGGTCCCGTCACCCGGTGACCAGTCCGGTTCGGTGGCGAGCTTCTCGGCGATCCGGTCGCGGAAGCTCTTGCGCCGCAGTGCCGCCTCGATGTCGGAGGCGACCTGGCTGAGCGGATACGGGATCTCCTGCTCCAGCTCCGCCAGCGCGGCCTCAGTGGCCCGCCACTCCGCGGCCAGCTGACCGGTGATCCGCCGCGCCTTGGCGGTCAGCGTGATCTTCCTGGTGCGGGCGTCGGCGCCCGCGGTCGTCCGGACCAGGCCCGCGGCCCGCATCGCGGCCACCTTCTGGCTGGTGGCCGAGTGAGTGCGCTGCACGGACTCGGCCAGCTCGGTAATCGTCATCGGGCCGCGGGCGTGCAGCCGGAGCAGCTCCATCACCATGCTCGGCTTGAGCCCGGTGACGTGCGCGGCGGCGTAGATCGCGGCGATGTCGGCGTCCATCGCCGCCTGCAGCAGCCGTATCGGCCGCCACAGGCTCCGCTCGGTCGGGTCGGCCGGACTATCCACGGGCTTATTGTAACAGAGCTTGTACGATTACTGTAACAGAACTTATACAAGTGCTGTTATAGTTGGGCTGGCGGCGAGGAAGGGAAGAGGCATGCCACGCGCGAGGCGGCTGTTCGTGGACATCGGCCCGCTCCGGGAGTTTCCGGACTTCCGCCGGCTATGGGCCGGGACGACGCTTTCGGCCGTCGGCGGGGCGCTGACCACGTTCGCCGTGTAGCTGGCGGCGGCCCTCGCGCTCAACCGGCTCAGCTCGTATTCATGCTGACCGCCGGCCCGGCGCTGGCCGGCCTGATCACGGCGGTACCGGGCCTCGGGCTGCGCGCATGCTACCTCGTGGACGCGGCCAGCTTCGCCGGTTCGCGGTACGGCGTGGCCCGGCTGCCCGCCCTACCCCGGCGAGCCGCGGCCGCACGCCCGGGACCGCGTGCGGTGGCCGCGGGAATGCGGTATATCGGCCGCAGCACAGTGCTTGCGGGCGCGTTCCTAGCCGACCTCAACGCGACCATCTTCGGCCTGCCCGTCGCGCTGTTCCCGGCGATCAACGCCGAGCGCTTCGGCGGCAACCCGCGCACGCTCGGCCTGTTCACTGCCGCGACGGGATAGGCGGCCTGGTGAGCGGGGTGCTGTCGGGCCCGGTCGGGCACATCGCACGGCAGGGCCGGGCCATGCTGTGGGCGGTCGCCATCTGGGGCCCCCCTCGCCGGTTTCGCGGTGGCCAGAACCCTGTGGCTGACCCTGGCCATGCTGGCCATAGCCGGCGCGGCGGACACGTTCACCGTCGTGTTCCGCGGCACGATCGTCCAGCAGACCACGCCGGATGAGTTCCGCGGCCGGGTCACCGCCGCCGATTACGTCGTCGGCGTGAGCGGCGGCCAGCTCGGTAACCTGGAGGCGGGCGCCCTGGGGTCGCTTACCTCGCCGGCCATAAGCGCGCTCAGCGGCGGCCTGGTCACGATCGCCGGGGCCATCGTGATCGCCCTGGTCCTGCCGGCCTTCGCCCGCTACCGGACCCAGCCCACCCGCAATCGCAACCGTCTTCGCCGATATCAGCCACGTCCCCAACCTGGCCAGGCGCCGGGGCTCGTAGCTCCGGTCCTGGCCCGGCAGCACTCCCCGGTCCCGGTGGGGACGAGAAGGCTTCCTCACTCACGGGAGCGCCGGTGGCCGCCGACAGGCGTAGCCGGCGGGTTGGGGCGCGCATAGCGTTGACCAGCGTCTTCGGGCTCAGGAAGGAGTACCGAACCGCTGACCTGCCGCTTACCAGAAGTCCGGGCCCCGATACGCCAGTAGTCTCACGTCCGGCCTGCCCTTTCTGTTATTCGCTGGCATTCTCGGCCGGGCCGAGGTAGCCGCTGTAGTACTGGCGGATGGCGTCTTCCTCGCTTTGGCTGAGGTGCGCGTCCGGGTCGATGTTAGGGGCGTCCTTGACCTGATCCTTGGACACGGCCAGCACGACCAGCTGCTCGCCGTCGAGCCGAGATCCGTGGATCGGCGCGAAGCTCTGCCTGGTGCCGAACAGGCCGGTCTCCACGAGGACCCACTGTGGCTGCCCGGTCTGGTCGTCGGAGTACACCTTGGTAATCTTGCCGATCCTGTTGCCCTCGGCGTCGACAGCGGCGCGGCGGATGTAATCCTGAGTGTCCTGCGGGGTGGTCACAGCTGTCTCCATTTCGGCCGGATGCCGCGTGTGCGGACGTCTGGGCGACGCGGTACAAGACATGCCCGGCTACCCGGCGGGGACAGCCGCAAACAGCTCCTCAGCAAGCAGGATCTGCGCAGTAAGGAGGTCCTGACGATGCATCGCCTGACCTGCGGAGCAACTGGGCCACCAGTGATCGCGGCACCGGCTGTTCAGGGCCGGGTTTGACGCTGGTGGGCGCCTGGAGGATGGCCAGGACGGTGTCGATGAGGTTGAGGGTGAAGTCCGCGACGGCAAGGAGGGGCCTGGCCGGTGTGCCGGTGTCCACGAGGCGGGCTTGGTCGGCGCAGGCCCGGACGATGAAGCCGGCGATCTGGCTGCCACGCTCGGCGGCGCCCGCCGGGGGAAGGTGCGCGACGGCGGGCATGAGGTGACGTGCGCAGCGGGCGATGCTGGTGTTGACGGCGATGGCGTCGCGGGCGTCGGTGCCATGAACCTCGGGTGGTTGATCAGCTGGCCGCACAGCCGCAGGTACCGGCGGCCCTCGGGGGTGTGTAGCTGGCGGGCGAGGGGCCCGGCGGCCACTTCTATCACGCTGCGCGGGGTGAGAACGGCACCGGTAGTTTCCAGGTGGTCGAGGACGGCGTTGCGCTCGGCGTTGATGGGGTCCATGATGCGATCGATGACAGCCCGGACGCCCCGACCAGGCAAGTGAACACTGTGATCGCTCCCGGCGGCTACATGGGTAGGTGGATGAGGGCCAACGGCGCCACGCGTTCCTTGATCCAGCTCTACAGGTCGGCGTACGCGGTGGAGACCATCTACGGCTTCGCAGCGCAACAGCAGTCGGGTGTGGCGCAACTTGTGACCAACACCAAAGCAGGCGTGAGCACGGAGGTCGGGATGTCGATGGCACCTGCCCTCTGGCTGGTCAACTTCACCCTGATATACACGCTGAACCCAAGACTGGCGGCGGACATGCCCGCCTACTGCGCTCCGATTCCCGCACCCGTCACCCAGGCAATTCTGGCGAGCCCCACGGGCCAGGTTCCGTACAGTAAGTATGAATCCGACCTTCCATGGTTGCCGAGTCGCGTTCAGGCGAGCGTGGTACTCTGCCGCTCCTGTGATTCGACAATGCTGGGGCGAGGGTCCCGGAGCTTCGCCACAGACGCGCCGGACTCGGGCGTACGGCCCTCGGATGCTTCCTCGACGGTGGCTCCCAGCGTGGCTCCCAGCCAGCTGAGCGGCTCGGCGTTCGGGCTTCTCGCCACGGTCCAGTCCGCGGGGAACCTATTCGCATCCTCGATCGCTGGCCTGCTGTGGACCGCGGTCGCGCCGGGCGAGGCGTTCATCTTCCTGGCCGCTGCCATGCTCCTCGCTGCGGTGCTGACCATGACCGCAGCACGTGCCTACATCCGGGCGCAGCTGACTGCGCTGCGATGACATGCCGGGCTGTCCGGCCAGCGGCAGCAGTCCGCCCCGCGCGGTGCTGCGCGGCCTGACATGTGAGCCTGCTGGATCTACGGGCGCGTGCATGGTGGCCCGGCGTGCGCCGGGCGGGGCCTCCCAAGGCCAGAGCCCGGCGCTGACGCCGGCCAGCGGCGCCGCAGGCGCCGCGCTTGATGGCAGGTGAGGTGCCGCACTCGCGGAGGCGCGGCGTAAAGCCTCGGAACCCTCTGCCGGTGTTTCGGCAAGTAGGAGGGCAGCAAGTGAACTCACACTGGTCGGGCGGCTGCCGGTTTCTCCGGCCGAGGCGGCGAAGGCTCTGGGCATCGGCCGGACGCGGGTCTATGAGCTGACGGCTGCGGGCCAGAGCGGACCGCCGTGGACGCGGCGGCGCAGACCATATTCGGCGCGGCGGAAGGCGTAAGGCGGTGCCGTTGGCTGCACTTATTAGCTGCACCTCGCTCGGCCGTATCGGACCGGTGTTTGAAATTCGTCCGCTACGTGGAGCCGGTGAGCGGATTCGAACCGCTGACCTGCCGTTTACAAGACGGCTGCTCTGCCTGCTGAGCTACACCGGCGGGAGACTCTGAGCATCGTAGCCGACCGTGCGCCGACCCGCGAAAACCGGTCGTTCACCTGCGGATTCTCCCATGCCTGGGTCGCGCCGAGCATGACCGGCGCAACCCTGAGCTGTCCGGCTGGCACTGGGAAGCACCGGCTGACAACGGCTGGCTGTGCCGAATACGTGCCGAAGTTCGGGGAGGTGTTACGCGTAGCTCGTTACGAGCACCGGACATCACTCACGGCGGACGGCGGCACGCCGACCTGCCAGATCATGCGCACCCGTGCCCTGCTCACCCTGGCCCGCGGATGCTCACCGTGGCGGCTTCAGCCGGCGCCAGCAGCGCCTGGCTGCACAGCCTCGCCCCTGGCCTGCCGTCGCGGAAGGTGACGGCGCGGCCGTCGTGCCGCGCGCAAGTAACCGCCGTTCTGCGTCGATTATGATGCTCGGCCGCTGGGCGGCTGGGACGCACAGAAATGATCGATCTGTCTATGGTGTTACTGAGGCTACGCGCCGGGTAGGGTGGCTAGCTGTTGACGGCCGCCGGGTCATCGAGTGCCTGCTCAAGCTCGTTCATCTGGGTCCAGGCTGTGCCCAGCGCCGCGGCCGGCATGTCCAGGCGGGCGATGCCCAGGTTCGCGTCGCTGAGCGGGATGGCGCACCGGTCCCGCTGACGCCCGTACTGGGCTAGCGCTGCTTCCAGGTCGCCGTGCCAGCCGTCAACGACGGCCGAGGCCAGCAGGTCCGCGTCACGGAAGGCATCGGCGATCCCGCGGGCGATGACGGGGTCCTTGTGGTGGCCGGCGTCACCGGCCAGTGCCCAGCCTGGCCCCGACGATATCCGGAAGAAGGTGGGCAGGGCCGCTGTGCCGCGCAGCGGCTCGGTTATGACCGCCTGTCCGAGCAGGTCGGCCAGCGCGGGACGTGACCGCAGCTCGCTGACGTAGGCCGCGAGAGGGTCGCTGGAACGTGGGGTACTGGCCGCGCGGTGCTTGCACGAAGGCCAGCGCGAGCCCGCCCCCGACCGGGAAGATGCCGAAGAACCGGCCGGGTTCGAGCCAGGCGTGCACGCCCGCGGCCGGGCAGCCGCGCCAGTAGGTGTAGTAGGCGAAGGTGACCGGCGGGTGGTCATGGTAGGTCCTCGCCCCGGCGAGCCGGGCGATCCGGGAGTTGCGGCCGTCTGCGCCGATCACCAGGCGCGCGCGGCGCTCGCCGGCCGACGTGGTGACTCCGGTGATTCGTCCGCCCTGGCGTAGCAGGCCGTGCGCGGACACCCCCATCTCCACCTTGGCGCCCGCTTGTGCGGCCGCGGTCAGCAGGATCGGGTCGAGAACCGTCCGGCGTGGTGCTATCGGGCCGGTGCCCGGCTCGGGCGCCGGCGGGCGCTGGGGCTGGCCGCCCAGCCACAGCACCCGGTCATCGAGCCGGGGGCAGCCGGTGGCGAGCACGGCATCCAGCAGTTTCCACCGGCGCAACCGGGCAACTCCGGCCGGCTTGATCAGATGGCCGGACACGACGTCGCCCAGGCGCGCCGATCGCTCCAGGACCCGTACGGACAGCCCAGCGCGCGCCAGCAGCATGGCGGTCGGTGCCCCGGCGCACCGGCCGCCGACCACCACTACGTCATCGGTCATGGTGTCCATGCCTGGAATCGTGTCGGCCCGGGGATGGGCCAGCATCCCTGAGTTCAGGTATTTCGCGGGGCCAGGGCGGCGAGCTCGGCGCGCGAGGACACGCCCAGCTTGGCGAACACGTGCTTCAGGTGCGTCTCCACCGTGTACCGGGACAGGTAAAGGCACTCGGCCACCTCGCGGTTGGCCAGGCCCCCGGCCACCAGCTGGGCCACCCGCTGCTCCGCGGCGGTCAATGCCTCCCACCCGGTAACCGGGCGCCGGGGCCGGGCCGCTGGCACCGCCGCCACCCGCTGTCCCGGGCGTCCGGCGACCTCGGCGACGAACCCGGCCACGGCAGACAAGACGCCGCTGACGTCCCCGGCCCACGGGAGATGGTCGCTGCCCTCCAGCTCCACCAGCCGCGCTCGCCGGATGCCCCTGGTCATGAGCTCGGCCTCGGCGAATGGCACGAAATCCGAGCGCCGGTGCAGCACCAGGGCGGGAACGGCCACCTCGGCCAGCAGGCTCCGGACATCGGTGAGGGTCAGCGACTCGACAAAGGCCTTGATCATGCCGGGGCTCGCCGAGGCCCGTTCGAAGACGGCCCGGTCGCGGCGGGCCAGCTCGCCGGCCAGCGTCGGGACGAACATCCCCAGCGAGTCCCCCTGACCCCACTGCCGCGCCATCCCCCGCAGCTGCCGCATCACCGGGCCGGGCGGGCGGCGCGGCGAGGTGCCATACAAGATCAGCGCCCGCACCGACCGGCGATGCGCGGCAGCCAGAGCGACGGCCACCGGCCCCCCGTCCGAGAAGCCCAGCACCACCGGCCGCCGGCACTTCACGGCGGAGATGACCGCTTTCAGGTCGGCCACCCGCTGATCCAGCGCCGGCGGCTCGGCCACCGGGTCAGACAGCCCGGTACCGCGCTTGTCAAACCGCACCAGCCGGCAGAACGACGACAACGACCGCACGAAGCGGCGGTAGCCGGGGTCTCGCCACTGGATCTCCAGGTGGGAGGTCAGCCCCGGGACCATCACCAGATCGGGCCCTTCACCGATCACCTGGTAGGCAATGCGAAGGCCCCCCGACGTGGCGTAGTGCGTCTCGGGTTCCATATATGAGTGATTCTCGCGCTGCCCGCAAGAAAGCGCGACCGTGAACAACATGCCGGTTTCCGGTGCTCCACTGGGATGACCCCGGTCGACGGCGGGCCAGGACAGCAGAACCGGACGATCTGCGTGGCTTCATTTGCGCGCCCAACCCAGCCCTTAGCCGTTCCGAGTCGGCGATCTGGTTTCCTATCAGAACGATGGGAAAGGCCGCATGGTGATCGCCGTCAAGGCCTAGAGAGCGTGAGTGCGGGTCGTTCAGACTTGAATGCGTAATCAAAGAACCGGCATGTGCTGCCGTCTGCGGTCCATTCAGCGCGCAGCCGCGTACGCCGCTCGACACGCCGCAACGCCGACAGCAGCCGGCGGTTCACATCGCGGGCGTCGTCGCCTTCCATCACGCCGTCTATGTGCAAGCCGTCCGAGGTGGGAGTGACCTGGCCATCGAGGAGCTGCGCCAGCAGCGGACCGATCGCGGCCAGGTTCTCCGAGCTCACATCGCCGTTCAGGCGGAACATGACCATCAGCCCAGTGTCCCACGCCAGTGTCGTCTGCACGGCGACCGTTCCCCGGGTCATGGCCACCGGCGAACCCGCTTGCGACCAGTCGTCGCAACGGCATGAGAATACGGTGCGGAAGCGCCGCACGCGGTTATGCGGAGCAGAAATGCGCTGGCCGCGGCCTCGCCCAGCCGGAGGGATGACCGGGCCTGCCGGAACGTCGGAACTCGCAGCTGGCATGCTCTGTGCCGGCGAAGGCGGCAACCGCCTGCCGGGCTCGCCCGGCTGGCGGCACGATGGGCGCTGGGCGAGGCGCCGCCGCGAAGTCCCGGGTGCTGCCATTACCCGTATGGCAGGCTCGGAAGTGCTGGCTGGTGAAGGGTGCCCGTAAATAGCTGGAGGTGGCCACGGTGAGTCGGCAGCAAAGGCGGCAAGCCAGCCGCCGGAAGCGCCGGCCGGTCGACGAAACTGCCGCCGGCCAGGCCTATCCCATCTGGGTCGATGTTTGCGGTCGGTGCATGTTCGTCGTCGGCTATACATCGGGCGGAGCCCCACATGGCATCTTCGAGGACGAGATGGTGCCGACCCAGACGACCTTGACGCGGGTAACTCCGACCAGCCGTCCTGACTCAGCTTCGCGCTGAATGCGGCATGCATGAGAGGTCGAGTTCGCGAGGGGCGTGGACTCAGTTTCTACCTGTCGGCCCGCTCCCGGGTTTGACTGTTAGCTCATGCCGGTTTGTAGGGTGGCTCTCGTGGCAGAGGATACGCAGAGCCCAGCGGCATATGTAGCGGACATTGACGCGGCCAGGGAGCGGATGATCGCCTTCGTGAGTGGCTGCAGCGACAAGGAGTGGCGTACCGCGCCCCTGGATGGGGATCCCCGGCCGGTGGCGGTGGTGGTGGATCACGTGGCGCATGCATATGAGTACCTGGCGGGCTGGATACGCCAGATCGTCGCAGGTCAGCGGGTTGAGGTGAACAGTGATGCAGTGGACGCCCTCAACGCGCAGCACGCCCGGGACGCTGTGGCGGTGAGCAAGGTCGAGGCGACAGAGCACCTGCGCCGCAGCGGGGTGGCCATCAGCTTGCTAGTCGCGGGCCTCAGCGCTGCCGACCTGGCAGCCGACGACGGCAGAGTCCGGCGTCTGGCGCAGATCGCGGCCCGGCACGCAGACGACCATCGCGCCGACATCGAAACGGCACTGGCTGCGCAAGGCATCCGGCACGGCTGACGACGCAGGCTACATGCCGCCCGCGCTTCCTGGCCGACGCCAGCATGGATACCTTCTCCGCCGCACTTCACAGCGGCATGAGCGAGTGTTCTCGGACAGGATGGCCTGCATAGATATGCAGGCCATGCTCACTATCGTGCCGTGGACGCTGACGACGTGATAAGCGCGCGAATACCCGTTCGGCGCAGCAGTCCCTGTTCACCGGGTCACCGTGGCCGCGGCGCCGAACTGGCATTTCTGCTCCCGCCGGCCGTGATGACGGGATCGCGCATCGGCATCGGGCTCAGGATGTACTCCCAGCCGCGGCTGGCCGGCTTGATCGTCCCGCGGACTCGCCTGTTGACTGTCAAGTCAATTGACTGTCAAGGTCGGGCGAAACTGTCCTTGCCGAGCACCCGCAGTGCCTGCTTCATGGCGTCGTAGTGCGCGGCCCCGATTTCCTTGCGCCATGCTCGCTCGACGTCCTCAAGCGCCCGCTGCGCGGCGGCTGCCGCCTGGTCACCCTGCGCGGTCCGGGTCACCAGCTTGACGCGGCCATCGGCCGGATCTCGTCGGCTCGAAACGAACCCGGACCCCTCGAGCGCGTCCACGAACTCGCCAAGCGCCTGTTTCGTCATGGCCGCCAGCAGCGCCAGGTCGGTGATCCTGATTCCCTGCGGCGGGATCATCTGCAGGATGCGCCGGTGACTGCCGCGCAGGCCGGGAAAGTCACGCATGCCCCGTGCGCTCAGCTCAGCGTGCAGCCGCTTGCTGACAGCCTCCAGCCAGCGTGCGAGATGATCGGGCAGCCCGTCATCGTGCGGCGGCTTGCTCTCGGTCATAAGGTTACCTTACTATGATCAGGCTAGACAGGTCACCTTACCAGTTCCCCGGAGGGTTCGATGTCACACGCGAGCGCCCAGCCGCAGGACCTGTTCCAGCTCGCCGAGGTCACGCCCGCCGAGCTTGCCGCGATCGCGACCGCAGCCGCGGCATCGCTGGTCGCGCGGCCCGTCGCCCACCCGGCGCCGATCGCCTACGACTGGGGCTCGCCAGTGACGGCTGGCCTGTGGCGGGTCGAAATCACCAGCGACGGAAAGCCCGCCTGCGCGCTGTTCGTGAAGCTGGTCCGGCACACGCGGCTGTGGCCGATGCTGAGCCACCTGCCCGACGAGGCGAGCCGGGCTGAGTTCGTCAGCTACTACCCCTGGCACTACGAGCTGGACATTCATCAGGCCGGCATCGAGTCCGTGCTGCCCGACGGGATGCGCATGCCGGTCCTGCATCACGTGACCAGGCCCGACGACGACCACATGGGCCTCTGGTGGGAGTTCATCCGCGAACGGCCCGGCAGCTGGGAGCTGGCCGACTACCGCCTCGCCGCCAGGCTGCTCGGCCAGCTCGCCGCCAGGCGCCGCGCAGGCGCGGAGGTCAACAAGGCGCTGCCGGAGGCGGCGCGCAACCGAGCGTCGGCGCTGCGGTTCTACACCAGCCGCCGGGTCATCTCGGGCGTGCTGCCCGCGCTGCGCGCGGACGAGATCTGGCACCACCCCGTTCTGCAGGCGGCACTCGGGCAGGCTGCCGACCCGGCGCTGCCAGCCGACATGCTGGCCCTCGGCGAACGGCTGCCGCAACTGCTCGACATGCTCGACGAGCTGCCGCAGACCTACGCTCACGGCGACGCGAGCCCGCAGAACCTGCTGCTCCCCGAGGACGAACCCGGCACGATCGCGGTTATCGACTGGGGCTTCGGCACGCTGCTGCCGGTAGGGTTCGACCTCGGCCAGCTGCTGGTCGGCCTGGCCCATGCCCGAGACACCGACTTGTCGCAGCTCCCGGCTATCGACGCGGAGATCTTCCCCGCCTATCTCGACGGACTGGCCAGCGAAGATTACAAGGCCGACCCGGCGCACGTCCGTACCGGGTATATCGGCTCGCTCGCAGCGCGCTCCGCGTTGTGCGCGATCCCCGCCGAGCAGCTCAGCAGCGCAGAACCGACCGATGACACGGTTGCGCTGTTCGCGCGGCGCATCCGGCTCACCCGGCTGATGCTCGACCTGGCCCGCGAGGTCTAGACGTTGCGGAGCAGGGCCCGCGTGTTAGGCGCAACGCCACCAAGCGCGAGCGAGCACGACCGCGGGCTAGTCCAGCACCGTCCAAATTGGACTTTTGCAGGTCGGGCAGCCTTCCGACGAAGACCATGCAACCCCTGGCCGGGCAGACCTCAATGACTACAGCCTCAAGCCGGACCGCAGAAGATGGGCGATCTGTGCTGGCCGGCTCTCGCTCATGTTATGAGTGCTGGGCGCGCCGAGTCGGCGATCCGCGCGCCTTGCCCGACCGCGACAGCGCAGTGCGATCACTCACTGTGACAGCCGATCGAGCGCGAAGAGTCGGGGGCGGTGGGCTCTCATCGGGCGCATGCTCACGAACCTGTCGCTGCCGCACGGGATAGCATGATCTCGGCCGCGTTCAAGATAGGCGCGCGTAACGGTGATGGCCGCTGGCCGTCGCCATCCTCGTTGTCCTCCTGGTCTCGGTCCGCGACCGAGTCTTCGTGGCCTTGCCTATCCTGTCGGCCTGGGTAGCGCGGAACTGGCCGTTATCGCGTGCCGGGTCATCGAGGGCTTCCATGATCCTCCGCTTGGCAATGTCGTGCTGGCCGTCGAGGCAGCGGACGTAGGTGCGCAGCAAGACCTCGACGCTGTGCCCCGCCCATTCGGCGACCTGAGCCGGCGCCACTCCCCCGTTGAGCCACGTCGACAAGCATGCGTGGCGCAAGTCGTAGGGACGGCGCGCCAGCGGGGACATGTACTCCCCAGTGTCGAATGCGGCCTTCCGGGCCCGGTCCCAAGCCCGGCGGTAGGTGACCGTCGCGAGCAGGCCGCCCTTTACGCCGCGGAACACGTGGCCGTCCGGGGATGCGCCGTACTGGTCCAGATGGGCTCGGAACAGCCGGACCTGGGGTGGTGGGATGGGCACGGTCCGGATTTCACCCTCACCCCGGTGCTTCAGGCCGCGCCTGTCTCGCTCAGTGCCGGAGTTCGTCCACCGCGTGCCAGCGTCCGGCGCGGTGGCGGTCACGTGCATCTCCCCCCATTCGTCATCGGCGGGCAGGCGGAGGTCAGCCGTGCAGAGCATGACCGTCTCCTCGGGTCGCAGACCGCAGTAGTACATGACGCCGAAGAACGCCACTAGCCGCGGGCCGGATGGCTGCTGAGCTTCTACCGCCGCCAGCAAGGCGCGGGCCTGGTCGGGATTGATGACGCGCCGAGGGTCGATTGCCTGCGAGGCGCGCGGGGCGGTCCACCGCAAGTCTTTCACGGGGTTTGCGTCCAGCAATCCGAGTTCGACCGCGTATTGCAGCGCGTTGAACAGGACGGCGCGGTGGCGCCTGGCCGAGGTGGCGGCGGCGCGGGTGCCGTCGAGTCGAGTGACAGCCGTCTCCAACAGAGCGCGGGCATTGGCCGAGTGGTCCAGGTCTGACACTGGCCGGGTGTTGCGCGACAGCCAGGCAAGTACGGCCTCAGCATCTGCAGGCGCTTCCCGCCGAAGCCTGGTGTTGTACCCCCAGCCCAGGACCGCATGGCGGATATCCGGATCGGACGGCTTTCCCGCCGTCGGCTTGACCATGGCGGGCAGGGCGGCAGCGAGCGCTTGGGCAATCGCTCGCCGGTATTTGGCACCTCGCCGCGCCGCAGCTGCTCCACCCGATGATCAAGACGCAGCGAGAAGATGAAGCCGAACGCCTCGATCAGGGTGCGCGCATCCGGGCTCTGCAGCGTCCCGGCTGCCTCAGCCGCGCGCAGCCGTTCCGCGGTCGAGCCAGTTGCGGCGCCGGCGGCCATCGCGGCCCAGCGCGCGAGGTTGACGATCGGGATCAGCCCGCCATGCTTGATGTCGAGCTGTCCCCGGCGCTCGCCCGAATGCTCCACCACGAAATCGCGCAGGAACCCGGTGGGGGCCGGAACTTGAGGGCGAACCGGGCGAGCAGCCGCAGCAGGCCGGGATGGCTGCGTGCCTGCCACAGCGCGTCGGCAACCGAGGCGCCAGCACTCCTGCCCCCGGCGCCCGCTCCGCTTCCCCACACCGGGTGGCTGTCGGTGATCACCGAGACGAGGATGAGCGACTGCTCTCGTGCCGGGTCCCCGCTGAGGCTCTGCGCGGCGGCACGCCAGGACGCCAGCGACCGGGCGAACAGCGGGTTGGACGCGCTCGCGCCGTGCGGGTCTGGCTGCAGCCCGCAGGCCCGCAGGCCCTCGTCCACCGCGCGGGCCACCCGCGTCATGTAGGCGGCCACCGCCGGGCCTGCGCCCGAGTCCTGCCAGGCGAGCGCGCTGTCGACGTCGGAGGACGGCACGGCCTCCCGCCGTGCCAGGCTGCCGAGCGCGAACCACGTGAACGGGGCCGGGGGATCGCCTGCGTCCGTGACGGCAAGCTCGACGAGCCGCCGGATGAGCGCGTCCATGACGACAGAACGGATG
Source organism: uncultured Actinomycetota bacterium (assembly GCA_963744575.1). Lineage (GTDB taxonomy): Bacteria > Actinomycetota > Actinomycetes > Streptosporangiales > Streptosporangiaceae > Palsa-504. Next base: position 43,736 of record CAVUUF010000005.1, on the reverse strand, counting down.
GCCGCGATGTGCTCGGCAGCCACCCGCGCGTCATGCAGCGCGATGATCATCGGGCTCAGCCCGGCCGATGCGGAAGCCAGGTCCGCGGCATCGGCGGCGAGGTCGATGGCGCGGCGCAGCAGGAATGGCTTGCGCGCCTCCGCCGCGACCAGGTCGCCGCCGTCGACCACGCCGAGGACCTCGCCGGCCGCGGACAGGACGGGAACGTGATGCACGCCGCGGTCGAGCATGTCCAGCAGGACATCGCCGCCAAGGCTGTCGGCGCGGACCGTGTAGACCGGCGCGGTCATGATGGCGGAGACGGGAGCACCGGGGCTGACCCCCGCGGCGACCACGTGCGAGCGCAGGTCACGGTCGGTCACGATGCCGAGCGTCTCGCCGGATCGTACCAGGACCGCGCTCGCTCCCTGGGCCGTCATTTGCCTTGCCGCCTCGCGGATCGGCTCATCAGCGCGGCACAGCAGCGGCGGAGTGCGGATCAGCGTCGCGACACGGCGCTGGACCGGGTTGCCCGGCGGCGCTTGCTCCGGCCCGGCTCCGGCCGGGGCGCCGGCGATCGAGCGGGCAATGAACTGGAGGAAGTGCGGTCGCACCAGGAGCGGGCCGATGACGTCGGCGGGAATGCGATAGCAGAGCGTGTCCCCCGGCGGTGCGCGCCTGGAAGCCGGTCGGCAGCCCGGACAGCATCGAGGTGTGCCCGAACAGCTCGCCAGGCCCGAGGAGATCCAGCACCTGCCCATCATGGATGATCTCGACCGAGCCACTGCGGACTACGCGGAGATACCCGGTCGGCCCGGTGCCTTGGAGGAAGATCGTCTTCCCCCCGGGGAACGCCTCGATCTCGGTCACGGCCGCGACGCGCGCCAGCTCCTCCGCCCCCACCCCATCGAAGGGCGGATGCGAGCCGAGGAAGCCGGCGACGTCCTCCATTACACGCGGCCCAGCCCCGCCTGCGCTGTCCTCAAGCGCTCGGCTGCGCCCTGACCGCCGCTGGCGGTGTTTCTGCCTGCGCGCCGCCCCTCGCGTCCTCCTTGAGCATGTCGGCGCACTTCTCGCCGATCATCATCGTGGTGATGTTCGGGTTGATCGCCGGCAGGAACGGGAGGATCGATCCGTCTGCGATCCGCAGGGCACGGACGCCGCGGACGCGCAGGCGCGGGTCGACGACCGCGAGCGGATCGGAGTCCGGCCCCATGTGCGCGCTGCACGCCGGGTGGTAGACCGTGTTGTGGGTCTTGTGCATGTAGTCGATCAGCTCGTCGTCGGTCTGCGCGCCGGGTCCGGGCGCCAGCTCGGCTCCGGCCCAGTCAGCCATCGCCGGCTGCGAGACGATCTTCCTCGCCAGCCGCATCCCGAACGCCATGACGCGCTCGTCGTGCCCCTCGGGGTCGGTGAAGTAGCGGGGGTCGACGCGGGCGCGATCGCGGAAGTCGCGCGAGCGCAGTCGCACCGTTCCGCGGGAGCGGCCGCGGCACACGTTCGGCGTCAGGCAGAACCCGTTCTCGGTCGTCGGGTAGCCCCAGCGCGCGGTGTTCATGTCGAACGGGACGGAGCCGTAGTGCATCATCAGGTCGGGCCGGTCGAGCCCTGGCTCGGAGGTGGACATCAGGCCGATCTCCCACCATTGCGTCGAGTGGCGGATCATCGGCCGCCTGGCGTCCCACTGGACGATCCCCTCAACGTGGTCGTCAAGGTTCGCGCCGACTCCGGGGGAGTCGGCGATCGTCTCGATGCCGAATTCCTGGAGGTGGTTGCCGGGTCCGACGCCGGACAGCATCAGCAGCTTGGGCGTGTCGATCGCGCCGGCGCTGAGGATGACCTCGCGCCGGGCCCTCGCCGAGGCGTGCGTGAGCAGGTCCGGGGTCAGGTACTCGACCGCGGCAGCGCGCCCGGCTTCGATCGCCACCCGCTTGGCCCAGCAGCCGGTCCGGATCTCCAGGTTCGGCCGGGTGCCGATGATCGGGTGCAGGTACGCGTGCGAGGAGGACATCCGGGTGTTGTCAGGCGCGGAGTTGATCTGGAACCAGCCGGCCCCGTTGGTCACCGTGTAGCCCTCGTTGAAGCGGGTCGTCGGGAGACCCGCCTGCGCCGCCGCCTGGAGCAATGCGACGCCGCAGGGATCCTCGGGCGGGACCGTGCGGATGTTGACCGGACCGCCGCGCCCGTGGTGATCGCCGGGCCCGTCGTTGGTCTCCAGCCGCTTGATCAGCGGCCAGCACTCCGCCGAGCTCCAGCCCGCGCACCCCATTGCGGCCCACTCGTCGAGGTCTTCCTTCGGCGTCCAGAACGCGATGCAGGAGTTGTGCGAGGAGCAGCCGCCGAGCACCTTGCCGCGGGCGTGGCGCAGGAAGCTGTTGCCCTTCTCCTGGGGCTCGATCAGGTAATCCCAGTCGTAGCCGGAGTCGAGTAGGTACATCCAGTCCTCGAGGCGGAGGACGTGGGGGTCGTCGGCGTCCGAGGGACCGGCCTCGACCAGGCACACCGTCACCCCGGGATCCTCCGTCAGGCGCGCGGCGACGACGCATCCCGCCGTCCCGCCACCCGCGATCACATAGTCGAACTCGCCTGCGTCGATCATGGCGCCATCTCCCATCGTCGGCGACGGCAGCGACGGCGGCGACGGCGCGGACGGCCGGCGAAGACCAGGGTCAAGTCCGCGCCCCCGACGTGCCGCCCCGTTTGGGTGAACCCATTGACCCGGGCCTGATGGGGGCTTTATATATCAGCTGTATGACCGTGTCAACGCGACCGGGCCGAGGCGAAGCGATGGCGACAGGCACCATGCACCAGATGTTCGTGGGCGGAAGCTGGCAGCCCAGCGCCAGCGGCGAGACGTTCGACGCCACCAGCCCGGCGACCGGCGAGCTGATCGGAACCGTCCCGCAGGGGGATCGCAACGACGCCCGCCGGGCGATCGCCGCGGCCCGCGCCGCCGCAGACGGCTGGGCCCGGCTGACCGCCTTCGAGCGCGCCGCGAAGATGCACGCGGTCGGCGATCTGATCGAGTCGCGCCGCGAGCAGCTGGCCCGCACGCTGACGCTCGATCAGGGCAAGCCGCTGCGCGCGGAGGCGTTCGGCGAGGTCGACGAGCTGGTCGAGTACTGGCGGATCGCCGCCGAGGACGCCAAGCGCCTCGGCGGCGAACTGCCCAACTCGGTCTCGCCGGGCAAGCGCGTGCTGCTGGTGCGCCGCCCGCGCGGCGTGGTCGGCGTGATCAGCCCCTGGAACTGGCCCTACACCATGCCGGCCGAACTGCTGGCGCCCGCGCTCGCCTGCGGCAACGCGGTGGTCTGGACGCCCGCGCCCTCGACGGCCATCTGCGCCGTGGAGCTCGCCCGCTGCATCGCCGACGCCGACCTGCCGCCGGGCGTGTTCAACCTCGTCAGCGGTCCCGGCCCGGTGGTCGGCGACGAGATCGCACGCAACCCCGGGACGGACGGCGTAGCGTTCATCGGCTCCACCGCGACGGGGCGGATGGTAGCAGCGGCCGCCGCGGGCAAGGCGACGCTGCTCGAGATGGGCGGCAACGGGCCGCTCGTCGTGCTCGACGACGCGGACCTCGACGCGGCCGCCGGGGCGGCGCTGACGGCCTGTTACCTGTGCGCCGGCCAGAGCTGCACGGCCGGGGAGCGCCTGCTGGTCCACCGCGCTGTGCAGGATGAGTTCGTTGCGCTGCTGGCGCGGCGGGTGACCGAGCAGATCCTGCTCGGCGACCCCTTCGACGACACCACGACGATGGGCCCGCTCAACAACGAGCCGGTCGCCCAGAAGATGGACGAGCACGTCGCCGACGCGGTGCAGCGTGGTGCACGCGTCGTCAGCGGAGGCTCGCGAGCGGCCGGCTTCGCCACCTCACTGTACTGGCAGCCGACGGTGCTCTCCGGCGTGCCGGCCGACGCCCGGGTCGCCGTCGAGGAGACGTTCGGCCCGGTCGCGCCGGTGGTCGCGGTCGACTCGCTCGAGCACGCGATCTCGCTGACCAACGCCTCCCCTTACGGGCTGCTGGCCGCAATCTTCACCGCGGACCTGGCTAACGGGCTCGAGTTCGCCGACCGGGTCCACGCCGGCTGGGTGAACATCAACGAGTCGAGCAACTACTGGGAAGCGCACCTGCCGTTTGGCGGCCGCGCCGGGACCGACAGCGGCATCGGCCGGGTGGGAGGCTCGCACGTGATGCAGTCGTTCACCGAGCTGCAGACCGTCGTGCTGACACCTCACGCCAGGCGCTGATGATGCGCTGCGGGGCGCGGTGCGAGAAGAGGGTCGCGATCTCACAGCGCAACTTCGCCGCGCAGCTCCTACCAGCGCTCGCGCTCGCCGGTCTTCGCGCGCAGCTTCCGGCCGCGACTCTCCGGCGCTTCCCCGGGGCCGGGTTTCAGGCTTGCTCGGCGGCCGCGCCGGCCGCGGCGGGCGCAGGACCGGCCCGGTGCTCGGCCAGCGCCGCCGCGGGGCGGCCGCGCAGCCTGGCCAGGTAGTAGATGACGCCGACGCCGCCGAGCAAGCCGACGAACACGAACGCGCCCCACTGGAAGTACCAGTGGTCGGCGCCGTAGACCGCCGGCCGCGGCCAGGCCAGGTTGACCAGGACGACGATCTGGAAGATCACGGCTAGCAGGTTCACCACCAGGCCCCAGCGGCCCAGGTTGAAGTAGGGGCCGTGCTCGGCCGCGGGCCACTTCCCGCGCAGCCGCGCGATCAGCAGCGGCCCGGTGACGCACAGGTAGGCGAGGTAGAACATGATGATCGCGACCGAGGTGAGCACGAAGAACGCGCGCTGGTTGCCGACGTTCAGCACCAGCAGCAAGATGGTGAGCACGCCGATGACGATCGAGGGGACCAGCGGCGTCTTGGACTTGCCGTGCACCTTGGCGATGGCCGAGGCGTACGGCAGCCGGTTGTCCCGGCCCATGGTGAAGATCATCCGGATCCCGCCGGCGTGCACGGCCAGGCTGCACACGGTGATCGCGATCAGCGAGATAATCAGGAACAAGTCGCCGATCGTGCTGCCGAGCGTCGCCTTGACCAGGTACGGCAGCCCGTTGGTGCCGAGCTCCTTGGCGTGGATGTCCGGCACGGACATCTCAGCGAACAAGATGACGAGCAGCCCGGCCAGGCCTGCCGCGGCCAGCGCGCGGAGGATCGCGGGCGGGGCGTTCTTCCGCGGGTCGTGCGTCTCCTCGGCCAGCGACCCGGCCGTGTCGAACCCGTACATCACGTACGCGCTCATCAGCCCGGCCACCAGGAAGGCGCCGAAGTAACCCCACGGATACGTGGCCCCGGTCCCGAACGTCTGGAAGATGACGGCCGGGCTGCGGCGGATGTGCGCGGCCAGCAGGATGATCAGCAGCGTGACGCCGACCAGTTCGGCGGCCACGCCGAAGTTGTTGATCCGGGCCATGGTCTTGACCCCGACCATGTTGATGATGGTGGTGAACACCACCAGGGCCGCGGCCAGCAGCAGCGCGTTCTTGGCGCCGCCCGGCGTGGCCACCTGGCCGATGTCTGACTTGCCGCCGATGATCTCGAACCCCGACCAGATCTGCGGCGCGACGACCTGGTAGGCGACCGCCACCGCGGCCAGCGTGACCACCGCCCCCACGCTCAGGATCCAGCCGCCGAAAAAGGAGGTGAACGGCCTGGCGATCTGCTTGGACCACTGGTAGACCGAGCCGGCCAGCGGGTACTGCCCGGCCATCTCGGCGAAGCAGAGCGCCACCAGGAACTGGCCGACGAACACCGCGGGCCAGGTCCAGATGAACGCCGGCCCGCCGGAGAGGTAGCCGAAGAAGAACAGCTCGAACACCCCGGTCATGATCGAGATGTAGCTGAACCCCGCGGCGAACGAGGAGAACAGGCCGAGCGAGCGGTCCAGCTCCTGCTTGTAACCGAACTTGGCCAGTTCGTCAGTATCCGTGCTCGGCATGGCCATGGGTCCGCCCTCCTCCGCGAGGGCCGCCGCGGCCACCCGCGATTCATCCATTATGAGCAGAACATCAGCGCAGGTGAAGCCGCTGAACCACACTGCCCACCAGGTGAAACGGCCTGCCCACTGGATGAAACGACGCTTCGTCAGCTAGCCGACCGGGGCAGGCCTTCACGGACGCACAGTCCCGCGACCAGGACCCGTAGACGCTCGCACGAGGGTCGCGGTTCAGTTCGTTCTCAGGCCGGCCCAGTGCTGGGCGGGGACAGCGAGCAGGCTGGCGCCGCGGACGCCATGGTCAGCGCGACGAGGGCGGCGGCGAGCCGGTGCGGCGGCAGCACGAATTCGACGCAGCCGGTAGCGATGGCGCTGAAGGACATGCTGGCGGCGCGGGCGGTGGCGGGTCCTGGACCAGGACACGCGCCGTTCCGCGTACCGTCGTGCAGCATGCCGGACAAGATGACGGCGATGGCCGGGCGGCGCGGCCGCGGCGGCGCTGGCCAGCAGCGCGTCCCCGCCCGGGTCGCTGCCGGTGGCGGGCTGCAGGGGTGGCGGGCTGTAGGGAAAGCTGGCGGCCGCCGGTGATGGTGGCCGATGTCCCGCCGGGAATCACGGTGACACCAGGACCCCATGCGGCCAGTGCCGGCGTCCCGGTACGTACCGGCAGGCTCGTCTGCTTCCGCTGGATCGCGCAAGAGCTCACCATCACGCTGCCAGGGCGGCGTTACGAACTGGCCGGACGGTTCATGGCACAGGCGATCACCGATGCGCGGGCAGGCTCATCTGTGACTGGTTCGCGCGAGTAACCGGAGGAAATTTCTGGGAGGAGACGCATGGGAAAGGCGAGTGGGCAAGTCGGGTCCGGAGGGAAAACCGTTCCGACCGGGGTGAGCCGCCGGTGGCGCGCCGCTCTCGGCCGAGGGGCTAGCCGAGCTCGGCACGCTTGCTCGTTCGCTTCGCGGTCGTCGACCAGGGTTGTTGTTTACGGCATTGTTCTTGTGTGTGAATTCACGCAAGAACATCTTCAGAGCCTGTCCACCCGAGGCGGCGGGATACCTCGGCGGCGGCGCGGCGGACGGATTCTGCCACCTGGCCGATCCGGTCGGCCGGGATGCGGAAGCTCGGACCGGATGCGCTGATCGAGGCGGCCACGTGTCCCTCGGCGTTGCGGACCGGCGCCGCGATCGCGGTCAGCCCGGCCTCGAGCTCGTCCACCGCGGTCGCGAAACCACGCCGCCGCACCTCGGCCAGGACCGGGGAAAGCTCGTCAAGAGTGGTGATCGTCCGATCGGTGAAGCGGGCCAGCGGCGGCGCCAGGCATTCGGCCAGCTCGGCCTCGGGCAGGTAGGCCAGCAGGACCTTGCCGTCCGAGGTCGCGTGCAGCGGGATGCGCTTCCCGGCCCAGTTGTGCGGGGACAGCGCCGCCGGCCCGGCCGCCTGATCCAGGTAGAGCGCGTCGCGGCCGGACAGGATGACCAGGTTGACGGTCTCGCCTACCTCCCGGGCCAGCGCCCGGCCGACCGGCCGGCTTTCCTGGACTACGTCGAGCGTTCGGCCGGCCGCCCCGGCCAGCCGAACGATGCCGGTCCCGAGCCGGAACTTGCCCCGCGCCGTGTCCTGGGTCACGAGCTCCCGCCGGTCCAGCGCGGCGAGCAGCCGGGATGCGGTTGACTTGTGCACGCCGAGCTCGCGCGCCACCTCGATGACCCCGGCCTCCCCGTCCCGGGCCAGGATCTCCAGGATGGCCACCGCCCGGTCCACCGACTGAACTGGCCCGGCGTCCTCCCGCCCCGGCGTCCCCATCACCGAGCGCCCCGGTCGCTCATCGCGCAACACTGCTGCCCGTCCCGCGGCTCTGCGCCACCGAGGTACGAAGAGTCGGTGGCCCACCCAGGACCAGCGGGGGTACGCGGCGGGCCGCCGGCTCCCCTTGGCCGCCGTGCATACTCGGCTCCCTTGACCGCGGACAGGCTCGTCAGGCATCATCGTTGCATATAGCGGCGTTAGTTGCAATATAAGCAACACCAAGGGCGGGCCGATGAGCGTTGCGTGGGGCCGGGAGTACGTGCCCACGCTGTCCTGCCCGGACAAGCCGGGAATCGTGTACGCGGTGTCCAGCTTCCTCACGCAATCCGGCGAACATCCTGGCCAGCCAGCAGTACAGGGAGAGCCCGGACGGGGGGATGTTCAGGCGGGTGCACTTCTCCGTGCCGGTACACGATGCCTCAGCTGGCCCAGGATCTTCAGCTCGCGCGGCTCGAGCGTGGCTTCTCCCGGGTGGCCGAGGCGTTTCACATGTCCTGGCAGCTGCACGACAAGGCGGCGCGGGTCCGCACCCCGATCATGGTCTCCCGGCTCGGCTGCCCGGCATCCAAAATCCCACTGACCAGGGATCCCTATGACGAAAGTGAGGACCTGATGGCATTCCCGTCCGACCTGGAGATCGCCCGCGGCGCCGCGCTGAAGCCGCTGGAAGATGTGGCGGCTGGGATGGGGATTCCCAGCCACCTGTTGGAGCCCTACGGCGAGGAGGTCGCGAAGATCAAGCTGGCGGCCATCGGCGAGCTGGCGGACCGCCCCGCCGCCAAGTACGTGGTGGTCAGCGCGGTCACCCCGACCCCGCTCGGGGAGGGCAAGACGACCACAACGGTGGGCCTTGGCCAGGGGTTCGCCCATATCGGCAAGCGGGCCACGGTGGCTATCCGGCAGCCGTCGATGGGCCCGACGTTCGGGATCAAGGGCGGCGCGGCCGGCGGCGGCTACAGCCAGGTGGTGCCGATGGAGGCGCTGAACCTGCACCTCACCGGCGACATGCACGCGGTCACCGCGGCGAACAACCTGCTTGCCGCGATGATCGACAACCACCTCTATCAGGGCAACGCGCTCGGCATCGACGTTCACGACATCACCTGGCGGCGGGTGGCCGATGTCAACGACCGGGCGTTGCGCAACATCGTCATCGGGCTCGGCGGGCGCGCCGACGGGACGCCGCGGCAGACCGGTTTCGATATCACCGCCGCGTCCGAGGTGATGGCCACGCTGGCGCTGTGCTCGTCACTGGCTGACCTGCGGCAGCGGCTGGGACGGATCGTGGTCGGCTACACCCGCGACGGCACCCCGCGGACCGCCGGGCAACTGCACGGCGCGGGGTCGATGGCCGTGCTGTTGCGGGATGCGGTCAAGCCGAACCTGCTGCAGACCCTGGAGAACACCCCGGTGCTGGTGCACACCGGGCCGTTCGGCAACATCGCCACCGGCAACTCCTCGGTGATCGCCGACCTCATCGGCATCCACACCGGCGACTTCCTGGTCACCGAGGCCGGGTTCGGCGCGGACATGGGCGCCGAGCGGTTCTTCAACATCAAGTGCCGCGCCTCCGGGCTGCGCCCGGATGCCGCGGTCATCGTGGTCACCGTGCGCGCGCTGAAGGCCCACTCCGGCAAGTACAAGATCGTCGCCGGACGGCCGCTGCCCGAACCCATGCTGGCGGAAAACCCCGCCGACGTGGCCGACGGTGCCGCCAACCTGCGCAAGCAGATCGACAACATCCGGCTGCACGGAGTGTCTCCGGTGGTGGCGATCAACGCCTTCCCCACCGACCATCCCTCCGAGCACCAGGCGATCACGGAGATCGCCGCCAGCGCGGGCGCCAGGTCGGCGGTATGCACTCATTTCACGGACGGGGGCGCCGGGGCCGCCGCGCTGGCCGAAGCTGTCGCCGAGGCAGCGGCCGAGCCGTCGCAGTTCCGGTTTCTCTACCCGGACTCGGCGAGCCTGCGGAAGAAGATCGAAACCCTGGCCGCCAAGGTCTACGGGGCGGACGGGGTGGACTACACGCCGCAGGCGGCCGCACAGCTCGACACATACGAGCGGGCCGGGTTCGGCCACCTGCCGGTCTGCGTCGCCAAGACCCACCTGTCCATCTCCTCCGATCCCTCACTCAAGGGCGCGCCGACCGGCTGGCGGCTCCCGGTCCGCGAGGTCCGGGCCAGCGTCGGGGCCGGGTTCGTCTACCCGATCTGCGGAGACATCCGCACCATGCCCGGGCTTGGCACCAGCCCCGCCGCCGCCCGCATCGACCTTGACCAGGACGGCCAGATCGTCGGGCTGTCGTGACCTCGTTCCTGGACCAGACGCTGACCGCCTTCCTCGACCAGGCCGCGGCCCGCCAGCCCGCCCCCGGCGGCGGCAGCGCCGCCGCGCTGACCGTGGCGCTTTCCGCCGGGCTCACCGCGATGGCCGCCCGGTTCTCCGCCCCGCAGATCGGGGACTGCCAGGAGCTGGCCACTCAGGCTGACCAGCTCCGGCACAGCGCGGCCGCCTTGGTCGATGAGGACGCCCGCGCTTACCAGGCCGTGCTGGACACCCGCCGCAGCTGCGGCGCGGACAGCAGCATGGCCCGGGAAGCAGTACAGCACGCGGCCATCGTGCCGCTGCAAATTTGTGAGCTTGCCGGGCAAACTGCCGCGCTCGCCGCCCGGCTCGCCACCGATGGCAATCCGAACCTGCGCGGCGATGCGATCACCGCGGCACTGCTGGCCGAGGCCGCAGCCCGCTCAGCCGCCAGCCTGGTGCGGATCAACATCGCCGCCGGCGCGCCCGACGCCGGCCTGTCCCCGCGCGCCGCGCACGCCGCGTCCCAGGCCCGCGCCGCGGTGCGCGAGCTGAAGCTGCTCACGGACGGCACCAGCACCAGCCCCCGCTGAAGAGCCCGGTGGCGCTCGCGTACCTCCTCTGCTCCCACAGCACCCGGTAAAGCGTGGATATCTATCCCTGGCAGGTGGCCGGCCGAGCCCCGGCGTCGTAGAGCTTGGCCGCCCGGTAGGTGAGCAGCTCGGCAGTGTCGATGCGCCAGCTCATCTCGGCCACCTTGTCCCAGATCAGCTGCATGCAGCCGAGCTTGCGGCCGAAAACGACCCGTGCCCGGGCGTGGTGGCGGGCTCTCGAAGGCGCTGCGGGCCACGCCAAGGCCCGCGCCACCGAGCATCACCCGCTCGAGGTTGGACATCGAGAGCAGATGGCGAACCCTTCCCTCGGCTCGCCGGGCAGGTAGCCGGCCGGCACCCGGCAGTCCCGGAGGGCCACCTCTCCCACCACGGCGCCCCTGTGGCCCATGAAGTGGTAGCGCCGCGGGAAGCTCAGGCCCGGTCCCCGCGGCACCACCAGCGCGCTCATGTCCCGGCGCGCGGGCGCGCCGGGGTCGCTGATGCCGTAGACGATGTAGGTGTCGGCCACCGAAGCGTTCGAGATGTACCGCTTGACGCCATTTACGACGTCGGGAGTCTCCATTTTACCGGAGTAACCACAAGGTCTTGGTGCGGTCGACTACCGCGACCGCAGCATCTCGCGGTTCACCCGTCTGCTCCGCTCAAGTGGAGACCCCGAAACGACGTGTTCGCCGGCGGCCTTGTCGTAGGTGATCGTTGTCTGCATGCCGGCGATGTCCGAGCCGGCACCGGGCTCGGTCACGCAGATGGTGCCGATCTGCCGTCCCTCGACGATCCCGGGAAGATAACGCTCCCGCACCGGCGGCGAGGCGTGGCGGTACAGGGGGAAGGCGCAGCTCAAAGAGGTGGCAATCGTGGTCTCGACGGCGTAGCTGACGAAGGCGGCTTCTTCGGACACCACCGTGGCGTGGGTCAGGCCGGGGCTGGCCAGGGGCGGTACAGGCCGGGGAACATGAGCGCCAGGCACCCGGCCCGGCCCACGGCGGCCACCGCGTCCTTGACCGCCTGCCAGATCGCTCCGAAGAGGTGCAGTATGCAACCCGAGGTTTGCCGGACGGGATCCGGAAGGAGACGAACCGGGCGTGAGTTAGCCCGGCGGGTCAAAGCGCCTACCCGTCCCCGCCGTACGACAGTGCCGCCGAAACTCCGCCACGTACTAGCACTCGATGCCGTTGACGGCGAGGCCGCCACGCGAAGTCTCCTTGTACTTGTCGTGCATGTCGCGCCCCGTGGCGCGCATGGTGTCAATGGCCTTGTCGAGGGAGACGAAGTGGCGCCCGTCGCCGCGCAGGGCGATCCTGGCGGCGTTGATCGCGGTGACGGAGGCGACCGCGTTCCGCTCGATGCACGGCACCTGGACCAGGCCGCCAATCGGGTCGCAGGTCAGCCCGAGGTTGTGCTCGATGCCGATCTCCCGCGGCGTTCTCCACCTGCTCCGGCGTGGCGCCGAGCACCTCGGCGAGCGCCCCGGCCGCCATCGAGCAGGCCGACCCGACCTCGCCCTGGCAGCCGACCTCGGCGCCGGAGATGGACGCGTTCTCCTTGAACAGGGTGCCGATGGCCGCCGCGGTCAACAGGAACCGTGCCACGCCGTCGGCGGACGCGCCGGGCACGAACCGGTCGTAGTAGTGCAGCACGGCCGGGATGATGCCGGCCGCGCCGTTGGTGGGTGCGGTGACGACGCGGCCGCCGGCCGCGTTCTCCTCGTTGACCGCGAGGGCGTACAGCGTCACCCAGTCCATCGCCTGCAGCGGGTCGTCACCCTGCTCGCAGGTGAGCTGCCGGAACAGCCGCGGCGCGCGGCGCGGTACCTTCAGCCCGCCGGGCAGCATCCCGTCGGTGGCGCAGCCGCGCTCCACGCAGGCCTGCATGACCTGCCACAGGTCGGCGAGGCCGGCCCGGACCTGCTCGGCCGTCCGGCCGAGCGCCTGCTCGTTCGCCAGCACGATCCCGGAGACCGGCAGGCCGCTGGCCCTGGCGTGCGCGAGCAGTTCCCCGCCGGTGGTGAACGGATAGGGCAGATCCGGCTCAACCCTTTCACCCGGCTGAGCCTGCGCGGATCCCGCCTCCGCCGACGCGGCCTCCGTCTCGCCGGCGACAAAGCCGCCGCCGACCGAGTAGTAGGCGCGCTCGCGGATGACCGCGTCCTCGCCGTCGCAGGCGGCGAACCGCATGCCGTTCGGGTGGTAGCCGAGCTTCTTCCTGCGGTTGAACTCCAGGTGCTCGCGCACGGTGAAGGGGATCTCGTGCTCGCCGAGCAGCCGCACGGTCCCGCGCCGTGCGATGGCCTCGAGCCGGGCCGGCACCGCGTCCACGTCGACGGTGGCTGGCTGCTCGCCCTCCAGCCCGAGCAGGACCGCCTTGTCGCTGCCGTGCCCGGGGCCGGTCAGGCCGAGCGAGCCGTACAGGGCCACCCGCAGCGTCGCGACCCGCGGCAGCAGGCCGTCGTCGCGCAGCCCCCGGGCGAACATCCCGGCCGCCTTCATCGGCCCGACCGTGTGCGAGCTGGACGGGCCGATACCCACCTTGAATAGGTCAAAGACGCTGATCGCCATGGCTGCGCTCCTCCAGGGGAGGTATCAGTGAAAGACTACGGTCCGGTCGCCGTTGAGCAGCACCCGGTGCTCCGCGTGCCAGGTCACCGCCCGGGCTAGGACCTGTGCCTCGACGTCCCGGCCGGCCTCGGCCAGGCGCTCGGGTGAGAGCGTGTGGTCGACCCGGATCACGTCCTGCTCGATGATCGGTCCCTCGTCCAGGTCCGGGGTCGCGTAGTGCGCGGTGGCGCCGACCAGCTTGACGCCGCGCGCGTGGGCCTGGTAGGGCTTGGCGCCCTTGAAGCTCGGCAGGAAGGAGTGGTGGATGTTGATCATCCGGCCCTCCACCCGCTTGCATACCTCGCCGGACAGGATCTGCATGTAGCGGGCGAGCACGATGAGGTCCGCGCCGGTGCCGTCGATCACGTCGAGCAGCTGGCTCTCGGCCGCCGCCTTGGTCTCGGGGGTGACCGGGATGTGGCGGAACGGGATCCGGTAGGAGGCGGCCAGGTCGGCGAAATCGCCGTGGTTGGACACCACGCCGACCACGTCCACGGGCAGCGAGCCGGTCTTCCAGCGGAACAGCAGGTCGTTCAGGCAGTGGCCGAGCCGGGACACCATGATCAGGGTGCGGACCCGCGCCGCGCGGTCGTGCAGCTGCCAGGCCATGTGAAACGCCTCGGCCACCCAGGAGAAGCCGCGCTCGAGGCCGGGCCAGCGGCCGCCCGGGCGGAGGCCGCCCGGGCGGCGGCACGGAGAAGTGCACCCGCATGAAGAACCGGCCGTCCGGGCTCTCCCCGTACTGCTGGCTGGCCAGGATGTTCGCCGAATGCTGGACGAGGAAGCTGGACACCGCGTACACGATCCCTGGCTTGTCCGGGCAGGACAGCGTGAGCACGTACTCCCGGCCAAGGCTCACACCCATCGTATCCGTCCGAATGTGTTGCCTAATATGCAACTTAGATCGCTATATGCAACGATTATGCTCCATTAGTCCGTCTGCGTCAAGGGAACGGCGCGCGGGGCGACTATCGGCGCCGGTATGCCCCGGTCCCTTCTATGGGTCCGGTGTGCCACAGGCCCCTTGGCAGCCGCTGTGGGATGGGCTAATTCCGAGTAAAGTTGCGCTATGAGCAACAGTTGGGTGCTGTGATAGGTGCGTCAGGGCGGGAGGACGCCGGGCCAGTTCAGTCGGTGGACCGGGCGGTGGCGATCCTGGAGATCCTGGCCCGGGACGGGGAGGCCGGGGTTACCGAGGTGGCCCGCGAGCTCGGCGTGCACAAGTCGACCGCGTCCCGGCTGCTCGCCGCGCTGGACCGGCGTGAGCTCGTGACCCAGGACGCCGCGCGGGGCAGATTCCGGCTCGGGGTGGGCATCGTCCGGCTGGCCGGGGCGGCGAGCGCCCGGCTTGACGTGGTGCAGGAGAGCCGCCCGGTCTGCCGGGCACTGGCCCAGGAGGTGGGCGAGACGATCAACCTGGCCATCATGTCCGGCCGCGACGCGCTCTACCTGGACCAGGCGGCGGGGCCGGCGGCGCTGTCCCCGCACAACTGGGCCGGGCGGCGCATCCCGCTGCACGCGACCTCGGACGGCAAGGTCCTGCTGGCCTACCTGCCCGAGGCCGAGCTGGCCGAATGCGTGGCGCCGCCGCTGGCCCGCTTCACCGCCCGCACGATCACCGCCGTGGCCGAGTTCCGGGCGCTGCTGGCCGAGGTGCGGCGCCGCGGTTACGCCACCGCGGTGGAGGAACTGGAGGCCGGGCTGACCGCGATCGCGGCGCCGGTCCGCGACGCCGAGGGCCGGGTGATCGCCTCGGTCAGCGCCTCGGGCCCGAGCTTCCGCATCCCGGCCGAGCGCATCCCGGCCCTGGCCGGCGCGGTCCGCCGCGCGGCGGACGAAGTCTCCCGCCGCCTCGGCTGGCTCGCTCCGGCCAGCTAGTCGCCCAGTTCGCGGCGGCGGCGCGCCACGAAGTCGTCGAGCTCGGCGCGGACGGCGTCGTCCAGCGGCGGCGCCTCGAACGATTCCAGCTTCTTGCGCCAGATCTCGCCGGCCCGGGCGGCGGTGTCCTTGGCGCCCTGCTTGATCCAGCGCTCGAAGTTGGCGGTCGAGGACAGCATCGGGCGGTAGAAGCAGTCCCGGAACCGCTCCATGGTGTGCGCCGCGCCGAGGAAGTGGCCGCCGTGGCCGACCTCTTCGTGCGCGCCGAACGCCAGCGATTCCCCGGTGATCTCCAGCGGGGTGAATTCCACCCGGAGCTCGCGCAGCAGCTCGATGTCGATGATGAACTTCTCGTAGCAGCTGACCAGGCCGCCTTCCAGCCAGCCGGCCGCGTGCATCACGTAGTTGGTGCCCGCCAGGAAGGTCGGCAGCAGCGTCATCAGCGCCTCGTACGCGGACTGCGCGTCCGCGGTCTGGCTGGAGTTCAGCCCGCCGCCGGTGCGGAACGGCAGCCCGTAGTGCCGGGCCAGCTGGCCGGTGCACAGCAGGCCGATCGCCGACTCCGGGGTGCCGAAGGACGGCGACCCGGACTGCATGTCGATGTTGGACAAGAACGAGCCGAAGATCACCGGGCAGCCCGGCCGGATCAGCTGGGCCAGCGCGATGCCGCTCAATGCCTCGGCCAGCTGCTGGGCCAGCGCGGCCGGGATCGTCACCGGGGACATCGCCCCCATCAGCAGGAACGGGGTGAGCACCACGGGCTGGTTAGCGGCGCAGTACTCGAACTGGGCGTCCAGCATCCGGTCGTCCCAGCGCAGCGGCGAGTTGCAGTTGATCAGGGAGATCGTGGCCGGCGTCCGCTCGATGCCGCATCTGCCCTCCCGGCGCCGCCGAACAAGATCTCGGTCATCTTGATCGTGTCGGCGGCGTTCGGCCCGGAGACCACGTTGCCCATGTAGATCTTGTCGGTCAGCGTTTGCAGCGCGTAGATCATGTCCAGGTGCCGGGAGTCCAGCGGCGCGTCGTTCGGCTCGCAGATCACCCCGCCGGCCGAGTCCAGTTCGGCAAAACCCTGCGACAGCATGGCCAGCTGGCGGAAGTCCTGCATCGTGGCGTCCCGGCGCACGTCGCCCTCGCGCACGAACGGGCAGCCGTAGACCGCGCTGAACACCATGTGGTCGCCGCCGATGTGCACGTTGTTGGCCGGGTTGCGGGCCTGCACGTCGAACTCGCGGGGCGCCTTGGCCACCTGCTCGAGGACGAACTCCGGGTCGAGCTTCACCACGTCGCCGTCCACCTGCTGCCCGGCCTTGGCGAACAGCTCGACCGCCTCGGGCTTGGCGAACTGGATGCCGATCTCGGAGACGATCCGGCGCCAGCCGCGGTCGAGCACCGCGATCGAGTCGGCGGAGAGGATCTCGTACCTCGGCATCGTGTTCACGAACATCAACCGTCACTCTGCTTTCAACTGGGCCTTTCGGCCTTCGACCCTTCGACCTTCTGGGCTTTCGGGTCCCGGCAACCGGGATTTGACCGATTCTAGACCCCGAAATAGGATCACATAGTAGAACTTTGTTCCCATAATGTGGAACATGCGAATGCGTGGAACAGGGCAGGTGGAAAGCCGATGAGCAACCAGAGCGGCACTCAGGCCGTGGACCGGGCGGCCCGCCTGCTCGCGGAAGTGGTGCACTCGCAGGGTCCGGTAACGTTCACCGGGCTGAGCGCGGCCACCGGGCTGGCCAAGTCGACCACGTCCCGGCTGCTGCTCGCGCTCGAGCGCAACGGCCTGGTCCGGCGGGACGACCACGGCCGGTTCCTGCCCGGCGAGATGTTCGTCAGCTTCGCCTGGCGCGGCGGCGCCGAGGCCGGGCTGGTCGCGGTGGCCCAGCCGTTCCTCGAGCGGCTCGGCAAGGCGACCGGCGAGACGATCAACCTCGGCATGGCCAGCTTCGGGCTGGTCGAGCAGATCGCCCAGGTCGACAGCACCTACGTGATCGGCGGCACCAACTGGGTGGGCCTGTCGGTGCCGCTGCACTGCTCCGCACCGGGCAAGGTGCTGCTGGCCTACGGCGCGGCCCAGCTGCCGCCCGGGAAGCTGGAGCCCCGCACCGACAAGACGATCACGTCCGAGACGGCGCTGCGCAGCGAGCTGGCCGCGGTGCGGGCCCGCGGCTACGCGGTGACCGAGGAGGAGCTCGAACCCGGCCTGATCGCGGTGGCCGTGCCCATCCGGGGTTACGACGGCAGCGTGGTCGCGGCGCTGTCGGTGTCGGCCCCGACGACCAGGATGACCAGGGACAGCGTGCCCACCGTGGCCGGGTACTGCGCGGAGGAGGCGGCCGGGCTGTCCGCCGTGCTCGGCTACCGGCAGCGGGCCGCCAGGCAGAACCGGAAGGCAGGTGCAGCATGACGACCGAAGAGCTGCTCGGCCAGCTGTATGACCAGACGCTGGTCGGCAACGGGCCCGCGGTGCTGGAGCTCACCAACCAGGGCCTGGCCCTGGGTCTCGGGCCGGAGACGCTGCTGTACGAGGCGCTGATCCCGTCGCTGGAAGAGGTGGGCGCCCGGTTCGAGCGCGGCGACTTCTTCGTGCCCGAGATGCTGATCGCGGGCAAGGCGATGGCCGGGGCGCTGGAGATCCTCCGCCCGCTGCTGGCCGAAACCGGCGCGGCGGCGATCGGCACGATCGTGATGGGCACGGTCAAGGGCGATGTGCACGACATCGGCAAGAACCTGGTCAACATCATGTTCGAGGGGGCCGGGTTCCAGGTCATCGACCTCGGGGTGCAGGTCGCGCCGGAGAAGTTCGTCGAGGCGATCAAGGAGCACAAGCCCGACATCGTCGGGTTCTCCGCGTTCCTGACCACGACGATGCCGATGTTCAAGGCCAACATCAACGCGCTGACCAAGGCCGGCCTGCGGGACCAGGTCATCGTGATGGTCGGCGGCGCACCGGTCACCCAGGAGTACGCGGACGTGGTCGGCGCGGACGGGTACGCGGCGGACGCGTCCGCGGCCGTGGCCCGGGCCAAGGAACTCCTCGCCCGGCGCCGCGCCCCCGTGACCGCCTGAGACAGAGCCAACGCATAACGCAGACCAACGCCCCGGAGGGGAACGAGCCCGTGCACACCATCCTGTCCTCAGCGGCCAAGACGGTCCGGATCGGTGACGACCAGCCGTTCGCGATCATCGGCGAGCGGATCAACCCGACCGGCCGGAAGATCTTCCAGCAGCAGCTGCGCGCCGGCGACCTGTCCCGGGTGGAGATCGACGTCAAGGAGCAGGTGGCCGGCGGGGCCATGCTGCTCGACGTGAACATGGGCGCGCCGCTGGCCGACGAGGCCGGGCTGATGCGCCAGGCCATCCCGCTGATCCAGCGGCTGACCGACCTGCCGCTGGTCATCGACTCCTCCATCATCGAGGTGCTGGACGCGGGCCTGGCCGCCTACCAGGGCAAGGCGCTGGTCAACTCGGTGACCGCGGAGGACGAGCGGCTTGAGGCGATCCTGCCGCTGGTGAAGAAGTACGGCGCCGCCGTGATCGGCCTGCCCAACGACGAGGAGGAGATCCCCGAGGAGCCGGCCCGGCGGGTCGAGCTGACCCGCAAGCTCATCGGTGTCGCCACCGAGAAGTACAAGATCGATGTCGAGGACATCGTGATCGACCCGCTGGCCATGCCGGTCGGCGCGGACACCCTGCACCCGACCCGGACGATCGAGACCATCGCCATGCTCAAGGCCGAGTTCGGGGTGAACATGACGCTGGGAGCCTCCAACGTGAGCTTCGGCATGCCGGACCGGCACTCGATCGCCGCCACGTTCCTGCCCATCGCCATCAGAGCCGGGCTGACCAGCGCGATCATGGACGCCCGCGCGCCGCTGATCGTCCGCGCGGTCAAGGCCGCCGACCTGGTGCTGGGCCGGGACGAGTGGGGCGCGAGCTGGATCGCGGCGCACCGGGCCGCCCGGAAAGCAGCCGAGCAGGCCGCCGCGGAGGAAGCCAAGGCGCAAGCCACGGGGAGCCACGTGACGGCGGCAGAGGACCCAGCCACCCAGCCCGTTCGGGTCAATCTGCGTTTTCAACGAACGGGCGGTGCGGGTTCCGTACGGCGTGACCCTGTTCGACGCGGCCAGCTGGAACGGCATCGCCATCGACTCGACCTGCGGCGGCCACGGCACCTGCAAGAAGTGCCGGATCAGGATCACCGGCGAGCCGCCGGCGCCGTCCAGCCTGGACGTCAGGGCCTACACGCCGCAGGAGATCAGGGATGGCTGGCGGCTGGCCTGCCGCAGCACCGCGACGCGCGACACCCAGGTGGAGGTGCCGCCGCTGACCACCCGGCCCAAGGCGGCCACGGTGGGCGTGGGACGCCAGGTGATCCTGCGCCCGGCGGTGCAGAAGCGGTACCTGGAACTGGCCGAGCCGAGCCTGGCCGATCAGGCCAGCGACCTGGAGCGGGTGCTGGCCCAGCTGGACGACCTGGAGCCGCGGGCCGAACTGTCCGTGCTCAAGACCCTCGGCCGCACGCTGCGCGAGGCGGACTACCAGGTCACCGCGGTGGTCGTGGACGACGTGCTGATCGCGGTCGAGCCCGGCGACACCACCGCCCGGCGGTTCGGCATCGCCTTCGACCTGGGCACCACCACGGTGGTGGCCACCCTGCTCGACCTGTCCGCCGGGACGCCGGCCGGGGTGGAATCCACGCTGAACAAGCAGCAGCCGTTCGGCGCCGACGTGATCACCCGGATCAGCGCCACCATGATGGACCCCGGCGCGCTGGACAAGCTGCAGAACCTGGCCCGGGAGACCCTGGCCGAGCTGGCCCAGGCGGTGTGCGCCCGGGGCGGCGTCGAGCCGCACGAGGTGTACGAGGTCGCGGTGGCCGGCAACGCCACCATGACCCACCTGGTGCTCGGCATCGACCCCGAGCCGCTGGGCATGGCCCCGTTCATCATGTCGACCCGGATGTACCCCGAGGTCCTCGCGGCCGACCTGGGCCTGGGCGGCGTCGTGCACCCGCGGGCCCGGGCGGTGGTGTTCCCCGCGTTCGGCGCCTACGTGGGCGGCGACATCACGGCCGGGCTGCTGGCCAGCGGGATGGACCGGGACGCGCGGGTGCGGCTGTTCGTCGACATCGGCACCAACTGCGAGATCGTGCTGGGCAACCGGGAGTGGCTGCTGGCCACGGCCGCGCCGGCCGGGCCCGCGTTCGAGGGCGCCGCGATCAGGTGCGGGATGCGGGCCGCGGACGGCGCCATCGAGGTGGTCGCGGTGACCCCCGATGAGCTGGCCCTGAAGGTGATCGGCGACGCCGAGCCGCAGGGCCTGTGCGGTTCCGGCCTGGTGGACGCGGTGACCGGCCTGGTCCGGGTGGGCCTGCTCGATTCCTCCGGCCGGTTCATCAGCGAGGAACAGGCGCGGGTCACCGCGCCTGGGCTGGCGGGCCGGCTGACCAGCGTCGGCCAGGAGCGGGTGTTCGTGCTGCACTGGCGGGGTCCGGCGGCAGCAGACGGCATCTACCTGTCCCAGCGCGACGTGCGCGAGCTGCAGTTCGCCAAGGCGGCGATCGCCACCGGCTGGCAGATCCTGCTCGAGCAGGCCGGGCTGGAAGCGGCCGACGTGAAGCAGGTGCTGCTGGCCGGGTCGTTCGGCAGCTACCTGTCCCCGGCCAGCGCGATCAGGATCGGCCTGGTCCCCCAGGTGCCGGTGATGCGCGTGGTGTCCGCGGGCAACGTGGCCGGCGAGGGGGCGAAGATGGCGCTGCTCAGCCTGCGCGAGCGGGCCGGCGGCCTGGCGCTGCTGGAGGAGGTGAGGTATGTCGAGCTCTCTGACCGCGCCGACTTCAACGACCGCTTCGTGGAACAGCTCCCCTTCCCCGCTTCTTGAGGTGATCGCCTGCGGGGCGCTGGCCGGGCACGTCCGGGAGATCGTGGCCCGGCGCGGCTGGCCGGCCGCCGTACGGCCGCTGCCCGCGGTGCTGCACAACCGGCCGCAAAAAATCATCATTGAGGCCGAACGGGCCATGGCTTCCGCCCGGGCGGCGGGCCGGACCGTCGCCCTGGCCTACGCCGACTGCGGCAGCTACGGCGCGCTGGACGAGCTGTGCGCCCGGTACGGCGTGCGGCGGCTGCCCGGGCTGCACTGCTACGACGTGTTCGCGGGCGCCGACCGGATGGCAGCCATGTTCGGCGCGGAGCCGGGTACCTACGTGCTCACCGACTTCCTGCTGCGCAGCTTCGACCGGTCCGTGCTGGCCGAGCTGGGCCTGGACCGGCACCCGGAGCTGTGGGACGATTACTTCGGCCACTACACGCGGCTGGTCTGGCTGGCGCAGGAGCCTACCGCCGGCGCTGGCGGCCGAGGCGGACCGGGTGGCCGGGATGTTCGGCCTGCCGCTGACCCGGGTCGACGTCGGGGTATCCCGGCTGGAACGGGAGCTTGCCGCACTGGTCGGGGAGGCGGCGTGACGAGCGTCGAGGCGCTGCTGCGCAGCCCGCGGTACGAGGTGATCCCGGCCAAGGGCACCGAACAGGCCGTGGCCGACTGGGTGCCGGCCGGGGCGACGGTGACCGTGACCGCGTCGCCGGTCAAGGGCCTGGATCGGACGGTCGAGCTGGCCGAGAAGCTGGCTGCCCGGGGCTACCGGATGGTGCCGCACCTGGCGGCCCGTTCGGTGGCCAGCGAGGCGCACCTGGCCGAGATCGTGGCCCGGCTGACGGCCTGCGGGGTGGACGACGTGTTCGTGCCCGGCGGCGACGCGCCGCACCCGGCCGGGCCGTTCGACGGCGCGCTGCCGCTGCTCGAGCGGCTGGACGAGCTGGGCCGCCCGTTCCGCCGGATCGGCATCACCGGGTACCCGGAGAGCCACCCCAAGATCCACGACGACGTCACCGTCCAGGCCATGTGGGACAAGCGCAGGTACGCCAGCTACATCGTGAGCAACGTGACCTTCGACGCCGCCGGCCTGGGGCGCTGGATCGGCCGGATCCGGGCACGCGGCCTCACCCTGCCGCTGTACGCGGGGCTGGCCGGGCCGGCCGAGCGGACCCGCCTGCTGCGGATGGCCGCGGTGGCGGGCGCCTCGGAGTCGGCCCGCTTCATCACCAGGCATCCCGGCTGGATCCTGCGGTTCTGGGTGCCCGGCGGGTACAGCCCGGACCGGTTCCTCGACCGCGCGGCCCCGGCCATCACCGCGCCCGGCGCGGCCGTGGCCGGGCTGCACCTGTTCACCTTCAACCAGCTCCAGGCGGCCGAGCAGTGGCGCAAGGCCGCGCTGGAGCGCACCGGAATCGACAACCCACGACTAGCGGGATGATTACATGAGCGAGCTGACGGGCGCGGCGTCGCCTGGACTGAGGAACGAGCGACGAGGGACGGCTGTGCCTCAAGGCGCCCGGAGGCGAGCGGGAGATAGAGCATGACTGATATTCCGCGGCGGGCCAGCGCCGTCATCATCGGGGCCGGCATCGTCGGCAACAGCCTCGTGCACCACCTGGCGCAGCTCGGCTGGCGGGACCTGGTCCTGGTGGACAAGGGACCGATGCCGAACCCGGGCGGCTCCACCGGCCACGCGTCCAACTTCATCTTCCCGATCGAGTACTCGAAGATGATGTTCGAGCTGACCGCGGACAGCACCGCGCAGTATCAGGAGCTCGGGGTGTTCACGCAGAGCGGCGGCCTCGAGGTGGCCCGCGCCCCGGAGCGGATGACCGAGCTGCGGCGGCGGTGCACCCAGGCCAAGGCCTGGGGCATCCCGGCCGAGCTGATCACCCCGGGCGAGGTGAACAAGCTGGTGCCCTACCTGGACGAGTCGGTCATCCTGGGCGGCGCGCACTTCCCCACCGTGGGCGTGGTCGACTCGCTGCGGGCCGGCACGCTGATGCGGGAGGGCGCGCAGCGGCCCGGCGCGCTCACCGTGCTGGCCGGCACCGAGGTGCACGACATCACGGTGGACGGCGGCCGGGTGCGCGCCGTGACCACGAGTGCTGGCGAGATCGAGACGGACAACGTGGTCATCTGCTGCGGGGTGTGGTCGCCGCGGATCGCCCGGATGGCCGGGGCCAGGCTGGCGCTCACCCCGGCCGTGCACCAGATGATCAGCGTCGGCCCGATCGCGCTGTTCGCCGACACGCCGGGCGAGATCTCCTACCCGATCGTCCGCGACGTGGACACCAACATGTACGAGCGCCAGCACGGCGGCGACATGGAGGTCGGCTCGTACGCGCACCGCCCGATCATCGTCCCGGCGGAGGCGATCCCGTCCATCGAGGAGTCGGTGCTCTCGCCCACCGAGATGCCGTTCACCGGCGAGGACTTCGACCCGCAGCTGGAGCAGGCGCTCGAGCTGATGCCCGAGCTGCTGGGCGATGAGAAGGCCGGCATCAGGTACGCGATCAACGGCCTGATCTCGATGACCCCGGACGGGCATCCGCTGCTCGGCGAGATGCCGGAGGCCAAGGGGCTGTGGGCGGCCGCGGCGAGCTGGATCAAGGAAGGCCCGGGGTGCGGGCGCGCGGTGGCCGAGCTGATGTCCGGCCGGGTGCCCACGGTGGACGTGCACGAGGCCGACGCGGCCCGGTTCTACCCGTACCAGACCACCGCCGGGCACGTCCGCGGCCGGGCCCGCGAGGGCTTCAACAAGATGTACGGCATCGTGCACCCGGCCGAGCAGTGGGAGTCCGGCCGCCCGGTCCGCCTCAGCCCGGTGTACGAGCGGGAGCGCGCGCTGGGCGCGGTGTGCTACGAGACCGCGGGCTGGGAGCGGCCGCACTGGTACGGCTCCAACGAACCGCTGCAGGAGCGGTACGCGGGCCGGCTGATGGACCGGACCGCCGAATGGGAGTCGCGCTGGTGGTCGCCGGTCATCAACGCCGAGCACCTGGCCATGCGGGACGCCTGCGCCCTGGTCGACCTGTCCGCGTTCGCCGTCCTGGAGATATCCGGGCCTGACGCGCTGGACGCGGTGCAGAACCTATCCGTGGCGCAGCTGAACGTGCCGGTCGGCCGGGTCGTCTACACCTCCTGGCTGGACGAAAACGGCGGCTTCCGGGCCGACCTGACCGTCATGCGGCTGGCCGAGGACCGGTTCCGGGTGGTGACCGGCGGCGCGACCGGGATGTCCGACGCGGCGTGGATCCGCGACCACCTGCCGCCCGGCGCGTTCCTGGCCGACCTCACCTCGGCCTGGACCACGATCGGGCTGTGGGGACCCCGGGCCAGGGACGTGCTGGCCGCGGTGACCGCCGACGACGTCTCGCACGAAGGGTTCGGTTTCGGCACCTGCCGTGAGATCGAGGTCGGGGGGATCGTGGTGCTCGCGTCGCGGATCTCCTACGTGGGTGAGCTCGGCTGGGAGCTGCACGTCCCGATCGAGCAGGGGCTGCGGCTGTGGGACACCCTATGGTCGGCGGGCCAGCCGCACGGTCTGGTCCCGGCCGGCATCGGGGTATACGGCACCACCGGCCGGCTGGAGAAGGGGTACCGGGCGTTCGGCGCCGAGCTCACCCCGGACTACACGCTGGTCGAGGCCGGCATGACCCGGCCCAAGGTGAAGACGCAGGACTTCATCGGCAAGGAGGCCTACCTGCGGCAGCGTTCCGAGCCGCCGTGCGCGGTGCTGTGCACGCTGACCGTGGACTCGCACGAGTCGGCGGACGGGTCGCTGCGCTACATGCTCGGCGGCGAGCCGATCCTGTCGTCTTCCGGTGAGCGGCTGGTGGACGTCAAGGGGCGGCCGTCGTACGTGACCAGCGCGGGCTCGGGCCCGTCGGTGGGCAGCCACCTGCTGATGGCCTACCTGCCCGCTTCGTACGCCGTTGAGGGCAGCTCCCTGCTGGTGGAATACATGGGCGAGCAGTACCCGGTCACGGTGGCCCGGGCCAGCGCGACCCCTTTGTTCGACCCGCAGAACGCCCGGATCAGGAGCTAAGCAGGTTATGGAAATTCTGGTCTGCATCAAGCGGGTTCCCACCGTGGGCGGCAAGATCGCGGTGACCCCGGACGGGCAGGAGGTCGACACCCGGGCGTCCGGGTTCTCGATCAGCCCGCACGAGGAATGCGCGGTCGAGGAGGCGGTGCAGATCACCGAGCGGGACGGCGGCTCGGTCTCCGTGCTGACCCTCGGCCCCGAGGCGGCGATCGAGCAGCTCCGCGGCGCCCTCGCCCTCGGCGCGCACCGGGCGGTGCTACTGGAGACGGACGGCCGGGAGTTCGGCCCGATCGCCACGGCCGCCGCCATCGCCGCCGAGGTCCGGGCGCATCCATACGACCTGGTGCTGCTGGGCAACGAGGCGGCCGACACCGGCGACTACCAGGTCGGCGTCCGGCTCGCGCACGAGCTCGGCTGGCCGGTCGCCACCGGGATCAAGAACCTGTCCGTTGACGATGGCGGCGTCGTGGCCCGCCGGGAGTACCGCGGCGTGGAGGAGGCGTACTCGCTGCCCCTGCCGGCCGTCGTCACGGTCAAGGAGGGCATCAACCTGCCCCGCTACCCGTCGCTGCCCGGGCGGCTGCGGGCCAAGCGCGCCCCGGTCGACCGCTCCTCGCCCGAGTGGGTGGCCGAAGGCCTGCGCAAGCAGGCACTCCGGGTGCCCGAGTCGAGCCAGCATCAGGCCGAGGTGCTGGGTGAGGGGGTCGATGCGGTCGCCTCGCTGGTCCGCGTCCTGGAGGAATGGGGGGTGCTCTCGTGAGCGTGCTCTGCCTGATCGAACTAGACGGCGCGGCGCCGGCCGACGCCTCGCTGCGGGCGGTCAGCCTCGCCCGGTCGATCGGCGAGGTCAACGCGGTGGTCTTCGCCAGTGCCGCACCCCAGGACACCCTGGCCAGTTACGGCGTCACCGACGTGTACCTGATCGAGCCGTCCTCGCTCGAGGGGTACGCGCCGCAGGCCTGGGCCCGGACGCTGGCCGGGCTGGCCACCGAGACCGGCGTCACCGCCGTGCTGGCCGCGGGGACCGACCGCGGCAACGAGGTACTGGCGCACCTCGGCGCGATCACCGGCCTGCCGATGGCGGCCAACTGCACGCTGGTCACCCCGGACGGAGGTAAGACGCACCGGCTGGTCCGGCACCGCTGGGCCGGGCTGCTGCTCGAGGACGCGGTCATGGAGGCACCCATCGCGCTGTTCACCGTCGCCACCGACGCGGTGTCAAACGTTTCCGCCGAAACGCCGGCGGTCATCCAGGTGCACGTGCACAAGCCCGAGCTGGCCGAGGCCGACCTGGTCGTGCGGGCCACTGAATCGGCCGGGCGGGCCGGCGGCGCCTCGCTGGCCACCGCGCGGGTGGTGGTCGGCGGTGGCCGCGGCGTGGGCGGCCCGGACGGCTTCGCCCCGCTCGAGGAGCTGGCCGGGCTGCTCGGCGGCGTGGTCGGAGTGTCCCGTGTGGTCACCTCCGAGGGCTGGCGCCCGCACAAGCAGCAGGTCGGCCAGACCGGCACCAAGATCACCCCGGAGCTCTACCTGGCCTGCGGCATCAGCGGCGCCATCCAGCACATCGCCGGCTGCGCCGGGGCCAAGCACATCATCGCGATCAACACCGACCCCGGCGCCCCCATCCTCGCCCACGCCGACTACGCCGTCATCGGCGACCTGCACCAGGTCATCCCCGCCCTCGTCGAGGCACTCTGCGCCCGCTGACTCAGCTCCGCTCGGCGCAACACGCCCGGCTGGTTCCGTGTGACCGCCGCCGGGCGGGTCCGGCAGGCTCCGCGCACGGGCCCTGCGCACCCGCACCCCGACCCGCCGCTCAGCTCCATCGCACGCCAGGTCCGCATGAGCCTCCGCGACCAGGACACTCGCCTGCCGCCCGGCACCGAACGCATCACCGAAGTGGTCGCCACTGAGATCACCCGCCAGGCCACGTCTCCCGGGTAGCCAAGCCCAGGACGCCTAACATTGGGACGCGCGACGCCTGGGGAGACCGGCGACCCCGGCCCGACCAAGGGCCTGCCTGCGTAGCGCGTCCGGATCCTGCCCGTGGTGTCAAATCTGGTCTTGGGGGCAACCCCTGGCGAACTCGAATCTCGAATCCTCAACTGGCTGTGGCCAGGTGCGCGCGTCGGCCTAGAGTGCAGCTTGAGGGCTATCCGAACAACTTCCAGCCTCCCGCTTTCCCGAATACGTGCGGAAATCAACAACAGGGACTGCCCGCCGTCACTGTCTTCGCAGCTCAGCAGCCGACCTTGCGCGGCTAGCCGGGTTGTTTACAAGACGGCTGCTCTGCCTGCTGAGCTACACCGGCGGGAGACTCTGAGCATCGTAGCCGGCCCCGGCTCACATCTCGGGACGATAACGAGGAGCGATCGCCGCCGAGTAGCGGACAAAACGCCACGAGCCGTACGTTCACGGCGCAGATCGCACCATTGTGGATATCGTCGTGATTCCACCGGGACAGATGGGCGGTCACGGTGCCTGGCGCGATGCCGAGCACCTCCGCGGTGCGGACGGTATCGAGGTCGAGGAACAGCCGCAGGGCGACAACCTGCCGTTGCCGGCCGGGAAGCCGCAGCAGCGCCGCCATGATCTGCGAATCGACCGGACCGCCAGCGGCCTCGCCGACGGCCGGCCGGTCCGCGACCATGCCGGGATCTGACAGCGGCACCTCCCTGCGGCGGCGGCGCCACCGCGACACGTTCACGTTCAGCGCGGTGCGGACCACCCACGCCGCCGGCACCGGGTGCCTGCTGACCGTGCGCCACGACGCCCACGCGCGCGCGAAGGCCTCGGCCACAAGGTCCTGCGCCGTGTCCCGGTCACCGACGCTCACCAGGACAGCGCGAAGGCAGTCATCCTTAGCCGCGCGGTAGAACTCCGCGAAGTCCATTCGTTCGGCTCCCACGACAGATCAACGCACAGCCACCGCACGCCACTTACCTAGCGGATCACAAAAACGAAATGGATGGCTGGCAGGGCCATCGGAGTCCGGCCAACCGCTACCTGAGATGCAGAAACCGGCGGAGTACACAGTTGCGGCGCTGGCGGGGACGACAGCGTCATGGTCCGACCCGGATGAAGGCAAGGCCCATCCTGAGCTGATCGGGCCTGAACTCGAGGCCGAGCCCGAACCCGGGCGCAGGGTGTCCCGCAGGGTCTTGAGTGTGATGAAGCGGGGTGCCCAGCCCAGATCCCGCTTCGCCCGGGTGATGTCCATGGTGGCCGGATGGCTGGCCGCCTCCCCCCACTGCATGTTCGGTGGCAGGAACGGTAGTGCCGCGACGGCGCGGGCCGCGAACTGCGCGGGCCCGGCAGGCAGGGGCAGCGGGATCAGGCCGAACCCGAACGTCCCGGTCGCACCGGTCACCGCGGCAGTGCTCGCTCTCCCCGGCCATAGCTTCAGCTTGCCAGACGGGCACGGTCCGGCCCCACCATCGCGGGCCAAACCCCCGCCATCACCCAGTCCGCTTCGCACAAGTTGCTCATGCTGCAATCTGGGCTGCTACCTCGCATGACGGGCTGCCACCCGGCTAGACGCCGCAGCCGGGCACTGCTCGCCCGCGGCGCCCCCGTCCGGTGCGGCACCCCGGGACGGAGGGACGCGCCCGCGCGGCGCGCCGGGGGCGGCCGGGGGCGGCACCCGGGGCGGAGGGGTGTGGCCGGGTGCGGCGGAGGGACCCTGCTAATCCTCGGGCCGGGACCGGACGGTGGCTACCTCGTACAGCGCGATGCCCGCGGCCACGCCCGCGTTCAGCGACTCGGTGCGGCCCGTGATCGGGATGCGGATCAGCACGTCGCAGGCCTGGGCCACGATCCGGGACAGGCCCCGGCCTTCGGACCCGACGACCAGGACCAGCGGGGCGGTGGCCAGGTCCAGGTCGCGGACCGGCGTGTCACCGGCCGCGTCCAGGCCCGCCACGAAGACGCCGGCGTCCCGGTAGGAGGCCAGCGCACGGGCCAGGTTGGCCGCGCGGGCCACGGGCACGCGGGCCAGCGCGCCCGCGGACGCCTTCCAGGCGCCCGCCGTGACGCCGGCGCCGCGGCGGGACGGCACGACCAGCCCGTGCGCGCCGAACGCCGCCGCCGACCGGGCCACCGCCCCCAGGTTGCGCGGGTCGGTGACGCCGTCCAGCGCGACGATCAGCGGGAGCTGGCCGACATCGGCGGCGCGGGCGAGCAGGTCGTCGGGATGCGCGTAGCCGTAGGCGCGTACCCGCAGCGCCAGGCCCTGGTGCAGCGCGCCGCCGGTAAGCCGGCCGAGTTCGGCGGCACCGGCCTCGAGCACGGCCACGCCGCGGTCCGCGGCCAGCTTGATGGCCTCGGCGATCCGTTCATCGTGCTGCACGCGGGCGCCGACGTACAGGGCCGCCGCGGGCACGCCGGCCCGCAGCGACTCCACCACCGGGTTGCGCCCGGCGACGAACTCGGCCGCGTCTCCCGAACCGCGCGGGGGGCGGGTGGCAGAGGCGGAGGACGCGGGATCGTTATCCCGGCGCCGGCTGCGGGCCCCGTCCGAACCGGCCCCGGCCGCGCCCGAGCCAGACCCGGCCCGGCCCGAGGCAGACCCGGCCGCGGCGGCGCGCCGCTGCGCCGGGTGCCCCGGGCGCATGACGGCGGGCGGGGTCGGGCCCTTGCCCTCCAGCTTGCGCCGCCCCTGGCCGCCGGTTCCCGGGCGCGGCTTGCCCGACTTGGTCCGGCCCGATCCCGCACGGCCGGTGCCGGGGCGGCCAGTACCAGACTGGCCGGCGCCGGAGCGGCCGGACCTCGAGCCTCCTGCTCCGCTCAACGCTTCAGCTCCCATCGCGGGCCTTCCGGGGTGTCTTCCACCACGACGCCGACCTCCTCCAGACCGTCCCTGATCGCGTCCGCGGCCGCGTAGTCGCGGCGGGCCCGGGCCGCGTCCCGCTGCTGCAGGGTCAGCTTCACCAGCGACCCGACCACGCCCCGCAGCCGACCGCCCGCGCCGGGGCGGCCGCCCGCCGGGGCCCAGTGCGGCGCGAGCGGGTCCAGGCCGAGCACGTCCAGCATGGCCCGGACCCGGGTCAGGCTGGCCCGGACGGCCGCCTTGTCCGACCCGGCCAGCGCCTGGTTGCCGTCCCGGACGCAGGCGTGCACCACGGCCAGCGCGGCGGGAACGCCGAGGTCCTCGTCCATGGCCGAACGGAACGACACCGGGAACTCACCGGCGGGCGTCCCGGAACCAAGACCGGGACCGAGGTCGGGACCGGGACCAAGACCGGGACCGGGACCAAGACCGGGACCGGGACCAAGACCGGGACCAAGGCCGGGACCGGGACCAAGGCCGGCACCGGGACCAAGGCCGGGACCGGGACCAAGGCCGGGACCGGGACCGCCGAGTGTCTCGGCGGCACGGACCACGAACCGCTCGATCCGCTGGTAGGCGGCGGCCGCCTCCTCCAGCGACTCCTCGGAGTATTCAAGCAGCGACCGGTAGTGCGCCTGGACCAGGTAGTAGCGGAGCTCTGGCGCCCGCACCCGGGTCAGCACGTCGGTGACGAGCAGCGAGTTGCCGCCGGACTTGCTCATCTTCTCCCCGGCCAGCCCGAGCAGCCCGTTGTGCATCCAGTACCGGGCGAAGCCGTCGCCGGCCGCCCGGGACTGGGCGATCTCGTTCTCGTGGTGCGGGAAGATCAGGTCCACCCCGCCGCCGTGGATGTCGAACGTGGACCCCAGGTACTTGGTCGACATGGCCGAACACTCCAGGTGCCAGCCGGGCCGCCCCGGGCCCCAGGGCGTCTCCCAGGACGGCTCGCCCGGCTTGGCCGCCTTCCACAGCGTGAAGTCGCGCGGGTCGCGCTTGGCCGCCGTTTCGCCGGAATCCTCGGCGGGCCGCATCTGGTCGAGCCGCTGACCGGACAGGGCGCCGTAACCGGGATAGGAATGCACGTCGAAGTACACGTCCCCGCCGCCGGGGTAGGCGTGGCCGCCCTCGATCAGCCGGCGGATCAGCACGATCATCTCCGGGATGTGCCCGGTAGCGCGCGGCTCCACGTCCGGCGGCCGGCAGCCGACCGCGTCGTAGGCCCGGGTGAAGGCGCGCTGGTTGCGTTCGGCCACGATCCAGGGCGGGACGCCCTCGGCCCGGGCGGTGCGCAGGATCTTGTCCTCGACGTCAGTGACGTTGCGGCAGAAGGTGACCCGGTACCCGCTGGCCTCGAGCCAGCGGGTCAGCACGTCGAAGCACACCGCCGAGCGCAGGTGGCCGATGTGCGGTGGCGCCTGCACGGTGGCGCCGCACAGATACACCGACGCCTGGCCCGGCGTGAGCGGCGTGAACTCGCGCACCGCCCGCGCGGCGGTGTCATGGAGGTGCAGCGTCACGCAGACAAGGCTAAGGGATGCCGCTCAGCTCGCGGGAACAACCAGGGCGGTGGCGATGGCGGCGATACCCTCGCCCCGGCCGGTCAGGCCGAGCCCGTCGGTCGTGGTGGCGGACACGCTGACCGCGGCGCCGGACAACGCCTCGCTCAGCACCTTCTCCGCCTCGGCGCGCCGCGGCGCCACCCGCGGCCGGTTCCCGACCACCTGCACCGCGACGTTGCCGATGACGAAGCCTGCCTCGCTGACCAGCCGGAACGTCTCGCGCAGCAGGGCCACGCCGGACGCGCCCGCCCATTCGGGCCGGGAGGTGCCGAAGTTCTCGCCGAGATCACCGAGCCCCGCCGCGGTCAGCAGCGCGGTGCAGACCGCATGCGCCGCCACGTCTCCGTCCGAATGGCCGTCCAGGCCCGCCTCGCCCGGCCACAGCAGGCCAGCCAGGCGCAACTCACGCGAGGTAGTCAGCGGGTGTACGTCGACTCCCATCCCCACCCGGGGGACAGGACTAATTAGCCAGCACCTCGTCAAGCAGGGCCTCGGCCTTGTCTTCGTTGGTCTTCTCGGCCAGCGCCAGCTCGCTCACCAGGATCTGCCGCGCCTTGGCGAGCATCCGCTTCTCGCCCGCGGACAGGCCGCGTTCCCGGTCCCGCCGCCACAGGTCCCGAACGACCTCGGCGACCTTGTTCACGTCACCGGAAGCGAGCTTCTCCAGGTTGGCCTTGTACCGCCTGGACCAGTTGGTCGGCTCCTCGGTGTGCGGGGCGCGGAGCACCTCGAACACCCGCTCAAGCCCATCGGCGCCTACGACGTCACGCACGCCTACCAACTCGGCATTGTCCGCGGGGACACGTACGGTCAGGTCGCCCTTGTCGACCTTGAGGACCAGATAGGACTTATCCTCGCCCTTGATGGTGCGAGTTTCGAGCGCTTCGATGCGAGCAGCCCCGTGATGGGGATAGACGACGGTATCGCCGACCTTGAAAGACATGTGGCAAGTACCCCTTCCGCTGAAGACCATCTTACCACGTCGGGCGGTGTCGATAAAACGCCCGTGAGGGTAAATATGCAGGTCAGTACCGTTGTCATCGGCCCGTGCCCACACCATTCAGCTGGCCGCGCCGACGTCGGCGCGGCCGCTTGAAGGTTCGCGGCGCATTACAAGTCTAACCGAGGCGGCGGAAAGACCCTGGCATCTTGGCCATGGAGGCGTCCCGCCGGTCCTGGCGTCATACTGGTAACCAAGGCTTCAATTCGCGCCGGAGGTGACGGTGAATCCTGGCGGCGGATCGGGATGGGACGAGCCTCCGCTCGACATCCAGGTCCCGGATGACGCGCGCGAGCTCGACCGCGAGGTGCTGGCCTACCACCGGGAACTGCGCGCGAAACGGCGCCGGAACCGGCTGCGGCGGCTGTCCGGCCCGTTTGCCGCGCACGGCACCGTCATGCCGCTGCTGGCCAGCATCCTGGCCGTCTGCCTGGTGGCGGGCGCGATGCTCTCGGTGGCCACGTTCAGCCCGGCGACGGTGCCCGCCGAGCAGAGGTCCGCGCCGCCCACGGCGGCCGCGACCCCCCATCCGGCGGCGTCCCGTCCGGCGGTGCCGCCGGCGACGGGACGGCCGGCGACGGGACGGCCGGCGACGGGGCCGGCGACGGCCACGGCCAGGCCGTCGGTGAGCGGCCACGCCACCCGCTCCGCCCGCCCGTCGGGCGTGCCGGAACGGCCCGCACCGTCCGGCCGTCCGGTCGGCGCCGGCTCATCCGGAACCCCGCGTTAACCCCGCGCCGGGCGACCGCTACGATTTACTCCCGTCCGGCGCCGTGAGGGTTATTCAGATAGCGACTAGCGAGCATGGGCCTGTTCGCCCGTGCGAGCAGTCGCTGCGGATGCGGCGGCGGTGACCGTCGCGGGAATCTGAATGACCCGAACTTGACGGGACAGAGTAAATCGAGGAGGCGCTAAGGTGACGCACTGGAATCGCCGCCTGCTTCTCGGCGCCGTGGCCCTGCTGGTGCCCGTGCTCGCCGGATGCGAGGCCGGCCTCAACGCCCCCACGCTGCAGTTCCACCCGGCCAGCATCGGGACCACCGTGGTCCAGAACGACGTCAGGCTGAACAACGTGTTCGTGCTCGCCGCCCCGCTGGGCACATCGGTGCCGGCCGGCGGCCGGGCCGGGGCCTTCCTGGCGATCTACGCGCAGAACGGCGACCGGCTGCTTTCGGTCAGCGCCCCGGGGGCCGCGTCCTCGGTGCGGCTGCTCGGCGGCCCGGTCAACCTGCCCGCGAACCAGCTGGTCGACCTGGCCGGGCCGAGGCCCAGGGTGGTGCTCAGCGGCCTGACCAACCCGCTCAACGGCGGCGAGAGCATCACCCTGACCTTCAACTTCGCCGTGGCGGGGCCGATCACCATCGGCGTCCCTGTCGAGCCGCAGGCCTACGAGTTCGCGACCTACTCC
Source organism: uncultured Actinomycetota bacterium (assembly GCA_963744575.1). Taxonomy (GTDB): domain Bacteria; phylum Actinomycetota; class Actinomycetes; order Streptosporangiales; family Streptosporangiaceae; genus Palsa-504. The sequence goes on along the minus strand of CAVUUF010000005.1, from coordinate 9,888 downwards.
CCGCCGGTCATCCCGGTGGTCCCGTCGCCCTCGGCCACCGGCACGAAGAAGGCGCCCGCCTCGCCCAGCCCCACGACCACGCCGTAGCCGGCACCGCGGCACGCGCCAGGTCCGTTCGGCCCGAAGATCTTGATCCCGAACGGGCTGGGTTCGTGCCTACCTCAGGCGGCCGACTCGAACTTGTAGCCCAGGCCGCGCACGGTGACGATGTGCTGCGGCTTGGCCGGATCGACCTCGACCTTGGCCCGCAGCCGCTTGATGTGCACGTCCAGCGTCTTGGTGTCGCCCACGTAGTCGGCCCCCCAAACCCGGTCGATGAGCTGCATCCGGGTCAGCACCCGGTCGGCGTTCCGCAGCAGCACCTGGAGCAGCTCGAACTCCTTCAGCGGGAGCTGCACCGTGCCGCCCCGGACGGTGACCACGTGCCGGTCCACGTCCATCCGCACCGGCCCGGACTCCAACGCCGACTCCGGCCCGCCGTCGGGCTCGCCGCGGCGCCGGAGCACGGCGCGCATCCGGGCGATGAGCTCGCGGGAGGAGAACGGCTTGGTCACGTAGTCGTCGGCGCCGAGCTCGAGCCCGACCACCTTGTCGATCTCGCTGTCCTTGGCGGTCAGCATGATCACCGGCACGCTGGATTTCTCGCGCAGCAACCGGCACACCTCGCTGCCCGGCAGGCCCGGCAGCATCAGGTCGAGCAGGACCAGGTCGGCGCCGGTCCGGTCGAAGGTGTCGAGCGCGTCGGGGCCGGTCGAGCAGACCGCGACCTCGAACCCCTCCTTGCGCAGCAGGTACGAGATGGCGTCGCTGAACGAGTCCTCATCCTCAACTACCAGCACGCGTGTCACGTCTACTCCTGATGCTCTCGGATCCTGCGCGGCTGGACGAGTTCACGCAGCGCCGGTGCTGACATGCTCGCTCCGCAGCGGGATGCGCAGGGTGAAGGTGGACCCGGCGCCCTCGACGCTGCGCACCGTGACCTTGCCGTTATGGGCCGCCATCACGTGCTTGACGATGGCCAGCCCGAGGCCGGTGCCGCCGGTCGCGCGGGAGCGCGCCGGATCGACCCGGTAGAACCGCTCGAAGATCCGCTCCAGGTCGCGCTCGGGGATGCCGATGCCCTGATCGGCCACGCTGATCTCGGCTTCGCCTTCGGGGGTCTTCCTGGTGCTGATGACCACCCGGGTCCGCTCCGGGCTGTAGGCGACGGCGTTCTCCAGCAGGTTGCGCAGCGCGGTGACCAGCAGGTCCTCGTCGCCGAGGACGGACAGGCCGCGGCAGCCGACCGAGGCGAGCGTGATGCCGCGCGCGTTCGCCTTCATCCGGCACCTGTCCACCGCCTCGGCCACCACCGTGTCGAGACCGACCGGGCGGGGGTCAGGGACGGGCTCGACGGCCTGGATCCTGGATAGCGTGATCAGGTCCTGGACCAGGTTGGTCAGCCGCTGCGCCTCCTGGCGCATCTTGCCGGCGAACCGGCGCACCGCCTCGGCGTCGTCGGCGGCATCCTCGATCGTCTCGGCCAGCAGCGCCAGCGCGCCCACCGGCGTCTTGAGCTCGTGGCTGGTGTTGGCGACGAAGTCCCGCTTGACCTCGTCCACCCGGCGGCTCTCCGTCTGGTCCTCGGCGAGCACGAGGACCAGGCCGCCGCCGCCGACCGCGCCGCCGAGCGGCGCCACCCGGACCGCGAAGCTCGTCGTGCGGCCGCCGAACCTGGGCACCGGGACCTCGAACTCGCCCTCCCTGATCTCGCCGTCCCGGCGCACCTGGCGGGCCAGCGCGGCCAGTTCGCTGACCATCAGGCGATCGCCCTTGACCAGCCCGAACGCGCGGGCCGCGGAGCTCGCCCGGAGCACCCGGTCGTTGCTGTCGACGACTACGGCCGAGGAGGAGAGCACGGAAAGGACGGAAGCGATGCCCGGCGGCAGCCGGGCCGGTTGCTGGGCCGCCTGCAACCGCGAGCCGCGTGCCTGGCGCGCAGTGGCGCCTGCCCTGGTTCTTATCGCCACGCAATCTCCGTAATCAGCGCAGGCCAAGGCGGTGACCAGTGAAGACTCACAGGTCTAATGGTATGCCGTAGCACCGTGCGGAAGACAAGGTGATGCGACAGGCCCGGCGATATTCGAAGTTTGTTCACCTGGTGGTAAGCATCCCTTAATGTCCTATTTACCGGTTACCGGCCTGCCTGCGGGGCGGATGTCACCTGACGACCCTGGTTCTTCACCGCTTCGGCCGCCTCCCTGGCCGCCTCCGGGTCCAGGTAGCTGCCGCCCCGGGTGCCCGGCCGGAAACTGTCGTCGAGCTGGTAGGCCAGCGGGATCCCGGTGGGGATGTTCAGCTCGGCGATGGCCGCGTCGCTGATCCCGTCCAGGTGCTTGACCAGCGCGCGCAGCGAGTTGCCGTGCGCTACGACCAGGACCGTCCCGGCGTGGACCAGGTCCGGCACCACGGCGTCGTACCAGTACGGCAGCATGCGCTCCATGACGTCTTTCAGGCACTCGCTGCGCGGCCTGGCCTCTGGCGGCAGGTCCGCGTACCTGACGTCGGCGGCCTGGGAGTACCGGTCGTCATCGGCGATCGGCGGCGGCGGCACGTCGTAGGAGCGGCGCCACAGCATGAACTGCTCGTCGCCGAACTCCCGCCGGGTGGCGGCCTTGTCCTTGCCCTGCAGCGCGCCGTAGTGCCGCTCGTTGAGCCGCCATGACCGGCGCACCGGCAGCCAGAGCAGCCCGGCCTCCTCCAGCGCGATGTTGGCGGTCTGGATGGCGCGGGTCAGCACCGAGGTGTGCACCACGGCCGGCGTCAGGCCCGACCGGGCCAGCAGCTGCCCCGCGTTCGCGGCCTCCTGCGCCCCGGCGGCCGAGAGCCCCACGTCCACCCACCCGGTGAACAGGCCCTTGGAGTTCCATTCGCTCTCGCCGTGACGAAGCAGCACCAGCGTCCTCATAGCCAGAGAGCCTAGCGGCGGGAACAGGTGGCGGCCTGCCGGGGTTGCTTAGATCGTGCAGTCAGTGCTGAGCCGTGCCCGCGGACGGGGCACCCCCCGGCGGATCGCGACCATCAGCCTGCACACGTCCCCGCTCGACCAGCCGGGTACCGGCGACGCGGGCGGGCTCAACGTCTACGTGGTCGAGGTGGCCAGGCAGCTGGCGGCCCGCGGCATCGAGGTGGAGATCTTCACCCGCGCGGTCTGCCCGGACACGCCCGCCACGGTCGAGCTGGCCCCCGGCGTGCTGGTCCGCAACGTGGTGGCCGGGCCGTTCGAGGAGCTCGACAAGAACGCGCTGCCCGGGCAGATCTGCGAGTTCACCTTCGGGGTGCTGCGCACCGAGGCGGCCTTCGCCCCCGGCCGGTACGACCTGCTGCACGCGCATTACTGGCTGTCCGGCCAGGTCGCGGCGGTGGCGGCGGAACGCTGGGGGGTACCCCTCATCCAGTCCATGCATACCCTGGGCAAGGTCAAGAACCTGGCCCTGGCCCGCGGCGACCGGGCCGAGCCGGCGATCAGGATCCGCGGCGAGGGCGAGGTCGTGACGGCCGCGGACCGGCTGGTGGCCAACACCGAGGAAGAGGCGCGCCAGCTGATCGAGCTGTACGGCGCCATCCCCGGCCGGGTGGAGACGGTCAGCCCGGGCGTGGACCTGTCGGTGTTCCGGCCCTCGCCCGCCGCCGCGGCGCGGCGGCGGCTCGGCCTGCCCGAGGACGCCGTGGTGCTGGTCTTCGCGGGCCGGATCCAGCCGCTGAAGGGCCCCGACGTGGTGCTGCGTGCCGCGGCTTCGCTGCTGCGGGCCGCGCCGGGACTCGCCGGGAAGCTGGTGGTGGTCTTCGTGGGCGGGCCGAGCGGGTCCGAGGTGGGCGCGCCGGGCCGGATCGACGGCCTGGTCGCCCAGCTCGGCCTGTCCGGCTGCGTGCGATTCGAGCCGCCGTGCCCGCACCGGGAGCTCGCGGACTGGTACCGGGCCGCGACCGTGGTGCTGGTGCCGTCGCACTCGGAGTCGTTCGGCCTGGTGGCGCTCGAGGCTCAGGCCTGCGGGACCCCGGTGGTGGCGGCCGCCGTCGGCGGCCTGCGCACCGCGGTCAGGGACGGCTTCTCCGGCGTCCTGGTGGACGGGCACGACCCCGTCGTGTGGGCGCGGGTGCTCGCGGATCTCGTTCGCTCGCCGCGGCGCCTGGCTGAGCTTTCCCGCGGGGCGCTGGCGCACGCGTCCGGGTTCGGCTGGCCCGCCACCGCGGACCGGCTGATCGAGGTGTATACCGGTGCCATGGACTCCACGGGCCGGGCCGCCGCGCCAGTGGGCGCATGACCGAGTCCGCCGGGCCGCCCGCGGCCGGAGAGTCACCCTCGGCCGGCGAGTCGCCCTCGGCCGGCGAGTCGCCCGCGGCCGCAATCGAGGCGGCGCTGACGTCGCTCGGGCTCGGTTTCGAGCAGCCGCGGCGCGGCGCCTTCCTGGTCAAGCTGGAGGGCCAGCACAAGCTAGCCACCATGACCTGGCTGGTCGCGGGCGAGCACAGCCTGGGCGTGGAGGCGTTCTTCTGCCGTCAGCCGGACGAGAACCACGAGGCCTTCTACCGTTTCCTGCTGGAGCGGAACGGCCGCATGTACGGGGTGCACTTCACTTTGGACCCGGAGGGCGACGTGTACCTGACCGGGCGGCAGCCGCTGTCCGCGGTTTCCGCCGACGACATTGACCGGCTGCTCGGCTGCGTGCTTAGCTACTCCGACGAGAACTTCGACACGGCGCTCAAGCTCGGCTTCGGCTCCGCCATCCGGCGGGAGTGGGCCTGGCGGGTCAAGCGCGGGGAGAGCCTGGCCAACCTGCAGGCGTTCGCCCGCTTCGCCGACCCCTCGGCCTAGCGCACCGGGGGGTCGTTCGTATTGCGCCGGCCGCATTGCGGGTAGATTGACGACCGTGAACCGGTTGGGTGATCTTGAGCGCGCCATCATGGACGTGCTCTGGGAAACAGATACATCTCTCACCGTGCGCGAGGTCAGTGTTAGGCTGACCGAGCGTAATCTAGCTCACACCACCGTGATGACGGTGCTTGACAGGCTCGCGAAGAAGGGCTTCGCCAGGCGGGAACGCGATGGGCGCGCCTGGCGTTACTGCCCCGCCGCTACCCGCGAGACCTACGTGACCGAGCTCATGCTGACCGCGCTGGCCCAGACCGGTGACCGGACGGCGGCTCTGACCCGGTTCGCACAGTCCGTTTCTGGCGTCGAGGCCGAGGTGCTGCGCGACGCCCTGGAAGTGATCGAAGGCAGCGGCGAGGGAGATGACCGGACTTGAAGATGCGGCACTGCTTGCCGTAGTCGCCGTCGGGAGCGCGCTCGGCGCCTCCGCGTTGCCGCGGGCCAGCTGGCCGCGGCGGTCGCCAGCCGCGGCCATCCTGCTGTGGCAGGCGCTGGGCCTGGCCTCCGGCCTGGCCGCCGTGGGCACGCTGATCGGCCTGGCCATGCCGGGCAGCCGCGGCGGCGTGGTGCGTTCGGTCCTGCGGACGGGCGCCCTGCTGCGGCCCGGCGGCCTGATCCGGCTGCCCGGCCTGTTCGGCTACGGCGCGGCGGGCGGCATCCCGGCGCTCGTGGTAACCATCAGGCTGACCTGCCTGGCCGCCGGGCTGGCCCTGCTCGCCCTATTGTGCTGGGTGCTGCTGGCCGTGTCGGTCGCGGCGGTGCAGGCCAGGCGGCGGCAGCGGGCCCTGCTCACCCTGCTCGCCCACGGCGACCCGAAGGTGCCCGGCGCGCTGGTCGTGGACTACCCGAACGCGGCCGCGTACTGCCTGCCCGGGCTGCGGTCGCAGATCGTGGTCAGCGCGGGCACCCTCCAGCTGCTCGGCCGCGGTGAGCTGGCGGCCGTGCTCGCGCACGAGCGGGCTCACCTGCGCGAGCGCCATGACCTCGTGCTGCTGCCGTTCACCGCGCTGCGGCGCGCCTTCCCCAGGTCCGCGACCTGCGCCGGCGCGCACCGCTCGGTGGCGCTGCTGGTCGAGATGCTCGCCGACGACCGGGCGCTGCGCGGCCGCCCGGCCCGCGAGCTGGTGTCCGCGCTGGTGCGCTTCGGCACCGCCGGAGTATGCCCGGCGCCCGCGGGCGCGCTGGCCGCCGGGGAAGGCGAGGTGGCCGCCCGGGTGACCCGGCTGCTGCAGCCGGTCCGGCCGCTGCCCGCGGTCGCGCTCGCGGCGATCTGCCTGGCCGCCGCGCTGCTGGTCGCCGCGCCCGTCACGCTGCTGGTGATCTGAGCCTGCCCGCTACCAGGGGCGTACGGAGCCTGCCTGCTGCCTGGGGGCTCCTGCTACCAGGGACCGTACGGGCCAGAGCTCGAGGCTCCGTTCCTGTTCTTGGGGAAGCTCCTCACCTTGGGGCGGACGTCGGCCAGGTAGATGGCGGCCGCGACGAACGCCGCGACCGGCAGGATCGAGGTCGGGCCCACGCCGTACACCGCCCCGGCCAGCCCGATCACGGCGGCCACGCCCAGGATGATCAGCCACAGCGGCTTGGTCTGCTTGCCGGCGGCCACGAAGGCCCGACTCGGCCGCGTGATCGCGTCGATGAAGGCCCACGCCTCGACGACGAATGCCGCCAGGCCCAGGGCCAGGAAGAAGTAGGTCAACGGGGTATACGCACCAAACACAGGATCACGCTACCTAATCGGAGGCACTGTCTGGGCTGATCTGGGTTACCGGCGGCGGGTCGCTGCCTTCTTCCGCGCCCTCCATCGCCTCGGCCCGCAGGGCGGCTTCCATCGCCTCGGCCCGCAAGGCGGCTTCCATCGCCTCGGCCCGCAAGGCGGCTTCCATCGCCTCGGCTTCGGCGCCCGGAGCCCCGGCGGTCAGCTCGGCCAGGGTAGTCTCCTCCGGTTCGGCCTCGGCGCTGATGGCGTTCTCCTTGCGGAACGACTCGTAGATCTCCAGGAGCACCTGCTTTTGCCGCTCGGAAAGCTCCGGGTCGGCCAGCAGGGCCGTCCTGACCCCCGAGTCGGCCGGCCGGTCCTCCAGGATCCCGGCCTGCACGTAGAGCGCCTCGGCCGAGATGCGCAGCCCCTTGGCGATCTGCTGCAGGATGTCCGCGCTCGGCTTGCGCAGGCCGCGCTCGATCTGGCTCAGATAAGGGTTGGACACCCCGGCCGACTGAGCCAGCTGGCGCATCGAAATCTTCGCCTGCTCCCGCTGCTCACGGATGTACTCGCCGATCGAGTTAACGCTGACGTTACGCATAACATCCAGTGTGCCATCCCCTGCTTGCAACTGCAAACGCCCAGCAAGCATCACGTTCACCGGACGAATCCGGACATTTAGCTCATTTGTCCCGCGGGGTCTACGTATGGTTGTGGCAACCTGCACACTCTATTGTGCAGGTTGCCACAACCACCACCCGTCGCGCGGGCGGGGTTGGCGCGCGGGCGGGGTTGGCGCGCGGGCGGGGTTGGCGGGTGGCCGGGGTTAGCTGGGGCGGGCGGCGGCGGGGTTAGCTGGGGCGGACGGGGTTGGCGAGTGGCCGGGTTAGCTGGGGCGGACGGGGTTAGCTGGGGCGGACGGGGTTAGCTGGGGCGGACGGGGTTAGCTGGGGCGGGCGGGGATGCCGAGGAAGACGCGGGCCTCGGCGGGGGGCATCGGCGGGCGCTGGGCGATCCTGGCCAGGTCGGCGGCGCGTTCCACCAGTTCGGCGTTGCGGGCGACGGGGCGGCCGCGGGCGAACGTCAGCGTGTCCTCCATGCCGACCCGCAGGTGGCCGCCGGCGCCCAGCGCGCCGAGCATCACCGGCAGCGTGGTCCGGCCGATCCCGGTGGCGGACCAGGTCGCGCCCTCGGGCAGCGCGGCGGCCGCGGCGGCCAGCGTGACCACGTCGCCCGGCATGCCGCCGGGCACGCCCATCACCAGGTCGCAGTGCACGTGCCCGCCGGCCGGCAGCCCGAACTCGGTGAGCAGCCGGTGCAGCGCGGCCACCTGCCCGAGGTCGAAAAGCTCGAACTCCGGGACCACCTGCCGCTGCTGGGTCAGCTGATAGAGGTCCTTGATGAACGGCCACGGGTTGCTGAACACGTCGTCACCGAAGTTGACGGTGCCGCAGGTCAGCGAGCAGGCGTCCGGTCCGGCGTCGAGGACGGCCAGCCGGCTGGCGAAGCTGTCGGTGACCGCGCCGCCGGTGGACAGCTGGACGATCAGGCCGGTGCCCTCCCGCAGCGCCGCCACCGTGTCGGCCAGCCGGCCGACGTCCAGCGTGGGCCGGGCCGCGTCGTCCCTGATGTGCACGTGGATGACCGCCGCCCCGGCGGCCTCGCACTCCTTGGCCGTGACGACCAGCTCGTTCAGCGTGACCGGAAGGGCGGGCACCGCGGACTTGCCGGCTTCGGCGCCCGTCGGGGCCACGGTGATCAGGGTGCTGCTTGCTGCCATGCCAGGGACACTACCCCGCGGCCGGCGCCAGGTGCTCGCGGGCGAACGCCAGCGACTCGGCCAGGTCCGCGAGGCGCTCGTCCCTGGTGGGCGCCCGGCTGGTCTTCACCTCGACCACCACCACCCCGTGGTATCCGGTCGCGGTGAGCCGGCCGAGCAGCTCGGCGCAGGGCTGACCGCCGCGACCGGGCACCAGGTGCTCGTCGGGCACCGGGCCGGCCGGCGACCCGGTCCCGTCGGCCAGGTGCACGTGGGCCAGCCGGCCGTCGAGCTCGGCCGCCATGAGCAGGACGTCGGACCCGGAGGCGGCGGTGTGCGACAGGTCCAGCGTGATGTGCGGCACGTCCAGCGCGGTCGGGTCCCAGTGCGGGGCGTACGGCACCACCTCGCCGCCGCCGGCCCGCAGCGGGTACATGTTCTCCACCGCGAAGCTGACATCGGTCTCCTCGGCCATCGCGGCCAGGCCCTTCTCGAACCCGCGGACGTACTCGCGCTGCCAGCGGAACGGCGGGTGCAAGACCACCACCCGGGCGCCCACGCGCTCGGCGAGCTCGCTGGCCCGGCGCAGCTTCTCCCATGGGTCGCGGCCCCACACCCGCTGGGTGAGCAGCAGGCTCGGCGCGTGCACGGACAGGATGGGAAGCTCGTGGTAGTCGCGGAGCCTGCATAGCACGTCGGCGTCCTGGCTCACCGGGTCGGTGTAGACCATCACCTCGACCCCGTCGTAGCCGAGCCGCGCGGCCACCTCGAAGGCGTCGGGCGTACGCTCCGGGTAGACCGACGAGGTCGACAGGGCGACCGCCACGCCGGGTACGCTCGCCTCGCCGGTCACGGCCTGACTCCCTCCGTAGGTTCGCTTTCCAGCTTACTGAGATTGTCAGAGGTGACCGCTAAGGTGCGGGCCATGGCCAAGTCATCGGCAACGTCCGGCTTCCGCTGCACCGAGTGCGGCTGGCAGTCCGCCAAGTGGGTCGGGCGCTGCGGCGAATGCCAGGCGTGGGGCACGGTCCAGGAGGTCGCGGTATCCCGGCTGGCCCGGGCCTCGCGGGAGGGCATCAGGGCGGTCGCCCACCGCGGCGCCCTGCCGGGCAGCAGCGGGCCCGCCAGCACCGCCCCGGTCCCCATCGGCCAGGTGGACGCGACCGACGCCACCGCGCGGCCGACCGGCATGGACGAGCTCGACCGGGTACTCGGCGGCGGGCTGGTGCCCGGCGCGGTCCTGCTGCTGGCGGGCGAGCCCGGGGTGGGCAAGTCGACGCTGCTGCTCGAGGCGGGCGCGCTGGTCGCCGAGTCGGAACCGGTGCTCTACGTGACCGGGGAAGAGTCCGCCGCCCAGGTGCGGCTGCGCGCGGACCGCATCGGCGCGGTCAGCGAACAGCTGTTCCTGGCCGCGGAGACCGACCTCGACGTGGTGCTCGGGCATGTCGAGGCGGTGCAGCCCCGGCTGCTGATCATCGATTCGGTCCAGACGATCGCCGCCGCCGAGGTGGAGGGCGT
>CAVUUF010000004.1:0-131919 GCA_963744575.1 uncultured Actinomycetota bacterium | reverse complement strand
ACGGATGACATACTCACCGAGATGTTCGGGCGCCGCCTGCAGCACGCGTCCGCCGTTCCTCCTGGCTACGTTGTCAACGAACGCGCTGAGCCTGGCGTCGTCCGCCAGCATGAAAATATTCAGCGCGGCGTGCCGGCGGGTCATCTTATCCACTTCGGCCAGGGTGAGTTCCACCGTCTCGGGAGACGGTGGCCAGTCGAACCAGGATCGCCCGTCCCGCTGCAGGTGAGCGGTCGGCTCGCCGTCGGTCACGATCAGGACGACCGGCTCGTGTTCCGGGTGCCGGTCGATGTGGCGCCCGGCCAGCAGCAGCGCGTGGTGCAGGTTGGTGCCCTGCACCATGTCCCAGCCGAGCCCGGCCAGTTCGGTCTCGCGCAGCTCCCGCGCGTAGTTCGAGAAGCCCACCACCTGGACGGCGTCCTGGGGGAACCGGCTGCGCAGCAGCGCGTGCAGCGCGAGCGCCGTCTGCTTGGCCGCGGCCCAGGTCCCGCGCAGCTGCATCGAGTAGGACAGGTCGACCAGCAGGGACACGACCGCGGTGCTGCGGCGCTCGGTCTCGGTCACCTCGAAGTCCTGCGCGGCCAGCCTGACCCTGGTAGCCCGGGGGGACGACCCCCCCAGACCCCCCCGATCACGGGGGGGCTCTCCGCCCCCCCGAGCCCCCCTGAGCACGGCGTTGCGCACCGTCGCGGGGACGTCGAGCGGCTGCTCGTCGCCGAACTCCCAGGGGCGGGTGGTGCCGGTAAGCTCGCCCGCCTGCCCGGCGTCGTGCAGGTCGTGATCGCCCGGCCTGCGGCCGAAGTCCAGCTCGCCGAAGATCCGGCGCAGGGCCGTGTCGCCGAGCCTGCGCACCGCCTTGGGGGTGAGCTCGAGCTGCCCGGCGTTCCTGGTCAGGTAACCCTGCCGCTCGAGCTCGCGCTCGAGACGGCGCAGGGCCTCGATGTCGTCCACGGCCTGGCGCCCGAAGGCCCGCCGGACCGCTTCCTCGTCAACGTCGTCCAGCCTCGCACCCGGGTAGTCCTGGCCCAGCGCCCCCTCCAGCTCGGCCAGGTCGGCGAGCTCGGCCAGGGCGGTGGTGGCGTCGCCGAGGCCGAGCGGCTCCTGGCCGGACATCTGGACCCCGCCGCTCAGGCCGGCCCGGTCCAGCTCGGGGCGCCGGGACCGGAGCGCGTCGGCGAGCCTGGCCATCTCGGCCGCCAGGCCCGCGTCGTCCAGCGCGTTCGCCATCAGCTGGGCGAGCTCCTCGCGCTGCTCGTCGCTGAGCGAGCGCAGCAGGCGCTCGGCCGCGGCCATCCGGCTGATCAGCGAGTCCACCAGCTCCTCGAGGTTCTGCGGCTGGTCGGGGAACAGGTCGCCGTGTCGCGCCATGAACCGCTCGAAATCGGCCTGGGTGTGCTCGCCGCGCGCGTCCGCCGCCAGCATCTCGTTCAGGTCGGCGAGCATGTCCTTGACCCGCTGCATCGCCTGCGGATCGGGATTCTGCATGACCTGCCGCATGCCGCGGAACTGGCTGTCCAGCACCTCGCTCCGCAGCAGGTCCCTGAGCTGCTCGAAGGTCTGACGGGCGGCGGGTGACCGCCAGTCGTAGCCGGCCAGCTGCCGGATCGCCTGGGCCGTGTCGGCGGGCAGCGCGTCGAGATCGGCCTCACGCAGCCTGGCCTCGTCGCTCGGGTCGGGGAACAGCTCGGCGCGCTCCTGCCCGACGGCGGTGTCGAGCAGGGCGCGGGCCTGCTCCAGGATGCCGTCGAGGCGTCCGCTGCCGCGGATCTCCCGCTGCCGCTCGCGCACCCGGCGCAGCAGGTCATCCAGGCCCCGGCGGCAGGCCCGGTCGCCGAAACCCCGCCTCAGCAGTTCCCGCAGCGCGTCGGCCGGGTCGGCGCCGGCCAGGATCGAGTCACCCATCTCGTCGACGGCGCCGCGCACGTCGAAGGGGAGGGCCAGCGGGTCCGGCCCGTAGACGTATCGGCCGTACCGGTAATTCGCCATGTTAGGTCCCGTACACGCTGCTGCTGCCGTCGGTGTCCTTGGACAGCCTGCGCATCAGGTACAGGCCCTCCAGGGCGAACTCGACCGCGGCCGCCGCCTGCCCGAACGACTCGCCGCCGTCCATGCCCAGCCGGGACATGATCCGGGCGAGTCCGGGGACGTCGCCGATCCGCCGCAGCAGCTCGGTGGCGGGTACGAGCTCGCCCGACTCGACGGTGCCGCCGTCCTCGAACTTGGCCAGCAGGCCGGACAGGTCCACGCCGCCCAGCCGGGACCGGAAGGTGTCGGCGATGGCCCGGCGGAGCAGCGCGCCGAGCACTTCCTCTTCCCGGCCCTCCTCGCTGACCTCGAACTCGACCTTGCCGCGCAGCGTGCTGACCACGGTCGGCAGGTCGCACACCCGGGCCACGGGCGTCTCCTCCCGCGCTCCGGCCAGCGCCGTCCGGCGCACGGCCGACGCCGCGGCGCTTTCCGCCGCGGCGATGGCGAACCGCGCCGAGACCCCGGAACGGGCGTCGACGGCGGGCGACTCGCGGACGCCCCGGGCGAACCTGGCGATCACTTCCACCAGGTGCCCGGGGAGTTCCGCGGTGGTCCAGATGTCGGCTTCCTGCCTGATCAAGGTGAGCTCGTCGGCCAGGGACGGCGGGTAGTGCGTCCGGATCTCCGCGCCGAACCGGTCCTTGAGCGGGGTGATGATCCGTCCCCGGTTGGTGTAGTCCTCCGGGTTCGCGCTGGCCACCAGCAGCAGGTCCAGCGGCAGCCGGAGCGCGTAGCCGCGGATGCCGATGTCGCGCTCCTCCAGCACGTTCAGCAGGGACACCTGGATCCGCTCGGCCAGGTCGGGCAGTTCGTTCAGGGAGAAGATGCCCCGGTTGGTCCGCGGCACCAGACCGAAGTGGATGGTCTCCGGGTCACCCAGGGTGCGTCCTTCCGCCACCTTGACCGGGTCGATGTCGCCGATCAGGTCGCCGACGCTGGTGTCCGGGGTGGCGAGCTTCTCCCCGTACCTGTCGTCGCGGTGCCGCCAGGTGACCGGCAGCCCGTCGCCCAGTTCGGCGGCGAGGCGGCGGCACCGGGCGCACGCCGGGTGGTAGGGATGGTCGTTGATCTCGCAGCCTTCGACGGCGGGAGTCCACTCATCAAGCAGCCCGCCCAGGGTGCGGATCAGCCGGGTCTTACCCTGGCCGCGCTCGCCCAGCAGGATGATGTCGTGCCCCGCGATCAGGGCCCGCTCGAGGTGGGGCAGGACGGTCTGGCCGAACCCGACGATGCCGGGAAAGGGATCCCGTCCCTCCCGCAGCATGGCGAGCAGATTCTGTCTGATCTCCTCCTTGACGCCGCGGTACGCGTGGCCGCTGGCGCGCAGTTCGCCGAGAGTCTTCGCCTGGTGGTCCTCGCTGTATTGCTGCACCTTTCGACAGTATGTCGTGATCGCGCCTGTTCGCATCTGCGGCCGGCTGGAGGTGGGCCACCGGGGCGGCGGAGGAGTGGCAGACTTCTTGGGTGGCAACAACCCCTGACGTGGTCAGCTCCGATGACGTAACCGCCGCGCGGAAGCTGATCCACGATGTGATCTCGGACACGCCCATGCTGCATTCCCGGGTCCTGTCCGAGACGGTTGGCGGGCCGGTCTTCATCAAGTGCGAGAACCTGCAGCGGACCGGGTCGTTCAAGGTCCGCGGCGGCTACTTCAGGATCGCCAAGCTGTCGGACGCCGAACGGGCCCGCGGCGTCGTCGCGGCCAGCGCGGGCAACCACGCCCAGGGGGTCGCGTTCGCGGCCGGGCTGCTCGGCTGCACGGCCACGGTGGTCATGCCCGCGGGCGCGCCATTGCCCAAGGTGCAGGCGACGCGCGGCTACGGGGCGGAGGTCATCCTGCACGGCACCTGCGTCGAGGACGCGGTCGGCGAGGCTCTCGCCTTCGCCGAGCGCACCGGCGCGGTGTTCATTCATCCCTACGACCACCCGGACATCGTGGCCGGGCAGGGCACGCTCGGCTTGGAGATCATCGAGCAGTGCCCGCAGGTGCGCACGGTCGTGGTGCCGGTGGGCGGCGGCGGCCTGGCGGCCGGCATCACGGTGGCGGTCAAGGGCCTCGATCCGGATATCCAGGTGGTCGGCGTGCAGGCGGAGGCGGCCGCGCCGTACCCGGGCTCGCTGGCCGCCGGGCATCCGGTGTCGGTGCAGGCCAGTCCCACCATGGCGGACGGCATCGCGGTCAGCCGCCCGGGTGACATCGCGTTCGGGATCCTGTCCGGCCAGGCCGCGCGGGTGGTGACGGTCTCGGAGGAGAGCCTGTCCCAGGGGCTGCTGCTGTGCCTGGAGCGGGCCAAGCAGGTGGTGGAGCCGGCCGGGGCGGCCGGGGCGGCCGCCCTGCTCGAGCATCCGCGCGACTTCGCCTCGCCGGTGGTCGTGGTGCTCTCCGGCGGCAACATCGACCCGCTGCTGCTGGCCAAGCTGCTCCGGCACGGCCTCGCCGCGGCCGGCCGCTACCTGGCGTTCCGCTGCAGGCTGCCCGACCAGCCCGGGTCGCTCGCGAAGCTCCTCGCCGACCTGGCCGATCTCGGCGCCAACGTGCTCGAGGTCGGGCACGAACGGCTGGCCCCCCGGCTGCACGTGGACGAGGTCGAGGTGGTCCTGCAGGTCGAGACCCGCGGACCCGAGCACTGCGGCGAGGTGATCGGCGCGCTGCGTGCCGCCGGCTACACTCTCGCCTTCGGCTAGGGGGGTCAGGAGTTGCATGCGCAGACCGGTAAAGGCAAACGCGCCGGCCAGGCGGCGCCGGCCGCCCCGGGTCCGGCGCAGCGACTCGGGGAGGGCATCGCCCGCGGCGCCGCCGTGGTGGCCGGCCTCACGATACTGTCCCGGATCCTGGGCCTGGTCCGTACGCTCGTGTTCTCTCAGACCGTCGGCGCGAGTTGCCTGGGCACGAGCTACGTCACCGCGTACCAGGTTCCCAACCTGCTGTATGAGCTGATCCTGGGCGGCGCGCTGACCAGCGCGATGGTCCCGGTGCTGGCCCGCTCGGCCGAGCGGGCCGACCGTGACCCGGCGGAGAAGGCACGAGTCGGCCACATCACCTCGGCGCTGCTGACCTGGACCGTCATCATCGTCGTGCCGCTGGTGCTGGCCATCGTGGCCGCCGCCGGGCCGATCGCCTCCCTGCTCAACCCCAGCAACCCGAACGCGGGCTGCGTCCGGGCCAACGTCGTCGCCGTCACCGGCGACATGCTGCGGGCATTCGCTCCCCAGGCCCTGCTGTACGGGCTGTCGGTCGTGCTCTACGGGCTGCTGCAGTCCTACCGCCGGTTCGCCGCGCCGTCGATCGGCCCGGGGATCTCCAGCCTGGTGCTCATCGCCTGTTACCTGGCCTTCGTCCCGCTGAACCAGGGGCGGTCGCTGGCCCGGTTGCCGGTGCCAGCCGAGCTCGTCTTGTCGGTGGGGACCACGCTGGGCGTGGCCGCGCTGGCCGTCGTGGCCATACCGCCGACGTGGCGGCTGCACCTGCGACTGCGGCCGGTGCTGCGGTTCCCGCCCGGGGTGGCGCGCCGTGCGGGTGGCCTGGCGCTGGTCGGCGTGGTGGAGCTCATCGCCATGGACGTGGCCAACGTGGTGGCCATTACCCTGGCCAACGGGCGCGGGACGACCGGCGCGATCGTCCTGTTCAACTACGGGTCGCAGGTGTTCAACTCGATATACGCGGTCCTGGCCCTGTCCATCGTGGTCAGCGCGTTCCCGGTGCTGTCCGCGCGGGCGGGGCCGGACTTCGACCGGACCAGCGCCGGGTCGACCCGGGCGGTCCTGCTCATGTCGTGGCTCGGCACGGCGGTGGTCGCGGCCCTCGCCATTCCCGCCGCGCACGTGCTGGCCAGGCAGCCCGATCAGGTCCCGCAGCTGATCGAGGCCTTCCTGTTGTTCGCTCCCGGCATCGCGGGCATCGCGGTGATCGCCAACCTGTCGCGGGTCATGTTCGTCATCGGGCGGCTCAAGGTCGCCGCCGCGGCGCTGGCCGGAAGCTGGCTGATCACGATCATCGCGGACGTGGTGCTGGCCGAGCTGGTCCCGGCCCGCCTGGTGGTCGCCGCGCTCGCCCTGGGTACCACCATCGGCCAGACCGTGGTGGCCGTTCCGCTGGTATCCGTGGCCCGCAGGATCTGCGGCCCGGCCGCGGTGCGGGGCGCCGGCCACGCGACGCTCGCCGGGCTGGCCGCCTGCGCCGCAGGCGCCGCGGTGGGCGTGGCGGTGAGCCTGGCGGTGCCCCTGCAGCACAAGCTGGAGGCCGTCGCCCTGGCGGTGCCGGCCGCCGTCGGCGCGATCCTGGCCTTCGGCGTGGTCGCGTACTTCCTCGACAACGGCGACCTGAAGACCGTCCTGGCCTGGGTGCGGCGGGCGGTCAGGCGGCGTCCGTAATGGCCGCTCAGCCCGGCTGGACTCAGAGGTTCCCGCGCCGGGCCTGTTCCCGCTCGATCGCCTCGAACAGCGCCTTGAAGTTCCCCTTGCCGAACCCCTGCGATCCGTGCCGCTCGATCAGCTCGAAGAACACGGTCGGCCGGTCCTGGACCGGCTGGGTGAAGATCTGCAGCAGGTAGCCGTCCTCGTCCCGGTCCGCCAGGATCCCCAGCTCGCGCAGCTCGCCGATCGGCACCCGGGTCTCGCCGACCCACGAGCCGAGCTCGTCGTAGTAGCTGCCCGGGGTGGCCAGGAACTCCACGCCGGCCGCCCGCATGGCGCGGACGCTGGCCACGATGTCGTCGGTGGCCAGCGCGATGTGCTGCACCCCGGGCCCGCCGAAGAACTCCAGGTACTCGTCGATCTGCGACTTGCGCTGGCCGGCCGCGGGCTCGTTCAGCGGGAACTTCACCTTGCGAGAGCCGTCCGCCACCACCTTGCTCATCAGCGCGGAGTACTCGGTGGCGATGTCGTCGCCGACGAACTCCTTCATGTTGGTGAAGCCCATCACCCGGTGGTAGAAGTCCACCCACTCGTCCATCTTGCCGAGCTCGACGTTGCCCACGCAGTGGTCGATCTCGGTGAAGAAGGCGCGTCCGCCCGGCGCGACGGCCGGCGATGCCGGGACAAACCCGGGCAGGTAGCTGCCCGAGTAACCGGACCGCTGCACCAGCGTGTGCCGGGTGTCACCGTAGGTGGCGATGGCCGCCACCATCACCTTGCCCGACTCGTCCTCGAGCAGGTGCGGCGCCGCCAGGCCGCGGGCGCCGTGGGTAACGGCATAGTCGTAGGCTTCCTCGGCCGAGCTGACCTCGAGCGCCAGGTCGGTAACCCCGTCGCCGTGCGCGGCCACCCGCATGCCGAGCCGGGTCCCGGGCCGGGCCGGGCCGCGGAAGACGAACCGCGCGCCGCCCGACTCCAGCACGTAGGCCGCCTCGTCCGGGCAGCCGGTCTCCGGACCCCGGTAGGCGGTCCGGCGCATGCCGAACGCGGTCGAGTAGTAGTGCGCCGCCTGCTTCGCGTTCCCGACCGCGAAGACCACGGCGTCCATGCCGATGATGGGGAACCTGTCCCGCGCTGGTGTCGTCATGCCGACAGGATGCGCACCGGATCTCAAAATGCGCAACCAACCGTCATTTGGCTAGTCATCTTGTCTATTAATTCCGAACGAGGCATGGTATCTCTGTACACCATGACTACCAGTTACCCCGGGCCGGTCGACCGTCTTGACGGCGCGCTGATCGAACTGCTGTCCGCCGAGCCCAGGGTGGGCGTGCTCGAGGCCTCCCGGCGGCTCGGCGTCGCCCGCGGCACGGTGCAGGCGCGGCTGGAACGGATGCAGGAGCGCGGCGTGATCACCGGGTACGGGCCCGAGGTGGATCCGGCCGCGCTCGGCTACGAGGTCACCGCGTTCATCACCCTGGAGATCCGCCAGGCCGGCGGTCACGATCCGGTGGCGGAACGACTGGCCGCGATCCCCGAGGTGCTCGAGCTGCACACCATCACCGGCGCCGGGGACATGCTCTGCCGGGTGGTGGCCCGTTCCAACGCCGACCTGCAGCGCGTGCTCGACGCGATCGTCTCCGCCGAGGGCGTGGTCCGCTCCGCCACCCTGATCTCCCTCGCCGCCCAGGTCCGCTACCGGGTGCTGCCCCTGGTCCGCGCCGCCTCCGTCACAGCACGATGAGATTGGCCTGTTGTGCTCCATGCACCGCGCTCACCGGGATGGAGCGGTCGAAGGTGACGAACCGGCCGTGGTGGCGGGTCGCGAGCGCCAGCAGGTAGGCATCGGTCACCTGGCGCGGGCCGGCTAGGCGAGTGCGATCGATGAGGTTCTCGTCCAGAAGGCTTACCGAGCATGGCCAGAACTCGTGGTACTCGGTGTTGCTCGCGCGGGCCAGCCGGTCGAGTGCCAAGGCCGGCGAGACTGGGCTCGGATAGCGTGGCTGGCTGATAATCCTCACGAAGCCGTTCTGGGTAATCGCACAGGATGCCCAGCCATTTTCGATTTCGGCATTGATCCAGTCACGAGCGCGATCGTGATCGACATGGTCGCCGTCCAGCAGAGCCAGCAGGACGTTGATGTCGAGGAGAGCGTGCTTCACGCGAGATCGTCTTCGCGGAGTCTGTCGATGAGCGCGTTCGACACGGCCTGACCCCGGTGCGGGAGCGGGTGGAAGCCGTGAAATTCCTCGGCCGACTGAGCTGTTTGGTGCTGGCCGGTCAAGGCCTGGCGGGCAAGGTCAGACAGCACCGCGCCCGCGCTGCGGCCCTCTCGCCGGGCTCGTTCCTTGACGGCAAGCAGGACGTCATCATCGACAGACAATGTGGTGCGCATGCATCTGATGCTATCGCATCAATCTGGGTGCTAGCTGATCAGGTCGGTGGCCATCTCCAGGACGATGGCCCGGAGCTTGTCCCGGTCCTCGACTTCCTGCAGGTAGAAAATGCAGGTCGCTCCGACGGAGAGCACGGCGGTGGTGGCGCGCACCCGGTCCCGCAGCGCGGCATCGGGGCCGGCGAGCACTTCGACGAGCCCATCCAGGCGGTCGCGGAAGCGGGCGAAGCGCTCCTTGCCCGCCTCCATGCCCTGTACCGCGGCCCGGTTCTGCTCGAGGAAGCGGAAGACCTCGTTGCCGGACAGCACGACGCCGACGTAGCGGTCGAGCACCGCCAGGCGGGTCTGCTGGCCCCGCGGCTGGTCCCTGGCCCAGTCCAGGAGGGCGTCGATCTCGGTGAAGTAATCGTCGGTGAAGCTGTGGACGATGTCTTCCTTGGACTTGAAGTGGTAGTACAGGGCGGCCTTGGTCACGCCCAGGCGCTCGGCGATCTCGCGCAGGGAGGTCTTCTCGTAGCCCTGCTCGGCGAAGAGCTCCAGCGCCACCTTCTGCACCCGGGACCTGGTGTCGGTCCTCGGCGCGGGCGCCGTGTCATCCATGTCCGGTTCGCACCTCAGACGGAGCCGGGGCCGCCATATTTACTTGACGGCCGGTTAGTTACGGCCCTAGCATAGTTACTTGCCGGCCGGTAAGTCAACGACGCGGCCGGACGCGGACGGGAAGACGGCGGAGTCGAAGGAGCGGATTGGTGGCGGAGGCAAGGGACGGGGCGCAGCCGGGCCGGCCGGATGGCACCGGGCCGGAGGCGGCCGGGGCAGGCACGGGCACGAGCGGGCAGTTCCTCGCCCCGCGCGAGGTGCTCATCGTGCTCCCGGGGCTGCTGCTGGCCATCCTGCTGGCCATGCTGGACAACCTCATCGTGAGCACCGCGCTGCCGCGGATCGTGGGCGACCTCGGCGGGGTCGCGCACCTGTCCTGGGTGGTGACCGCCTACATTCTCGCGTCCCTGGTCGTCACGCCGTTCTACGGCAAGCTCGGCGACATGTACGGGCGGAAGAAGTTCTTCGTCGTCGCGATCATCATTTTCCTGATCGGTTCGGCGCTGTCCGGCCTGTCGCATTCGATGGCGGAGCTCATCGCGTTCCGCGCGCTGCAAGGCCTGGGCGCGGGCGGCCTGATGGTCGGCGCGATGGCGACGCTCGGCGACATCGTGGCGCCGCGCGAGCGCGGCCGCTACATGAGCTACATGATGGTCGTGATGATGCTCGCCACCATCGGCGGCCCGCTGATCGGCGGCTTCATCACCGAGAACTTCTCCTGGCGCTGGATCTTCTACATCAACCTGCCGGTGGGCGGGGCGGCGCTGGTCTACATCATCTCCACCCTGCACCTGCCCGCCAAGCGGGTCAACCACAAGGTCGACTACCTCGGCGGCGGCCTGCTCGCCCTGGCCGCGGTCTCGCTCGTCCTGCTGGCCACCTGGGGCGGCACTGAGTACCGCTGGGGCTCGGGGCAGATCATCGGCCTCGCCCTGCTGGCGGTCGCGGCCACCGCCGCGTTCTGCGTGGTCGAGCTGCGGGTGGCGGAGCCGATCCTGCCGCTGCGCGTGTTCCGGAACAGGAACTTCTCGCTCACCATGAGCCTGACCTTCCTCACCGGCCTGGCCATGTTCGGCGCGCTGACGTTCCTGCCGCTGTACCAGCAGACGGTCCAGGGCGCGTCGCCCACCGTGAGCGGGCTGATGCTGACGCCGATGATGGTGGGCGTGACCATCACCTCGATCGTGGCCGGCCAGGTGACCACCAGGACCGGCCGGTACAAGATCTTCCCCATCCTCGGCGGGGCCATCATGGGCCTCGGCATGTTCCTGCTCACCGGCCTGGACGTGAGCACCACGCGGCTCACCTCGGAGCTGTACTACGTGGTCCTCGGCCTCGGCATGGGCTTCCTCATGCAGATGGTCTCGCTGATCGCGCAGAACAGCGTGGAGCAGAAGGACATGGGCGTGGCCAGCAGCGCCCGGATGTTCTTCCAGCAGATCGGCGGCTCGCTCGGCGTGGCCGCGTTCGGCGCCGTCTTCGCCCACCGGCTGACCGAGTTGCTGGCCAGCGCGGCCGGAACCGGCGCGCACGTCAGCGCGGGCGGCGGCCAGCTCGACCCGGCCACGGTCGACCGGCTGCCCGCGGTCATCAAGCACGACGTGTTCTACGCGATCGCGCACGCCGTTCAGGGCGTGTTCGTCTGGGCGCTGCCTGCCGCGGTGCTCATCTTCGTGCTGGCCTGGTTCATCAAGGAGGTCCCGCTGCGCGGCCGGGTGTCGCCCCCAGAAGCCGGCCAGCCCGCCAGCGAGCCGGAACTCGTGTCCTGACGAGCGCGGCGACCCGGTGACCGCACGAACGGGCCGCGGAGGCAGTCACCGCGGCCCGTTCGGCCTGAGGATCTGACCGTCAGCCTCCGACGTAGGGGACCGCCTCCAGGATCTCCACCGTGTTGGCCCGGCCGTTGGGCAGCGAGTAGGTGGCCTGCTCGCCCACCTTCTTGCCCATGATGGCGGCGCCCAGCGGGGACTTGGGCGAGTAGACGTCGATCGGCGAGCCGCTCTCCTCCCGGGAGGCGAGCAGGAAGGTCACCTCGTCGTCGTCCTTGACGAACCGGATGGTGACCGTCATGCCCGGGCCGACCACGCCGTCGGTGCGCGGCGGCCCGCCGACGCGGGCGTTCTCCAGGATGTGCTGCAGGACGATGATCCGCGCCTCGATCTGGCCCTGCTCATCCTTGGCCGCGTGATAACCGCCGTTCTCACGCAGGTCCCCTTCCTCCCGGGCGGCCTCGATCTTCTTCGCGATGTCGGCGCGCCCCGGGCCCGAGAGGTGATCAAGTTCGGCTTTGAGCCGGTCAAACGCCTCCTGGGTCAGCCAGGTGACGCTAGCATCGCGCGTCTCAGTCACGGGCACTCCTCGGTACTGCGCAGGACTTGCAAGTCCGCGGGACCATGGTCGGTCCTCGGGGTAATCTCTTGAGGCTAACTAGCGTCGGCGACCAAAGCGAACTAGTCAAATGGGCGCGCCCCGGCCAACGGGCCCGGGAACGGGGAATGTCACGCGGGCGAACGGGTGTTGCGGGACTGAAACAGTTGTGGCCGCGCTGAAGGTCGACGAGGGAGAACACCGTTGCAGAGCGAAGGAGACCAGCTCAGGCTGATGGCCGTGCACGCGCACCCGGACGACGAGTCGAGCAAGGGCGCCGCCACCATGGCGCGCTACGTCCGGGAAGGCGCCCAGGTCCTGGTCTGCACGCTGACCGGGGGGGAACGCGGTGACATCCTGAACCCGGCGATGGACCGGCCCGAGATCAAGGCCGGCATGGCCGCGGTGCGGCGCGCGGAGATGGCGCGGGCCCGCCAGATCCTCGGGGTTGACCAGCGCTTTCTCGGGTTCGTCGACTCGGGGCTGCCGGAAGGCGATCCTAAGCCGCCGCTGCCCGAGGGCAGCTTCGGGCTGGTGCCGGTCGAGGAGGCGGCCGAACCGCTGGTCCGCGCGATACGCGAGTTCCGGCCGCACGTGATGCTCACCTACGACGAGAACGGCGGCTACCCGCACCCCGATCACGTGATGACCCACCGGGTCAGCGTGGCGGCGTTCGAGGCCGCCGCCGACCCGGACGCCTACCCGGATTCCGGTGAGCCCTGGCAGCCGCTCAAGCTGTACTACTTCGTGTCGTTTCACGGGGCCAAGTTCGTGGCCTTCCACGAGGAGATGCTCCGCCGCGGGCTGGAGTCCCCGTACACGAAGATCTTCGAGGAATGGGCGGCCCGGCCGGAAAAAGACGGAGCGAAGAACGGCGAGGAGCGACGCGAGCTGGAGATCACGACCAGGGTGCCGTGCGGGGACTACTTCGAGATCAGGGACGAGGCGCTGAAGGCGCACGCCACCCAGGTCGACCCGGACGGCTTCTGGTTCCGCTGCCCGCTCGACGTCCAGCGCTCCGCGTGGCCCACGGAGGACTATCATCTGGCTAGGTCAGTCGTGGACAGCGAGCTGCCCGAGGATGACCTGTTCGCAGGTATCCGGGAGAGGGTGAGCCTTTGACGTTCGGTGTGCTTGCGGCCGTCGCCGCGTCCTCCTCCTCCACGGTCAACGACGTGACCCCGGGAGTACTCGGGTTCCTCGTGGTCGCGGCCATGGGCGTCGCCCTGGTCTTCCTGCTCCGGTCGATGAACAAGCAGTTCCGCAAGATCACCCCGGAGGCCGGGAGCGCCCCGGGGAAGGACGAGACAACCAAGCAGGAAACGCCCCAGTAGGCCCGGCGCCGGCGGTTCGCGGCGCGTGCCCGCCGGGTCGCTGTTAGCGTGCTGAGACAGGCGTCAGCGAGAAAGACACAGCATGCGCGTTATCCACGGGATCTGGGCGCACGGCGCGCTCTGCCTGTGGGCCGAGGACCCGGACCTGCCGTCGGCGTCCGGATCCGGGCCGGCCGGCCTCGACCTGCCGCGGCCGCACCCGTTCGCGTGCCAGGCCGCCGAGCTGGCCGACACGCTGGCCGGATGGTCCGGCGAGGTCGGTGACGCCGCCCGCAAGGGCGTCCAGCACGAGCTGACCCTGCAGCTGCCCACGGCCGGCGGCGGGCCGCTGGCCTCGCCCGAACTCCTCCGCCCGGAGCCGCCTGCGGCGCCCAGGCGCGGCCGCGTGTCGCTGGCCAGCTGGCGGGTGCCGGTGCTCGCCTTCGGCCCCGCGGCCGCGCTCGCCGCGCTCGGCGGCTTCGGCCAGCCGCAAGACGCCGCGCTCGCCGGCGGGTCGCTGTCCTACCTGGCTTCGGTGGCCCGCTTCGCGGCCGGCCTGGCCGCGCGCGGCCGGGTGCTGCCCGTGCTGGAGGCCGAGGGCGACCGCTACGCGGCCCGGTGGCGCCCGGTGCTCGGCGGTGCCGACGCGCAGCGCGCCCGCGACCTGGCGGCGGCGATGCCCCCGTCGTGCCGGGCGGCCGGGGGGCAGGCCCCGGGATCGTTGCTCGGCGACGTCCTCGACGCCTTCGCCGACGCCGCCGCGCGGACCCGGCTGCCGGCTCCGCTGCTGCCCGCGAGGCGCGGCCGGGCCCCGGCCCGGCTGCCGGTCGCCGAACGGTACGTGCTGGCCCTGACCACGACCGACGCCCGCGTCGAGGTGGCGACGCCGCAGGATGAGGCCGAGGCGGCCGAGCTGGCCGCCGAACTCGACGCGTGGCGGGACGGCGCCCGCATCCCGGCCGGCCCGGTGCGCACCTGTTTCCGGCTCGCCGAGCCCGCGCAGCCCCCCGGCCGGCGGCGGAGTCCGCGGGCCCGGCCCAGCCGGAGGCCGGCCCGTGGCGGGTCGAGTTCGCGCTGCAGTCCGCCGACGATCCGAGCCTGATGGTTTCCGCGGCCGATGTCTGGACCGGCCACGGGACCGGGCTATCCGCCGGCCGCGATCCGGTGGAGGAGCTGCTGGCTGGCCTGGGCGCCGCCGCCCGGCTCTTCGGCGAGCTCGAGGGCGCGCTGCGCGCGGCGGCCCCGGCCCTGGTGGAACTGGACACGGCGGGCGCCTTCCGGTTCCTGAAGGAGACCGGGCCG
The DNA here is from genome assembly GCA_963744575.1 of uncultured Actinomycetota bacterium. Taxonomy (GTDB): domain Bacteria; phylum Actinomycetota; class Actinomycetes; order Streptosporangiales; family Streptosporangiaceae; genus Palsa-504. The sequence goes on along the minus strand of CAVUUF010000004.1, from coordinate 117,561 downwards.
CTGCTGGCCGGCGCCGGGTTCGGCGTGCTGCTGCCCGACTGGGTCCGCAAGGCCCGCCTCGGGCTGAAGCTGACCACGCGGTCGCAGACGCCGTCCGGCACGTCGGTCACCGGCGCCAAGTTCGGCCTGGATGACCTGGTGAACTTCCGGTACGACGTGGCCGTGGGCGACGAGGCGCTCGACCCGGCCGAACTGGAGGAGCTGGCCCGGCTGAAGGTCCCGCTGGTCCGGCTGCGCGGCCAGTGGGTCGAGCTGGACGACGCGCATCTGAAGGCGGCGCTGAAGTTCCTCGAGCGCCAGCAGTCCGGGACGATGACCGCGGCCGGCGCGCTGACGGCCGGGCTCGGGCTGGGCCACGCGGGCGCCGAGGTCCCGCTGGTCGGCGTGGACGCCGACGGCTGGCTGGGCGATCTGCTCTCCGGCCAGGCCGACCGGCGGCTGCGGTCGATGGCGACGCCCGCCGGGTTCGCCGGCCAGCTGCGCCCCTACCAGGAACGCGGCCTGTCCTGGCTGTCCTTCCTGGGCGAACTGGGCCTGGGCGGCATCCTGGCCGACGACATGGGCCTGGGCAAGACGATCCAGCTGCTGTCGCTCATCGCGGCCCGCGGTGCCGAGGACGTCGGCCCCACGCTGCTGGTGTGCCCGATGTCGCTGGTCGGCAACTGGCAGCGCGAGGCGGCGCGGTTCACCCCCGGCCTGCGGGTACACGTGCATCACGGCGCGGACCGGCTGGACGGCGACTCGCTGGCCGCGGCCCTGGCCGACGCGAACCTGGTCATCACCAGCTACGGTGTCGCCACCAGGGACCAGGCCGCGCTTGGCCAGGTGACCTGGGCCCGGGTGGTCTGCGACGAGGCGCAGAACATCAAGAACCACGCCACCAGGCAGGCCCGGGCGGTCCGCGGGCTGCCCGCCGCCGCCCGGATCGCGCTGACCGGGACACCGGTGGAGAACCGGCTGTCCGAGCTGTGGTCGATCATGGAGTTCACCAACCCCGGCCTGCTCGGGCCGGCCGGGAAGTTCCGCGAGCGGTACGCCATCCCGATCGAGCGGCACGGCTCGCCGGACGCGGCGCGGGCCCTCAAGCGGGTGACCCAGCCGTTCGTGCTCCGCCGCCTGAAGACGGACAAGACGATCATCTCCGACCTGCCGGACAAGCAGGAGATGAAGATCTGGTGCAACCTCACCGCCGAGCAGGCCAGCCTGTACCAGGCCACGGTCGCCGACATGCTCAGCCGGATCGAGGACGCGGCCGACGACATCAGCCGCCGTGGCCTGGTGCTGGCCACGATGGCCAAGCTCAAGCAGGTCTGCAACCACCCGGCGCACCTGCTCGGCGACGGATCGCGGCTGCCGGGGCGGTCCGGCAAGCTGGCCCGGCTCGAGGAGATCTGCGACGAGATCGTGGCCGAGGGCGACAAGGCGCTGTGCTTCACCCAGTACGCCGAGTTCGGCCGGATGCTCCAGCCGCACCTGGCGGCCAGGCTCGGCTGCCCCGTGCTGTTCCTGCACGGCGGCACGACCAAGAAGCAGCGCGACGCCATGGTGGCGTCGTTCGGCGAACTGGACGAGCCGGCCCTGTTCCTGCTGTCGCTGAAGGCAGGCGGCACCGGTCTCAACCTGACCGCGGCCAGCCACGTGATCCACGTCGACCGGTGGTGGAACCCGGCCGTGGAGGACCAGGCGACCGACCGGGCGTTCCGCATCGGCCAGCGCCGGAACGTCCAGGTGCGGAAGTTCGTCTGCGTCGGCACCCTGGAAGAGCGGATCGACGCCATGATCGAGGAGAAGAAGGCCCTGGCCGAGCAGATCGTCGGCACCGGGGAAAGCTGGCTCACCGAGCTGTCCGTCGACGACCTGCGGTCCGTGCTGACCCTGTCCCCGGACGCGGTGAGCCAATGAGCTGGGAGCACTGGCCGCCTCCTTCGCGCCCGATCCGGGTCGACGGCGGGATCAAGGCCAGGAGCAAGCGCGGCGCCATCGGCGAGCAGTGGTGGTCGCGGCGGTTCATCGGCGTGCTCGAGTCGTACGGCATGAGCGGCCGGCTGGCCCGCGGCCGCAGCTACGCCCGGGCCGGGCAGGTGCTCGACTTCAAGCTGTCCCAGGGGAAGGTCACCGCCCGGGTGCAGGGCTCGCGGGTGCGGCCCTATCAGGTCCGGATCGGCGTGCTGCCGCTCACCACCGCCCAGTGGCGGCGGGTCCAGGACCGCCTGGCCAGCCAGGCGCTGTTCCGGGCCAAGCTGCTCGCGGGCGAGATGCCGCACGAGATCGAGGAGGTCTTCGCCGAGTGCGGCACGCCGCTGTTCCCCCGGTCGGCCGCGGACCTGGACATGCACTGCAGCTGCCCGGACTGGGGCGTGCCGTGCAAGCACCTGGCCGCGGTCTGCTACGTGCTGGCCGAGGAGTTCGACCGGGACCCGTTCGGCATGCTGGCCTGGCGCGGCCAGGGCCGCGACGACCTGCTCGCGGCGCTGCGCCGGATCCGGGGCCAGGCGGACCCCGGCCCCGGATCCGGGCCGGACGTCCTGGACGTCCCGGCCCGCCCGCTGGCCGAATGCCTGGAGACGTTCTGGGCGCCCGGGCTGAGCCCGGCCCGGCTGCGGGCGCTGGTCGCGGCGCCTGACTCCGCCGCCCCCGACCTGCTGCTGCGCATGTTCCCGCCGCCGCCGGTGCGGGTCAGGGGGAAGGACCTGGCCGAAGTGCTGGGCCCCGGCTACCAGCGGCTCGCCGCGGACGAAGCCGAAGGCCCCGGTGAGCCTCCGGCGCTCGGGCAGCTCTAGGCTGGCGCGCCGCCCGTCGGGGCCCAGACGCGGAGCATGGCCTCGGGCAGGCCCCACCAGCCCAGCCGGGTCAGCCGCTCGTCGTCGTCGATCGCGCCGATTACCCGCCACAGCGAGGTGACCGGCAGGAACATGCTCTCCATGGTGAGGTCGTCGAATTCGTCGTCCTCGTCGAGGAACACATAGTCGTCATCGTCCTGGTCGGGCCCGTCGTCCGCGTCGTCCGCGCCGGCGGTGTCCTCCGGGTCATAATCGCGCACGTACCCGGCCAGGTCGGCGGCCGACGCGGCGGTGCCCGGCCCTCCTTCGGCCAGCGCGGTGATCACCGCCAGCCAGTCGAAGTGATCGATGGCGCAGATGGCGGCCAGCTGGCTTTCCAGCTCGTCACCACCGGGCCGGCCCAGGTCGGGTTCCGCCGGGGACGCCACGCCCGTCGCCACCCGGAGCCACAGCTCGGTGTCGTCGGCGGGCAGCCGCTTGGGGCGCAGCCCGCTGCACGCCTTGAGCAGCCGGCCCGGCCAGCCGGGCCGGGAGATGTCCTGGCGCAGCCGCGCGGCGGCGCGGGCCAGTTCCTCGGACGGCCGCTGGCGGTCGCCCACCCGGTCGAGCACGGCCCGGATCGCGGCCAGCGCCTCGGCGTCGGCGGCGTCCCACTCGGCGAACAGCTCCTCGTCCTCCTCGTCGAGCAGCGCGTCCATCGGGACCCGGCCGTCGGGCAGCGGCGAGGTCATCCACCGCTCCTGCAGCTCGATGTAGGCCCGGCAGGCGGCCGGATCGGCCGCCACCAGCAGATCGGGGTCGATCTCGCCCGCCGCCAGCCGCTCTTCCAGGTGGCTGACCAGGCGGGTGTGCATCTCCGCGGCGAGCTGGCTGCGCTCGGACTGCTCGTCCCACACGTGCAGGCCGATCATCCCCTTCGGCTCGGTCCCGGTGGCTTCCAGCCACGTCCTGACGTCCCCGACGGTGGCGTCGCCGTCGGCGATCTTGTGCAGGATGGCCTCCGCCGACGACCAGAACACCGCGGACAGCGGGTTGCCGGCCGCGAGCATCCCCCGCCGGATGCCGGGCAGCGAGGCGAGCGCCTCCGCCGCCGGCACGGTGAGAAGCGCCAGCGCCACGTCGCGCCTGGTCAGCGCGCTGAGCGGTCGGGCCGCCAGGTCGGCCACGCGATCAGCTTCAAGATTCACCAGCCTCCCGGAGGATGCCCCGGTCTTCAGGCCGGGGAGGATTCCGGCGCCCCGCGCACGGGGGCAGGAAAACATATCCGCTCGCACGGCGTGGCTCCCCGCAGCTTTCGACCACACGTGCGATCATGTACAAGTGAGAACGGCATACCGGTGCCGAGCCTACCCCGACCCGGCGCAGCAGCAGGTGCTGAACCGCACGTTCGGCTGCGTCCGGGTGGTGTGGAACCGCACCCTGGCCGCCCGCCAGGCCCGCTGGCGCCTGCAGGGCAAGAGCACGTCGTATGCGGAGTCCGACCGGGCGCTGACCGCCATGAAGCGCGACCCGGACCTGGCGTTCCTGACCGAGGTGTCCAGCGTGCCGTTGCAGCAGGCGCTGCGGCACCAGCACCAGGCGTTCGGCGCGTTCTTCGCCCGCCGCGCCCGCTACCCCAGGTTCAAGACCCGCTGCTCGCGTCAGACCGCGCACTACACCCGCCGCGCCTTCTGCATGCGCGGCGGCGAGCTACGGCTGGCCAAGATGGCGGCTCCTGTCCGGTTCGTGTGGTCCTGGCCGGAGGTGGACGTGACCACGCTGGATCCGGCGATGGTGATCATCTGCCGGGAGAGTGACGGGCGCTGGTACGTGACCATTACCGTCGACACCGATGCCCCGCAGCCGCTGCCGGGGACTGGCCGCGCTATTGGCATCGACCTGGGCGTGACGGATTTCGCAGTGACTAGCGACGGGGAGAAGATCGCCAATCCGCGGCACCTGGACCGCAAGGCTCGCAACCTGGCCCGTTACCAGCGGCGGATGGCCCGCTGCCAGAAAGGATCGGGCAACCGGGAAAAGGCCAAGGCGAAGGTGGCCCGCGCGCACCGCAAGGTCCGCAACGCCCGGTCCGACTTCCTGCACCATGTCAGCACCCGCCTGGTCCGCGGCAACGACGTGCTCGTGATCGAAGACCTCAACGTCTCCGGCATGGTGCGCAACCGGCACCTGGCCCGCGCCATCGCCGGTTGTGGGTGGGGCGAGTTCCGTCGCCAGCTGGCCTACAAGTGCCAGCGATACGGCCGCGAGCTCGTCGTGATTGACCGGTGGTATCCCAGCTCGAAGACCTGCTCGGCGTGCGGGCACCTGCTCGCGGAGCTGAGCCTGTCCACGAGGCGCTGGACGTGTCCGTCCTGCGGCGCCCGGCATGACCGGGACGTCAACGCCGCGCAGAACATCCTTGCGGCAGGTCGTGCCGTAGCCCGGGGTTTCCCGGGCGATGCCTGCGGAGCTGAGGTCAGACATTCCGGGGCCTCCCGGGTGCGCTCGGCGGTGAACCAGGAATCCCGGCCGGTGAGGGCCGGAATCTCCGTCCTCTTCAGGACGGGGGAGTAGTCAAGCATGGCAGCGTACGCCTGTTGGCCCGGATATGCGCCGCCGCCTGCCGGAGCAAGACGCCGCCGCCGCGGGAGCAGCTGCGCGGCTCAGAGCAGCTCGCGGCCGCCGAGGTAGCGGCGCAGCACGGCGGGCACGCGCACCCTCGCGTCGCTGGTCTGGAAGTTCTCCACCAGCGCGGCGAGGATGCGCGGCGTGGCGACCGCGGTGTTGTTCAGCGTGTAGGCGAACCGCGCCGTGCCGTCCGCGTCGCGGTAGCGCACGTTGGCCCGCCTGGCCTGCCAGTCGAGCAGCGACGAGCAGCTGTGCGTCTCCCGATAGGCGTTCAGCGACGGCATCCAGGTGTTGATGTCGTTCATCCGGTACTTGCCCGCGCCCATGTCGCCGGTGGAGACCTCCATCACCTCGTAGGCCAGGCCGAGACCGTGCAGTAGCTGCTCGGCGGTGCCGAGCAGTTCGGCGTGCCAGCGGTCGGACTCGGCTAGGTCGGCCGCGCAGATGACGAACTGCTCGACCTTCTCGAACTGGTGCACCCGGAGCAGCCCGCGCACGTCGCGGCCGGCGCTGCCCGCCTCGCGGCGGAAGCACGGCGAGATGCCGGCGTACCTGATCGGGAGGAGCCTGTGGTCGAGGATCTCGCCGCTGTGGAAGCCGACCAGGGCGACCTCCGCGGTGCCCGCCAGGTACAGGTCGTCGGCGGGGATCGCGTAGGTTTCCTCGCGGTGCGCCGGGAACTGGCCGGTGCCGACCAGCGGTCCCTCCCGGACCAGCGACGGGACGCTGACCAGCGTGAAGTCCTTCTCCCTGAGCAGGTCGAGGGCGTAGGAGTGCACCGCGCGCTCGAGCAGCACCAGGTCGGCCGTCAGCGCGTAGGCTCGCTCCCCGGCCACCTTGCGAGCCCGGGTGAAGTCGGCCCAGCCGCGCTTTTCCAGCAGCTCGAACGTGGTCCAGGGGGGTGAAGTCGAACTCGGGTGGCGTCCCGGCCTTCCTGATCACCACGTTCGCTGAGTCGTCGGGCCCGACCGGAGCGCCCGCCCACGGGATCGTGGGGGTCAGCAGCAGCAGCTCCTGCAGCTTCTCCGTCGTCTCGGCGAGCTGCTCGCGGAGCGACCTGAGCTGGGTCTCCAGTTCGGCGTGCTCGGCCCGCAGCTCGGCCCGGCGGGCGTCGTCGGCCCGGGCGAACTCCTTGGCCGAGCGCTTCCTGCGCGCCTGCGCCTGGTCCACTTCGTGCTGGAGCTTGCGGCTTCGCTGATCGACGTCGAGCAGTTCGTCCACGTCCAGGTCGATGCCCTTGTCCCGGACGGCCGCCTCGACCACGTCCGGGTGGTCCCTGATGAATCGCTTGTCCAGCATGGGTACGCGTCAGTCCTCAGTGTCTTATGCGAAAGTTCGCGTTATGCAAGAACCCGCTGTGGTTGCTGTCCGTGCGACCTGCACCGGCCGCTCGCGCAGGCCCCAAAAGGCCTGCACTCGCAGCCGGTCTTGCATAACGCTCCTCGTTCGGATTTCGTTGCTTGCCAGCCCCTACGAAAGACGCTACCAGCAGTAATGGGCCGTCGCCTCGCGGTTTTCCCGCCGTCCGGCCCGGCCGCGCCCATGCTGTCCCGCCGGTACGGTGGATACCCGGGCGCGAAAGGCGGGCATGGCCGGGGCGGCGCTGCCCGACCTGGACAAGCCCGCCGACTTGTGGTTCGGCTGGTCGCCGTTTCCCCGCGCCGTCAACCGGTTCCACAGCCGCATCCAGCGTGAGGCGTCACGCCGGGCGTACGTGGAGCTGCTGGCCGCGGGCGCCTTCACCGCCGCCGCGCTGGTCGCGCTCCGGCGCCTGCCCGGGTAGCGGCCTGCCCGGTCAGCCGCCTTCGGGCAGCGGCCAGCGCAGGCCGGCCAGCGCGGCCAGCTCGCCGAGGGTGAGCTCGAACATGGGCGCCGGGTCGGCCAGGGCGAAGCTCATGTGGCCGAACACCTCCATCGCCACCGCCCCGTACAGCACCGTCCAGCAGCGCAGGAACGTCAGCACCGCGCCGGCCGGGATGTCGGTGCCCAGCGCGTCCCGGTAGCGGACCAGCTGGTCGCGCAGGCCCGGGTCGATCTGCTCGTCGGCCGGCACTCCGAACGGGACCGAACGCCATAGCTCGAGGAACAGCGCGAAGAAGGTGCCGGCGAAGGCCAGCGCGCACTCGTCGGCGACGTCGTACCGCCCGTCGTCGAGGCCGGGCAGCGGTACGCCGAACAGCAGGGCGAACTCGGCCTGGTGGTTCAGCGCCCAGCGGCGGAACTCCCGGCAGGCGGCGACCATCTTGACGGTCATCTTCACCCGGGGGTCGTGCGCCTGGCCGGCGGGCGGCCCGGCGGCCTCGATGGCCTGGTGGATGTCGTGGCCCAGCTCGGTGAAGATGTCCGCGCAGAGGTACCTGATCAGTTCCTCGTGGCTGCCGAAGTACCGGTAGAGCCCCGGTGCCGTCATGCCGATCTCACGCCCGATGGCCCGCAGCGACACCGCCTCGGGGCCGTCGCTGACCAGGAGCTGCCGCGCGGCCTGGACGATCTCCTCGATGGTCGCCGCGCGCAGCCGGTCACGCCGGGACGTCGGCGGAGCCGCGCCCGGCTCCGCCCCGGCCTGCACCGAATGTGTCACCGCTGCCTCCCGGACCCAGTCATACCCGCGCGAGCCGCCCGCTGGCGAGAGCGGCACGAGCCGCCCGGCCGACGGTTGCCACAACGTTATCTCCCTTGACAAGAGTAAACATCGTACGCATGGTTAGCGAAGTAATCAGTTTACGCCGTTAACTTGAGTAATCAACAGAAGCATCTCAATACCGGTACAGTAGCCACGCGGCCAGCGAGCCGAGGCCGCGCCTGGAGGAGGAGACCGACATGAACCAGCCCGTCGCCGTGCCCGACGTGATGTCGGCGGACCTGCCGGCCGGGGCGTTCCTGCTCGACGTGCGCGAAGACGACGAGTGGACCGCGGGCCACGCCCCCGGCGCGGTGCACGTCCGGCTCCGCGAGCTCGGCGCGCGCGCCGGCGAGCTGCCCCGCGACCGCGAGCTGTACGTGATCTGCCGCAGCGGCACCCGGTCCGCCTACGCGGCCCAGGCACTGGCCGTCGGCGGCCTGAGCACCATCAACGTCGCCGACGGCATGACCGGCTGGGCCGTCGCGGGACGTCCCATGATCAGCGAGGACGGCTCGGAACCGCACGTCGCCTAGGCCGCGGTCACGGCCAGCGCCAGCGGCAGCACGGCGCCGGCGCCCGCCTCGCGGAGCAGCCGGGCCGCGACCGTCATCGTCCACCCGGTCTCGATGCGATCGTCGACCACGAGCACCGGGCCGGCCGGGCCGCCGACGGCGGCGCGGACGTCAGCGGGCACCCCGAGCGCGTGCCACAGCGAGCCCAGCCGCTGCGCGCTGTTAGGCCGGCGCGGGCCGGGACCGTCGTCCCGGGTGTAACCGAGCGCGCCCAGGTAGGGCAGCCGGCCGACGTCGGCGAGCCGCCGGCCGAGGCTGGTGATCAGCCGGGGCCGGGTGCGTGACGGCAGGGTCAGCACCCCGGCCGGGCGCTGCGCCCAGTCCCAGGCGGCCAGCACCTTGATCGCGGCGGCCAGCACCGGCTCGGTCACCGGCTCGTCGGGCGCGTCCTCGGCCAGCAGCTCCCGGAGCATCCCGCCCCAGCCGATGTCGGTGAGCCGGCCCAGGGCCCGGCCCGGCTCGGCGGTCAGGGCGGCCGGGATCTTGCCGGACACGTCCAGGCCGAGGGCGCCCATCCCGGTCGGCCACATCCGCCGCGGCTCCACCGTGACGCCCGGGCGGAGCAGCCGCTCGCGCGCCGCGACGACGCTCGTTTCCGGAACCTCGCCCGGGACCTGCTGCCCGGTGCAGCTGTCGCAGCGCCCGCACGGCGCGGCGGCCGGATCGTCGAGCTGCCGGCGCAGGTACTCCATCCGGCACCCGTCGGTGGCCTGGTAGGCCAGCATGGCCTGCTGCTCGCGGACCCGCTCGGCGGCGACCCGCTGGTAGCGCTCGGCGTCGTAGTGCCACGGCTGGCCGGTCGCGGTCCAGCCGCCGCCGACGCGGCGCACGGCGCCATCCACGTCGAGCACCTTGAGCATGGATTCCAGGCGGCCGCGGGACAGGTCGACGCGGGTCTCGAGCAGGCCGGCCGACAGCGGCCTGCCCGCCTCGGCCAGGGCCGCGAGGGTGGCGCGGACCTGCGGCTCGGACGGGAAGGCGAGCGAGGCGAAGTAGGCCCAGATGTCCCGGTCCTCGCGGCCGGGCAGCAGGATCACCTCGGCCCGCTTTACGCCGCGTCCGGCCCGGCCGATCTGCTGGTAGTAGGCGACCGGCGACTGCGGCGCGCCCAGGTGCACCACAAAGCCGAGGTCCGGCTTGTCGAAGCCCATGCCGAGCGCGCTGGTGGCGACCAGCGCCTTGACCCGGTTAGCGAGCAGGTCGTCCTCCGCCCGCGCCCGCTCCTCCGGCTCGTCCCGGCCGGTGTAGGACGCCACCGTCAGGCCCTGCTCGCGCAGGAAGGCCGCGGTCTCCTGGGCCGCCGCCACCGTCAGCGCGTAGACGATGCCGGACCCGGGCAGCGCGCCGAGCCGGGTCGCCAGCCAGCCGAGCCGCTGGTGCGCGGTGGGCAGCGTCACCACCGCCAGCCGCAGCGACTCGCGGTCCAGGGAGCCGCGGAGCACCAGCGTCTCACCCCGGCCGCCGGTGCCGAGCTGCTCGGCCACGTCGCGGGTCACCCGCGCGTTCGCGGTCGCGGTGGTGGCCAGCACCGGGATCCCGGCGGGCAGGTCGCCGAGCAGCGTGCGGAGCCGCCGGTAGTCGGGCCGGAAGTCGTGCCCCCAGTCCGAGATGCAGTGCGCCTCGTCGATCACCACCAGCCCGGCCGACCGGCTCAGCCCGGGCAGCACCTGGTCGCGGAACGACGGGTTGTTCAGCCGCTCCGGGCTGACCAGCAGCACGTCCGCCTGGCCCGCGGCCACCTCGGCGTACAGCGCCTCCCACTCCGTGGTGTTGGCCGAGTTGATGGTCCGCGCCCGGATGCCGGCCCGCTCGGCCGCCTCGACCTGGTTGCGCATCAGCGCGAGCAGCGGGGACACGATCACGGTCGGCCCGCCGCCGCGGGCGCGCAGCAGCGCGGTGGCGATAAAGTAGACCGCGGACTTGCCCCAGCCGGTCCGCTGCACCACCAGCGCCCGGCGCCGGTCCGCGACCAGGGCGCTGATCGCGGCCCATTGGCCGGCCCGCAGCCGCGCGTGGTCGCCCGCCAGCGCCCGCAGGCACTTCTCCGCCTCGTCCCGCAGCGCCGGCCCGTCCCGCGGGCCCGTCTCGTCGTCGGCCATGCCTCATTGGTACCAGCCGCCGCCGTCAGTCAGCCCGGATCGGCGATATGTCATACTCGGGGCAGACATCGGATCTCTGCGGGGAACAGCGTGCCGGTTACCGACGGGGCCATCGAGAAGACCAAGGCCGTGATCACCTCCGGCGCGCTGCGCGCGGGCAGCCGGCTGCCGCGCGAGGCGGACCTGGCCACCGGCGTCGAGCCGTGGCCGGCCTCGGTCCGGTGACCGACTACGTGTCCGTCCGGGACCTCAGCGTCGCCGCGGTCATCGGCGTGCACGACTGGGAGCGCGAGATCGAGCAGACGCTGATCGTCAACGTCGACATGACCGCCGACGCAGGCAGAGCCGCGGCCAGCGACGACCTGTCCGACGCGGTCGACTACTCGGCCGTGGCGGAAACGATCGCGGCCGTGCTGCGCGAGGGCAGGTTCCGCCTGATCGAAACCGCCGCCGAGCGCGTCGCCGGGCGCCTGCTGGCCGGATTCCCGGTCTCCTGGCTCTGCCTCGAGCTGCGCAAGCCCATCACCGGCGGCCCGGCCCCCTACACCGCCGCCGTCACCATCGAGCGCACCCGGGACATGCCATGACGGCGAAGAGCCAGCCGCCCCCGGCCTGACCCACCGGAGGCCCCGTCAGGCCGGTCTCGGCCTGACCCGCAGGCCCTGCATGCCGCCGTCCACGGCCAGGGCGGTGCCGGTGGTGGCCCCGGCCAGCGGGCTGGCCAGGTAGGCGATGGCCGCGGCGACCTCGTCCGCGCTGACCAGCCGGCCCATCGGCTGGCGGGCGTTGAGCGCGGCGCGTTCGGCGGCCGGGTCGGGCGCGGCGTCGAGCAGCCTGCTCACCCACGGGGTGTCGGCCGTGCCCGGGGTCACGCAGTTCACCCGGATGCCCTCGGCCACGTGGTCGGCCGCCATGGCCAGGGTGAGCGCGTAGACGGCGCCCTTGCTCGCGCTGTACAGCGCCCGCTGCGGCAGGCCCGCGATGCCCGCCACCGAGCAGGTGTTGACGATCGCGGCCTGGCCGCGGTCCCGCGCCGCCTGGCGCAGCAACGGCAGCGCCGCCCGGGTGGTGCGCATGATGCCGAGCACGTTCACGTCGAGCACCCGGTGCCACTCCTCGTCGCCGTTGTCCTCGACCGTCCCGGCCGCGCCGATGCCGGCGTTGTTGACCAGGATGTCGAGGCGGCCGAGCGTCCGGCTGGCCTCGGCGACCGCGGCGCGGACCGCGGCGTCGTCGGCCACGTCGGCGACGAGCGGGTGCAGGCCGGCGCTTTCCTCGTCGGCCCGGACCCGGTCCAGCACCGCGACGCGGGCGCCGCGCGCGGCCAGCAGCCGGGCCGTGGCCTGGCCGATCCCGGAGGCACCCCCGGTGACCAGCGCCGCCAGCCCGGCGAACTCAGGCGATTGTTCTCCCACAAGTCGGATGTATAACGCATAATGCCGTCGCGGGTCCAGGGCCGCCGTGGTCTCAGCCGAGGGCCTTGCGGCGGTAGAGGTGTACCGCTTCCGGGCTGCGCAGCGTCATGCCCAGCCAGATGCCCGCCCAGGTGAATGCGTATCCGAACAGCAGGACCAGCGCGAACGCGGCGATCACGTCCGCGGCGCCGGTGTGCACCCGCCAGCCGATGGCCAGGCCGACGCACACCAGGACCGGGGGACGCCGCGGCAGACCGAGCAGCGACCGGGCGATCCGCTCGCCGATGACCGTGGTCGGCATGTTGGTGTTGCCGGAGGTGACGGCCGGCATGAGCGACGCGTCTGCGACATAGAGGCCGTCGATCCCATGCACCCGGCCCTCGGAGTCAGCGACCGAGTCCGGGTCGCTGGCCGGACCCATCTTGCAGCTCCCGGCCGGGTGGTAATAGTGCACCGCGGCGGCATCGATGAAGCGCTCGATCGCTCGTCTCCCCGAAACTTGCGGGCCCGGGCGCGTCTCCTGGCCCAGCAGCCGTCGCAGCTCTGGCGCGGCCGCCACCTCGCGGGCGCGCTCGACGCCCTCGGCGAGCCGGGCGCGGTCGTATCCTCGGGGGTCGCTGAGATAGCGGTGATCGATCACGAGCTTGTCGTCCAGACCGGGCCCGGACAGGCGCACGCTCCCGCGCGAGACGGCGTAAGGCACGCAGCCCCCAGGAACCAGGACCAGGTCGAGGCGTCCTTGCTATAGCCGCCGACCGGGTAGATGTGCAGGTCGAACCCCGGCCGGCATCCGGTCGACGGGAACTTCGCGATCACCTGCTCATACGGCTGCCAGCCTGTTTCCGCGTGGTGGCGCTCCATCGCCTCGATCAGCTCGCCGCTCCCTCATACCAGACCTCCAGGCACGGCTGGTCGTGCAGGTTACGCCCGACGCCGGGCAGGTCCAGCACGGGCATCACCCCGACGGCGGCCAGCTCGCCGGCGGCTCCGATACCGGACCGCAGCAAGATCGCGGGACTCCCGTAGGCGCCGGCCGACAGCACGACCCGCGACGCGCCGATTTCCGTCAGCCGCCGGCCATCGTGGATGGCCACGCCAGCAGCGCGGCCGGCACGGACAAGGACCCGTTCGGCGCCGGCATTGTGCGCGGAGCAGCCGCCGACCACACGCGCCCGGTTGAAGTGGATCACCCGGCCGCCGGACTCGCCCGTATAGCCCCAGTCGTGGGACCATTGCGCGACGCCGGTCGCGTCGAGGAGGTCGCGCAGCCAGCGGCCGCTGCCGGCGGCCCGTAGTCCGGCCCGGCCTCTAGTAGCAGCGTGCGCCCGGAGCTACTCGCCGCGAGACGGCCGGCCACCACCGCACCCGCCGGGCCGGCGCCGACGACGATAGTGTCCACCGCCGCGGGGAAGCGCATGGCCATGCTCACGGCAGACCGGGCGGCAGCAGGTCCGCGTCGATGCCGCGCAGGGCTGAGCCGGCTGATGCCCTCGCTCACCTGCACTGGTCTGCCTTCCCGTGTCTGCTCGCCCCCGATGGTAACGACGGTACCCCCGGCAGGGCGGCATCGGACGAATGACTGGTATGGGCGGCCGTTAGGCTGACGGCGTGGCTGAACAGGCGGGCCTGGACCGGCCGGCGGACGGGACCGCCGACGTCTGGTGGGCGCGACGGCCGGACGCTACAGCCCGGCACGCCGCGCTGCTCGACGAGACCGAGCGGCGGCGCTGGGCGGCCTACCGGCGCGAGGCGGACCGTGAGCGTTTCCTGGCCGGGTGCGCGCTGGCCAAGACCGTGCTCGCCCGGTACACCGGCCGGCGCCCGGCGGACGTGCGCTTCGACCGCACCTGCGGCCGGTGCGGCGAGCCGCACGGCAAGCCGGTCCTGGCCGGCGGCGGCGCGGAGCACTCGGTGACGCACTCGGGCGACCTGGTCGCGGTCGCCGTCGCGCGGGCGCCGGTCGGCGTGGACGTCGAGCAGCTTGACGGGCGGTCCCGGCCGCTGGGCGGTGACGGCGACCCGGAGGCGCTCGCCCGCCTGGTGCTGTCGGCGGCCGAGCGGGCGGCGCTGGCCGCGGTCCCGCCAGACGACCGGGCCCGCGCCTTCCTGCTCGCCTGGACCAGGAAGGAAGCCGTGACCAAGGCGACCGGGGACGGCCTGCGCGCCGCGTTCAGCGAGGTCGTCGTGGCCGCGGACGCCGGGGCGCCCCGGCTGGTCTGCTGGCCCTACCCGCGGTCCCCGCGGGACGTGTCGCTGCTCGACCTGGACGTGGCCACCGGGTACGTGGCCGCGCTCGCGGTCATCGGCCGCTGCGACACGGCGCGGGCCAGGGACGGTTCGGCCCTGCTCGCGGCCGTTGTGTAGCGTGGCGGGCGGAGGCGCTTGATGCGTATCGGGTTGTTCGTGACGTGCCTGACCGACACGTTGTTCCCGGACACCGGCCGGGCCGTGGTCGAGGTGCTCGAGCGGCTGGGTCACCGGGTGGAATTCCCGGCCGCCCAGACGTGCTGCGGGCAGATGCACTTCAACACCGGCTACCGGCGCGAGGCGGTGCCGATGGCGCGCGGGTTCGCCGCCGCGTTCGGCGGCTACCAGGCGGTGGTCACCCCGTCGGCCTCGTGCGCCTCGATGGTGCGCGAGTACTACCCGGCGCTGGCGGCCGGGGCGGGGGACGCCGGCCTGGCCCGGGCGGTGGCCGAGGTGGCGCCGCGGACCCACGAGTTCTCGGTGTTCCTGACCGGGGTGCTCGGGGTGACGGACGTGGGCGCGTACTTCCCGCACCGGGTGACGTACCACCCGAGCTGTCATTCGCTGCGGATGCTCCGGGTGGGTGACGCCCCGCTCCGGCTGCTGCGCGCGGTGCGCGGGCTCGAGCTGGCCGACCTGCCGGACGCCGAGACGTGCTGCGGGTTCGGCGGCACGTTCGCGGTGAAGAATCCCGACGTGTCCGCGGCGATCTGCGCGGACAAGGTGGCGGCGGTGCGGCGCAGCGGCGCCGAGGTGCTGTGCGCGGCGGACAACTCGTGCCTGATGCACATCGGCGGCGCGCTGGACCGGCAGCGCTCCGGGGTGGCGGTCATGCACCTGGCCGAGATCCTGGCCCGGACCGAGGAGGCCGGATGACCGCCCCGGCGATGCCCACTTACCTGGGCATGCCGTCGTTCCCGGTCGCGGCGAAGACGGCGGTGGCCGATTCCCAGCTGCGGGCCAACCTGACCCACGCCACGCACACGATCCGGGCCAAGCGAGCCGCCGCGGTGGCCGAACTGGCCGACTGGGAGCAGCTGCGCGCCGCCGCCAAGGCGATCAAGGACCACACCCTGGCCCACCTGGACACCTACCTGCTCCGGCTGGAGGCCAACGTCACCCGGGTCGGCGGGCACGTGCACTGGGCGGCCGACGCGGGCGAGGCGAACGCGATCGTGGCCGGCCTGGTCCGCGCGGCCGGGGCCGACGGAATCGTCAAAGTCAAGAGCATGGCCACCCAGGAGACCGGGCTGAACGAGGCGCTGGCCGCCTCCGGGCTCGGCGCGCTGGAGACCGACCTGGCCGAGCTCATCGTCCAGCTCGGCCACGACCGGCCCAGCCACATCCTGGTGCCGGCCATCCACCGGAACCGCGCCGAGATCAGGGAGATCTTCCGGCGCGAGATGCCGGGCGCGCCGGCCGGGCTGACCGACGACCCGCAGGCGCTGGCCGCCGCCGCGCGGGCGCACCTGCGCCAGGCGTTCCTGTCCGCGCGGGTGGGCGTGTCCGGCGCCAACTTCGCGATCGCCGAGACCGGGTCGCTGGTGGTGGTGGAGTCCGAGGGCAACGGCCGGATGTGCGTGACGCTGCCGCGGACGCTCATCTCGGTGGTGGGGATCGAGAAGGTCCTGCCGTCCTGGCGGGACCTGGAGGTGTTCCTCGCGCTGCTGCCCCGGTCCTCCACCGCCGAGCGGATGAACCCCTACACCTCGACCTGGACCGGGATCACGCCCGGGGACGGGCCGGAGAACTTCCACCTGGTGCTGCTGGACAACGGCCGCACGTCGGCGCTGGCCGACCAGACCGGCCGCCAGGCGCTGCGCTGCATCAGGTGCTCGGCCTGCCTGAACGTGTGCCCGGTGTACGAGCGGACCGGCGGCCACGCCTACGGCTCGCCGTATCCGGGCCCGATCGGCGCGATTCTCTCCCCGCAGCTGCGCGGCCTCGGCTCCCCGGTCGACAGTTCGCTGCCCTACGCCTCGACCCTGTGCGGCGCCTGCTACGACGTGTGCCCGGTGGCGATCAACATCCCCGAGGCGCTGGTGCACCTGCGCGCCCAGGTCGTCGAGGCCAAGCGGGACAAGCGATTTTCTCCCGAACGGGCGGTGTTCCAGCTCTCCGGACGCGTGCTCCGCTCACCCCGGCTGCTCGCCGCGGCCCAGTGGGCCGCGGCCCGGGGCGGCAAGCTGGTCGCCAGGTCCGGCCGGATCAGGCGGCTGCCGCCGCCGCTGAGCGGCTGGACGGAAACCAGGGACGCCCCGGCGCCGCCGCCCGAGTCGTTCCGCGCCTGGTGGTCCCGAACCCGGGGGTCCCGGTCATGACCGGCTCGAAAGACCAGATCCTGGCCCGGATCCGGGCCGCCGCCGCGGCCGGCGACGTGGACGCGGCGTACGCGGCGCTGCCCCGGGAGTACCTAAGGGCGCACCACGACGCCGCGGCGCACGACATCACGGACCTGTTCGCCGAGCGCGCCGCCGACTACCGCGCCGTGGTCGAGCGGGTTCCCGGGGCCGGCCTCGCCGCGGCCGTCGCCCGGGCCCTGGCCGGACGCGCCGCCGCGGCGGCCGGGGCCATCCTGGTCCCGGCCGGGCTGCCCGGCTCGTGGCTGGCCGAACTGCCCGCCGCGATCACGCTGACCCCCGACGAGCCCCCGCTCTCCGCGGCCGAACTCGACCGGGCCGCCGGGGTCGTCACCGGCTGCGCCGTGGCCATCGCCGAGACCGGCACGATCATCCTGGATCACGGCCCCGGCCAGGGCCGCCGCGCGCTTACCCTGGTCCCCGACTTCCACCTGGTCGTCGTGCGGGCCGGCCAGGTCGCCGCCGACCTGGCCGACGCGTTCGCCCGGCTCGACCCGGCCCGCCCGCACACCCTCATCTCCGGTCCTTCGGCCACCAGCGACATCGAGCTCATCCGGGTCGAGGGCGTGCACGGCCCGCGGAACCTGCATGTCCTGCTGACCGGGGAATGAGCCAGGCTCCGGGACGTATCGCTGCAGGCGAACACCGGGCGGAAACAAAATGATGCTCTTCTTTCTTGAGTGTGTATGACTCAAGCTTTGGAGGCCATCAATGGGTGAAACCCTCACGCTGCCAGTGCTGCCGCTCGACGACGAGGTGGTGCTGCCGGGGATGGTGGTGCCGCTGGAGACGTCACAGCCGGAAGTTGGCGCCGCCATCGACGCGGCCCGGATGCCGTCTCGGCAGGTGCCCGGCATGCGTTCGGAGATAAAGGCCCGGGTGCTGCTCGTGCCGCGGCTGGCCGATCGCGGGCTGTCCGGCGTCGGCACGCTCGCCGTGGTGGAGCAGGTCGGGCGGCTGCCCGGCGGGCAGCCCGGCGCGGTGGTGCGCGGCACGGCCCGCGTCAAGGTCGGCTCGGGGACCACGGGTCCCGGCGCGGCGCTGTGGGTGGAAGGCGCCGTCCTGGACGAGACCAACCGCGGGCCGCGGGCCGACGAACTGGCCCAGCAGTACAAGTCGCTGGTCACCGGGATCCTGCAGCAGCGCGGCGCGTGGCAGGTCATCGACGCGATCCAGCAGCTCGACGACGCCTCGGCGATCGCGGACCGGGCCGGCTATGCCAGCTACCTCAGCACGGCGCAGAAGCTGCAGCTGCTCGAGACCTCCGACCTGGTCCAGCGGCTCGAGCTCATCATCGGCTGGACCCGGGAGCACCTGGCCGAACTCGAGGTGGCCGAGTCCATCCGCAAGGACGTGTCCGAGGGCATGGAGAAGCAGCAGAAGGAATTCCTGCTCCGCCAGCAGCTCGCCGCGGTGCGCAAGGAACTCGCCGACCTGAACGGCGACGCGGCCACCGAGGAGGACGACTACCGGGCCCGGGTGGAAGCGGCCGCCCTGCCCGAGGCGGTGCGGGACGCGGCGCTGAAGGAAGTGGCCAAGCTCGAGCGCACGCCCGACGCGTCGCCCGAGACCGGCTGGATCCGCACCTGGCTGGACACCATCCTCGACATCCCGTGGAACGAGCGGACCGAGGACGCCTACGACATCGCCGACGCCCGGCGCATCCTCGATGAGGACCACACCGGCCTGGACGACGTCAAGGAGCGCATCATCGAGTACCTGGCGGTGCGCAAGCGCCGCGCCGATCGCGGCCTGGGCATCATCGGCGGGCGGCGTTCCGGCGCCGTGCTCGCGCTGGTCGGCCCGCCCGGCGTCGGCAAGACGTCGCTCGGCGAGTCGGTCGCGCGCGCCATGGACCGCAAGTTCGTCCGGGTCGCCCTGGGCGGCGTCCGGGACGAGGCGGAGATCCGCGGGCACCGGCGCACCTATGTGGGCGCGCTGCCCGGCCGGGTCGTCCGGGCCATCCGCGAGGCGGGCTCGATGAACCCGGTCGTGCTGCTCGACGAGGTGGACAAGATCGGCTCCGACTTCCGCGGCGACCCCGCGTCGGCGCTGCTCGAGGTGCTCGACCCGGCGCAGAACCACACGTTCCGCGACCACTACCTGGAGGTCGAGCTGGACCTGTCGGACGTGGTCTTCCTGGCCACGGCCAACGTGCTGGACGCGATCCCCGGCCCGCTGCTTGACCGGATGGAGCTGGTCCAGCTGGACGGGTACACCGAGGACGAGAAGGTCCTCATCGCCCGGGATCACCTGCTGCCCAGGCAGCTGTCCAAGGCGGGCCTGAACACCGGCGAGGTGACGGTCGGGGAGGACGCGCTGCGGATGCTGGCGGCCGAGTACACCCGCGAGGCCGGCGTCCGGTCGCTGGAGCGGTCCATCGCGCGCATCCTGCGCAAGGTGGCGGCGCGAGTGGCCCTCGGCGACGCGGAACTGCCGGCCAGCGTCGGCGTCGCCGAGCTGCGGGACTACCTGGGACGGCCGAGGTTCACCCCGGAGACCAGCCTGGCCGAGCCGGAGCGGCGGACCGCCGTGCCCGGCGTGGCGACCGGCCTCGCGGTGACCGGCGCCGGCGGGGACGTGCTGTTCATCGAGGCGTCCCTGGCCGACAGGGAAACCGGCGAGACCGGGGTCACGCTCACCGGCCAGCTCGGTGACGTGATGAAGGAATCGGCCCGGATCGCGCTGTCCTACCTGCGCTCGCACGGCGCCGAGCTCGACCTTCCGGTCAGCGAGCTCAAGGACCGCGGCGTGCACGTGCACGTGCCGGCCGGCGCGGTGCCCAAGGACGGGCCGAGCGCGGGCGTCACGATGACCACCGCGCTGGCGTCCCTGCTGTCCGGCCGGCCGGTCCGCTCGGACGTGGCCATGACCGGCGAGGTGTCGCTGACCGGGCGGGTGCTGCCCATCGGCGGGGTGAAGCAGAAGCTGCTCGCCGCGCACCGGGCCGGGATCACCACCGTGCTGATCCCGCAGCGGAACGAGCCCGACCTGGACGATGTCCCGGCCGAGGTGCTGGAGAAGCTGGACGTGCACCCGCTCGGCGACGTCCGCGACGTGCTCGCGCTGGCGCTCGAGCCCGCGCAGGCCCCGCAGGCCGCCGGGATGGCCGCCTAGGCGCCAGCCGCTGAGGCGCCGGGATCGTCGTCCGCTCCGGCGGCGCCCGGCGGCTGCGGCGCTGACCCCGGTTTGGCCGCGGCCGGGAAGACATCGGTGGCGGCCAGGTCCCAGATGTAGCCGGGGTCGGCCTGGCCCGGACCGGACCCGAAAGCGGCCCGCGAACCCTCCGGCGCGGCCGCCTGCGGGCCGTTCCCGGCCGGGCCGTCGTCCGTCCGGCCGTGGTCGGCGCTGAGCACGACGCCGCCGGCCCGGGACGGCACGGTGAAGTCGGGGGCCCGGCGGGGCGCGTAGTCGACCGGGACCGGGGCCGCGGCGAAGTCGAAGTCCTGCCTGGCCGCCGGCGCGGCCACGTCCCCGGGCACCCGGATGCCGGAACCCGGCGGGAGGACGGTGTTCGCCGCCACGGGAAGCAGCCCGAATGCGTGCTCCTCCGGCTCCGGCGCGGGTGCCCAGGGCGGTCCGGAGGAACCCGCCGCGGCACTGGCCGGCCTGGCATTCCTCGGCCAGTGCCGCGGCGGCGCCACGGCCGGGACGGAGGCAGGAGAGGCCGGGACGGGCGCGGCCGGGGCAGGCTGCATCTCGCCCAGGCCGCCGCCATGCCAGCCGCCGGAGGCGGTCCAGTCGGCCGGCCCGGGCGGGCCCGGCTGAGGCCGGCTGGGCCCGGCCGCGGCCGGGCCGGGACCGGGCCCCAGGTCCGGCCGGCGCTGCTGGTGCTGGCCCTGCGGTGCCCGGGACCGGGGCCGGGGCCGGGGCGATCCGGGTTCCGCCGCGGCGATCCGGGCCCGCTCCCGGCGGGAGCGCATGACCAGGAGCAGCACGACCAGCAGGACGATCAGCCCGCACAGCCCGGCCACCACGTAGCGCACCAGGGATCCGGCCAGGGTGCTGGCGCTCGCCCGGCGCGCCGTCGTGGTGGACGTCCGCGCGGGCTTGGGCGCGGCGGCCGTCGGCGCGGCGGCCGCGGCGCGGCGGCCGGGCGGGGCCTGCTGGCCGCGTAGATCGCGGCGGCCAGGCCGACCGACCGGCCGGCGTCGACGATGCCGTGCCCGGTGCCGGGGGCCAGGTCCGCGGTCGCGCCGCCGGTCAGTGCCCGGGTGACCTGGGCCGTGGTGAGGTGCGGGTACCTGGACAGGATGAGGGCGGCCAGGCCGGCCACGATGCCGCTGGACGCGCTGGTGGAGCTGATCGGCATGTAGCCGTCCGGCGGGACCGCCGAGGTCAGGGCGACGCCGGGCGCCGCCAGCGACACGTACGGGCGCCTGCTGCTGAACGAGGCGGCCTGCCCGTCCCGGCCGGCCGCGGCCACCGCGAGCACGCCGGGGTACGCGGCCGGGTAGTCGACCAGGCCGGGCCCGTCGCCGTCGTCGCCCGCCGGGGCCACCAGCACCACGTTCTTGCTCAGCGCGTACGACACCGCCGCCCGCTCGGCCCGGCTGCCGCCGGCCGCGGCCGGGTCGCCCTGACCGGTCAGGCCGGCCGTGCCCGGGTCCAGCGGCAGGTCGATGACCTTGGCGCCGTGCCCGACCGCGTACACGATGCCCCGGGCGATGGCCCCGGGCAGCCGTCCGGCGAGGGCGGCGTCGGAGTTCAGCGGGTCGTTGTATTCCAGGCTGACCCGGACGGACAGGATCCTCGCCGCGGGCGCGACGCCGAGCAGGCCCGCCTCCCGGCCGGTGCCGTGCCCGTGGCCGGCGATGACCCCGGCGACCGCGGTGCCGTCGAAGCCCCAGAAGGACCCGCCCGCCGTCCGGCCCGAACCGGTGTAGTCGGGTCCGGTCGTCACCGCGCCGGCCAGGTCCGGGTGCCCGGCGGCGACGCCGGTGCCGAGCACGGCCACGGTGATCCCGGCGCCGTCGGTGGCCGGCCAGGCCTGCCGCACGTGCAGGCTGTCCAGCCACCATTCCCGGGACTGGATGACGCCGTAGCTGCCGGCGGCGAGCGCGGGAACGGACCCGGCGACCCCGGATATGACAATGGCCGCAGCTATTCCTGTGGCAACCGGGACAAGAGTGCTGCGGAACAATCGGTGTGACACTTGGTCAGATATCTCCTCCGGCGCTGGCCGAGCTGGCCTGCGGTAGCGATGTTCCGACCGGCCTCTGTCATCGTGCCATGCGGCCGCCCGCCGTGGAATGCGTCACGCATTAATTATTCGCGGTATTACCGTGATCGATACCCGCGCGCCGGGCGGCAGGCCGAGCCGCTGCGCCGCGTTCCCGCCGTTGATCGCGATCGAGACCAGGCCCGCGCTGTCGGTGTAGGCGACGAGTTCACCGGTCGCGACCGCGCCGAACGTCTCCCGGTATGGCAGCGTCAGCTGGCGGTGGCCGAAGTGCGCCAGCACGGTGCCGCCCGGGTTGACGCCGATTTCCGCCGCGTCCGCCGCGGTGATCGTGAGCTGGACGTTGCCGAACCGGTCCACGGTCAGCACTTCCCCCTCGGCGGCGAAATCGCGCACCAGCCGTTCCGGGGCCGGCAGCGTGACCAGGTTGCCGACGTCGATTTCCGCCCCGGCCGCGGTGAGCTCGGCGCCGGCCGCCAGGTGCGCGGCCACCGGCATGAAGATGTCCCGGCCGTGGAAGGTCGGGGTGACCCGGCCAAGCCACAGCTGCCGGCTGGTCAGGCTGAACGCGCGGGTGGCGCCGCCCGCCGCGGTCACCGCCCAGGACAGCAGGCCGTTGTCGGGCCCGATGAACACCGAGTCCCCGGCCGCCACCGCCACCCCGCGCCGGGCCGTGCCGACGCCGGGGTCGACCACCGCCACGTGCGCCGCCGGCGGCAGGTAGGGCACGGTCTGCGCGAGCACGGCCGCGCCGCGCCTGACGTCGCCCGGCGGCACCAGGTGGGTCACGTCGATGATGTCCGCGTGCGGCGCGATCCGGGCGGCGACGCCGTGGCAGGCGGCCACGAAACCGTCTTCGAGCCCGTAGTCGGTGAGGAAGGTGAGGTAGCGGAAACGGGTCACGACCCGTGAGCGTACGTCGGCCGCCGGCTGCGGTACAGCCCCCCGGCGTCAGGTACGGTCAGCAGTAGGCCGGCCGGGAGGAGGTCGCATGCCTGAGCTGTCCGAACGTGACATGCGGATCCTGGCCTTCGAGCGGCGCGGCTGGCGGTCGCCGGGCGTCAAGGAGCAGGCCATCGCCGAGATGCTCGACATGCCGGCCACCCGGTACTACCAGCTGCTGAACGAGCTGATCGACCGGGCCGAGGCGCTCGCGTTCGACCCGGTGCTGGTCAAGCGGCTGCGCGCGCAGCGGGCCCGCCGGCAGCGGATGCGCTCGCCCAGGGGAGGACGGACCGCATGACGCTGCCTCGCCCGGCCACCGCCGAGGGGCAGGCCGGCCTGGACGCGCTGCTGGCCGACCCGCGGCACGCGCTGCTCGCCGCGGACTTCGACGGCACGCTGGCGCCCATCGTGGACCGGCCGGGCGACGCGCGGGCCCACCCCGGCGCGGTGCCCGCGCTGACCGCCCTGGCCGGGGCGGTGGGCACGGTCGCGGTCATCACCGGCCGGCCCGCGGCGGAGGCGGTCGCCCTGGGCGGCCTCGCCGCCGTCCCCGGCCTGGTCGTGATCGGCCACTACGGCTGGCAGCGGTGGCGCGACGGCCAGCTGACCTCGGCCGAAACCCCGCCGGCCGTGGCGGCCGCGCGGGACGCGCTGCCCGGCGTGCTGCAGGCGGCGGGCGCCCCCGACGGCACCCGGGTCGAGGACAAGGCGCACGCGGTGGCCGTGCACACCCGCGGCACGGCCGATCCGGACGCGGCGCTGGACCGGCTCCGCGACCCGCTCGGCCAGCTCGCGGACGGCCTCGGGCTGGCCGCCGAACCCGGCCGCTACGTCATCGAGCTGCGCCCGCCGGGGGTGGACAAGGGCGCCGCGCTGACCGGGCTGGCCCGCGAGCGGGCGGCGCGTTCGGTTCTGTTCTGCGGCGACGACCTCGGTGACCTGCCGGCCTTCGCCGCGGTCCGCGCGCTGCGCGCCGGCGGCATCCCCGGCTGCGCCGTGGCCAGCGCCAGCGCCGAGTCCCCCCAGGTCGCCGACGTGGCCGACCTGGTGGTGCCGGGACCCGACGGGATCGTGGCGCTGCTCGAGGGGATCGCCCGCCGGCTAGAGCCCGGCCGGTTAGGCACGCCCCGGTCAGGACCCGAGCCCGGCGAGCTGGTCGCCCAGCCAGCGCGCGGGCGGGTCCGCGGCGGCGATCGCGGCCAGCGCGGCGCCGCGGTGCCGGCGCTCGGCGTCCGGCATGCTCAGCGCCTGGTGCAGGGCCCCGGCCGTCTCGGTGACGTCGTAGGGGTTGATGAGCAGCGCGTCGGCGGCGAGCGTGGCCGCCGCGCCGGCCTCGCGGGACAGCACCAGCGCGCAGCCGCGCTCGCAGAGCACCGCGCCCTCCTGCGCGACCAGGTTCATGCCGTCCCTGATCGGGTTCACCAGCAGCACGTCGGCCACCGCGCAGGCGGCCAGCGACCGCGGGTAGTCGTCTCTGACCTCCAGGATCAGCGGGTCCCAGTCCGCGGTGCCGAACTCCTCGGTGATCTGGCGGGCGAGCTGCCGCACCCGGTCGGTGTAGGCGCGGTATTCCGCCAGGGCCGACCGGGACGGGTAGGCGAAGGCCAGGTGCACGACCCGGCCGCGCCACTGCGGACGGGTCGCGAGCAGCTCGCGGTAGGCGGCCAGGCCGCGCACGATGTTCTTGGACAGCTCGGTCCGGTCGACCCGGACGATGAGCTTGCGGCCGCCCGCCGCCCGGCGCAGCGTGTCCACGTGGGCCTGCACGTCCCCGGCCCGGGCGCGCGCCCGCAGCTCGACGGCGTCCACGCCGAGCGGGTGGACGCATACCTCGGTGACCGCGCCCCGGTAGGTCACCCGCCCCACCGGTCCCCGGTCCTGGCCGGGCGGCAGGCCGGTCCGGTCCACGTCCGCGCCGAGCAGGCCGGCGCAGCAGTCCATGAACGCGGCGGCCCACCGCTCGGCGTGGAAGCCGGCCCGGTCCGCGCCGAGCATGCCGTCCAGCAGCGCCCGGCCCACCTGCTCGGGGAGCATCCGGTAGTAGTCCGGCGGCGCCCAGGGTGTATGGCAGAAGTGCCCGATGCCCGCGTCCCTGGCCGCGTCCCCCAGCTGATGACGGAGCCGCTCCCGCACCAGCCGCGGGGCCAGGCACAGGTGGTAGTCCTGGATCAGCACCCGCAGGCCGCCGGACGGCGGCTGCTCGCGGGCGGCCTCCCCGGACCGGGCCTCTTCGGCCACCGCGTCGGCGAACGCCTCGTTGTAGGCCAGGTACGCGGCCCAGTCGCGGCGGAAGCCGTGGTTGAACCTCGGCTGGTTCGGCGTGTCGAAGAGCATGTGGTGCACGAACCACAGCGCCGAGTTGGCCACGTTGTTGTAGGCGCGGTCGAAGATGTCGCCCGGGATGTCGAGCATCCGCACCGGGATGCCGCCCCGCTGATCCTCGCTCCCGGCGGCGGCACGGTGCTGCTGCGCGGCCGCGCGGTCCGCGTCGCTGAGCGCGGCGCAGATCCAGGTGACGCTGGCCTCCGGGCCCAGCGCCGCCAGCCCCGCCGTCACCCCGGCGATCATGCCGCCGCCGCCCCGCCGGCCGGTCAGCGAGCCGTCGGCGCCGAACTGGTAGGAAACCGGGCCGCGGTTGGACGCCACCAGCACTCGCTGCTTCATGTCCGGCAGGCTAGTGCACCTTCTTCGCAGTATCCCCATGCGGTGCAGGGGGCGACCGCTCAGGTATTCTTGACCCGTTTGAGTACAACTGAACAACGCTCATCCAGAGGGGTGGAGGGATCGGCCCGGTGAAGCCCCGGCAACCTAGCGCGCATGCATGCCGGTCGTGAACGGCGAGGCGCGTGGCATGGTGCCAAGTCCGGCCCGCGGTCAGGGTGACCGCTGGGAAAGATGGGGAAAGGAAGTCCTCGCCGGTGACCACAGCAACGACACGCACGTCTTCCGCAGCTTCCGGGTTCGGCTACGCCACCGGGCTGTCCTGCCGCGAATGCGGCCAGGTGTACCCGCTCGGCCCGCACTACGCCTGCGAGGAGTGTTTCGGGCCGCTGGAGGTCCGCTACGACTACCCGAGCCTGACCCGGGAGGACATCCAGGCGGGCCCGCCGAACATGTGGCGGTACGCGCCGTTGCTCCCGGTCCCGCCCGACATCGCCGGACGGCCCACCACCGAGCCCGGCTACACCAGGCTGATCCGCGCCGACAGCCTGGCCCACGCGCTGGGCATGCGCCGCCTGTGGATCAAGGACGACCGGGGCAACCCGACGCACTCGTTCAAGGACCGGGTGGTGGCGGTGGCCCTGGCCGCCGCCACCGAGATGGGCTTCAAGGTGCTCGCCTGCCCGTCCACCGGCAACCTGGCCAACGCGGTGGCCGCCGCGGCCGCCCGGGCCGGCGTCCGCTCCGTGGTCATGGTTCCCGCCGACCTGGAGCAGCAGAAGATCATCACCACCTCGGTCTACGGCGGCACGTTCATCACCGTGGACGGTACCTACGACGACGTGAACCGGCTGGCCTCTGAGCTCGCGGGCGAGCACCCGGACTGGGCCTTCGTCAACGTCAACGTGCGGCCCTACTACGCCGAGGGGTCCAAGACGCTCGGCTTCGAGATCGCCGAGCAGCTCGGCTGGCGGCTGCCCGAGCAGGTGGTGGTGCCGATCGCCTCGGGCGCGCAGCTGGTCAAGGTGGACAAGGGCTTCGCCGAGCTGACCTCGCTCGGCCTGGTGCCCGAGACGCCGTGGCGGGTGTTCGGCGCGCAGGCGAGCGGGTGCGCGCCGGTGTCGGCCGCCTTCGCCGCCGGTCACGACGTGGTGCGCCCGGTCCGGCCGTCCACCATCGCCAAGTCGCTGGCCATCGGCAACCCGGCCGACGGGCCCTACGTGCTGGACGTGGTGCGGCGCACCGGCGGGGCGATCGCCGACGTGAGCGACGACGAGATCGTCGACGGCATCCGGCTGCTCGCCGCCACCGAGGGCATCTTCGGCGAGACCGCGGGCGGCGTCACCCTGGGCGTGCTGCGCAACCTGATCTCCGGCGGCCAGCTGGACCCGGAGGCCGAGACCGTGATCATCAACTCGGGTGACGGGCTGAAGACCCTCGACGCGGTCCTGGCGGCCGTGGACGTGCCGGCCCCGATCAAGGCGACCGTCGAGGCTTTCACCGAGCGTTATCCGGAATCGGCCTGAGCGGAACCGGGCCGGGCAGAGAGGCAATGTCGTGACAGTGCGGGTGCGCATTCCCACCATCCTGCGGTCCTATACCGGCGGCGCGGCGGAGGTGACCGCGTCCGAGGGGACCCTCCGCGAGGTCATCGCCGGGCTGGACGCCGCCTACCCGGGCCTGGGCGGCCGGATCATCGACGACGGCGGCAAGCTGCGCCGGTTCGTCAACGTCTACGTGGGCGACGAGGACGTGCGCTTCACGCAGGGACTCGACACCCGGGTGCCGGCGGGCGAGCGGGTTTCCGTGATTCCCGCCGTGGCTGGCGGGGCGCCCGGGACGGAAGGGAATGTAGGCCAGATGACGTGATTGCGGGGTAACTGGCGACGTGCACTCCCAGTACGAGGTAAGGTCAATTCCGGTCGCCGTCGGACGGACGGGGTACGCGCGGGTGCGCTCAGCCGTTCTCACCGGTTCGCGATCGACGAGTTCCGCGGTTGCAAGGGGCGGGGCTCGAAGCCCGAGCGCAGTTAGGGAGTTGTTTGGAATGGCTCAGGGCACCGTCAAGTGGTTCAACCCGGACAAGGGATACGGCTTTATTGCCGTCGACGGTGGCAAGGACGTGTTCGTCCACTTCTCGGCGATCCAGTCGGACGGATACCGCACCCTCGAAGAGGGCCAGCGGGTCGAGTTCGAGATCACGCAGAGCGACCGCGGCGCGCAGGCCGACAAGGTGGTCGTGGTCTCTTAAGTCCGCCCGTGGTCCCGGGTTCGCGCGGGACCGCAGATCTGCCGGGTTCTGCTGGCCGGCCCGGCCCCCCGGGGCCGGGCCGATCTGATTCTCCCGGCTCGCGAGGTCCGTATCGGCGTGTCCGGTTCCTCCCCGTTTCCCGCGGGTTCTGACACCCGATGATGCGGCGGGGACCGCGCCAGGCGCCAGCCGCGGGCCCAGGCGGCCGGGCGTTTGCACTCTCACTAGGAGAGTGCTAAACATGGTGCTGGCACTCTCCATATGCGAGTGCCAGCATGATGGCGGGATCGGGCGATGAGGCACCCTCCCGCGGCAGGAAGGGACTGTCGCGCGGGATGCCGTCCGTCGCGGGCGTCGGCTCGATCCGCGCGTACGCCACGGAGGACTGGAGCCTATGGCAGCGAAGATGATCGCGTTTGACGAGGACGCCAGGCGCGCCCTCGAGCGCGGTATGAACCAGCTCGCCGACGCCGTGAAGGTAACCCTCGGCCCCAAGGGCCGCAACGTGGTTCTCGAGAAGAAGTGGGGCGCCCCCACGATCACCAACGATGGCGTGTCCATCGCCAAGGAGATCGAGCTCGAGGACCCGTGGGAGAAGATCGGCGCGGAGCTTGTCAAGGAAGTAGCGAAGAAGACGGACGACGTGGCCGGCGACGGCACCACCACGGCGACCGTCCTGGCCCAGGCGCTGGTGCGCGAGGGCCTGCGTAACGTCGCCGCGGGGGCCAACCCGATGTCGCTCAAGCGCGGCATCGAGGCGGCCGTCGAGCGGGTGAGCGAGGAGCTCTCCAAGCTCGCCAAGGAGGTGGAGACCAAGGAGCAGATCGCCGCCACGGCCTCCATCTCGGCCGGCGACCCGGCCATCGGCGAGATGATCGCCGAGGCGATGGACAAGGTCGGCAAGGAAGGCGTCATCACCGTCGAGGAGAGCAACACCTTCGGCCTGGAGCTCGAGCTCACCGAGGGCATGCGCTTCGACAAGGGATACATCGCGCCCTATTTCGTCACCGACCCGGAGCGGCTCGAGGCGGTCCTCGAGGACCCGTACATCCTCGTGGTCAACTCGAAGATCTCGGCGAACAAGGACCTGCTCCCGCTGCTCGACAAGGTGGTGCAGTCCGGCAAGCCGCTGGTCATCATCGCCGAGGACGTCGAGGGCGAGGCCCTGGCGACCCTGGTCGTGAACAAGATGCGCGGCCTGTTCAAGTCGGTGGCGGTCAAGGCCCCCGGCTTCGGCGACCGCCGCAAGGCCATGCTCGGTGACATCGCCATCCTCACCGGCGGCCAGGTCATCAGCGAGGAAGTCGGCCTCAAGCTGGAGAACGCCGAACTCGACGTGCTCGGCCGGGCGCGCAAGGTCGTGGTCACCAAGGACGAGACCACGATCGTCGACGGCGCGGGCGACGCCGACCAGATCTCCGGCCGGGTCAACCAGATCCGCACCGAGATCGACAACACCGACTCGGACTATGACCGGGAGAAGCTGCAGGAGCGGCTGGCCAAGCTGGCCGGCGGCGTCGCGGTCATCAAGGCCGGGGCGGCCACCGAGGTCGAGCTGAAGGAGCGCAAGCACCGCATCGAGGACGCGGTGCGCAACGCCAAGGCCGCGGTCGAGGAGGGCGTCGTGCCCGGCGGCGGCGTCGCGCTGCTGCAGGCGGGCCGGAGCGCCTTCGAGAAGCTCGACCTGTCGGGCGACGAGGCGACCGGTTCGGCGATCGTGCGCCGCGCGCTGGAGGAGCCGCTCAAGCAGATCGCGGTGAACGCCGGCCACGAGGGCGGCGTGGTGGTCGAGAAGGTCAAGACGCTGCCCGGCGGGCAGGGCCTGGACGCCTCGGACGGCGAGTATGTCGACATGTTCAAGGCCGGGATCATCGACCCCGCGAAGGTCACCCGCTCGGCGCTGCAGAACGCGGCGTCGATCGCGGGCCTGTTCCTCACCACCGAGGCCGTGATCGCGGAGAAGCCGGAGAAGGACAAGGCCCCCGCCGCCCCCGGTGGCGGCGGCGACATGGACTTCTGATCCGGGGAGTCGCGTCACCCAGACGGCCCGGGGCCTGGCCCCGGGCCGTCTGGCTTTCCGGCCATAACGAAGCTGCGATCCGGCGGCCCGGACCGATAGCCTTAGAAATGCCCATAGCATCCTGCCGGTCGCCTGATCGCTGGTTGTTGTTAGTTCTCTTCGACGTGAGGTCAGTGAGCGTGCCTACCGGCAAGGTCAAGTTCTACGACGCCGACAAGAAGTTCGGTTTCCTCGCGCGCGATGACGGCGGCGAGGTCTACGTGCATGCTTCGGCGCTCCCTCCCGGGACGACCGCGCTGCTGAAGGGGCAGCGGGTGGAGTTCGACATCGCCGAGGGACGCCGCGGGACGCAGGCGCTCAAGGTGCGGCTCCTGGAGCCCCCGCCGAGCGTCGCGGCCAAGCAGGCGCAGGCCCGCAAGAAGCCGGACGAGATGATCGTGATGGTCGAGGACCTGATCAAGTACCTCGACGACGTGTCGACGACCTACCGCAGGAACAAGCACCCGGACAGTAACCACGCGAAGCGGATCGCCGCCATGCTTCGCGCCGTCGCCGACAACATCGAGCCCTGAGGCGGCACCGGCGTGACCCGCTAGCGCGGATGCGGATGCGGCCGGGGCCGGACCGGCACGGTTTCCTCGCGCCGGGCCAGGACGCGCCGCCGGCGCCGGCCGACCAGGATGATCAGCGCCGCGGTCAGGCCGGCGGCGGCGATGGCCAGGCCGGCCTGGCCATTGTCCAGTATCGAGACCAGCACGCCGGCCAGGCTGCCCGCGACGTTCGCCACCTGGTTCAGCGTCTCGGAGACCGCGAACGCCGACGACCGGATCTCCTCGCCGATCTCGCGTTGCACCGTGGAGTCGAGGGACAGCTTGGCCAGGCCGGCCGCCAGCGCTGCGGTGCACGCCACCGTGATGGCCGCGGCCAGGCTGAAGAACCAGGCGCAGACGGCGGTCACGATCGGAGCCAGGGTGAGCATGGCGAACAGGATGAGCACCGGGGCCCGGGCGCGGATCAGGGACCCGATCGCCATCGCGGCCAGCCCGCCGACCGCCGCCGCGGCCACCAGGGCGCCCAGCGCGAGGTTGTGGTTGTGCGAACTGCTGCTGAAGGCCTCGCTGCGCAGGTAGAACGCCAGGAAGAAGACCATGTAGCCGGAGAACGCGCGGAGCACCGCGTTGCCCTGCATCGCCTCGCTCACCACCGGGCCCACGTTGGCCAGGCCCCGCCGCCCCCGGGCCTTGCCGTTTCCGGCGGTGCCGGCCGGCGCAGTCGAGGCGCCTGGCGGCAGGGCGGCGGGCTCGTACGGCCGGGTGCGGCCGTCCCGCCGGGGATCGTCCGCCCAGGTATCGGAACCGGGTTGGCGAGGCGAGCGACCCCGCCCGTTCGGGATATAACCGGGCGGCGGGGGTGCGGCCGCCGGCGGTGTCGCGGCCGGCGCCGGCGGCACGTCCACCTGGTCCGGGAGCCGCAGCGCGAGGATCATCGCGGCGAGGTAGATCAGCGTGCCCGCCCGGAGCACCCAGGCGGCCCCGGCCGCGACCTGGATCCCGGCCGCCAGCGCCCCGCCGAGCAGGGAGGCGGTCAGCGTGATGAGCTGGGACCGTGCGTTCGCGGTCACCAGGGTGATCTCCGCGGGCAGCAGGCGCGGCGTGACCGACGCGCGCACCACGCCGTACGACTTCTGCAGCACCAGGATGCCGAACGCCGCGGGCAGCAGCGTCACCGGGTTGTTGATGGCGGCCGACATTCCCCAGCAGAGCAGGCCGCGGGCCAGCAGGGTGCCGGCCAGCAGGTAGCGCCGGCCCTGCTGCATGCGGTCCAGGGCCGGCCCGATGAACGGCGCGAGAACCGCAAACGGCGCCATCGTCACCAGCAGGAAGAGCACCACCCGGCCGCGCGCCTGGTCCAGCGACGTGCTGAAGAAGATCGTTCCGGCCAGCGACACGGCGACGAACGCGTCGCCGGCGCCGCCGGCCGCGGTCAGTTCGATGAGCGTGGACAGGCCGGTACGGCCGGCTCCGGACGCGCCGGTCACGTGGTGTACGATGCCGCCGGTCCGGCGGCCGGCGCTGGCTCCGGCCCGCGCGCCGGACCGGACCGCGCCGCCGGTGGCGCGGGCCGCGCTCCCGGTTCGCCGCATCGCCTCGGACAGCCGCATGTAACCAGTATTCTTGGTCACGGCCAGTGCGGCGACCCAGCCGTCGCCTTGTACGGCGGGTAGCCGCACATGCATTGTGCGTGATAAGCGAGATTGGTAGCCGTGAGTCCCACCCGCACCCGAACCAAAGAGCCGGATCAGGCCTGCGCGGAGGCCGTCGGCCCCGCGCGGGACGCCGCCGTCGCCGTCGTGGGCGCGGCCCAGGTCGGCGACCACCTCAGCCTGCAGGCGGAAGGCGAGCGCATCGTCACCCACCTGTTCGACTGCGCGGACCCAGCCTACGCCGGCTGGCGCTGGGCGGTGACGGTGGTCCGGGCGCCCAGGTCCAAGGCGGTGACCGTGAGCGAGACGGTGCTGCTGCCCGGGCCGAAGGCGCTGCTCGCGCCGGACTGGGTGCCGTGGCAGGACCGGCTGCGGCCGGGCGACCTCGGCGTCGGCGACCTGCTGCCCGCGCCGCCGGGCGACGAGCGGCTGGTGCCGCTGGTCACGCTCGAGGGCGATGACGCCGTCACGGACTGGTTCGACGACGATCCCGACGACGGCACAGACGGCGGCCCGGCGGAGCCGGCCGAGCTGCCCGCGCCGGGGCGTTCGCGCGTGCTGTCGGCCGCCGGCCGGGAAACCGCGTCCGAGCGCTGGTACGACAGCGAGCACGGCCCGCGGTCGCCGCTCGCGCACGCGGCGCCCGCCCACTGCGTCAGCTGCGGCTTCTTCGTCCCGCTCAGCGGGGAGCTCGGCCGGTTGTTCGGCGCCTGCGCGAACGCGTACGCACCGGACGACGGACGGGTCGTTTCGGCCGACCACGGCTGCGGGGCCCATTCTGAGGCCATGGCCACTACGGAGGCCAGGCGCACGGTGGCTCCGGTCATCGACGAGTTCGGCTACGATCTCGTCGAGCTGCCCGGGGTGTCGGTCGAGGAAACCGTGTTCGAGCCGTTGTCCCGCGGGGCCGACTGAGCCTGGTTCGCCGCCTGGTCCCGGTTCGCCTCCTGGTCCCGGTTCGGCCCCGCCCGCCCGGCCGCGGCCCGCTCCCGGCCGCGCTTCAGCCTCGGCACGTACCAGGACGCGAAGAGCCCCATCGCCAGGCCGCAGGCGCAGGTCCAGATCCACCAGCGCTGGCCGGCCGGCAGGCTGTCGCGGACGATGAGCAGCACCACCAGCGCGATGGCCCACCCCGCCATGCCGACCCGGATCACCACCTGGTCGTCCGCCTCGAGCGGAGGCGGCGGCGGGGGGCGCCCGGCCCGCTCGCCGGTCAGCTTCATCCCGTCCACCCCTCCAGGCTACGAGGTCCGGCTTGTTCGGTCGCCATGGGCTGCACCGGCCTCGCGAGCGTGATGTACTTAAGTCTGCGCCCCAGGTCGGCCGACGAAGGTTAGCCATGATGACAGCTACGCGGACCAGGACTGATGCCGGGCTGTCCACCGCCCTCCGGATCTCCGTGAGCAGGCTGGCCCGGCGGCTGCGGGCGCAGCGCGCCGCGTCCGGCATGACCGAGGCGGTGCTGTCCGAAACGCAGCTGGCCGCGCTCTCGGCCCTGGAGGTGCACCAGGCGATGACCCCGGGCGAGCTGGCCGAGCACGAGAAGGTGCAGCCCCCGTCCATGACCCGCGTCATCGCCGTGCTCGAGGAGCGGCACCTGGTGCTCCGCTCGGCGCACCCGACGGACCGGCGCCAGGTCGTCCTCACCGTCACCGAGGAGGGACGCGCTCTCGTCCAGCGGGTCCGGCGGCGGAAGGACGCGTGGCTGGCCCGGCGGCTGGCGGAGCTGACCGCCGAGGAGCGCGCCACGCTCCGGGCCGCGGTGCCGATCCTGGAGAAGCTCAGCCAGTCGTCTTGACGCGGCAGGCCGTGTTCAGCGGGCCGGGACGCGGGCCGCCCGCGCTGCCTCAGCCAGCGCGGTCAGCCCGCGCTGCCTCGTCTCAGTCAAGCGGGACAGGCGGGGGCCGCAGCGGCCAGCTGGCGAGCGAGGTGTACCTGGGGTGCTCGGTCGCGCCCAGGCGGCTGCGCACCAGGTGCACGCGGTCCGCGGTCCACGGCTGCCCCTGGTAGTCGCCGAGCCGGGTGACGAGACCGGTGATGTCGGCGGGCATCCGGCACCGGGCCAGGGTCAGGTGCGGCTGGAAGCGGCGCCCCCGGTCGGGCGGCGGCGCGCCGGCGCGGCTGGCGCCCGCGGCGACCGATTCGGCCAGCCGGGCCAGCGCCCTGCGGTCACCGGACAGGCCGCTCCACAGCACGTTCGCCCGCCTCGGCGACGGGAAGGCACCCGCCCCGGCGAACGCCAGCCGGACCTGGTGGTGCCGGCGGGCGGCCCGCTCCAGGCGCGGCAGCAGCCGGGCCACGGCGGCCTCGTTGACCTGGCCGAGAAAGGCCAGGGTCAGGTGCCAGGCTTCCCGGTTGGTCCAGCGCAGGTCGAGCCGGCTCGCGCGGAGCGGCTCCACCAGGGCGTCGAGTTCGTCGAGCACCGCCGAGGGCGGCGCGATGGCCACGAATAGCCGCATGACGTCCCCTGGAGCGGCGGTCGATCCAGCCGGGCGGTTGGTCCCCTCCTGCGTCTTGGGGTCTAAACCCGGGGACCCGCTCAGCATGCCTGACCGACGGGCGTTGTCACCATGGCCCAACCCTTCTCCCTCGGATCTCGTGCCGTCCGCACGTTTGCAGGCTGTCCTCGTGAACCGGATGCCCCGATGGCTGCTTCCGGCCGTTCTGGTGCTGCTCGTGCTGACCGTGCTGGTCGGGTCGATCATCCGCTAGCCGCTTCCGGTCAGGCCAGACGTTCGGCCAGGTAGTCGAGGCAGGCGGTCAGCGCTTCGGTGTCCGCCGGGTCGACCGCGGGGAACATGCCGATGCGCAACTGGTTGCGGCCCAGTTTCCGGTAGGCCTCCGTGTCGACGATGCCGTTCGCCCGCAGGGCCGCCGCCATGTCGTCAGCGGACAGCCCGCCCGTGATGTCGATGGTGCCGACGACCTGCGAACGCTGCCCGGGATCGGCGACGAACGGATCCGCGAAGGCCGCCTTCTCCGCCCATGTATACAGTATGGCAGCCGATCGCGCCGTCCGGGCCGTGGTCCAGGGCAGTCCGCCACGGTCGAGCATCCATTCGATCTGTTCGGCCAGCAGGAACAGGGTCGCCACCGCGGGGGTGTTATAGGTCTGGTCCTTGGCCGAGTTCTCCAGGGCGATCCGCAGCGAGAGGAAGTCGGGTATGTACCGCCCGCTCGCGGCGATCTCGTGCACCCGCTCCACCGCGGCCGGGGACATCAGGGCGATCCACAGGCCGCCGTCCGAGCCGAGGCCCTTCTGCGGGGCGAAGTAATATACGTCGAACTCTTCCGCCCGGACCGGCAGGCCGCCCGCCGCGCTGGTCGCGTCGACCAGGACCAGCGACCCGGGATGGGCGCCGGGTACGCGGCGCACCGGCATCGCCACCCCGGTCGAGGTCTCGTTGTGGGTCAGCGCGTAGGCGTCCGCCCGCGGATCGGGGCGGGGCGCCGGGTGGGTACCGGGGGCGGACTCCACCACGGTCGGTTCGGATAGCCACGGCGCGCGGCCGGCCAGCGCCGCGAACCGGGCCGAGAACTCGCCGAAGCTCAGGTGCTGGGAGTGCCCGCGGATCAGCCCGAACATGGCCATCTCCCAGAACGCGCTGGTGCCGCCGTTGCCGAGCGCGACCGTGTAGTCGGCGGGCAGCCCGAACAGCTCGGCCAGGCCGCCGCGGACCCGCCGCACCAGCGACCTGACCGGCGGCTGGCGGTGCGACGTGCCGAGGTAAGTGGCTCCCGAGTCCGCGAGCGCGGCCAGCTGCTCGGGGCGGATCTTGGCCGGGCCGCTGCCGAACCTGCCGTCCTTGGGCCTGAGCTGCGCCGGGATCACGAGACTGCTCATCCCCGCAGCCTACCGGCGGGCGCTGACGGCTGCCGGCCGCCTCCGCACACCACCGGGATCCACCGGGCCGCAGCGCCCGAGCGGCCTGAGCGGGCTGAGCGGCCTGGCGAGACCTGGCCGGCCTGGGCGCTAAGACCTCCCGGTCGAGCACCTGGTCCGCGCCGGGGACGTCGCGGACGGGCCGCGTCGGCGGGCCGATGTACCGGGCGGCCGGGCGGACCAGCCGGCCGGTGCGCTTCTGCTCGAGGATGTGGGCCGCCCATCCCGCCGTCCGGGCGCAGGTGAACATCGAGGTGAACATGTGCGCGGGAACTCCGGCGAAGTCGAGCACGATGGCCGCCCAGAACTCCACGTTGGTCTCCAGCACCCGGTCCGGGCGCCGCGCCCTGAGCTCGGCCAGGGCCGCCTTCTCCAGGGCCAGGGCCACCTCGTACCGGGGCGCGCCGAGTTCCTTGGCGGTGCGGCGCAGCACCCGGGCGCGGGGATCTTCGGCCCGGTACACCCGGTGCCCGAACCCCATCAGCCGCTCGCCGCGGTCCAGCACCGACGTCACGTAGCCCTGGGCGTCCCCGGTCCGCTCGACCTCCTCGATCATGCCCAGGACGCGCGCGGGCGCGCCGCCATGCAGCGGCCCGGACATCGCGCCGACCGCCCCGGACAGCGCGGCGGCCACGTCGGCCCCGGTGGAGGCGATCACGCGGGCGGTGAAGGTCGAGGCATTCATGCCGTGCTCGGCCGCCGACGTCCAGTACGCGTCGACCGCCTTCACGTGCCGCGGGTCGGGTTCGCCACGCCAGCGGGTCATGAACCGCTCGGTGATCGTCGCGGCCTGGTCCACCAGGCGTTGCGGGACCATGGGCAGCCCGATGCCACGGGCGGCCTGCGCGACGAAGGACAAGGCCATCACCGAGGCCCGGGCGAGGTCCTCCCGGGCCTGGTCGTCGCCGATGTCGAGCAGCTGCCGCAGGCCCCAGGCGGGCGCCAGCATGGCCAGCGCGCTCTGCACGTCGACCCGGATGTCACCGGAATGGACCGGGATCGGATAAGGCTCGGCCGGCGGCAGCCCGGGCGCGAAGGCATTGTCGACGAGAAGGCCCCAGACATGCCCGTAGGAGACGTGGCCGACAAGCTCTTCAATGTCAACTCCCCGGTAGCGGAGTGCGCCGCCTTCTTTGTCCGGCTCGGCGATTTCCGTCTCGAAGGCGATGACGCCTTCAAGGCCTGGCTTGAAGTCCGACATCGGTGTTTCCTCTCGTCGGCCTCATGGGGTGCCCGAGGCTGCTACCAAGCTCTGCTCTGGTCATTGCGAGTGTATGCCGAATGAATTTTGACGAAGGAGATGGGTAGCAGGCGTCATCCGGCCTATCCCGAACGTCCCGGGTGCCCCTCCGGCCCTTCCGAAGTCCCCGCGGGCATGGCCTCGCCGGGGCATCCGGCCAGGCGTCCGGGCTGGGCACCGGGCGGGCATCAGGGCAGCTTCGGTGCGGGCGTGGCCCGGCGTCGGCCGCGCGGGACTAGAGTTCAGTCAAGCTCACCGACCGCAACGGATCAGTAACCATGGACTCTACGCAGAGTGAAACTCCCGTGGCGCCCGCGTCGGCCACGCCAGTCTTGCGAGGCTTGCCCGAGCACCAGATAGCCGGCGAACCGATGACGCAGTTCGCCCGGTGGATGGCCGACGCGCTGGCGTCGGGAATGCCCGAGCCCACGGCGATGGTGCTGTCCACGATTACCGCGGAGGGCCGCCCGCGGGCCCGCACGGTGCTGCTGAAGGCTCATGACCAGGCCGGATTCACCTTCTACAGCAACCGAACCTCGCGCAAGGGCAGGGAACTGGCCGCGACCCCGGCGGCCTGCCTGGTGTTCCCGTGGTACGGCATCGAGCGCCAGGTGATCGTGGAAGGCCGGGTCCGCCTGCTGTCGCAAGCCGAGAGCGAGCCCTACTTCAGGTCGAGGCCCCGGGGCTCCCAGATCGGGGCGTGGGCCAGCAGGCAGTCGACCGTGATCGCGTCGCGGGCGGTTCTCGAGGACCGCGTGGCCGAACTGGAACGGCGCTGGCCGGAGCCCGGCCAGGTGCCGATGCCCGACTTCTGGGGCGGGTACCTTCTCGAACCCGACGCGGTGGAGTTCTGGCAGGCTGGCGCGTTCCGGTTGCATGACCGGATGCGCTACCGGCGGGCCGGCGGCGGCTGGGCCGTCGACCGGCTGTCCCCCTGACGCCGCGCGGCGGGCGGAATAAGCAGCCGGGCAGCTCCGTTAGGCGATTCGCCCCGCGTTATTCACCGAATGCTGCTGATCGCGGCGCTCCTTTCGCCCTTTCCCGGGTCACGGGATCACGTTCTCGCCGCTGCGGCATAGCATCACAAGCAGGAGGATGAGGAGTTGACAGCCCAGGGGCTCATTGACACGACGGAGATGTACCTGCGTACCATCTTCGAACTTGAGGAAGAGGGCGTCGTCCCGCTGCGGGCGCGCATTGCCGAGCGGCTGACGCAGAGCGGCCCGACCGTCAGCCAGACGGTGGCCCGGATGGAGCGGGACGGGCTGGTGCACGTGGCCGGGGACCGGCAGCTGTCGCTGAGCGAGGTCGGCCGGACGCTCGCCACCAGGGTCATGCGCAAGCACCGGCTGGCCGAATGCCTGCTCGTCGACGTCATCAAGCTGCCGTGGGAGGAAGTGCACATCGAGGCGTGCCGCTGGGAGCACGTGATCTCGGAGAGCGTGGAGCACCGCCTGCTCGAACTGCTCGGCTACCCGGTCCGCTGCCCGCACGGCAATCTCATACCTGGCCTGGCCGAACTCGGTCTGCCCGCGGAGGCGCTCGACCGGGTGCGGGCGGCCTCGAACGAGACGGGCGAGGCGATGACAAGGGTCGCATCCCCGGACGATACCCGGGTCGTCATCCGGCGAATTGGCGAGCAAATTCAAAGCGATCTTGTTCTGATGCTTAAACTCAAGCGCGCCGGGATACAACCCGGACGCGAGGTGATTCTCATGACGGGCGATGATGGTGTACGCGTGACAGCCGGCGACTCGATGGACGCTATCTCTACTGACCTCCCCAGTCAGATCGCCGCGCACATTTTCGTGTCCATTAGCAGCCGGTGTCAGACGGTGGCCGGAGCGTGATCATGTCAATCGGCAACGCTGCCTGGGCTGGGGAGCGCGGACGTGCCGGGCTGGGGTGATGCGGCTTCCGACGCATGCCTTCCTGCTGACGTGGGGCTCAGCCATGCCCAGATAGCGGTCGTGGTCACCGACCGGCTCGGCCAGATTCGCTACGTCAACGAGTTCGCGGCGCGGCTCTTCCAGGTTCCCGGTGACACCGCGCGGCTGGCCGGCTGCCCGGTGGAGTCGCTGGGCCTGTTCGCCGACGACGGCGCGGATAGGACGGACGA
This sequence comes from uncultured Actinomycetota bacterium, assembly GCA_963744575.1. Lineage (GTDB taxonomy): Bacteria > Actinomycetota > Actinomycetes > Streptosporangiales > Streptosporangiaceae > Palsa-504. The sequence goes on along the minus strand of CAVUUF010000004.1, from coordinate 78,354 downwards.
CCTGGTCGGACAGGTGCTGGGCGGCCGGTCCTGGGAGGGGATGTGCGAGAGCGCGGATGGCGACGGGTCCCGCACGCTCATCCGGGCCTTCGCCGTTCCGCTGCGGCCCCCGGACGGCGACATCGACGGGATGGTGATCCTGGCCCGGGAGGCGGGCCACCCCGGAGGGCAGGACCAGCAGGACCGGATCGCCCTGCTCGAGCGGGTGGGCGAGCGGCTGGCCGGATCCCTGGAAATCGGCACCACGCTCAAGCACGTGGCGCAGATCCTGGTGCCGCAGTTCGCCGATCACTGCTTCATCGACCTGTTCGCCGGTGAGCAGCTGATCCGCCGCGCCATGCGGCACGCCAGCGACTGGGTGCCGCCGCCGGGGACCTGGGCCCAGGTGGGCGAGCAGATCCACTATCCCGACGGTCACTTCTGCCAGCAGGCGATGGCCCGCCTGGACGCGATCGCGATCAACGACCTGGACAGCGATTACTATCCCGCGCCGAGCCCGGAGAGCATGGCGGCGGCGCGCCAGGCCGGGCTGACGTCAGTGATAGCGGCACCGCTGTACGCGCGGGGAGAGCTTCTCGGCGTGATGAGCCTGGCCCTGTCCCGGCTCACCGAGCGTGACGTGCACCACTACGACACGCCCGACCGCGATCTCATCGGCGCCATCGCCAGCCGGGTGGCCATCGCGATCGACAACGCGATGCTGTTCGAGACCGAGCGGCAGACCGCGCTGGCGTTCCAGAAGAGCCTGCTGCCGCAGGCGATGCCCGAGCTGGACGGCCTGCAGGTGGCCTGCAGGTACGTGCCGGCCAAACCGCTGGAGACCCAGGGCCAGGGGATCCAGACGCAGGTGGGCGGCGACTGGTATGACATCATCCCGCTGGCCGCCGGACGGGTGGGCATCGTCATCGGCGACGTCGAGGGCCGCGGCCCGCGGGCGGCGGCGATCATGGGCCAGCTGCGGGCGGCCCTGCGGGCGTTCGCCCAGGATGAGAAGTCGCCCGCGGACATCATGCGCAAACTCGACGACTGGTGCCGCGCGCTCGCCCCGGCCGGCGAGAACGGCATGCTGGCCGGGGACCCGCCCACGGTGAGCTGCATCTACATGATCTACGACGCGTGGTCGAGGGAGCTGACCTTCGCCAACGCGGGCCACGACGCCCCGCTGCTGATCAGCGGCGGGCAGGTGCGGCAGCTCGAGTTCCGGCACAAGGGCGTCCTGCTCGGCGTGCGGGGCAAGGGCATCAGCGGGCTGCCCACCTACAAGACGCAGACCATCGCCATGCCGCCCGGGGCCATCCTGGTGTTCTACACCGACGGCCTGACCGACCGGCGGACCCGGGCCGACAGTTCGGGCCACTACACCGAGGCCGAAGCGGTGGAGATGCTGCAGCAGGCCGTCCGCGCCGCCGCGGCCAGCGGGGACGCGGACGCCGTGGCCACGGCGGCGGAGTACGCGGTGCCCGGGGACATCGACGACGACATGGCGATCCTGGTGGTCAAGTCCTCGCCGTCCGAGCTCGCCTCGGCCGAGCGCACGTTCCCGGCCGAACCGATCATGGTCTCCGAGGCGCGCCGGCTGGCCGCCCAGACGTTCCGGTCCTGGGGCATGGACACCGGGCAGGCCGAGCTCGCCTGCCTGCTGGTCTCTGAGGTGGTCACCAACGCGGTGCTGCATGCTTCGGTCACGCCGAGCGCGGGACGCCACCTCGACCTCGACCTGGAGATGGAGCCGCTGGTCATGCCCGCGGCGGTGGGCGCCCCCGGCGGGTCCGGCCTCGCCCGCGCCGCGAACACCGCCGCGCCGCCGCGGACCCGGCCGGCCCGCCGCAGCCCCCCTCGTCGTCCCGGGACTTCGCGCTGCGGTTGCGGCGCGGCGCCGCCTCGGTGTGGGTGGAGGTGTTCGATTCCGACCTCAGGCTGCCCCGGATCCGCACCGCGGGGGAGACGGACGAGGGCGGCCGTGGCCTCTACCTGGTCGAGCAGCTGGCTACCCGGTGGGGGTCCAGGCCCACCCCGGAAGGCAAGGCGGTCTGGTTCGAGATGCCGCGCAGCGGCGGCCAGCACTGAGCGGCCGGCCGCAGCCGGTCCGCCGGATCAGTGGCCGCTATGCGCCGACCACATCAGGAGCAGGACCACGCCGACGATGACGATCGGCCCCAGCCAGTGCTTACCCGATACGTTCAGCTTCATCTTGCCGCGCAAGCGCGTCCATCCCAGCGCGATCAGGGCGCAGATGAAGACCAGCAAGATGAGTCCGGTCATTAGCCGCCTCCTGAGCCTGCGGTTGGCGAACCCGCTTCGAGCGTACGGCATTCGGCCCCCCCGGCGCGAGGCGAGGTGCCGTGCGGCCCAGGACCGGCTCGGCCGGGGCTAGCCGGCACTGCGTAGCAGGTAACCGACGCCACGGCGGGTGTGGATGAGCGGCGGCCCGAGCCGGTGGAGCTTACGCCGCAGGTAGCTGACGTAGGTCTCCACCACCTGGGACTGGCCGGTGTAGCCGAGGCCCCACACGTGCTGCAGCAGCTGCGCCCTGCTCAGCACGCTGCCCTGATGCCGCAGCAGGCAGGCCAGCAGCCGGAATTCGGTCGGGGACAGCTCCACCAGCGTTCCGGCGCGGTGCACCGTCCACCGGGACTCGTCCAGCACCAGGTCGCCGCAGCGCAGCAGGCGCGGCCCGGTGTCCTCCCCGTGGTCCGCGGGGTCGGGGTAACAGTCATGCGCGTATCCGGGACCGGCAGCGTGCCCCGGCCGGCGCACCCGCGCGGAACGCGGGTGCGCCAGCCAGGCTGGCGCCGCCTGGGGCTGGCCGGCCGGACTCACCAGTGGGTCGCCGCGGCTGTCGGCTGGGTGGCCGGTGCCGTGCCGGTGCCGGTGGCGCCACCGGCACCGGCACGGCCGCCGACGTCGGCGGTGCTCAGCGGGGTGAACAGGATCAGCTGGGCGTGCAGCGTCCAGTGCGATCGCGTGCCCGCGACCAGGGCGAGGTCACCGCGGGCGAGGTGGCTGCTGGCCAGCCAGGCGTTCTGGGTGAACGTCACCGGGCTCCACCTCGGCATGCTCGCCGCCGGAGTGGTCGCGGTCTGGGACACCGTCGCGGTGCCCCTGGTCACCGTGACCGTCACGGTGAGGTCGGTGTTCGCCACCCGGACGGTAACGGTCTGCGGCGCCGGGGCGGGCGTCAGCATGGCCGCGGCCGTGGTCGGGCTGCCGGCCATCAGCGTGCTGGCCGGGATCATGTTGCCCGAGGTCATCGCCTGCCGCGTGGCACTGATGCTGGCGGTCAGCGCCTGGGTGCCCGCCGCCGTGCCCGACACATTCTGGATCTTCGTGTGGCCGGACAGCAGCCACAGGTGCAGTGCGCCGTTGGCCGACCGCAAGATCAGGAACTTCCTGGTAACCAGCACCACGACGCCGCGCTGCACGGCGAGGAGCCGGCCCTGGTGCCAGGTCTGGCTGAACGTCCGGGCCTGGGTGAGCCGGGCGAGCTGGTGGTAGGAACTCGGCCTGGACCAGCCCCAGTCGCTCAGGGCCGAACTGAGCAGGGTTCCCTCGCTGCTGTAACCAGACGAGTAAGCGGCCGGCGTGGCCACCGATGCCGCCCCGTGGTTCGTGGCGACCATCGCCGCCGCTGCCACGGCGCCGCCGGCCAGCACCGCGGTCACGATGCCGGCTCGGGTCTTCAAGTACCGCCGATCGCGGGCCCTCATGGATGCCTCCTTGTTCCGTGGACGGCACGCCCGCTTCGCGCGTCCGGGTACGACTGTCCGGGCCTGGTGGTTTCTGGGTAACCGAATGACGGCCCGTTCGTGTCCATGGGTCCGAGATTGCCCTGGCCGGCTCCGGGCGGGCCTGGAATCCGGGCTCCTGTAAGCAGTACGTTCGCGAGTTCACATGCTCGCGGCGCGCCCCGGCTGGGTGAGCGGGGAAAGCGCGGAGGAGTTCAGCGCTCGGTTACATCCGCCCGGGAACGGGCACCCCGAGCAGGTCAAGGCCCATGCTGAGCACGTCGAGCGTGAGCGCGCACAGCGCGAGCCGGCCGGCCCGCAGCGCCTCGGTCTCCGCCCTGAGCACCGGGCACTCCTCATAGAACGTGGTGAACAAGCTGGCCACGTCGAACAGGTACGCGCACAGGCGATGCGGTTCGGCGGTCTCGCCCACCTGGGTCAGCACGGCGCCGAAGCCGAGCAGCTTCAGGGCGAGCGCCCGCTCCGGGCCGGCGGTGATCGCGACCCCGGACCGGCGGGCGGCCGCCTCCGGGTCCGCGCCCCCCGTGCCGGTGACCGCGGCGTCGGCGGCGCGGCGGAATATCGACCGGATCCGCGCGGTCGCGTACTGCAGGTACGGGCCGGTGTTACCGCGGAAGGAGATCATCCGGTCCCAGTCGAACAGGTAGGCGCTCTCCCGGGCGGTGGACAGGTCGGCGTACTTGACCGCGCCGATGCCGACCGTCTCGGCCACCGCGTCCAGTTCGGCGGCGTCGAACCTGGCCGCCGCGTCCAGCTCGTCGAGGATGCCGCGGGCCCGGTCGACGCCCTCCTGGAGCAGGCCGCTGAGCTTGGGCGTCTCGCCTTCCCTGGTCCTCAGCCGGTTGCCGTCCTGGCCGAGCACCATGCCGATCTGGGCGTGCTCGAAGCTGGCGCCGGCCGGGATCCAGCCGGCCTCACGGGCCACCGCGAAGACCATCTGGAAGTGCAGGGCCTGCTCGGAGCCGACCACGTACACCGACCGGTCGCAGCTGAGCTTGTCCACCCGGTAGCGGACCGCCGCGAGGTCGGTCGTGGCGTAGTTGTAGCCGCCGTCGCTCTTGCGGATGATGAGCGGCAGCGGGCGGCCCTCGCGGCCGGTGAACCCGGCCGGGAACGCGCACAGCGCGCGATCGCTCATGGTGGCGATCCCCTGCTCCTCCAGCGCGATGACCGTGTCCGCGAGCATGTCGTTGTAGAAGCTCTCGCCGCGGATGTCGTTGTCGGTCAGGCTGACGCCGAGCCGGGTGTAGACCTGGTGCAGGTACTCCCGGGAGATGCCGACGAGCCGCTGCCAGATGGCCATCGTGTCCGGGTCCCCGGCCTGCAGCCGCACCAGCCGGATCCGCGCCCGCTCGGTGAACGCGGGATCGGTGTCGAACTTGCGCCGAGCCGCCTGGTAAAAGGCGTTCGGGTCGGTGGTCAGCAGGGCCGCTTCGGCGGAGCCGGCGCCGACGTCGAGCAGGTGCTCGATCAGCATGCCGAACGGGGTGCCCCAGTCGCCGACATGATTGTCCCTGATCACCCGGTGCCCGGCGAAGTCCAGGACACGCGCGATGGCGTCGCCGACGATGGTCGTGCGCAGGTGGCCGACGTGCATCTCCTTGGCGACGTTCGGCGAGGAGTATTCCACCACCACCGTCTGCGGGCTGGTCACCGGCGCCAGTCCGAGCCGGGGATCATCGAGCAGCTGCGAGGCCTGCCCGGCGATCCAGTCGTCGCGCAGCGTGAAGTTGATGAAGCCGGGCCCGCTGACCTGGGGCGCGGTGCACATGTCGGTCACGTCGAGCCGGGCGGTCAGCTCGGCGGCCACCTCCCGCGGCGGGCGGCCGAGCCGCTTGCCGAGCGGCAGCGCCACGTTGGCCTGCAGGTCGGCGAACGAGGACGGCCGGATCAGCGGGTCGGCATCGCCGTATTCCGGGCCGAACGACGCGACGATGGCGTCGCGCACCCGGCGCGCGAGAACCTGCTGTGGATCGGCCATGACCCAAGCCTATAGGCGGCGGCGCGGGCTCTGGCGCGAGACAGCCCGCCGACCAGCACCTAACGGCCTGCGGAGGAAGTGGCCGGCCCGGCCACGGCCGGCCCGGGCCCAGCCGCTGGGTGATCTTCTCGGTGATCTCGGCGCGGGCCAGGTCGGCCGCGAGCAGGCAGGCCGAGGTGACCGCGCGAGCGGTGCTCGCGCCGTGGGCGATGACCACGGTTCCGCCCAGGCCGAGCAGCACCGCGCCGCCGTAGCTCTCGGCGTCGAGCCGCGCGGCCAGCTCACGCAGCCCGCGACGCTGCAGGAAGGCGCCGACGCGGGCGGTCCTGGTGGCGGTCACCGCGGCCCGCAGCTCGGCCGTGGCGAACCGGATCGAGCCCTCCAGCGTCTTCAGCGCGACGTTCCCGGTGAAGCCGTCGGTCACGATCACGTCGAGCTCGCCGGCCAGCAGCCCGCCGCCTTCCACGTTGCCCGCGAAGCTCAGCGGGAGCGCCCCGTGCGGCGGATCGGCGGCCAGCAGCTCGTGCGCGCGCCTGGTCAACTTGTTCCCCTTGCCCGGTTCGGTCCCGATCGTCAGCAGGCCCACCCGGGGCGCCGCGACGCCGAGCGCGGTCTGCGCGTACGCCACGCCCAGCTGGCCGAACTGGACCAGCATCTCCGGCTTGGGATCGGCGGTCGCGCCCGCGTCGATGAGCACCGTGCGGCCCGGCCGGGTCGGCAGCACCACGGCGAGCCCCGGCCGCAGCACGCCGGGCAGCGACCGCAGCCGCAGCCGCGCCGTCGCCACGATGCCGCCGGTGGACCCGGCCGACACCACGGCCGCCGCCTCGCCGCGCCTGACCAGCTGGCACGCCACCGCCACGCTGGAGCGCGGGCGGCGCAGGCTGGCCAGCGCGCCCTCGTCCATGGCCAGGTTGTCCTCGGCCGCCACGATCTGGACCTCGTCGATGGCGCCGATCCCGCCGAGCACCTGACGCAGCCGCGGCGCGGGCCCGGTGAGCAGTACCCGGACCCCGTGCTCACGCTGGGCCGCGAGCGCCCCGGCCACGATCTCATCGGGGGCGTGATCCCCGCCCATGGCGTCGACCGCGATCACCGGGGCCGGCGCGGTCGCCGGGGCCGGGGCGGTCACCGCGGCCGGCGCGGTCACCGGGCCGGCGCGGTCGGCGCGGTCGCCGGGGCCAACGCGGTCACCGGGGCCGGGGCCGGCGCTCCGGTCGATCCGGTGCCGCGCTCAGCGGATCACCGGGGTGCGCGGCGGCGGATGATGCCTCATCCTTCGTGTCCTTCAACCCAAAGTGCCGGTGTGGTGGCCCCATTATGGCCTGACGACGGGCCCGGCCGGGCCGGGCCCCCGGGGCCCGGCCCGGCCGGGCCAGCATTTTACGGCTAAAAGATGCTTCAATGGCGTGCTGAGCGCAAACTGTGGCCTTGGAACTTGCTGTGACGAGGCCGAATACTTCCTGCGAATCGTGGTAATTGTCCCGACGACGGAAAGGCGCAATGACAATCGGAACTATCGAAGCTGCCGGAGCGTGAATAAACGTGGGGGGCAGTTCCGGGCCGGGCGTCCGGCGGGGGAACGAGGCCAGGCGGGGAACCGCCGGGGAGCGGGTGTCTTTGGGGCTATTTCGCGCGTTTCGCGGCGTTTCAGCCGCGGGCCGCGCCTAAAACGGAGGGAGAAGCGGCGTGACTGACATCCAGCAGGTCGTACCGTCGGTGCGGCCGGCCGGCCGGGGATTCCGCGCTTACTCGGCGAAGCATCTGGACATGCTCGCGCAACGGGCCGGCTTGCCGGCCGGGGACCGGCTGGCGGTGCGGGCGGTGGCGACCGTGCTCCCGTTCCGGACCAACTCGTACGTGATCGAGAACCTCATCGACTGGGACGCGGCTCCCGACGACCCGATCTACCGGCTCGTCTTCCCGCAGCCGGACATGCTGCCCGCGGCGGACGTGGGCCGGCTCGCGGACATGCTCGACGGCGGTGCGCCCGAGGCGGGCCTGCGCGCCGCCGCGCACGAGATCCGGATGCGGCTCAATCCCCATCCGGCCGGGCAGCTGCTGCTGAACGCGCCCAGCCTGCGGGGCAGGCCGCTACCCGGCCTGCAGCACAAGTACCCGGAGACCGTGCTGTTCTTCCCGCGGCAGGGCCAGACCTGCCACGCCTACTGCAGTTACTGCTTCCGGTGGGCGCAGTTCGTGGACGAGCCCGACCTGAAGATGGCCACCCACGACGTCGGCGCGCTGGTGGCCTACCTCGGCGAGCATCCCGAGGTGACCAGCGTCCTGGTCACCGGGGGCGATCCGATGATCATGGGCGAGGCGGTGCTGCGCCGTTACATCGCTCCGCTCATCGACCCGGGCAACGGCCTGGATCACCTCGAGTCGATCAGGATCGGCACCAAGTCGCTGTCCTACTGGCCGCAGCGGTTCGTCAGCGACCCGGATGCCGACGCCACCCTGCGCCTGTTCGAGGAGGTCGTCGCCTCGGGCCGGACGCTGGCGCTGATGGCGCACTTCTCCCACCCGCGTGAGCTCGAGCCGCCGGTGCTCGCCGAGGCGGTGCGCCGGATCCGGCGGACCGGCGCGGTGGTCCGCACCCAGGCCCCGCTGATCAGGTCGATCAACGACGACCCGGCGGCCTGGCGGGCCATGTGGCGCGTGCAGGTCCGGATGGGCATGGTGCCCTACTACATGTTCGTGGAGCGGGACACCGGCCCCCAGGACTACTTCGCGGTGCCGCTGGCCCGCGGGTATGAGATCTTCCGCGACGCCTACCAGGGCGTTTCCGGCCTCGGCCGGACCGTCCGCGGCCCGTCCATGTCGGCCACGCCGGGGAAGGTGTGCGTCGACGGCGTGACCGAGGCGGCGGGCCTCAAGGTCTTCGTCCTGCGGATGATCCAGGCCCGGGAGCCACGGCTGGTGGGCACGCCGTTCTTCGCCAGGTTCGACCCGGCCGCCTGCTGGATCACGGACCTGGAGCCGGCCTTCGCCGACCGGTTCCCCTTCGAGGCCGCCCGTTACGAGCCGGTCCCGGACGAACTGCCCGGGTTGTGGCCGGAGGACCCTAAGGAGCCGGGCGAGCTGATGGTCCCGGCCATCTGACCGGAGCCGGGCGCACCCGGAAGCGGACGGGTCAAGCGGGTGTGGCGGTTTCGGTCTTGGCGGCCGCGGCCGGCTCGGGCGTACGCCTGCCCTGCTTGATGGCCAGACAGCTCAGCGCGCCGACACCGAGGAGGATGATCGGCAACAGCATTGTCTGCCGCATGGCAGTCACGTAGGCGAAGGTAAACACGTCATGGCCGATGCGGGCGATCTCCGCGGCGACCCGGGCGGACAGGCCGGGGGCTACCCGGCTGCTGCCGCCGGACTGGCCTGCCCCGACCTGGATGCCGTTCTTCGCCGAGCTGTCGATCCCGGCCACGAACCGGCCGCGCAGCTGCGGCGGCAGCGCGGCCGAACGTGCGCTGGCCTGGTCCGCCATCGCGGAAACCAGCCTGTTCTGCAGCAGGGCGCCAACGGCAGCGGTGCCGATCACCAGACCGACCTGCCGGACGGTGTTCAGCACCCCGGATGCCGCGCCAGCCATGCGCGGATCGATGTTGCGCATGGCGACCGTGACCATCGGCGCGAAGATGCAGCCCATGCCGAGCCCGGCCACGATCAAGGGCGCCATGAAGACGGGCCACGAAGAGTCCGGGTGAGCGATCAGCGCTATCCAGCCCATCCCGGCACCGAACAGGATCAGCCCGGACATGAGGATGAACTTGCCGCCGATCTTATCGGTCATCCGGCCCGCCACCGGGGCGACGAACATCGAGACCAGTGAGGCGGGCGCCATCGTGAGCCCGGCCTTCAGCGCCGAGAACCCCAGGACGGACTGCAGGTAGATGGTCAGCGGGATGAAGATCCCCATCATCCCGATGGCAAGCACGCCGGACACCCAGTTCACCACCGCGTAGTTCCGGTCCCGGAACAGCGCGAACGGCACCAGCGGCTCCTTGTCCTGGGTGAGCCGCTGGACCAGCACGAAGGCCAGCAGCAGCAGCACTCCCAGGCCGAGAACCAGCGGGATGCTGACGAACCCGGTGATCGTCCCCCAGTCGTACTTCTGCCCCTCGACCAGGCCGTAGCAGATCGCCACCAGCGCCGCGCTGGCCAGCAGCACCCCGGGGATGTCGATCCGGTGCCGCCGGCCGGGCCGCACATCGGGGATGATCAACGGGGTGACGAGCAGCACGCACACCCCGATCGGCAGGTTCACGAAGAAGATCCACCGCCAGTCCAAGACGGTCACCAGCAGCCCGCCCAGGGTCGGCCCGGCGATAGTGGCTACCCCGGCGACCGCCCCCCACACTCCGAACGCCGCCCCGCGCCGGTCCGGTGGGAAGGTGTTGGTGATGATCGCCAGCGTCTGCGGCATGAGCATCGCCGCTCCCAGCCCCTGCACCGCGCGAAAGCCGATCAGCCAGCCCGCGCTCGGCGCCAGCCCGCACGCGGCCGAGGCCGCCGTGAACACCGCGACACCGCCCATGAACATGATCCGCGGCCCGATCAGGTCACCCAGCCTGCCTGCCGTGATGACCAGGACGGCCAGCACCAGGGCGTAGGCGTTGATCACCCACAGCACGTCATCCAGCGAGGCGTGCAGCTTGGTGATCAGGCTCGGGACCGCAATGTTGACGATCGTCAAATCCAGCAAGGTCATGAAGAACCCGAGCGAGACGACCAGCAACACCGCCCAAGGGTTCGCGCGGAACTTCGTCACAACTTTCTCCTTAGCGCTCTCGGGCGTCATGAGCTGCGGTAACGCTGACCAAAGGGTTTTGCACCCGAGAAGGTCTTGCCGAGCAGCGTCATGAAGAAGCCCAGTGACACCACGACCAGGACCGCCCACGGGTGGCCGCGCAGCCTGGTCATGCCTCCGACCTTAGCCCACCTGCGGAGAGGCAACAAGATATATCTTGAACCTAACGGGCTGGGTATCCCGCCCCGGTGCCGGCCGATCGCCCCGCGAGGGTTTCGGGGTCCGGGGTCGTCCCGGAGCCAGCGTCTCCGGGGGTCGGGGGGCGTCCCGCGGAGTCAGCAGCGCCGCGACGGGTATGCTCGCCAGCATGGAGCTGAACGGTACTTCGGCCGTCGTTTCCGGCGGCGCGAGCGGGCTCGGCGAGGCGACCGCGCGGATGCTCGCGGCGGCGGGCTCAAGCGTCGTCATCGCGGACCTGAACACCGAGCGCGGCAAGCAGATCGCGGCGGAGACCGGCGGCGTGTTCGCCCGGACCGACGTGACCGACGAGGCGTCGGTGCAGGCGGCGGTCGACGCCGCCGTGGGCACCGGGGCCCCGTTGCGGGTCGCGGTCAGCTGCGCGGGCATCGGCTGGGCGTCGCGCACCGTCGCACGCGACGGCACCCCGCACGACCTGGCCAGTTACCAGAAGGTCATCGCCGTCAACCTGATCGGGACCTTCAACCTGATGCGGATCGCCGCCGCGGCCATGGCGAAGACCGAGCCCGCCGACGCCGACGGGCAGCGCGGGGCCATCGTCAACACCTCCTCGGTGGCCGGCCTCGAGGGCCAGACCGGCCAGATCGCGTACTCCGCCTCCAAGGGCGGCATCATCGGGATGACCGTGCCCGCCGCCCGGGACCTGAGCGCCATCGGGGTGCGGGTGAACACGATCTGCCCCGGCATCATCGACACGCCGATCTACGGGTTCCGCGAGGGGGCTGCGGAGTTCAAGGCCAAGCTGGTGGCCCCGGTGGTCTTCCCCAAGCGGATGGGGCGGGCCGATGAATTCGCGCACCTGGTCCGGGCGCTGATCGAGAACGACTACGTGAACGCCGAGGTCATCCGCTTCGACGGCGGGATCAGGTTCCAGCCCAAGTAGGCTGGCCGGGGCACGTATCCAGGTACCCCGATCGTCTTTGGCGGCACGCATGTGCGGAATTACCGGCTGCCTGGCCCTGGCCGACGGAGCCGGGCCCGACACCGAGTGGGTGGGCCGTGCCGCCGTGCGCATCGCGCACCGGGGGCCTGACGACGAGGCCTGCTACGCCGATCACGACCTCGCCCTGGCTTTCCGGCGGCTGGCCGTCATCGACACCTCGGCGGCGGCCCGCCAGCCGATGCACTCGGCCGACGGCCGGTTCGTGATGGTCTTCGACGGCGAGATCTACAACTACGTGGAGCTGGCCCAGCGCCTGGCCGCCCGCGGCGTCCGGCTGCGCAGCAGGTCGGCGGCCGAAGTGCTGATCGAGATGTACGCCTGGCTGGGCAAGGACGTGCTGCGCCAGCTCCGGGGCATGTACGCGTTCGCCATCTGGGACCGCCGCGACCGTGAGCTGTTCTGTGCCCGGGACCCGTTCGGCATCAAGCCCTTCTTCTACGCGCCGGCCACGGGCGGTCAGCAGCCCAGGTCCGGACCCCAGCTCCGGTTCGCCTCCGAGCGCAAGGCGCTGGCCGATTCCGGCGAGGTGACCGCGATAGACCCGGACGCGCTGCGCCGTTACCTGTCGTTCCAGTACGTGCCCGCGCCGGCCAGCCTGGTCCCGCCCGCGCGGTCGCTGCCGCCCGGGCACGTGCTCATCGCGCGGCCGGGCGGCCGGGTCGACGTGTTCCGGTACTGGCGACCCGAGCTGCGGCCGGTCAGGTCCCCGTCGTCGAGTTCGCCGGAGAAGATCCTGGCCGCGCTGCGCGACTCGGTGGCCGTGCACCTGCGCAGCGACGTGCCGGTCGGCGCGTTCCTGTCCGGCGGGGTGGACTCGGCCACCCTGTGCGCGCTCGCTGCCGAGTCCGCGCCCGGGCTGCTGACCTTCACGGTCGGATTCGAGCGGGACGGCTACAACGAGATCGACGACGCCATGGCCACGGCGGCGGCGCTCGGCGTGAAGTCGCATCCCTACCTGATCGGCCCGGAGGAGTTCCTGGCCTGCCTGCCCCGGATCGTCTGGCACCTGGACGACCCGGTGGCGGACGCGGCCGCGGTCCCGCTGTGGTTCGCGGCCCGCGAGGCGCGCAAGCAGGTCAAGGTGGTGCTGTCCGGCGAAGGCGCCGACGAGCTGTTCGGCGGCTACGGCGTGTACCGCCAGCCGGGCGTGGTCCGGGCCGGCCGGGCGCTGCCCGGCTGGGGGCGCTCCGCGGTCAGCCGGGTCGCCGCCGAGCTGCCGTCCGGCGCCCGGGGCAAGGGCTTTCTCAACCGGACCTCCACGCCGCTGCGGCGGCGGTACATCGGCAACGCCTACGTGTACCACGGCGACGCGGCGCGCCTGCTGACCCGGCAGGGCACCGGCAGCGAGTTCGACGTGACCGACCCGGTGTACCGGCAGGCCGCCGAGGCCAGGCTGGACGACGTCGCCACCATGCAGCTGGTCGACGTCAACACCTGGCTGCCGGGTGACATCCTGGTCAAGGCCGACCGGATGGCCATGGCCCACGGCCTGGAGCTGCGCACGCCGTTCCTGGACCGGGAGGTGCTCGCGGTGGCCGCGCGCCTGGCCCGGGTGGAGAAGACGGCCGCGGGCACCACCAAGTTCGCGCTCCGGGAGGCCATCGGCGAGCTGCTGCCCCAGGCCGCCGCGGAACGCGCGAAGCTGGGCTTTCCGGTGCCGCTCGGCCACTGGCTCCGCGGCGGCATGTATGGTTTCGCGGAACAGGCGGTCCGAACGGCGCAGACCGGCCAGTGGCTGGACAAGGGCGTCGCGCTGGACATCCTGTCCCGCTTCCGCTCCGGCGACCCCGAGGTGACCTGGCGGCAGGTGTGGCTGCTGGTCGTATTCTCGCTCTGGCACCAGATCTACGTGGAGCGCGTATACGACCCGGTGGCCCTCGGCTGGGAGGCCCCGGACGCCCGATGACCCCAAGGAACGAGGCATTGACCACCCCCCGGATCAGCGTCGTCGTGGCGTTCTTCAACAACTCCGGCGATCTCGCCGACTGCCTGGACTCGATCGCCGCCCAGTCGTTCGGCGACCTGGAAGTGATCATGGTCGACGACGGCTCGGCCGATCGCAGCGCCCAGATCGCCCGGGCCAAGGCGGCCGCCGATCCGCGGTTCACGCTGCTGCAGCCGGAACACGGAGGCCCGGGCGGCGCCCGCAACCGGGGCGTCGAGCGCGCCCGCGGGGAGTTCCTGGCCTTCGTCGACGGCGACGACATGCTGCCGGCCAACGCCTACGAGCTGCTGCTGCACGCGCTGGAGCAGTCCGGTTCGGACTTCGCCAGCGGCGCCGTCGACCGGGTCGGCCCGAAGGGGATCAACCCGTCGGCGCTGCACTCGCTGGCGCTGAAGGGCAGGCAGACGGGCACGCACATCACCCGGACGCCGCGGCTGCTCTACGACGTGTCGGTCTGGAACAAGCTGTTCCGGCGCGGCTTCTGGGATCGCCACGCGCTGTCCTTCCCCGAGGGCGTGGTCTGGGAGGACATCCGGCTCATGACCAAGGCCCACGTGCTGGCCCGGGCCGTGGACGTGATCCCGGACGTCGTCTACTACTGGCGCGAGCGCGCGCAGGGCCGCCTGTCGATCACGCAGAGCCGGACCAGCATCGCCAACCTGCGGGACCGGATGACCGCGCTGGCCGACATCGACGCGTTCATCGCCGCGAACTCGACGGCTCGCCTGCTCCGGGCCCACCAGCGCAAGGCGCTCAAGAACGACCTGTGGCTGTACGTCCAGGACCTGCACAAAGTGACCGAGGCCTACCGGGCCGAGTTCGCCGACCTGGTGAACGGCTACCTGGACCACGTCGGCGGCCGGGTGCTGCGCAGCCTGCCCGCCACCCACAAGCTGGCCTACCACCTGGTCCGGATCCGGGCGCTGCCGCAGCTCGCCGAGCTGGCCGCCTGGATGATGGAGCAGCCGGTACGGCAGGTGCCGATGATCCGCCGCCACGGCAGGCTGCGCGCGGACCTGCCGTTCCGGACGGACTCGCCCGTCCTGGTCCCCGCCCGCGTGTTCCGGCCGCACTGGCGGGACCTGGACCCGTACATGCAGGTGGACGACATCGGCTGGGCCCGGGACGCGAGGGGGCCCCGTGACAAAAGGGGGCAGGGCGACCGGCTGGTCGTGACCGGGCGGGCCAACGTCCCGTCCGTCGACATCCCGCGGCGCAGGAACACCGCCAAGATCGTGGTGCTCCGCCCGCCCGGACCCGGAATCCGGCGGCTGCCCCGCGTGCTGCCCGCCCGGTCGTTCCTGCACCCGGAGGCGACGGCGCTGTCCGAGCAGGACCGCTACAACTACGACTGGTCGGGCTTCCGGTTCACGGTCCGCCCCCGGTGGTTCCGGGAGACCGGGGAGTGGCAGTGCTACATGCTGATCCGCGGCCACGGCGTCTGGCGCCCGGCCCGGGTGCACACCCCGGCGCCCGGCCCGGCGGAACGGCCGCGGCCGCACCAGGTGGCGCCCGGCGAACGGTTCGGCGCCCGCTGGGCCGGCCTCGGCCTGAACGTGGCCCGCTGGCGGCTCGGCGCGGTCCTCGCCGCCCTGGACTGGCGGGACGGCGACCCGGGAGCCGCGGTGCTCGACGTCGAGGTGCCCGGCTACGCGGACCCGAAGGCCGGCGCCGGCCCGGCCGAACTGGTGCTCGTCCGCAACCGGGGAGCGGCCACCCGTTCGGTCCCGGCCAGCCCGGGGAACCGGCCCGGGCTGTTCCGCGCGGTCGTCCCCCGGTCCGACCTGGCCGCCTCGGCCGGCCCGGTGGACCGGGCCGGCCGGACGGCCGGCGACGACGAGATGGCCTGGGACGTCTACCTCAAGCTGCCCGGCCGCGCCCGGGCCAGGGTGGCGTGGCCGGACGGCATGGCGGAGAGCAGGCACCTGTTCGGCCGACGGGAGGCCGTGGCCGGCCAGAGCCGCTACGGTGACCTTGTGATGGCAGAACGCACGCCGCGCCCGGTGATCGACGAGCACGAGTGGCAGCCCGGCGGGCGCCTGGTCCTGCGCGGCAGCTTCCCCGGGGCCCGCGGCGGGGATCAGCACGAGACGCTGCTGCGCCGGGTCGGGTCCGCCGACTCCCACGTCATCGGCTTCACCGCGGCGGGCGAGCGGTTCAGCATCGAGGCCAGCCTGGACCGGATGCCGTTCTTCGGCTCGGCCATCCCGCTGCGGGACGGCGAGTGGCGGCTGTACCTGCGTCCGGCGGGCGGCGGCCCGGAGACGCTGGCCGAGCTCAAGTACGACCACGGCCGGCTGGGGGACGTGGCCGGCCAGCGGGTCGCCGCCGGGCGCAAATGGTACCGGCTGATGATCACCGGCTACGACGATCCGCTGATCACCGCCGAGCCGCGGCTGCGCCGCGTCGAGCAGGGCAACTTCGGCCAGCGTTCGCTGCGGCGCGGGTTCTACCCGGCCATGCTGCGCACCGCGCCGGTACGCGACGCGGTCTTCTTCGTCAGCTGGAAAGGCAAGCAGTGCGCCGACAACCCGCTCGGCATCGCGGCGGAACTGCGCCGCCGGGGCGATGACCGCGAGCACCTGTGGGCCGTCACCGACTGGTCGGTGCCGGTGCCCGCGGGCGGCACCGGGGTGCTCCGCGGCACCCAGGAGTACTACGAGGCGCTGGCCCGGTCGAAGTACCTGATCTCCAACGACGACATGCAGGCGCCGTTCCGCAAGCGGGACGGCCAGGTCTACCTGCAGACCTGGCACGGCACGCCGCTGAAGAAGATCGGGTTCGACATCGCCAACCCGCAGTTCATCAGCGGGACCGCGTACTTCGGCCAGCTGGCCAGGGACATCGCGCAGTGGGACCTGCTGCTCTCGCCGAACCCGGTCAGCACGCCGATCATGCGCCGCGCGTTCAGGTTCGACGGGGAGATCTGCGAATACGGCTACCCGCGCAACGACCTGCTCCGGCGGGGCGACACCGCGGAGGTGGCCGCCTGGGTGCGGCAGCGGCTCGGGCTACCCGCGGGCAAGAAGGTCGTGCTGTACGCGCCCACCTGGCGGGACAACCAGGTGTACGCCAACGGCCGCAGGTACCGGTTCGACATGCGACTGGACCTGGAGCAGGCCTGGCGGGAACTCGGCCGGGACCACGTCTTCCTCATCCGCGGGCACCACCACATGGCCGACGACGTGCCCGCGGGAATGCGGGACGGCTTCGCGGTCAACGTCACCGCGTACCCGGATATCACCGAGCTGTACCTGGTCTCCGACGTCCTGATCACCGACTACTCCTCGGCCATGTTCGATTACGCGGTCACCGGCAGGCCGGTCCTGTTCTTCACCTATGACCTGGCCGAATACCGTGACGACCTGCGCGGCTTCTACTTCGATCTCGAAGCCGAGGCGCCGGGCCCGCTGCTGGCCAGTTCGGCCGAGGTGATAGCGGCCGTCCGGGACATCGATCCGGTCGCCGCCGCCCACCGCGACGCCTACCAGCGGTTCGCGGCCAGGTTCTGCTCCCTGGACGACGGCAAAGCCGGCGCCCGCATCTGCGACCGCCTCTTCGGCGGCTGACGAGGCGGGCGGCCGGGCGGATGGGGGCGGGACCTGCAGATTAAGAGAGCGTGAACAGTGGCCGTCCCATCTGTGCCGCCTGGATAGTGTGGTGGTCAAGGTGCCGTCTGGTCTGGAGACGGCCCCCGGGAAGGCATACATGTCGGAAAGGGACGTCGGCCCCGAGGACGCGAACGCGGCGGTCGCGGCGCCGCAACCGCACGTGCCGGAACCCTGGCGGGCGGAGCGCGCTGCGGGGCCTCCCCCTCCCGGCCGGGTCCGGCCCCGGCGGCGGGCCGGGTGGCTGGTCATCGCGATCCCCGCGGCCATCTCGTTCGTCGTCGGCGGATACCAGATCGGCGAGCCCTCGCTCTGGCGGGACGAAGCGTACACCAAGGACGCCATAGGGCGGCCGATCAGCCAGATCTTCGCCATGCTCGGCCACCAGGATGCGGTGCACGGGGCCTACTACGTGCTCATGCACGTCATCACGGCTGCTGTCGGCACCTCGGCCACGGCGCTGCGGTTCCCGTCGCTGTGCGCCATGGTCGTCGCGACCGGGTTCGTGGCGGCGATCGGCCGCTGGTCGGCCGCCCTGGCCCTCGGCCCGCGCACCCAGGGGCCCGCGCCGGACATTCCGGCGCTGACCGGGCTGCTGGCCGGGCTGCTGTTCGCGACCGCGCCCTACATGACCTACTACGCGCAGATGGCCAGGTCCTACGCGATCGAGACGATGTTCGCCACGATCGCCTGCTACCTACTGCTCCGGGCCTACCCGGACGGCCGCTGGCGCTGGTGGTCGGCGTACGGGGGCGCCGTCGCGCTGACCGGCCTGGTCAACCTGTTCGGCTTGCTGATCCTGGCGGCGCACGGCGTAACGCTGCTGCTGACCGACGACCGCGGCCGGTCCCCGGCGGGACGGCGGATCGGCCGCATCCCGCTGCGCTGGCTGGCCGTCTCGGCGGCTGCGCTGGTGGTGCTCGTCCCGCTGCTCCGCGTCGCCGCGCACGAGCAGAAGCAGATCGCCTGGCTGACCCGCCCCGGCTTCGGCACGATCGCACGGCTCCTCACCGACCTCGCGGGCTCCCGGTCGCTGATCATCCCGTTCGCGCTGCTCGCGCTGGCCGGCCTGGTGGCCGCCTGGCTGCTGGACGACTGGCGCCCGCTCAACCCGGCCGCGATCGCGCTGCCGTGGCTGGTGGTACCGCCGCTCCTGCTGATCGCGGTGTCGTTCGTCAAGCCGGTCTACTACGTGCGCTACGTCGAGTTCTGCCTGCCCGCGCTGTCGATCCTGGCCGCCGCGGGCCTGGTCGGGCTGCTCAGGTTCGCGGCGGGCACCCCGCTCGGCAGGCTGCGGCTGGCCTGGCTGCCGGCCGCGCTGGTCGTCGCGGGCCTCGCCGTCCTGCTGGCCGGGCCGCAGCAGGCGATCAGGCAGACCGCCGCCCGGCCGGACAACCTGCGGCGGGCCTCGGCCATCGTGGCGGCTAACGAGCAGCCCGGCGACGTGGTCTTCTACATCCCGGTCGAGATGCACGTGCTCGGCACCGGATACCCGGCGCCGTTCCTGCGGCTGCGTGACATAGCGCTGGCCGAGTCGCCGACCGCCTCGGCCACCCTGACCGGTACCGAGATCACCAGTCCCGCGCTGCTGAACAGCCGCTTCACCGATGTCAGGAGGGTGTGGGTGGTCACCGGAGGCAGCAACTACAAGTTCCCGACGCCGTCCACGCCGGTGGACAAGGAGAAGATGGCGCTGCTGGCCGGCTGGCGCATCATTCACCGCTGGCAGGCTGGCGAGGTCATGCTCACCCTGTACCGGGCCTAAGTACGGCAGCCCCGGCGGGAACCAGCCGCCACCAGGCACCATCGCATGGGCTCTGGTCCAGGTACCACGCTGACCAGCCGGCCTGGAGCCGGTACTGGCCAGGGAGCCTCCCTGGGGAGGCGAACTAGGGACTTTCCCCAGGGACTGCGGTCCCGGCCCGGCCGACAGTGGATTCATCCACGCCGGACGGCTGCGCCGAGAAGACAGGTATCCACCATGAGCACCCAGACCCGCGCCCCGAACCAGCAAGCTACCAGCCCGTCCCGTACCCGGCGGCGGGTCCTGGCGGTCGTCGCGGCGGCGGCCGTGGCCGTGGCCGTGGCCGCCGTGATCGTGGCCGCCACGGTCAATGTAGGCAACATCTCGATCGTCTCCGGCTGGTTCCCGGCGTTCTTGTTCTGGGTCACGGTGGCGCTCTGCGTGATCGCGGTGGTTGCCCGCCGGGACGTGCTGAAGGAGTTCGCGATCGGCATCCCGATCGGCATCGCCTTCGTCGTCCTGCTGTTCGCCGGGCTGCACCTCATGCAGGCGGTCCCGGACGGCGCGCCCCGGTCCATGTACGTCTGGCTGGGCGTGGCGTGCCTGGTGGCCGGCCTGGTCGCGGCCGGATGGCACCGGGCCCACTGGCCCCGCCGCATCGCCGGCCTGGTCGCGGTCGTCCTGGCCGTGGTGTCGGCGGGCAGCGCGGCGAATCAGACGTTCGCGTACTACCCGACCTTCGCCCGCCTGTTCGGCCAGAACGCCGGCCACTTCATGGACAACGCGCAGCTCACCGCCATGCGCGACGAGGTGGCCAGGAGCGGCAAGCTGCCCGACCACGGCGCTACGCTGAGCGTTCCCATCCCGGGGACCAACCTGCGGTTCACGCCCCGGCCGGCGTACGTGTGGGTACCCCCCGCGTGGTTCGCGCGCACCCAGCCTCAGTTGCCGGTCATCGAGCTGCTGCACGGCGTTCCCGGCGACCCTTCGGACTGGACCCGCGCGGCCTACGCGGACACGACGGCGCTGGCCTTCGCCGAGCAGCACCACGGGGTGGCGCCGATACTCGTGATGCCGGACTCCAACGGGTCGTTCGACGCGGACTCCGAGTGCGTCAACACCGCGGTCTTCGGGCAGGTGGAGACGTACCTGACCCAGACGGTGCCCGCGTTCATGCGGAAGAACTTCAACGCCAGCACGGCTCCGGGATCATTGGCGATCGGGGGGTTTTCGGCCGGCGCCACGTGCGCCGTGACCCTGGCCCTCCATAACTACAAGAACTCCCCGGTCTTCGCCATGTACTCCGGCTACGTGTCACCCACGTATCAGGACGACGACCAGCAGCAGACCATTCAAGTGCTGTTCGGCGGCTCAGCCGCCAGCTACAACGCCAACAACCCGCCGTACATCCTGACGCACCAGCGGTTCGCTGGCATGGCGGGCTGGTTCACGGCCGGAGCCCAGGATCCGCTGAGCGTGCGGGCCGCCGACACGCTGCGAGGGCTGGCGTCGACGGCGGGGATCGACACCTGCATGTCGACGCCACCGGGCGCCCACGATTTCGCCTTCTGGAAGCAGGCCTTCCCGGCTTCGCTGCCGTGGCTGTCCTGGAAGCTGAAGCTCACGCCGCAGCCGCAGTCCGTTCCGGCCCAGTGCGGACCGGGGAAGAGCTAGACGACCTATTCCAAGGGCGGGGTGTCAGGCCGCCGTCACGTCGGCGGCATGCGCGGCCGCGGGTTGCTGGTGCGGCCGGGCCGGATGCCACCGCCGCCGTCGCCACGGCAAGGCGGCGATCATGAACGCGACGGCGCCGAGGCTGAACAACATCATCAGGGCGTTGGCCATTTTCCAGTAGCGCGAGGTCAGCATGTCCATCGGCAGGTAGAACATGGCCGCGTAAGCGGCGAGCGCGATCTGCAGCGGCACCGACAGCCGGGTCGGCCTGGCGACGGCCGACGGCGCCTGCCAGAGCAGGTACTGGTAACCCATGGCCGGCGTGATCGCCACGAGCGCCGTCGTGGTCGCCGTGGCGACATCCAGGGGATGGGCATGGCGCCACCACCACAGCGCGAGCAGCGCCACGACCACGGCGGCGAGGGCGCCGATCGATCCCACGTTCAGCCACAGTACGTTCTTCCAGTCCGTAAGCCTGGTGTGATGGATAGCCCGCCACAGCCCCCCCACACCCCAGTCCACTGTGACGGGATGGTAGTCAATGATCGCCTTGGCCACGTAGGGCAGCTTGGCGACCGGCGTGCCGACGGTGACCGGCAGCGATGCGAACAGCAACGCGGGGACACCGGCGGCTGCCGCCGCGAACTGCGCGCGGCGCCGCCATGAGGGCAGCGCCAGCAACAGTGCCGGGCCAAACAGGACCGGCCACGTCTTGATTCCTATCGCCAGGCCGAGCAGAGCGCCGGCGGTAACGGCCAGGCGGCCAGAGACCCCCGGGCCTGCCCGCAAGACGATGGCGAACGCGGCCAGCGAGAACAGCAGGCAGGCCGGCTCCATCTGGCCGTGCAGGCCGCTGACCAGGATGGCAAGCGGATTGCAGGCGTACTGGAACCTGCGCAGCGCCGGCCGCTCGCCGGCCGTGCCAGCCACCGTGCCGACCAGTACGACAACCCCGAGGTCAAACATGATCGCCGGGATCCGGGCGATGACCACCCAGGACAGGGGCAGGTGCAGAAATGCCCAGTACGCTCCGGCCAGCACGAAACCATAAACGGGCAGGTAATCCCAGCCGGTCGGGCGCGCGTACAAGACGGGGTCACGGTGATGCAGGACGTTGTAGCCCGCTGTCTGGAAGTCGTTGGCCAGGTCCCAGGGCTTAAGGCGGTATGTGCAGGCCGCCATGGCCAGCCGCAGCACCAGGGCGGTGTAGATCGCCAGCGCCAGTGAGGGCCGCCAGTTGCGGCGCTGCGCCATCAGCATCAGCGCCGCGCTGGCCACGAGCAGCAGCAGCGCTGCCGCGCACTGCACGGGGGTGAGCCACTGGTACGTCATGGACCGGCCTTAACCCGCGCGATTTGCTGCCGCCGGGGCCACATGCAGCCCACCCTTCCGCCCGGCGCGCGCGATGCGGTGGACCGTGCCCGCCCCAGTGCCTGTCCGTCCGATCACCGGTCTCAGCGCACGATTATAGAGCGGCGACTGTCCCTGGGCTTAAGGCGCGCCCGTCCCGGGCGGCAAAATCCTGTCCGGCGACAACACCGGAGAACACCTGTCCGGCGACAGCACCGCGAACCTGCATCACAGTCGGCGAGTCACCGCGAGGCGCACCTCATGCGCCGGGCGACTCGGCTGGCGCGGTGCCGAACCCGCCGGCCATCAGCTGCTCCCGGATCTTCCTGCGGCCGCGGTGCAGCCGGGACATCACGGTGCCGACCGGCGTCCCCATGATCTCGGCGATCTCGCGGTAGGGGTAGCCCTCGATGTCGGCCAGGTACACCGCGGTGCGGAACTCGCCTGGCAGGTCGCGCAGCGCCCGCAGCAGGTCTGAGTCGGTGGTGCGGTCCAGCGCCTCCGCCTCGGCCGAAGGCACCGGCGGCGTCAGCCGGTCCGCCGACATCTGCCATTCCTGCAGGTCGCCGCCGAGCGCCTGCTGGGGCTCGCGGCGCCGCTTGCGGTAGACATTGATGAAGGTGGTGGTCAGGATCCGGTTCAGCCACGCCCGCAGGTTGGTGCCCGGGGTGAACTGCTGGAACGCCGCGTAGGCCTTGACCGTAGTCTCCTGGACGAGGTCCTCCGCGTCGGTCGGGTTCCTCGTCATCCGGAGTGCAGCCGGGTACAACTGGCCGAGCTGCGGAATGACGTCGCGCTCAAAACGCGCGCGATCCTCGCTAGTGTGTTCGGCTCGGCTCATGTTCACCCCGGTTGTTGGTCATCCCACTGTATATAGACGCACAACAGGCCCGGAAACGTCCCCCTGTTGCGGAAATCACGTCGCCGACGGCCATCGCGCCTGCCCCTCCGCTAACGGCGTAAACACTAGGATGCCCACCCTGGCTGAACGTAATCTGAATGCGGCCTGAGGGGATTGCCTGAGCTGGTCGCCGGGTCGCCCCGGCCCGGTAGCGCCCGAGGGACGCTTAAATCCAGCCGCGGCCGATCCGGTACCACATGTGGGCGTACCAGTCATGGTAGGGGATCACCTGACCGGCCAGGATCGAATAGAAGTACCAGAACATGAGCAGGGTGCACAGCACGTAGGTGCCGACGATCAGGGCGCCGGTGGCCCGGCGCAGCAGGCCCGCCGAGGCGGGCCCGAGGATCAGCCCCAGGCACAGCGTGATGGCCAGGATGAGGAAGGGCTCGAATTCCAGGGCGTAGTAGTAGAACTTGGTCCGGGTCACCAGCGGGAACCACGGCCCCCAGCCCGCCAGCACGCCACACAGCACCGCCCCGGCCCGCCAGTCCCGGTGCAGCAGCCACCAGCCCAGGCAGAACAGCAGGGCCAGCATGGAGCCCCACCAGATCGCCGGGGTCCCGACCGCGAGCACTTCCTGCGACCACTCGGTGCCGGTGTAACCCGACGGGCAGTAGTGGGACGAGCTGGCCACCGGCCCGGTGTAGCACTCGTAGAAGAAGGCCACCGGCCGGGTGATCAGCAGCCAGTCCCACGGCTGCGACTGGTACGGATGCGGGCTGCGCAGGCCCACGCCGAAGGTGATCGCCTGCCAGTGGTACTCCCACAGCGAGTACAGGGCCGAGATTACCGGGGTGTGCACGCCGTGCTGCTGCGCGTAGTTCCGGTCATAGCCGGTGCTCGTCGCGAACCAGCCGCTCCAGCTGACGAGATAGACGGCCAGCGGGATCAGCACGAAGGTCACCGGGAGCCACACGGTCTCGCGGAGCGCGCCGCGGACGAAGGACTTCAGGCCGGCCGCCCGGCGCGCGCCGATGTCCCACGCGGTGCCGAGGGCCGCGAACCCGATGATGTACCAGACCGCGTCCCACTTCGTGCCCACGGCCAGGCCGAGGAACAACCCGGCCGCCACCCGCCACCGGCGGATGCCGAGCCGGGGCCCGGTCTCGCCGCCGTCCCGGCGCGCGACCCGTTCGGCGAGGTCGGCGCGGGAGACGTCGCGGTCGATGAGGACGCAGCCGAACGCGGCGAGGACGAAGAACATCAGGAAGATGTCCAGGATCCCGGTCCGGGAGAGCACGAACTCCAGGCCGTCCAGCGACATCAGCAGCCCGGCGATGCAGCCGAGCAGGGTGGACCTGGTCATGCGCCGGGCGATGCGGCACATCAGCAGGACGGCCAGCGAGCCGAACAGCGCGCTGGCGAACCGCCAGCCGAACGAGTTCAGGCCGAACAGCCACTCGCCGACGGCGATGAGCAGCTTGCCCACCTCCGGCTGCACCACGTACTCGCCGCACGCCGAGGTGCCGTTGCAGGGCGCGAAGATGTTGGCGTGCCCGGCGATGATCAGCTGGTTCGCGTTCTGGACCAGGTTCCACTCCACGCCATGGTTCAGGATGCTCCAGGCGTCCTTGGCGTAGTAGGTCTCGTCGAAGATGATCGCGCGCGGCACCTGCAGCCGGTTGAATCGCAGGAACGCGGCGAACGCGGTGACCAGCAGCGGGCCGAGCCACCCCCAGGGCCGGTCGTCCGGCATCGGCGTCGCCAGCCGGGCGCGGAGGACCGCCAGCCGGCTCGCTTCGTCGGCGGCGGGCACGGCGGGGTTATCAGCCTCGGTTGCCGTCATCGGCCACATGCTACTGGCGACGGTAAAGTCCGGGCTAGCCGGATGATGATGTGAAGGTCCCGAACCCAGGATGGAGTGCGACACGGACATGCCGGGATCGGTGACGGGCGAGGCCCGCGAGGACTACGAGGCCGGCCAGGGTGACCGCGAGACCGGCCAGGCCGGCCTGCTGACACTGGCCGCGGTGCCCATCGGCCGGCCCGAGGACGCGTCGTCCCGGCTGGCTGCCGAGCTCGCCCGGGCCACCCTGATCGCGGCCGAGGACACCCGGCGGGTGCGCTGGCTGGCGTCGAGCCTGAACATCGAGCTCAAGGCCCGCATCGTCTCCTACTACGACGCGGTCGAGGCGCGCCGGACGGCCGGCCTGCTTGACGAGCTAGCGGCGGGCCGGGACGTGCTCTTGGTCACCGACGCGGGCACACCCGGGATCAGTGATCCCGGCTACCGGCTGGTAGCCGCCGCGGCCGCGGCCGGCCTGCGGGTGACCGCGCTGCCCGGCCCGTCGGCGGTGACGACCGCGCTGGCCGTCTCCGGGCTGCCCACCGACCGGTTCAGCTTCGAGGGATTCCCGCCGCGCGGTCCGGGCGAGCGGACCAGGCGCTTCGCCGAGCTGGCCGGCGACCGCCGCACCCAGGTCTACTTCGAGTCCGGGCGCAGGCTGGCGGCGACGCTGGCCGAGCTCGCGGCCTCCCATGGCGAGGACCGTCAGGCCGTGGTCTGCCGCGAGCTCACCAAGACCCACGAGGAGATCAAGCGCGGCACGCTGGCCGAACTAGCCGGGTGGGCCGCCCTGGTCAGCGGGTCTGACCCGCGGCAACCCAAGCGCAAGAAGTCCTCAGGTGCCGTCCGCGGCGAGATCACGCTTGTCGTCGCCGGGCTCGGCCGCAGGAACCGGCTCCGCGCCCGCGACGGCGGCGGAGACGCCGGCGGACCCGGCGGAGACGCCGGCGGCCCCGGCAGGCCGCCGCTTCCAGCCGGCTAGCCCGGCCGCCAGCCGCCGCACCAGGTCGCCGCCCGCGGTGCCCGGGCTGAAGGCGATGGCCGCCGCCAGGCAGGCGAACGGCACGGCCGGCAGCACGTACCGGTAGTCGAACTCGGCGGTGCCCGCCGGGATGAGGATCAGCGCGAACGAGATGGCCCACGGCAGCAGCGCCTCCCCGCCGATCCGGCGCCAGGCCAGCACCATGCCGCCGAGCCCGGCGAGCAGGATGAGCCCGTACACGGTGCCCGGCACCCACACGTACCTCTGGTAGCCCCGGACGACGTTGGCAAACGGCTCGACGACCTGGGTCAGCGGGTTGCCGCGCACGTACGCGGCCGCGTAGTTGCGGTAGCGTCCGAGCTTGGCGTTGTCCCAGGTCGGGATGGGCTGAGAGTGGTAGCCGAAGATGTACTCGTCGTAGGTCTGCGCGTTGGGGAAGATGTGCCGCTTCCACGCGAACACGTGCCAGGCGTCGTCGAACACCGCGTGGGCGTAGCTCAGCGGCTGGGCCTCGATGGCCCGGATGGCGAAGTCCTTGGCCAGCTGGTTCGGCACCGGGGAGAATTTCGTCGGCGGGAACCGGTCCAGCGGCGTCTCGGGGGACCAGATGTAGGCCTGGTCGATCGGCCGCTCGGCCGGCGGGGTGGTGTCGCACAGCCACAGCTCGTCCGCGGGCACGTGCATCTTGGCGCAGTCGGCGAACGTCATCACCCGGGCGTAGAGGAACACGCCGGTGGCGTCGCCCATGGCGAACTGGCCGTGCTCGAGGTCGAACATGGCCATGTAGCCGACCACCGGGATCAGGCACACCACGATGGCGGCCGCGATCTTCCGCCAGCTGATCCGCCTGATGACCATGTACACGGCGAACACCGCGAGCAGCGGCAGCCCGACCGAGCGCAGGATCTCCGAGATGCCGAGCAGGGCGCCGATCAGCGCGCACCGGGGCAGCGATGGCACCGGGTCCCACAGCAGCAGCGTGACCGCCAGCATGACCAGGAACAGGAACGGCATGTCGGCCATGATCAGGTGCTCGAGCTCGATCTGGAACCCGTCGTAGAGCACCGGCCCGGCGGCCAGCGTGGCCAGCCAGGCGGGCGTCCGGAACCGGTGCCTGGCCAGCGCGTAGATCATCACCGCGACCGCCAGGCCCATCAGATGTTGCAGAATCGTTACAAGAGCATAGGTGTGAAACGGCTGCAGGAGCTTCAGCCATATGGAGTACCCGGACACCCGGGTCGGGTCGAGCTCGAAGTGCACCGTGTTCTGCACGTACTCGAACGAGTCGTTGAACCAGGCCTGCCACCGGTAGCCGAGCTCGGCGTCGATGCGGAGCAGGACGGCGGGAGTGAGCACGATGATGAACAGGCGGTTGCCAGCCCAGGTGCGGGCGGCGAGCCCGCGGGCACGGTTCCAGCGGGGGCTGGTGGACCGGATTGGCCAGGCTCGCCGCGCCGATGGCTCACGCGACGGCGCCGCAGGCATTACCCTCAAGCCGTACCCTCCTGTGCTGGGTCGATGAACCCTGACAATGAACTAGCGGCCGGTTCGGTGCGTTCGTCCCACGCCTACGGTAATACGTGGCGCGACCAGGACTGGGCCATCGGCGCGGATCCGCTGACGGTGAAGGAGACGAAAACGTGGAGCTGACCGTGGTCATGCCTTGCCTCAACGAGGCAGAGACCGTGGCGACGTGCGTCCGCAAGGCTATTGGATTCCTGGCCGCGAGCGGTATCAGCGGCGAGGTCCTGATCGCCGACAACGGCAGCACGGACGGCAGCCAGCGGCTGGCCGAAGAGGCGGGCGCCCGCGTGGTGCCGATCAGCGCCAAGGGTTACGGCAATGCGCTGATGGGCGGCATCTTCGCGGCCCGCGGCAAGTACGTCATCATGGGCGACGCCGACGACAGCTACGACTTCACCAGCCTGATGCCCTACGTCGAGGAACTGCGCAAGGGCGCGGACCTGGTGATGGGCAACCGGTTCAAGGGCGGGATCGCGCCCGGCGCGATGCCGCCGCTGCACAAGTACCTCGGCAACCCGGTGCTGAGCTTCGTCGGCCGCCTGTTCTTCGGCAGCAAGATCGGCGACTTCCACTGCGGCCTGCGCGGCTTCAACCGGGACAGCGTGATGGCGCTGAACCTGCAGGCGACCGGGATGGAGTTCGCCAGCGAGATGGTGGTCAAGGCGACCCTGGCCGGGCAGCACGTGACCGAGGTGCCGACCACGCTGGCCAAGGACGGCCGGAGCAGGCCGCCGCACCTGCACACCTGGCGGGACGGCTGGCGGCACCTGCGGTTCCTGCTGCTGTACAGCCCGCGCTGGCTGTTCTTCCTGCCCGGCCTGGTGCTGCTCATCGCGGGCCTGGTCATCGGCGCGATCGTGGTCCCGCACCCGTTCAGCGTCGGGACCGTGACCTTCGACGTCAACACGCTGGTCGCGGCGTCGGCGATGGTCGTGATCGGGTTCCAGGCCGTGCTGTTCTGGCTGTTCACCCAGGTGTATGCCGGCTCGGAGGGCTTCCTGCCCGAGGAGCCGAAGGTCCAGCGGGTGCTGGAGAAGCTCAGCCTGGAGCGCGGTCTGGTGGCCGGCGGCCTGATCGGTCTCGCGGGCCTGGCGGGACTGATCTTCTCGCTGCTGTACTGGAATGGCCAGAAGTTCCATCAGCTCAACTACGAGCACTCGCTGCGGATGATGATCCCGTCGGTCACCGCGCTGATCGTGAGCTGCCAGGTGGTCCTGGGCACGTTCTTCCTGTCCATCCTGGGCATCAAGCACACCCGCCATCCGGTGACCGCGGCGGCGGCCGTCGTCCCTGACGACGCCGTCGGCCACCGGGAGCAGTCGGCGGCTGCCCCTAGGCTTTAGCCATGCGCACTATCCTGTCCGCCCCGGCCTGGCCTTATGCGAACGGTCCCCGGCACATCGGGCACGTCTCCGGTTTCGGCCTGCCCTGCGACATGTTCAGCCGGTACCAGCGGATGGCGGGCCACCGGGTCCTGATGGTGAGCGGCACCGACGAGCACGGCACGCCGATCCAGGTGCAGGCCGACGCCGAGGGCGTCTCGGCGCGGGAACTGGCCGACCGCTACAACCGGGTCATCGTCGACGACCTGACCAGCCTGGGCATGACCTACGACCTGTTCACCCGGACGACCACGCTGAACCACTACGCGATCACCCAGGAGATGTTCGTCCGGCTGCTGGAGAACGGCTACATCTTCCCGAAGACCACGCTGGGCGCGATCTCGCCGTCCACCGGCCGCACCCTGCCCGACCGCTACATCGAGGGCACCTGCCCCATCTGCGGTTACCCCAGCGCCCGCGGTGACCAGTGCGACAACTGCGGCAACCAGCTCGACCCGGCCGACCTCATCAGCCCCCGGTCCAAGATCAACGGGGAGACGCCGGTCTTCCGCGAGACCGAGCACTACTTCCTCGACCTGCCCGCGTTCGCCGAGGTGCTCGGCAGCTGGCTGCAGACCAAGGCGGGGCACTGGCGGCCTAACGTGCTGAAGTTCTCCCTCAACCTCCTCGACGACCTGCAGCCGCGGGCGATCACCAGGGACCTGGACTGGGGCGTGCCGGTTCCGCTGGACGGCTGGCGGGACCGTCCGGACAAGCGGATCTACGTCTGGTTCGACGCGGTGATCGGGTACCTGTCCGCGTCGGTCGAGTGGGCCCGGCGCAGCGGCGACCCGGACGCCTGGCGGGCCTGGTGGAACGAGCCGGACGCCGAGGCGTACTACTTCATGGGCAAGGACAACATCGTCTTCCACTCCGAGATCTGGCCGGCCATGCTGCTCGGCTACGGCGGGCTCGGCGCCCGCGGCGGGCAGCCGGGCCCGCTTGGCCAGCTGAACCTGCCCACTGAGGTGGTCTCGAGCGAGTACCTGACGATGGAGGGCCGCAAGTTCTCCTCCTCCCGCGCGGTGGTCATCTACGTCCGCGACTTCCTGGCCCGCTACGACGTGGACGCGCTGCGCTACTACGTGGCCGTGGCCGGCCCGGAGAACCAGGACACCGACTTCACCTGGAGCGAGTTCGTCCGCCGCAACAACGACGAGCTGGTGGCGACCTGGGGGAACCTGGTGAACCGGGCGGTCTCGTTCGCGGCCCGCAACATCGGGTCGATCCCCGAGGCCGGCCCGCTGACCGACCTCGACTCCGATCTCCTGGCCCGGTCGCGCCAGGCCTTCGGCGCCGTCGGGGAGCACCTGTCCGCGTCGCGGTTCAAGTTCGCCATCACCGAGGCGATGCGGACGGTGGCCGAGGCCAACAAGTACTTCTCCGAGCAGGCCCCGTGGAAGCTGCGCGAGTCCGACCCGGACCGGATGCGCACCGTGCTGCACGTGGCGCTGCAGCTGGTCGACGACGCCAAGACGCTGCTCACCCCGTTCCTGCCGCGTTCCTCGCAGCAGGTCCACGAGATGCTCGGGGGCACCGGCACCTGGTCGGACATGCCGCACGTCGAGGAGGTCGACGAGGCGGGCGGCCCGTCCTACCCGGTGATCACCGGCCGGTATGACCGCACGGCCCGCTGGGCGCCGGCGCCGCTGCGGGCCGGCACCCCGCTGGCCGTGCCCCAGCCGCTGTTCACCAAGCTGGACCCGGCGGTGGTGGACGAGGAACTTGCCCGGCTGGGCGCTTCATGACCTTTTATCAGCCGAACGGGCCGCGGTGAGTGCCCCGGTTCAGCCTGCTCCGCTACCCCGGCCGGCGCTGGACGCGCACAGCCACCTGGACATGATCGAGTTCCCGGTCGGCCAGGTGGTCGCCGCGGCCCGCGCGGCGGGGATCGCCCGGATCGTCACCGTCGGCACCGACCTGGAGTCCTCCCGCTGGTCGGCCCGGTGCGCCGCGGAGCACGACGCGGTGTACGCCGCGGTCGCGATCCACCCGAACGACACCGAGGCGGCCACCGAGCCTAGTGTGCGCCCCCGGGAACCCCGCGCGCCGGACGCCTCCGCTGCCCCGCTGCCGGCCCCGCCGGCGACGGCGGAGGAGGTGCTGGCGGAGATCGAAGCGCTGGCCGGGCAGCCGCGGGTGGTCGCGGTCGGCGAGACCGGGCTGGACTACTACCGCGACCACGCCGCGCCCGAGGTGCAGCGCTGGTGGTTCCGCGAGCACATCAAGATCGCGAAGCGGGCCGGCAAGGCGCTGATGATCCACGACCGCGAGGCGCACGCCGACGTGCTGCGCATCCTGGCCGAGGAGGGGCCGCCGGACCGGGTGGTGTTCCACTGCTTCTCCGGCGACGTGCCGATGGTCAAGCAGTGCGCCGAGGCCGGGTACGTGATGTCGTTCGCGGGCAACGTGACGTTTGGCAACGCGCAGCCGCTCCGCGACGCGGCCGCGGCGGCGCCGCCCGGCCTCATCCTGGCCGAGACCGACGCGCCCTTCCTCACCCCGGTGCCCAACCGGGGCAGGCCGAACGAGCCCGCCCTCACCGCCGACACCCTGCGCTGCCTGGCCGAGGTGGCGGGCCTGGACCTGACGGACCTGTGCGACGCGGTCACCGCCACCGCCGAGCGCACCTTCGGCCCCTGGTGAACCCCGAGGTGCGGCTGCTCAGCCCGGCCGACATCCGGGAGCTGTCCGGGCGGCTGGACGTGCGGCCGTCCAAGCGGCTGGGCCAGAACTTCGTCGTCGAACCCGGGACCGTGCGGCGGATCGCCGCGCTGGCGGCCCTGCAGCCCGGCGAGGTGGTGCTCGAGGTGGGTCCGGGGCTCGGCTCGCTCACGCTCGCCCTGCTGGCGGCCGGGGCCAGCCGGGTCGTCGCGGTGGAGATCGACCCGGTGCTCGCGGGTGAGCTGCCGCGGACGATCGCCGCCCGGGCGCCGCGGCTGGCGGACCGGGTGAGCGTGGTCACCGCGGACGCGCTCGGCGTCGGCGAGCCTGACCTGCCGGCCGTCCCGTCGGTGCTGGTGGCGAACCTGCCGTACAACGTGGCGGTGCCGGTCGTGCTGCACCTGCTGGCCGCGCTGCCGTCGCTGCGGCGGGGCCTGGTCATGGTGCAGGCCGAGGTGGCGCGGCGGATGTGCGCCGGACCCGGGTCCCGGGTGTACGGCGCGCCGTCGGTGAAGCTGGCCTGGTACGCGGCGGCCCGGCCGGCCGGGCCGGTGCCGCGCTCGGTGTTCTGGCCGGTGCCGAACGTGGACTCCCGCCTGGTGGCGTTCATCCGGCGGGACCCGCCGGCCACCACGGCGAGCCGGGAGGAGGTGTTCGCGGTCATCGACGCGGCGTTCGGGCAACGGCGCAAGACGCTGCGGGCCGCGCTGGCGGGCTGGGCCGGTTCGGCGCCGGAGGCCGAGCGGCTGCTCCGCGCGGCGGGCCTCGATCCGGGCGCGCGGGGGGAATCGCTCGGCGTCGCGGAGTTCGCGCGCCTGGCCGCAGCCCGGCGGCATACCCGCGAGCCAACGGCCTGCCCGAGCGAGCCAACGGGGCGCCGGCGCCGCGGCGGCGAGCGGGGAAACAGGGCGAGTGGGACTAGCGCAGACCGCGTACGATTTCAGCATCGTGACCAGTAAGCGAGCGGTAGGCGCCGTTACGGTGCGGGTACCCGCCAAAGTCAACCTCCAGCTCGCGGTGGGCCCGCCGCGGGGTGACGGCTACCACGACCTGGTCACCGTCTTCCACGCCGTCTCGCTGTTCGACGAGGTCACCGTGGCGCCGGCCGGGCGGGACGGGATCACGGTCAGCGGCGAGGGCGCGGACCGGGTCCCGGCCGGCCCGGACAACCTCGCGCTGCGGGCGGTGGCCGCGCTGCGCCGGGCGCTGGCCGGCCGGGCGGCGGCCGCCGGGCGCGTCCACGTGGCGATCACCAAGCGCATCCCGGTGGCGGCGGGGCTGGCGGGCGGCAGCGCCGACGCCGCGGCCGCCCTTCTGGCCTGCAACGAGCTGTGGGGCGGCGGTCTCGGCCAGCAGCAGCTGGTGAACGTCGCGGCCAGGGTCGGCAGCGACGCGGCCTTCGCGCTGCTCGGCGGGACCGCGGTGGGCCGCGGCCGGGGCGAGCGGCTGACCCAGGCGTTGGCCCCGGCGACCCAGTACCACTGGGTGCTGGCCTTCGCCGACGGTCAGCTGTCCACGCCTGCGGTGTACGCCGCGCTGGACCGGCTCCGGGCCGCGGAGGGCCCGGCCGGTTCCGGCGGGGACGACCCTGCTGACCTGGCCGCCTGCGGTGGCGGGCCCGCGTCCCCCCGGAGCTCTGCTGGCTCCGGGGGGGATGACCCCCCCGAGCCCCCCCGGAGCTCGTGGCGCGAGCCGGTGCTGGACGCCGCGCTCATGTCCGCGCTGCGCTCGGGTGACGCCCGCCTGGTCGGCCGGGCGCTGAGCAACGACCTGCAGCCGGCCGCCCTGTCGCTGTCCCCCGCGTTGCGCAAGACCCTGGCGGCCGGCCTGGAGCTGGGCGCGCTCGGCGCGCTGGTGTCGGGCTCGGGACCGACCTGCGTGTTCCTCGCGGCCAGCGCGAACCGCGCCCTGGACCTGGCCGTGTCCCTGTCCGGCGCGGGCGTGTGCCGGTCGGTGGCCCGGGTCACCGGGCCGGCGCCGGGCGCGGCCGTCGTCTCCTCCGCCGAGGTGAGCCGGCCGCGGTGAACCTGATCAGCCTGGAGAAGGCGGCCAAGGCCTACGCGCACCGCACGCTGCTCGACGACGTCTCGCTCGGCGTGTCGTCCGGCGACCGGATCGGCGTGGTGGGGCGCAACGGCGCGGGCAAGTCCACGCTGCTCGAGCTGCTGGCCGGGCGGGCCGCGCCGGACAGCGGCCGGGTCGCCATGGCGGCCGGGCTGCGGCTGGGCTACCTGCCGCAGAGCGATCAGCTGACCGGGACGGTCGGGGAGATCGTGTTCGGCCCGGCGGGTGGCGCGGCCGCGGATACCGCGGACGGCCCGGCCGCGGGCCCCGCGGGCGGGCCGCGGGCCCCGTGGCAGGCCGACGCCCGGGCGCGGGCGATCGTGGCCGAGCTGCTGCCCGGGATCGGCGCCGACGCCCGGGCCGGGCAGCTGTCCGGCGGCGAGCGGCGCCGGGTCGCGCTCGCCGCCCTGCTGGTGGCCGACCGGGACGTGCTGCTCCTCGACGAGCCCACCAACCACCTGGACATCGAGGCGATCGACTGGCTCGGCCGGCACCTGCGCGACCGGACCGGGAATGGGCAGTGCGCGGTCGTCGTGGTCAGTCACGACCGCTGGCTGCTCGACACCGTGTGCGAGCGGACCTGGGAGGTCGACCGCGGGCAGGTGCGCTCCGCCGAGGGCGGCTACTCGGCCTATGTGCTGGCCGAGGCCGAGCGCGAGCGCGGCGAGGAAGCCGCCGAACGGCGCCGCCGCAACCTGGCCCGCAAAGAGCTGGCCTGGCTGCAGCGGGGAGCCAGGGCCCGGTCCAGCAAGGCGAAGTTCCGGGTAGAGGCGGCCACCGCGCTGATCGCGGCGGAGCCGCCGCCCCGCGACACCGTTGAGCTGACCCGGCTGGCCACCGCCCGGCTCGGCAAGACCGTGATCGAGCTGGACGCTGTGTCGATAACCACGGGCTCGGTGTCGGCCGGCGACCGCGAGCGTCCCCTGCTCGACCGGGTGACCTGGCAGCTCGGCTCCGGGGACCGGGTCGGGGTGGCCGGCGTCAACGGCAGCGGCAAGACCTCGCTGCTGCGGGTGCTGGCCGGGTCGGAAGGCCCCGGGCTGCGCGCGGACGGCACGATCGTCCGGGGCAAGACCGTGCGACTGGCCCAGCTGCCCCAGGAGCTTGCCGAACTCGATCCGGACCAGCGGGTCCGCGAAGCCGTCGAAGAGATCCGGCTGCGGGTCCGGGTGGGCGACCGCGAGCTGTCCGCCGGACAGCTGCTGGAACGGCTCGGCTTCACCGCGGAACGGCAGTGGACCCGGGTCGGCGACCTGTCCGGCGGCGAGCGGCGCCGGGTCCAGCTGCTCCGGCTGCTCATGGCCGAGCCCAACGTGCTGCTGCTCGACGAGCCGACCAACGACCTGGACATCGAGACGCTGACCGAGCTCGAGGACCTGCTCGACGGCTGGCCCGGCACGCTGGTGGTGGTCAGCCACGACCGGTACTTCACCGAGCGCGTAACCGAGCACGTGGTGGCGCTGCTCGGCGACGGCAAGCTCTCCTTCCTCGGCGGCGGCGTGGACGAGTACCTGGACCGCGTCCGGGCGAGCCGCCGCGGCCCGGGCCAGGCCGCCCCGGCGCCGGCCCGCCCGGACCCCGGTCCGGCCCCGGGCCCGGCCCGGCCGTCGGCGGCCGAGGAGCGCACGGCCCGCAAGGAGCTGCAGCGCCTCGAGCGTCAGCTGGCCCGGCTCTCCGACCGCGAGATCGAGCTCACCGCCGAGCTGGCCGCGAACGCCACCGACTACGAGAAGCTCAGCACGCTCGGCGCCGAGCTGACGGCCGCCCAGGCGGAGAAGTCCGGCCTGGAGGACCGCTGGCTGGCCGTCGCGGCTGAGCTCGAGCCCTAACGCACGCCGGTTCAAGCCGGGATCCGCGCGGCCTGGTCTGCGTGCCGAATACGCCGTCAACCTGGAGGTTGATATGGCCGGCGCCGTATTCTTCGGCCGCCTTATTCAGCGGGCCACTTGCCGCGCGGTTGACTGAATTACGACGGCTTCCGGCGGAACGGTTCACGCCGCCAGGATTTTCTTCTCAGCTGCCGGGCGGGCACCGGGACGGCGTAAGAGCCTCAGTCGGCGGCGTCGAAGGGGGCGAGCAGGATCCGCATCAGGTCGGCCAGGTCACGGCGTTCGTCAGGGTCCAGGCCGGCCAGCAGCGCCCGCTCCCGGCGCAGCAGGCCGGCCAGTGCCGCGTCCACCCGCGCCTGGCCGGCGTCGGTGAGAGTGACCAGCACGCCGCGCTTGTCCCGCGGATCCGGCTCCCGGCGGACGAGGCCCGCGGCGGCCAGCCGGTCGATCCGGTTGGTCATGGTCCCGGAGGTGACCAGGGTGGCGCGGACCAGCGCGCCCGGCGTGAGCTGGAACGGCGCCCCCTGCCTGCGCAGCGCGGAGAGCACGTCGAATTCCCACGACTCGAGCCCGTGCTCGGCGAACGCGCCGCGGCGCGCGATGTCCAGGTGCCGGGCCAGCCGGGAGATCCGGCTGAGCACCTGCATCGGCTCCACATCCAGGTCAGGTCGCTGCGCCCGCCACGCGGCGACCAGGTCGTCGACCTCGTCCCGCAGCAGTGGTCCGCGGAGGATGCCGTCGTCGGGATCCGCCTCGGTGCCGGCGCGCTGGCCCATTCCCAGAGCCTATCTCTTGACGTCAAGACGAATCGTCCTGTACAAGGAGATCAGGTCAGTCGTGAGGTGCCAGGGGTCGCCTCTCGCGGCTGGCACACCGTCTCGTGGTATGGGAGAAGGATTGACCGCCATGTGGGACGCGGCCCTTTATCTGCGGTTTGGAGGCGAGCGCGCCAGGCCGTTCTTCGACCTGCTCGCCAGGGTCGGAGCTGAACTTCCCGGACACGTGGTCGACCTAGGCTGCGGCCCGGGAAACCTGACCGCCCTGCTCGCCGAGCGCTGGCCCGCCGCGGTGGTGTGCGGCGTAGACAGCTCACCCGAGATGATCGAGGCGGCCCGGACGCACGCCTCGACCAGTGCCCCGCGGCCGCCGGCGCCCGCCGGCATCGGCCCGGTGGCGACAAATCATGCGCCTGGACTGTCGTTCATGGTCGACGATATCAGGCACTGGGAACCGCAGAGCCTGCCCGACGTGATCATCTCCAACGCGGTGCTGCAGTGGGTGCCCGGCCATCGCGAGCTGCTGGTCCGCTGGGCGGACCGGCTGGCTGGCGACGGCTGGCTGGCCTTCCAGGTCCCGGGCAACTTCGACCAGCCGTCGTACGTGATCCTGCGCGAGATGGTGGCCTCAGCCCGGTGGCGTGCGCTGCTGCGGGACGTGGAGCTGAACCGGCAATCGGCCGACCCGGCGGACTACGCGGACCTGCTGGCCCGGGCCGGCTGCGAGGTCGACGCCTGGGAGACAACCTACGTGCACATCCTGCCAGGTGCGGACCCGGTGCTCCGGTGGTACCAGGGCAGCGGGCTGCGCCCCGTGCTGGCCGCGCTCGACGCGGACCAGGCCGGGGACTTCCTCGCCGAGTACGGCACGCGGGTTCGCGAGGCGTATCCACCTCGCCCGTTCGGCACCATCTTCCCGTTCCGCCGCGTGTTCGCCGCCGCCCGCCGGCCCGCTTAATCAAGTTTTCCCATTGCTTTAATAGGGAAACTCTGGCAGGATCGCGGCATGCGCCGTCGCCTGCCTCTCGTGTCCACGCGTATCCGGCAGCGTCCTCCCGTCGGCGTCCTCCCGTTGGCGCCACGCGCCGAGCGATGTCTGACCGGCTCGCCCTGACCTGACCAGCTCGGCTGGTCCTCAGGGTTCGCCTGCTTTCGCTGGTATGCATGACCAGCTACGTCAATGTGAGGAGATAAACGAAAATGAGTGCGATAATCCGGCCGACGTCACCAGCCAGGACGCAGCCTGGCCGGCTTCTCGGCGCGCGGCAGCTGGCCGAGATGGTGCGCCGCCTGGCGGCCAACCCGGCGGACTGGCTGGGCCGGGTCCGGCTGAACCCGGCGGGCCGCTGGTACGAGCGGATACACCTGGACGACAGCCACGAGCTCTGGGTGATCAGCTGGCTGCCGGGCCAGGCGACCGGGTTCCACGACCACGGCGGGTCGGCCGGCGCGTTCGCGGTGGTCTGGGGCACGCTGATGGAGCGCCGGGTGGTCGGCGCCAGCACCACGGGGCAGGTACTGGCCAAGCCGGTGGGACCGGGCGGGTCACGGGCGTTCGGTCCCCGCTACATCCACGACGTGCGCAACGCCGCCGCGGCGGCGGTGGCAGTGAGCGTGCACGCGTACTCACCGCCGCTCCCGGCCATGACGCGCTACGACCTCACCCCGGTCGGCCTGGTCAAGCTCGACACCGAGGGCGCGGCCGCGTGGTGACGGTCCGCCCGCCCGGCGCCCGGGGCATCGAGGAGATCCTCGCGGACGCCCGGGCCCGGCTGCTCCGGCTGACGCCGCGGCAGGCCTTCCGCGAAATGTCCGCCGGCGGGGTGCTCATCGACATCCGGCCCGCGGCGCAGCGGGCGGAGCAGGGCGAGATACCCGGGTCGGTCATCGTGGAACGCAACCACCTGGAGTGGCGGCTGGATCCCGCGTCGGAGGCCCGGCTGCCCTGGGTCGCCGGGTATGACCACCGGATCATCGTCTTCTGCGTGGACGGCTACACCTCCAGCCTGGCCGCGGCGGCCCTGCAGGACCTAGGCCTGCACCGGGCCACCGACGTGGTCGGCGGGTTCCGGGCCTGGACGGGTCAGGGCCTGCCGTCGGCGCCGGGCGGGGCGGGCACCGTCACGCTGGCGCCCGGCGCGGCCCCGGCCCGGTTACATCCTCGCGTCCGTCCTCGCGTCCAGCTGGGAGAGGCCGTTCCAGGCCAGGTCGATCAGATTGGCGGCGACCTCTTCCAGCTTGGGCTTGCGGGCGTCCAGCCACCACTGGCCGGTGAACGCGACCATGCCCACCAGCATCTGGGCGTACAGCGGCGCCAGCTTGGGGTCGTGGCCGCGCGAGGCGAGGAAGTCGGCCAGGATGTACTCGACCTGGCCGGCGATGTCGCTCAGCAGCGTGCCGTAGGTGCCCGTGCCGGAACCGGGGTTGGAGTCCCTGACCAGGATGCGGAAGCCGTCGGCGTTCTCGTCGATGTACCGCAGCAGGCTCACCGCCGCGGCCTCGAACTTCGCCCGGGTGTGGTCGCCGCCCAGCAGCGTGGTCGCCATCGCCAGCAGGCGCTCCACCTCCCGGTCGACGACCACGGCGTAGAGGCCTTCCTTGCCGCCGAAGTGCTCGTACACCACCGGCTTGGACACCCCCGCCTGGGCGGCGATCTCCTCGATCGAGGTCCCCTCGAACCCCCGCTCGGCGAACAGGCGGCGCCCGATGCCCAGCAGCTGCTCCCGCCGTTCCTTTCCGGTCATCCTCTTGCGGCCGGACGGATGCGGTTGCGCACTCACCTGCTCATCATCGCGACTGCGCGGACACCGCGCCACGGACCCGGCCGGCGCGCCGCGTCATCGAGCCGAACTTCCTCTTCGCCGTGGCGGGCCGCTTGGCGGTGAGCCGATCCTCGTCCGGCCAGCGCACGTCGTACGCCCAGCCCAGCTTCTCCAGCGCCCAGATGACGCGCGCGCTGGGGTCCAGCTGGCCCTTCAGCGCCCCGTGCCGGGCACAGGTCGGGTCGGCGTGGTGCAGGTTGTGCCAGGACTCGCCGAACGACGCGATCGCCATCCAGGACACGTTCCGCGACCTGTCGCGGACTTCGAACTCCTCGCTGCCGAAGGTGTGGCAGATCGAGTTGATCGCCCAGGTGACGTGGTGCAGCAGCGCGACCCGGACCAGGCTGGCCCAGAAGAAGGCGGTCAGCGCGCCCTGCCAGGACATCCCCCACAGCCCGCCGATGAGCGCGGGGAGCAGCAGTGACACCGCCACCAGCGCCGGGAACAGCTTGTCCACCGCCTTGACCCGCCGGTCGGCGAGCAGGTCGGGGGAGAACTTCTGCTGCGAGGTCTTGTTCGGGTCGAAGAGCCAGCCGATGTGCGCGTAGAACAGGCCCTTGGACAGCGCCTTCCAGTCCTCGCCGTAGCGCCAGGGCGAGTGCGGGTCACCCTCCTTGTCGCTGTACTTGTGGTGCCTGCGGTGGTCCGACACCCAGGTGATGACCGGGCCCTCGATGGCCAGGCTGCCGGCGACCGCCAGCGCGACCCGCAGGCCGGTCTTGGCCTTGAAGGAGCCGTGCGTGAAGTACCTGTGGTAGCCGACCGTGACGCCGAGCCCGGATACCCAGTAGAAGGCCAGCGCGATCAGCACGTCGTGCCAGCCCAGGCCCCAGCCCCACAGCAGCGGGATCGCGGCGATCAGCGCCACCAGCGGGATGGCCACGAACAAGCCCACCAGGAAGCGCTGCACCGCCGAATTCGGCTCGTCCTGCAAGTCCGGCCGGGCCGAGCGCGGCTGGGTTCTGGTGGTTCTGGTCGTTCCCCCGATCGGCCCGGCGGGCGCGGTCGCGTTCGGCCGGGCCGGCGCGATGGTGGTTTCAGGCGCGTCGACGGTGTCGGGAGATGCGGTCATCGTGCTCCTCGGAAATTTGGGGAACGGGTGGGAGCGCCCGTACGCTTACGTAACCGTAGCCTACCATACCGTAGGTTAGGGCACGGCCTCGCGGGTGAGTTCCGCCGGATGGACCCATGAATTCGGATGCGCTCATCGCTCGCTGTCTCATCATGCGAGACAGATCAGCGTCCGTCCCGCCCATCACGCCTCGCCGACGATCGCCTCGCCCCGGTCTCGACTCGACTACCCCGTCGCTGCGGCCCTATGCGCGCCGAATGACCTATATCGGGGGCCGCGGGCGTCCGCTCCATGCATGGATCGCCGCCTGGCGAAGATGGTCAGCTTGCCCTCATACAGATTTGGGATAAAGGCTAGAAATTAGCTCGTGTGACTGCGGGGTCGCTCGTAATTCACAAATAAATCGAAAATAGTTCCGGCGCCTGGACTCGAACCAGGACGATCCCAGCTTCAAAGGCTGGTGGGCTGCCAATTACCCTACGCCGGAATGCGGACACGTGGGTGTTACGAAATACGCAAGCACCGCAACCGTGAAACCACGATACCGGCCGCGCCGCAGCGGCGGTATCAGCGGTTCCCGGGCGTCGAGCGCTCCTCGGGCGGCACCTCGTTCGCGCGGTGGATCTCCGCCATGCTGGCCGTCCTTGGCCCTGGGCCGGCGGGTCCACTCGGGAGGTGGCTCACCCTTGAGGGCGTCGTCCAGCATGGAATTGCTCATCGGGCCCAGGATTTCCTTGATCTGCAGGGTCGCGCCGGGCAGGTCGATCACGGTCCCGCTGCCCGGGGTTTCCGGGACCCGGCCGCCGGAGCAGACGTCCCGGATGATGCTGCCCTCGATCACCACGACCGGATCGGGGATCAGCGCGGGGCCGGTGCCGTCGAACAGCCAGGCGCCGCGCAGCGCCGTAAGCTGGCCCCGCTCGCCCGGGATCGTAGCGGTCATGGCTGCCCCCCAGGTGAGGTGCCGGTGCGGGCCCGGGCTTCGGCGGCCACAGGAAGAATACGCCCGCGGGCCCGGCCAGCTGCCGGAAGGACAGTGAACCGAACCAGGTCGGTAACCCGCTGTACGTGGCCGCGCTGGCCCGGGTCCTGGCCGCACAGCCGGGCGCCGCAGCCGACACCGATACGGTGGCGCGCATCACAGGCGGCAGCGCCGAGATCAGCCATCTGGTCTCGTCGCTGTCGGGCGGCCTGGATGACGGCGCTCGCGGGTTGCTGGCCGCGGCCCGCGCAGGCCACCTACGACCTGTTCCACCCGCTCGCCGCCCGCGACGGTACCGTCGGCTCCGGGCTGGTGAGACTGCACGGCTCGGTGCACTGGCCGCTGGGCCGGCTTGCGCGCCCGGCGCAGCCCGTCGCATGATCGTGGACCGCAGCCTGCGGAACCCGGGAGCGAGGCCATGAGTTATAGTTAGTTGACGTCAAACAAGTTTCTGATGATGCCAAAGTTGCCTGTGGGGGCTTGGGTCAATGAACTCGAATCCTGCTCAGCCGGGTGCTGGCGTGCCTGGTCAGCCGGACATGAACGGGCCGGGCGGAAGTACGGTCGGCTCCCGGCGCGGCCGCGGCTCGCGCGAGCCGGGGCCGCCCTACCAGCCGGGGCCGCACTACAAGTGGATCGCGTTGTCGAACACCACGCTGGGCGTGCTGATGGCGACCATCAACCAGTCCATCGTGCTGATCGCGCTGCCGGACATCTTCCGCGGCATCGCGCTCAACCCGCTGAGCCCCGGCAACACCAGCTACCTGCTGTGGATGTTCATGGGCTTCCTGGTGGTGTCCGCGGTGCTGGTGGTGTCGTTCGGGCGGCTGGGCGACATGTTCGGCCGGGTCCGGATGTACAACATGGGCTTCGCGATCTTCACCATCGGCTCGATCTTCCTGACCATCACCTGGCAGCACGGCAGCGCGGCGGCGCTGTGGCTGATCCTCTGGCGGGTCGTGCAGGGCATCGGCGGCGCGTTCCTGTTCGCCAACTCCACCGCCATCCTCACCGACGCGTTCCCGGCCAACAAGCGCGGCACCGCGCTGGGCATCAACTCGATCGCGGCCATCGCGGGCTCGTTCATCGGGCTGCTGCTCGGCGGCCTCCTCGCCCCGGTCAACTGGCACCTGGTGTTCCTGGTCTCGGCGCCGATCGGGGCGTTCGGCACCGTCTGGGCGTACTTCATGCTGCACGACATCGGGATACGCAAGCACGCCCGGATGGACTGGTGGGGCAACATCCTGTTCGCGGCGGGGCTGGTCGCGATCCTGGTCGGCATCACCTACGGCCTGCTGCCCTACGGCGGGCACCCGATGGGCTGGACGAACCCGTGGGTGCTGACCGCGATCTTCGGCGGCGCGGCGGCGCTGGTGGTCTTCGGCTACGTGGAGACGAAGGTCGCCGAGCCGCTGTTCCGGCTGTCGCTGTTCCGCATCCGGGCGTTCGTCTTCGGCAACATCGCGAACATGATGCTGGCGCTCGGCCGGGGCGGCATGCAGTTCATGCTGATCATCTGGCTGCAGGGCATCTGGCTGCCGCTGCACGGGTACAGCTTCGCGCAGACGCCGCTGTGGGCGGGCATCTACCTGCTGCCGCTGACGTTCGGCTTCCTGCTCTCCGCCCCGACGTCCGGCGTGCTGTCGGACCGGTTCGGCGCCAAGGGGTTCACCGTCGGCGGCGCGCTGCTGACCGCGCTCAGCTTCGTGCTGTTGCTGTTCTTGCCGGTTGACTTCCCGTACTGGGTGTTCGCGCTGATCGTCGCGCTCAACGGCTTCGGCTCGGGCCTGTTCACCTCGCCGAACCGCGCCGAGATGATGAACGCGGTGCCCGCGGACCAGCGCGGCGCGGCCGGCGGCATGATCGCGACCGTCATGAACACCGCTTTCGTGCTGTCGATCGGGATTTTCTTCACGCTGATGGTGGCCGGGCTGTCCAGCAAGCTGCCGACCGCCATGTCCGGCGGCCTGATCGCGCAGGGTATTCCGGCGTCGGCCGCGCACACCCTGTCCCACCTGCCGCCGATCGGCGTGCTGTTCGCCGCCTTCCTCGGCTACAACCCGATGAAGCAGCTGCTCGGCCCGCTGCTCGCGCACCTGCCGGCCGGGCACGCCGCCTACGTGGCCGGGCGCCAGTTCTTCCCGAACCTGATCACCGCCCCGTTCCACGACGGCCTCGGGGTGGCGTTCGCGTTCGCGATCGCGGCCAACGTGATCGCGGCCATCGCGTCGCTGCTCACCGGTCCCCGCCCGCGGCCCGAGGCGCCGGCCGAGTCGCTCGGCGCCGAGCTGGCCGCGACCGCCGGGGAGGGCGCCTTCGAGCCCAGCGAGCTGGTCGGACCGGGCCCCGACGCCGAAGGAACCAGCGAGGTTCCGCCAGACGCGCGAGGCAACGGCCAGTCACCTGCGGCAACCAAGTCCGGCAGGCCAGAGTCGAGCTGAGCATTAGGGCCGGGCGGCCACGGGCTGAACCTTACGGCCGGGCGGCCACGGGCAGGAACCGGGCGGCCGTAGGCTTAGCAGCGGAGCCCGGGACGGGCATCCCGTCCCGGCCATCCCGGAAGCTGTCATCCGATCATGGCGACCGGGCGGTATCCTGCGGATGAGGGGCGGGTAAACACATTCGCCGTCGCTCCGGGAACCCGAATGATCCTGACCAGTGCCGGCTCGGCGGGTTCGGCAGGCCGTTAGCCTCTGAAAACCCAGGAAAACCGAAAACGCCGGCGCGCTACCCGAGGAGATCTGCCGCGTGAGCGAACCTCGCCCGGTCGCTGTCATCGTCCTCGCCGCGG
The DNA here is from genome assembly GCA_963744575.1 of uncultured Actinomycetota bacterium. GTDB lineage: Bacteria > Actinomycetota > Actinomycetes > Streptosporangiales > Streptosporangiaceae > Palsa-504. The sequence continues at coordinate 34,780 of CAVUUF010000004.1, read as the reverse complement.
GCGAGGGCACCCGGATGAAGTCGCGGACCCCGAAGGTGCTGCATACCTTGTGCGGCCGCAGCATGCTCGGGCATGTTCTCGCCGCGTCAGGCGAGCTTGGTCCGCAGCGCCTCGTGGTGGTGGCGGGCCACGGCCGGGAGGAGGTCAGCGCCGAGGCCGCCCGGCTCGCGCCCGGCGTGAGCGTGGTCGTGCAGGAACGGCAGGGCGGCACCGGCCACGCGGTCCGCGTGGTGACCGAGACGCTCGGCGACCTGCCCGGGGTCGTGCTCGTGACCTACGGCGACATGCCCCTGCTGCGAGGTAAGACGCTGGCCGCGCTCGTCCGCGAGCACCACGCCGCGGGCAATGCGGTGACAGTGCTCACCGCGCGGGTCCCCGACCCGTCCGGGTACGGGCGCATCATCAGGGACGACGGCGGCTCGCTGGCCGAAATCGTCGAGGACGCCGACGCCGCCGCGGCGCAGCGGGCCATCGATGAGATCAACTCCGGCTGTTACGCCTTCGACGGCACCCTGCTGGCCGACGCGGTCAAGCGGGTCGCCGATAGCAACGCTCATGGCCAGGAGTACCTCACCGACGTGGTGGCGATCCTGCGCGGCGATGGGCACGCGGTGGGCGCGCTGCTCGCCGCCGATCCGGCCGAGGTGCAGGGCGTGAACGACCGGGTGCAGCTCGCCCGGGTCCGCCGCGCCTGCAACGACCGGCTGCTCGAGAGGTGGATGCGGGCCGGCGTGACCATCGTGGACCCGGTCAGCACCTGGATCGACGCGGACGTCACCATCGGCCAGGACACCGAGATCTGGCCGGGCACCGTGCTCGAAGGCCGCACGGCCGTCGGCGCCGGCGCCAGGATCGGCCCCGGCTGCCAGCTCAGCGACACCACGGTCGCGGACGACGCGGCGGTGGCCCACGCGGTGTGCGTGCAGGCCGAGATCGGGCCGGGGGCCACCGTGGGGCCCTACGCCTACCTGCGGCCGGGGACCCGGATCGGCCCGGGTGCGCACATCGGCTGCCACGTCGAGCTGAAGAACGCCGTGGTCGGCGCGGGAGCGAAGGTGCCGCACCTGTCTTACGTCGGCGACGCCGACATCGGCGAGCGCGCCAACATCGGCGCGGCCACGATCTTCGCCAACTACGACGGGGCGGCCAAGCACCACACGACGGTCGGGCCGCACGCCTTCACCGGCAGCGACACGGTCCTGGTGGCCCCGGTGACCGTCGGGGACGGCGCCTACACGGCGGCTGGCTCGGTGATCACCGACGACGTGCCGCCCGGTGCGCTCGGCATCGCCCGGGGCAGGCAGCACAACGCGGCCGGGTGGGCCGGGCGGCGACGACCCGGCTCGGGCGCCGCCGCGGCTGCTGCGGCTGCCGCGGCCGCAGCCGGTGCCCGCGGGGCCGGCGACGAAGGAGCCGAAGGGATCGAAGGGATCGAAGGGATCGAAGGGGCGCAGCCCAGTTGAACGACATGAAGCCGTCGGGCGGCAAGAAGATGATGCTCGTCTCGGGCCGGGCCTTCCCCGCGCTGGCCGACGAGGTGGCCGCGTGCCTGGGCATCACGCCGACCCCGACCAAGCTCTTCGACTTCGCCAACGGCGAGATCTTCGTCCGCTTCCTTGATTCGGTCCGGGGCTGCGACGTATTCGCGCTGCAGAGCCACACTTCGCCGATCAACGAGTGGATCATGGAGCAGCTGATCATGGTCGATGCGCTCAAGCGGGCATCGGCCCGGCGCATCACGGTGGTGACGCCGTTCTTCGGCTACGCGCGGCAGGACAAGAAGAACCGGGGCCGCGAGCCGATCTCGGCCCGGCTCATGGCCGACCTGTTCGCGACCGCGGGTGCCGACCGGCTGATGGCGGTCGACCTGCACACCGCCCAGATCCAGGGCTTCTTCGACGGCCCGGTGGACCACCTGTTCGCGCTGCCCATCCTGGCCACCTACATCGAGAAGAAGCTCGACCTGAGCCAGGTCACCGTGGTCGCCCCCGACGCCGGCCGGGTCCGGGTCTGCGAACGGTGGACCGACCGGCTGGGCTGCCCGCTGGCCATCATCCACAAGCGGCGCGACCGCGACGTGGCCAGCCAGGTCCGGATGTTCGAGGTGGTCGGGCAGGTGGCCGGCCGCACCTGCATCCTGGTGGACGACATGATCGACACCGGCGCGACCATCGCCAAGGCCGCGGAGGCCCTGTTCGAGCAGGGCGCGGACCGGGTCATCGCCACCGCCACCCACGGCGTGCTCTCCGGCGCGGCGGTGGATATCCTGAAGAACTCGCGGATCAGCGAGATCATCATCACCAACACGCTGCCGGTGCCGCAGGAGAAGCGGTTCGACAAGCTCACCGTGCTGTCCATCGCGCCGCTGCTGGCCCGGGCGATCAGCGAGGTGTTCAGCGACGGCTCGGTCACCAGCCTGTTCGACGGCCAGAGCTGACCCGCTCTCCATGGATAGCGCTGTGCCGGTCCGGACGGCTGGCCGAGGCCCGCGAATCGTGGTATCAGGCCGCGGCGATCCTCGATGAGCTGGGCGACACCGGCCAGGCGGCGGAGGTCCGCGCCGAGCAGGCCGCGGCGGCCGTTTCCTGAGATTCCGGTAACGATCATGCCGGGCCGATACGATGCTGCGCGTTTCCTCCCGCATGCATCCTGCTGGCTTCCGGGCCAGGAAAGCGAAAGGACCATCATGGGGAATGCGGCCGTTGCCGGGGAACCGGCAGGCAGCGACGAACTCGATGAGCCCGGCCGGCTCGACCTGAGCGAGACCGAGCCCGAAGACGGCGACGAAGACGGCGACGACGGCGAGCAAGAAGACGGCGAAACGAGGCCGAACACGGGACCGGGATCAAGCCCGAGGGCATGCCGCACGAGTGACTGACGTCGCGGGCGCGGGTGCGGCAGGCTTCGGTATCCGCTGCGCTCGCGTTCTCGGCTAAACTTCGAACCCGCATCGCACGTTGAGGTGAGGAGAAAGCACCGTGCCCGAGGTTCACATCGCCGCCGAGACTCGTGCCGAGTTCGGCAAGGGCGCCGCCCGTCGCATCCGCCGGGAGGGCAAGGTGCCCGCCGTGCTGTACGGTCACGGGACCGACACGCGTCACCTGACCCTGCCCGGGCACGACCTGATGCTCGCGCTGAAGACGCCGAACGTCCTGCTCTACCTGGACGGCCTCACGAACGGCAGCGAGATCGCGCTGCCCAAGGCGGTGCAGCGGGACCCGATCAAGGGCTTCCTCGAGCACGTCGACCTGATCTTGGTCCGCCGCGGTGAGAAGGTCACCGTCGAGGTGCCGGTCCGGGTGTCCGGCGAGATCGCGCCGGGCGACGGGATGCTCAACCAGCTGCTGGTGCAGATCCCGGTGGAGGCCGACGCGACGAACATCCCGCAGGGCATCGACGTGGACGTCGAGGGCATGGAGATCGGCCAGGCGGTGCACGCCAGCGACCTGACGCTGCCCCGGGGCGTCACCCTGCAGGTCGAGCCGGACACGCTGGTCCTGCACGTGATCGCGCAACAGGTGGCCGAGGAGCCCGAGGCGGCCGAGGAAGAGGGCGCTGAGGTGCCGGAGGCCCCGGAGGCGGCGGCCGCGGCATCCGCCGACGGCGAAGGGCGCAGCGAAGGGGAGCAGGCCGGCTGACTGCAGAGCGCTGGATCGTCGCCGGCCTCGGCAACCCGGGACCGGAGCACGCGGGCAACAGGCACAACGTCGGCCAGATGGTGACGGCCCTGCTGGCCGGGCGGGCCGGGGTGCGCTTCAAGGCCCACCGGTCGGGCAACGACGTCGCCGAGGGGCGCCTCGCCGACGTGCCCGTCACGCTGGCCCGGCCGCGTGCCTACATGAACCTGTCCGGTAAGCCGGTCGCGGCGCTGACCGCGTTCTACAAGGTCCCGCCGGACCGGCTGGTGGTCATCCACGACGAGCTCGACCTCCCGTTCGGCGCGCTGCGGCTGAAGCTCGGCGGGGGCGAGGGCGGGCACCACGGTCTCCGGTCGATCACGCAGGCCCTGGGCACGCGCGACTACTACCGGGTCAGGTTCGGCATCGGCCGGCCGCCGGGCCGGATGGACCCGGCCGTCTACGTGCTGCGCGACTTCACCCCGGCCGAGCGCAAGGACCTGCCGTTCTTCGCCGACCGCGGCGCCGACGCCACCGAGACGCTGATCGCCAAGGGCCTGGCCGACGCGCAGAACACCTACCAGGCCTAGGAGCAGTCCGGAGATGACCGACGATCACGCGCTCGCCCGCGACCTGGCCGCGCAGGCCGGCCTGCGGCTGCTCGACCTGCGGGCCCGCGGCGCGGACCCGGACGTGCTGCGCAAGGCGGGCGACCGGCTGTCGCACGAGTTCCTCACCGCGGCCCTGGCCGGCCACCGGCCCGGCGACTGGGTCTTGTCCGAAGAGGGAAAGGACAACCTGGCGCGGCTGACCGCGGACCGGGTTTGGATCGTCGACCCGCTCGACGGCACCAGGGAGTTCGGCGAGCCCGGCCGCGCCGACTGGGCCGTGCACGTGGCCCTGTGGGAGCGGAGCCGGGCCGGCGGCGAGCTCACCGCGGGCGCGGTCGCCCTCCCCGCCCAAGGCCAGGTGCTGTCCACGCTCGAGCCGCCGCCGGGCCCCGATGACCGCGGGGCGCCTGCCGGGCTCCGCATCGTGGTGAGCAGGAGCCGTGCACCGCAGCTCGTTCGGAATATTTCCGACCTTCTTGGTGCTGATCTGCTTCCGTTGGGGTCGGCGGGAGCTAAGGTGGCGGCGGTGATCGGTGGCGAGGCCGACGCGTACGTGCACGGCGGCGGCTTCTACGAGTGGGACACCGCCGCGCCCGCCGCGGTGGCGCGGGCAGCCGGGTTCCACGCGTCCCGCATCGACGGGGCCCCGCTCGCCTATAACCAGGCTGACCTGCTGATGCCGGATATCCTGGTGTGCCGGCCCGCGGTGGCCGGCGTTCTGTTGCAAGCGATCCGGGAAGTCACCAATGCGCCCTGATTACCAGATGTCCCAGCTCGATGTGCTGGAGGCCGAAGCCGTCCACGTGATGCGCGAGGTCGCCGCCGAGTTCGAGCGCCCGGCCCTGCTGTTCTCCGGCGGCAAGGACTCGATCGTGATGCTGGCCCTGGCCGAGAAGGCGTTCTGGCCGGCCCGCATCCCGTTCCCGGTGATGCACGTGGACACCGGGCACAACTTCCCCGAGGTGCTGGAGTTCCGCGACCGCCGGGTCGGGGAACTGGGCGTCCGGCTGGTCGTCGCGTCGGTGCAGGAGTCCATCGACGCCGGCCGGGTGACCGAGGAGACCGGCCGGCACGCGAGCCGGAACCGGCTGCAGACGGTGACCCTGCTGGACGCGGTCGAGGAGCACCGGTTCGACGCGCTGTTCGGCGGCGCGCGGCGGGACGAGGAGAAGGCCAGGGCCAAGGAGCGGGTGTTCTCGTTCCGGGACGAGTTCGGCCAGTGGGATCCCAAGAACCAGCGGCCGGAACTGTGGAACCTGTACAACACCCGGATCCGCCGCGGCGAGCACATCCGGGTGTTCCCGCTGTCCAACTGGACCGAACTGGACGTCTGGGCCTACCTCGAGCGGGAGAAGCTGGACATCCCCGCCATCTACTTCGCGCACGAGCGCGAGGTGTTCGAGCGGGACGGCCTGCTGCTGGCGGACAACCCGTACGTGACCAGGGGAGAGGACGAGCCGGTGTTCACCGCGACCGTGCGGTACCGCACGGTCGGCGACATGACCTGCACCGGGGCCGTCTCCTCGCCGGCCGGGACGGTCGCCGAGGTCATCGCCGAGGTGGCCGCGACCCGGATCACCGAGCGCGGCCAGACCCGGGCCGACGACCGGACCAGCGAGTCGGCGATGGAAGACCGCAAGCGCGAGGGGTACTTCTGATGGACGCTGTGAGCCCCGGGGGGACGAACCCCCAAGCCCCCCTGGCCCCCCGGATGGATATCCTGCGGTTCGCGACGGCCGGCTCGGTCGACGACGGCAAGTCGACGCTGATCGGGCGGCTGCTGTATGACTCCAAGTCGATCTTCGCCGACCAGCTGGAGGCGGTCGAGCGGACCAGCCGGGACCGCGGCGAGGACTACACCAACCTGGCGCTGCTCACCGACGGGCTGCGGGCCGAGCGTGAGCAGGGCATCACCATCGACGTCGCCTACCGGTACTTCGCCACGCCGCGGCGCAAGTTCATCATCGCCGACACCCCCGGCCACATCCAGTACACCCGCAACATGGTGACCGGCGCGTCCACCGCCGACCTCGCGGTGGTGCTGGTGGACGCGCGCAGCGGGCTGACCGAACAGTCCCGGCGGCACGCCTTCCTCACCACCCTGCTGCGGGTGCCGCACATGGTGCTCGCGGTGAACAAGATGGACCTGGTCGACTACAGTGCCGAGGTGTTCGAGCGGATCTGCGCGGACTTCGCCGCGTTCGCGGCCCGGCTGGACATCGGCGACCTGACCTTCATCCCCATCTCCGCGCTGCACGGCGACAACGTGGTGGACCGGTCGGCCAACATGCCCTGGTACGACGGGCCGTCGCTGCTGCACCACCTGGAGCACGTGCACATCGCGTCGGACCGCAACCTGATCGACGTCAGGTTCCCGGTGCAGTACGTCATCCGGCCGCACGCCGCCACCGATGCCGACCTGCACGACTACCGCGGCTACGCCGGCCAGGTGGCCGGCGGCGTGGTCAAGCCGGGCGACGAGGTGCTGCACCTGCCGTCCGGCTTCGCCACCCACGTGCGCCGGATCGAGGCGGCCGGGACCGAGGTCGCCGAGGCGTTCGCGCCGATGTCGGTGACGCTGCTGCTCGACGACGACGTGGACATCTCCCGCGGCGACATGATCTGCCGGCCGAACAACCGCCCGGCCGCCGCCCAGGACATCGAGGCGATGCTCTGCTGGATGTCGTCGGATGCGGTGCTGGCGCGGCGCAGCCGGCTGATCGTCAAGCACACCTCGCGCACGGTCAAGGCCATCGTCACCGACCTGCACTACCGGATCGACGTGAACACGCTGCACCGGGAGGAGTCCGCGGCCCAGCTCGGGCTGAACGAGGTCGGCCGGGTCAGGCTCCGGCTCACCCAGCCCATCTTCTGCGACCCCTACGCCAGGAACCGCACCACCGGGGGCCTCATCCTGATCGACGAGTCCACCAGCGCCACGGTCGGCGCCGCCATGATCACCGAGGCCAGCTAGCCCATGAGCGCCGACACTCCCTTCCACGACCTGGCCGACTTCGTGGCGCTGCCGCGGGTGACGGCGCTGCGGCTGGCCCCCGACGGGTCCTGGCTGGCGGCGGCCGTGCAGACGCTGACCGCCGAGGCGAAGAAGTACCTGACCAGCATCTGGCGGATCGACCCGCAGGGCGGCCCGGCCCGCCGCCTGACCCGGTCCGCCGAGGGCGAGGGCAGCCCGCGCTTCCTGCCCGACGGCTCGCTGCTGTTCACCTCTAAGCGCCCCGATCCGGGGCGGCCCAAGGGTTCCGACGGCGACCCCGGCGAGGCCGCCGCGCTCTGGCTGCTCCCCGCGGCCGGCGGGGAGGCCCGGGTGGTGGCGGCCCTGCCCGGCGGGATCAGCGCCGCCGAGGTGGCCACCGGGGCGGGCGGCATCGTGGTCAGCTCGCCGGTGCTGCCCGCGGCCGGCCGCGAGGCGAACACCGCCGAGGACGACGCGCGGCTGCGCCGGGAGCGAAAGGACGCCGGCGTCACCGCGATCTTGCACGAGTCCTCCCCGGTCCGGTACTGGGACCACGACCTGGGCCCGGACCAGCTCAGGCTGTTCGCCGTCGACCCGGGCCAGGTGCTGCAGACCGAGGTCGGCTGGGCCGGCGGGGACAAGGAGCCGGAGGTGGCCGGCGACGGCGATGATGAGGCCGAACGGGCGGCGAGATCCTCGCGGCTGCGCGACCTCACGCCCGATCCGGGGCGGGCGCTGGACGAGCAGGCGTTCGCGCTGACGCCGGACGGCGCGTCGGTCGTCACCGGCTGGTGGCAATGGCACCCCGCGGGCGAGTCGCACGGCGAGCTGGTCCTGGTCGACGTGGCCAGCGGCAAGCGCCGGGTGCTGATGTCCGATCCCGAGTTCGACTTCTCCAGCCCGCGGGTCTCGCCCGACGGGCGGTTCATCGCGTGCCTCCGTGACCGGCACGGCACCGCCGACCGGCCCGCCGACCGGACCCTGGTGCTGCTCGAGGCCGACGGGGCTCCCGGTGACCTGGGCCGCGACCTGCTGCCCGGCCTGGACCGGTGGCCGCAGGAGGCGGCCTGGTCGCCCGATTCGGCCGCGCTGTACTTCGCCGCCGACGACGGCGGGCGCGCGCCGGTGTTCCGCGTCGACCTCGACACCGCCGAAGTCGCGCGCGTGACCAGCGACGACGGCGCGTACACCGAGCTGAGCGCCGGACCTGACGGGCGGTACCTGTACGCGCTGCGCGCCGCGGTGGACGCGCCGCCCACCCCGGTCCGCATCGACCTGATCGTCCAGGCCACCGGAACCGAGCCGGCCGCGCTCGACGCCCCGGGCGTCCCGGTCACGGTGCCGGGCCGGCTGGCGGAGGTGCACGCCACCGCCGACGACGGGCAGCCGATCCGGTCCTGGCTGGTGCTGCCGGAGACGGCCGCGCCCGGCCTGCCGGCGCCGCTGCTGCTGTGGGTGCACGGCGGGCCGACGAGCAGCTGGAACAGCTGGTCGTGGCGGTGGAACCCGTGGCTGATGGCGGCCCGCGGCTACGCCGTGCTGCTGCCGGACCCGGCGCTGTCCACCGGCTACGGCCTGGAGTTCATCGCCCGGGCGCACCGCGACTGGGGCGCCCGGCCGTTCGCCGACATCATGGCGGCCACCGACGCCGCCGTGGCCCGTCCCGACATCGACGCGGACCGGGTTGCCATGATGGGCGGATCCTACGGCGGCTACATGGCGAACTGGATGGCCGGCCACACCGACCGGTTCCGGGCCATCGTCAGCCACGCCGGCCTGTGGGCGCTCGACCAGATGTTCAGCACCACCGACGAGCCGATGTTCTGGCCGCAGTTCGGCGACCCGCTGACCCACCCGGAGATCTACCAGGCGAACTCGCCGCACCGGCACGCCGCCCGGATCCGCACGCCCATGCTGGTCATCCACGGCGACAAGGACTACCGGGTGCCGGTCGGCGAGGCGCTGCGGCTGTGGTGGGAACTGTCCCGCCGCGGGGTGGAGGCCAAGTTCCTCTACTTCCCCGACGAGAACCACTGGGTCCTCACCCCGGGCCACGCCCGGATCTGGTACGAGACGGTCCTCGCCTTCCTGGCCCAGCACGTCCTCGGCGAGCCCTGGCAGCGTCCCGCACTGCTGTAGCGGAGCATAGGGTGGCCCCATGAGCGAGCCAACGGGGCGCGGCGCTTCCCCGGCCGAGGAGCGAGGAATGAGCGACGCAACGGAGGCGTCAGTGGACGGGGAGAGGGATGTGGCCTCGGGAGCGAGCCAGAAAAACCGGGCCGGCCTTGACAAGCGCCCCGGTGACGTCGCGGCGATGTTCGACGCCATCGCCGGGCGCTACGACCTGCTGAACGACATCCTCTCCGGCGGGCAGGTCAGGCTGTGGCGGCGGGCCGTGGCCCGGATCGCCGGCGCCAGGCCCGGGGACCGGGTGCTCGACCTGGCCGCGGGTACCGGAACCTCCTCGCGGACCTTCACCGCCACCGGGGCGGACTGCGTGGCCTGCGACTTCTCCCTCGGCATGCTCCGCGCCGGCCGCGCGCGGTCATCGCGCGGCCGGCGGGGGGCCCAGGGTGGGTCCGGGGTAGAAAGCAGAGCGCCCCAGCCGCGCGATACTACGGCGGGAGACCAGAGCGGGCATGCGGGGGGTTCCGCCAGGGGGGATCGGGGGGATGGAATCCCCCCGGGGGCCAGTAGGGTCGCCCCCCCTGGGCAACTGAGCTTCGTGGCCGGAGACGCGCTGCGGCTGCCGTTCCGCGACGAGGCGTTCGACGTGGTGACGATCTCGTTCGGGCTGCGCAACGTGGCCGACCCGGGCGCGGCCCTGGCCGAGATGCGCCGGGTGACCCGGCCGGGCGGCCGGCTCGTGGTGTGCGAGTTCTCCGCGATCACGATGGCCCCGGTCGATATGCTTTACCGGCGTTACCTGATCAAGGTCCTGCCCGCGATCGCCCGGCGGACGGCTCGCAGCCCGGAAGCCTACGAGTACCTGGCCGAGTCGATCGTGGACTGGCCGGACCAGCGCGGGCTGGCCCGCGTGATCGAGGCGGCCGGCTGGTCGGCGGTGCGCTGGCGCGACCTGACCCTGGGCGTGGCGGCCGTGCACGTCGCCAGGCGCGGCTGAACCCGGAGGCGGGCCGCCCGGCCGCCGAGCCGCCCGGCGGGCCAGGCTGGCCCCGGCACCAAAGCCGCCCCCGGCGGCCCAGGCTGGCCCCGGCACCAAGCCGCGACCGGCTAGGTCTAAAATGATGGCAAAGAATTTGTGAAGCGGTTCACAAGAGCACCAGGATCTGATCAAGTGACCGAGCACGCTCCCCCCGAAACCCATCCGGCCGCCGCGCCCGGCGCTGCCCGGCGGCCGGCCGCAGGCGACGCCGACGTGATCGTGGTCGGCGCCGGGCCCGCCGGCGCCACCACCGCCTTCTACCTGGCACAGTCCGGGCTCGACGTGCTGCTGCTTGAGAAGTCCAGGTTCCCGCGGGAGAAGGTCTGCGGCGACGGGCTGACCCCGCGCGCGGTCAAGACCCTCGTCGCCATGGGCATCAGCGTCAGCGAGCAGGACGGCTGGGTGCGCAACAAGGGGCTGCGCGTCATCGGCGCGGGCCAGCGGCTGGAGCTGGCGTGGCCCGAGCTGGCCAGCTATCCCGGTTACGGGCTGGTCCGGACCCGGCACGACCTGGACACCGAGCTGGCGCGGCGGGCGCAGCAGGCCGGCGCGCGGCTGGTCGAGGGCGTCACCGTGACCGGTCCGGTGCGGGACGAGCGCACCGGCCGGATCAGCGGGGTGACGGCGCGCGCGACGGGTGCGGATGCCGAGCGGACCTATCACTCCCGGGTCGTGGTCGCGGCGGACGGGAACTCCTCGCGGCTTTCCGTCACGATGGGGCTGCGCAAGCGGGACGACCGGCCGCTGGGCGTGGCCGTCCGGACCTACTACAAGTCCCCGCGGCACGACGACGACTACCTGGAGTCGTGGCTGGACCTGTGGGACGGCGAGCGGCTGCTGCCGGGGTACGGCTGGATCTTCGGCATGGGCGACGGCACGTCCAACGTGGGCCTGGGCCTGCTGAACACCAGCGCCGCGTTCGGCCACACCGACTACCACGCCCTGCTGCGGAAGTGGCTCGACGGGATGCCGGCCGAGTGGGGTTTCACCGAGGAGAACCGGGCCCAGCCGGTGCGTGGCGCGGCGCTGCCGATGGGCTTCAACCGGACCCCGCACTACCACCAGGGCCTGCTACTGGCCGGCGATGCCGGCGGCTTGGTGAACCCGTTCAACGGCGAGGGGATCGCCTACGCCATGGAGTCGGGCGAGATCCTGGCCCGCACCATCGTCCAGGCGCTGGCCCGGGCCCGGCGGGCGGAGACCGAACGCGTGCTGGCCGGGTACCCGCACGCGCTCGGCCAGGCCTACGGCGGCTACTACACGCTCGGCCGCACCTTCGTGAAGCTGATCGGCAAGCCCGGCCTGATGCGCTTCGCGACCAGGCACGGCATGTCCCGGCCGGCCCTGATGCGGTTCGCGCTCAAGCTGCTCGCGAACCTGACCGATCCGTCCGGAGACGCGACGGACCGGCTGGTCAACGGGCTGTCCCGACTCGCGCCTAACCCTGAGTGAGTAGCTATGCAGGTAGTCCCTAGGATAAGGGGTTGGCATCCGGCCCGTGGCGGGAGGAAACACCGATGAGGCTGTACGTTCCGATCTTCGTGCTGGCCGTGCTCGCGGCCGGTTTCGCCACCTTCTCCATCACCTTCGGCGCCATCGCGGGGCCGAAGCGGTGGAACCGGGCCAAGCTGGAGAGCTATGAGTGCGGCATCGAGCCGACGCCGATGCCGCCGCACGGGGGCAGGATCCCGGTCAAGTACTACCTGACCGCGATGCTGTTCATCGTGTTCGACATCGAGATCATCTTCCTGTATCCCTGGGCGGTCACCTTCAACAAGCTCGGCGCCTTCGGCCTGGTCGAGATGGTGACCTTCGTAATCACCGTGCTGCTCGCGTACGTGTACGTCTGGCGGCGCGGCGGCCTGGAATGGGATTGAGCCATGGGTGTTGAAGAGAAGCTGCCGAGCGGGATCCTGCTGACCTCGGTGGAGAAGCTGGCCGGCTGGGCGCGGGCGCGCTCGGTGTGGCCCGCCACCTTCGGCCTGGCCTGCTGCGCCATCGAGCTGTTCCAGACCGGCGGGCCCAAGCACGACCTGGCCAGGTTCGGCATGGAACGGGCTTCCAACACCCCGCGCCAGGCGGACCTGATGATCGTGGCCGGCCGGGTCAGCCAGAAGATGGCCCCGGTGCTCAGGCAGATCTACGACCAGATGTCCGACCCCAAATGGGTCATCTCCATGGGGGTCTGCGCCTCCAGCGGCGGCATGTTCAACAACTACGCCATCGTGCAGGGCGTCGACCACGTTGTGCCGGTGGACATCTACCTGCCCGGCTGCCCGCCGCGGCCGGAGATGCTGCTCGACTCGATCCTCAAGCTGCACGACAAGATCATGAACTCCAAGCTCGGCAAGGACCGCGATCGCCAGATCACCGAACTGGAGCAGGCCCGGCTCGCCCGGCCGCCGCTGCACCTGACGTCCGCCGAGGGGTCCCAGCCGTGAGCGGACCCGACGAGACCCCGAAGGCGGGATCCGAGGAGACGCACGGGTCGCAGGCGCCGCAGGCGTCGGTGCCTGCCCAGGCCTCGTCGCGCGTCCCGGTGACCCCGGCCGCCGAGGACGACGGTAACCTCCCGGCGCGGATGGGCGAGGAGCGGCTGGCCGAGCCGGTCATCCGCACCGGCATGTTCGGCGTGCAGGACACGCCGGACACCTCGGGTTACGGCCTGCTCCGGGTGCGCCGCGCCCCGCTGATCGGCACCCCCCGCCCGTACGGCTCCTACTTCGACGAGGTGGCCGACGCGCTCGGCACCGCCCTGGAGGCCGCCGGGGTCGGCTTCTCCGACGCGATCGAGCAGGTGGTCGCCGACCGGGGCGAGCTGACCTTCTACGTCCGCCGGGAGCGCCTGCCCGAGGTGGCGGCGAAGTTCCGCGATGACCCGGCGCTCCGCTTCGAGCTGTGCAGCGGGGTATCCGGCGTGCACTACCCGGAGGACACCGGGCGTGAACTGCACGCGGTGTACCACCTGCTGTCCATCACGCACAACCGCCGGGTGCGGCTGGAGGTGACCGCGCCGGACGCCGACCCGCACATTCCGTCGCTGGTCGGCGTGTACCCCGCGGACAACTGGCACGAGCGGGAGACCTGGGACCTGTTCGGCCTCATCTTCGACGGCCACCCCGGGCTGACCAGGATCGAGATGCCGGACGACTGGAAGGGCCACCCGCAGCGCAAGGACTACCCGCTCGGCGGCATCCCGGTGGAGTACCGCGGCGCGAAGATCCCGGCTCCGGACGAGCGGAGGCATTACTCATGACGCAGGCTCAGATGCCGCACGCGGCGGCCGGAGCGGGCGACGCCGAAGCCGCGGAGGGCCGCGTCTACACCGTCTCCGGCGAGGACTGGGACGAGATCGTCTCCGCCGCCCTGCAGTCGGAGGACTTCCAGCGCGGCGAGCGGATCGTCATCAACATGGGCCCGCAGCACCCGTCCACCCACGGGGTGCTCCGGCTGGTGCTGACCCTGGAGGGCGAGAGCGTCATCGAGGTCCGGCCGGCCATCGGCTACCTGCACACCGGCATCGAGAAGAACATGGAGTACCGGACCTGGACGCAGGGCGTCACGTTCTGCACCCGGGCGGACTACCTGATGCCGATCTTCAACGAGTCCGTCTACTGCCTCGCGGTGGAGCGGCTGCTCGGCATCGAGGACAAGATCCCCGAGCGGGCCCAGATCATCCGGGTGCTGATGATGGAGATCAACCGGGTCACCTCGCACCTGGGCGGGATCGCCCCGATGGGCCTGGAACTGGGCGCGACCACGATCTACACGCAGGGCGCGCGGCTGCGGGAACGCGGCCTCGACCTGCTGGAGCTGATCACCGGCCTGCGGATGAACCACGCCTTCGTCAGGCCCGGCGGGGTGGCGCAGGACCTGCCGCCCGGCGCGCTCGAGGCGATCCGCGCCTTCCTGGACACCGCGCCGCCGCTGGTGCACCAGCTGCGCACGCTGATCGACGCCAACCCGATCTTCATCGGCCGGAACCAGGGCATCGCCTACCTGGACCTGGCGGGCTGCATGGCCCTCGGCGTGACCGGCCCGATGCTGAGGTGCACCGGGCTGCCCTGGGACCTGCGCAAGTCCCAGCCGTACTGCGGCTACGAGACCTACGAGTTCGACGTGCCGGTGACCGACACGTGCGACGCGTACGGCCGGTACCTGATCAGGATGGACGAGATCGAGCAGTCGCTGCGGATCATCCGGCAGTGCGTCGACCGGCTGGCCGCCCGCGGCTCGGCCGGCCCGGACCAGGACCCGGTGATCATCCGGGACGCCAAGATCGGCTGGCCGGCCCAGCTGTCGCTCGGCCCGGACGGTCTCGGCCCGTCGCCCGAGCACATCAAGCACATCATGGGCCAGTCCATGGAGGCGCTCATCCACCACTTCAAGCTGATCACCGAGGGGTTCCGGGTACCGGCCGGGCAGGCGTACGCGGCCATCGAGTCGCCCCGCGGCGAACTGGGCGCGCACGTGGTGAGCGACGGCGGGACCAGGCCGTACCGGGTCCACCTGCGCGACCCGTCGTTCAACCACCTGCAGTCGGTCGCCGCGCTGTGCGAAGGCGGCCAGGTGGCCGACCTGATCCCGGCGATCGCGAGCATCGATCCGGTGATGGGAGGCGTGGACAGGTAATGCCGTTCAGCGACGATGTGCGCTCCCGGCTCGACGCCGACGCGGCGCAGATCATCAGCCAGTACCCGCAGCCGAGGTCGGCGCTGCTTCCGCTGCTGCACCTGGTCCAGTCCGAGGAGGGTTACGTCTCCGCCGACGGCATCGAGTACTGCGCGCAGAAGTTCGGGCTGAGCGAGGCGGAAGTCACCGCGGTGGTGAGCTTCTACACCATGTACAAGCGCCGCCCGGTCGGGGACTACCACGTCGGGGTGTGCACCAACACGCTGTGCGCGATCATGGGCGGCGACCAGATCTTCGCCGACCTGAAAGAGCACCTCGGGGTCGGCAACGACGAGACCACCCCGGACGGCAAGGTCATCCTGGAGCACGTCGAGTGCAACGCCGCCTGTGACTACGCGCCGGTCGTGATGGTGAACTGGGAGTTCTTCGACAACATGACCCCCGCCTCGGCCCGCCAGCTCGTCGACGACCTGCGGGAGGGCCGCCCGGTCAGCCCGACCCGGGGGCCGCGGCGGCTGTGCACCTGGCGCGAGGCGTCCCGGATCCTGGCCGGCTTCAACGACGACCAGGCCACCGACGGCCCGGCCGCGGGCCCGCCCAGCCTGGTCGGCCTCGAGCTGGCGAAGGAGCGGGGCTGGAAAGCACCCGAGCCCGCCGGGGTCTCCGGGGCGGCGGAGGCGCACGCGGGCACGGGCGGCTCGGCCGGCTCAGGACCCGCCGGGTCCGGGGTATCCCAGGCGGACGCGGCCAATCCGCGGCCAGGCCCGTCGCTAGGCAAGGAGTCGCAGTGACCGACACGCTCACCCCGGTCCTCACCGCGCGCTGGGACCAGCCGGACTCCTTCACGCTGGACGGCTACAAGCGCGGCGGCGGCTGGCGGGCGCTGCCGAAGGCGCTGGCCGCCGATCCCGACGACCTCATCGCCACGCTGAAGAACGCGAACCTGCGCGGCCGCGGCGGGGCCGGCTTCCCGACCGGGGTGAAGTGGAGCTTCCTGCCGCAGGGTGACGCCAAGCCGCACTACCTGGTGGTCAACGCGGACGAGTCCGAGCCCGGCACCTGCAAGGACGTCCCGCTGATGATGGCCGACCCGCAGGAGCTCATCGAGGGCGTGGCCATCACCGCGTACGCGATCCGGGCCAAGCACGCGTTCATCTACGTCCGCGGCGAGGTGCTGCACGTGGTGCGGCGGCTGCGGCACGCGGTGGACGAGGCCTACGCGGCCGGATACCTGGGCCCGGACATCCTCGGCTCCGGGTTCGACCTGGACGTCATCGTGCACGCCGGGGCCGGCGCCTACATCTGCGGCGAGGAATCGGCGCTGCTCACCTCACTCGAGGGCTACCGCGGGCTGCCCAGGCTCCGGCCGCCGTTCCCGGCCGTGGCCGGCCTGTACGCCTGCCCGACGGTGATCAACAACGTGGAGTCCATCGCCAGCGTGCCCACGATCGTGGCCAACGGCGCGGACTGGTTCGCCGGGCTCGGCACCGAGAAATCCAAGGGCTACGGCATCTTCTCGCTGTCCGGGCACGTCACCACCCCCGGCCAGTACGAGGCGCCGCTCGGCATCACGCTGCGCGAGCTGCTCGACTTGTCCGGCGGGATCCGGGCCGGGCACCGGCTGAAGTTCTGGACCCCGGGCGGCTCGTCCACGCCGCTGCTGACCGACGAGCACCTCGACGTGCCGCTGGACTTCGAGTCGGTCGCCGCGGCCGGGTCCATGCTCGGCACCCGGGCGCTGCAGATCTTCGACGAGACCAGCTGCGTGGTCCGCGCGGTGCTCCGCTGGACCGAGTTCTACGAACACGAATCGTGCGGGAAGTGCACGCCGTGCCGCGAGGGGACGTTCTGGATGGTCCGGGTGCTCGAGCGGCTGGAACACGGCCAGGGCACCGAGGAAGACCTGGACAAGCTCCTGGACATCTGCGACAACATCCTCGGCCGGGCCTTCTGCGCCCTGGGCGACGGCGCGACCAGCCCGATCACCTCGGGCATCCAGTACTTCAGGGATGAGTTCATGCAGCACCAGAAGGAAGGCGGCTGTCCCTTCGACCCGGCGGCATCGGTTCTTTGGAGCGCATCGTGACGGTCGAGACCACCAGGGACACCGTCGCCGTCACCATCGACGGGTTCGAGATCCGGGTACCCAAGGGCACCCTGGTCATCAGGGCCGCCGAGCTGCTCGGCATCCAGATCCCGCGGTTCTGCGACCACCCGCTGCTCGACCCGATCGGCGCCTGCCGCCAGTGCCTGGTCGAGGTGGAAGGCCAGCGCAAGC
Source organism: uncultured Actinomycetota bacterium (assembly GCA_963744575.1). GTDB lineage: Bacteria > Actinomycetota > Actinomycetes > Streptosporangiales > Streptosporangiaceae > Palsa-504. The sequence goes on along the minus strand of CAVUUF010000004.1, from coordinate 17,502 downwards.
CGCTGGCCTCGTGCACGACCGCGTGCACCGAGGGCATGGTGGTGCGCACCCAGCTCACCTCCGCGGTCGCCGAGAAGGCGCAGCGGGGCGTGATGGAACTGCTGCTCATCAACCACCCGCTCGACTGCCCGATGTGCGACAAGGGCGGCGAGTGCCCGCTGCAGAACCAGGCGATGTCCTCGGGCCAGGGCGAGACCAGGTACGCCGAGGACAAGCGGACCTTCGCCAAGCCGGTGCCGATCTCCACCCAGGTGCTGCTCGACCGCGAGCGGTGCATCTCCTGCACCAGGTGCGTCCGGATGTCGGAGGAGATCGCCGGGGACCCGTTCATCGACTTCATCGAGCGCGGGCCGGCGCAGATGATCGGCACCGCCGAGGGCAAGCCGTTCAACTCCTACTTCTCCGGCAACACCGTGCAGGTGTGCCCGGTCGGCGCGCTGACCGGCGCCGCCTACCGGTTCCGGTCCCGGCCGTTCGACCTGGTGTCGGTGCCGAGCGTGTGCGAGCACTGCGCGGCCGGCTGCCGTCAGCGCACCGACGTCAGGCGCGGCCGGGTGATGCGCCGGCTGGCCGCCGAGGAGCCGGCCGTCAACGAGGAGTGGAACTGCGACAAGGGCCGGTGGGCCTTCACCTACACCACCCAGCCCGACCGGCTGACCAGCCCGCTGGTCCGGGACTCCAGCGGAGTGCTGGTCCCGGCGTCCTGGCCGCACGCGCTGGCGGTGGCCGCGGCCGGCCTGGTCGCGGCGCGTGACGCCGAGCCCGGTGCCGGGCCCCCGCGCGGCGCCGGCGTGCTGACCGGCGGCCGGCTGACCCTCGAGGATGCCTACGCCTACGCCAAGTTCGCCCGGGTGGCTCTCGACACCAACGACATCGACATGCGGGCCCGCCCGCACTCGGCCGAGGAGGAACAGTTCCTGGCCGCGCGGGTGGCCGGGCGCGGCATCGGCGTCAGCTACGCCGACCTGGAACGGGCACCCGCGGTGCTGCTGGCCGGCTTCGAGCCGGAGGACGAGTCGCCCATCATCTTCCTGCGGCTGCGCAAGGCGGTCAGGCGCCGTCACCTGCCGGTGTTCTCCGTCGCGGCGCTGGCCAGCCCCGGGCTGGCCAAGCTGTCCGGTGAGCTGCTGGCCACCATGCCGGGGGACGAGGCGAGCGCGCTGACCGCGCTCGCCGCGGGCAGCCAGAAGGATCCGGGGAACAGCTGGCGGCGGGCCGCCGAGGCGCTCGGCACGCCGGGTGCGGTGATCCTGGCCGGCGAGCGGCTGGCGGCCGTGCCGGGCGCGCTCGCGGTCGTGTCCGTACTCGCGGCCGCCTCGGGTGCCGAGCTGGCGTGGGTACCGCGCCGGGCCGGCGAGCGGGGCGCGGTCGAGGCCGGCGCCCTGCCGGGGCTGCTGCCCATCGGCCGCCCGGTGACCGACCCCGAGGCGCGCGCCGCAGTGGCCAGGATCTGGGGCAAGAGCGCGCTGCCCGGCGAGCCCGGGCGCGACACCACGGCGATGCTCGAGGCCGCGATGCAGGGCGAACTCGGCGCCCTGGTGATAGCGGGCGTCGACCCCGACGACCTGCCCGACCCGCAGGCGGCCCGGCAGGCGCTGGAGATGGCCCCGTTCGTGGTCAGCCTCGAGCTACGGGCCAGCGCGGTCACCGACCGCGCGGACGTGGTCTTCCCGGTCGCCGCGGTGGCCGAGAAGGCCGGGACGTTCGTGAACTGGGAAGGGCGCGGCGGCACGTTCGGCAGCGCGCTGCGGGTCCCCGAGGTCCGCACCGACCTGTACGTGCTGGGCGCGATCGCCGACCAGATGGACGTGCACCTGGGCCTGCCCGACGCGGCGGCCGCCCGGGCCGAACTCGCCGCGCTCGGCACCTGGCACGGCCTGCGACCCGAGCCCCCCCAGATGAGCGGGATCGGCGCCGAGCCCGGCCCGCACCTGGCCCGCGAGGTGCCCGGCTCCGGCATGCTCGACGTCCGCCTGGCCAGCTGGCATCAGCTGCTGGACGGCGGGCGGATGCAGGACGGCGAGCCGGCGCTGGCCGGAACGGCCCGGCCGGCCGTGGCCCGGCTGTCCGCGGCGACCGCGGCCGAGGCGGGCGTGGCCGACGGCGATAAGGTGACCGTGGCCACCGACCGCGGGTCGGTGACGGTACCCGTCGAGGTCGTGCCGATGGTGGACCGCGTGGTCTGGCTCCCGGCGGCGGGCCTGCCCCGCACGCTGGCCGGGACCGCCCCGTACCCCGGTGAACAGGATCCCGCGCGCCAGGCCGGCCCTACCATCAGCGCCCAGCTCGGCGCGGGCCACGGGGCCACGGTCACGCTGAGGAGGTTGACATGATGGCTCAGGGGACGCTGCCGCACGTGCTCGCGGCCGCGGCGCCCGCGAACAACAACCCCACGCTCCTGGACTTCTATCCGCTCATCTGGTGGATGGTGCTGCTGAAGGTCGTGGTCGTCTTCCTCTTCCTGCTGCTGACCACCATGTTCATGATCTGGGCGGAGCGGCGGGTGATCGGCCGGATGCAGAACCGGCCGGGCCCGAACCGGGCCGGTCCCTTCGGGCTGCTGCAGCCGATCGCCGACGCGCTCAAGCTGCCGCTGAAGGAGGACATCATCCCCCTGGGCGCGGACAAGCTGGTGTTCGTGGTGGCGCCGATCATCTCCGCGGCGTGCGCCTTCGTCGGCTTCTCGATCATCCCGGTCGGCCCGCTCGTCTCGATCTTCCACCACCGGACCCCGCTGCAGCTCGCCGACCTGCCGGTGGCGGTGCTGCTGGTGCTGGCGATGAGCTCCATCGGCGTGTACGGGATCGTGCTGGCGGGCTGGGCCTCGGGCTCGTCCTACTCGCTGCTCGGCGCGCTGCGCTCGGCCGCGCAGGTGATCAGCTACGAGATCGCCATGGCGCTGGCCTTCGTGGCCGTGTTCCTGTACGCGGGATCGCTGTCCACCACCGCGATCGTCTCCGCGCAGCAGCACGAGTGGTACGCCTGGCTGCTGCCGGTCTCGTTCGTGATCTACCTGGTCACCATGGTCGGCGAGACCAACCGGCTGCCGTTCGACCTGCCCGAGGGCGAGGGTGAGCTGGTGGCCGGCTACCACACCGAGTACTCGTCGATGAAGTTCGCGATGTTCTACCTGGCCGAGTACATCAACATGACGACGGTCGCCGCGCTGGCGTGCACGCTGTTCCTCGGCGGCTGGCGGGCGCCATGGCCGCTGTCGCTGTGGGCCGGCGCGAACAGCGGCTGGTGGCCGGTGCTGTGGTTCGTGATCAAGGTCTACATCTTCCTGTTCTGCTACATCTGGCTGCGCGGCACGCTGCCCCGGGTCCGGTACGACCAGCTCATGGCGATCGGCTGGAAGATCCTCATCCCGGTCTCCATCGTCTGGATCCTGCTGATCGCGACGGTGCGCGCCTGGCGGCTCGACACGCACTCCACGGCCCCGTACGTCATCTTCGGCCTCGTCATCCTGCTCATCCTGGCCCTGGCCTGGATGTGGGACAGCGCCGCGCAGCAGCGGGCGATGCGGTACGCCGCCCAGCCGGACTCCGTCGGCGAAGCCGAGTCCGGCCAGGTCACGGCCGGCGCCACGGCGTTCCCGGTGCCGCCGCTCGACCTGCCGCACTACCACGGCGCCGGCACCGAGGGCAGCCCCGGCCGCACCGGCGTCAGAAATAGCGAAACCTCCAGCAGGGAGGTCACAGGTGCTTGAGTTCCTCAACCCGATCAAGGGGTTCGGGGTCACCTTCTCCGAGATGTTCCGGAAGGTCGAGACCGTCGAGTACCCCGAGGTCAAGAAGCCGACCGCGCCGCGCTTCCACGGTCACCACCAGCTCAACCGGTGGCCCGACGGGCTGGAGAAATGCATCGGCTGCGAGCTGTGCGCGTGGGCCTGCCCGGCAGACGCCATCTACGTCGAGGGCCGGGACAACACCGCGGGCGAGCGGTACTCGCCGGGCGAGCGGTACGGGGCCGTCTACCAGATCAACTACCTGCGCTGCATCCTGTGCGGGATGTGCATCGAGGCCTGCCCGACCCGCGCGCTGACCATGACCAACGAGTACGAGATCGCCGACGACAACAGGGAAAGCCTGATCTGGACCAAGGAGCAGCTGCTCGTGCCGCTGCAGTCGGGCATGGAGGCGCCGCCGCATCCGATGCGCCTGGGCGATGACGAGAAGGACTACTACCGCCTCGGCGCGGCCGGCCTGACCGCCGGCCCCCGCGCGCCCGGCATGTCGGGCCCGGGCGGGCCATCCGGGCCGCCGGTGTTCGCGGGGTCGCCGGACGCCTCGCTGTCCTGGGCCCCGGCGGAAGTGCGCGAAGCGGACCGGCCGCGCGGAGGTGAGGACAAATGACGCACGTCCTCGCGGCCACCGCGCCGGCCCCCAACACCGACTTCGTCGCGCGGGAGACCCTGTTCTGGATCCTCGCCGTCCTCGCCGTGGGCGCCGCGCTGGCCATGATCCTGGTCCGGCGGGCGGTGCACTGCGCCATCATGCTCGCCGTGGTGATGCTCTGCCTGGCCACGATGTACGCCATGCAGGGCGCGCCGTTCCTCGCCTTCGTGCAGATCATCGTCTACACCGGCGCGGTCCTCATGCTGTTCCTGTTCGTCCTCATGCTGATCGGCATCAGCTCGGCGGACTCGATCGTGGAGACGATCAAGGGGCAGCGGCTGGCGACAGGCCTGGCCGCGATCGGCTTCTTCGTGGTCCTGATCCTGGGCATCGGGCACGCGGCCATCGGCCCGGCGGCCCGGCCCACCGCGGCGTTCGGGCCGAGTAACCTCACCGGGCTGTCCACCCTGATCTTCACCACCTACGTGTTCCCGTTCGAGGTCACCGGCGCGCTGCTGATCACCGCGGCGGTCGGCGCGATGGTGCTCGCGCACCGCGAGCGCACCGCGGCCAAGCCCACGCAGCGGGACCTCGCCGCCCGGCGGCTGGCCAGCGGCCAGCTCGCGCCCGATCCGGCGCCCGGGGTCTACGCCCTGCACGACGCCGCGGACCGGCCCGCCCTGCTGCCGGACGGCAGCACGTCGGAGCTTTCGGTCAGCCCGACGCTCTCGCCGCGTGACCCGGGCGAAGAACCCCGGTTCGTTCGGCCCGAAGAGACGGTATCGATCACGGCGGAGAGCGGGGCCGGGAACGTCGCCCATCGCCCCCCTCTGCCCCCAGACGGGGGGGCTGACTCGTGAGCCCGGTTCACTACGTGGCCCTGTCCGTCATCCTGTTCGTGATCGGCGCGGTCGGCGTGCTCGTGCGGCGCAACGCCATCGTCGTGTTCATGTGCATCGAGCTGATGCTGAACGCGTGCAACCTGGCGTTCGTCGCGTTCGCGACCGTGCACGGGAACCTGGACGGCCAGGTCATCGCTTTCTTCGTGATGGTGGTGGCCGCCGCCGAGGTCGTCGTCGGCCTCGCGATCCTGATGGCGATCTTCCGGGCCCGCCGGTCCGCATCGGTGGACGACGCGAACCTGCTGAAGTACTGAGGGGATGACGACCTTGACAGGCTCGGCTCACACGCTAGCCGCGTCCGTGACCGCGGTGCCGGCCACGGGCGCGCTGAAGTTGTCGTGGCTGCTGCTCGTCTTCCCGCTGGCCGGCGCCGTGGTGCTGCTGACCGGGGGCCGGCGCACCGACCGGTGGGGGCACCTGCTCGGCGTCGCGATGCCGGTCGCGGCGTTCGGGTACGGCGTGATCGCGTTCTTCACCCTGCTCGGCGACGCCAACCGCAGCCAGGACGCGCACGTGTACTCCTGGATCCCGGTGGCGGACCTGCAGGTGAACCTGAACCTGCTGGTGGACCAGCTGTCGATCTGCTTCGTGCTGCTGATCACCGGGGTCGGGTCGCTGATCATCATCTACTCGGTCGGCTACATGGCCCACGACTCCGAACGGCGCCGCTTCTTCGGCTACATGAACCTGTTCCTGGCGGCCATGCTGCTGCTCGTCCTGGGCGACAACTACCTGGTGCTCTACGTCGGCTGGGAGGGCGTCGGCCTGGCCTCCTACCTGCTGATCGGGTTCTGGCAGCAGCGGAACTCGGCGGCGGTCGCGGCGAAGAAGGCGTTCGTGGTCAACCGGGTCGGCGACGCCGGCCTCACCCTGGCCATCTTCCTGATGTTCGCCGAGTTCGGCACGGTGAACTTCACCGGGGTGTTCGCCAAGGTGGGCTCGGCCGGGAGCGGCGTGGCCACGGCGCTGGGGCTGCTGCTGCTCCTCGGCGCGTGCGGGAAGTCCGCGCAGGTGCCGCTGCAGTCCTGGCTGCTCGACGCGATGGAGGGCCCGACCCCGGTGTCGGCGCTGATCCACGCGGCCACCATGGTCACCGCCGGGGTGTACCTGCTGGTGCGGTCCAACCCGATCCTCGCCGTCACGCCGGACGCGCGGATCGCGATCGCCATCGTGGGCACGGTCACGCTGCTGTTCGGCGGCATCATCGCCTGCGCCAAGGACGACATCAAGAAGTCGCTGGCCGGCTCCACCATGAGCCAGATCGGCTACATGACGCTCGGCGCCGGCCTCGGCCCGGAAGGCTACGTGTTCGCGATCGCGCTGCTGCTCGCGCACGGGTTCTACAAGGCCGGGCTGTTCCTCGGCGCCGGCTCGGCGATACACGCCATGGACGACGAGCAGGACATGCGCCGGTACGGCGGGCTGTCCCGCTTCATGCCGGTCACGTACGTGACGTTCGGCCTGGCCTACCTGGCCATCGCGGGCATCCCGCCGTTCTCCGGGTTCTTCACCAAGGACCCCATCATCGAAGGGGACTTCACCGAGCACGGCGCGGGCGGCTGGATACTCGGCATCTGCGCGCTGATCGGCGCCGGCATCACCGCGTTCTACATGACCCGGATGATGCTGATGACCTGGTACGGAAAACGGCGCTGGGAGGAAAAGGCCCATCCGCACGAGTCGCCGCCGGTGATGACCGGGCCGATGATCGTGCTCGCGATCGGCTCGGTCGGCGCCGGCGCGTTCCTGATCATCAACGACCGGCTGCAGAAGTTCCTGGCCCCGGTGGTCGGGGTGCCGCCGGTATCGCACGGCTTCCTCACCCCGGCCGGCATCGTGGCGCTGGTGCTCGCCCTGGCGGGCATCGGCCTCGGCTGGGTGACGTACGGGCGGGCCCCGGTGCCCGAGACCGCGGCCCCGGGCCGGCTCCTGGTCCCCGCCGCCCGGAAGGATCTCTACGGCGACGCGTTCAACGAGTCGGTCCTGATGCGGCCCGGCCAGTGGCTGACCAGGCTCTCGGTGTACTTCGACAACCGCGGCGTGGACGGTCTGGTCAACTCGCTGGCCGCCGCGGTCGGCGGGACGTCAGGCCGGATGCGCAGGCTGCAGACCGGTTTCGTCCGCTCCTACGCCTTGTCCATGTTCTTCGGCGCCGCAGTGCTGGTCGCCTTGCTCCTGGTGGTGAGGCTCTAGATGAACGGCTTTCCCTGGCTCACCGTGGCCGGCGCGGTACCGCTGCTCGGCGCGATCGTCATCTCCCTGATCCCGGGGCTGCCCGCGGACAGCGCCGAGGCGGACCGGCAGGCCCGCAACGCCATGGCCAAGTGGGTAGCGCTGGCGTTCTCGCTGGTCACGCTGCTCGTGGTGATCATCATCGCGGTCAAGTTCCGGGTCGGCGGCCCGAATTACCAGTTCACCGAGGTCTACTCGTGGATCCCGGCGTTCGGCGTGCACTACGCGCTCGGCGTGGACGGCATCGCGCTGGTGCTCATCGCCATGTCCGCGGTGCTGATGCCGGTGGTGATCCTGGCCTCCTGGCACGACCCCGACCCTGTTCCCCCCGGGGGGACGACCCCCCCGGGGGGCCCGCGGTACAGCGTGAAGACCTACTTCGCGCTGATGCTGGTGCTCGAGACGATGATGATCGGCGTCTTCGCGGCCACCGACGTCTTCCTGTTCTACGTGTTCTTCGAGGCCATGCTGGTGCCGATGTACTTCATGATCGGCAGCTACGGCGTGGGCAAGCGGCAGTACGCGGCGGTCAAGTTCCTGCTCTACAGCCTGCTCGGCGGGCTGCTCATGCTGGTCGCGGTCATCGCCCTGTACGTGTACTCCGGCGAAAGCGCCGTCACCGGGCAGCACGGCACGTTCCTGTTCAACGTGCTGATCCACGTTCCGCTGAGCCCGACCGTGCAGAAGTGGCTGTTCCTCGGGTTCTTCATCGCCTTCGCGATCAAGGCGCCGCTGTGGCCGTTCCACACCTGGCTGCCCGACGCCGCCGCGGCGGCGCCGCCGGGTGCCGCCGTGCTGCTGGTCGGCGTGCTGGACAAGGTGGGCACGTTCGGGATGCTGCGGTACTGCTTCGAGCTGTTCCCGTCCGGCGCGAAGTATTTCACCCCACTGGTCATCACGCTGTCGGTGATCGGGATCCTGTACGGGGCCATCGTGGCCATCGGCCAGCAGTCCATGAAGCGGCTGATCGCCTACACCTCGGTCTCGCACTTCGGCTTCATCGCGCTCGGCATCTTCGCGATGACCAGCCAGGGCGTGTCCGGTGCGACGTTCTACATGGTCAACCACGGGTTCGCCACCGGCGCGCTGTTCATCCTGGCCGGGTTCCTGATCGTCCGGCGCGGCTCGGACCGGATCGCGGACTTCGGCGGCGTGCAGTCGGTGGCCCCGGTGCTGGCCGGCCTGTTCCTGATCTCCGGCCTGGCCATGCTCTCGCTGCCCGGCCTGTCCACCTTCGTCAGTGAGTTCCTGGTGCTGGTCGGCACGTTCTCCCGGTACAAGCTGCCCGCGATCATCGCCACCGCCGGGATCATCCTGGCCGCGATCTACGTGCTGTGGATGTACCAGCGGGCGATGAACGGCCCGGTCCGCGAGGGGGTGGCCGGGATGCCGGACCTGCGGCTCAGGGAACTGTTCGCGGTGGCGCCGCTGGTCGTGCTGCTCATCGGGGCCGGCGTCTATCCCAAGCCGGTGCTCGACATCATCAACCCGGCGGTCCAGGTGACGATGTCGCAGGTGCACGAGGCCGATCCGGTGCCCGCGCATCCGGCGCCCGGTTACACGTCGACCGCGGCCTATACGACGACCGCCGCGCAGAAGGGACTCGCGCCGTGACCGGGTTGCTGGCTGACTCGACCATCCCCGCGCCGAGCATCGAGTACGGGCAGCTCGCGCCGATGCTGATCGTCTTCTGCGCGGCGCTGGCCGGCGTCCTGGTCGAGGCGTTCGCGCCGCGCCCGGTGCGCCGCACCACGCACCTGGTGCTTGCGCTGGGCTCGCTGGCCGCCGCGTTCATTCTCACCATCGTGGTGGCCGCGACGCACAGCCTGTACGCGGGCGGCAGTCCCGGCCACGTCGCCGTCATGGGCGCGGTCGCGGTGGACCGGCCCACCCTGTTCATCCAGGGCACCATCCTGGTGCTCGCCTTCGTGAGCGTGCTGCTCATCGGGGACACCAGCAACAGCCCGTTCGCCGCGCAGGCCGCCGCTACGCCGGGCAGCCAGGAGGAGCGCGAGGCCCTGGCCGGCGGGATCACGCACACCGAGATCTTCCCGCTGACGCTGTTCGCGGTGGGCGGGATGCTGCTCTTCCCGGCCGCGAACGACCTGCTGACCATGTTCGTCGCGCTCGAGGTGCTCTCGCTGCCGCTGTACCTGCTGTGCGGGCTGGCCCGGCGGCGCCGGCTGCTCTCGCACGAGGCGGCCATGAAGTACTTCCTGCTCGGCGCGTTCTCCTCGGCCTTCTTCCTGTTCGGCATCGCGATGCTCTACGGCTTCTCCGGCTCGGTGCGGCTGTCGGCCATCGCGGCCGCGGCGGCCAGCGACACGTCCAGCGCCACGCTGCTGTTCGCCGGGATCGCCCTGACCGGGATCGGGCTGCTGTTCAAGATCGGCGCGGTGCCGTTCCACGGCTGGAAGCCCGACGTGTACCAGGGCGCGCCGACCCCGGTCACCGCGCTGATGGCGTCCTGCGTGGTGGTGTCGGCCTTCGGCGCGCTGCTGCGCGTCTTCTACGTGGCGTTCGGCAACCTGAGCTGGGACTGGCGGCCCGCGCTCTGGGTGGTCGCCGTCCTCACCATGCTGGTGGGCGCCATCATCGCCATCACCCAGACGGACGTCAAGCGGCTGCTCGCCTACTCCTCGATCGCGCACGCCGGGTTCGTGCTGACCGGGGTCATCGCGGTCAGCGCCGCCGGGCTGTCGGGCAGCCTGTTCTACCTGGTTGCCTACGGGTTCACCACGGTGGGGGCGTTCGCGGTGATCACGCTGGTGCGGGACCCGGGCGGCGAGGCCGGGCACCTGTCCCGGTGGGCCGGCCTGGGCCGCCGGTCGCCGCTGGTGGCGGGTATCTTCGCGCTGTTCCTGCTGGCTTTCGCGGGTATCCCGCTGACCAGCGGCTTCACCGGGAAGTTCGCCGTCTTCTCGGCCGCGATCGCCTCCGGCGAGACGGCGCTGGTGATCGTCGGCGTGCTGGCCAGCGCGATCGCGGCGTTCTTCTACGTCCGCGTGATCGTGCTGATGTTCTTCAGCGACCCGGTCCCCGACGGGCCCGAAGTGGTGGTGCCGAGCATGTTCACCGGCACCGCGGTGGGCGTCGGCGTGGTGGCGACCATCGTGCTCGGCATCGTGCCGGAACCGGTCCTGAGCCTGGCCAATCATGCGGCGAACCAGCTGTTCGTCGGCTGACCTGGTTGACCCTGGTCTGGCCGCCGCTGGGCATAACGGGCATACTCGGGAGTTCGAGGCGTTCGCGCGTGCCGATGACGTGGAGAGCATGTGATCGCAGTTCCCGTTGATTTCCCGGACTCCGCCCTCGAGGCGGAGCTGCTCGACGGCCTGGCCAGGGTCGAGGAGGTGCTGGCCGGGACGGCGCACCCAGACGACGAACTGCTGACCGAGGCCTCCAGGCACCTCATCGCGGCCGGCGGCAAGCGGTTCCGGGCCATGCTCGTGCTGCTGGCCGCGCAGTTCGGCGACCCGAACGACCCGCGGGTCATCCAGGCGGCGGTGGCGATCGAGCTGACCCACCTGGCCACGCTGTTCCACGACGACGTCATGGACGAGGCCCTGGTGCGCCGCGGCCACCCGTCGGTGAACTCCCGGTGGAACAACTCGGTGGCCATCCTCACCGGGGACTTCCTGTTCGCCCAGGCCTCGCAGATCCTCGCCGATCTCGGCCCGGAGGCGGTCCGGATCCAGGCCGAGACGTTCAGCCGCCTGGTCACCGGCCAGATGGCCGAGACGGTCGGGGCACGCCCCGGCCAGGACCCGCTCGACTTCTACCTGCACGTGGTCACCGAGAAGACCGGCTCGCTGATCGCCACGTCCGGCCGGTTCGGCGCCCTGTTCTCCGGCGCGCCGACCCAGGTCGCCCGGCGGATCGCCGCGGCCTGCGAGCAGGTCGGCGTGGCCTGGCAGCTGTCCGACGACGTGATCGACATCGCCAGCGACTCCGCCCAGTCAGGCAAGACCCCCGGAACGGACCTGCGCCAGGGCGTCCGGACGCTGCCGGTGCTCTACGCGCTGCGCTCGCCGGTGGAATCGCCCGCCGACGCGCGGCTGCGCTGGCTGCTCGACGAGGCGGACCTGACCGACGAGGCCCTGCTGGCCGAGGCGCTCACCCTGCTGCGCGGTCACCACGCGATGAAGGAGTCCCGCGCGGACGTGCTGCACTGGGTGCACGAGGCCCGGGTCTCGATCAGGGCGCTGCCCTCCGGGCCGGCCCGGGATGCCCTCCTGGCCCTGTGCGATTTCGTGGAGAAGCGGACCGGCTGAGCCGGTGTGCCCCGATCAGCGTGGAGGCCGGCCGCCGGCCGCCCGGCGGAGGCGAGCGGACCCGTGAGGTGATCTTGCGCGCCGCCGCGTCGCTGGCCATCGCGGACGGCCTCGACCGCCTGACCATCGGCAACCTGGCCGCGGCCGTCGGCATGAGCAAGAGCGGCCTGCACGCGTACTTCGGCTCCAAGCAGGAGCTCCAGCTGGCGACCGTGGCCGAGGCCGCGCGGGTCTTCGACGCGGAGGTCGTGCGGCCGGCCCTGGCGGCGCCGCCCGGCCTGGGCCAGCTGGCCGCGGTGTGCGAGGCGTTCTTCGCGCACCTGGAACGGCACACCTTCCCCGGCGGCTGCTTCATGGCCAGCGCGGCCCTGGAGATGGGCACCTGTCCGGGCCCGGTCGGGGACCTGATCGCCGGGTTCCAGGCTCAGTTCGGCGAGCTGATCCGCGGCTTCGCGGCCACCGCCGTGGCCGGGAGCGAGCTCCCGGCGGGCGAGGACCCGGACCGGCTGGCCTTCGAGCTGAACGGCATCATGCTCGCCACCGACACCAACTACCTGCTGCACGAGGACCCCGCCGTGCTCGACCTCGCCCGGGAGATCGTCCGACAGCGACTGAGCGCTAGCTGACTTCCCAGGTGTCGTTGCCGGCCAGCAGGGCGGCGAGGTCACCGGGGCCGCTCCGGCTCCGGGCGGCCTCGATCTGCTCCGCCATCAGCTGGTCGTAACTCGGCTGCTGCACCTGACGGAAGACGCCCACCGGGGTGTGCCGGAAGTCGGCGGTGTCCATCCGGGACAGCGCGAAGGCGTAGGACGGGTCGGCACGGTGCGCGTCGTGCGTGATCAGCGTGTCCGGGTCGGCCGCGGTCACCTCGACCGCCTCGATCTCGCCGTGCGGGCCGAACCGCAGCCCGCGGGCGCCGCCCGCGAACCGGACCGGCTCGCCGTGCTCGAGCTTGATCAGCCGCTGGCCGGCCGCGCTGGCCTCCTTGACCGGGGCGAACGCGTCGTCGTTGAAGATGGGGCAGTTCTGGTAGATCTCGATGAACGCGGCACCGGAGTGGTCGGCGGCGGCGCGCAGCACCGAGGTCAGGTGCCTGCGGTCAGAGTCAATGGTCCGGGCCGCGAAGCTCGCGTCCGCGCCGAGGGCCAGCGACACCGGGTTGAACGGGTGATCGAGCGAGCCGAACGGCGTGGACTTGGTGACCTTCCCCCGCTCGGAGGTGGGCGAGTACTGGCCCTTGGTCAGCCCGTAGATCCTGTTGTTGAACAGCAGGATCTTGATGTTGACGTTGCGCCGCAGCGCATGGATCAGGTGGTTGCCGCCGATGGACAGCGCGTCGCCGTCACCGGTGATGACCCAGACCGACAGATCGGGCCGGGACGAAGCCAGGCCGGTGGCGATCGCGGGCGCGCGGCCGTGGATGGAGTGCATCCCGTAGCTGTTCACGTAGTAGGGCAGCCGCGAGGAGCAGCCGATCCCCGAGATGACCACGATGTTCTCCGGCGGCACCTCGAGCTCGGGCAGGAACGACTGGAAGGCGGCCAGGATGGCGTAGTCCCCGCAACCGGGGCACCACCGCACCTCCTGGTCGGATTTGAAATCTTTGGCCGCCGAGCGGGTGGCGGCCCGTGGCACCAGGGTCAGCGACGCGAGCCTGCGCCCGTCGTCTTCGGCGCTGGCTGCGCCGTGACCGTTCGTCTCAGGCATGCCCGATCACATCCTCTATCACGCCGGCCAGCTCACCCGCCCGGAAGGGCAGGCCGCGGACCTGGTTGTAGGAGATCACGTCGACCAGGAACCGGCCGCGCAGCACCAGCGCGAGCTGGCCCAGGTTGATCTCGGGCACCAGGACCTGGTCGTAGCGGCGGAGCACGTCGCCCAGGTTGGACGGGAACGGGTTGAGGTGCCGCAGGTGCGCCTGGGCCACGCTGTGGCCCGCGTTGCGTACCCGGCGGGCCGCGGCGCCGATGGAGCCGAAGGTGGAGCCCCAGCCGAGCACCAGCACCCGGGCGGTGCCGTCCGGGTCGTCGACCTCGACCGGCGGCACGTCGGCCGCGATCCCGTCGACCTTCGCCTGGCGCAGCCGGACCATCCGGTCGTGGTTGTCCGGGTCATAGGAGATGTCGCCGGTGACGTCGGCCTTCTCGATGCCGCCGATCCGGTGCTCCAGGCCGGGGGTGCCCGGCACCGCCCACGGCCGGGCCAGGGTCGCCGGGTCCCGCCTGAAGGGTTCGAACCCGCCGGTCCCGTCGCCGGGCTCGGCGAAGGCGAACTCCGCGCTCAGGTCGGGCAGGCTCGCGGTGTCCGGGATGCGCCACGGCTCCGAGCCGTTGGCCAGGTACCCGTCGGAGAGCAGGATCACCGGGGTCCGGTACTTGACCGCGATCCTGGCCGCCTCGATCGCCGCGGTGAAGCAGTCCGCCGGGCTGGCGGCGGCGATCACCGGGACGGGTGACTCCCCGTTGCGGCCGAACATCGCCTGCAGCAGGTCGGCCTGCTCGGTCTTGGTCGGCATGCCGGTGGACGGGCCGGCCCGCTGGATGTCGCAGACGATCAGCGGCAGCTCGACCGACACGGCCAGGCCGACGGTTTCGGCCTTCAGCAGCATGCCAGGCCCCGAGGTGCTGGTCACGGCCAGCGAGCCGCCGAACGAGGCGCCGAGCGCCGCGCCGACCGCCGCGATCTCGTCTTCCGCCTGGAACGTGCGGACCCCGAACCGCTTGTGCTTGGCCAGCTCGTGCAGGATGTCCGAGGCCGGCGTGATCGGGTAGGACCCGAGGAACAGCGGCAGCCCGGCCAGCTGGGACGCGGCGACCAGCCCGTAGGCCAGGGCGGTGTTCCCGCTGATGTTCCGGTACGTGCCGGGCTTGAGCGGGGCCTGCTTGACCTCGTACCTGACCGAGAAGGCCTCGGTGGTCTCCCCGAAGTTCCAGCCGGCACCGAACGCGGCCACGTTCGCCGCCATGATCTCGGGCTTGGACGCGAACTTGGCCTTGAGGAAGGACAGGGTGCCCTCGGCGGGCCGGTCGTACAGCCAGGACAGCATGCCGAGCGCGAACATGTTCTTGGCCCGCTCGGCGTCCTTGCGGGTGATGTCGAAGTCTTCCAGGGCCTTGACCGTCATCGAGGTGATGGGCACCGCGTGCACGCGGTACTGCTCGAGGGAGTCGTCCTCGAGCGGACTGCCCGCGTAGCCGACCTTGGTCAGGTTCCGCTTGGTGAACTCGTCGGTGTTGACGATCAGGTCGCCGCCCCGCGGCAGGTCCTTGATATTGGCCTTCAGCGCCGCCGGGTTCATCGCGATCAGCACGTCGGGCGCGTCGCCCGGGGTGAGGATGTCGTGGTCGGCAAAATGCAGCTGGAAACTCGACACGCCGGGGAGCGTGCCCGCCGGGGCGCGGATCTCGGCCGGGAAGTTCGGCAGGGTGGACAGGTCGTTGCCGAAGACCGCGGTCTCCTGGGTGAACCTGTCCCCGGCGAGCTGCATGCCATCCCCAGAGTCGCCGGCGAACCTGATGATGACGTGATCGAGCTGCTGGACCTGCTTGGTCACAGTTGGAAGACCTCCTCCGCACGCCGCGGCCGGGCGCTCGCCGTGGCCCCACCCCACGGCCGGGGGCATGAGTTAGGACGGTACAAATATTACGCTGAAACAGGCGCTGAAACGTTGTTGCTTTCCGTGATATTCCCGGCCGGCATGACTTGTGCGTCACCGATGTAGTTTGTGACAGACCCGGTAAGAATATTGCCGCCAGGCGTCGGCGTGTGCTCGCGGGCACCGTGACCTCTGATATCCGGCGGGGACGCCCGTCCGCGCCGGCGGCGGTGTTCGCCCTGCCACTGCCGGGATCCGGGCGTGGCCGCTGGGAGGTGGATGGCTGTGCGCGGTTACGCGCTGCGGGCAGCCGGACTGGCCGGCGCGGTCGCCGGCCTGGCGGCGTCGGTGATCCTGCTGATCGCCGGCTGCGCCCTGCTCGGGGTCGCGGCGGCCGGCGCGGGCGGCGCGGTCGCCGGGATCGTGATCGCGGTGGTGCTGGTGGCGGCGGTCTTCGCCGGCTGCACCCGGCTGGGGATGTCGGCGATGGCGGCCCGGCCGGTCAGCGAGGTGGAGCAGCCGGAGCTCTACCGCCTGGTGCGGGAGCTCAGCAAGGCCGCCAGGCTCCCGGTGCCGCGCCTGTACCTGTCGCCGGCCGGGCAGCCGAACTCGTTCACGGCCGGCCGTGGCCCGCGCTCCGCCGCGATCTGCTGCACCGAGGGCCTGCTCCAGGCGCTGGACGAGGCCGAACTGCGCGGCGTGCTCGGGCACGAGCTCGCGCACGTGTCCAGCCGGGACGTCCTGGCCTCGTCGGTGTCCGCCGGCCTGGCGACGGTCATCACGTTCCCGGTCGGGCTGGTCAGGCTGGCCCGGCCCGGGCCGGCCCGTTCCGACCCACCCCGCTCGGGCCTGAGCCCGGGCGAGAACGTGCTGATGGTACTGCTCGGGCCGGCCGCCGCCGCCGTCGTCCGGCTGGCGGTCAGCCGGGAGCGCGAATACCGGGCCGACACGGAGGGCGCGCTGATTTCCGGTGACCCGCTGGCCCTGGCGAGCGCCCTGCGCAAGGTCGACGCCGGGACGGCCGAGCTGGCGCTGGCGCCCGACGGCAGGCGCGCCTCGGTCGACCACCTGATGATCGCCAGCCCGTTCCGCCCGGAAGGCATCGCCCGGCTGTTCCGCACCCACCCGCCCGCGGGTGAGCGGATCCGCCGCCTCGAAGCCCTGGCCGGCTACCGCCGCTGACCCGCGGTCAGCGGCAGTTTGCGAACTGCAACCGCTGGCCATGCGCAGCTGGCGCTTCGTCCTGAGCCCGGTGCGGCTCGCCGAGCCTTAACGCGTCGGCTGGCTGTCAAGCAGACGCTCGATTTCCGTGCTGGCCTGCGCGTTGTCCCGGTACTGGATCGCGTGCATGCCTGCTTCGCGCGCTCCGGCCACGGCCTGGTCCCAGTCGTCGAGGAAGATCATCTTACCGGGACGGGCGTCCAGCCGTTCGCAGGCCAGGGCGTAGATCCGCGGGTCGGGCTTGGTCATCCCGGCCTCATGTGAATAGACGATCTCATCGACGAGGTCCTCGAACCCGTACGCTGAATGCTCCCGCTCGCGGGCGCCGACGAAGCTGTTGCTCACGATCCCGGTGCGATAGCGCGGCCGGAGCTGGCGCGCGTACTCGATCAGCTCCGTATTGGCGGTACCCAGGTACTGACGCCAGATGTCGGCCATGAACGCCGCCAGGTGCTGTCCGTCCAGCCCGAGCCGGTCCCTGATGGCCTGGTGCACGTCCGCGCGGGTGATAGCGCCGATGCTGCCGCTCGCCCAGATGCCGCCCATCCGTTTGCGCATCTCTCCGGCGGGTAGCCCGAGCCGGGCCTCCCGTGCCCGCTGGACGCCGAGGTCCGGCGTGATCTCCAGCACGCCGCCGATGTCGAACACCACCGCGCGAATCACCGTGATCGCAAGCACCCTTCTGCCGGCCCGAAGCGATTGCAAGATCATAACCAGCCCGGCATCTGGCTCGTATGTGGCCCGCAGGGCCCTCGCCGTCAGGCCCGCTGGGGCTGGCGCCGGCACAGGAGCGGCTGCTGGGACATGCCGCCACGCCCTAGACCACTCCACACCTACCACACTCAACACCTATGTGGGGCGTGGCCGGACACCGATGAGCGCCCTCCGGGGACTGCCAGTAGACAGCGCCGCGGTAGAAGCGTCGCCGGCCGGCTATTTCA
>CAVUUF010000003.1:0-271355 GCA_963744575.1 uncultured Actinomycetota bacterium | reverse complement strand
CCTGGCCAGCGTGGATGCGTCCCAGGCTCTCGATGCCTGCAACTGTCGAGTGACCCTGGCTGCCCGTGCGTGACCGTAGCTTCCCATCCGCTATCGCACGCGGATCGCACGCCCCTGTCCCGTGGCGGCCTCTCCCCGAACTGCTGAAGGTGGCGGAGATCGTCACCGTCGTTGTGTTTTGTTCGCCTTGCGGTGGGGACGGCGAAGATCGGGAGTCGATGAGGCCGCAAGTGATGGGAGTAGCCGATGACCCAGGCGCAGCGCCCGGCATCGGGTGATCCGGTGGTGGACTTGAATGCTCAGATCGGCATCATCAGCCAGCGTCAGGACGAGCTGGCGCAGGTTGTCGAGAAACTTGAGGGCTCAGTAGGTAAGTTTCGCATGCTGCAAACGTACGTCGAGCAGATCGCCGAAGTCCTGGCCGGTGTCGTCGACGAAGTGGCGGCTCACGATATGAGCATGGTGGAGGGCCGCCTGGACAAGCTCGCCAAGACTGCCCGTGAAGTCGACAAGCTGCGGAACGAGATGCATGATGTCGCTGAGCTAGTACAGGAGCTAGCTACGGCTAAGCGTCCAGAGGCTCAGAAAGCTGTCTGGTGGCCCGACCTTCCTGCGGGGCAGGCGCGGGCTGAGGCCATGCAGTCCCTTGGCCGCTGGGTTAATGAGGTTCTCCGGGTCCGCCACCCTGAGGCTTACAACGAGCTTGGGACGTGCTGGTTTTTGCACCCCGACATTCTCGATGAGCTGACGGCGCTGCAGGCGGCGTGGTTTGCCGCTTACCGGGACAAGGCGTCCTCGGGCGCGGCTGCAATCGAGTGGCACGATCGCTGGCTGCCAGGTGCCATGGCCCGCTGCAGGGAAGCGATGAGGGCTCGGGGCTGCAAGGGCAGGCATGAGAAGGAGTCGCGCACCACCGTAGCCTTCCTGGACCGCCAGGAGTTTAAGAATTTTGTCAGGTGCGGGTCTGAGCCAGTCGCGCCTGTTCCTGCGCCCTCACCTCCGTGGGACCCGGTTACCGACCTCACTTCCTGGCGGACGCCTTCGAGGATCCGGTTACCAGTTCCGGTGTCCAGGTCGTCCATCCAGCGGTCGGAGTCCAGGCTGAACTGGGTGCCCGGCGGCAATGCTGATGCTGACGCAGACGTTCGAACCCACCAGGACACGTCAACGCCCTAACTAATGGTTTTCAAGAGCATACGTGACTTCGCGCCCAGCAGCGTTTCTACCTGGGCATTAAGCGGCGGTACCCACCGTGTATTCCAAGATCATCCCGCGTATATCCCGCGCGACCACCGGGCAGCCATCCCGTCAACGGCAGGCCCCGGCTGCCTCTCAGCTGATGAAGCCGGGACCTACCGGGTGCCAGGGTCAGTGCATTGCCGGTCCGGCCTGGTCGGAGCCGCCGACCTGCTTGATCAGCTCGTGGCAGCGCGCGGCCCGCGCCGAGTCCTCTTCCATGGTCTGGCGGAAGAACTGGGCGATGTCCTTCAGTCCTGCGTTCTCTGCATCGCGGACGTACTGGCCGTAGTCGTGTCCGGCTTTGAGTGAGTGATACTGGACCGAGATCAGGTCGAACGTCACGTCATCGAAGCCGGTTTCTCCGGTAGCCATCGTTGGCTCCCTTCTTCGTGGGGGTGTCCGCGGAGCTACCCGGCGTCAGCGTATGAAACTTCGCGGAGGCCGCGAGGTGGCGGCGGAGTCCGGATGCTGGCCGTACCTCTTCGTCCCGAACGGATGTAAAGGGTGTGTTACTGCAACCCTCAGATCCGTAGGAGTGGGCAAGCCGTCCAAGACCATCCGTTGCGGTCTGTAGGCTGGGCCGATATTCCAGAGTTGTCCACGTGCGTCGGGTGCTGTTCAGCGGCTTGGCTGCAGTCTTGGCTACAGTCACGCCGGGACGGCGCTGACCCTCGATCGTCTGCTTTTCAGGCCGGCCATATCCCAAGTTGGCACAGATCGTGCGAGAGTTATGCGCTGTCGACGGTCGCTGCCGTTAGCCGGTGTTCGCTGCTGTTGCTGTCACAGTTGCTGTCAACTGCGATCAGCCCTGTGACTGCCCGCACCGTGCAGGGGATGGCCCGCGCCCGGTCCGGGCAGGCTGCTGTCTGACCCTTGGTTTCTGACCGGAGGGGGCGTAGAGGCTCCGCGGTCAAGGGTGGGCCGTAGGCCATTTTCGAAAGGAAACGCGAAGCGCCCTTGACGGTGGAGGGGCGCCCCCGGACACTGTGCGGGCCATCCCCGGAGCTGAGCCCGGCCAGGACTGTTAGACCGGCTGGGCAGAGTTTCGAGCGGTGCGTTTCTCAGGGGGACGAGAACTGTCCTACCTGCCTTCTATCGTGGTGGTGCCAGGCGGCGCTCGCCGCTCCCATGTACGGCTGGTCCCAGGGCACCGGCTTGTGCCTGCAGCCAGGAAAGGAGCTGACCAAGATGAAGATCGCGCTGCTGGGCACCGGGTTTGGCCAGGCCCACGCTGCTGTGTACGCGCAGCGGCCCGACGTGGACCAGGTGATCGTGTTCGGCCGGACCCCGGACAAGCTGGCCAAGATCAGCGGCCAGTTCGGGTTCGCCACCACGACCGACCTGGACGCCGTGATCAGCGATGCCTCGGTGGACCTGGTGGACATCTGCCTGCCGACCCGGCTGCACGCCGAGGTCGCCGTGCGCGCCATGCAGGCGAGCAAGGACGTGCTCATCGAGCTGCCGCTGGCTGACACTCTCGATGATGCCCGTCGCGTCGTCGCCGCCCAGCGGGCCACTGGCCGGAAGGCGTTCGTAGACATGTTCTCCCGGTTCAGCCCGGCTAACCAGCACCTGCGCCAGGCGGTGGCCGACCAGCGGTACGGGCCGCCGCAGGTGCTGGAGATCGAGGGCCGCTCCGCGCTGCTCTGGGAGGGCTACGACCTCGGCCTGGACACGCTGGCACTGGACATGATGCATGCCGACTTCGACCTGGCCATCGGCCTGCTGGGCCAGCCCGGCACTGTCTATGTCACCGGCACCGGTGGCCCTGGTGGCCGCGGGTCGGCCGCCGAGGTCCTGCTCAGCTACCCGCACGCTATGGCCCGGTGCGCCAGTTCGTCGCTGATGCCACAGCCCTACGGGATGCGCGGCGGCTGGCGCGCTACCTTCACCGGCGCGGTGCTGGAATACGAAATGCGCGCCGGATTCACCGGCCAGGGCCCCGCGGCCCTTACCGAGTGCACCGCCGATGGCGAGCACGCCATCGACCTGCCCGCGGCCAGCCCCTATGAGGCGATGATCGACCACGTGCTGGGCTGCCTCAACGGAGAGGCCGACAACTTGATCGAACCGGCCAGTGCGCTGCCCGCGCTGGAACTCACCTTGGACGTCCACCGGCGCCTGAACCAGTCAGCCGGATAGAACGCGACCGCAGCGGCGTCCAGACGTGTCGGCCGTGAGCTGGACGACGGACGCGAGGAAGACGGCAGCGCCCCAGCTCCGGGGCCCGTGCCGGGTGGGCCGGTTGATCAACGGTGTCCGAGCGGTTGGCCCGGCGCGCGTCGGCCGGGGCCTCCCAAGGCCAGAGGCCGACGCTGGCGCCGGGCCAGCGGCGCCGTAGGCGCCGCCTTGATCAAGTACGGCTCAATTCGGCAACGCAACCCAGACAGTGCACGCAGACAGTCCCTGCCTGACAGGCAGTGCCAACAGTGTGCCATGGCGTGCTGTGGCTTGAAGCCGGAGACGGTGAGCGAGATACTGACCGGCAGAGCGAGATCAGATATGCGATCTTGCACTTGGGGGTGGTAGTGGTGGCAAAATACCTGGTTCTGTTCAGCCTCACCGGCGAGACGATGAAACGGTTCGTCGCGAAGCCCTCCGACCGGGCAGCTGTCGTCCAGCAGCTGGCGGAGTCGGCCGGAGGAAGCCTCGAATCGTACTACTGGATGTTCGGACAGTACGATGGCGCGGGCGTCTTCGTGCTGCCTGACTCGCACACCATGGCCGCGGTGAGTCTAGCGGCCACCAGTTCGGACGCCTTCACGCGTTTCGAGACGCACGAACTGATCGAGTCCAGCGATCTGACCACGATCGCCGAGCGGGCGAAAGGGATCGCCTACCAGCCGCCGGGTGCCTAACAGACACGTCGGATGTCATAGAGCCGGGGACTTACTCCGCCTCGTCCGTGTGCTCGCGGCGGCTCGGGCCTGGTCGCCAAGCTGCCGTAGGCGGGTGCGTGATCCGCGCTGCCGTTTTGAGGTTGGTGAATGCCTGGTGGATGAGGGGAAGGCTCAGGACGGGGGAAGCGCCGACTCGCCGTGTTCGAGGTAGATCGGCGTTCCGCCTGAATAGGCGTGGTATGCGCTGGTGAGCCGACGGGCGAGCCGCGGAATGACATAGTCCGGCAACTGCCGGACTGGGACCCATTCCCATCGGTCCAGTTCACCGTTTTGGAGCTGGATGCGGTCCTGGTCGGCGCCGAGGTCACCGCAGTCGAAGATATAGAGGATCTTGTCGCCTTCATCGACGTGCGGTGCCCAGTCAGTGATCAGCAGTCGCTGCATCTCGCGCTGGATGCCTAGTTCCTCTTTCAGCTCGCGCTGGCAGGCGGCGGCGGGTGACTCGCCGATCTCGGCGTAGCCACCGGGGATGTCCCAGCCGTTGCCGTAGGTCTTGCGGACGAGCAGGATGCGGTCGCCGTCGACGAACAGCGCCCCGGAGGCGACCCGGGGCGTGGCGAATGTGGCTGTGGGGTCGCTCACCTGCCCACTGTACGGCAGTCAGGTCAGGCGCAGCCGGGCCGCCAGGCCAGCGAGCTCCAGGCTGGGCGTGCGCCGCTGCTGGCGCATCCAGGTCAGCACGAGCTGGCGGCTGATGTAGTGATGGCGTACCTGTTCGGGCGCCATCCGCTCGGCGTCCAGGACGATCGCTAGCCCTTCATCCCGCCGGTTGCGGGCACTGTAGGCACGAGCAACATCCAGCGCGTGCCGGACCCGCCGCTCGGTCGGCAGGCCGGAGGTATCCAGGGCCGGGCCGAGGTCGAGGGCGATCTGCACGTCGCCGAGTTCCATCGCGGTGTTGACCTGGTGAATTGCGACGTTCGTCGGGCCGAACGCGGTCCACATGTAGTTGGCGTCGGTGCCGAGCCGACTGGCAGCCTGCTGGGCTTCCTGAAGGAATGCCCGCGTGGTAGGACGGTCTTCAGCGCGGGACGCGGCCATGGCTCCGGTGAGGAACAGCGACCCGTAGACCGATAGCATCGGCCCGTCCGCCGTGCCCAGCTCGTCGCCGAGCACCGCGGCCGCGCGGTTGATCAGTTGCACCGCGGGCTGGAACCGGCCGGTCGACAGCAGGGTGTGAGCGACGGAGCGGAACAGCGAGCCGAGGATGACTTTGCTATCGGTCCGCTGCGCCGCGGTCAGGCCGCGCTCGGCAGCGATCCAGGCCAGGTCCGCCTCACCGAGCTTGGTCAGGACCGACGCGGCGGCCTGGTAGCTGAGCGCCAGCAGCTCATAGGCGCGGATTGCGTCGTCGCCGCCTGCTGCCCGGGCCGCCGTCACGGTGTCCTGGAGCAGCCCTGGGGCCTGCGCCGTGACATACCCGAACCGGGAGTGCTGGTAGGCCTCGAAGATGGCGTCCACCTTCCGGGCGAGCTGATCCAGCGCGGGCGGTTCGCTGTCACTCTCGCTGCTGGCCAGCAGGGCCGACAGCTGGCTGTAATCCATGAGGACCGCGCGGAGCGCGGGCACGGTCTGAGTCCGGCTCTCGGCGGTCCAGTCCAGCAGGGTCGGCTCGCCGATCAGGTCGCCGATGGACACGTCGAGCACCTCGGCGAGGGAGCGGATGACCGACAGCCGGTCAAGCTGGATCCGGTTGTTCTCGGCCCGTTGCAGCCAGTCGGCCGTGCGGCCGACCAGGCCCGCGAGAACTTCTTGGGACATTCCCCGGCGGCGCCGGTACCAGGCCACCCGCTCGCCAACGGTCAGGTTCTCCGTCATACCGCGCACGGCTTGACCTTTCCCGCGGCCTACGCGGTACCCCGGAAGATTTTTCCGGGTTCCTGCGCCGGACCGGCTTGACGCTAGTGACACAAGCGGTAGCGCACGGTGCGCTACCAATCCAACTTAACCGGAGGAGCCGTCAAAATGGCACTTCAAGGTTCGAGTCAGATCCCGATCGAGTTCGGGATGGTGTTCCCCGATGGCGCGTACGCGGCCGGGGGGATCGAGATGGTGCGGGACTTCGACCGGTCCAGCGGTGACCGGGTGGTCCAGCAGGCGGACAAGCACAGCGGGCTGCCGCTGTGGGTGGTCGAGGTGATCGACGCGCAGGAGGACGCCCGGCAGCGGACGGTCAAGGTGAAGATCGCCGCGCAGGTCCAGCCGGTGCTGCCGTCCCCGGCGCCGGGGTCGCCGTTCACGGCGGTGGAGTTCGACGGCATGACCGCCACGCCCTACGTGGACGCGTCCCGCTGCTCGGGTGACGGCAAGAACAAGTGCGCCGCCCGCCTGGCGTACTCGTTCAAGGCCACGGGCGTGCGGGCTCCCGCGCGGGGGATCGGCCGCCCGGTGCCTGAGCACAACAAGGATGCGGCGTGACGGCCCAGCGCGGCCCGGCCGCGTACCTGCGGCTGCGGGTGGGGTCCCGGCATGAGGTGGCGTTCGTGCCGTTCCCGGCCAGGGCCCCGATGTTCGTGATCGGCGCGGCGGGCACGGTGGTCTCGTTCACGCTGCCGGAGCAGATCGAGGCCGGGCACGTGGACTTCGCCCGCCAGCTCGCCGCCAAAGCGTGGGCGTACGCGGTGGCGGTCGAACGCCGGTACCGGGGCCTGCCCCCGCTGCCGGACGTGCCGGTCCCGTACACGCTGACTCCGCAGGCTGAGGCCCTGCTGGATGCCGACGCGGGACGGGCGGACTTGGTGCCGCTGCCCGGCGGGCGGGAGGTGACAGCATGACCGCCACCTCAGAAGTCCGGTTCAGCGCGGACGGCACGGCCACAGTCCAGTCCTACGTCCGGCTGACCGCCAGCACCTACATCCACTGCTGCACCTACGCCGACGCCGCCCCGATCCTGACCATCCAGGACGGCCCGGCCGAGATCACGATCACCAACCCCGGCCGGGGGGGCGAGGTCACCGAGGACGACGTGCGGTTCGGCCGCCTGCTGGCCGAGGCCGTGACCCGGTACGCGGCCGAGCTGGAGAAGCACGCCGCCAAGGACCCCGCGACGGTGGCCGATCCTGGTGAGTCCGGGCGGGCGGCGTGATGGCAGCACAGATAGATGAAGCGGGGCGGCTGGAGCTGGTACCTCCGGCCGCCCCTGGGTTCTCTCCCGTGTGCACGAAAGAGGTGACCAGGCTATGCGCAAGGTCATTACCGGCGAGCAGGTGGCCCAGCTCTACAACCGGGACCCGTTCGCCCTCCCGGTCTGGCGGGCACCGGTCTACCAGACCCCTGCCGGGTTCATCCTGCTGGTGCAGCTGGCCCGGCTGCTGGGCTGGCTGGTCCGGCTGATCGCCCGACACCCGCTGGCCGCCGCCATCGTGGCTCTGCTGGCCTTCATCTGGGTGAACGTCGGCTGGCTGGGCCTGGCCTTCCTGGCCGCCTGGGCCGTGGTGGTCCTGGCCGCGTGGCGGTGGTTCTGGCCGGTCTCGTTCGCCCGGTGGGTCAGCTCGCCTGCCCGGGGCCGGTGGCGGGCCTGGTTCTACCGGCGCCGCTGGGCCGGGGTGATGGCCATCTCCGGGGTAGCACCCTGGCACCAGGGGCGGGTCATCCTGCCGGTTCTGGGCAAGGTGTCGGCCACCCGGTACACCGACCGGGTAGCCGTCCGGCTGGTCTCCGGGCAGTCCCCGGCCGACATCGCCAAACACGCCGACGCCCTGGCCCACGGGTTCGGCGCCCTGCTGTGCCGGGTCCGCACCGCCAAGTCCGGGCGGGTGGTGCTGGAGTTCGTCCGCCGCGACGCTCTCGCCGCCATCATCCCGGCCGCTCCCATCCCGGCCACCCCGGATCTCAAGGCCCTGCCGGTCGGGCGGCGGGAGAACGGGCTGGCCTGGCTGGTGCGGCTGCATGGCACGCACGTGCTGATCGCGGGTGCGACCGGGGCGGGGAAGGCCTCCCTGCTGTGGGGCCTGGTCCGCGCCATGTTTCCGCTCCTGCAAGCGGGCCTGGCCCGGGTCCTGGCCGCCGACCCCAAGCTGATGGAACTGGCCTACGGCCGGATCATCTTCGACACCTACGGCCAGTACGCCGCCGACCCGGCCGCCATCGCCGCCATGCTGGAGCAGGCCGTCGCCGACATGCAGGTGCGGGCGGCCCGGTTCGCCGGGGTCCAACGTGACCACACGCCCACCCGCGAGCACCCGTTCACCGTGGTGCTGGTCGATGAGGTCGCGTTCCTGACCGCCTACCAGCCCGACCGAAAGCTCAAGGACCGGATCATGGCCGCGCTGGCCACCTTGACCACCCAGGGCCGGGCAGTCGGCTACTGCGTGGTTGCGGCATTGCAGGACCCGCGCAAAGACGTGCTGACCATCCGGAACCTGTTCCCCGACCGGATCGCCATGCGCCTCGACGAACCCGAACAGGTGGACATGGTGCTCGGGGACGGCGCCCGCGATCGCGGTGCTGCCTGCGAGCTGATCTCTGCTGATCCGGCGACCGGCGCCGGGGTGGCGTTCATCCGGCTGGAAGCCGACCCGGATCCGGTCCGGGTCCGCGCCGGGTGGGTCACCGACACCGACATACGCGCGATGGCCGACCAGTGCCTGCCCGAGCTAGCCCAGTGGGAGGCAGCGTGACCACGCCGACCGCCTGGCGGACCGATGAGCCGTGCCCGGTCTGCGCCACCGGCCTGATCCAGCTCGATGACGGCACCTCACCGCCGCGATACGAATGCCGCCTGTGCGGCTGGTCCGACACCTGGACCAGCGACCAGCCAGATGGAGGTGACCAGTGACCGACACGAACAGCAGGACGACCCGGGCGCAACGGATGGCCATGCCGCTGGCCCGGGAAGTCGTCAGGGACCTGGCCGTCGAGCACGGCGCCTGCATCCGCCCCATCCAGCTGCGACGCACCAACCTGGCAACCGGGGACATAGACCAGGTGCTCGTCCCCTGCGGGCACACCCTGGCCCACGTCTGCCCCTCCTGCGCCGAACGGGCCAAGTCGCTGCGGGCGGCGCAGTGCCGGGAAGGCTGGCACCTCGAGGACGAACCCGCCATCACCCCGGACCCGGCGACGGAGGACCAGCGGTGGTGGATCGAGAAACGCGCCGAAGCCCAGCAGCTCCGTGACCACGCCGCCAGCGCCGGGACCGATACCACCGACCTGGACGAGCTCCTGACCGAGCTGGACGAGGAGATCACCAACGCCGGCATGCGCGGCAAAGCGGCCTCGGATCGCCCGGCGCGGCGGCACCGTTCGACCCGGCGCCGCCAGGACGCCCCGGACCTGCCCCGCCGCAAGGTCAGCCCGCGCACGCTGGGCAAGACCTACACCGCGCCGGACGGCAAGACCTTCCGCCCCTCCCTATTCGTCACCCTGACCTGCCCGTCCTACGGCCCGGTCCGCGAGGACGGCACGCCCGCCGACCCGGCCGCCTATGACTACGGCCGGGCGGCGCGGGACGCGCTGACGTTTGCCGCGCTGTTCGACCGGTTCATCCAGAACCTGCGTCGCTACCTCGGCTACGACGTGCAGTACTTCGCCGCCATCGAACCGCAACGCCGCCTCGCCCCGCATGTCCACATCGCGATGCGCGGCACCGTCTCCCGCGCCGAGCTGCGCCGGGTCCTGGCCGCGACGTACCACCAGGTGTGGTGGCCTGCATCCTCTGTCGTCAAGTTCGATGGGGACGAGCTGCCAGTGTGGGACGAGGCAGTAGGCGGTTACCTCGACGCGGCCACAGGAGAGGTGCTACCGACCTGGGACCAGGCGGTCGACGCCATCGGGGCTGAGGATGAGCCGTGGCATGTGGCCCGGTTCGGGGTCCGGTTCGACGCCCAGGGCGTGCTCGCCGGGTCCAAGGACGCGGCCCGGTGCATCGGCTACCTGACCAAGTACCTGACCAAGCAGGTGGCCGACTGCCACCAAGCCGGTACCGATGCCCAGCAGGCCCATGCCGCCCGGCTGGCCGAGGCCCTGCGCTTCCAGCCGTGCTCGCCGCGGTGCGCGAACTGGCTCCGCTACGGCATCCAGCCCAAGAGCGCGCGACCCGGCTTGGTACCCGGCTGCTGCAAGGGCAAGGCCCATGACGCCGATCATCTCGGCTACGCCGGGCGCCGGGTGCTCGTCTCCCGCAAGTGGTCCGGCAAGACGCTGGCCGACCAGCGCGCTGACCGCCAGCAGTGGCTTCTGGAGACGCTCGGTGTTTCGGCAACCGACCCGGCCCGCTATGCCTGGGAGCTGGTGGCGCCGGGCGACCCGGACCACCTGGACCACGCCCGCCGGATGCTGCACGCCGTGGCCGATCGCATCCGATGGCAAGCCGCACTCGCGGAAGCCAGACGCAGAGCCGAGATGAAGGAACAGGACGGTACGGTCGGCAGGAGGGTGGCATGACGCGAGAGAAGAAGCAAGACAAGCTACTCACGGTTGAAGCTGCTGCCGATCGCATGGGCACATCAGTCCGGTTCGTCCGCCGCCTGATCGCTGAGCGGCGGATTGGGTTCATCAAGCTCGGCCGTCTGGTACGGATCGCGGAGTCAGACATTGACGCCTTCATTGAAGCGGGTCGGATGCCCGCGATCACGTCATCTGATGGCTGGCGCGCGGCAAGAAGGATCGCCTGATGGCGAACAAGGCGGGCCGTCGACGGTTCGGCAATATCCGCCAGCTCCCCTCTGGCCGTTATCAGGTCCGTTATCCGGGCCCGGACGGCCGGGTCCGCAGTCATCCTGAGACGTTCGCTCGCAAGGGCGATGCCAGCCGCATGCTCACGATGCTGGAAGGACAGCTCGCACAAGGCGCCTGGGCCGATCCCGAGCGGGCGCGGATCAGGCTGGCTGATTACGCGGAAGCCTGGATCGCGCAGCGGCCCGGCCTGCGGCCACGGACGGTAGAGATTTACCGCGGGTCGCTCAAGAGGCACATCGTGCCCTATCTCGGCGGCGTGCCCCTGGGCAAGGTCGATAGCGCCATGATCCGCGAGTGGCGCGCTGAGATTCTCGGCAATGGGACCTCGGTGTCGGAAGCCGCCAAGGCTTACCGGTTCCTGCGCGCGGTGCTGATGACCGCCGTGGACGACCAGCTCATTCCACGCAACCCATGCAGAATCCGGGGCGCCGGAACGGAACGACCCGAAGAGCGCCCGGTCCTGACCGTCCGCCAGGTGCTCGATCTCGCCGAGCGGATGCCGGACGACCGGTTCCGCGTGATGGTGCTGCTGGCCGCGTTCGCTAGCTTGCGCTGGGGCGAGCTGTGCGCATTGCGCCGCTGTGACCTGGACCCGGTGGCGGGCACCGTCTCAGTGCGCCGCCAGCAGGTGGAGCTGGATACCGGGCAGGTGATCATCACGGCGCCGAAGTCGGCCGCTGGCGTCCGGATCGTTGCGCTGCCGTCTGCCATCCTCAGCACGGTCAGGGAGTACCTGGAGGCGGGCACCGATCAGCCGCCCGATGCGCCGCTGTTCACCGGCACCCGCGGCGGGACGCTTCGCCGCAGCAACTTCCGGCGCGATGTCGGCTGGTCCGCCGCGGTCGCCGCCGTCGGCGCCCCGGGGCTGCATTTTCATGATCTTCGCCATACCGGCAACACGCTGGCCGCTGCGGGCGGCGCGAGCCTGCGGGACCTGATGGACCGCATGGGCCATGACAGCGTGCGTGCCGCCATGATGTACCAGCACGCTACTGCGCAGGCCAGCCGCCTCATCGCTGACTCCCTCAGCGGCATGATCCAGCGCGACGGAGCCGGTGGTGACCCTGGTGAGCCGAACGAGTAATGGCACGTTAATGGCACGACGGCCTAGCCTGATGATCACTGCGAGTATGTCTTGCCTGGTGGGCGCAACTGGGTTCGAACCAGTGACCCCTCGCTTGTAAGGCGAGTGCTCTACCACTGAGCTATGCGCCCGTACCGCCGGCCGAGCCGCGCACGGATCCCCGTTAGGGTATCGGTTCCTGGCGGCCAGACGGTACCGGGACGTTCATCAGGCGCATGTGCCTATCAGGCACCTTCAAAAGGGGAAAGGGTGGGGCGTCTGCCCATGGCGCTGGGGCCAGTCAACGGGGCGGGAACCTCGGTCCGTTCGGGATCAGAAAGGAACGGGCGGTCGGCCGGCTGGCTTGCGCCGGCGTGGTGCGGCCTGGGCGGATGCCAGCCGGGGATGGCGGGCAGCTTGCTGAGCAGGAACCCGGGCTCGCTAGCCGGCGTACGGGCGCTCGCGACGCAGTTCCTGGCGAGCGATCGAGCGCCGGTGTACGGCGTCGGGGCCGTCGACGATGCGCAGCACCCGCGCCCAGGCGTAGAAGTAGGCCAGCGGGGTGTCGTCGCCGACGCCGGCGCCGCCGAACACCTCGATGGCCCGGTCGATCACCCGGGTAGCCACGGCCGGCGCGGCCACCTTGATGCCGGCGATCTCGGACTGGGCGGCCCGGGCGCCGGCCCGGTCGATGAGCCAAGCGGTCTTGTAGACGTACAGCCTGACCTGGTTGATGTCGATGCGCGACTGCGCGATCAGCTCTCGGACCACGCCCTGATCCGCCAGCGTGCTCCCGAACGCGGTCCGGCTCTTGGCCCGCTCCACCATCAGCGCGAGCGCCCGCTCGGCCATCCCGATGGCCCGCATGGCGTGATGGATCCGCCCCGGGCCCAGCCGGGCCTGGGCGATGGCGAAGCCGTCCCCCTCCCCCGCCAGCAAGTTGGAGGCCGGGACCCGGGCGTGTTCGAAGACGAGTTCGGAGTGCCCGTGCTGGTCCTGGTAGCCGAAGATGGGCAGGTGCCGGACGATGCTCACGCCCGGGGTGTCCCGGGGCACGAGGATCATCGACTGGCGCCGGTAGGGTTCGGCGTCCGGGGCTGACTGGCCCATCACGATGTAGATCTCGCAGCGCTCGTCGGCTACCCCGGTGATCCACCATTTGCGGCCGCTGACCACGTACTCATCGCCATCCCGGACGATCGAGGTCTGGATGTTGGCCGCGTCGGAGGAGGCCACGTCGGGTTCGGTCATCGCGAAGGCGGACCGTATCCGGCCCGCGAGCAGTGGCTCCAGCCACCGCTTCTTCTGCTCCTCGGTGCCGAACATGTGCAGGACTTCCATGTTCCCCGTGTCCGGCGCCTGGCAGTTGATCGCCTCCGGCGCGATCACCGGCGACCAGCCGGAGATCTCCGCGACCGGCGCATAGTCCAGGTTGGTGAGGCCGGAGACCGCGGGCAGGAACAGGTTCCACAGCCCACGGGCGCGCGCCGACTCCTTCAACCGCTCCATCACCGGCGGGCTGGCGTGCTCGCCATGCGCACGCAGGTAGGCCGCCCACTCGGGTTCGGCCGGGAAGATCTCCTCGCGCATGAACGCCCACATCCGGATCGTCGCGTCCTCGGCCGCGGGGCTCAGCGAGAAGTCCATGTCAGCTCCGTTCTTTGAGTATGGCGAGGCCGGCGGCGGCGATCCGTTCGACCTCGCCGCCGATGTCGCCGAACTCCTGGCCGGCCATCGACCCGGCCTGGACGCGGGCCGCGATGCCCTGGGCGACCACGGCCGACTTGAAGTGAGCCAGCGCGACCCAGCCCGGCAGGCTCGCCAGGTCGGCGCCGGTCCGGCTGGCATACCGGTCGGCCAGGTAGGAGCGGGGTGGGAAGCCGGGTTGCCTGGTCGGCGCGGGGGTCAGGGCCGGCTCGGGTCACTGGGCTCGCGCCAGTAGAACATGAACAGGCCGAGGTCGGCCAGCGGCTCGCCCAGCGTGGAAAGCTCCCAGTCGAGCACGGCCTGCACGGTCGGCGGCATCTGCGTGCCGAGCAGGCAGTTGTCGATCCGGAAGTCCCCGTGCACGATCGCTCCCCCGGGCCCTGTCGGCGGGTCGGCGCGCAGCAGGCGGCCGAGTTCGTCGACAGCGGGGATGTCGCGGCTCTTGGACCGCTCCCACTGGTCGCTCCACCGCCGCACCTGCCGCTCCCCCAGGCCGGACGGGCGGCCGAAGCCGGTCAGGCCGACCTCGTCCGGATCGACGGCGTGCAGCTCGGCCAGGGTGTCGACCAGGACGTCGGCGATTGTGTATCGGTCGCCTGGCGTCTCGGCCCAGCCATCCGGCAGCGTGTCGCGGATGACGTACCCGCCGATCTTCTCCATCACATAGAACGGCACGCCGATCAGGTCGCCGCCGTCCTCCAGCAGGATGGTCGCGACGGGGACAGCGGTGGGTGCCAGCGCGCGCTGCACCCGGGCCTCCCGGCCCATGTCGTGCGCCCGTGGCAGCAGCGGCCCGTCCGGCGGCCTGCGCAGCACGGCCTCGCCCGCGTCGCTGCGCAACTCGAAGGTCAGGTTCGACTTGCCGCCCGAGACCAAGGTGGCCTCCAGCCGCTCCCAGCCCGGATCGTCCAGGGCCCGCGCCAGCGCGGTGCCGACGAGATCGAGGCGGGTCAGTTTTTCGTACATCGGATCCCTTTCCTCGGTGCTCGTCCGCCGGCCAGGGGCTCTCGCGGTGGTGCCCTTTTCGTTCGTGCCCTTCCGCTGAGATTAGTGATGGGCTGCCGCGCAATGCCAGCCGCCGGGCTTAGGCCCGGACGGTTCCCTGGCTGTCGAAGGTCATGGCCCGCTGCAGCGCCGCGGCCCGCAGTTCGGGTGAGATCTCGACCGGGCCGCCCAGCGGGCCGGAGTTGATGCCGGCCTGCGCGGCCTCCTCGACCACTCCCCCGACCAGGATGGCGAGATCCGGGGTGCGGTGGAAGACCAGCACGCCGTGGTTGGCCAGCAGCACCGCCGGGACGCCCGGGATGACGGCGGCCCGGATGTTGGCGATGGCCTCGGCCGACCCGCGCGGCCCGTAACCGGCCACCGGCACGCCGTCCTGCAGGCCGAACATCGCCAGCGCCTCCACCCAGCAGCCGATGGGCCGCCGGGCCACGGCGTACGCGGTGGCATACGGCGAATGGGTGTGGATCACGCAGCCGACGTCGCGGTGATCGGCATACATGGCCGTGTGCATGGCGACGACGGCCCCCTGGATCGGCGGCAGTTCGCCCTCGAGCAGTGTCCCGTCCAGCCCGACGCGCACCACCGCCGAGGCGGGATGGTTGCGCAGCGATGGCCCGGCGGTGAAGTACATCTCCTCCGCCCCGGGGACCCGTACGCTGACGTTCCCGTGCCCGTTCGCGGAGATCGCCCCGCTGGCGACCACCTGTTGCGCGATCTCGACAACCTGATCGGCCAGGTCCTTGTCCATGGCTCATCCTGCCCCTCGCTACACCGCCCATCGCGTTCAGGCCAAAGCTATCCCGCCAGCCGGGCTGGATCGAGCGCCGCGGGGGTGACACCCGGCCCATTCGGGATTAAAAAGGCTATTGGACCGAACGGACCTGGTGCGTGCCCTGGTTACGGCCCGAGCCCGGTCCGCGGCCATGGAAAAAGCCGTCAATCTCGCCCAGCCAGGGGCACAACCGGCACATTGCGGGTACCGCAGCAGGTGTGACCTGGGGCAGGCACCGGGTCCCGCCGCACGACCGGACATGGCAACTCACCGCGGATCGCGAGATGATCCGCCTTGGAGGTGGAATAAACGTGAAACCATTCGTGGTCAACCGGCATGGCCGCCTGGTCTTCCCGGCCAATTTCCTCGGCGACCTGGACTTCTCGGTGCTGGAAACGCTCGACCAGTTCACCGCGGTGATCGGGCGCGACTTCGAGGCGAAGGCGCCGACCGGGACCGACATCCTGGCCCGCGTCGAGTCCGGCGGCTATCCCAGGCGCTTCGAGCTGCTGCGGGACCTGGGCCAGAACCTGTACTGGGCCAACCGGTACTCGATCACCATGTTCGACCGGCGCCCGACCCGCTGGCGTGACCTGGCCAAGCGCCGCGACGACGTTTCCTGCCCGTGCTGACCCCGTGGGAGGACAGCGAGCGCAAGGTGGCCGCGGTCGAGCAGGCCTTCCACGCCCTGCCCGCCAGCTGGAACGCCCAGGCCGAAGAGACCATCTTCGGCCTGCTGTTCGACCTGTTCAGGACCAAGCTCTACCACGCCACCGAACTGCCCCCGATCAAGCCGACGGTGGCCGAGTTCCTGGCCCAGCCCGACGCGCTGACCTTCGTCATGCCTTCCTACGACCCGGACTACCCGGTGTTCAGCACCGAGGACATCTTCGACGCGCATGAGGACGTCCCGGAGCTCGAGGCGCTGATGCGCTGGGCGATGGTGCTGCACAACCAGTACCCATGGGACCGCTCCCGCACCGAGCTGCGCGGCCCCGGCGAGATCGGCGAGGATGACTTCGTGGTGGCCTTCCACCCGCGCACCCGGGACGTGATGGCCTTCATCGAGCGGGTGAAGCGCTCGGCCGCCGCCCCTGGGCAGGCCGCGCCCCGGCAGGACCCGGTTGAGGCGGTCGAGCCGGTCACGCCCTATCCGCCGGTGCGGGTCCGCGAGGCGTTCGCGGTCCAGCCGAGGCTCGAGGCGCTGGCCATCGTGCGCGGCGAGCACGTCTGCTCCAACGCCGACGTGATCAGGAACACCAGCTTCTCCTGGTCGCCGATGAGCGCGGACGAGATCGCCGCCAAGACCGGCATCGAGCAGCGCCGCTACACCAGCCGGGAGCCCGAGGAGCTGGCGCTGGCCGCGGCCCGGGCGGCGCTGGCCAAGTCCGGCCGGTCCGCCGCGGAGATCGGCGCGATCCTGGTCAGCACGTGCACGAGCAACCGGCAGATCCCGTCGATCGCGTGCTGGCTATCCGGCGAGCTCGGCCTGCAGCAGACGCACGCCTCGGTCGACATGGTCGCCGCCTGCGCCGGGCTGCCCTACGGGATGAGCGAGGCCGTCCGCCAGCTGCAGGAGGTCAGGCGGCCCGTCATGCTGGTCTGCGTGGAGAAGTTCTCCGACAAGATCGGCAGCGTCCGGACCTCGCGGATGATCTTCGGGGACGGGGCCGCGGCGATGGTCATCGGCCCGGCCGCCGATGGCCAGGACGGGGACGTGGAGGTGCTGCAGACCTACGCGGGCGGGCCCTACACCGAGGTCAACTCGATCATCTGGCCGAACTCCGAGTTCGACCGCGACATCACCGTGTACGGTCCGGAGGTGAAGGCGCTGGTCCAGCGGTACCTGACCCAGATGCTCGGCGAGCTCGGCAGCCAGCCCGATCCCGGCGACCTCGAAGGGTCGGGCCGGACGCTGCTGGAGAGCATCGAGCTGATCATCCCGCACCAGGCCAACAAGACGATGATCCTGAACCTGGCCGGCAAGGCCGGGCTGTCCGCCGACCAGCTGTACTTCAACGTCGAGAGGATGGGCAACGTGTCCGCAGCGAGCATCCCCATCGCGGTCTACGACGCCGTGCGCGACGGGGTGATCAGCCATCCGGTCCGGGTGTTCGCGCCCGGGTTCGGGGCCGGCGCCGTCGGCGGATACGCGGTGCTGCGCATCGACCCGGCCATCGTCGCGGACGAGGTGGTGCTGGAGATCCTCCAGGACCTTCGGCCCGCCGGGACCGCGGCCGGGGGCACCAGCGACGACATCCGCGCCGCCTTCGGTGAGTAGCCCGATGAGCCAGACTGCCTTCGCTTTTCAGCGGGTCGCGATCGTCAACCGGGGCGAGCCGGCCATGCGGCTGATCAACGCCGTCCGGGAGTGGAACGCCGAGGGACGGCCGGCGCTGCGCGCCATCGCCGTGTACACCGCCGCCGACCGGCGCGCGACGTTCGTCCGCCAGGCGGACGAGGCGGTGCTGATCGGCCCGGAGGACGCCGACGCCGCCCTGTCCATTTCCGGCACCGGGAGCCCGTACCTCGACTACGCCGAGCTCGAGCGCGCGCTGCGGGCCTGCCGGGCGGACGCGGTTCTGGCCCGGCTGGGGGTTCGTCTCGGAGAAGGCCGAGTTCGCGGAGCTGTGCGAGCGGCTCGGCATCGTCTTCATCGGCCCGTCGGCGCAGGTCATGCGCAGGCTTGGCGACAAGATCGAGTCCAAGCTGCTGGCCGAGCAGGCCGACGTGCCGCTCGCGCCGTGGAGCGGCGGCCCGGTGGCCGACCTGGCCGCGGCCCGCGAGGCGGCCGAGTCGATCGGCTACCCGCTGATGGTCAAGGCGACCGCGGGCGGCGGCGGGCGCGGCATCCGCCTGGTGCCGTCGGCCGCGGATCTGGACGAGGCGTTCGAGCGGGCCAGTTCGGAGGCGTCGAAGACGGCCGGGGACGCGACGGTGTTCCTGGAGCGGGCCATCCGCGGCGGCCGCCACGTCGAGGTCCAGGTGGTCGCCGACGCCGAGGGCACCGTGTGGACGCTGGGCGTGCGGGACTGCAGCGCGCAGCGGCGCAACCAGAAGGTCATCGAGGAGTCCGCCTCCACCGCGCTGGACGCCGAGCAGGAGAAGCGGCTGCGCGGCCACGCCGCCGACCTGGTGCGCGCGGCCGACTATGTCAACGCCGGGACGGTGGAGTTCCTCTACCAGCCCGGCCAGAAGCTGCTGTCGTTCCTCGAGGTCAACACCCGGCTGCAGGTGGAGCACCCGGTTACCGAGGCGACCACCGGCGCGGACATCGTCAAGCTGCAGCTGCACATCGCGGCGGGCGGCACGCTGGCGCAGATCGGCCCGGCGGAGCCGCCGGCCCGCGGGCACGCCATCGAGGCCCGGCTCACCGCCGAGGACCCGGAACGGGACTTCGCACCCGCGCCCGGCCTGATCGAGCACCTGGCCCTGCCGGGCGGCCCCGGCATCAGGGTCGACACCGGGGTCGCGCCGGGCGACGTCATCCCGCCGCAGTTCGACTCGATGATCGCGAAGGTGATCGCGTGGGGCCAGGACCGGGGCGAGGCCCGGGCCCGGCTGTCCCGCGCGCTCCGCCAGACCAGCACGGTCATCCAGGGCGGGACCACCAGCAAGGCGTTCCTGCTCGATCTGCTGAACCGGCCCGAGTTCATCCGCGGCGAGATCGACACCACCTGGCTGGACACGATGATGGCGGACGGCTACACACCGCCGCTGCGGGTCGACGTCGCCCTGCTGGCCACCGCGTTCGAGGCCTACGAGGCGCACGCGCGGAGTCAGCAGGACCGGCTGTTCACCTCGGCCGAGCGTGGCCGGCCGGAGGTCGGGCACGAGGCCCCGCACCAGGTCGACGTCCGGGTGGGCGGTGAGGCTTACAAGCTGGGGGTGTCCCGGAGCCGCCCGGTCCGGTACCAGGTGGAGCTCGACGACCGTTCGGTCGAGGTGGATGTCGACCGGTCCGGCCGGTTCGAGCTGCGGCTCGGCGTCGGCGGCCAGACCTTCGACGTGCTCTCGGTCGTGCAGGGCATCGACTACCTGGTCGAGGTCGACGGCGCCGTGCACCGGATCTCCGGCGGCGAGGGCGGCCTGGTCCGCGCGCCGGCCCCGGCCATGGTGGTGGCCATCCCGGTCGCGGCCGGTGACGAGGTGGCCGAGGGCGACGTGGTCGCCGTCGTGGAGAGTATGAAGCTGGAGACGTC
Organism: uncultured Actinomycetota bacterium; assembly: GCA_963744575.1. Lineage (GTDB taxonomy): Bacteria > Actinomycetota > Actinomycetes > Streptosporangiales > Streptosporangiaceae > Palsa-504. The sequence goes on along the minus strand of CAVUUF010000003.1, from coordinate 251,789 downwards.
GCTGCGCGCCCCCGCGGCCGGCCGGGTCGCCGAGGTGTTCGCCGACGTCAACACGCAGGTGGACAGCGGCGTCAAGCTGCTGCGGATCGAGCCATCCTCGGACCAGGAGGAGCCCGAGCCGGGTCGGCGGGCCGACCTCAGCGCGCTGGCCGAGGCAGCCGGCGGCGAGCGCGAGCCGGCCGCCGCGGCCGCCGACGCGCTGGTGGCGCTGCGTTCCCTGGTGCTCGGCTTCGACGTGGACGAGGCCGAGGCCCGGCACCAGCTGCAGCGGCTGGCCGCAGCGCGCACCGAACTGCCCGCCGACGACCCGCGCCTGCTCGCCGGCGAGGCCGAGATCCTGCAGATCTTCGCCGACGTGTCCGCGCTGTGGCGCAACCGCCGGGTGCCCGGCGAGTCGCCGGGCGACGACGAGGCCGACGTCGACGCCGAGGCCGCCCGCAACCCGCAGGAGTACATGCACGCCTACCTGCGCTCCCGGGACGCAGACGCGGAGGGGCTGCCGGAATCCTTCCGGATCAGGCTGAGCCGGACCCTGGCCCACTACGGCGTGCACGACCTGGAACCGTCACCCGCCCTGGACCCGGCGCTGTACCGGATCTTCCTGGCCCACCGCCGGGCGGCGGCCTACGTGCCGGTGGTGTCGGAACTGCTGCGGTGGCGGCTGCTCCACCCGGACTCGCTGGGCTCGGCCGCCCTGACCGACGCCCGCGACGGCTACCGGCGGATGATCGACCAGCTGCTCACCGCCACCCAGCTGCGCCACCCGGCCGTCGGTGACCTGGCCCGGCAGGTCCGGTACCGGTGCTTCGACGCCCCGGCCATCGCGGCCGAGCAGGCCCGGGCCCACGAGGAGGTGCGCGCCGAACTCGACCGGCTCTCCGCCGATCCCGCGGCCCGGACGGCCCAGATCGACGCCATCGTCGCCTCCGGCGAGCCGATCCTCGGCGTGTTCACCGAGCCGCACTTCGCGGTCATGCTCGAGGTGATGACCCGGCGGTACTACCGCATCAGGCCCCTGGAGAACGTCCAGGTCAGCGAGCGCGGCGGCCGCCCGCTGCTGACCGCCGAGTACTCCCATGGCGGGCAGGACTACCTGGTCATCGCCACGGTGGCCGACGGCAGCGAAAGCGCGGCCGACACCGACCTGCCCGCGCTGCTGGACACCGTCCCGGCCAGCCGGACCGTGCTCGTCGACCTCTACGTGACCTCCCAGACCGAGCCGGGCGACCCGGACGCCCGGGCGGAACGGATCCGGGGCAAGCTCGGCGCCGTCTCGCCGGCGGTCGGGCGGGTCGCGGTGGCGGTGCGCCGGGCGGGCGACGAATGGCCGGACTGGTTCACCTTCCGCGGCGGCCCGGACGGGGAGCCGACCGAAGACCGGACGCAGCGCGGGCTACACCCGCTGGTGGCCGAACGGCTGGGCTTGTGGCGGTTCTCCCGGTTCGAGCTGACCCGGCTGCCCTCGGCGCCGGACGTGCACCTATTCCGCATCAAGGGCCGCGAGATGCCCGACGACCAGCGGCTGATGGCCCTGGCCGACGTCCGCGACCTGACCATCCTGCGCGACGAGGACGGGCGGGTCCGCGGGCTGCCGCAGCTGGAGCGCATCCTGGACGCCTGCCTGGACAGCCTGCGCGCGGCCCGTTCGGCCGACCGGGAACTGGCCCGGCTGGACTGGAACCGGGTCAAACTCTACGTCTGGCCGGTGGTGGAGGCCCCGCTCGCAGAGCTCGACCAGGTGATCAGGTCACTGGCCCCGCGCAGCGAGGGACTCGGCCTGGAGCAGGTCATGGTGCAGTTCAAGGCGGCTTCCCCGGGCGGGGAACCGCGCGAGCTGCTGCTGCGGATGTCCCGGCCGCCGGGCGCCGGGCTGACGCTGCGCGTCACCGACCCGCCGCCGGAGCCGCTGCGCGAGCTGACCGCCTACACGCAGAAGGTGATCAGGGCCCGCCGCCGCGGCGCCGTGTACCCCTACGAGCTCGTCCCGCTGATCACCCGCTCGCCGGATCCCGGCGGCGCCCCGGGCACGTTCACCGAGTACGACCTGGACGACGGCGGCGCCCCGGTGGCCGTGGACCGGGAACCGGGGCTGAACACCGCCAACATCGTGCTCGGCGTGGTCGCCGTGCCGACCAGGCGCCATCCCGAGGGGATGCGCCGGGTGGTGCTGCTCGGCGACCCGACCCGCGCGCTGGGCGCGCTGGCCGAACCGGAGTGCCGCCGCGTGCTCGCCGCCATCGGCCTGGCCCGGCAGCTGGACGCGCCGGTGGAGTGGTACGCCATCTCGGCCGGGGCGAAGATCTCGATGGAATCCGGCACCGAGACGATGGACTGGATCTCCCGGGTGCTGCGCGGGATCGTCGACTTCACCCAGGACCGCGGCGAGATCAACGTCGTGGTGACCGGCATCAACGTCGGCGCGCAGCCGTACTGGAATGCCGAGGCGACCATGCTCATGCACACCCGGGGCGTGCTGATCATGACGCCGGACTCGGCCATGGTGCTGACCGGCAAGCAGTCGCTTGACTACTCCGGCGGGGTCTCGGCCGAGGACAACTTCGGCATCGGCGGCTACGACCGGATCATGGGCCCGAACGGCGAGGCGCAGTACTGGGCGCCGGAGCTGTCCGCCGCCGTCGACATCCTGCTCACCCACTACGAGCACACCTACGTGGCTCCCGGTGAACGCTTCCCCCGGCCGGCGCCGACCAGCGACCCCGCCGACCGGGACATCTCGGCCTCCCCGCACGCCGGGGCGGGGACCGAGTTCGGCGCACTCGGCGAGATCTTCGACCCGCGGGGCAACCCTGAGCGCAAGAAGCCGTTCGACATGCGCTCGCTGCTGCGCGGCGTGGTCGACGCCGACCACGAGCCGCTGGAGCGCTGGGCCGACATGGCCGACGCCGAGTCGGCCGTGGTGATCGACGCGCACCTGGGCGGCCAGCCGGTGGAGATGGTCGGGTTCGAGTCGCGTCCGCTGCCGCGGCACGGGTTCTCTTCGGTGGACGGCCCCTCGCAGTGGACAGCGGGGACGCTGTTCCCGCTGTCGTCCAAGAAGACGGCGCGGGCGATCAACGCGGCCAGCGGGAACCGCCCGCTGGTGATCCTGGCCAACCTGTCCGGGTTCGACGGCTCACCGGAGTCGCTGCGTCGGCTTCAGCTCGAGTACGGCGCGGAGATCGGGCGCGCGGTGGTCAACTTCGACGGCCCGATCGTGTTCTGCGTGGTGTCCCGCTACCACGGCGGGGCGTTCGTGGTGTTCTCCGGCACGCTCAACGACACCATGGAGGTCGCCGCGGTCGAGGGCTCCTACGCCTCGGTGATCGGCGGCGCGCCCGCCGCCGCGGTGGTGTTCGCCGCCGAGGTCCGCAAGCGCACCGCCGCCGACCCCCGGGTGGCCGACCTGCAAGCCGCCATCGCCGAGGCCACCGCCAGCGGCGCGGACGACAAGGCCTCGGCGCTGCGGGCCAAGCTCGCGTCGGTCTGGCCGGCCGTGCACGCCGAGAAGCTGGGTCAGCTCGCCGACGAGTTCGACCGCGTGCACAGCATCGAGCGGGCCCGCCAGGTGGGTTCGGTCCAGGCCATCGTGCCGGCGGCGCGGCTGCGGCCCTACCTCATCGACGCGGTGCGGCGCGGCATGGAGCAGACGCTGGCCAGCTCGCCGCGGTGATTCCCGGGGTGCATCACCCGCCGCGGGTGATGCACCCCGGGGGGCCGGCCAGCCGCCCGGCCGACCAGGCGCGGCGGTAGTACAGGTGCGCGTCGTGCTCCCAGGAGAACCCCAGCCCGCCGAACAGGTGGACGGCCGATTCGGTCACGGCGCGGTAGGCCTCGCCGGCCCGCAGGGCGGCGTCCCGCGCCGCCGCAGGCGCCTCGTCGCTGCCGTCGGCGGCCGCCGCCGCGGCGTCCCTGACCGTCGCCGAGACGGCCTGGAATTGCGCGAGCATGTCGACGCAGGCCTGCGCGACGGTCTCGAACGACCCGGCCAGCGCGCCGAACTGCTCGCGTTCCCCGGCGTAGCTGATGGCCGCGTCCAGGCACCAGCCGATGCCGCCGACGGCTTCGGCGGCGGTCGCCAGAAAGAAATCACGTTCGGCCAGGCTCAGCGCGGCCGCCGCGCTCTCCCCTCGGCTCTTGCCCTGGCCGAGCGGCACGCCCGGAGCCTCGTCGAAGGCGGTGACGCAGACCCGCCGGGTCAGGTCCAGGCCCAGCTGACCCGAGGCGGTGAAGCCCAGCGACCTGGATTCCACCAGGAATATGGCCAGACCGGAGTCGGTCATGGCCGGTACCACGACGATGTCGGCCGCGTGGGCCGCGATCACGTACCACCGGTGGCCGTAGAGCCGCCAGCCCGCGGGGGCTTGCTCGGCCCGGACACTGTCCGGCCCCGGTGACCACTGGCCGGCCTCGCCGGCGACGGCAACCGTCGCGGTCACCGACCCGGCGGCCAGCCGGGGCAGCCATCGCTCCTGGACATCCCGGTCACCCGCGGCGAGCAGCAGGCCGGCGGCCAGGCTGCCGGGCAGGAACGGGCCCGGGTACAGAACACGGCCGAGTTCGGTGTGAACCACGCTCGCCTCGGCCGCGGACATGCCGAGGCCGCCGAATTCCGCCGGGATCGTGAGGCCGGCCAGACCGAGTTCGGCCGCCAGCCGGGCATGCAGGTCCCGGTCGTAGCCGGTCGTGGTGTCCAGCGCGGCGCGCAGCGCGCCGGCGGGAAGCTGGCCGGCCAGGCAGCCGCGCAGGGTGACCTGCAGGGCATGCTGGTCCCCGCTGAGAGCCGGGGTGTCGCTGACGGCCATGAGCCGCTCCTCACGCGGGGCGTGGTAGCCCGAGGACCCGCGCGGGTTCCCCGGGCGCCGGTACCGGCGACCAGGGCTGGTCCGAGAACGGCAGCGACGAACTCAGCCAGCGGCTTCATGCTAACGGACCGAGCCTGCTCATTCGGGGCAATCCCGGGGCCAGACCACCCAGGTCCAGGCGGTCAGCTAGCCGGACCGCGGTCGTCGCTGCGGTGGTCCAGCCGGCTCGCCAGGAGCTGGGCCAGGTGGACGCCGCTGACCCCGGCGAGCTGATCGAGCTGGGTGCGGCAGGAGAAGCCGTCGGCCAGGACCGCCGCGTCCTTCGCGGCGCGGACCGCGGGCAGCAGGGCGGTCTCCGCGACGGCCTGCGACACGGCGTAATGGCCGCGCTCCACGCCGAAGTTGCCGGCCAGCCCGCAGCAGCCGCCGACCGCGGTGACCTGGGCACCCGCCCGGGCCAGCAGGGCCGAGTCGGCATGCCAGCCCATGACGGCATGGTGGTGGCAGTGCGGCTGGGCCACCGCGCGCAGGCCATCCAGGTCGGGCGGCGCCCACCCCGGCGTCTCGGCCAGCAGCTCCGCGAGCGTGCGGGTGGCGGCGCGGGCCTGCCCGGCGCGCGGGTCCGCGGGCAGCAGTTCGGTGACCTCGCCGCGCAGCACGGCGGTGCAGGAGGGCTCCAGCCCGACCACCGGGGTGCCGCCCCGGACGGCGGGCTCCAGGGCCCGCAGGCTGCGCCGCAGCTGCCGGCGCGCGCCGTCGAGCTGGCCGGTGGAAATCCAGGTCAGCCCGCAGCACACGGGCCCGTCGGTGACCTGCACCGCGTAGCCGGCCGCCTCGAGCACCCGCACCGCGGCCTGCCCGACCTCGGGCGTGAAGTAGTCGGTGAACGTGTCCACCCACAGCAGCACGGGCCTGCCCTTTACCGGGGGACGGCCGGCGAACCAGGAGCGGAAGCTCCGCGCGGCGAACTCGGGCAGCGGCCGCCTTGTGTCGATCCCGCCGAGCCGCTTGGCCAGGCCGGCCAGCCCGGGGGCGCGCAGCGCGGCGTTCGCCGCCCCCGGGGCGCGCGCGGCCAGCCGGGCCCAGCGGGGCAGCCAGCCCAGCGAGTAATGGGCCGGCGGGCGCGGCCGGCGCCGGTAGCGCTGGTAGAGCACCTCGGCCTTGTAGGTGGCCATGTCCACCCCCGCCGGGCAGTCCGACGAACAGCCCTTGCACGACAGGCACAGGTCCAGCGACTCGGCCACCTCCGCCGATCCGAAGCCGTGGACCAGCGTGCCGTTCGCCAGTTCCTGCAGCACCCGCGACCGGCCGCGGGTGGAGTCCTTCTCGTCCCTGGTGGCCAGGTACGACGGGCACATGATGCCGCCGGCGGCCGTGCTGTCGGCCCGGCATTTGCCCACGCCGACGCAGCGGTGCACCGCCGCGGACAGGTCGCCGCCATCGTGCGGATAGGCGAAACCGAGGCCGGCGCGCAGCGGCCGGGCCAGCGGCACCCGCAGGTCCGCGTCCAGCGGTGCCGGGTCGACCAGGATCCCGGGGTTGAACACATTGCCCGGGTCGAAGATCGCCTTGACCGCCGCCATGATCCCGATGGCCTCGCGGGAGTACATATACGGCAGCAGCTCGCTACGCGCCCGGCCGTCGCCGTGCTCGCCGGACATCGAGCCTCCGTACGTGCCGACCAGCTGCGCGGCGGCCACCGCGAACCGCCGGTAACGGCCTGGCTCGGCGGTGAACGGGAAGTCGATCCGGACGTGCACGCAGCCGTCGCCGAAGTGCCCGTAGGTCAGCCCGTCCAGGCCGTGCTCGGCCAGCAGGGCCACGAAGTCACGCAGGTAGGCGGCCAGGTGCCGGGGCGGGACGGCGGCGTCTTCCCAGCCGGGCCAGGCCGGCGCGCCCGCCGGGGTGCGGCTGCCCAGGCCGGCGCCGTCCTCGCGGACCCGCCACAGGGCCCGCGCCGGGCCGCCGGCGACCACCAGCGCGTCGAGGCAGGCGGCATCGGCGATGAGCCGTTCGGCCGCCGCGCGCGCCTCGTCCTCGGTGCCGCCCGCGGTCTCCGCCAACAGCCAGGCCTCACCGCGCGGCAGCCCGGGCACGGCGGCAGCGCCCCGGCGGGACCGGAACACCTCCACCAGGCGCGCGTCCATGCCTTCGAGCGCCACCGGCTGGTGCGGCAGCAGGCCGGGCACCGCGTCCGCGGCCTCGGGCATGCCCGGGTAGCCGAGCACGGCCAGCGCCACCGCCCGCGGCGACGGCACCAGCCGGACGGTCGCCCCGGTGACCATGCCGAGGGTGCCCTCGGTGCCAGCCAGGAACCTGGCCAGGTCGGCGCCGTTCTCCGGCAGCAGGTGCTCCAGCGAGTAGCCGGACACCTGCCGGGTGAACCGGCCGAACTCGGTGCGGATCAAGCCGAGGTGCGCCGCCACCAGGGCGTCGAGCGCGGCCCCGGTCGTCCCGGCGGCGGCCAGGCCGTCACGTCCCAGGCGCCGCGCCGCGATCCGCTCCCCCGCGGCGGTCAGCAGGTCCACGGTCACCACGTTGTCGGCCGTGCGGCCGTATCTCAGCGCCCGCGAGCCGCAGGCGTTGTTGCCGATAGAGCCGCCGATGCTCGCCCGGGCGTGGGTGGAGGGGTCCGGACCGAACCGCAGCCCGTGCCCGGCCGCGGCCGCGGTGATGTCGTCCAGGATCGCGCCGGGCTCGACGACCGCGGTCCGTTCCTCGGGGTCCACCGCCAGCACCCGGTTCAGGTGCCTGGAGAAGTCGAGCACGAGGCCGGTGCCGACCGCATTGCCCGCGATGGAGGTGCCGGCGCCCCGGCTGGTGACCGGCACGCCGAGCCGCCGGGCGACGTCCAGCGCGGCGGCCGCCTCGTCCGCGTGCCGGGGGAAGACGACCACGTCCGGCACGACACGGTAGTTCGATGCGTCGGCGGAGTACTCGGCCCGGCGCCGGGGCGAATCATCGACCTCGGTCAGCCCGGCGCCGCGCAACGCGGCGGCCAGGTCGCGTGGCGGCGCGGTGGCCGCGGTCGCGCCGCCCGCGCGTGCTGTGGTCATGAACCCGGATGCTATCCCGCCACGGTGACCAGTGGCCGGACCTGCCGGGCGGCGGGCGGCGCCGGGAGCCGTTCGGGCTGGTACCGCGGCAGCCGGATGCGGATGCTGAGGCTGTCCCGGGAATGATCGATGACCGCGTCGGGCCAGTGGCCCAGGACCATGGCGAGTACCTGCCGGTTGGCGTGCAGCACGTCCATCGCGAGCGACGTCACGCCCCGCGCCGCGGCCTGGGCGGCCAGCGCCCGCATCAGCGCCGAGCCCACGCCGCGGCCCTGCCAGGCGTCGGCGACCACGACGCCGATGTCGGCCGTCCAGGCCGGCCCTGAACCTGGCCGACCCGATGTGCCGGGCCACCCCTCCGGATCGGGCCGGTCGGAGGCCATGGCGTGGCCGACGATGACGCCGCCGGCCACGGCGACCAGGGCGTGGACGCCGGCGTCCCGGCCCGACAGCAGGCGGAGCAGGTCGGGGGTGGGCGTGACCGGGCCGAAGAATCTCAGGTACCGGGTCTGCACCGATAGGCCCGCGAAGAAGTCGCCGAGCGCGGGCAGGTCCGCCGGGCTCGCCGACTGGATCACGGCGGTGGCGCGGCTGTCGGGTTGGCTCGCCTGGGTTCCGTTCACGAACCCAGCATGACCCGGAATTGCTGAGTCTGTCAACTAGACTTAGCATAGGGTTATGGGAAAGCCCTGGATACTGGACTACGACTCGGCCAACTGCGCCATCGGCGCGGCCGTGGGGATCCTCGGCGAGCGGCCGACGTTCCTCGTGCTGCGCGAGGCGTTCAACGGCGTGCGCCGCTTCGACGACATGCAGCGCCGCACCGGCATGCCCAGGCAGGTGCTCAGCCAGCGGCTGTCCCGCCTGGTGGCGGAGGGCCTGCTGCGCAAGGTTCCCTACCGGGAGAGCGGCCGGCGCAGCCGCGACGAGTACCGGCTCACCGACAAGGGCCTCGACCTGTACCCGGTCCTGGTGGCGCTGATGGAGTGGGGCGACCGGTACGAGGTCGGGGCGTCCGGCCCGCAGGTCCTGCTGCGGCATCGTGACTGCGGCGAACCGGTACGGCTGGAATTGTCCTGCGCGGCGGGCCACGCCCTGGAGTCCGCCCGCGAGGTCACCCCGGTGCCGGGACCCGGCGCCCGCAAGATCGCCTGACGGCCGCACGGCGTACTGTGCTGGCATGCTGTTTCCCACTTCCCTGGTCGGGAGCTACCCGCAGCCGGACTGGCTGATCGACCGGAGCAGGCTGGCCAGCCGGCTCCCGCCGCGGGTGCGGGCCCGCGGGCTGTGGCGGGTCGATCCCGCCTACCTGGAGGAGGCCCAGCGCGACGCGACGCTGCTGGCCATCCGGGCCCAGGAAAAGGCGGGTCTTGACATCATCACCGACGGGGAGATCTGCCGGGAGAGCTACTCCAACCGCTTCGCGACCGCGCTGGACGGCGTGGACATCGACAACCCCGGCACGGTGCTGGGCCGTACCGGTCAGCCGAACCCGGTGCCCCGCGTCACCGGGCCGGTCTGGCGGCGACGCGCGATCGAGGTCGACGACGTGAAGGTCCTCCGCGCGAACACCAGCCGCACCATCAAGATCACCGTGCCCGGACCGTTCACCATGGCACTGCAGGCACAGGACGACTTCTACGGCAGCACCGAGGCGCTCGCCCTGGCCTACGCCGAAGCGGTCGGAGAGGAGATCAGGGACCTGTTCGCGGCCGGAGCCGATATCGTCCAGCTCGACGAGCCGTGGCTGCAGGCCAATCCCGACCGGGCGCGCCGTTACGGGGTCAAGGCGATCAACCGGGCGCTGGAGGAGGCACCAGGGACCACCGCGGTCCACCTGTGCTTCGGGTACGCCGCCCTCGTCCACGACCGCCCGGAGGGCTACTCCTTCCTGCCCGAGTTGTCCGCCTGCGGCTGCGACCAGATCTCGATCGAGACCGCGCAGTCCGGCCTGGACTGCTCGGTGCTGGCCACGCTGGACGGCAAGACCATCATCCTGGGCGTGCTCGACCTGAACGACATGACCGTCGAGGCGCCGGAGACGGTGACGGCCCGGGTCCGGCGGGCCCTGCCTTACGTGCCGGCCGAGCGCCTGGTGCTGGCCCCCGACTGCGGCATGAAGTACCTGCCGCGGGACGTCGCCTTCGGCAAGCTGACCGCGATGACGGCGGCGGCGGCCCGGCTGCGCGCTGAGCTGGGCTCGTAGCCAGGCGTCCTGGCCGCCGCCGCGGGCAGCGGAAGCTCAGCTGGTGCCCTGGTCCGTTCGGAAGAAATGGGTCCGCGGACGTCCGGCCAGCTCGCCGTCGAGGAAGGTGTCGACCTGCTCGTTGTAGAAGGCGATCAGGCCGGCGATGGGCAGCAGCTGGCGGGTGGGAAAGTCATATGACCAGGCCAGGTCGCTGTGCACGGCACCGCCGGCCCGGACCGACCAGTAGCCGCTGGTCGTCCCCTTGTACGGGCAGGCGGTCACGGTGGCGCTCGGGACCAGGTGCTCGAAGCGGACATCGGTCCGGCTGACGTAGTACCGGGTCGGCAGGGCGGTCTCGAACACCATCACCGGGGACCGGGAGTCGGCCAGCACCACCCCGTCGAGCTCGACGCGCACCGCGCGGTTCGAACGCAGCGCGTCGACCCGGACGTACGGGCTGCGCGGGTGCACGAACACCTGCTCGTCCTCCTCGAACCAGGCGTCGAGCGCGGCCCAGTCGAAGCGGACCGTGCCGTCGAGCCCGTCCACCGCGGCTTCGGTGATCAGCCGGGCGGCTCGCGGCCGGTGCACCCCGCCGGACCCCGGAACCCGCAGCCCGTGCAGCTCGGCGAGCCCCCGGCCGGTGCGCTGGGTGTGCCCCTCGGCCTCGAGCAGGTCGCGGCGGACGTCGGCCAGCGGGATGTAGTACTGCGGGTAATGCGGCCACTCCCAGACATACCGGGCCCGGGTCGTGTCGAGCACCTTCTCGCCGCCGAGGTAGGCGCGGACGCGGCGCGGTACCGGCTCGACGTGGTTCACCGGGACGATCGCGGCTGGATAGTCATTCACGGCGGCACCTGGCGCAAAGGCCCTGTCATCACGACGCCTCCCCATCAGCGTGATGCTGGGAAGCGTAACGCCGTTACCCTCCCTTGACCATCCCCGCGGCCGCTAGACCGGGTACCGGGTGGGTTCGGTGGTGTACTGGCGTCCGGATGGGGTGGTCCATACGAAGGTGGCGTCGGGGAGCTGGTCGACGTGCCACCTGGGGTGCTGCTTGAGCCGGTGGTCGTGGCGGCACTTCGGCTTGTTGCCTTATTGGTACACTTGAGGCATGAATGCCACACGCACACTGACCAGCGCGGACACCATCCGCGCCGCCACCTACGCCCGCATCAGCCTGGCCGAGCGCAAGGCCGCAGAGGACGGCTCCACGATCCTCGACGCGCACGGCGTGCTGAACCAGGGCACCATCACCGACGAGCACGCCGCCGCGAAAGGCTGGCAGGTTGCCGACTGCCACCGCTACAGCGACAACGACGTGAAGGCCAGCAACGGCAAGGACGACAGCGCCGACTACTGGCGGATGATGGCCGCCGCCGCGCGCGGCGAGTTCGACGTGATCGTCGTATTCCAGACCTCCCGGCTGTGGCGCAACCGCCGCGAGCGCGCCGAGGGCATCGAGCTGCTCCGCAAGGCGCGCGTATCGGTCGCCGCGGCCAAGGGCGTCTCGTTCGACCTGACCACCGCGCAGGGACGCGGGCAGGCTGGCATCCTCGGGGAGGTTGACACGATGGAGACCGAGATCAGCGCCGAACGCAAGCAGCTGGCCAACTACATGGCCGTCCGTTCCGGCAAGCGGCTGCGCTCCAGCCAGCGCCCGTTCGGGTACCAGGCTGACCACATCACCGAGGAGCCCGCCGAGGCCGCCGCGATCCGCTGGGCAGCCGACACGCTGCTGGCCGGCGGGTCGGTGATGAGCGTCGTGCGCGAGTGGCGGCGCCGCGGCCTGACCACGGCGCAGACCGGCCGCCCATTCACCCGGCAGTCGATCACCACGATCCTGCGGAACCCGCGGCTGGCCGGGCTGGCCGTCTACCGCGGCGAGATCCTCGACGGCGTGGCCGGCGAGCAGGACGCCATCCTGGCCGAGGAGCAGTGGCGGGCGGTCGCCGCGCTGCTGGCCGACCCCGGCCGCAAGCCGCCGCGCGGCGTCCGGTCGCTGCTCGGCGGGCTGGCCACCTGCGCGTGCGGGAACGTGGTCAACGGGTCGATGAACCACCGCCGCGACAAGGTGTACAACTGCCAGTACCAGACCCGCGGCGGACGGCCCGGCCCGCACGTCGCCGTCCGCGCCCCCGAGGTAGACCAGTGGGTGGAAAAGCACGTGCTGGAGGCGCTGGCCCGCCCGGACCTGGCAGACCTGATCAGCCCGCCGCCGCACGTGGACACCGCAGGGCTGCGCGCCGAGGCCGCCGCGATCCGCGCCAACCTCGATGAGCTGGCCGCCGACCGGGCGGTCGGCCTGGTATCTCGGTCGCAGATGATCGCCGCGTCCGAGCGGGGCAACGCCCGGCTGGCCGAAATCGCCGCCGAGCTGGCCACCACGGCCGGGAAGGGCGCCCTAGCCCCGTTCGCCCGCGGGCAGACCGCCCGCGACGTGTGGGACGGCCTGGACCTGAGCCGCAAGCGCGAAGTCATCCGCGCGCTGACCGAGGTCATCCTGCACCCGGCCGGGCGCGGCGCCCGCTCCTACGACCTGGCGGCCAAGGTGGAGATGCCGGGCCTGCCTGGCCAGCAGCCAGGCTAATACCCCTGTGCTAATACCGTGGCAATAACCCCGGAGTATCGGTTGCGGGTGCTAATTTAGCGCTCTAAGCTAGCGCTGTGCGCGGTTCATGGCCACGGGAGGCCGCGCGGCGCAGTAACCCGAATCCGCGTGGCGAACCACCAGGGAACCGGCCGGAAGCCGCCGCCTCGGCCGCGTGCAGTCCCCTAGGGCGGCGATGACTGGCCTCCGCCAGATGGCGCGGGTACTCGGGGGCTCCGATCGAGGGAGCCCTCAGTCATGCCTGGTCCCGCCGCGGCCAAGCGGCCCTACCGCATCGACCCCGCGGTGGCGCGTGAGCGTGCCAGCCGGGCCGCCAGGGTCCGCAACTCGCCCGACACCTACATCGGCCAGCTGGAGCGCGCGGAGCTGACCGATGAGCAGAAGCGGCGCATCGCCGTGCTGCTGATGCCGTTCCTCAGCGCGCAGCCCGCCGCGGCCGGGGCGGGTGCCCGGTGACCGCGGCCCGCCACGTCCCGCGCGAGCAGCCCGGCGCCCCGGAAGGCGGCCCGCCGGATGACCACGCCGACGCCGACCGGCAGCGGATACGCGAGACGGTCGACCGGTGGTTCCCCCTGGCCGACTGGCAGCGGGACAAGCTCGCGCTGCTGCTTCATCCAGGGCGGGGCCGTCGTGGCGCGGGCTGACCGGCCACCGGGCCGGGAACGCGACGGCGGCCAGGCCGCCGAGCCTGACCGCCACCACCATGCCGACCCGCCACCCACTCAAGGCGCCGAAGTCACGCCAATCGTAACCGGCAGCGGGCGGACGTGCGAGGCGCCGGGCTGCGGCCGGGAGCTGCCCGCGGGGCGGCGCCGGTTCTGCACAGACCTGTGCAGGGTCCGCGGCCAGCGGGCCGAGCGGGTCGTCGAGGACGACAGCTACGCGGCCGGCGTCATGCGGCTGATCCGCACGATGGGCGTCCGCGCCTCGGCCGACGTGGAGGCCCTGAAATGGCTTGCGGGCGCGGTGGAGCATGCCCGCGGCGCGCTGGCTATGGCGGTGGACGGCTGCCGCGCCCGTGGCTACTCAGACGCCGAGATAGGGCATGCGCTGGGCATCAGCCGCCAGGCCGTCTGGAAGCGGTTTCCCCGCCAACCAAAGGTTGACGCCGGAACGCCGGAATCCGGGGCTGCGCGATGAGCCGGGGTGACGGGCTGGCCCGGCTGCGGCAGGCCCTTGAGGATCACGGCAGCCAGGTGCGCGGCACCAGCGCGCAGTGCCCGGCCCACGAGGACAGGCAGGCGAGCCTGTCGATCGGGCAGGGCCGCGACGGCGCGCTGGTCAACTGCCACGCGGGCTGTGTCACCGATGAGGTACTCGAAGCGCTCGGCCTGTCCGCGGCCGACCTGTTCGACGAACCCCGCGGCACCGGCCGCGACGACGTGGTGATCGCCGTCTACGCCTACACCGACGAGGCCGGCGCGCCGCTGTTCTTCGTGGAGCGCCGCGCTGGCAAGCGGTTCCGCCAGTACCACCTGACCGGTGGCGGCAAGGTGTGGAACCTCCGCGGCGTGCGCCGCGTCCCCTACCGGCTGCCGCAGCTGCTCGGCGCCGCCCGGTCGGGCCAGGCCATCTACGTGGCCGAAGGCGAGAAGGACGTGCACGCGCTGGAGGCGGCCGGGGCGACGGCGACGTGCAACCCGATGGGCGCGGGCAAGTGGCGGGACGAGTACGCCCGGTACTTCGGCGGCGCCGGGAAGGTGATCGTGATAGCTGACCGGGACGAGCCCGGCCGCGCGCACGCCTGGCAGGTCGCCGCGTCGCTGCGCGAGGTCGTGGCCGAGGTCGAAGTGGTGGAGGCCGCCGTGGGCAAGGACGCCGCCGATCACCTGGCCACCGGGTTCGGGCTTGACCAGTTCCGCCCCGCCAGGCAGCCGCCAGGCGCATCGGCGGGCGAAGCGGGCACGCGCAGGCTCGTGCTCACTCCCGCGTCCCGCATCCCGCCTGAGCCCGTCACTTGGGCGTGGGAAGACGACGGCTACGGTCGCATCCCGGCCGGGTCGCTCGGGCTGTTCGCGGGCCGGGAAGGCACCGGCAAAAGCTGCTGCCTGGCGTGGCAGTCAGCCAAGATCACCAGGGGCGAGCTGCCCGGCGCGTTCTCCGGCGCCGCCCGCGCGGTGATCTACATCGCCGTCGAGGACTCGTGGAAGTTCACCATCGTGCCCCGGCTGATCGCGGCCGGGGCCGACCTGGACCTGGTGTACCGGGCCGAAGTGCGCACCGAGGAAGACGAGACGGTCACCCTCAACCTGCCCGCCGATAACGTGCTGCTCGCTGAGGCGATCACCGAGCGGAACGTCGCGCTGGTGGTGCTCGACCCGCTGCTGTCAGCGATCAGCGACACCCTCGACACGCACGTCAACCGGCAGGTCCGGCAGGCCCTGGAGCCGCTGTCCGGCGCGGCCGAGCGGACCGGCGCCGTGATCGCGGGCATCGCCCATTTCAGCAAGCAGAGGGGCACCGACGCCTCGTCGCTGATCACCGCGTCCGGCGCGTTCAAGGACGTGGCCCGGTTCGTGTTCGCGTTCGCCGTCGATGATGACGGCACCCACGTCATCACCCAGACCAAGAACAACCTCGGCTTCAGCGGCCTGCCGTCGCTGGCCTACCGGATCATCGAGGCGGTCGTGCCCACCGCCAGCGGCGACGCCAAGGTCGGCCGGTTCGTGCTCGACGGCCCGGCCGACCGCACCGTGCAGGACATCCTGAACGCCCAGCAGGACGGCGAGCGGGACGAGAAAGCCCGCGCCGGGGACTACCTCACGAAGGCGCTCAGCAGCGGCCCGCGCCGCAGCAAGGAGGTCGAGGAAGAGGCACACGAAGGCCACGGCATCAGCAAGCGCACGCTGGACCGGGCGCGCTCCCGGCTGCGCATCCCGGCCAAGAAGCACGGCCCGGACTGGTGGATATCGCTTCCCGAGCATGAAGGTGACCTCAACGACCCGGAAGGCAAGGGCACAACCCCGTGACCTGCGAAGGCTGCCAAGGATGCCAAGGATGCCAAGAATGGCACGGTTGGCAACCATGCCAAGGATGCCAAACCCCTCTCTACACACACAGTTGGCACGGTTGGCATCCTTCGCAGGTCACAGACCTCAGGAGGTAATCATGGTGAATCCCCCCGAACTGCTGAGCGGCGACGAGGCCACGGTGATCATCACCAAGGCAATCGACGTTAACGGCGGGCAGGCTACCGCCGACGAGCTGAGGCGCATCCTCGACTGGGCGCTGGATACCAGGGCGCGGGCGCTCATGCTGGAGGCGACGCTGACCGCCGAGATGGGGCTGGTGTTCCCCGACGCAGACGGCGACATCGTGATCAAGCTGCTGCCGCAGGACCCGCGATGACCGCCGACGACCTGCCGCGCCGCTGGCCCGATGACAGCCCCGAGGAGGACTTCGAGGCCCGCCGCGCCGCCGAGCTGGACGGGCTCGAACAGTGGATGGCTGAGCAGAAGGCCCGGCCGCTCACCGACGCGCTGGCCGAGCACGGCATCAAGCGCGGCGACGGCCAGGGCTGGGCCGGGCCGCTGATCCTGCCGGACTGGTGGGACGAAATACCCGAGCCCGGCCACTGCTGCCCGTGGTGCCAGCGGCCGGACGTCCCCGCGCCCTGCGGCGAGTGCCGGACGGCCCGAGCCGCCGACACCGACCCGCCCGCCGTGTGGGCCTGGTGGGCTCGCTGCACCGCGGCGCAGCGCCGCCTCCACATCGCCGCCACCTACAGCACCGACCCGTGGTCCGGGCGGCGCTGCGCCATCCGCATGGAGTGGACCGACATCGACGCCGAAGGGCAGATCAGCACCACCTGGCCGCTGTGGTTCGGCGCCGCCCCGGCCGGGATCTACTGGGGGGCAGTGCGCCGGGGCTAGCATGACCGTGATGGCCGCGTCACGGTGGCAGCCGATCACGTCCAGCCCGCTGGCTGGCCCGGCCGCCCGGCAGGCCCGCGCCGATGAGGCGCCTCAGCGCCCGCCTGCCCGAAGGAGACACCATGCCCCCCGCACCGCCCGGCATCACACAGCCGCCCTGGTCCACCATGTTCCCGGCTCAGGTCGTGGCCATCGTGTCGGCCATCGTGGGTGGTAGCCCGTTCGCCCGGAGCCTGCGCCCGCTGCCAACGAACCGGGCCTCGGTGTCGTTCCCGCAGCTGGACCCCAGCGACCCCGAGTGGGTATCCGAACTCGGCGTCATCCCGCAGCTGACACCCGACGCCAGCGAATACGAAGTCGCCGTGTCCAAGCTGGCCGGCTCGATCCTGATCAGCCGCGAGTCAATCGACGACACGGACTTCCCCGTCACCGAGCAGACCGAGCAGATTTTGCGCGACACGTTCAGCGCCAAGCTCGACCGCGACTTCATCGGCGGCACCGGCCCGCACCCGACACCGACCGGCATCCTGGCCGTCGCCGCCGAGGTCACCGGGACCGACTGGTACGAGGCCGCGATCAAGGCCAAGGCGGCCATCGCCACGGCGGGCGGCGAGGCGTCCCACATCGCGCTGTCCCCGGCCGTCATCGGTGACCTGGAGAACACCCGCGACGAGATCGGGCACCCGCTGTTCCCCGACGCGAGCCAGTTCTTCGCCGGGCTGGAGACCGTCACCGCGGTGGCCGCGACCCAGCCAGTGGTATACGCAAGCGACAGGCTGTGGCTCGCCATACGACGGGACTTCGAGGCGCGGATGAGCGACCAGGTGTCCGAAGCGTGGAACAGGTATGCCTCCAGCCTCCGCATAGTGGGCAGGTTTGCCCTGGCGGCGCCGCTACCGTCACGCAGCGTCCGCAAGCTCTCGGTCACCGAGCCCGAGCCCGAGCGCGGGCGGCCCGGCGCCAGCACCGGGACCAAGGCCAAGACCTGATGACCGGCCAGCCGAGCCCGCCACCCAAGCGGCCGGATTCTCTGCCACCGCGCGGCACCGGCGACCCGCCGAAGCCAGGCCGGATACCGCCAGGGCCACGCCAGGGCGACCCCGGCCCCGGCCCCGACTGGCTCCGCGCGCTGGCGCGCTCCACGGCACGGTCCAGGCCGTGACCACCGTCCCGCCGTGGGTGCTCAACGAGCACGTCGTGGCCATCACCCGGCCGCAGCCCCCGGCCATCGTCGTCGTCACGCTGCCGCAGCCCCCGCCCATCACCGTGGCCTGGCCCCGCGGCCGGGTGGTCCAGGACCAGCCGCCCCCGGCGCCCCGCGTGGTCCGGCTGGCCGCCCCACCGCAGCGCACCGTACGCCAGCCCCTGGCGCCTGTGGTGCAGGCCATGCTGGCCTCCCCCCTGCCGCCGCGGCGCCGGTAGCCTCCCCCCCGGCGCACCACCGTGCCGACCCGGCCGCCGACCAGCTGCACCCGCCCCGGCTGCCCCAACCCCCGACCCTGCCCGGACCACCCGGCCAGCTGGGGCCGCGCCATGCCGCCAGGATGGCCGCGGACCCGCCGCCGCATCCTGCGCCGCGACCCCACCTGCCGCCTCTGCGGGTCCGCGGCGTCCGCCGAGGTCCACCACGTCCGCGGGCCAGGGTTCGAGGACGACGCCGACCTGCTCGGCGTCTGCAAGCCGTGCCACCGCCGCGTCACCCAAGCGCAGGCCGCAGCAGCCCGCGGGCTGTAACAGCGCCAGGACGCGGCCACGACAGCGCGACACGGCCTGACGGCGCGAGCCCGGCACGACGGCAAGGGCCGCCACGTGGGCAGCCTGACAGGGCCAGGCAGGCGGCCTCACGCGAGGCCGGGGAGGGGCCTCCTCGCGGGTGGGGGGCTGGCTGCATAGCTGCTCCCGTCTGACCGGGGCCGGGTTTCGGCCGAAAATCGGGAGTGGCTCCCGAACGGCGCGGCCAGATGATTGACCTGCGCCGACACCATCGCGCCCTCGCGGGACCTCGGCCCGGCCTGCGTGCGCACGGTCGGCCGCCGCCCTGAGCGAGTGACCGATAATCGCACCGTGACCACGAACACCTGTCCAGGGTGCGGCGCCGCGGTGCCGCAGCGGCGAGGCCGCGGGCGGCCCCGGCGCTGGTGCTCGGATCGGTGCCGGTCGGCCGAGTCGTCGCGGCGGGCACGGCAGCGGGCAGCGCGGCAGCGTACCCGCCGCCCCAAATGAGGCACCGGCTCGCCCTGACCTGCGGCAACCGCCCGAACCTGCCCCAAATGAGGCACCGCCCGAACCCGACCCCGCCGATAACCGGCCGGTGCCTGGCCGCGCGGACCTGGCCGTGCTGGGATGGCCTCGTGCCCGAGACCGCCGAGCAGACCGCGAGGCGGAAGCGGCTGGCCTACGAAGCCGCGCGGCGCCGGTCGGCGGTGAACCTGCTGCGGATCATGGCGTGCACTTGTGACTACGCCAGCGAGCGGCTGGCCAACGGCGCGAGCCCGGCCGAGGCCGCGGAGACGATGGCGTTCGTGACCGGGGAGCTGGCCGAAGTGGCCGCGGCGCTGCGCAAGCTGACCGGGCTGACCGGGCTGAGCCTGGCCGAGCGCCGGGTCCGCGCGGCGCAGCTGACCAGGCTGGGCATGACCAGGGAGGAGGTCGGCAGGCGGCTCGGCGTGTCGGCCAAGTCGGTGCGCGCGTACTTGCGGGCGCAGGCCCCGGAGCTGCTCAGGCCGCGGCCCGCGCTCACGTCGGCTCGCCAAGGTGCTCGGCGCGGAGCGCGGCCAGCCGCCGAAGGTGGGCGGTGAGCAGCTGCTCGCGCTCGGCGGCTGCCTGCGCGGCGGTGAGCCGGCCATCGGCCTGCTCGGCGCGGATCGCGGCGAGGGCGTCATCGAAGGCGTCCTGCTCGTCGCGGACGGCGGCGAAGTACCGCTCGGTGGGAGAATCGGGCACAGCCAGGGCTCCGTCCTGGTCAGGTCCCCGGATCACGGCGTTCACGGCGCCGCCGGGGGCCGCTTGGGTTGGCACCTGGACGTTACGCGCCGCGCGGCGCCGCCCGCTACTCCCGCACCAGGTCACATCGCTGGATGGGAACGCCCGTTCGCCCCTGGCAGGCCAGCGGTTAGCTCGCGCGCAGCCGCCTGCCAACATGCGTGGTTATGGCAACTACTTTGGGCGCCGTTGCACAGGCACGACCTTCCACCTGCCTGGTACGGCACGTTGTGCTCGAAATCGCAGCTCGCAGCCGGTCGGCGGCAGACCGGGCTGGTGCAGGTGGCGTGCCGGACCCCGGACAGGTGCCGCAGCCTGACGCCGGGATCGTGGCCGGTGGCCTGGAACCGGTGATCACACGGATCGGTGCCAATCGGATCGAGCGTGACGATCAGGCCCGGCCCGGCTCCGGGGGTTCGCAACCGCCAGGCGCCGTACCCGCCCGGCGGACCGTCGCGGCGGGCGGCGGTGAAGGAGAATCCTGGGCCGTCCCGGTTCCCGGTCCGGCCTGGCGGCGGGCCTGGCCCATGCTGTTTCCCCCGGCCCTTGGGTTCGGGCCGGGCACAGCCGTGGCCAACGGCGTACCCCAGCCCGTCAGTCACCGTAACGCACCACGTGGTTCCGGAGTTCCGGGCCGCCGCACGGGCCAGGTCCCGGGAAAGGGCCGGGTCGACGGGGCCGATCCCGGGGATCTCTCCGGGCCGGTCAGCGAGCTCAAGCAGGGTGGCCAGCGGCACGGTCAGGGTCACCCGCCCGGCGAACCCGGCCGGCCTCGCGCCCGCCGCGGATCTCGCAGTCCGGTCGTCCGGGCCACCTGGTCCGTCTGGTCCGGCGCCGTCGTCCGCGGTACCGCCGTCCCCGCTGCTGTCTTCCTGGCGGGGCCTTGAGTCCTGGCCGAGCAGGAGGTCCAGATAGGCCCGGGCGCGCAGCACGTCCATGTCGCCTTCGAGCCCGGCCGCCTTGAGCTGTTTCGCCCAGGCGGTGATCCGCTGGTCCGCGGCCAACACCTCGGCCGGGGGTAGTTCCCGGCCCATAAGCGCCGCATTCCCGCTGTCCTCCGCCCACCGCTGTACCCGCGCGTCCCGGGCCGCTGCCTCGCGCCGCTTGCGGGCCTTGTCCGGGGCGACCTCCATCACGGCGCGGAGGATGGCGGCGCGCAACCCGCCGGGGGTCAGGCGGCCGGCCCGGCCGAGGACCTTCTCCTCCGCCTTCCTGGCCTCGGCCGGGCTCAGCAGCGCGGTGGCGTACATGATGATCTCGGCCTTATACCGGCTGATCATCCCGTCCCGCAGCGCCGCCCGGGTGCCGGGCAGCCGGACCTCCAGGGCCAGGGCGAAGCCGAGCAGGCCCTCGGCGTGACCGCGGGACTCCCCCAGCGCGACGGCCAGCTCATCGGCGGCGAACTCGTCCCAGCCCGCGGGCATCCGCGCCGGGCCCTCCGGCTCGCCGCCGGGCTCGGGACGGCGGCGGATCAGCTCGGCGACCGCAGCCAGCTTCCGGGCGGCCATGTGCGCCTCCAGCCGGTCCCAGGCGCACAACACGCCGATCAGCTCCGCGTCCGAGGCGCAGCCGAACCGGTCCTCGTCCCCGGCGGCGGCGTCGGCCGCCAGGGCCAGGCCGGGGCAGCCCGGCGTCACGTCCAGCACCAGTCCCGGCCCGAACCCGGCCGCCGGGCTCGACGACTCGCCCGGGAAGATCCGCGCCGAGCCGGCCTGTCCCGGACCGCGCCGCCCCGTCGTCGCCGCCTCGATCGCTAGCATCCCGTCCCCGGCAGCCTGGGCGATCTCCGCGAGCTCCTCCGGGGTCAGCTCGTCCTCACCGGGCGGCGGGCCGTCCGGGTCATCCCACTCCTCCAGGTCAGGCGGCTCGTCGTCGGCGGCCAGCCAGGCCTCCCGCTCCGCCGCGGTCATCGGATCCGGGCGCGTGATCACCGGCTCCCAAACCGGATCCGGCTCAGGCTCCGCCCCAGGCCGGGAATCGTCCCGTCCGCGCATCGGAAGAGCCGGTCCTAGAGGCATGCACCACATCCGTTCGGGGTCATTGAGTTCCTATAGAACATGATAGCGAATCTGGCCTGATATTGCTAGCATATTCGGTAATGCTCGAACTGGATTACGGTACGGAGGATGACTTAGAGCAGGGCGGCGGGGACGGGGACGACGCGGGAGCGCAGGTACTCGCCGAGGCCCTTGGCCTGGGCGTCGGGGCGGGTGGTGGCGGACACGCCGGGGGCGAGCAGGCCGTGCACGACGAAGTTGAGGGCCAGGAGGTTCGGCAGTTCGTAGCGGTCGACCGGCAGGCCGGCCGCGTCGGTCAGCAGCACTTTGAACCTGTCCGCGGTCAGGTAGCCGCGCAGCCAGGCGTACGCGCGGGGGCTGAGCGCCCACAGGCCGACGTTGGCGGCGCCGCCCTTGTCGCCGGACCGCGCGCCGCACAGCCGCCCGAGCGGGACGTTCTCCGTCGGGCCGCCGGCGGCGGGGCCGGCCGGGCCGGCATCCGGGACGGACCTGGCCTGGAGGCCAGCCGGGGGCGGCTGTGGGTTTTCATGATGCCGAACGATCTGGGTGCTTCCGTCGGGCAGATGAACCTGCTGTGTGACCAGGGCGGCGGGGATGACCGCGGGCCAGTAGACGCCGAACGCGCTGGCCGCGGCGGGCGGCGCGGTGGTGTGGAAGCCGGCGTAGCCGGCCAGCGCGAGTTCCCCGGCGGCGTTGGCGAACGCGCGGCCCGCCGTGCGCTCGTCCTGATCCTTGACGGTGACCCGCAGGTGCGCGGTGGCCTGCTCGTTGGTCGGCGCGTCTGGCCTTCCCTTTTGCGCATTATTGTGACTCGCCATTCACTAGCGACCCTTAGCGCCTGGATGCAACACTGGCTAGATGACGGCGCAGGCAACATCAGCGCGCGGCGCGGCGGCCCCGGCCCGCGGGACCCCGCCGCGGGCGGCGCGGCGGCGGCGCGATCCGGACCGCAAGGAGCGGATCCTGGTGGCGGCGGCCGCGCTCGGCGCCCGGCACGGCTTCGACGCGATCTCCCTGGCGGACATCGGCGCCGAGGCCGGCATCGTCGGGTCGGGCGTCTACCGGCACTTCGACAGCAAGACGGCGATCCTGGTGGCGATGGCCGACCGGGTGATGGACCGGCTGATGAGCCGGACCGCGGAGATCATCGCGGCCGGACTCGGCGAGCGGGAGAGCCTGACCCTGCTGGTGCGGGACCACATTTCGGTGGCGCTGACCGATCGTGACGCGCTTGCCGTCTACCACCGCGAGGTGCGCACGCTGCCGCAGGAGGAGCGGCGCAGGCTCAGCCGCCTGCAGCGGCACTACATCGAGGAGTGGGTACACCTGCTGGCCCCGCTGCGGCCGGACCTGGCCGACGGCGAAGTGCGACTGGCCGTGCACGCCGCCATCGGCGCGATCCAGTCGACGCTGTTCTTCCGCAGCGGGCTCGCCGCCGAGCAGCTCACCGAGCTTCTCGAGGTGATGGCGCACGGCTGCCTCGGTATGGCTGCCGCCCCCGTAAGTGAACTGCCTCTCACTAAATGAGTTAGGGATGGGAATCCCAGTGGCGGCGCAGCGCCGTAGTGAACTCGGCGGCTCGCTCGTCGGGGAAGAACAGGCGCGCTCCGTCTAGCTCGACCACCTCGGTGGCACCAGGGATGGTGTCGCGCAGCCAGTAGGCCCACTTGCGGTGGAAGAACCTGTCGCCGGTGCCCCAGACGATGAGGGTCGGCACCTGGAGCCGGGCCAGCGCGGGTTCGGCCGCCAGCAGGTCGCGGGCGTGCAGCGACGTCAGCAGGCGCTGGGACTGGCGGGTCGCTTCCGGAGTGCCGATCTGCGCCTCCACCCAGGCGCGCACGATGTCCTCGGGCATTTTGGCCGCGTCCTGGTAGACGCCGCGGAACATGCGCTTGCTGGTGCGCGGGATGTTGCGGGCCAGGCGGCGCGCCAGGGGGGCGTACAGGCCCAGGCGGGCGAGCAGCACCGCGGGCAGCAGCAGCCTGGGCGGCATGTTGTCATGCGCCTCGCAGTTGGTCAGGGTCAGGGTGTGCAGCCGTTCGGCGTGACCGGCGGCGAATACCTGGGAGACCGCGCCGCCGGTGTCGTTCGCGACGGCGGTCATGGAGGAGGTCGGCACCCGGGCTGGCCAGCAGGGGGAAGACGTCATGCGGGACGCCCCGGACCCGGTCGCCGCGCTGCGGGCAGGCGGCCTGGTTTGGATCCGGATGGCCGGCGACCCGGTCGTCCGGCAGATCATGCTGATAGACGCGCCCGCGGTGCTGGGCTGGCACCGCTGGCGGGAGCTCGACGAACCGGTCCTGGAACTGATCAGGGGCGCTCTCACGTACGCCGCCGAGGCGGGCCGCATCGAGCATCGTCACGTGGACACGTTCGCTCACATCGCGCTGGCCGCCGCCAACGAGGTGGCCATGATGATCGCTCGGGCGGACGACCCGGCCGCCGCGCTCACCGCCGGCGAGAACGCGTTCGCCGAGTTCCTTGACCGCCTGCTAGGTGAATCGGCGGGCACCTCATGACTCCAGGTAGGCGAGGACGGCGAGGACCCGGCGGTGACCGGAGTCGGACGGCGGCAGGCCGAGCTTGCTGAATATGTTGCTGATGGGACCCGGAGATCGCGGTCATGCGCCCGGCGCGGCTGGCGAAGCTGCTGGCCAACTACTTCGGACTGGTCGACGTGCCGGTGGCGTTCTGGCTGATGTTCCAGCACGCGGCCGGGCGGCTCACCGCCGACGAGGCCGACTACGTGCCCGAGTCCGAACGCCGCCGGGTCTACCGGACGGCCCGCATCCACCTGGCCATCTACGCCGTCACCGTCGCCTCGGCCATCGCATTCGGGACCTGGCTGCCGGTGGTGCTGATCGGCGGGCCCCGGCTCTACGGCGCGTACATGATCCAGGTCTACGGGTTCACC
The DNA here is from genome assembly GCA_963744575.1 of uncultured Actinomycetota bacterium. Lineage (GTDB taxonomy): Bacteria > Actinomycetota > Actinomycetes > Streptosporangiales > Streptosporangiaceae > Palsa-504. The sequence goes on along the minus strand of CAVUUF010000003.1, from coordinate 227,346 downwards.
CAGCACGCGGGCATGGGCGAGAACGTGCTCGACCACCGGCTGAACACCCGCACGGTGAAGATGTGCCGGATCAACCGTTTCCTCTACTGGAACATGAATTACCACGTCGAGCACCACATGTTCCCGATGGTGCCCTACTACCGGCTGCCCGAGCTGCACGACGAGATCAAGCACGACTGCGCACCGGTGTACCCGTCGATGGGGGCGGCCTACAAGGAGATCATCCCTGCCGTCTGGCGCCAGCTGCGGGACCAGGAGTACTACGTCCGGCGGGAACTGCTGCCCGGGGCCGCCCCGTTCAACCAGCCCACACCCCTGACCGACGGCCGGGCGCTGCCGCTGCCCGCCGCGACCGCAGCCTAAGGAGACACCCGTGTCCCAGTGGATCGCTGCCTGCGAGGCGGACGACATCGACCCCGAGGACGTCATCCCGTTCACCCGCGCCGGCCGCGACTACGCGATCTACCGCTCGCCGGATGACACGTTCTACGCCACCGACGGCCACTGTACCCACGAGAAGACCCTGTTGTGCGACGGCCTGGTCATGGGCGGCGTCATCGAATGCCCCAAGCACAACGGGCGGTTCGACTACACCAGCGGCAAGGCGCTCGGCGCGCCGGTGCTGGTCGACGTGCGCACCTACCCCACCAAGGTCATCGACGGCACGGTCTATATCGAGGTCAGCCGATGACCGAGCCGACCGTCGCGCTGAAGTCCGCCGTGCGCTCGCCCGTGACCAGCTAGGGACCACTAGCATCCCGGTAGGCAAACATGAGGAGGCCTGTATGTTGCGTTTCGGTCTGTTCGGCGCCGGGAGGATCGGCCGGGTTCACGCCGCGTCGCTGGCCGCGCACCCGCGGACGGAGCTAGCCGTGGTCCACGACCCGGTCGAGGTCGCGGCGCACGAGGTCGCTACCCTCCACGGCGCCACGGCCACCGGGGACGCCGAGGTGATCCTGGGCGACCCGGGCATCGACGCCGTGATCATCGCCTCGCCGACGCCGACACATGTGGACCTGCTGGCCGCGTGCGCCCGGGCCGGCAAGGCGGTGCTCTGCGAGAAGCCGATCGACCTGGACCTCGCGCGGGTCGACGCCTGCTGGGAGGATATCAAGGGCCTGAACGCCACCGTCATGGTCGGCTTCAACCGCCGGTTCGACCCGACCTTCGCCGGGGTACGGGAACTGGTCGCCACCGGGGAGATCGGCCGTCTGGAGCAACTCCTCATCACCAGCCGGGATCCGGCGCCTGCGCCGGCCGCCTACATCGCGTCCTCGGGCGGCCTGTTCCGGGACATGACCATCCACGACTTCGACATGGCCCGGTTCTTCCTGGGCGAAGTGGTCGAGGTCCAGGCCATCGGGGCGAACCTGATCGAGCCGTACATCGCCGAGGCGGGCGACGTGGACTCGGCGGTCGTGTCGGTGCGCGGAGCTGGAGGCGAGCTTGGCCAGATCACCAACAGCCGCCGCTGCGTGTTCGGGTATGACCAGCGGCTGGAGGTGTTCGGGGCGGAGGGGATGCTGAGCGCCGGCAACCAGACGGCCACCAGCGTGCGCCGCTCCAGCGCGTCCGGCACCGAGACCGCCCCGCCGTACCTGAACTTCTTCCTCGACCGCTACACGCCCGCCTACCGGGCCGAGCTCGATCACCTGGTCATCTGCATCGAGCAGGGGCTGACCCCGAGCCCCGGCTTCGCCGACGGCCGGGCGGCGCTGGTCCTCGCGGATGCCGCCATGGAGAGCATGAAGACCGGGCGAGCGGTGCGGGTCGATTCCTGAGCAGGACAAGACCCCCGAGGTGCCGGCCGCGGTCCGGGCGGCGGCGGACGGCCGGGCACTGCGGCTGGTCTGGCAGAACCCCGAGAACGGGCTGACCTACGAGGCGGGCCGGGGCGCGAGACGGTGCTTCATCAAATGGTCGCCCGCCAGCAGCCGGATCGACCTGGCCCGGGAAGCCGAACGGCTGTCCTGGGCGGCGCCTTTCCACCCGGTGCCGGCGGTCTTCGCGCAGGGAGCGGACGCGGACGGGACCTGGCTCGTCACGGCAGCCCTGCCCGGTGACCGGGCGACAAGCGGCAAGTGGAAGGCCGCCCCGGCCACCGCCGTGCGGGCGATCGGCGCGGGACTGCGCGCGCTGCACGAAGCGCTGCCCGTCGCGACGTGCCCGTTCTCGTGGAGCGCCGCGGACCGGCTGGCCGACGGACGCCGCCAGGCCGCCGAGGGCCGCCTCGATACGGGCTGCTGGCATGAGATCCACCAGCGGCTCGGCGTGGCCGAGGTGCTCCGCCGGGCCGCCGATACCCCGCCCGTTGACCGGCTGGTGGTGTGCCACGGTGACGCCTGCGCGCCGAACACCTTGCTCTACCCGGATGGCCGCTGGTCCGGGCACGTCGACTTCGGCCTGCTCGGCGTCGCGGACCGCTGGGCCGATATCGCCGTCGCCACCTGGAGCGCCGAATGGAACTATGGTCCCGGCTGGGAGCCGCTGCTGCTCGATACCTACGGCGTCGAGCCGGATCCCGAACGGACCCGGTACTACCGGCTCCTCTGGGATCTCAGTTCCTGACGGTGGCGTTATCCGGCGGAATCGTCAATCCCCGCCCGGCGCGGGGCCGGTCGAGCCTCGTATCTCCAGCCGCGGCGGCAGCAGCACGGTTTCGCCGGGCGTGTCCGGGCGCGCGATGCGCGCCATGAGCATCCGGGCCGCCCGCTGACCCACTTCGAACGCGGTGGCGTCGACGCTGGTGAGCCACAGCGCCCGCAGGCGGGCGAAGACGGAGTTGTCGAAGCCGGCGAGGGACAGCTCCCCGGGGACCCGGACGCCGAGGGCCGCGGCGGCGGACAGGGCGCCGACACAGGTCAGGTCGTTGGCCGCGAAGACGGCGGTCGGCCGGCCGGGGCCGCTCAGCAGGCGGACCGCCGCGCGGTAGCCGCCTTCTTCGCTCATGTCCCCGGCCTCGATGCGGATGTTCCCGCCGAGGCCGGCGTCGCGCATCGTGTCTTCGTAACCCTGCATGCGCAGGCGGCCGGCCACGCTGGGCAGGCCGTGGATATGCGCGATCTGGGTGTGCCCGAGTTCGATCAGGTGCCGGACCGCGAGCGTCCCGCCGAGGTGGTTGTCGTTGGCGAGGATGTCGACGAAAGGGAGGTCGGCGTCAAGGCCGCGGCCGCCGACGGCTACGGTCGGGATCTGGCTGGCCGCGTCGATGATCGCCTGCGACATGGGGATGGAACCGGCCAGGACCAGCCCGTCGACGCCGAGGTCAAGGAAGGACCAGGTGAGGGTCTCGTCCAGCATCCGGTCGATGCGGCCATCGCCCAGCAAGATGTGCTTGCCGCCCGCGTGCAGCGCCGGCGTCAGCCCGTCGAGCATGTCGGCGAACCAGGGCTGGCGCAGGTCGTTCAGCAGTACCCCGATCGTGTGCGACTGACGCTCGGCAAGCAGCCGGGCGGCCGCGTTGGGCCGGTAGCCGAGTTCGGCCACGGCGCGCATGACGGCCTCGCGGCTAGTGGCGCTGACCTTTGGTGAGTTGCGGAGCACGAGCGACACCAGCGACCTGGACACGCCGGCCCGGGCCGCGACGGTCTCCAGGGTGGGCTTCCGGGCGGTTCGCCCTGAGGTGGCCACGGGCCCTCCTCGGAAAATTGTTGGAGCGCTCCAACCATACGGCCGGGGGGAGACGGTGTCAACGCGGCATCGTGGCTGGTCGCGCCGCGGCCGACGTCGTGGTGGTGGTGTCGGCCGACGGTTACGAGATCGTTGGTTAGGGTGGCGCGTGGAAGTTCGCCGGGGCGGGGAGGCTGACACGGTGAGCACTGACACGGTGAGCACAGGCCGGCGTACCGGCGCCCAGGCGGCTCTCGCGATCGGCGCGCTCGGAGTTGTCTTCGGGGACATCGGGACGAGCCCCCTGTACACCGTCCAGACGCTTTTCAATCCGAGCGATCCGCACCCCGTCAAGGTGTCGCACGACAGCATCTTCGGGGTCGTCTCGCTGATCTTCTGGTCGGTGACGATCATCGTCACCGTCACGTACGTCACGCTCGTGATGCGGGCCGACAACGACGGCGAGGGCGGGATCATGGCGCTGATCGCCTTGATCCGCCGACGGGCGCTGCCCGGGGGACGCCGGGCCAAGGCTGTGCTGTCGGTGCTCGGGATCTTCGGGGCCTCGCTGTTCTTCGGCGACAGCATGATCACGCCCGCCATTTCGGTGCTTTCGGCGGTCGAGGGCGTCAAGATCGCGGCACCGTCAGTGTCCGGCCTGGTCATCCCCATCACGGTGGCGATCATCATCATCCTGTTCCTGGCTCAGCGGCTGGGCACGGGCGCCGTGGGGCGGATGTTCGGGCCGGTCATGGGCGTCTGGTTCACCGTGCTCGGCGTGCTCGGCGTGCGGGGCATCGCCGCGCACCCGGTGATCCTGGAGGCGCTGTCGCCCAGCTACGCGATCGGGTTCCTTTTCGGCCACTTCGGCATCGCGTTCTTCTCCCTGACCGCTGTCGTCCTGGCCGTCACCGGCGCCGAGGCGCTGTACGCGGACATGGGGCACTTCGGCCGCTCGCCGGTCAGGCGCGCCTGGCTGCTGGTCGTCTTCCCCGCCTGCATCCTGAACTACCTGGGACAGGGTGCCCTGGTCCTGGGTCACCCGGCCAGCATCAGCAACCCCTTCTTCCTGCTGGCCCCGGGGTGGGCCAGGCTCCCGCTGGTGTTCCTGGCTACCGTGGCGACCGTCATCGCCTCGCAGGCGGTCATCAGCGGCGCCTTCTCGGTCGCGCACCAGGCCGGGCAGCTCGGCTACCTGCCGCGACTGCGCATCCAGTACACCTCGGAACAGATGATGGGCCAGATCTACGTCCCGTGGATCAACTGGCTGCTGCTGGTATCCGTCCTGACCCTCGTGATCACATTCCGGAGCTCGGCCGCGCTGGCGTACGCCTACGGCACGGCCGTGACCGGCACGATCACGATCACCACCCTGCTGTTCTTCTACTACGCCCGTCACCAGTGGCGCACGCCGCTATGGATCGTGCTGGCGGGCGGCGGCGTCCTGCTCGCCATCGACCTGCTCTTTTTCGCCGCCAACCTGACCAAGCTGACCCACGGAGCGTGGCTTCCGCTGCTGATCGGCCTCATCGCCTTCACCATCTTCACCACCTGGCAGCGAGGCCGCGAACTCGTCACCGTGCGGCGGGTCCACGCCGAAGGGCCGCTCCCGGAGTTCATCCAGCAGCTGCACGAGATGAAGCCCCCGCTGCACCGGGTGCCGGGCACCGCCGTCTTCCTCAACCGCGGCAAGGCCACCGCCCCGCTGGCGCTGCGGGCCAACGTCGAACACAACGAGATCCTCCACGAGCACGTCCTCATCCTCTCGATCGAGACGACGCCCGCGCCCCACGTCCCCGCCGAGGAGCGGCTGCAGATCGACGACCTCGGGTACACAGACGACCGGATCACCTACGTCACCGCCCGCTTCGGCTACATGGACCACACCAACGTCCCCGGCCTCATGGCGCTGATCCGCGACGCCGGCATCGAAAGCCCGGCGGATGACGACAAGCTGTCGTACTTCGTGTCGCGCATCGAGCTCGTCCAAGGCCACGCACCGGGCATGAGCCGCTGGCGCAAGCGCCTGTTCATCGCGACGTCACGGATCACCGCCGACGCCGCCGAGTACTTCCGGCTTCCCCGCGAACGCACCGTCATCATGGGCTCACGCATCGAGCTCTAACCCTGTCCCGGCATGACCGTGCGATAGGTTGCTGGGGTGAGTGGCAACTCCGAAGTCGTCGAGCGCTTCATCACGAGCCTGGAGGCCCGCGACTGGGATGCCTGGGCCGCGCTACTGCATCCCGGCGTGGTCTACGAGATCCCGCAGTCCCGGGAGCGGATCCGCGGGCGCGACCGCTACCTGCGGTTCAACCAGGAGTATCCCGGCGACTGGCATCTGCGGCCCAAGGTCATCATCGCCGACGAGCAGCACGCAGTGGTGTGGTTCGAGTGGCGCATCGACGACCGCACCGACGACGCCATGGCGTTCTTCGAGTTCGCCGACGGGCTGATCTCCCGGGTCACGGACTTCTGGCCGGAGCCCTACGAACCGCCGCCGGGCCGCGAGCACCTGGTCGAGCGCTGGTAAACCAGCGGGAGGGCGCGGTGACCGTGCAGCACGGCGGGCTCGAGTCCGGCCCGGCCACCTGGTTCGGCCACATCGTGCCGGGCACCGGCACCGGGGGCTTCGCCGGCTGGTCGGGTTCGGCCCGGATCGTGCACGACGACCAGGGCGCCTACTTCGGGATCGAACTGGCCTGAGCGGGCTGTTGATCGCGAGCTCACCGAGGGCGCGGGTCAGGGATCAGCCGCCGGCTGGATCCGGCCGGTGACCTCGCCGAGGCCGATCCGGCTGCCGTCGGCGCCGGGCGCGGTGGCGCTGATCGTGACCTCGTCGCCGTCCGCCAGGTAGCTGCGTACCGACCCGTCGGCCAGCGTGAGCGGCTCGGCGCCGCCCCAGCTCAGCTCGAGCAGGCAGCCGCGCTGGTCCCGTTGCGGGCCGCTGACCGTGCCCGAGGCGAACAGGTCGCCGGTGCGGGCCGGGGCGCCGTTCACGGTCATGTGGGCCAGCATCTGCGCGGCCGTCCAGTACGTGGCTGCGAACGGCGGTCGCGCCACTACCTGCCCGTTGAGCCGGACCTCGAGCGCGAGATCCAGGCCCCACTTGCCGGTGTCGGTCAGGTAGGGCAGGAGTTCGGGATCTCGGGGCGGCGGGCTGACCCGGGCGTGCTCAAGCGCCTCGAGCGGCACCACCCACGGCGAGATCGAGGTGGCGAACGACTTGGCCAGGAACGGGCCGAGCGGCCGGGACTCCCAGGTCTGCAGGTCACGGGAGGACCAGTCGTTGACCAGGAACACGCCGAACACGTGCTCGGCGAACTCGCTCACCCTCACCGGCCCGGCTGAGCCCGCGCCGACCACGAAGCCGACCTCGGCCTCGAAGTCGAGCCGCCGGGACGGCCCGAACGTGGGGCCTTCCTCCCCCGGCCGGGGCGGACGCTGGCCGTGCGGGCGCGCGACCGGCGTGCCGGACAGCACGATGGTGCCCGACCGGCCGTGATAGCCGATGGGCATGTGCTTCCAGTTGGGAGTGAGCGGGTCGCTGCCTGGCCTGAATATCCGCCCGGCATTGGCCGCGTGATACTCGTTGCCGAAGAATTCCACGTAGTCCCCCGCCGTGAACGGCAGGCGCAGCTCGACCGCGGACAGCGGGCGCAGCGCGGACTCGACGGCGCCGCGGTACCGCTCGTCGGTGAGCAGTTCGGTGATCCGGGCCCGGACATCGTCCCAACGGGCCCGGCCCTGCGCCATGAAGGCGTTCAGCGACGGTTCGCTGAACACCTGCCCGCCGAGTGCCTGAGCGAGGTCCAGGACCGAGTCACCGATCCGGACCCCGACCCTGGCCGCGCCATCGGCCGAGAACACGCCGTAGGGCAGGTTGGCCACCCCGAACTCCGGCGGCACGTCCAGGTACGTGATCAGGCGTCCTCCCCGTCCAGGTGACGCATTGTCTCGCCGACGTAGATCTGCCGCGGCCGGGCGATCTTCTGCTCCGGGTCCTTGGAGCCCTCCTGCCAGTGGGCCAGCCAGCCGGGCATCCGGCCGATGGCGAACAGCACCGGGAACATCGCCACCGGGAAGCCCATCGCCTGGTAGATGATGCCGGAGTAGAAGTCCACGTTCGGGTAGAGCTTGTGGCTGACGAAGTAGTCGTCCTCGAGCGCGATCCGCTCCAGCTCGAGCGCGATGTCGAGCAGCGGGTTGCGCCCGGTCACCTCGAACACCTGGTCGGCGGCGCCCTTGATGATCGTGGCCCGCGGGTCATGGTTCTTGTACACCCGGTGGCCGAACCCCATCAGGCGCAGCTCGCCGTTCTTGACCCGGTTGATGTAGGCGGGCACGTTGTCGACCGAGCCGATCTGGTGCAGCATCTTCAGCACCTGCTCGTTGGCGCCGCCGTGCAGCGGGCCGTAGAGCGCCGCCGCGGCCGCCGCGGCCGCCGAGTACGGGTCGACCTGGGAGCTGGCCACGCTGCGCATCGCGTTGGTCGAGCAATTCTGCTCGTGGTCAGCGTGCAGGATGAACAGCACGTCCAGGGCGTGCTCGAGCACTGGGTCCGGGTCGTACTTGGGCTCGGTCATCCGCGCCATCATGTTGAGGAAGTTGCCGGCGTAGGACAGGTCGTCGTCCGGGTACGCGTACGGCAGCCCGCGGGCGTGCCGGTAGGCGAAGGCCGCGAGCGTCGGCATCTTGGCGATGAGCCGCACCACCTGCTGGTCCTGGTTGGCCCGGTCGTGGACCGCGCTCGCCTCGGGGTAGAAGGTGGACAGCGCGGCCAGCGTGCTGACCAGGATGCCCATCGGATGAGCGTCGTGGTGGAAGCCGTCGATGAACTTCTTGACGTTCTCGTGCACGTAGGTGTGGTGGGAGATCTGGTGGGCCCACCCCGCCGACCCTTCCTTGTCGGGCAGTTCGCCGCGCAGCAGCAGCCACGCCACGTCCAGGAAGGACGCGTGGCTCGCGAGATCCTCGATCGGGTAACCGCGGTAGCGCAGGATGCCTTTGTCACCGTCGATGAAGGTGATGGCGCTGCGACAGCTGGCGGTGTTCTGGAACGCCGGATCGTAGGAGAGCAGCCCGAAGTCATCATCGGACGCCTTGATCTGCCGAAGGTCAATCGCGCGGATAGCGCCGTCGACGATAGGGAGTTCGTAGCTGCGGCCGGTGCGTGAGTCGGTTACGCGCAGCATGTCATTCGTGGTCATGTCTCGACCATAGGCGGTCTGGCTAGGTGCTAGACAGACCCGACGACGAACACATGTCTCAGCTTTTTACCGCGCTATCCCTCCCCCGGTGCCGGCCGTTATGGTGGGCTTCATCGAAGGAGGCGGGCGATGAGCGGTGTACTTTCCGAAGCCCCCGGTGCGTCCGGGCCTGACGCGGCACCGGGCCAGGTGTTCCGGTCCGAGCTGAACCCGGTCGAGTTCCTGCGCCGGGCGGCGTACATCTACCCGGACAAGACCGCAGTCGTGGACGGCGACCGGCGGCGCTCCTACCGGGACCTCGCGGAGCGGTCGTGGCGGCTGGCCAACGCGCTGCGGTCGGCCGGGCTGGGCAAGGGCGACCGCGTCGCCACGCTGCTATTCAACTCGTCGGCGATGCTCGAGGCGCACTTCGGGGTGCCGGCGGCGGGCGGGGTCCTGGTCGCGGTCAATAACCGGCTGGCCAGCGCCGAGGTCGGATACATCCTGGCCCACAGCGGCGCGCGCTACCTGCTGCTCGATGCCGCGCTTGAGGCGCTGGCCGCGCCGCTGGACCTGGCGGGCGTGACCGTGATCCGCTATGCCGGTGCCGGTGCCGGTGCAGATGCCGGGGCGGCGGATCCCTACGAGGAGCTCCTGGCCGCCGCCTCGCCGGTGATGCCGGCCAGCTGGCTCGAGCACGAGGAGGAGACGATCTCGATCAACTACACCTCCGGCACCACGGGCCGGCCCAAGGGGGTGCAGTACACCTACCGCGGCGCGTACCTGAACGCGCTGAGCGAGGTGATCGTGGCCGGGATGGGCACCGATTCGGTGTACCTGTGGACGCTGCCGATGTTCCACTGCAACGGCTGGTGCTTCCCGTGGGCGGTCACCGCGGTGGGGGCGCGGCACGTGACCATGCGCGCGGTGGACCCCGAGCGCGTGTGGGACCTGATCGACGGCGAGGGCGTGACGCATTACAACGGCGCGCCGACCGTCCAGCTGATGGTCCTCAACCACCCCAGGGCGCACCGCCTGGACCGGCCGGTGACCGCGATGGTGGCCGCCGCGCCGCCGTCGCCGACGCTGTTCGCCCGGATGAGCGAGCTGAACTTCCGCGTCGTGCACGTCTACGGCCTGACCGAGACCTACGGCCCGATCACCGTGTGCCCCGAGCAGGAGGCCTGGCGCGAGCTTCCGATGAAGCAGCGCGCGACGTACCTGGCGCGCCAGGGCCAGGCCTATCCCTCCGCCGACCTGGTCCGCGTCGTCGACGAGCAGCTGAACGACGTCCCGCGGGACGGGCAGACGATGGGCGAGGTGGTCATGCGCGGCAACAACGTGATGAGCGGCTACTTCCACGACGAGGTCGCCACCGCCCGGGCGTTCGCCGGGGGCTGGTTCCATTCCGGGGACCTGGCCGTGTGGCATCCCGACGGCAGCATCGAGCTGCGCGACCGCGGCAAGGACATCATCATCTCCGGCGGCGAGAACATCTCCAGCATCGAGGTCGAGCAGGCCATCGCGGCCCACCCCGCCGTGCTGGAGTGCGCGGTCATCGGGATCCCGCACCCGCACTGGGGCGAGCGGCCCAAGGCGTTCGTCACCCTCAACCAGGGCGCCACGGCGACCGCGGAGGAGATCATCGCGTTCTGCCGGGAGCGGCTGGCGCACTACAAGTGCCCGGACTCGATCGAGTTCGGGCCGCTGCCCAAGACCTCGACCGGCAAGACCCAGAAGTTCGTCCTGCGCGACCGCGAATGGGCCGGCCACGACAAGCGCATCGGGACAGCCTGAAGCAGGAGTGCGGACGTGGATCCTGTCCAGGCGCTGCGGCAGATCGCGTTCGAGCTGGAGCGGGGCGGTGCGCCGACGTACCGTGTCCAGGCCTTCCGGCGTGCCGCGGGGGTGGTGGCCGGGCTGCCCGCGAGCGAGCTGGAACAGCGTGTGGCCGCGGGCACGCTGCAGGCGCTGAAGGGCATCGGCGACACCACCGCCCAGGTGGTGGTCGAGGCGGCGCGCGGCGAGGTGCCCGGGTACCTGGCCCGGCTGCTCGCCGAGCAGCCGGCCGCGCCGCGGGACGGCCTGCGGGCGGCGCTGCGCGGCGACTGCCACACGCACTCGGACTGGTCCGATGGCGGCAGCCCGCCGCGGGAGATGGCCGAGGCGGCCCGCGACCTCGGGCACGAGTGGATCGCGCTGACCGACCACTCGCCGCGGCTGACCGTGGCCAACGGGCTGTCGGCCCAGCGGCTGGAGGCTCAGCTCGAGCTGATCGGCGAGCTGAACGAGGAACTGGCGCCGTTCCGGATCCTGACCGGGATCGAGGTCGACATCCTGGAGGACGGCTCACTCGACCAGCGCGAGGACCTGCTCGGCCGGCTCGACGTGGTGGTGGCCAGCGTGCATTCCCAGCTGCGGATGCCGTCCGGGCCGATGACCAGCCGGATGGTGGCCGCGGTGCGCAACTCGCACGTCGACGTGCTCGGCCACTGCACCGGGCGCTTGCTGGGCGGACGCGGCCGCAGGCCCGAGTCGGCCTTCGACCCCGAGGCGGTGTTCGGCGCCTGCCGCGAGGCCGGGGTCGCCGTCGAGATCAACTGCCGGCCGGAGCGCCGGGACCCGCCGGGCCGGCTGCTGCGGCTGGCCGCCGAGGCCGGCTGCCTGTTCGCCATCGACACCGACGCGCACGCACCCGGTCAGCTGGACTGGCTGGCGAACGGCACCGTCCGGGCGGAGCAGGCCGGGATCGCGGCCGACCGGGTGATCAACGCGCGCGGCGCCGACGCGGTAACGGGCTCGTAAGCTGGCTCGTCCGCTCGTAAGCTGGCTTGCCGGCGCGTCCGGCGGTCCGGCTGGTGGGCTCGTGCATCAGCATGCGATCGCCTTGGCCATGCAGACGCCCGGGTACGTGGGCGTGTAGGGCCCGAACCCGGGGATGCGGGTGAAGCCGGTGCTCTCGTACAGCCGGAGAGCTTCCGGCTGGAGGGTCCCGGTGTGCAGGACGAGCCGGCGCAGGCCGATCTGGCGGGCGTGCCGCTCGATTTCGGCCAGCAGGCGGCGCCCGACGCTGGCGCGACGCGCGGCCGGCCGGACGTACATCCTGGTTACCTGACCGGACGCGCCGTCCAGCCTGAGCAGGGCGGCGCAGCCCAGCAGCTTGCCGCCTTCGCGGGCGACGAGAAAGGTGCCGCCGCCCTCGGTGACCCGGGCGGGAGTCAGCACCAGATGGTCGAGGGAAATGCCCGGGTACCGTTCGCTCAGTTCGGCGTCCAGTTGGGCGATAAGGGCCTTAGCATCACTCTCGCCGACCGAAGCCGAGGTGATGGTGAAAGGTCCGGACATCAGGTAGTGCTCCTTAATGCAGCGATGGCAAGGCAGTCGTGGGTTCGCGTGAATAGTCGAGAATCATGGGCCGAGGAGGCCTCCGGCGACCATCCGCCACGGTGGCCACTGTGAACACTTCAGGTCCTTCTTCACGCTCGCCGGCTCGATACCTCTAGCCTCATGCTCGCGCCGCGGCTTGGCCATATGTATTACCCACAGTCTTGTCCCCGCGGGCGGCCCGGAGCCGCGTAGCGGCGCTGTCTTGCATGTGAATCTTTCGGGTGCGGGTTCCTTGGAGAGGCAGCGGTGGTAATCCGTCGCTGCATTTTCTTCGGCGATTTGCTTAGCCTCAATCCACGGGCCCGGGATGACGTGGCCACGCCCAGCGGAGTGGTGTATGAAGTGCCATCCAGGGCGTCCCGCCTGCCCCATTCGCCCCGCTCGCCCCGCCCGCTTAATCGCGGCCCGAATCCGGGCCGCAGGCCGCCCCCGATAACGACATGGATGTGGCATTGATGCTGCCTGAGCAGCATCAATGCCACATCCATGCTGTTCGGGCAGGCCCAGCAGGCGCGCTAGAGCGGAGCCGGAGGTGCGCGAGGGGAATACGGGGACTGCGGGACACCGGAGGAAGACGCCTGGGCCGACTTCTGCCGGGCGTGGTCATCTTTAGCTAAGGCCCGCGGAAAGATAACCCGAATAATTTCCAGGGAAAGGGACGCGCGCACCACCCGTCTCCGTTATCACAGCCTGGGTTATTGGGCGCGGGAGCGGGCCGAGGCGAGCAGCCAGCAAGTCCGCGAGTTAATATGCTGGGTCTCCTAACGGCATTGCCCGATAACGCGGGCCTGGGCCCACGATAACGCGGGCTTGGGCCTTGCCGGACTTCCGCAGCTCGTAGGCATTTCTGGGCCTGATCGGAGCTGTTTCTCCTGGTCAGGGATGCGCGAGGGTGCCTGAGGGGTGGGAAGCTGTAGGCACACGACCTTCGGCGTGTCACTAGCGCTGGCCTGCCTGGATTGCTTGACTTGCAGGCGTGTACCTGCGAGAGTCGCGGCGGCGGAACAAAGACGGCACCGTGGTGTCGTACCTGCAGCTGGCGCACAACGAGCGGCACCCGCGGACCGGCAGCCCGGTCGCCAAGGTGATCCACAACTTCGGCCGGGCAAACCTGGTCGACCGGGAAGCGCTGGCCCGGCTGGTCGCCTCCATCAGCCGGTTCCTGGAACCGGAGCAGGCGGCCGCCGCGGCAGCGGCCGGCGAGGTGGAGGTGCTCGACTCCCGGCGGCTGGGCGGGGCCTGGGTGCTGGACCGGCTGTGGGAGCGGCTGGAGATCGGGCAGGCCATCCGCCGGGTTGCGGCCGGGCGGCGGCTGGACGGCGAGACGGCCGAGCGGGTGCTCTTCGCGCTGGCCGCGCAGCGGGCGCTGGAGCCGGCCTCCAAGCTGGCCGCGACCCGGTGGGTGGCCGAGCGGGTGTTCATCGAGGGCTGCCCGGGGTTCTCCGACGATGCCGCCTACCGGGCCATGGACTTCCTGCTCGCCGCGCTGGAGGAGATCGCGGCCGAGTTTTTCTACTCGGTGGCGCACCTGCTCAACCTGGACGTGGACATCGTCTTCGTGGACACGACCTCCACCTACTGGGAGATGGAGGTGGCCGCCGAGCTGGCCGAAGTGGCCGCGGACGACGGGGATGCCGGCAGCCTGCCCGAGGAGGAGGGCGCGCGGCTGTTCGGGCACTCCAAGGACTACCGGGACGACCTGCCGCAGGTGGTGATCGCGATGGCGGTCACCCGGGACGGGATCCCGGTGCGCTGCTGGACCTTCCCCGGCAGCACCGGCGATCAGAAGATCATCCGCAAGGTCAAGGACGACCTGGCCGGGTGGAACCTGCGGCGGCTGGTGTGGGTGGCCGACCGCGGCTTCGCGTCGGCGGCCAACCGGGCCTGCCTCGCCAGGGGCGGCGGGCACTACATCCACGCCGAGAAGCTGCGGAACACCAACGCCGAGGCCGCCGCCGCGCTGTCCCGGCAGGGCCGCTACCACGCCGTGGCCGGAAACCTGCGGGTCAAGGAAGTCTGGGTTCCCGCCCGGGACGCCGGGGCGCGGGCGGAGCGGTTCGTGATCTGCCACAACCCCGAGCAGGCCGGGCGGGACCGGCTGGTCCGCGGCCGGCTCGTGACCCACCTGGAAGGCCTCATCGACGGCTCGGACACGTGGCCGCAGCGCAGGCGCGACGAGCTCGCAGGCTCGCTGAAAGACAAGCCGGGGCTGCGCCGGTTCCTGCGCCGCACCCCGCGCGGGCTGCTGCGCCTTGACAAGACCGCCATCGCCCGCGAAGCCGGCCTAGACGGCAAGTGGCTGCTGCGCACCAACGACGAGACGCTCACCCCCGATGACCTGGCCGCCGCGTACAAGCAGCTGGTCGCGGTCGAGCGCGGCTGGCGGGACATGAAGGGCGCCCTCAGGCTACGACCGGTCTACCACTGGCGCGAGGACAGGATCCGCGCCCACGTCCAGCTGTGCTGGCTGGCGCTGCTGCTCATCCGGGTCGCCGAGACCGGCACCGGCGACACCTGGCGCAACCTCCGCCATGAGCTCGACCGGATGCACCTGGTCACCCTCGCCACCGCCGGCGGCCGGGTCGCCCAGCGCTCCGTGGCCACCCCCGGCCAGCAGGCCATCCTGCACGCCCTCGACCTGCCCGAACCGCCGAAGTTCCTCGACTTCACGCTGCCACCGCCGACCTGACCAGCGGCCATACGGCACCCGGCGTGTAGTAACACGCCACGATCAAGCCATAATGACGTCTGCCCAGGTCACGAGCCACTTTTCCTCGATCGCCTGCCTACCATCTGCGGAAGTCCGGCCTTGATGAGGCGGCGGGTCGGGGGCGCCACTCTCGCGAAATGCGCGGCTTGGCGCTGACGGGACTGGCGAGACGGGGCGTCGCTCGGCGGATGCTCGGGTGGGCGGCCGCCCGGCGAGCGCGCGTAGCTGCGGGCAGTGCCGGGCTGTGGTGGTGCGGGACGCGAGGGGTGTCGGGCAGGATCGCGGCCCGGGCCCGCCGCAGACCCGGGCCGCGATCCAGTCTTGGCGAGGCGCTCCTGCCGGGACCGCCAGCTCCTGGCGCCCCATGGCCGCGGCGAACCTCGGTGGCATTCCGTAGCGGGTGGCGTACGGATTTTCGCGGTACACTGATGGAACGATCTACCATATCGAAGCGCTCCAGTTATGCCCTGTCAAGAGGAATCTGGCAAAGCAGTACGGTGACCACGTGACTAGGTCTCGATCAGGCCACGTCCGACCCGCGACCACCGGACAGGTAACGATCCAGGATGTGGCGCGGGCCGCGGCCGTGTCCCGGCAGACCGTCTCGAACGTGCTCAACGGCAGCGGCCGGGTCGGCGACGCCGCCCGGGCGCGGGTGCTCGAGGCCGTGGCCGTGCTCGGCTACTACCCGCATCACGGCGCGCGGAGTCTGCGTTCCCGCCGGACCAGGCAGATCGCCTACATGATACCGCGGGCGCAGCTGATGCCCGGTAACTACCTCATGCAGCAGTTCCTCCAGTCGCTGGCGGCCGCGTGCGCGCGGCAGAGCTACAGCATGGTGATCGTGGTCCCGGACGGGGATCCGCTGGATGAGATGCGCCGACTCATCGCCAGCCGGAGCGTCGACGCGTTCATGCTCTCCGAACTGCGGCCGGACGACGATCGGGTGAGGCTGCTGACCGAGGCCGGGATGCCGTTCGCGTGCTTCGGCCGGACCGGACCAGGGTTGCCACAGCGCTGGGTCGACATCGACAACCGCGCCGCCACCGCTTCGGCCGTGGAGCACGTGCTCGACCGCGGGTTCGAGCGCCTCGCCTTCCTGGGCTACCGGTCGCATGACTACTGGGACATCGAGCGGGCTGCCGGGTTCAGGGTCGGCCTGGCCGTCCGCGGGATGGCCGCCGACCAGACGGGCATGCTGCTGGTGGACGACGCCAGCGCGCACGGGAAGGTGCGGTCGCTGCTGGCCGCGAGCCAGCCGGAGCTGCGGCCCGACGCCATCGTGACCAGCAGCGACCGGCTCGCCGGGGTGGTCTACAGCGTGGCCACGGAGCTACGGCTGCGGATCGGCCAGGACCTCGCCGTCACTGGCTTCGACGGCAGTGCCGCGGCCGGCCTGCTGCAGCCGAGGCTGACCAGCGTGACCATCCCGGTCGACGACATCGCCCAGCGGGTGGTGACCCGGGCGCTGCGGCAGCTCGACCACGGACCCGATCTGCAACCGGGCGAGGTGACGCCGACCACGCTGCGGCTCGGCGAGAGCACCGCCGGGGCCGGGTCGGGCAGCCGTCCCGGCGGCCCGGCCAGACCCGACGAAGACCAGGTCGACCCGACCTGGAAACGTTTCCACAATGTGGGCGTCCCGGCGTCTGGGGGCGGGGATCGCCGGGTCACCATCGGGGACGTCGCCGCCGACGCGGGGGTGGGTGTCGGCACGGTGTCCCGGGTGCTCAACCGAGGCGGCCAGGTGCGCGAGTCCACCCGGCGGGCGGTGCTCGACTCGATCCGCCGGCTCGGGTACCGGCCGAGCCACGCCGCGACGGCCCTCGTCCGCGGCACGCCGCACACCGTCGCTGTTATCGTCACCCACCTGACCAGACCGTCCAATGTGGCCCGGGTGGCCAGCGCGCTGGCCGTGCTCGAAGAGCGGGGCTACGACACGATCGTGTGCAACGTCGACAGCCCGGCGGAGCGGGATCGCCACTTGGAGGCCCTGCTGCCCACGCACCGGGCGGACGGAGTGCTGGCCATCTCCCTGCCGCTGTCCCGCGGCCAGCTCGACCAGTTCGCCCGCGCCGGTGTCGCGCTGGTCAGCGTGGACGCGGCCAACCCGGGAGTACCGCAGACGGTCATCGACGACGCGGCCGGGGGCAGGCTGGCCACCGGTCACCTCATCGCCCTGGGGCACCGCCGGATCGGCTTCATCGGCGACATGCCGTTCGGCAGGCCCCCGGCCGGGCTGGGTTTCACCTCGTCGGCGCGGCGGCTGCACGGGTACAGGCAGGCCCTGGCCGCAGCGGGCATTGGCGCGGAACCGAACCTGATCCTGCGGGGGCCGCACGACACCGCCGTCGCGGCCGAGCACGCGGCGCAGCTGCTGAAGTCACCCGATCCCCCGTCGGCGATCTTCGCCGCGTCCGACATCCAGGCCATCGGCGTGCTGTCCGCGGCGGACCGGCTCGGCGTGGCCGTACCAGGGAAATTGTCCGTGGTCGGCTTTGACGACATCGATTCGGCTGCCTTCCTCGGCCTGAGCACCATCCGGCAGCCGCTGGCCTTCAGCGGGGCGGAAGGCGCCAGGCGGCTGTGCGCGCTGCTACGAGGGAAGAAGGTCCGCCCGGTGCGGCAGGAACTGGCGATCGAGCTGATGGCCAGGCGCAGTTCGGCCCCGACGCGGCTGTAGTCATGGGGATGAGGGTGCGAGGCGCGGCTCTAGCCGCGGGGATGGCGTACGACGTGTCCCTCGCCGGGCACCTTGGCGATCATGCCTTCGCCCTCAAGTACCTCCAGGGCCCGGGCGGCCACGCGGTGCGAGACGTGGTGGTGCTCGGCGATCGTGTGCACCGAGGGGATCCGGCCGGTCATGGTCCCCTGCGCGATCTCGTCTCGCATCATCTTCGCGACTTGCTCATAGGGCGGAACCGCCGAGTCTGGGTCGATCACAGCAGCCAGCATTCCGGGCGACGGCCGCCTTGGCAAGGTCAGCCGACCCGGCTACTTCCGGGATTGAGGCCCGCGTCCCGCCTGGCAGGCGCGCAGGGCGGCCTGGGTCCGGTCGGCCGCCTGCAGCTTGTCCAGGATGCGGGAGACGTGGTTCTGCACCGTCTTGAGGGACAGGTCGAGGGCGCGGGCGATCTGCCGGTTGCTCGCGCCCTCGGCGAGCAGGTCGAGGACCTCGCGCTCACGCGCGGTCAGATCGTCGTGCCCGGTCAGGGGCGCGCCCGGGCCAGACGGGGCGGGTGACGGCAGGGCGCCGTGCTTGTGCCAGCTGGGGAACCCGATGACCTCGAACAGGCACAGGACGCCGGTGAATATCGCGCCGGCGGTGACCCGGCCGCTGCGCAGCAGCCACGTGGCGATGAGGAAGAACACGCCGAAGATGACGGCGAATCCGGCCCCCCAGGGCTCCTTCCCCAGCCCGATCTGTACCGCGCTGAGAAACTCGCCTACGGCGAGGACGCCGGCCAGCACCGTCAGGACCTTGAGCTTGCGATCATTCATGTCTGCCTCCTAGGGGAATCGGTGGTGACGCCACGATGCCGGTGCACCGTTCCCGGCCGGAAGAGGCGTTTTCCCGGTCGTGCCGGGAAGTTCTCCCAGAGGCGGCGGCTTCCGTAGAGTGAGCTAATGGATGCCGCACAACGTGAGCTGAGCGACCAGATCGACCAGGCCACGCAGCGGCTGCTCGGTACAGCGCGGATCCTCACCGAACCGGACCTGCGGGCCGCCTCCCTGCTGCCGGGGTGGACGCGGGCGCACGTTCTCGGGCACGTGGCCCGGGGCGCCGACGCGATGCGGCACCTGCTGGTCGGCGTGCGGTCCGGCCAGGACCGGTCCGCCTATGCCGGCTCGCAGGCATGGCAGGCCGACATCGAGTACCGCGCGGGCCTGGGACCCAGGGAACTCGCGGACGACCTGGCCGACTCGGCAATGGCCCTGCGCACGGTGACCAGGCAGCTGCCCGACGAGCGGTGGCAGCTCCCGGTGCTGATCCCCGGCTCGGCCTCGTTCCCGGCCGCCGAACTGCTGGTCCGTCGGCTGGCTGAGGTGGAACTGCATCACTGTGACCTCGGTGCCGGGTACACCCCGGCCGACTGGCCGCCCGTCTTCGCCACCATGGAACTCGCCGAGCCGATGCGCTCCCAGCGCCAGGACCGGCTCACCCCCACGCGGACGGCCCAGCCCCTGGCACCAGTCCGACCGCCCGCGCCTTACCGGGCTAACCAGCGGCTTCCGGGGAGCTGGCTCGGAACAAGGTGATGGCCATGGCCTTGCCGAGGAGCGGATCGGCGAGCGGTATCAGGTACCGGTACCTGGCCGGCAGCTGGCCGCGCATGGCCCGTGGCGGCCGGGTGAACGAGGCGGACTCCACCACTTCGAGGCCGAACCGCTCCAGGGCGCGCGGCTCATCGCAGGCCCAGGCCCACCGGGCGTCCATGCCCTTCCTGGCGGCCAGCTTGTGCTGTTGGTCGAAGGTCCGCTTCGGATAGGTGTCCAGCGCGATCAGGGCGCGGGGGAATCGCTCCGCGATGCGGGCCAGCGTCGCCATGACCTCCTGTTCCGGCAGGTAGACGAGCACACCGTCGGCGACGAAGAAGTACGGCCCCCGGCTCTGCGCGACGGCCGGCAGCCAGTCCTCGTCCAGGAAGGAGGCGGCCACCATCCGGCGCCGCTGCGTGTCGGCGAAGAAGTTCCGGCGCAGCTCGATCGTGTCCGGCAGGTCCAGGTCGAACCAGTGCACCTGGCCGTTGTCGACCCGGTCGAACCGGGTGTTCAGGCCGGTGCCGATCTCCACCACCGTGGCGGCGGGATGCGCGGCCAGGAACGAGCGGACCCAGAAGTCGATGATCGCGGTGCGCAGGACGGTGAACGGGCCGCCCGCGCTCCGGCCGTACTTAGCGGTGTCGTAGTCGATCGACCGCACCATCTCCGCGGCCTTGGGGTCGCGCAGCACGGGGTGCTTGCGCTGGGTCTCGCGGGCCCGGGCGGCGAGCGGGATGAACAGGGTCTCCTGCACGGCGCCGAGCCGTACCTGGTGCTTGTCCTCCATCAGCCCATTACAGCCGGCCAGACCACGGGGAACAGCGGATGGTCCATGGCCGTGGCCATCAGGGCGGCGGCCAGGGCGGGCACCCGGGAATGCCTGGCCAGCCGCTCGATCTGGGGTATCTCCCGGCACCGGCAGAAGTCCTCGGCGAACCCGCCTGGGTCGTCAGGAGCGCTGGCCACCTGGGCCAGCGGGCCCGGCCGGGCCAGCACCGCGTCGATGGCCTCGGCCGCGGCAGCCACCTCGGCCGGGCTGAGGACCGAACGCGCGCCTCCGGCAGACTCACCGCGCAGTCGGTGACCCGCCAGCCGGACAGGCCTTCCCGCAGTCCCTGCTCGACATACTGCGTCATCATCGCGGCGAATCGCCGGTGGTCTTGTAGACGTACATCGGCACCGAGCGGACGCCTCCCTTGGCTGCTGGCTCAGCTGAGGCGCCGCCGCGCCGGGCGGCCAAGCGATTGCCGCGGCGCTTCCGGCGGGACCGATAATGGGAAACGTGGATGCCGCCGATCGTCTTCGCGTGCGGCTCGGCGCGGCCATCTTCGAGCGGGTCGCCGGGCCGCAGGGCCGGGACCGGCGGCGGCAGATCCACCAGGCCTCCGGCGAGCGCTGGTTCACCGAGGACCGGCCGGTCCGCCGGGTGCACGGGGACTCCTCGATGTTCATCGGCGGGATCAGGGCCCTGCTGCTCCAGTCGCTGCACCCGCTGGCGATGGCGGCCGTGGCGGAGCATTCGGACTACCGGGGCGACCCGTGGGGACGGCTGCAGCGGACCAGCTACTTCCTGGCCGTCACGACGTTCGGGCGGGCCGACGACGCCCGGGACGCGATCGCCCGGGTCCGCGCCGTGCACCGGCACGTCACCGGGACCGCGCCCGACGGCCGGCCGTACGCCGCCTCCGACCCGCACCTGCTGACCTGGGTGCACATCGCCGAGGCGGACAGCTTCCTGCGCACGCATGCCCGGTTCGGCGTGCGGCCGCTGGATCAGGCCGGACGGGACGGTTACGTCGCCGACATGGCCCGGATCGGCGCCGAGCTCGGCGTGCCGGACCCGCCGCGCACCGAGGCCGAGCTGGCCGACCGGATCGGCCAGTACCGGGCCGAGCTGACCGCCACCGCCCAGGCCCGCGAGGCGGCCCGGTTCCTGCTGCTCAGTCCCCCGCTCCCGGCGGTGGCGCGCGCCCCCTACGGGGTGCTGGCCGCCGCCGCGGTGTCGCTGCTGCCCTGGTGGGCCCGGCGGCCGCTCCGGCTGCCCCGGCTGCCGGTGACCGAGACCGTGCTGGTCCGCCCGGCCGGCCACGCCATGGTCCGGGCCATCCGGTGGGCCACCTCGGCGCCGCCCGCGGCCCGGGCCGGCTGATCCCGGATTTGTCCCGTTGTGAGACGAGCGGGCGGCGTCCCCGGTGGGACGATCCGAAGATGGCGATGCCGACCGTTGCCCTCGACGTGCCGTCCGCGCAGGTTCTCGCCGACCAGGCGTCGGTCATCCAGGACCTTCAGTTCACCATGGACTGCTGCAAGCGGCTGCTCACCGAGCTGGACAAGCCCGAGGAGGACCGGGATCCGCTGATGCCGCTGGCGCTGTGGTCGTCCGCCGTGATGGCCTACGGCCGCTGCTTCGGGAAGGGCAAGCGGTACGGGCTGAGCGCCGAAAACGTGAAGGACCTGCCGCTGCACGGCGCGGTGATGAAGTTCCACCACTGGGTGCTCGAAGAGCGCGACAAGCTCGCCGCGCGCGCCGCCAACCCGGCCGCGGCGGCGAAGGTGGGCGCCGCCCTGTCGCCGCCGGAGCAGAAGGACCGGCGGGTGGAGGGCATCGTCATCTTCGCCAGCAGCCACGTGCTCATCGACGCCACCGGCGTCCGCCAGCTCGGCGGGCTGGCGTCCGAACTGGCCAAGCAGGCGGCCGAGAAGGCGCAGGAACAGCAGGACGTCGTGCTGAAGGACGCTCAGCAGCTCGACCTGGACGCGCTGTACCGGCAGCCCCAGCTCGGCACCTGGCCCCCCGCCGACGGCGACGACGCCCCGGCAGGCTAGCTGGCGCGGTGCCGGGCGTGCCGGGCGTGAGCGGACGCGGTACTGGCCGGAGCATTTCGATAACCTGCACGGGTGGAGCGCTGGGTCCGGGCCTGGCTACGTGGGCGTGAGGAAGCGGCGATGCGATATGAAGCCTGAGGAGTTCCGGGCGGCGGGTCATGAGCTGATCGACTGGATCGCCGACTACCGGGCGCGGATTCCGCAGCTGCCGGTTCAGGCTCAGGCGGGACCCGGTGAGGTGGCCGGGAAGCTGCCGAGCCGGGCGCCGGAGGCGGCCGAACCGTTCAGCCGCGTGCTGGCCGACCTGGAACGCATCGTCGTCCCGGGCGTGACGCAGGTCCAGCATCCCCGCTACTTCGGCTGGTTCCCGTCCAACGCGTCCCTCAGTTCCGCGCTGGGCGACCTGGCCACCTCCGGGCTCGGCGCGCTCGGGATCACCTGGCAGTCCGCCCCCGCGCTGACCGAGGTCGAGGAAGTCGTGGTCGAGTGGCTGCGCGAGCTGACGGCGCTGCCCGCGTCGTGGAAGGGCGTCATCCAGGACACCGCGTCCACCGCGTGCCTCGTCGCGCTGCTCGCGGCGCGCGAGCGGGCGACGGACTACTCGGAGGCACGCGGCGGGATGCAGGCCGAAAGCGCGCCGCTGACGGTCTACACCACCAGGCACGCGCACTCCTCGATTCCGAAGGCGGTGGCCCTGGCCGGCTACGGGCGGGACAACCTGAGGTTCGTCGACGTGGACCCGGCCACGTACGCGTTGCGCCCGGACGCGCTGGCCGTGGCGCTGGAGGCCGACGTGGCCGCCGGCCGCCGCCCGGCCGCCATCGTGGTCAACGTCGGCACCACCGGCACCACGGCCGTGGACCCGCTCGCCCAGATCGTCCCGCTGGCTCGCCGGCACGGGATGTGGGTGCACGTCGACGCGGCGATGGCGGGCTCGGCGTTGCTGCTGCCGGAGATGCGCTGGCTCGTCGACGGCGTCGAAGGAGCCGACTCACTGACCTGGAACCCGCACAAGTGGCTGGGCACCGTGCTGGACTGCTCGCTGCTGTACGTCGCCGACCCGGGCCACCTGATCCGGGTCATGTCGACCAACCCGTCCTATCTGCGTTCCACCATCGACGGCGAGGTGACCCAGTACAAGGACTGGGGCATCCCGCTCGGCCGCCGGTTCCGCGCCCTGAAGCTGTGGTTCCACCTGCGGCTCGACGGCGTCGACGCCATCCGGGCCAGGCTGCGGCGGGACCTGGACAACGCTCGCTGGCTCGCCGGGCAGGTCTTGTCCACCCCCGGCTGGCGTGTCCTCGCCCCGGTCGGGCTGCAGACCGTCGTGCTCAGGCACGAGCCCGACGGCACCGTCGCGGAAACCGGTGCCGTGCTGGACGCCGGCGCGCTGAACGCGCACACGCTTTCCTGGGTGGATTCGGTCAACGCCTCGGGCGCGGCCCTGGTCACGCCGTCCCTGCTGGACGGCACCTGGTCGGTCCGGGTCTCGATCGGAGCCGAAACCACCGAGCGTCATGACGTCGAGGAACTGTGGTGCCTGCTGCGGCAGGCCGCCGAGAGCAGCTGAAACGCCTAGCCGCCGGGACGCCGGATGGCCTTGCCCTTGATCCGGGCGACGGCCTGGTTCTCGACCGACGGATCCGGGTTTTCCGGCATCGTCAGGGACTCGATCGGGCCGTTGAACCAGTGGCCGCGCGGACACCGGATCCGCGCGCTTTCCAGCGGGCCGTCGGTCGACCGCATCAGATAGCGGCCCTCCACCTCGGCCGGAAGCCCGCATCTGACCGAACCGGTCTTGTCCATGTAGGCCGGGCAGTCAAGGAACATCACGCTGGCGCCCATAGGTAACACCCCCCACTCCGCTGGAGCGCGGCCGGGCGGCGCGGCAGTCCCGCCCGGCTTGGCTGGGGCGCCCTCGCTACCCGCTCCGCTTCGCGAGGACGCCCTTGCCGAATCAGAGCGCGCGGCGGCGTGCCTGATACATCCCATTTGAACCGGGCCGCGCGGCGGGCCGTGTATCAGGGAGCGGGCCTCATCGTTTTCGAGCGGGCATTACACGGGACCATGGAGGGCACGACCCTCCGGTAAGGGGAGCACGGTGGGCCGTAGGCACCTTGCTGCAATTCTGACGGGCGCGCTGAGCCTTGGCCTGGTGGCCACGGCCTGCAGCAGCACATCAAGCACCACGACATCGGCTCCGGGTACGCCGGCGCCGACCAGGGCAAAGGCGGCCACCGCGCCGGTGACGCCCTTTCTCAGCGGGCTTCACAACGGGTCGCAGATCGCCTCGACCGTTCCGGCCAAGGGCGACGTGAACCCGTACGGGGTCGCCACGGTGACGGCTTCGGCGGGCCGGCTGACGGCCGGCGACATCCTGGTGAGTAACTTCAACGACAAGGCCAACGTCCAGGGCACCGGCACCACCGTCGTCCAGGTGTCCCCGGACGGGAAGACCACCTTGTTCGCCGACGTCGGCAAGCTGCCGGCCGACATGGGCTGCCCGGGCGGCGTCGGCCTGACCACCGCGCTCGGCATCCTGCCCGGGGGCTGGGTGATCGTCGGCAGCCTGCCCACCACGACCGGCGGTGCGCTGCCCGGCCTGGACCCGGCCGGGTGCCTGATCGTGCTGAACGGCCAGGGCACCGTGGCCGAGACGATCACGAACAAGAACATCGTCGGCCCCTGGGACATGACGGTGTCGTCGACCGCGACGTCGGCGCAGGTGTTCGTCTCCAACGCCCTGGGCGGCAACACCAGCACCCGCAACAGGACGCCGCGCACCGGCAACTGCACGGTGGTGCGGCTCGACTTCGCCCTCAGCGCCGGCTCGCCGCCCGCGCTGACCAGCACCACGGCGGTCGGCAGCGGCTATCCGTGGAAGGCCGACAAGGCCGCGCTGGTCCTCGCGCCGACCGGCCTGGCGCTGGGCCACAACGGCACGCTGTACGTGGCCGACACGCAGACCAACACGATCTCGGCCATCCCGCAGGCGCTCACCCGGACCACCGCCGAGCCGGCCACGGCCGGGCTGCTGTCCGCGCGCGGCGCCCTCGACGCCCCGCTGGGCATGACCACGGCGCCCAACGGCGACCTGATCGTGGTCAACGGCAACAACGGCAACGCCGTGGAGATCACCCCGGCCGGACGCCAGCTCGCCACCAGGACGCTGGTCAAGAACGGCGCGGGTGACCTGTTCGGCATCATCGCTACCACCGACGGCATGATCGCGGTGAACGACGGGACCAACGCCCTGGACCTGTTCCGTGACTAGCGGCCCGGCGACCGGACAACACAGCCGCCGGACAACGACAACACAGCCACCCAAGCAGCAGCGGCCCGGGAGTACCAACTCCGCCCCTTCCCGGGCCGCTGCCCAGGCTGTGCGGGCTGGGGTTCGCGGCCGCTGCAGAGGGCGAGCTGGCCAAGCGGGGCGTGACATCCCGCCCGTTCGGAACTAAAGCTCGTTAGACCGAACGGGTGGGTACGTGCCTCACCCCACCCGTCGGCGGCCAGGGCTACCGTGCTCGCGGCCCGTATTCGTCGTGCCGGCGCATCCACATCTGGGGCTGGTCGCCTTCGTTACGGCCCAGCGGGGCGCGGTCGAGGAAGCCGTAATAGCCCATCATGAATTCCAGCCCGCGGGCAGTGGTCGAGTACGTCAGGTAGACGGTCCCGTCCTCGAGTGCGTAAGCGCTCAGCACCGGTGCCTCGGACAGGTAGGCCGCGGGCTCGGTCCCGCACTCCTGCGCCAGCTCCACGGCGATCGGAGGGACGCCGCCGGCCAGGGCTTCGCGGGTGGCCTCCTCCGGGCGTGAGACTTCGAGGTCGAAGTTGTAGTCGCTGCCGTAGGAGGAGGCCCAGGGGAAGCTCCAGCCCATCCGCCGCCTGTACGCCTGCAGCTTCTCCAGCGGCGCCCGCGATACGCAGCTGAACGTCACATCGCGCGCGTTCAGGTGAGATACGGCGCCGTTGAAGGCATCCGCCGCCGACGAACAGACCGGGCAGCCCGCCGTGTAGGCCGGGCCGAACATGAAGTGGTAGACGACCAGCTGCGATCGCCCGCCGAACAGCTCCGGCAGCGTTTTGCGTCCCTTATCGGTGTCGAAGCTGTATTCCTTCTCGATCGGCACCCACGGCAGGGCGCGCCGCTCGGCGGCGAGCTGGTCGCCACGCCGGGTAAGCTCCTTTTCCTTCGCGAGCAGCTCGTTGCGAGCCGCGAGCCACTCCTCGCGCGTGCCCACTTTGCGCGTTGTCATCAGCCATCCCCTTACCTGTCGCTGGTTGCGGCTATGAGCCGATCATCTATGCTGTCCGGGCGAGGCTAGCCCGGGGCTGGTTCCGGACGCGGGAAGCTGGTGGTGAACGCGTACCGGGAGGCGCGGTACAGGTGCTTGGCGAACTCCACGGGGCGGCCGGACTGGTCGTAGGCGATGCGTTCCATGGTCAGCAAGGCGGTGCCGCGGTTCTCGTTCAGCGTGCGGGCCTCGGCGGTCGAGGCGTTCTTCGCACCCATCCGCTGAGTGGCCGAGTACAGCCCGATGCCGGACGCGCGGAGCAACTCATACAGGCCGTGCTCCTCGAGCATCTCGACGTTCAGCTGGACCAGCCCGGCGGGCAGGTAGTTGTGCATCAGGGCCATCGGCTCGCCATCGGCCAGCCTGATCCGCTCCAGCGACATCACCAGGGCCCGCTCGGACAGCTGTAGCGCGTCCGCGACCTCGTCGCTGGCGTGGCTGACCTCGGCCTTGAGCACCCGGGTGGTGGGAGTACGGCCGCTTGACGCGAGATCGTCGTAGAGGCTGGTCAGCTCGACGTTACGGTCGATCCGCTCGTTGGCCACCAGGGTCCCGGCACCGCGCTTGCGCACCACGAGCCCCTTGTTGGCCAGGTAGAGGAAGGCCGCCCGCACGGTGGGCCGCGACAAGCCGAGCATCTCCGCCAGCTGGACCTCGTTCTCCAGCCGGGCGCCGACCTTGAGCGCGCCGGATCTGATGGCCGATTCGAAATGCTGAGCCAGCTGGAAGTACAGCGGCACCGGGCTGGTCCGGTCTATAGTGATCGGGCCGTTGGTGCTTGGTTCGCGTTCAGGCATCATCGACATCCGGCGGTCGTCAGGCTCATTTGTTTGGACATTGTAACCACTGCAGAATTAGCACGGATAATCCGGTCCGCCATGAACGCCGCTCCGTCCGGCACGCCCGGGTGCTGTCAGCCAAGAAGCATGTAGATCACGGCTCACAGAGCAATCAACCGCCACTGTCAGCGGATGGAGACCAAGCGGTCGCCGGCACCTCCGGGAAGGGCGCCGTGTACCGTGACCCGACGCTTCCGACCCTATTTTCTATTTTGTCCGTACATACTCACAGGCTCTTGACAGGTCATAACCACGGAGAACGCATCCAGCCAGCGGCAGCCGAGCTCTGGTACGCCAGCGCGGGTGACGACGTGCGGATCCACCGCATGCGGCGGATCCGGGCCGAACATCCCAGCCATTCTTACCCGGACCGGTGGTGGCCGGGCGCTACGGCTCTTCATTTGCGAACCAGGTCGCCGGCCTGCTAGAAGGGTGGCCTGAGGCGCCGTGGGCGGCGGGGTTCCGCGCGGGCACGGCCGTACCGGCGGCCGGCGACGCGACAGATGCCCCGGACGTGTCCGGCCGCTGGGTGAAGATCAGCGAGGTGGCCTCTGACGTGCGGAGATCTTGGGAGGGTGACCTTTTGGCCAGGCGGCTGACGATCATCGGCGGCGGCGTCATGGGGCTGATGACCGCCTACCAGGCCGCGCCGCTGGCCGAAACGGTCACGGTGCTCGACCGGTCCCGGGTGGGCGATCCGGCCACGGCGTCGTTCGGCCTCACCAGGTCGGTCCGTAACGACTACCGGGACCCGGAGTACGCCCGGCTCGCCTTCGAGGCGCGGCGGCTGTGGCATGAGCTCGAGCGGGAGTGCGGCCGGCGGCTGCTGGTCGACTGCGGCTGCCTGAACCTGGTCAAGGGCACCGTCACGCCGGATCTGGCCAGCAGTTACGCGGTGGAGAGCTACGCGGTGCTCGAACAGCTGCAGTTGCGCCGCGAGGCCTTCACCGGCGCCGCGCTGCGGGAGCGGTTCCCGCAGTTCGACGCCGACGGCGGCTGGCTGGACGTGGACGCCGGGTTCGCCGACCTGGCCGCGGTGACGCAGGCGCTGCGCGAGGGCCTGCGGGCCCGCGGGGTGCGGGTGGCGGAGAACACCCCGCCGCGGGCGATCGCCCGATCCGGCGGTTCGTGGGTTGTCGCCACCGACGACGGCCCGGTCGAATCGGACGTACTGGTGGTGACGGCGGGCCTGGGCACCAATGACGTGCTCGGGCTGGTGCCCGGCTGCCCGGCCCGGTTCCCGCTGCGCCCGGACCGCCCCACCCAGTCCAAGTACTTCATCCCCCCGGCCGGGTCCCTGCCCATGTTCACCGAGACCGCAATGCCGGTGTTCGCCTACCTGGACATCGGGATCTACGGGCACCCGGTGTACGAGGGGAAGACGCCCGGGGTCAAGATCGGGTTCTACAACCCGCCCGACGTGCCCCGGGCGGCGAGCCGGATCGGGAGCGTGGAAGACTTCGTGGCCGAGTGCATCCCCGGCCTGCGCGACGCGGAGGTCGTCGACGTGGCCACCGTCAGCGGCGTCGACACCTGCTGGTATGACCTGGTGGCCGACGACGAGTTCATCCTGGGCCCGGTGCCCGGCGCGGAGGGGCTCTACACCGGGGTCGGCTGGCGCGGCACCGGCTACAAGTTCGCGCCCTGGGTTGGCCGGGTGCTCGCCCAGCTCGCCCTGCAGCAGGGCACCGGGTATGACATCGGGCGGTTCGCGCCCGCCAGGTTCGGGGTTACGAAAGGAATGGCGTCATGAGCGCGTCTGTGTTGTCTTTGCCGGACCGGCTGCGGGGCGGCACGGTGCTGGGCGCCGAGGGCTACGTCTTCGAGCTGGAACGGCGCGGTTATATCAAGGCGGGGCCGTTCGTCCCCGAGGTGGTGCTCGACTATCCCGACGCGGTGCGCCAACTGCACCGGGAGTTCCTGCGGGCGGGCGCGGACGTGATGGTGGCGCTCACTTACTACGCGCACCGGGAGAAGCTGCGTGACGTCGGCCGCGAGGGCGACCTGGAGGCGATGAACCGCCAGGCGGTACGAATCGCGGGCGAGGTGGCGGCCGAAGGCGGCGCCCTGGTGGCCGGCAACGTCTGCAACACCTGGGCCTACGACCCGGATGACCCGGCTACCAGGCAGGTCGTGCGGGCCACGTACGCCGAACAGCTCAGCTGGGCCGTCGAGGAGGGCATCGACTTCGTCATCTCGGAGACCAACGACTACCTGGGCGAGGCGCTGATCGCGCTGGAGGTCATCCGTGATCTGGGGCTGCCGGCGATGGTGACGCTGGCGCCGACGCAGCCCGACCGGACGCGGGACGGCTACGGCTACCCGGAGGCGTGCCGGATCCTCGCCGCCGAGGGAGCGCAGATCGTGGGGCTGAACTGCGACCGCGGGCCGGAGACCATGCTTCCGCTGATCCCCGCCATCCGGGCGGCGGTGGACTGCGCCGTCGCGGTCCAGCCGGTGCCGTACCGGACCGGCGTGACCGCGCCGACGATGGAGACCCTGCGGTCTCCGGACGGGGAGCGGGCCTTCCCCATCGCGCTCGATCCCTTTGTCTGCACGCGCTTCGAGATGGCGGACTTCGCCCGGCAGGCGCGCGAGCTCGGCGCGGACTACGTGGGCATCTGCTGCGGCGCCGGCCCGCACCACGTCCGGGCCATGGCCGAGGCGCTGGGCCGCGAGGTTCCGGCCAGCAAGTACTCGCCGTCAATGGACCTGCACCCCATGTTCCGGGCGGACGTGGCAGCCAAGGACGCGGCCTTCCTGCACTCCTGGACGGCTTGACAGCCACTGGCCGTCCCTCCCATCCGCACCCCGGCCCGCAGGATCTAACCTGCCGTGCAGGGCAGCAGGCCGTAAGCCTGCTTGGCGGTGAGGATACGCATCACAGCCGAGTCGACCGCGGAACCGAGCGCAGGATCATGAGCCACGCGGCTGAGCACCGCAGTGTCCATGGCGGCGGCCGCGGCCAGGCTCACCGAGGTGATCATGTCACCCCCGGCAGCAAGGAAGCCGGTGGCGCGGGCGCCCGGGGACATGCCCGCCACGGCCGCGGCCGCGCCCATGTCATCGGACACGGTCACGCCACCGAACCGCATCTGCTTGCGCAGCAGGACCCGCATCAGACGAGAAGAAAACACCGCGAGATGACCGGGATCGATCCGCGGGTAGCTGGCCAGGGCGACCATCACGAACGGCACGCCCGCGTCGATGGCCGCCTGGAAGGACCCGAGGAAGGGGTCACCGGGGCTGGTCACCGGGTCGACGACCCCGGCGGTGAAATCGGTATTGCCGACCACCCGGCCCAGGCCCGGGAAATGCTTGGCGGTCGTGGCAACTCCGGCTCGCCGCATCCCCCGGATGAACGCCAGGCCGTGCGCCGCCACGGTTTCCGGGTCACTGCCGAACTCGCGCAGCAGCGCGCCGATTGGCTGGTTCTGGCTGGCGGTCCCGGGCGGCACCACGTCCATGACCGGGGCCAGGTCAAGGTTGACGCCGGACAGCTTCAGCTCACGTCCCCATTCGGCTGCCTCCAGCTGCAGCGCGGCGGGTGTCAGCTCCCCCTGGGCCACGGCCGACGGGATGGCCGAGAAGCCCGGTCCCCGCAGCCGCTGGACTTCGCCACCTTCCTGGTCAGCGGCGATGAAGAACCGGACTCGCGCGGTAGCCGCCGAGGAGGCCAGCGACTGATCGGCGGCGGTCACCCGCCGGACCTCGGCCAGGCTGGCCGCGCTCGTGGTCCCGAACATCAGGGACCCGAAATGATAGGCCGCGACCGCGCGGGCAACCTCAGATCCGGGCTCGGCGGCGATGCCGACCAGGAACAGCTGACCCACCCGCTGGGCCACGGTCATCCGGGAGAAGACCCGGGCCGGGCAGGAGGGCGGCTTGCGGTGCTGCTGCGGCCCTGAGGCCTCGCTGGTCGAGGGGCGCGGGGAACGGGTACTCACCGGGGCGCTTGGTGGCCCCTTGGTCGGACCGCCCCCCGAGGTGAGGCCACATCCCGAGCAGGCCAGAACCAGCGAGAGCACGGCGCCGATTAAAGCGCCGGTCAGCTGATGCCTGATCATGCCAGCCCACTTCCCACGCGTAGCTTTGCCGATGTCGCACGTTATCACTAGCCGACAGCCGCTGCCGGGCTTGCCGGTCAGTGCAGGATCGCCGAGACCAGCTCCTTGATCTGCTCCACGGTCGCGAGCAGCGCCGCGGTCGAACTGGTCGCGCTGGTGAGGCGGGAAAGCATGAGGCGGATGCTCTCCGCGCTTGGCCTGCGGCTGTGCACCTCGGTGTGCAGTCGCTGCACGTCGTCGAGGACATCGTCGGCCTGCTCGCCCTCGAGCACGCCCGCGTCGGCCTCGAGCTTGCGCAGCAGCCGGTCGAGCATCTCCAGCGGATCGCGGGCGCCCGCGCCGTAGACGTTCCCCGTGGCCTGACCGTATTGTCCCGTGGCGATTGCTCCGACGTTACCGCCGACATGAAATTCGTTGCTGACCCCTGATCCGGCGGCGCCGGCACCCGGGTAGCTGTCCTGCTGCTCCATGATGTCCCTTCTCGTCCCGCATCGGGCAGGTCGGCCCAGCTCTCGCGGGCTTACGACTTCGCCCCGGCCGGGCCGCCCGAAGACCCGTCGACGCGCCCTTCCGCCTTGCCCTGACTTCCTGTCGCCATGGCACCGACGTTGCCGTGGATCGTGTAGCTGTTGCTGATGATGGCGCTCGCGCTCTCCTGGTAAGCGCTGGTATCGACGCCCTTTTCGGTCAGGAAATCCAGAACCGTGTCGAGAATCAGGCGCTGGACGATCCTCGTGTATTTGACCGTGTCCAGTACCTGGATGTAGTTGCGAGCCGCGGCTGACCCACCGAACTCACGGACGCTGATCCGCGCGCCCATATCGGCGAAGACATAGTCGCTGGCGGACCTGACCTCCGAGTGATAGGACCACCGCTCAGAAACCGCCCGCCATGCGGTGCCGATGACCCTGAACGGGGCGATCACCATGTCCCGGAACGAGGTGCGCGCCGCATGCAGGATGACCTTGACCATGAATTCACCGGAGCTAATCTTCGGCAGCCGGTCGACAAGATGGTATTGCTGGAAGATGGGCGGCAGGAGTCTCGGTACGTATTGCAGGTACAACATGCGCCCTTCGACCGCGACATAGATGAAGGCCGAGACCGCGATCTCCTGATCGGTGCTGCCGATGACCTGCCGCCTGCGGGCCCAGACCGGCTGGCCCTCGTCGCTCACGCAGACCCGCAGGTAGTAGCGCAGCCCGGCCGCCGGATGACGGATCAGCGCGTCGATCGCCTCTGCGCTGGCCTGCGAATACGGCATCGTCCGCGCCTGGTCGATGACCGGGCTGTCCCACCGGCAGTGCCCGTCCCCGGCGACATGATCGTGCATGCGGAGCGCCGCTATGCGCTCATTCTCCGGCAGCCCGTCGTCCTTGACCTTCAGCAATCGCGTCCGGATGACCCGGTGCAACTCGACCGGGTCGATAGGAACGTAATTGCCGGATTTGCCCGCAGAGCGGCTGCTGCTCCGACCCGGGCCCGGCGCGCGATCAAGCTCGATGGCGATGGACCAGTCTTCGTTCAGCAGGCGGGGGCCGGTCCCGATGAACGGGTTGTCTCCGCCGTAGATGGTCATGTTTCCCCATTGCGCCGCCGCTACCTCGGCGATCCTGGCCTCGACCTCGTCCGGGGCGCGATCGAACCGGCCGGCGTCTGCTCCCGGCCTGAGCCGGTCGCTGAAGGTGCGGTACATCGAATAGGAGTACCCGACCAGTACCGTGCCGATCAGGACCAGGAAGACCAGCACGACCACGAGGATCGCGGCGCCCGTCGCCACCGGTCCCAGGTTCGGGGTGGCGCCGCCGTTTACCGAGGCCCCGCTGAAGATCGAGCCCAGGAAGAAGTACAAGACGACCACGCCGACGACAACCGCGACGGCCACGCCGGCCAGCACCTTTACCCCGAGCGCCCGGCGTTCCCACTCGACGCCAGGCAGGGCGCTCAGGCACAGCGAGATGATCAGTATCGCAATGACCGGCACGGTCGCCAGGTACAAGCCGGCGATCAGGAGGACGGTGAGCAACAGGTCGCGCAGCAGCTGCGCCTTCCTGGCACTGAGGCAGTGCCGGACGATCGGGATGAGATCGATGCCAAGCGAGGGGGCAACAGCCCGATGCGACGCCAGCAGCTCGCTGATCACGGTGTTCGTGAACTTCGGGTTGAGGTAGGCCGCCGCGCACAGGTAACGGGTTGAATTGCTCAGCGGACCGCCGGGCTGGGCGACCGCGTGGCCGAAGAACTGGTCCGGCGGGACCACCTCGGCCGGCTCCTGCCTGGACTGCCACCACGCGCTACCGTCCGTTCCGCGGCGCGCCGCTGGTGCGGGCGGCGCCTGGGCCGGGGTACCCGCCCAGGCGTTGCCGGGCGCCATGGTACTGATCTGAACGGGCTCAGTCCTCGGCGGGCCGCCGCGGCCTGCGACATCTGCGGCGGTGCCGCAGCCCCCGCAGAACATGTCTCCAGGCGTCAGCGCGGAACCGCAGTTGACGCATTGCAGCTGGGTCACTTTTTCTCCAGCAGGTCGGTACTTTCCCCTAGGCGGCCGTGGCTTGGATCACGAGCACGGCTGGTAGGAGGCCTGATAGCCGGAGGGTGCCGCGTCGATGACGTATCCCGAGGCACCCTGGGCAAGGAACAGGGATATATCCCAGTTGGTACATGATTCACTCTGGTCGGGGCTGTCCGCCGGGTTCTGGTGACTGGTGAACGTCACCTCCGCGGCCAGGTCCCCGTCCGAGGCGGCGGAAATGCCGACGAGTGTCTCGTTCGAGTCGGCGGTGGTCCGGTATCCCTTGTCGAACTGCGCCGGTGTCGTCCCCCGCTGAACCTGCGGGCTCAGCAGTGAATAGTACGACCGATAATCATGCGCGTTTATGGCAGCGAAGTACTGGCCGAGGAAGGCCGCGACCGATGAGGCATTCGGGTCCTGTGACGCGCCCGCCCCGACCGTCACGGCGCTTCCGGAGGGACTTGCCGAGGTAGCCGACGGGCTCGGCCCGGACGTGGAGCCGCTCTCGGCTGACGGGGAGGCATTCTGCGCGGTCGCCGACGTCCGCGCGGCCTGGGCCGGGTTTACCGCCGCTGCGGTATGCGACTTGTGATGCTGCACATAGAGCAGGGCGCCGCTGGCCGCGGCGGCCGCGGCCAGCACGACCACCACCGTCGCGAGCACGGCGGGCCGGAGCGTCAGCCCGGTGATCCCGGTCCACGAGCGCCGGGGGCGATGGGAGGGTCCGGAGGAGCCGGGAGGACGGTCGGGTGCCGGAGGCCCGTAACTTCCCGCAGGCGGCCAGGGTCCCGCGGGTCCGTGAGTTTCAGCCGGCCCATAAGATCCCGCGGGTCCGTAGGATCCTGCAGGACCAGGAGAATCAGCAGGCCCAGGGGGTTCGGCGGTACCGAAGGGACCATCGGATCTGGCGGGCCCTGGGTCGTCGTCAGCGAAACGATTGCCGCAGCCAGTACAGAACGCAGCTCCTTGCCTGCGCGTCCGTCCACAATTGCCGCAGACATTCACGGCGCATCACCCCCCGGCAGCCCGCCCCACCCCGGTAACGGGGGTGAGTATGACCTAATACGGCGTTTGAAGACTAGTAGCTTTTAGGTCTTTGTTTTGTTACTTCCCGCAAGAACATGTCAGGGCTCTCCCGGCCGGTCGCTCCGGGGCATCATTTTTGATCAGGTAGGGCCGGTTGAACCGGACCTGGGGCGCCCGCGTTCCTCATGCGCATCAGACGAAGCGCGACCCGGCCGCGGTTTCGCGCGGATGGTCACGCGAAGGTCAAGTTATGGTGAAGGGAGCTAGCCGGAGCACAGACGGGAGCAGTCATGGATAGCGCGGAACTGCGCGCCGTACAGCAGCCGCTCAAGGATGCCTACCGCGAGGACCCGGAGAAGGCGGTCGTCACCTTGCGCGCGCAGGGACATCTCGACGACGCCATTTCGTGTTCGGTGGAGACCGGCCGGGCGCTGGCCATCGCGGGGCTGCACCCGGCGACCGGAGGGGACGGCATGCTGCTGTGCTCGGGTGACATGCTGCTGCAGGCCCTGGTGGCGTGCGCGGGGGTCACGCTGCGGGCGGTGGCCACCTCGCTGCGGATCGACGTGGCCGGCGGCACCGTCAGGGCCGAAGGCGACCTGGACTTCCGCGGGACGCTGGCGGTCAGCAAGGATGCGCCGGTCGGGTTCAGGTCCATCCGGCTGGCCTTCGACCTGGACACCGACGCCAGCGCCGAGCAGATCCAGACGCTGCTCCGCCTCACCGAGCGTTACTGCGTGGTATACCAGACGCTGGCCCATCCGGCCGAGCTCGCGGTATCCGGATAGCCTTCATCCCCCGCGAAAGCGGCTGGTTACCCCGGCGGGGCTTGAACGGGCCGGCCGCGGGTAGCGGGGCCGGGTGAGGAACGCTAGCCAGGCACCGGAGACGGCCGTGGTCCGGGCGCAGGAGAAGGTCCGGGCCCAGGACGGCGAGGCCAGGGAAGAACACGGCCCCGGGGATCAGCCGATCCGGGAGGCCATGGAAGAGGCAGCGGAGGTGGCCGAGAAGACCGGCGGCCTCGGTGAGCCGGGACGGCCGATAAACCGGCGCTCCCCGTTCATGATCGGGATGATGGCCGCCTTCGGCGTGGCCGTCGCCTACGGCCTGATCGAGGTGGTCATCCGGGCCCGGTCCGTGCTCATCATCATCGGCCTGGCGATGTTCATCGCGATCGGCCTCGACCCGATAGTCGGCTGGCTGGTCCGTCACCGCATGCCCCGCTGGGCGGCGGTGCTCACCGTCATCGCGTGTGCCCTCGCCATCACGGCCGCCTTCCTGGCGGCGGCGATCCCGCCGCTGGCCAGCGAGGCTACCGCGCTGGCCCATCAGATCCCGCACTACATGCACGACCTGCAGAACCGTAACTCGCAGCTGGGCAAGCTCAACCTCAAGTACCACCTTCAGCAGCGCCTTTCCAAGCTGGTCAGCGGCGGGGGCGGCTCCCTGGTGGGCGGGGTGCTCGGCGCCGGGGCGCTGGTGGCCAGCACCGTGTCCGCCATCGTCGTCATCATGGTGCTCAGCATCTATTTCCTGGCTGGCCTGCCGAAGATCAAGATGTTCGGCTACCGGCTGGTGCCGCACTCGCGGCGGCCCCGGGTCATCCTGATCGGCGACGAGATCTTCGCCAAGGTGGGCGGCTATGTGCTGGGTAACTTCCTCACCTCGGTGATCGCCGGCCTGGGCACCTACTTGTGGCTGCTGGCGTGGGGCGTCCCCTATCCGGTCCTGCTCGGCATGTTCGTGGCGTTCCTCGACCTGATCCCGGTGATCGGGTCGACCATCGGCGGGGCAGTAGTGAGCCTGGTCGCGTTGACGGTATCGCTGCCCGTGGCGCTGGCCACCCTCGCGTTCTACATCGGGTACCGGCTCGCCGAGGACTACCTGATCGTCCCGCGGATCATGGGCCGCACCGTGCAGGTGCCGGCGATCGTCAGCCTGGTGGCGGTACTGATCGGCGGGGTCCTGCTCGGCATCGTCGGGGCGCTGGTGGCGATCCCGGTCGCGGCGTCCATCCGGCTGCTGCTGCAGGAGATCGCGTTCCACCGGCTCGACAAGAGCTAAGCCAGTATTTCTGGTCTGGCAAGTCGGGATTAGGCTGGCAACGGAATGGATACGATCCCGCCGAAACCGACTATCCGCGAGGGAGCACCGTGAGCAGCATCGACACCTTCGTCACCAACTCCGAACGGTACGCCGCCAGCTTCGACAAAGCAGACCTGCCCATGCCGCCCGCCAAGCACACCGCGGTGGTCGCCTGCATGGACGCCCGGCTCAACCCCTACGGCGTGCTCGGGCTCTCCGAGGGCGACGCGCACGTGATCCGCAACGCCGGCGGGGTCGTGACCGACGACGTCATCCGGTCCCTCACCATCTCCCAGCGGCTGCTCGGGACGAACGAGATCATCCTCATCCACCACACCGACTGCGGCATGCTCACCTTCCACGACGACGACGTCAAGGCGCAGATCGAGGCCGACACCGGGATCCGGCCTCCGTTCGCGCTCGAGGCCTTCGGCGACCTTGACGCCGACGTGCGCCAGTCCATCGCCCGGATCAAGGCCAGCCCGTTCATCCCGGACAAGGGCTCCATCCGCGGCTTCGTCTACGAGGTCGAGACCGGCCGTCTCCGCGAGGTCAAGGACTGACACTGGTATCGTGGCCGGGTGACGGCCGCAACAGAAACGGGCGAACCGGGCAGTGACACCACGCTCACGGCGCGTTCGGCCCGGCTGCGGCACCTGATCATCACGGTCTACGGGCTCTACGCCCGGCACGACGGCGGCTGGCTCTCCATCGCGACCCTGATACGACTGCTCGCTGATCTGGGGATAGACGAGTCGGCCGTCCGTTCGGCCATCTCACGGTTCAAGCGACGCGGCATCCTGCAGTCGCGGCGGTACGACGGCTCAGCCGGTTACCAGCTATCCGCCGGCGCCCTGGCCATCTTGCGCGAGGGGGACGCGCGGATCTTCCGGCGGCGCCGGGCCAGGGCCGCCGATGGCTGGGTGCTCGCGGTCTTCTCGGTGCCGGAATCCGAGCGGGACCGGCGGCACGTGCTGCGGTCCGAGCTGACCAGGCTGGGGTTCGGCATGGTCGCGCCCGGGGTGTGGATCGTGCCGGCCCACCCGCAGGACACGACGGCCGAGACGCTGCGGCGGCTGGAACTGGACGCGTACGCCGACCTGTTCCGCGCCGACCACCTGGCCTTCGGCGATCCGGCCGACAAGATCCGCCGGTGGTGGGACCTGGATGAGCTCGAGCGCCAGTACGAGTCGTTCATCCGGGCATACGGGCCCGCGCTGCGGTCCTTCGGGTCCGGCCCGCCTGGTGAGCAGGAAGCCTTCGCCGCGTACGTGCGGGTGCTCACCGACTGGCGGCGGCTCCCCTACCTCGACCCCGGCCTGCCCGCCGAACTGCTGCCCGACGGCTGGGCCGGCATCCGGGCCGCCGACCTGTTCTTCGCGCTGCGCGCGCTGCTCGAGGAACCGGCGCGGGCCTACGTGAAGACGGTCACGAGCGGCTGACCACCGCGATGCCCTGGATCTCGACCAGCGCGCCGGGCCGCCACAGCCGCGTCACGCCCACCCCGGCCATGGCCGGGTACCCGGTCCTGGCCAGGCGGCGCCAGACCGCGCCGATCTCCTTGCCGTGCGCCTGGTAGTCCTCGACGTCGGTGAGGTAGATGGTCAGGCTGACCAGGTCGGCGGGCTGCCCGCCGGCCGCGGCCAGCGCGGTGAGCAGGTTGGCGAGGGCCTGCTCGAACTGCGGCACGACGCCGCCGTCGGCGACCTGCCCATCCCGGTCCATGCCGATCTGGCCGGCCAGGAACACCATCCGGCCGCCGCCGGCCGCCACCGCGTGGGAGAAGCCTGAGGGCCGGGCGAGCTCGGCTGGGTTGATGCGCTCCACGTTCATGACGGCACCTTACCGGTATTGCGGTTTATTGACGG
Organism: uncultured Actinomycetota bacterium; assembly: GCA_963744575.1. Taxonomy (GTDB): domain Bacteria; phylum Actinomycetota; class Actinomycetes; order Streptosporangiales; family Streptosporangiaceae; genus Palsa-504. Next base: position 188,667 of record CAVUUF010000003.1, on the reverse strand, counting down.
CCGTAGTAATTCCGGCATACGATCGGGGGCATGCGCATCGCGGTGCTCGGCGGCGGTCCCGGCGGCCTGTACTTCGCCGCCCTGGCCAAGCAACTGGACACCGGGCACGACATCACCGTCTGGGAACGCAACGCGGCCGACGACACGTTCGGCTTCGGGGTGGTGTTCTCCGACGAGACCCTCGGCGGCATCGAGCACGCCGACCTGGCGGTCTTCTCGTCCATGCGGCGGGAGTTCGCCCGCTGGGACGACATCGACGTGCACTTCCGGGGGACCACGTTCACCTCAGGCGGCCATGGGTTCGCCGCGATGAGCCGCAAGCGCCTGCTGGCCATCCTGCAGGACCGCTGCGCCTCGCTCGGGGTGCGGATCTTGTTCAAGACCGAGGCTCCGGACGTGGCGGTGCTGGCCGCGGAGTACGACCTGGTGGTGGCGGCCGACGGGATGAACTCGGCTACCCGCGGCAGCTTCGCTCCGACGTTCGCGCCTGACCTGGAGCGGCGGCGGTGCCGGTACATCTGGCTCGGCACCGATCTCGTCTTCGACGCGTTCAAGTTCTACGTCCTGGACACCCCGGCCGGCATCATGCAGGTACACGGCTACCCGTACAGCGATCAGGCCAGCACGTTCATCCTGGAGATGCACGAGGACGTCTGGCGGCGGGCCGGGTTCGGCGAGGCCGCGGCGGCCGCGGCCGGGCTCGCGCCGGGACACAGCGACGAGGCGTCAGTGGAGATGATCCGGCGCCTGTGCGCGGACGTGCTCGGCGGGCACGAGCTGTTCGCCAACAACTCGCGGTGGACTGCCTTCACCACTGTGCGCTGCCGGACCTGGCGGCACCGCAACGTGGTGCTGCTCGGCGACGCGGCGCACACCGCGCACTTCTCCATCGGCTCGGGCACCAAGCTCGCCATGGAGGACGCGCTGGCGCTGGCGGCCTGCCTGCACGAGCAGCCTTCGGCTGATTCCGCGCTGGCGGCGTACGAGGCCGAACGGCGGCCGGTGGTGGCCTCCACCCAGCGGGCCGCGCAGGCCAGCCTGGAGTGGTTCGAGAACATCGGCCAGTACGCCGACCAGGACCCGCGCCAGTTCGCGTTCAACATCGTGACCCGCAGCCGCCGGGTCACCTACGACAATCTCCGGCTGCGTGACCCGGAGTTCGTGGCCGACATGGACCGGTGGTTCGCCGCCGGCCAGGGGGAGACCGCCGAGGTGCGGCCGCCAATGTTCCAGCCATTCCGGCTGGGCGGCCTGGAGCTGGCGAACCGGGTCATCGTGTCGCCGATGGACATGTACTCGGCACGCGACGGCGTGCCCGGCGACTTCCACCTGGTGCACCTGGGCAGCAAGGCGCTGGGCGGCGCGGGCCTGGTGATGACGGAGATGGTCTGCGTCTCCCCGGCCGGCCGGATCACGCCGGGCTGCACCGGGATGTACAGCACCGAGCAGGAGGAGTCCTGGCGCCGGATCGTCTCGTTCGTGCACGGCCGCAGCGGCGCGAAGATCGGGATCCAGCTCGGCCACTCCGGCCGCAAGGGCTCGACCAGGCTGATGTGGGAGGGGATGGACGCCCCGCTGCCTGAGGGCAACTGGGAGGTCTGCGGTCCCTCGCCGCTCCCCTACCAGGCGGGCAGCCAGACGCCGCGGGAGCTGGGGCCGGCTGAGCTCGAGGAGATTCGCGGGCAGTTCGTCTCGGCCGCCCGGGCGGCGGCGCGGGCCGGCTTCGACCTGCTCGAACTGCACTGCGCGCACGGCTACCTGCTGTCCTCCTTCCTGTCCCCGCTGACCAACCAGCGCACCGACCGCTACGGCGGCTCGCTGGCCGCCCGGCTCCGCTACCCGCTTGAGGTGTTCGACGCGATCCGCGCGGTGTGGCCGGAGAACCGGCCGATGACGGTGCGGATCTCGGCCACGGACTGGTGCGAGGGGGGCCTGGACATCGACGACACCGTGGAGATCGCCCGGGCGTTCGCCGAGCACGGCGCGGCCGGCATCGACGTGTCGACCGGGCAGGTGGTCAGCGAGGAGACGCCCGCCTTCGGCCGCAGCTACCAGACGCCGTTCGCGGACCGGATACGCAACGAGATCGGGCGCAAGTACGGGGTGGCGGTGATCGCGGTCGGCGCGATCTCGTCCTATGACGACGTGAACTCGCTGATCCTGGCGGGCCGGGCCGACCTGTGCGCGCTCGGCCGGACCCACCTGTACGACCCGCAGTGGACCCTGCGCGCCGCCGCCGAGCAGGGCTACGCGGGACCGGGCGCCACCTGGCCGCGGCCGTTCGCCGCGGGCAGCCGCAAGCCGCAGGCCGGACGCACCGACGGGCCGCGGCCGCGGCTCGACCTGATCAGGACGGGGGCGCCGCGGACGGCGCACGCACGCTGGCGGCCGCCCGGCGTCGCGTATGGCGGACTCTTGACTGCCGTCACGAAAGTTAAAAACTGGTGATCTACTGAGCATAATTTAATGGTCGTGTCATTCGGGAAAGAAGGAAGTGGGCCAGATGCGGCTTTCCCCTTCGGCGCACGTCGACACCTTCTGCCGTGACCACCTCCCGCCGCCGGAACAGTGGCCGGAATTCCGCTTCGACCTGCCGGAACTCAACTATCCCGAGCGGCTCAACTGCGCCGCCGAACTCCTCGACGTGACGGCGTCCCGGGTCGGTTACGGCCGCCCCTGCCTGCATTCGCTCACCGAGACCTGGGACTACGGGAAGACCGTCCGGCTCACGAACCAGCTGGCCCAGGTGCTGACCGAGGACTTCGGCCTGCAGCCAGGGAACCGGGTCCTGCTCCGCGGCCCGAACTCTCCGTGGCTCGCCGCCGCCTGGCTCGCCGCGGTCAAGGCCGGCGGCGTCGTGGTCACCACCATGGCCCTGCTCCGGCCCAGGGAGATCGCCACCATCGTCGGCCTGACCCAGCCGAGCCTGGCGCTGTGTGACCACCGCTTCGCGGCGGACCTGGCGGCCGGCGCCCCGGGGCTGGCCACCGTCCACTACGGCGGAGACGGCCCCGCCGAACTGGCCGCCCGGTGCGCGGCCAAGGACGGCACCTTCACCCCGGTCGGGGTCGCCGCGGACGACGTGGCCATGCTCGCGTCCACCTCGGGCACCACCGGCCAGCCGAAGGTGGCCATGCACTTCCACCGCGACGTGCTCGCCACGGCCGACACCTTCTCCAGGTACCTGATCAGGCCGCGCCCGGACGACGTCTTCACCGGCACTCCGCCGCTCGGCTTCACCTACGGGCTCGGCGGCCTGCTGATCTTCCCGCTGCGGGCCGGCGCGTCGACGCTGCTCATCGAGCGCGCCACCCCAGCCGAACTCGCCGACGCGATCGCAGCGCACGGCGTGACCGTGCTGTCCACCGCCCCCACCGCCTACCGGGCCATGCTGGCCGCGGGGAAGGCGGCCGCATGTAAGAACCTGCAGCGCTGCGTCTCGGCCGGCGAGCACCTGCCCAGGTCGGTGTGGGAGGAGTTCCGCGAAGCCACCGGCCTGGCGATCATCGACGGCATCGGGTCGACGGAGATGCTGCACATCTTCGTCGCCGCCGCCGACCGTGACATCAGGTCCGGCTCGACCGGCAAGTCCGTCCCCGGCTACCGGGCCACGATCCTGGACTCCAGCGGCTACGAGGCACCCGACGGCGAGCCGGGCCGGCTGGCCGTCCAGGGTCCTACCGGCTGCCGCTACCTGGCCGACGAGCGGCAGAAGACCTACGTGCAGCACGGCTGGAACATCACCGGCGACACCTACGTCCGCGACGCCGACGGCTACTACTGGTTCCAGGCCCGCAGCGACGACATGATCATCTCGGCCGGCTACAACATCGCTGGGCCCGAGGTGGAGGAGGCGCTGCTCGGCCACCCGGACGTGCTCGAGGTGGCCGTCGTCGGGGCACCCGACCCGGGCCGCGGCACGGTCGTGCAGGCGTTCGTGGTGCTGCGCGAGGGCGCGACAGCCGACCCGGCGAAGGTCGCCGAGCTGCAGGAGTTCACCAAGGCCTCGATCGCCCCGTACAAGTACCCGAGGGTGATCGAGTTCGTTTCCGAGCTACCCAAGACCATCAGCGGCAAGACCCAGCGGTTCCGGCTGAGGCAGATGGCCGAGGCGGGACTGCGGCCCCGTTCGCCCGCTGAAGGACTTCCCGGCGCCGGCCGCCTGAAAGATGACCGGTGATCACGGAAGGTCACTACGACGCTTGGCAGCGCCCACAACTCGCGACAGTTGAATACGCGAGCCCACCAGGACCACGGGCCGGCGCGTGCCCCGGCGCCGGTTACCCGGAGATCCCGCGGGGCAGGCGGTGCGGACCCGAACCATGTCAACGACTCGACTCAAAGCTGGCCCTGGCTGTACTGAGTGAGCCCGTAGCTGGCAGCCAGCTGGTTCCAGGTCAGGTAGCGGGCCGCTCCGGCTAGATCGGGGTACTCGTGCATGAGGTCCCACAGTGCCTTGTTTGAGCCTTCAAGCTGGGCCCTGAGAGCCGCGTTGTCATGCTGCGGCGGCTGGCGGGAAAGAGCTTCCACCACCCCGGCGAAGACATCACGGGCCGCGGCGGCGAAGAACATGTTCTGCGCCGCGCTGGCGAGATCCTCGCTGAAAACCGTGGATGCGATCTCGAAGATGTGGTCACTTCGCTCGGTTGGATCCTCGTCCAGCAGGTCGGCGAACAGGTTCCATATCACCCCGCCGGGCTGCGTTCTTACCCCCGGCCGCTCCTGTGGCATTAGCGGTGCCGGGCCGCCAGGATTCGGCCCGGAACCGTTGGATCGGCCATTCGGTGCGGCGCCTAGCGGATTCCCGCAGCTCTCGCAGAAACGGTACTCAGGATTCGCGGGCACGCCACAGTTAGCGCATATCATGTGAGACCCCACCACTAGAAACCGGTGCTCTTCCGGCGGGTTCCTATCCCGCGCAGTTAGCTGGATTACGACCGGATATGGCGAAACGGTTCATGCTCGGTGAAAATTATTTGCCCGCAGCGAGCATCGGGCCCGCTTCACGGCGCGGCCGGCCTGGCGGAGCCGGCGCGACCCGGCACAGCACGGCCCCCTGGGCGACGGTGTCCCCGGCGCGGACGCGCACGTCGGCGACCTGACCGGGGTGCGGCGCGCGGAGCGGATTCTGCATCTTCATCGCCTCGACCACCACCAGTTCCTGCCCGGCGTCGACCTGGTCGCCGTCGGCCACCAGGACCCGCACCACCGTGCCCTGCATCGGCGCGGCGAGCACGTCGCCGGCCGCCTGCGCGGCCCGCTGGCCGCGCTCGCGCGCCTGCCGGCGGGCCAGCGCCAGCGGTCCCTCGCGGGCCTGGGCCAGGCCTGGCATCGCCACCGGGAGCCAGCGGCTGCCGACCCGGATCATCACCCGCTCGTCATCGGCGTCATTATCGGGGGCCGCCGCTGCGGCGGGCAGGTAGTCCTGCTCGATCCATCTGGTGTGGACGGCGAAACCGCCGGGGCCGTCGCCGGTGAAGGCGGGCTCGGTCAGCACCGCGCGCAGGAACGGCAGAGTCGTCCGGACGCCGTCGATCTCGAACTCGCGCAGCGCGCGGCGGGCCCGTTCCAGGGCCTGCCGCCGGTCGCGGCCGGTGACGATCAGCTTCGCCAGCAGCGAGTCGAACTGGCCGCCGACGACGCTGCCGGCCTCGACCCCGGAGTCGGCACGTATCCCCGGCCCGGACGGCAGCCTGAACCGGGTGACCGGGCCGGTCGAGGGAGCGAACTGCCGCGCCGGGTCCTCGGCGTTGACCCGGAACTCGATGGCGTGCCGCCGTGGCCGGACCGGCCCGATCGCGTCCCGCAGCCGGTGACCAGCCGCGATCAGCAACTGAGCACGGACCAGGTCGACGTCGGCGCTCTCCTCGGTCGCCGCGTGCTCGACCTGCAGGCGGGTGTTGACCTCGAGGAACGACAGCTCGCCGTGCGGTGACAGCAGGAACTCGACCGTCCCGGCGTTCACGTAGCCGGCCAGGCGGCAGATGGCGGCGGCGGACTGCTCCAGCGTGGCCAGCTGGGCCGGGCTGAGGAACGGCGCGGGTGCCTCCTCGACCAGCTTCTGGTAGCGGCGCTGCAGCGTGCAGTCGCGGGTCCCGGCGACCAGCACGTCGCCGCGGGAGTCCGCCAGCACCTGCGCTTCGACGTGCCTGCCCCGTTCCACGTACGCCTCCACGAAGCACTCGCCGCGGCCGAACGCGGCGCTGGCCTCTCGTACCGCCGTCTCGAACAGGCCGGCGACCTCGCCGACCTGGTAGGCGACCCGCAGCCCGCGGCCGCCGCCGCCGTGCGCGGCCTTGATCGCGACGGGCAGCCCGTGCTCCTCGGCGAACCGCACCGCCTCGTCCGGGTCGGCGACCGGGCGGGAGGTGGCCGGCACCAGCGGCGCCCCGGCCCGGCCGGCGATGGCCCGGGCCGCCACCTTGTCGCCGAGCGCGCGGATCACCCCCGGCGGCGGCCCGATCCAGGTCAGGCCCGCGTCGAGGACCGCCTGGGCGAAGTCGGCGTTCTCGGCCAGGAAGCCGTAACCCGGGTGGACGGCTTCCGCGCGGGCCTGTCCGGCCGCGGCCAGCAGCCCGGCGATGTCGAGGTAGGCGCCGGCCGGAGTGGTCCCGGGCAGCGGCAGCGCCTCGTCGGCCAGGCGGGCGAACGGCGCGCGGGCGTCGGGTTCGGCGTAGACCGCGATGCTGGTCAGGGAGGCGTCGCGGCAGGCGCGCACCACCCGCAGGGCGATCTCGCCGCGGTTGGCGACGAGCACGCGCTTGAATTCCGCGGCGGTCATGGTAAATCTGGCTCACGGGCGCGGGCTAGGCCTGCTCTGGCCAGCACCGCCCGGGCCATCCGGACGTGCACGTCGTCGATCATCTGGCCGTCGACCACGCCCACGCCCGCCTCGCCGGCCGCCAGGATCTCGCGGGCGCGGGCAAGTTCGGCGGCCGTGGGCGTGAACACCTGGTGCGCCAGGCCGACCTGGCGCGGGTGAATGCAGATCTTGCCCTGGTAGCCGAGGTTGCGCCCGGCGCGGGCGTCCTGGCGGAAGTGCCCGTCGTCGGCGAAGTCCGCCACGATCTGGTCGATCGCGGGAATCCCGGCCAGGCGGGCGGCCAGGCAGACCTGGCTCCGCGCGTACAGCACCTCCTCGCTCCCGCCGGTGCGCCGCCCGCCCATGTCGGCGATGAAGTCCTCGGCCCCGAAATAGACGCCGCTGACCCCGCGGGTCAGCAGGGTCCGCGCGTCGGCGACGCCGAGCGCGGTCTCCAGGCCGGCCACCAGGAGCCCGTCGGCCCAGGCGTGCTCGGCCATCACCTGCCGCGCGTGGTCCAGCTGGTGCAGGGTCTCCAGCTTCGGGACGACGACACCGGCCGCGGCCCCTCCGGCCGCGGCACAGTCGGCCGCCATCGCCACGTCGTCGGCGAACCACGGCGTGCCGACCGGGTTCACCCGGACCAGCACCGTGGCCGGGCCCGCCGGATCCAGCGCGCCGATCGCCGCCGCGGCGGTCTGTCTGGCGGCGTCCTTAGCGTCGGCCGCTACCGCGTCCTCCAGGTCGACGACCGCCACGTCCGGGGCGAGGCGGGGGATCTTGTTGATCATGTCGGCGCGGCTGCCCGGCATGAACAGCACGCTGCGGACGCGGGTCAGGCCGGGCATCACGCGTCCCCTTCCGGTCGGCCCTGGTCGGGATGGCCCTGGTCGGGACGGCAGCGCATCATCGCCGCCCGGACGGCCACGCAGACCGTCTCGTCGCGCTGGTTCAGGCCGTGGTGCTCGAACGTGACGATGCCGGTGCCCGGCCGCGACCGGGACCGCCGGGCCTCGACGACGTCCGTCACCACATGGATGGTGTCCCCGGCGAACACCGGCGCCGGGAAGTCCACCCGGGAGAAGCCCAGGTTGGCGACGGTGGTGCCGAGGGTCAGCTCGGGCACAGCCAGGCCGACGACCAGGGCCACGGTGAACATGCTGTTTACCAGCGGCCGCCCGAACTCGGTCTTGGCCGCGAACTCCGCGTCCAGGTGCAGCGGCTGCGGGTTCATGGTCATGGTCGTGAACAGCACGTTGTCGGTCTCGGTGACGGTACGCCTGATGGCGTGGTGCACCCGCAGGCCCGGTTCGAGCTGCTCGAACCACAGTCCGGTCACCGCGGTCACTCCCCCGAGCCCGCGACGGCCTGCTGCACGGCCTGCAGTCCGGCCATGTCATCCATGGCGCTGGTATCACCCTGCGGGCCGCCGTGCTCGACCACGTCGCGCAGCAGCCGACGCATGATCTTGCCGGTCCTGGTCTTGGGCAACGCCGAGGTGAGGTAGACCGCGTCCAGCCGGGCATAGCCGCCGAGCTGCGAGGTAACGTCGTGGTTCACCTCCTGCCGGGCCGTGCCGGGGTCCGCGCCGTCGAGCAGGGTGAGGAAGGCGACCGGTACGGTGCCCTTGGTCGGGTCGGCCACCCCCACCACCGCGGCCTCGGCGACCTGGGGATGCGCGGTGGCGATGGCCTCGATCTCCAGCGTGGAGATGCGGTGCGCCGCCACGTTGATCACGTCGTCGGCCCGGCCGAGCACCCACAGGTGGCCGTCGGCGTCCAGCACGGCCTCGTCGTTGGTGCTGTAGTAGCCGGGAAACCGGGAGAAGTAGGCGCGCTGGTAGCGTTCCGGGTCGTCCCAGACGGCCCGGGCGAGTGTCGGGAAGGGCCGGGTCAGCACCAGGTTCCCCTTGGTGCCCGGCGGCACCGGCCGGCCGTCGTCGTCGAGGATGTCGAACTCGTGGCCGGGGACCGCGGTGCCCGTCGAGCCGGGCTTGAGGTCCTCGACCCCGGCGACCGGATAGGTCCAGGTCGAGCCGGTCTCGGTCTGCCCGTAGGCGTTGATGACGGGCACGCCCCCGCCCAGGTGCGTGCCCGCCCAGCCGAACGTGTCGCCGTCCAGCGGCTCGCCCTGGACAGTGACCAGGCGCAGGCCGGGCAGCGGGTGCGCGGCGGCTAGGTCGTCGCCGTACTTGCGCAGCATCCGCAGCAGCGTGGGCGCGCCGAGCACCTTGGTGACGTGGTGCTTCTCGCAGATCTGGTAGAAGCGCGCGCTGTCCGGGGTGTCCATGGCGCCCTCGTAGCAGACCACGGTCATGCCGTGGGCCAGCCCGCCGACGACTGCCTGGATGGGGAAGGTGAGCCAGCCGACGTCGGCGGCCACCCAGTAGACGTCGTGCTCCTCCGGGCCGATCTGCCAGCGCACGTTGGCCCAGGTGCCGAGCAGGAAGCCGGCCACGCTGTGCACCACGCCCTTGGGCCTGGCCTCGGTCCCGCTGGTGAAGATGAGGAAGGCCGGGTCGTTCGCCTCGAGCGGCACGGCAGGGGTGCCCTCGGGAGCCAGGGTGAGCGCGTCGGCGTAGGAGATCTCGCTGTCCTGCAGCGGCAGGCCGCGCCCGGTACGGTCCACCACGATCGTGCGCTCGACCGTGGTGACCTGGCCGCGCGCGGTGCGCAGCGTCTCAAGCAGCGGGATGAGCTTGCCGCGCCGATAGGACGCGTCCAGCACGATGACCGCCTTGGCCCGGGCCGCCTCGAGCCGGGACAGCACCGCGTCCGGGCCGAACCCGGAGAACAGGATCGTGTAGATGGCGCCGATCCGGTTGCACGCGTGCACGGCGGTGAACGCCTCCACGGCGTTCGGCATGTAGATCGCGACCACGTCGCCCCTGGTCACGCCGAGCGAGACGAGCGCGCCGGCCAGCCGGTTCACCTCGTCGGCGAGCTCGGCGTAGCTGACCGTGCGGACGTCGCCCGGCTCGCCCTCGGCGATGACGGCGGTCCGGCCCGCGGTGGCCGGGTCCTGGGCCCAGCGGTCCACGCAGTTGTCAGCCACGTTCATCAGGCCGCCGGCGAAGTAGGTGAAGTCGCCGAGTTCGCCGGCCCGGACCGTGTCCCACGGGCGCATCCAGCGCTGCTGCTCCGCCACCCAGGCCCAGTAGGAGTCCGGGCCCTGCTCGTGCCGGGCCCGGGCGGTGCGCAGCAGGTCGGCCTGGGTGGCGGAGCGCCACTGCTCGGGCAGCGGCTGAAGCGGGGTGGCCAGCAGCTGGCTGAGATTGTCTGTCATAGACATCCTCCTAGACACATCCCCTAGACCGGGCTGATGTGGTGGTGACGGCGCCGCGGGGCGCGGGTCCAGTGCGTGGCGGCGGTCAGCCGCGCGATGAGCTCGGCCCGCAGCTCGCCGGGTTCCACGACGGCGTCGACCACGAGCTCGCTGGCCAGCCGGAGCAGGTCGATGTCGGCCCGCTGCTCGGCCAGCCGCGCGTCGGTGAAGGCGGCGCGGTCGGCGGGATCGCTGATCTCGGCGAGCTTCTTCGCGTACATCGCGTTGACCGAGGCCTCGGCGGCCATCGGCCCGACCACCGCCGTGGGCAGCGCGATGGAGGCACGGGGCTCGAACCCCGGTGCGCACATGGCGTAGTAACCGGCCGCGTAGCTCTTGCGCAGGATGACCGAGAACTTGGGCACCTCGGCGCTGGCCATTGCGGTGATCATCTTCGCGCCGTGGCGGATGATGCCCTGCCGCTCGACCGCAGCGCCGACCATGAACCCGGGCACGTCGTGCAAGAAGACGAGGGGGACGTTGAAGGCGTCGCACATGGTGATGAACCGTGCCGCCTTGTCCGCCGAATCGACGAAGATCGCGCCGCTGCGGACCCGGGGCTGGTTGGCCACGATCCCCACCACTTGCCCATCCAGGCGGGCCAGCCCGGTCACGATCTCCTGCGCCCAGCGCGCCTTTATCTCGAAGAAGGAGCCCGCGTCGACCAGCCCGTCGATGACCTCGCCGACGTCATAGCCCGCCGATTCCGCGGCCGGGATCACCCCGGACCAGTCGGCGCGGGCCGGGGCCGCGGGCGCGGCGGCGGCCGGCCGCCGCTCCCAGCTGTCGGGCAGGTAGGAAAGCAGCAGCCGGGCCGCGGCGATGACCTCCAGGTCCGAGCCGAACACCTCGTCGGCGCAGCCGGAGACGGTGGCGTGCATGAGCGCGCCGCCCATCTCCTCCAGGGTGGTGCGCTCCCCGGTGACCTTTTCCGCGACCCGAGGAGAGGCCAGGTACATGGACGCGTTGCCCTCGACCATGCCGACCCAGTCGGTGAAGGCCGGCATGTAGGCGCCGCCGGCCGCGGACGGCCCGAGCAGGCAGCAGAGCTGCGGCACCCGCCCGGACAGGGCCACCTGGAGCTGGAAGATCCGCGAGGCGCCGCGATGGCCGGAGAAGAAGCCGAGCTGGTCGGTGAGCCGCCCTCCGGCCGAGTCGACCAGGTAGATCACCGGCAGCAGGTCCCGGTCCGCCCGCTCCAGGATCCGGACCTGCTTCTCGCAGGTCAGCCTGCCCCACGAACCCGCCTTGACCGCGAAGTCGTGGGCGATGACGGCCACCGCCCGGCCCTCGATGCGCCCCACGCCGGTCCGGACGCCGTCGGCCGGCAGGCCGTCGGCGCGGGCGTTGGCGAGCAGGCCGTCTTCGCGCCAGCTATCCGGGTCGAGCAGGGCGGCGAGCCGGTCGGCCACCGGCAGCTTGCCCGGCCAGCGCGTGCTGTCGTTTCCCCGCCGGGCCGCGGTCATCGCGGACCGGACGGCGCCCGGGGGCGCCTGCGCCGGGCCGCCTTCCGCGCGGTCACGCGGGCAGCCCCCTGGCCAGGATCTCGAGCTGGATCTCGTCGGTACCGCCGCCGATGCGCAGCACGCGGGCGTCCCGGTAGTGTCGCGCGACCTGAGTCTCCTCCAGGAAGCCAGCCCCGCCGAAAAGCTGCACGCACTCGTCGACGATACGGTTCGCCGCGATCGCGGCGTGGTATTTGGCCATCGCGACCGACTTCGCGGCCTCGGGATGACCATTGTCCAGTCGCGCCGCCGCCCGGTAGGTGAGTACCCGGGCCGCCTCGAGCTCGACGGACAGGGCGGCGAGCCGGTGCCTGGTCACCTGCAGGCTCATCAGCGGCGAGCCGAACACCTCGCGGTCGCGGGCGTAGCCGGTCGCCAGGTGCAGGCACTCCTCCGCATGTCCCAGGCCCATCGCGGCCAGGGTGAGCCGTTCCAGCTGGAAGGCCGACATGATCTGGTGGAAGCCGCGGTTCGGCTCGCCGAGTACGGCGTCGGCCGGGATCAGGCAGCCGTCGAGGATCACCTCGCGGGTGTCCGAGGCGTGCCAGCCCATCTTGCGCAGCGGCTGGCCCAGCGACAGGCCGGGATGGCCTGCCTCGACGAGGAAGGTGGTGATCCCGCGGTGCCCGTCGGGCGCGGTGCGGGCGGCGATCACGAACACGTCGGCGAAGCCGGCGTTCGTGATGAACATCTTGGCGCCGTCGAGCCGGAACCCCTCACCGACCTCCCCATCCCCCTTCACCGGGGTGGCCCGGGTGGTGATGCCGGCCACGTCGGAGCCGGCCCCCGGCTCGGTGACGGCGATGGCGGCGATCTTCTCGCCGGAGATGATCCCGGGCAGGTAGCGGGCACGCTGCCCGGCGGTGCCGAAACGCGCGATGTGCGGTGCCGCCATGTAGCCGCTGACCAGCGCGGTGACGGCGATGCCGCCGCTGGCCCTGGCCAGTTCCTCGGACAGCACCATCATGGCCAGCGAGTCGCCCCCGCCGCCGCCGTCCTCCTCGCCGATCGCCAGCCCGAGCAGGCCGGCGCTGCCCATCTCTTTCAGCAGTGCGGCGGGTGGCCGTCCGGCCAGCTCGGATTCCTCGACCACCGGACGCACGTGCCGGTCCACGAAGGCGCGGACGCTGGCCCGGAACTCCTCGTGCTCACGGTCAAGGTCCCATCCGGTAGCCGCGGTCATGAACGGTCTCCTCGCGTGTCCGTGGCGGCGCATACTAACGAATATTCTGCAACACCGAGGTGCGCAGCCTGGCGGCGGCCAACCCGCTCGCCATCGTGGCCAAGCGCGACCAGTACGCCGCCACCCGCCCCATCCGCCTCACCTCGCGGGTCCAGATCCGGGCCGCAACTCGCTCGGCAACGACATCGATGTGGCAGCGCTGCTGCCCGGGCAGCAGCAATGTGGCATCGGTTACGCCTGATCGAGAAAGGCCCGGACGGCGGACTTGCAGGGCTCGCGGTCGTAGCCGGCCACGTAGGCGCCGGCCATCCGCACCGGGTCGCCGAAGAAGTAGTACTCGTACAGGGCCTGGCGGCCGGAGAAGGCCGAGATGCAGCTGTCCCAGGCCAGCCGGAACAGCCGGACCCGGTCGGCTCCGCCCAGCGTGGCCGACTGCAGGTAGGTCTCGATGTCGGCCGCGGCGGGGCCGGTGACGTCGGCCTCGGTCGGGGTGGCCATCAGCCCGGACGCGCCGAGCTTGCGCAGGATCTCGGGAAACCGCTGGTAGAGCCGCGGGTAGAGGTTGCGGGCCGTGTTCAGCGGCGGCCAGGCCGGGGTGAGCACGCCGAACTCGTTCGGCGCGGCGTCGGCCTCGGCCGCCCGCATCAGGGCGCGCAGCGTCTCCAGCGTGGTGATGACCTCGGCCACGTCGGCCTGGACGTGCTGGAACTGCTCGATGCCGATGGCCTGGGTGAGCAGCGAGACCAGGCCGAGGATGTACTCGGTCTTGGCCGTGGTGCGGGTGACCACCTGGTGGGTCATGTGCACCACCGCCGAGGTCTGCGCGTAGAAGCCGTTGCACAGTTCGGGGTCGCCGAGCACGAAACAGCGTTCGTACGGCACGTGCACGTCGTCGAAGACGACAACCGCGTCGGGTTCGTCGAACCGGGAGCCGAGCGGGTGATCGTGCCGGGACCGGCCATAGTCGAGCGGCTCGCGGGTGATGTAGCGCAGGCCGTCTGCGTCGTTCGGGATCGCGCAGGCGAAGGAGTACTGCTTGTCCTCCGGGTCGTTGCGCAGCACCGTCGAGGGGAACACGAGCAGTTCGTCGGCGAACGGGCCGATGGTGGCGAGCATCCGGGCCCCGCGCAGGACGATGCCGCTGTCGTCCTCGCGGACGATGTGCGCCATCAGCGCGCCGCGGCCCTGCTGGCTGCCGGAGATCGCGCGGTTGGCCTGCGGCGGGATCAGCGTATGCGTGCAGAGCAGGTCTTCCTCGCGGATCTTCTCGTAGTAGCGCCGGATGTTCTCGCCGAACCTCGGATCGGCCTGGGCGAACCAGTCCTGCGCCGAGGCCAGGGCCATCAGCGCGCTGTTCAGGTAGTCGCCGGTGCGGCCGAGCATGCCGAGCGAGCGGTCGGCCCAGAGCTTGAACGCCTGGCGGCGCTTGACCAGGTCCTCCGGTGTCCGCGGGGTCAGGAAGGCGGTGGCGACCGGCTCGCCCGTCGCCGGCGAGGAGTAGGTGAGAGTGTCCCGGAAGGCGGGATCGTGCTGCATGTCAAAGAGTTCGGCATAGCTGCGCACCACGTTGCGGAAGGCCGGATGACCGGCCACGTTCCCGGTCACGGTCTCGCCCTGGACCTCGACATGGACGCGGGCGGCGGCCAGCCGCCCGAGGAACTCGCTGCCGCTACGTGCCGCCATATCAGAACGGTACCGTCAGTGCGTGACTTCGCCGCTCCTTTAAGGGAGCGGCTTCCCAGGCCGCGACCGCAGCCTGACGGGCCAGCCCGGGCCCTGAGTACGTGACCATAGCGTCGCCCAGGTCGTCGCCGGAGCGGCGCTCGGCCCGGCGGCGGCCGCCCTGGTTAAGCGCTTGTGCACTTGTGCGACGGGGCGGCGAGTAGGCTTTTGACGGCGCTAGCACCAGCGCTACTCCGGTGCGAGGCGAGCACCGGGCCGAGGCCTGAGACAGGAGGCATCCGAGATGGGCAAGGCGTTCGCGGACCGCTGGGGGGTGCCGGTCCGGGCGGCCAGCGCCGAGGCGGTGGCGCTGCTCGACGAGGCCATCGAGGACCTCGCCGCCCTCGCGGGCGATCCGGTGGGCGACGCCGAGACGGCGGTCGCCGCCGACGACAGCCTGGTGCTCGGCCATATCTACCGCGCCTACCTGCAGTTGTACGCGACGACTCCCGATGGTGTCGCCGCCGCGGGCGAGATCCTGAAGCGGCTGGACGAGACGGTCATGGGCGAGCGGGAACTGCATCACCTGCGCGCCGCCCGGCACTGGGCCGAGGGCAACTGGGAAGCCACCACCCGCTCGCTCGAGCGGGCGCTGCTGTGCCACCCGCGGGACCTGCTCGCGCTCAAGGTAGCCCAGGATCTCTACTTCTTCCTCGGCAACCGGCTCGAGCTCCGTGACACCGCGGCCCGGGTCCTGCCCGCCTGGCCGCGGGAACTGCCCGGCTGGGGGTACGTGCAGGGCATCTACGCGTTTGGCCTGGAGGAGAACGCGGACTACCGGCAGGCAGAAACCCGCGCCCGGGCGGCGCTCGACCACAACCCGAAGGACGTCTGGTCGGTGCACGCGCTGGCGCATGTCTTCGAGATGGAAGGCAACCAGCGGGACGGCGTCGAGTTCCTCACCGCCTCCGCGCCGGACTGGTCCCCGAGCTTTTTCGCCATCCACAACTGGTGGCACCGCAGCCTGTACCACCTGGAGCTCGGCGAGATCGACGCGGCGCTCGCCCTGTACGACGGCCCCATCCGCGCGAGCCGGTCCACCGAGTGGCTCGGCGTCGTGGATGCCGCGGCGCTGCTGTGGCGGCTGTCGCTGTTCGGGGCGGACGTGACCGAACGCGCCGAGCGGCTCGCCGCGGACATCGACGACCTGGTCAGCAGCCCGGTCCACATCTTCAACGACTGGCACGCGGTGATGACGTTCGGCCTGGCCGGAGACGTGGCGCGGACGGAGCGGATGATCGCGTCGAACCGGCACCTGACCGCGCCGACGAACGCGGGCGCCGCCGAACGGGCGGGCCTGCCCCTGCTCGAGGCGTTCGCCGCGTTCGCCGCCGGTCATCCGGACCGGGCCATCGACCTGCTCATTGACATCCGGCCCCGGGCCGGCGCGGTCGGCGGGAGCCACGCGCAGCGCGACGTCATCGACCTGACCCTGATCGCCGCGGCCGCCCGGGCGGGCGACGACGGCCTGGCCCGCGCCCTGGTCAGCGAGCGGATCGCGCGCAAGCCCACGGCTGAGGCGGCCGCCCGCCGGCTCGTCACCGAGAACGGCGGCTCCCCCGGCGCCCTGCGCTGGTAAGCCGCCAGTCACCCTCAAGCGCTTCTTGGGCACCTACATACTCGATCGCCGCACGCATGATTGCCGGATCCGCGCGGAACTGACCGATGCCGATATTGCAGCGCGTGCAGAGCAGTCCCTGGATTCGGCCAGTCCCGTGGTCATGATCCACTACAAGACAGGGAGCGGCCCTTGCCGCCCATTCAGCCAGGATCCTGTGGATTTATTGTGAATAAAGGCGTGGACAACCATCGCCAAATGCGGATAACTAGCCGCGTTCTGTGGATAGCGTGTGGATGGTGAAGAAACTGAAAAATGATTGCTCTCGGAACCTTGCGTGATTTTCGCCGAGGTAGTAAAAATACATTTAACGTCGGAAACGGGCATCGCCGGGGAAACCCGGAACGCGAGAAGAGCCGGGCGACCGGTGACGTGAGCGGATGCTTGGCCCCGGCGGACGGCCCGCGGTGCCGGGGCGGCCGGGCGACCGGCTGGTCAGGTGCGGCTAGGCCGGGCGAGGTCCCCTCCATCTCATACATGGAGGGGGCCTTCGTCGGTTACGGCTGCTGGCAGGCAGCGCGGGA
This sequence comes from uncultured Actinomycetota bacterium, assembly GCA_963744575.1. GTDB lineage: Bacteria > Actinomycetota > Actinomycetes > Streptosporangiales > Streptosporangiaceae > Palsa-504. The sequence continues at coordinate 171,989 of CAVUUF010000003.1, read as the reverse complement.
CCGAGGGCGCGATCAGTGCAGCGCCGAACCGCGGTTGGGCAGGGCGGCGCGCGGGGTCAGGCAGTGGAAGATGATCGCGTCGCCAGGTTCGTAGCTGGTGGTCGCCCAGCCGGGTTCGGTGCCGCCGAGCGGTCGCGGACGCCGGGGCGGGTCGAGATGACCGCCTGGCCGCTAGTCCCCGGGCGGGGCAGACTGCTTGGCGATCCAATGATCGCCGCGTTTCTCGAAGGTCTGCTTGAACTTGGCGTACGCGGCCCGGTTCGCCTGGTCCCCTTCCCCGTAGGCCTGGACCGCGCTGTCGCGCGCTTTGGTGAACGTCTCCTGGGCTTCCTTCGACGAGCGCTTCAGGGTGCCCGGCAGTTCGCCGGGCCGCGCCAGGCCGGGCCGGCTGGTCTTCGGCAAGGTATCTCCTCCTTCGATCACTCCAGGAGCGTGGCAGGGGTGATGGGCAGGTCCCGGACGCGGCGGCCGGTCGCGTGCCAACCAGGCCGGCGTCCTTGGCCGCCAGCTTGAGGCGGAAGGAGGGAGTGAAGTCGCGTTCGGCTATGGCCCGGGCTTTGACCCCGCAGGTACGGCAGGTCGGGCGGCCCCTGGTCGATGGCCTGGAAGAGCAGGCCCGGGTCGACGCCGAGCCCCTCGGCCAGCGCGATCGCCTCGGCGCCCGCCTCGACTACGGCCAGCATCCAGCTGTTGGTGACGAGCTTCAGCCTGCTGCCGGCGCCGAGCACCGCGATCGTTTCCGCCGCCCGGACAGAAGTTTCGGCGGACGTCTCGGCGTGCGCCATATGTGCGTTTCCTTCCGGTTTGGGTGAGTCGTCGCCCGGCCTACCCATGGCGGGTGGGCCCTACACCTGAGTTGGCATCGCGGCTACCCGGATTCGCGTATTGATTCGCCGGCCGGGTAGGGAGTGGCGGTGACAAACTGGCGGGAACTCAGCGATGAGGCGGCCGGATGCACCCGGTGCGACCTTTATCAGCGCGCGACGCAGACGGTCTTCGAGCACTTCAAGTGGACCGAGCGCGGCCAGCGCCGGATCCACCAGCGCCCGAGCGGGCCGGAGATCAGGGCCTGCGGGTTCTGGCTGGATGCGGAGCTCGGGCTGGTCCGGCCCCGGCTGGTGGTGCTGCTCGGCGTGGCCGCGGGCCAGGCCATGTTCGGCTCCCGGTACCGGGTGGGTGAGCACCGGGGCAAGGCCCGGGATGGCTCGCTCGGGTCGTGGCGCGGACTCGTGGCGGCGGCACGATGACCAAGCGTGCGGCACGAGCCCGCGCCCTGGACGTGGCGCGGGCCGGCGGCTTCGTCCCGATCGAGTCCTACGGGGTCATCGGGGACGGCGAGTCGGTGGCGCTGGTCGCCCGCGACGGGGCGATCGACTGGTGGGCGGCGCCGGCGATCGACTCACCGCCGGTGTTCGCGGCGCTGCTCGACCCGGACGACGGCGGCTGCTTCACCCTGGAGCCGGCCGTGCCGTACCAGGTGAGCAGGCGCTACCTGCCGGGGACGAACGTGCTCGAGACAACGTTCGGCACGCGCGACGGCACGGTCCGGATCATCGACTCGCTCAACCAGGACGCGAACGGCCTGCTGCCCTGGGCCGAGCTGGCCCGCGACATCCGGCCCGAGCAGGGCGAGGTGCCGATGCGGTGGCGGGTGGCGGCCGGGACCCTGTTCCACCGGGCCCGGCCGTGGGCCAGGATCAGGGACGTGCCAATCCTGCACGCGGGCGACCTTATGGTGGTGCTGGTCAGCGACGGGACGGGCCAGCCGGAGACCGGGCTGGGCGAGTTCAGCGGGGAGTTCGTCGCGCGGGCCGGCCAGAACGCGCTGCTCACGCTCATCGCGGCGGACCAGGCCCCGCTCGTGGTGCCGTCGGCCGGGGAGATCAGGGGGCGGCGGGAGGCCAGCGAGGCGGCCTGGCGGCGCTGGTGCGAGACCGTGCCCTACCAGGGCGACGACCGCGAACTCGTGCTGCGCAGCGTGCTCGCGCTCAGGCTGCTCACCTACGCCACGACCGGCGCCATGGCGGCCGCCGCCACCACGTCGCTGCCGGAGCGGATCGGCGGCGACCGCAACTACGACTACCGGTACGGCTGGATCCGCGACACGTCCTTCGTGCTGGACTCGTTCATCCAGCTCGGGCTGACCCAGGAGGTGCAGGGCACGCTCGCCTGGATGCTGCGCAGCATCTCCGCGACGGCGCCGGTCATCCATCCCTTCTACGGGCTGCGCGGCCATGTCCCCGACGAGGAAACCGAGTTGCGGCTGCGCGGCTACCGGGACTCCAGCCCGGCCCGCGGCGGCAATCGCGCCGCCAGCCAGCCGCAGTGGGGAAGTTACGGGGACCTGCTCGAGTGCGTGTGGCTGGCGGTGGACCGGGCCGGGGCGCACCTGGACCCGGCCAGCGCCGATCTGCTCGACGCGCTGGGCGATCACGTGTGCGACATCTGGACCGAGCCCGACTGCGGGATCTGGGAGCTCGACGAGCGGCGGCACAACACGTTCTCCAAGGTCGGCTGCTGGGTGGCGCTGGACCGGCTGATCCGGCTGTCCGAACGAGGCCAGATCTCCGACCGCGATGTGGACCGCTGGCAGGCGGAAAGGCGGGCGATCCGCGAGTGGGTCGACGCGCATTGCTGGTCCGACGCGAAGTCCTGCTATACCGGGCGCGCCGGTTCCGACGAGCTGGACGCGTCGCTGCTGCTGCTGGCCCGCACCGGGTTCCTGGACGGCAAGGACCCCCGGTTCACCCAGACGATCAAGGCCATCCGCGCCGAACTGGCCGAAGGCCCGCTGCTGTACCGGTTCACCGGGGCGCGGGAGATCGAGGGAGCCTTCGTGGCGTGCTCGTTCTGGCTCATCGACGCGCTGGTCCGCTGCGGGCACGCCCGCGAGGCGCGCGACCTCTGGCGCGAGCTGATCGCGCACGTCAGCGACCTGGGGCTGCTGGCGGAGGAGATCGACCCGGCCACCGGCGCGTTCCTCGGCAACCTGCCGCAGGGGCTGTCCCACCTGGCGCTGCTCAACGCGGCCGCCCTGCTGAACCAGCAGCAGGGCTGACAACGCGTGCTTACTGCCGCTCAGGCACCTGCCACCGCTTCGGTCCGGGTGGCGGGCACCGGCTTGCGCCAGGTCCGGAGCAGCAGGTGCACGCTGGCGAGCAGGGTCCAGAGCAGGAAAAAGGAGGAGGAGGGCGGGGACCGAATCGCTGCCGAGGAAGGCGGCGTTGACCGCGCGCCCTGCCCGGATCTCGTCATCGTGGACCAAAACCTGCGTTTCGCAGGTAACGGTCCACAATAATGGGCGCTGCGACAGCAGTGGCGCATGGTGCCCGTACCCAGCCTCTGAACCCTAGGACGATGCGCGCTGCTGCAGCCGGGAGTAGGCGAATTGGAGGACGTCCGCACCGGCCAGAACGGCCAGGGTGTCCACGGCGAGCCTGGTTGTCCGCGGCAGGTAGATGAAGCCGGCCACCAGACCGGTCGCGACCCACATGTCGAGGCAGAACGGACAGGTGATGAACTCCCCGACCGCCTTCCGCGCGCCCTTCCCCCGGGCCTCTTCCTTCAGCTCGGCTGGCCCTTCCTGACCCGCATAGACCGTGAACGGCGCACGCAGCGGGCTGGTGACAGGATCCTTGGTGATCAGCCTGCTCAGCTTGTGCGTCGCTACCGCAGAAAGCAGGACGTCCCCGGCCGAGAGGCCGTTGGGGACCTCACGCCCGGTGCGGCTGGTGATCGTGGCCAGGGCGCCTACGACGGTCGCATACAGGCCCATCGCGGCGAGGTAGGCGCCGAGCGGGCGTTCCTCACCTCCCGAGTAGCGTCGTTTCTCGGCGCGGGCCGGGCCGGTGACCCGGGACTTGAGTTCGGTGAGAACGGACATGCGCGTCCGGCTACCCGCCGGCATGAGGCGGAACCCTGACGCGCGCCGGGAAACTGGCCGCGGGGGCAGAAACCGGCACAGGCCGGCAACGGCATCACCTGATGGTGAGCGCGAGGACGCCGCCCAGGCAGGCCAGGCCGAAGACGATCCAGGTCACATAGTCGTTCACTACTCCGCTCTGGAAGCGCTGAATGGGCCTGGTCAGCCCGGCGCCCGGCTCGTAGCCGCGGCGCAGCAGCGGCAGACGGCGCCAGTACAGTGCGAGGAAGGCTAGAACCAGCGCCCCGACGGTAGATCCGAGCCCGGTCAGGACGTCGGACAACGTGATCGCCACGCTCTCCGCGGCGGCGGGTGCGACCGGGTGCGCGATCTGCGCGCCGGCCAGCACCGTGGCGTTGTACCCGGCCTGGTCCTCGAACCGGACGGCTGCCGCCTGGACCGCTGGGCCCAGTCGCGTGATGAGCCCGATCGCCGCGGCACAGGCGACCAGCAGCGCGGGCGGGATGATCATGGTGAGCGGGGTCCGCTGCTTGCCCGACTCGGTCTCGCTGGTCTCCTCGGCGGCCATCTCGGCCATCTCGGCGTCCTCCGATGGCGGGTCGCCCAGGCCGTAGAAAACTCCTCCCGCGACGCGCAGCACAGCCCCGCCGGTCAGAATGGCACAGACGATAGACACGCCCATGACCCACGGCAGCCCGTGCGCCCAGGCGCCGTCGTCGATATAGCCCTTGCCCACGAAGGTGGCGAACGGCGTGAGATCGGCCAGCCCGAGCGCGGCCAGCGTGAACACCACGCCGGTGACGCGCAGGCGCCGGCCGCGCCCGTGCAGCCACGTCTCGTTGACCGAGCCGAGCCGATGCAGGACTACGCCGGTGCACAGGAACAGGGCGGCTTTGACCAGGCCGTGACCGGCCACGTAGATCGCGGTCCCGGCCAGCCCGAGCGGCGTGAGCAGCCCGATGCCGACCAGGAAGATGCCCGCGTGGCTGATCGTGGAGAACGCCAGCAGCCGCTTTATATGCCGTTCACGGAAGCAGAACAGCGCGCCCACCACGGCCGTCAGCACGCCGAGAGCGATGAAGATGTGCGAGATCGCCGTCCGGTGCCCGAGCGCCTGGCCGAACATGGACCAGTAGACCCGGGCGATCCCGTACAGGCCCAGTTCGACCATCACCCCGGAGAACAGCACGCAGACCGGGGTGGGCGCGACCGCGTGCGCGTCGGCGAGCCAGAAGTGGAACGGCACGATCGCGCTCTTGATCAGCAGGCCCGAGATGATCAGCAGGAAGGCCACCACGACCAGCCTGCTGGGCGGGTGGCGGTCGACGTAGGCACCGATCTGGGCCATGTTCAGCGCCCCGGTCCGCCCGTAGATCAGGGCGATGCCGGACAACGACAGATAGGCACCCACGCTGTTGGTGATGGCGAAGGTGAGCGCGCCCTGGATCGGCCCGCGCTCTTCCGGCCGGTAGGCGGTCAGCGCGTAGGCCGACACGCCCATCAGCTCGAACCACACGAACAGGTCGAAGATGTCCCCGGTCAGGCAGAAGCCGGTCATGCCCGCCAGGAAGGTCAGCATCAGGGCGTGATAGTGCGTGGCTACCCGCTGGAAATACCGCCAGGAGAAGGTCATCGCCGCCGTGACCAGCACGGCGGCCAGGCTGGCCAGCCCGGCGCTCAGCGAGCCCACCTCGAAGTCGATCCCGATCACGACGCCCCGCGCCGGGCGGAACCCGGCGAACCAGTAGACCTGATCGCCGCTGGCGGTCCGGATCATGATCACGATCAGCATGACCGCGACCGACGCGGCGACGACGATCGCGATCGCGTCGAGTGTCCGGCGTCTCTCGCCGAGCAGCGGGCCGGCCGCCGTGATGCCGGCCGCCGTGATCAGCGGCACGGCCACGACAAGGGCGAGTAGCTGGTCCACGCGCTGCTACCCCTTCAGCGAGGCGAGTTCCTGCGGGTCCAGAGTGCCGAACCGCTTATGGGCCTGGATCGCGAACGACGCCAGCAGCGCGGTGACGGCGGCCTCTACCACGACGTCGGTGAGCGCGAGCGCCTGGACCACGGGATCGACCGCCGGCGTGTGCACGACGATGTCGTAGTAATAGGGCGCCACCGCGCCGGTTACGTAGCCGACGCCGAGCAGCAGTACGTAGGTCGAGGACTGGACCACGATCAGGCAGATGATCTGGTGGATGAGGTGCCGGCTGGTCACGATGCCGTACAGGCCGACACCCAGGATCCAGGCCACGACGATGAACGGGAAATACTGCATCAGCCGCCCCCTTGCCGGACGAGAAGCGTCTGCTCGAGCAGCTCAGCCACGATCAGGAGGAACGCGGCGGCGACCTCCAGGCCGACGAAGAAGCTGATGAGCGCGATGGTCCCGGAGGAGCTCACGGCGCCGACGTACTGCCCGAGAGGCAGGTAGTTCGTCAGGAAGGTCAGGCCCATCCCCACCGCGGCGAGCCCGATGGCGGCGAAGCCGGCCGCCCCGGCACCCTCGACCGCCTCGGTCAGCGTGACGGGACTGAACCGCTTGAGGACCAGGAACTCCCCGGCCAGGTAGATCAGCACGAACGCGGTGGCGAGGATGACCCCGCCCTGGAAGCCGCCGGACGGATTGGTCTGGGCGTGCGAGGCCAGCCACCACCCCACGACCATGACCGGGCCGGTGAAAACCAGGGCGACCATCCGGACGGCTCCGCTGGTAGGCGGCACCGCACGGCCCGCGGCCTCGTCGACCGCCGCACGCTCGCGCTCGCCACGCAGCGTGCGCAGCACGACGCCCACCCCGGCCGCGGCGGCGAACAAGATGAACTCCTCCCCCAGCGTGTCGAAGCCCCGGTACTCGAAGTTGACCGCGGACACGGTGCCGGTGGCGTGAGTCTGGCGCAGCGCGACGCGGTTGATGATGAACCCGTAGGGTCCCGGGTAATGCCCGAAGCCCGGCAGCCCGAGCAGGCCCCACACGAAGAAGGCGATAAGGCCGGCCGCCCCGATCAGGAAGAAGGAGCGGCGCTGGCTGGGCGTCATTCCTCGCGCTTCCTGGTCTTCGCGATCGCGAGCAGCAGCACGAGAGGCAGGGCGACGGCACCCACGGTGAGCTCGGACAGCGTAACGTCCGGCGCCTGGAACGTCAGGAACAGCACCGCCAGCAGCACCCCGTACACGCTCAGCACGATGACCTGGTGGAACAGCCGGCGGATGAGTACGACCGCGGTGGCGCCGACGGCCACCAGGACCAGGACGGTGATCTGCAAGGCGTCCATGAACCCGATGGGGACGGTGTAGGGGGTGTTGACGGCGACAGTCATTGTTCCTTCTCCCCGGCTGGCACCTTCGTCCTCTTCTCCAGGCGCCAGTCACCCTTCTCCCTGACCCTGATCGCGCGGATGGTCGCGTGGGAGAGGAACGGCCCGGCGATGACCAGGAACAGCAAGGCCAGGAACATCTCGCCAGCGTTCTCGAACACGCCCACCTGCACCAGCACCGCGAGCGCCACCAGCGCCGGCGCGACCAGCGCGGCCGGGGTCACGAAGTGGAGCTTCTGATACGCGTCCCGCATGACGAGCACGCCTACCGAGGCACTGGCCACGATCAGTACGGCCAGGCCGAGCAGGACGTCGGAAAATATGTCTTTGATGATCATAGCCAGCGCTCCATGGCCCGGACGTACACCAGCCCGCTGCCGAACATGAGCACCGCGAGCAGCACCGGCAGCTCGAACAGGCTGGGGCGCCTGAAGCCCTGCGCGAGCAGCGCGAGGACCATCACCATGACCGAGGTGATGAACTCGTAGGCGACGACGCTCGCCGCGAGCTCTCCCCGGCACAGCACGATGCCGGCGGGGACAATCGCGATCAGCATCGCGATCGCCGCCGCCACGAATGCCATCACCATGTCATTTCTCCTCCTCCGTGGCGACCAGCCGGTGAACCACCATGACGTCGCGGTCCTTGTCGATGCCGAGCGCGAACGTATTGGGCGCGACGCTGATCCCGCCGATGAGAAGCACCCGGCGGGTGGCACCCTCGGGGCTGTCATCCCCGTACCGGGCCGGAAGTTCGAGGAACGCGCTCGGCGGCTGCTCGCCGTGGACCAGCCGCCGCCACAGGGCGCCGTACACGACGATCGTGTCGTGGACCACCTGGCCGGGCAGGCGCAGGGCCGGAACGAGCCACTCCACCCGCATCCGGAACCGGGTCGCGGCCTGGTAGGTGACCAGTTCGGCGAGAAACGCCGCCAGCGCGGCGGCGCCGGCTCCGGCCAGCAGTTCGTCGGTCGCGATGGAGTCGTCGATCATCACCCAGAACGACATCATCAGGACCCACCACACGAGCCAGGATCCGACCCGGCGGGCCACCGGGAGGTCACGCCGCCGCTCGCGCGGCTCCCTCGCCGCCGGGTCGCTCATCGCAGCCCTCTCAGGCATAGCGGCACCCACGTCAGCGCGACCATGGCGAGCCGACTTCCCGGGTCCCAGGTCAGCAAACATGACCGCAGCGCACAATCAGCGCGGCCGCGGGTAGCGCGCGGCATGCCCGAAGGAACCAGCGTGGCCCGCCGAGGGCACGTAGGCCAGCCCTGTCCCGGCGGCCAGTTCGAGCAGCGCTACCAGGACGGGGAGCAGCGCTAGTTCGGCCCGGCCGCGCTGGACGTGCGGAGCCGAGACGAACCGTGGCAGCGGCACGGCATCACCTGGTTTTCCCGGGTCAGCCCGGCAGGGTCTCGCCGCCGATGGGGGCGAGTATCTCGCCGGAGTAGTAGCTGGACAGCCGCCCGCTGGCGAAGAAGACGTAGGACGGGGCGATCTCGTCGGGATGAGCGGCCCGCCCCATCGGCACCTGGCTGCCGAAGCTGCTGACCTTCTCGCCGGGGAAGGTCGCCGGGATCAGCGGCGTCCAGACCGGCCCGGGCGCCACGCCGTTCACCCGGATGCCGCGGTCCTGGAGGGCCTGGGCAAGCGAGTAGGTGAGGGCGAGGACGGCGCCCTTGGTGGCGGCGTAGTCGATCAGGCTCTTGTTGCCGCGCAGGCCGTTGATGGAAGCGGTGTTGATGATGGCGCTGCCGTCGGGCATGTGCCGCAGCGCCGCCTTGGTGGTCCAGAAGTAGCTGTACACGTTGACCCGGAACGTCCGGTCCCACTGCTCGGAGCCGAGCTTGGCGACGTCGTCGACCGGCTCCTGGGTGGCGACGTTGTTCACCAGCAGCTCAAGGCCGCCGAGTTCGGCCACGGTCTGATCGACCGCGCGCTGGCAGTTGGCTTCCTCGGCGAGGTCGCCGCGGATGGTCACGCAGCGGCGGCCGGCCTGGCCGACCAGTTCGGCCGTGCGGGCGGCGTCCTCGTCCTCCTGTTCGGACAGATAGGCGATGGCGACGTCCGCGCCTTCCTTGGCGAACGCCACCGCGACGGCCCGGCCGATCCCCGAGTCGCCGCCGGTGACCAGGACGCGCTTCCCGGCGAGCAGGCCGCGTCCTTCGTAGTCCCGCATCTCGTCCCGCGGCGCGGGGTCCATATCGGCGGTCCGGCCGGGGTAGGGCTGCTCCTGCTCCGGCGGCGGCTGCTGCGTCGATGGCGTGCTCATGCTTTCTCCTCTGACCGTGTCGGGCCGTCAGCTGGCGTTCGGGTCGACATCGCTACCCGCCGCAGGACGGTTAATTCCTATCCGCATGGGCAGGGCGACACGGCAGGAACGCGAACGGCGGAGGCTGAATGACGGAGGATGGCGGGCGCCAGCCGGCCGCACCCTCGAGCTGGCAGGACTGGCAGCGGTGGGTGGAGGACGTGGACTGGTCGGACTGGCGGTCCTGGCTGCAGCGAGTCGCCTCGACGGACTGGATCGCGCAGCCGTGGCCGGCCGTCCCGTGGGAGCAGGTGTCCCCGGCGGGCGGAGTCGAGCTCACGTTGCGGGCCTTCGAGGAACAAGAGCCTGGCCAGCGAATGGGCGAGCACATCAGGGCGATCTGGCCGGCGTTCCGGCGGTGGTGGCGCGACGGCGCGAACACCCGCCCCGGCGAAGACGAAGCCAGGGCCCGGCTCGAGGAGCACATGCCCGAGCTCGTCCCGGTGTGGCAGCGGCTGTCCGCCATGCTCGACGGTGACCGCGATGCGGGCGCCGCGTTGGCGCTGTGGAACCCGCCTCCCTTCCTGACCGGCTGCTCGCAGGCGGCGGTCCTGGTCGGCGGCCCGGCGCTGGTCCGGAACTACGACTGGGACTATCGGCTGTTCGACGGCGTGGTGGCCAGCACGGCGTACACCGGCCGCCGGGTGCTCGGCACGCTGGACTGCCTGTGGGGGCTGCTGGACGGGGTCAACGACGCCGGGCTGGCCGTATCGCTGACCTTCGGCGGGCGGCCGCAAGTCGGCCAGGGGTTCGGCATCCCGCTGGTGATCCGCTACGTGCTCGAGGTCTGCGGTACCGTCGACGAGGCCATCGGGGTACTGCGCCGGATCCCGGTGCACATGTCCTACAACGTCACCGTGCTGGACCAGGCGGGCCGGCCGGCCACGGTATACCTGGCTCCGGACCGCCCGGCCCGGGTCACCGACCGGGCCGTCACCACCAACCATCAGGGCGAGGTGGAATGGGCGCCGTACGCCGCCGCGATCCGCAGCGTAGAGCGCGCCGAACGGCTGGAGGAACTGGTCGCCGACGGCACGGACGTGCCCGGCGTGGTGGCGGCCTGCCTGCGCTCGCCGCTGTACGCCACCCGTTTCCACGAGGGATTCGGGACCTTGTACACGGCCGAGTACCGGCCCGGCGACGGCGTCGTACGCTATCACTGGCCCGATCGCACCTGGGAACATGTCCTGGGCCTGGGTCGGGTCCAGCCCGGCCAGATCCAGGTTCAGCTCGGCGTGCCCGGGCGCGTCCCCTGAGCGTTCCGCGGCGCAGGAACCGGACCGCGCGGTAACGGTGATCACACCGGCACCAGCAGCGTGTTTGCCTCTCACCGACCGGGTAGCGCGACGCTAGCCGGACCGGCGGTCAAGGCGGTGGTCGGGGTCCGGGCCACGTCGTGCCGCTGGCCGGGCTACGGGGTCGGCCAGCGGCACGGCTCCGGCCGCGCGCGGTTTGGCGGCCAGGACGCCGGGTAGCCGTCCGGCCTAGCGAAGGACACGACCATGCAGAACCTTGTCTTGAGGCACATCCCCGCGGCCGCGGGAACGCATGGCTCCCGGGGTATGCCGATGGCCGCCGTTTTTCCTGACGAGACCGCCGTTATCTGCACGCTCACGATCCGGCGGGCCAAACTTACCGCGGCGCTGCTGAATATCGCCGGGTCAGCCACGGCGATCGGGTAGATCGCCGTGGCTGGTACTCCGCCTCGTTCGGTCAAAATCGAATTGCGTGAGACCGTCATCTGCTCACGCCGGCGAATTCGCCACTTTACGCCGGACTGGGATCTCGAGCCGCTTGCTCCGCTTCTTCCCCGGGTAATGACGTCCCCGGGGCTCAGCTACTCGGGGAGGGCAAATGGCAGGAAACCTTGGGATTCACGCCTACGTAGTTGAGGGGTCCGGCCGCGACCGTGGCGACGATCGTGCCGGTGTGGGCGCAGTTATCCGCCGCCGAACCGTAATATCCGCGCTGGCCGGCCGCTATTGCTCCGATGACCAGCCATATCAGCAAGACGAGCCCTCCGACTCGCATTCTTACCTCCGAATGACGGGCGGCTCCTTCTCCTCTGAAGAGCCGCGGACGCGGGACGCTCCTTCGTCTACCCCGTACCCGGCGGATACACGTGGCGGGCCGCCTCTGTATTGCCCGCTTCCGGCATTCCGCGACATGGCGGCCGTCCGTTTCTCGCGCCGGTGTATCGTGTCTGCTGATGGCCCGGGATGGCAAGACCGCGCGGCGCGTACCTGCGGGACAAGAAGCGCTCATCCGTCCGGTTTCCCAGCCGGACGGCCGAGGCACGCTGCCCACGCCGGACCCCGATGATCCGATGTCGTACACCTACACCACAGACCTGGCGGCGATCCGGGCCGTCGTGCACCGGTACGCCCTGGCGGCCGGGCTGCCGGAGGCCCGCGCGATCGACCTCACGCTCGCGGTCAGCGAGGTGGCGGCCAACACGGTCAAGCACGCCAAGTCACCGGGAAGCCTGCAGATCTGGTACGACAAGAAGGAAATCGTCTGCCAGATTCACGACGAGGGGATCATCACCGACCCGCTGGCGGGGCGTCGTCAGCCGTCGCTAGACGCCCTGGGCGGGCACGGGCTCTGGATCGTCAACCAGGTCTGCGACCAGGTGGATATGCAGTCGGATTCCAGCGGCACGACGATCAGGCTGCACATGAACCTGCCGGTCACCGGCGCGGCTCATTGACCCCCGCCGGGGCGCACCCGCGCCCGCCGGCCTTGTGGTACAACAAGTGCGTGGATCTGCTGACGGTCTCTGTGACGGCCCGGGAGTCCGCTGGCGAATCTTACACGCTGGTGGAAATCGCCGGCGAGGCCGACGTGACCAATACCGACGAACTGCGCCGCCTGCTCGACGAAGAGGTGGCACAGCAGCCCCGCACGCTGATCATCGACCTGTCCGGCCTGCGCTTCATGGACTCCTCGGCGCTGCACGCGCTGCTGCGGGTGAACCGCGCGCTCGACCGGCAGGGCGGCGTCCTGGCGCTGGTGTCACCGCAGGCCGCGGTGGCCAAGATCCTCCGGCTGACCACCGCCGACCGGCTCATTCCCGTCTTCGACAACGTGGCCGAAGCCGCCGAGGGCTGATCCCGCGGCCGGCTGGCCGGCTGGCGATGGTTTGCAATCTCCCGCGATGGGATATGCTCCTTCCTAGTGGTGCCTACGACGCAGGCACGCTCAACGCGACATGGTGTATCGCGGAGCGCGCAGGTCGGGCACCACTTTTCCGTCTCTCGCCAGCGAACACCGTGACCGAGCTTCGAAGCGAGAGAGGCTTCCATGAAGATCGCCGTAGTAGCCCAGAGCGCCACACCGCTGCACCCTCGCGCCGGTTCCCGCCCCGACCGCGATGACGTCGGGCTCGCCGAGCTTACCCGCAAGCTGGCCGGACAAGGGCACCAGGTGACCGTATATACCCAGAAGAACCGGCCCGACGTGCCCGACCAGGCCGAACTGCACTACGGCGTCCGGGTCGAGCACATCAGCACCGGGCCCGTCCCGGGCGCCGATGGCGAGCCGACCGAACTCGACGACGCCAGCCTGCTCGAGCGGGTGCCCGCCTTCAGCGGCCCGCTGCGCAGCCACTGGGAGAGCGACCGGCCGGACGTCGTGCACGCGCTGCGCTGGACCAGCGGCCTGGCCGCGCTGGCCGCCGCGCGCGGCCTGGGCATCCCGGTCGTGCAGGAGTTCAGCTCCCTCGGTGTCACCGAGCGCCGCGCCGCTGTGTTCACTCCCGGCCCGGCCAGTGCCGTGAAGGCCGACGGCGCTTCCGCGGCGCGGATCAGGCTCGAGCCCGCCATCGGCCGGAGCGCCACCGCGGTGGTCGCGACGAACTCCGCCGAGCTGGCCGACCTGGCCAGCCTGGGCGTGCACCGCTCCACGATCCGGGTCGTGCCATGGGGCGTCGACACCGACCTGTTCACCCCGGAGGGGCCGGTGGCCAGGCGGAACGGCCGTCCGCGCCTGCTCGCCGCGTCGGATCTGACCGACCGCAGGCCGCTGGAGACGCTGCTGCGGGCGCTGACCCGCGTTCCCGACGCCGAGCTGCTGGTCGTCGGCGGCCCGGACGAGGCCGAGCTGGCCACCGACGACAACTACGTCAAGCTGGCCAAGTTCGCGGCCACGATGGGCATCACCGACCGGGTGACCTTCACCGGCCAGGTGGAGTACGCGGCCATGCCGCCGCTGCTGCGGTCGGCTGACCTGGTGGTCAGCACCTGCCAGTACGAGCCGTCCGGCACCACCTCGCTGCAGGCGATGGCGTGTAGCACCCCGGTCATCGCGCCTCCGGTCGGCGGGCACGTGGACGCCGTGGTGGACGGGACGACCGGCATCATCGTCCCGCCGGACCGGCCGGCCCTGCTGGCCCAGCGGATCCGGCAGCTGCTCGCGCACCCCATGCTGATCGAGGCGTACGGGGTGGCGGCGGTAAACCGGGTCCGGTCCAGGTACTCGTGGGACCGGATCGCCGGAGAAACCCTGGCGGTTTATGACCGCGTCACCGCCCCGGCGGCGTAAAACTAGTATTGGGACCCTGTATCCCCCCCGCAGGAGTCCTAGCTGAGGCCCGGGAGGCGCGCTTCCCGGGCCCTCGGTTGTCCGGGGCCGTTCCGGCGGGCGACCCGGCTCGCCCGGAGCTCTAGCCGGGCGGCCGGGACCGGCAAAGACGTTTGACCGCTCCCGGCGTGGACAGGTGGGACTGAAGTGCGCGGGCCCGGGCGCCCGGCTCCTCTCCCCCGGCCCCGGGTCCGCGCTAGCTCGGGCGGGCCTGCCCTGCCTGCCTCAGCCGCCGCCCGGGCCGCCGATCCAGACCGACTTGACGTTGCAGAACTCGCGGATGCCGTGGGCGGAAAGCTCCCGGCCGTGCCCGGAGGCCTTGACACCGCCGAACGGCAGCTCGGGGTAGGAGGTCACGTTGCCGTTGATGAACACCATGCCGGCGGCGAGGTCGCGGATGAACCGGCTCCGTTCGGCTTCGTCGCCGGTCCACGCGTTGGCGCCGAGGCCGAACTCGGTACCGTTGGCGAGGTCGATCGCCGCGCCGATGTCCGGGACCCGGTAGAGGGTGGCCACCGGGCCGAACACCTCCTCACGGTGCACGCGCATCTCCGCGGTGATCCCGGTCAGCACGGTCGGCGGGTAGTAGAAGCCGGGCCGCTCGGGCGCGGCGCCGCCGCACAGCACCTTGGCGCCCTTGGCCGCGGCATCGGCCACGAGGTGCTCGACGTCCTCGCGCTGCTGCTCGGAGGCCAGCGGACCGACGTCGGTGCTGCCGGCCATCGGGTCACCGACGGTCTTGGCCGCCATCTGTTCGGTGAACAGCCGCTCGAACTCGTCGTAGATCGCGTCGTGCGCGATGAAGCGCTTGGCCGCGATGCAGGACTGGCCGTTGTTCAGGCAGCGGGCGAAGGCGGCGACCTCGGCGGCTTTCGCCAGGTCGGCGGACGGCATGACGACGAACGGGTCGCTGCCGCCCAGTTCCAGCACCACCTTCTTGATCTCGCTCCCGGCGATGGCCGCCACCGACGACCCGGCGGGGCCGGACCCGGTCAGGGTCGCGGCCATCACCCGGGGGTCGCGCAGGATCGCCTCGACCCGGGCGGAGCCGACGAGCAGGGTCTGGAAGGTGCCCTCGGGGAACCCGGCCCGGGCGAACAGGTCCTGCATGAACAGCGCGGTCTGCGGCACGTTCGAGGCGTGCTTGAGCAGCCCGACGTTGCCGGCCATGAGCGCCGGGGCGGCGAAGCGCATCGCCTGCCAGAGCGGAAAGTTCCACGGCATGATGGCCAGGACCGGGCCGAGCGGCTGATAGCGGACGGAGGCGTCCGAAGCCCCGACGGCTGCCGCATCGGCGGGCTCGTCGGCCAGGAACCCGGCGGCGTGCTCGGCGTAGTACCGGCAGGCGGTGGCACACTTGGCCACCTCCTGCTTCGCGGCGGCCAGTGTCTTGCCCATCTCGGTGGTCATCATGGCCGCGACCTGGTCCTGCTCGGCGTCCAGGATCGCCGCTGCTTCCCGCATCCACCCGGCGCGCTCGGCGAAGCTGGTCAGACGGTAGCTTTCGTGCGCTCTGGCCGCGGCGGCCAGGCAGCGCTCGACGTCCGGCTCGCTTATCTCGTCGTAGGTCTTCACCGTCTCCCCGGTGGCGGGGTTGATGGTAGCGATCGTCATGGTCTCCTCCCTTCCGCCGCGGTGGCGTCGCCGCGGGCTCGACGAGGCCCTGCCCGGATCAGGCAAGTCCACACCTGAAGGCGCCGGCCATGGACGCATAACGCGCTACACGGGCCGTGCGGTTCGCGTTTGCCATCGTCACCCCCGGCCTGCGCTGCCGTACCGCGCCGATGACATGAACGCCTCCTTTCCCGCCAGCGGCGTGCCCGCGATCCTGATCACCGTCTTCGTCGCCTGCGCGTTCGGCTTGCTGTGGTTCGCGTTCCCGCTCGCACGGCGCGGCTGACTGGTTTGCGCTGGTCGCCACCGGCAAGAGGGGGGAAGCAAAAGGAGGGACTCATGCCCAGGGCACAGATAAAAGACGAGAAGACCTACCAGAAGCTCCGCGACAAGGGCGAGAGCAAGGAAAAGGCGGCCCGGATCGCCAACGCGACGGCTGGCAGCTCGGCTGGCAAGGTCGGCCGCAGGGGCGGCAAGAGCGGCTCCTACGACGACTGGTCCAAGGCCGACCTGGTCCGGCGGGCCAAGGAGATCGGCATCAAGGGCCGCTCGAAGATGACGAAGGCCGAGCTGGTCAAGGCCCTCAGAGACCACTGAGCCGACCACCTGCGCCCCGGCAGGCCGCCCGCGGCCGGGGCTGGCACGGGTTCAGGGGCAAGCACCCTCGCCCGTTCGGAATGAAATTTGATCCGAACGGCCCGGGGTGCGCCGCCCTGGTCACGGTCTACCGCGGCACCGGGGTTTGGCCGGGCCGGCGGCGGGCAGAGAACCGGGCCGCGAAGGGGGGGAGATGATCAATTCCGTTCACCCGCTGACCGCGGCGGGCCGCGGTGATCGCGCGGGGTCCTGGCCGGGCGCCGCGATCGCCGCGGTGTTCGCGGACGCGGTGGAGTCGGGGCGCCTTGACCTGCCGCTGCCCGGCGGCGGCCGGACCCGCGAGCGCTGGGCGGTCCTCGCGGACCTGGCCGAGGAGGATCTTTCCCTGGCGCGGCTGGCCGAGGGGCACGCCGACGCCCTCGCCATCCTGGCCGAGCTCGGCGCCGGGCCGCCGGCGGCCGGGCGCCGGTGGGGGGTCTGGGCTGCGCAGCCGCCGGGTGCCGGGCTGATGGCGAGCAGGACCGATGGCGGCTGGCGCCTCGACGGGACCAAGCAGTACTGCTCCGGGGCGCGCTCGCTCACCGATGCGCTGGTGACCGCGACGGCGCCGGATGGATACCGGATGTTCACGGTCGGCACGCGCGGCCTGGCCCCGGTTCCGGGAAGCTGGCCGGCCACCGGCATGGCCGCCAGCGACACGCTCGACGTCGAATTCGCCGACATCCCGGCCGAACCGGTCGGCGGCCCGGGCCGCTACACGGATCGGCCCGGCTTCGCGCACGGCGGCGCCGGGGTGGCCGCGTGCTGGTACGGCGGGGCGCGCGCGGTGGGCCGGACCCTGCTGGCCGCCGCGGCCGAACGGGACGTGGGCCCGCACGCCCTGGCGCATCTTGGCGCCGTGGACATCGCCCTGAGCACCGCGCGGGCGGCGCTGGACGCGGCCGCCGCGGAGATCGACGCCGATCCGGGCGACCGCCGCGGTGGCGGCCGCCTGCGGGCGCTGCGGGTGCGGACGCTGGTGGAAGCGGTGGCCACCGAGGTCATGCGCCGGGTCGGCCGCGCCCTCGGGCCGGCCCGCTGGGTCACGACGAGGCGCACTCCCGCCGGGTCGCGGACCTCACGGTATACCTGCGGCAGCATCATGCCGAGCGCGACCTGGCCGAACTCGGTGTGCTGGTGGCCGACCGCGGCGCCAGGTGGTGACCCGCCCGGGCCCGGTTGCGGTGAACCGGATCGACCGTCCCGGCACGCCGGAGGCGTCGTGGGATTCGTGGCTGGAGCTCAAGCGCCTTCCTGTCGCCGACCCGGCGGGCTGGCCGAGCGCCGTGCTCGTGGCCGCCCATCCCGACGACGAGATCCTGGGCGCCGGCGGGACGATGGCCCTGCTGGCCGCCGCGGGCGCGCGGCTGCGCCTGATCGCGGTCACCGACGGCGAGGCGTCGCACCCCGGCGCCGATCCGGCGGCCGTGGCGCGGACCCGGGCCGCGGAGTCGGCGGCGGCGCTGCAGGTGCTGAGGGTCCGGGACATCGAGGTGGTACGGCTGCGCCTACCGGACACCGGCCTGGCCGCCTGCGAGGACGAGCTGGCCGGGCTGGGCGAGCTGTGCGCCGGGTTCGGCGTGTGCCTGGCGCCCTGGGAGCAGGACGCGCACGCCGACCACGAGGCCGCGGGCCGCGCGGCGCGCCGGGCCGCGCGGCGGGACGGTCAGCAGGTGCTGAGCTATCCGATCTGGATGTGGCACTGGGCCAGGCCCGGCGACCGGCGCGTCCGCTGGCAGCGGGCCTGCCAGGTCCCGCTGCCGCCCGGGGTCGCGGCGAGGAAGAGATCGGCGATCGGCACGTTCGCCAGCCAGCTCACCGATCGCGAGGGCGCCGCGGGCCCGGTGCTCGCGCCGGGCATCGTGGCGCACTTCACCCGAAGCCAGGAGGTGCTGCTTCGTTGATGGCTGAGGTCACCCTGCCGGTGTCTTACTTCGACGCCATGTACGCCGCCGCGGACGATCCGTGGGGGTTCGAGGAGCGCTGGTACGAGCAGCGCAAGTACGCGATCAGCCTTGCTCAGCTTCCCGCCGCCAGGTACCGCCGCGCCTTCGAGCCCGGATGCTCCGTCGGCGTGCTCAGCCGCCTGCTGGCCGGGCGCTGCGATGCGCTGCTGGCCTGCGACGTCGCCGCGGCCGCCGTCGGCGCCGCGGCCCGGCGCACCGCGGACCTGCCCCACGTCCGGGTGGAGCAGCGCGACGTTTGCTGGCAGTGGCCGCCCGGCCGGTTCGACCTCATCGTGTTCTCCGAGATCCTGTACTACCTGGGCGACCGCGACCTGGACCGGGCGCTCGAGCAGGCGGTGACCGCCCTGGAGCCGGAGGGCACCCTGCTTGCCGTGCACTGGCGGCATCCCGTGGCCGACTACCCGCGGTCCGGCGACGACGTCCACCGCGTGCTCGCGGCCCGGCCCGGGCTGGGCCGCCTGGTCCGCCACGCGGAGCCCGACTTCCTGGCCGAGGTGTACCTCCGCACCGACGTGGCCCCGGTTTCTGTGGCCCAGGCGACGGGCCTGGTGTAAGCGACGCCCCGGCGTGATCGAGGCGGTAGGCGTGGTGGTGCCCGCGCACAACGAGGAGATGCTGCTGCCGGCCTGCCTGGCGGCGCTGCGGCAAGCCGCCGGCGCGGTCAGCGTTCCCGTGCACGTCTTGGTGGTCGCCGACGCCTGCGCCGATCAGACAGCCGCCACCGCGCGGGCCTGCGGGGCCCGGGTGATCACCATCGGCGCCCGCAACGTCGGCGCCGCCCGGGCGGCAGGCCTGACCGAGCTGCTGCGGCTGGTGGCGGGTGTCGACCCGGCCGCGACGTGGCTGGCCACCACCGACGCGGACAGCGCCGTGCCATCCGGCTGGCTGCGGCGCCAGCTCGGGTACGCCAACGCGGGCTGGGACGTGGTCCTGGGGACCGTGACCGTCACCGACTGGGCCGGGCATCCGCCGCACGTGCCGGGCGTCTTCGCGGCCCGGTACGCGTTCAGTCCCGGGCCGCATCCGCACGTACACGGCGCGAATCTGGGCATCCGGGCGTCGGCATACCGCGCCCTCGGCGGGTTCAAGCCGCTGCGCACGGGCGAGGACCATGCCCTGCTCGCCGCCGCGACCGAGGCTGGCTGCGCGGTCCTGCAGGCCGGCGACATCGCGGTGGAGACGTCGGCCCGACGGCAGGCGCGCGCGCCCGGCGGGTTCGGTCACCTGCTGCAATCGCTGGGCGGCTGAGCGCGGTCCGGCTCGGCTGCCCTGGACGGGCGGCGTGCTCAGCTGCCCTGGCTGCCGGGCAGGATTTCCCTGGCCTTGGTGAGCAGGCCTTCCTTGAGCACGGCCCACCGGTCCGGGTCGCCCTTCAGCAGCGCCCTGGCGGCGTCCTTGGCCTGCTCGAAGGTGGCGTGCGGCGGGATCGGCGGGATGCTGGGGTCGGTCCGCACGTCGAGCAGCGTGGGCCGGTCGGCGGCCAGGGCCTGATCCCAGGCCGGGCCGACCTGGTCGGGCTGGTCGATGGCGATGCTGTTCAGGCCCAGGCTGCGGGCGAAGCCCTGGTAGGAGACGTCGGGGAGCCGCTGGGACTCCTCGAACTTCGGGGCGCCCTCCATCGCCCGCATCTCCCAGGTGACCTGGTTGAGATCGTTGTTGTGCAGGACCGCGACGATCAGCCTCGGGTCGGCCCACTGCTCCCAGTAGTGCTTGACCGTGATCAGCTCGGCCAGGCCGTTCATCTGCATGGCCCCGTCCCCGGCGAACACGATGACCGGCCGGTCCGGGTGGCCGAATTTCGCGCCGATACCGTACGGCACACCAGGGCCCATGGTGGCCAGATTGCCGGACAGCGAGCCGCGCATGTCGCCGCGGAACTTTAGCTGCCGGGCGTACCAGTTCGCCGAGGAGCCGGAGTCGGCGGTGACGATGGCGTCCATGGGGAGACGGCCGGACAGCTCGCGGAAGATCAGCATCGGGTTGACCGGATCGGCTTCGACCTCAGCCTCGGCGTCCATCGACCGCCACCAGCCGCCCACCCCGGCCTCGATGGCCTCCCGCCAGGAGCGATCGTCCTTGCGCTTGACGTGCGGGATCAGGGCGCGCAGGCTGGCCGCGGCATCGCCTACGAGGTTGACCTCGTAGGGGTAGCGCATGCCGATGAACTTGCCGTCGATGTCGATCTGGACACCGCGGGCCTGACCGAAATCGGGCATGAACTGCGTGTACGGGAAGCTCGACCCCACCGTGAGCAGCGTGTCGCAGTGCATCATCATCTCGTAGCTCGGCCGGGTGCCGAGCAGCCCGATCGAGCCGGTGACGTACGGCAGCTCGTCGGAGAGCACGTCCTTGCCGAGCAGGGCCTTGGCCACTCCGGCGCCGAGCAGCTCGGCGATCTCCTCGACCTCGCGCCGGGCGCCGCGGGCGCCCTGCCCGACCAGGATGGCCACCTTACTGCCGGCGTTGAGGACCTCGGCGGCCCGCCCGATGGCTTCGTCGTCGGGAGCGGGCACCGGCCAGTCGACTCCAAGGGACGAGGGGACCATCTTGAACGCGTGGCTCGGCGGGGAATAATCCAGTTCCTGGACGTCGGCGGGAATGATGAGGGCGGTGGGCGCGCGCTCGGCCAAGGCGGTGCGGACGGCCCGGTCCAGGACGTTCGGCAGCTGCTCGGGGACCGTGACCATCTGCACGTACTCGCTGGCGACATCCTTGAACAGGGACAGCAGGTCGACTTCCTGCTGATAGGAGCCGCCCATGGCGCTGCGGTTGGTCTGGCCCACGATCGCCACCACCGGCACGTGGTCGAGCTTGGCGTCATACAGGCCGTTGAGCAGGTGAATCGCACCCGGTCCCGAGGTGGCCATGCAGACGCCGAGGCGGCCGGTGAACTTCGCGTACCCGACGGCCTCGAACGCGGCCATCTCCTCGTGCCGGGCCTGAACGAACTGAGGCTGGTTCTCCGCGCGGCCCCAGGCGGCCAGGATGCCGTTGATCCCGTCACCGGCGTAGGCGAAGACATGCTTGACGTCCCACGCGCGCAACCGCTCGAGCAGGTAATCGGCAACGTTCGGTGCCATATCTGTCCTTTCGTACGGCATATCACCCTGCGCATCCAGGGCTGTCGGCTCCGTCTGGCACTACCCCCGGCCGGCCCGACAAACCGGGCGATCGGTTCCTAGCGCCGCCGCGAGTCCGCGGTTTCCCCCTCCACCTGCTCCGCGCCGGCCTGCGCGCCCGGGTGGCCGGCCTGAGCGGCGGCCTGCCGCTCTGATTCGGCGTTCAGCTCGGCCCCAAGCAGGATCGCCAGCCCGGTCAGGTAGAGCCAGAAGATCAGGATGACCACCCCGGCGAACACGCCGTAGGTCTTGCTGTAGGAACCGAACTTGGCCACGTAGAACGAGAACCCGACCGAGGCGAGCAGGAAGATGGCCGTGCCGAGCAGGCCGCCGACGCTGACCCACTGCCAGCGGGGCGCCTCGCGGTTGGGCCCGACGTAATAGTAGACCGAGAACAGCAGCGTGATCAGGACGATGGCCAGCACCCAGCGCACCACGGTCCAGGCGACGGTGAATGCGGTCCCGGTGATCCCGATGTGGCCCTCGATCCCGGTTCCGATCGACGCGCCGAACACGATCAGCGCCGCGGCGATGCCGCCGAGCACGAGCGTGGCCAGCATGAGCGGGATCGCGTACAGCCGCTTGGCCGCGAACTTGCGGTCGACCGGGACCTCGTAGGCGATGTCCAGCCCGGTCTGCAGCGCGGCCATGCCGCCCGACGCGCTCCACACCGCGATGACCACGCCGATGATCAGCGCGGTGCCCGCACTGGCCGCCGAGGTGTGGATGGCCGACTGGACGGCCTGGCTGAAGACTTTCGCGGCGTCGGAAGGCAGCGCCTTCTCCAGGCCGGTGACCAGGTGCTGCACCATGCTGGAGTTGAGGTGGATCAGCTTGGCCAGGCCCAGCAAGGCGATGAGGGCCGGGAACAGCGCCAGGAACCAGTGATAGGCCAGGCTGCCCGCGGTCATGGAACACCGGTCGCGGACGAACTTCTTCCCGGTCCGTTTCAGCGTGTTCTTCCAGCCGGTCTCGCCCAACTCAAGGGGGGTCTGCGGGCCGCCGGACACCTTCCGCTGCGGCGGAATCGTCTCCTGGGGCCGGCTCTGCGGGTTCGTCATGCCTGCTGCCATCTCCAGATCACGGCGGCACCCATGATCAGGACGCCCGCGGCGGTCACCGCGAGCGGCCAGCGTGGCTGCCCTTCCTGGGTCTGCCTGATCCACCCGGACACCTCGGCGGCCTTGGCCTGGGCCCTGGCCTTCGTCTCGGCGGCCTTGGCCTGGGCCCTGGCCTTCGTCTCGGCGGCCTTGGCCTGGGCCCGGGCCTTCACGTCGGCTTTCGCGGCCAGTTCCTCCACGGTCTCGCCGAGTCGCTCCCTGGTCCGTTCGATCTCCTGCTGCAGTTCCGCGGCCGTGGCCGGCTCCGGCGTGGTCATCGCTGCGCCCTTTCCCTGATCTCTTCGACATCGGCCCTGACATCGGCGACGGCCTGCTGCGGCAGCGGAGGCGCGGCCTTCCGCATCCGACGCTTGCCGAGCAGGGCCGTGATTCCGGCGACCACCAGCAGGACCGCGCCGACGATGAGGGCGGCGAGCCAGGCCGCCACCGCGCCGCTGATGGCGATGATGGCGCACGCCAGCAGGCAGCCCACGCCGTAGAACGCCACCACGCCGCTGGCCCCGAACATGCCCGCGCCCACGGCCGCCTGCTTGCCCTTGCTCGTCATCTCCACCTGAGCGAGCTTCAGCTCGTCACGGATGAGCGCCGAGACATGCTCGGACATCATCTTGACCAGCTCACCGGTGGAATGTTCCTCGTCGTGAGGGGACTGCGTGGTGCTTGAACGTTCCATATGGACTGCCCTTTCCTTTGCGCTCGAGCACGCGCTCTACCCGCGCGACGGCGGGTCTAACGCGAACGAGCCAGAATGGCTGGCCGCGTTACGGTCAGCCGGCGCCGGGCAGGCAGACCTGGAGGGCACCGCCGGCCTCGCGTACCTCGAACGCGGGCTGCGGGGCCGTGGCGGGACCGCGGGCCACCGATCCGTCGGCGATACGGAAGACGCTGCCGTGCCACGGACAGGTCAGGCAGCCGTCCGCCAGTTCCCCGTCGGACAGCGGACCGGACATGTGACTGCACCGGTCGGCCAGCACGTACACATCTCCGCCGGACCTGATGGCCACCACCGGCACCTCGCCCACCATCTGGCGGGCCGGCTTGCCCTCGGGCAGGTCGGACGCGAGCATCAGGTACTGCCAGCCGGGCTCGACCAGATGCGGCACCTCTTCGGCGTGATTGGCGCCGCCGGCCAGGCGGAATGAGATATGGCCGCCCAGCAGGCCGCTCGCCGAGACCACGGCCAGTCCGGCCAGCCGCAGGACCCGGCTCAGCCGCGGTGCGCGAGATATCAGCGATGCTCCGTACAGACTCAGCGCGGCGAGATTACCCGCGGCATGGACGACGCCGACCCGCATCTGCTGTTCGTGCTGCTCTGACCAATCGGCCGCCCCCGCCGCCGTGGCCGGGACCGCCGCGATCAGCCCGGCCGCGACCAGCCGCCGGGAGGCCTTCTCGTCACCGCCGGTGAAATCGAGGATGCTCGCCGAGAGCCAGGCCCCGGTAGGGGCCTGGACCAGCACGGGATGCAACGGGTGCCCGAGCCACACCCCGTGCAGCGCGTCGCGGATCTTGCCCGGCTTGACCAGCCGGGCCGCTCGCTGGCCGACGGTTACGATCCTGTCGAGACGGGAGTCCTGCTCCAGTCGGGAAATCGGCTGCATGACGTACCGGGCTTCCCGCGGACGGCACGAGTAAACCGGGCGACCGGATACCGAGAACCCGGTTCCGCACAGCACCTGTGCGAACGGTCACCCCCTGGTCCCGTGAGCCAGCACTCCGGCAAGGTCAGCGGATGCGCACCGCTACTAGGCAGGCGTCGTCTTCGGTGTCGGAGACGGCGTTCGCGAGTATCCGGTCGGCCTGGGCGGCAGCGGGGACCTGCTGGCCCGCGGGTCCGGACAGCGGGCCGAGCGTGGTGACGAACTCCCCGAGCACGTCCACGATCGACGTGCCGCGCCGCTCGATGAGCCCGTCGGTGAACAGCAGCAGCGTATCGCCGGGCCGCAGCGACTCAGTGACCTCCTCGTAGCCGGCGTCCGGGTCCATGCCAAGCAGGACCCCGCCGGGAAGCGGCAGCTCGGCGGCGGTCCCATCGCGGACCAGGACCGGCGGCAGGTGCCCGGCGCGGGCCCAGCGCAGGACGTGCGTGCCGGGATTGTAGAGCCCGCAGACGACGGTCCCCACCACCCCCCGGGTGAGGGCGCACACCACCCCGTTGAGCATGCGGATCAGCTCGGCCGGGCCGGCGCCGGTGATGGCCAGGCCACGGAGCGAGTTCCGGGCCGCCACCATCCCGGTCACCGCGTCGATGCCATGCCCCGCGACGTCCCCGACGACCAGCAGGACGTCCTTGCTCGGCAGCAGCAGCGTGTCGTACCAGTCGCCGCCCACCAGGTGGCCCTCGCCGACCGGGCGGTAACGCACGGCCACATCGATCCCGGCCACCGCCACCGGCTCTTCGTCCGGCGGCATGATGGCCTGCTGCAATCGCAGCGCGAGCAGGTGCTCCTCCGCGACGCGCTGTTCGCTGTCGGCGAGCTGGTCCCGGGTGGCGGCCAGCGCGACCTGCATGTGGTAGTGAGCCGAGACGTCCTGGAAGGCGCCGCGCAGCGCCACCACCGCGCCGGCCGGGTCAAGCACCGGCTCGGCGAAGACCCGGATCTGCCTGATGCTCCGGTCGTCAGGATGGACGACCCGGAAGGTCGAGGTCAGCGCCTCCCGCTGCTCGGACAGGTTCTGGCGGAAACGCTTCACCACCGGCTTGTCCGCCGCTATCACGTAGCTGTGCAGGTCCGCCAGCGGTATCTCGGCACCCGGGTGCGGCGCCAGGCCGAACAGCTCGAAGGCCGAATCGGTCCAGCGCACGGTGCCGGTGACCAGGTCCTCCTCCCAGCCGCCGAGACGGCCGAGCCGTTGTGCGTGCTCGAGGAGCATGGCCATCCGGTCATCGGTGCCCGCGCGGTGCCAGGTGCAGATCACCCCGTCGAAGAACCTGGCCACGCGCAGGTCCGTGAGCGGGGCCTGGCCGACGCCGCCCGGGCCGGCCGGGAGCCCGGTGCCCGGCGAAGCGCTTAGCGCGCCGGGCACGTGCCGGGGCACGCCGTCGGCCAGGACCTGCCGGGCCTGGGCGAACAACCCGGAGCCGGACACGCTCGCCGGATAGGCCTCGAGCAGGGTCAGCCTGACCACCTCGGATCCCGGCCGCCCGGCGGGGTCGGCGAACCCGGGGCTGACGTGCTCGATGCTGAAGTCGCTCAGCCGGCCCGCGTCGTCCCTGATCGCCTGGGCCACAAGCACCGAGTCGGCCAGGCCGTCGAGCAGGCTATACACCGCGGGTTTCGGCTGCGCGGCCGCCAGGTCGCCGTGCGCCAGGCGGGCACCGATCACCCGCGCGCAGCCCGCGGCCAGGGCGGATAGCCCGGGGCGGGTCTCGGCTTCCAGGGCCGCGACCGGTTCGGGCCAGATGGACTCCATGACGCCGAGCAGGGCGCCGTTCCGCTCGCGCAGCGCGAGGACCACCCGGGCACCATGCGGCCGCCCGATCACCGGCACGGCGTCCGCCTCCGGACGGCCCGTGTCCCACCACAGGTCGGCGTCCCCGTGGGCCACCCGCTGGGCGGGACAATCCAGCTGCGGCGGGATGTGCCGCCAGCGGCTGGTCTCGTCGCCGGACAGGCCGACCGCGCCGAGCAGCGCGAGCCCGCCGTCCCCCTCCAGCAGCCAGAGCACGACCGCGGTCGCGCCGAGCGACGTCAGCTGCCCGGCCGCGGTCCCGGCCAGCTCGGCGCCGTCGGCGGCGAGCTCGGCCGCGGCGCCGACCAGGATGGCCCCGGGCTGACCGCGCGCCCGAGGGCCGGGCTGGCCGCCGCTTCCCGTCGCCCGTACCGCGGTCGTACCGAGATCCACCGAGCCGCCCGGCGACAAGATGGCCGCCGCCATCTCGGCCGGGGGCACGCCGGTCGCCGCGACCAGCTCGGCGAGCTGGATCGCGGCCTCGGCCGGGGACAGGCCGAACCGTTCCATCAGCACGCCCCTGGCCATCCCGGCCACCGACTCGCCCGCGGCCGCGGCGCGCAGGCGGTCAAGCTCACGCCGCTGCCGGTCGATGACCGCGGCGAGCCGCAGCGTATCGTCATCGCTGGCCGCCACGATCACGCGCCTCCCTTGGTCACCCTGTCTCCCGGCACGGCGGGCTTGAGGGCCCTGGCATTCATAAGACGCTCATAAGAAGTGTGTTCGCCCATGATAGTGACATCCGGTCTACCATCGGTATAGATCGCACGACGGTGCCAGACGCGCCCCGGGGGCGCGCCCGCGCAGGTGATGGGAGCGCTTGGGTGACGGATATGGTCCAGTCCGGTCCGCGGCTCGACAAGTCGGGACTCGAGCAGCTGCTCGCGGGCCTGACCGCGGTGCGCGGCGGCGACTTCAGCACCCGCCTGGCCAAGACCGGCGATCCGCTCATGGACGAGATCGCCACGGAATTCAACGGGATGGCGGACCAGCTCGACCTGTTCACCTCCGAGGTCACCCGGGTGGCCCGCGAGGTCGGCACCGAAGGCAAGCTGGGCGGCCAGGCGTACGTCCCCGGAGTGTCGGGCACCTGGAAGGACCTGACCGACAACGTCAACGCCATGGCGGGCAACCTTACCGGGCAGGTGCGCAACATCGCGCAGGTGGCCACGGCGGTGGCCAAGGGCGACCTGAGCCAGAAGATCGACGTGGACGCCCGCGGTGAGATCCTGGAGCTGAAGTCCACCCTCAACACCATGGTCGACCAGCTGTCGTCGTTCGCCGACGAGGTGACCCGGGTGGCCCGCGAGGTCGGCACCGAGGGCCGGCTCGGCGGCCAGGCCGACGTGAAGGGCGTCTCGGGCACCTGGAAGGACCTGACCGAGTTGGTCAACGTGATGGCGGCCAACCTGACCGACCAGGTGCGCTCCATCGCCGAGGTGACCACGGCGGTGGCCAAGGGCGACCTGACCCAGAAGATCCGGGTCGACGCCCGGGGCGAGATCCTGGAGCTGAAGGAGACCATCAACACGATGGTCGACCAGCTGTCCGCATTCGCGGACGAGGCGACCCGGGTGGCCCGCGAGGTCGGCACCCTGGGTAACCTCGGCGGCCAGGCCGTCGTCCGCGGCGTCTCAGGCACCTGGAAGGACCTGACCGACAACGTCAACGTGATGGCCTCCAACCTGACCGCCCAGGTGCGCTCCATCGCCCAGGTGGCCACGGCGGTAGAGCGCGGTGACCTGAGCCAGCAGATCACGGTGGAAGCCAAGGGCGAGGTCGCGGCGCTGGCCCAGACGATCAACCGGATGGTCGGCACGCTGTCCGCATTCGCGGACGAGGTGACCAGGGTGGCCCGCGACGTCGGCACCGAGGGCCGGCTCGGCGGCCAGGCCGACGTGAAGGGCGTCTCAGGCACCTGGAAGGACCTGACCGACAACGTCAACTCGATGGCGAACAACCTGACCAGCCAGGTGCGCAACATCGCGCAGGTCACCACCGCGGTCGCGCAGGGCGACCTGTCCAAGAAGATCGATGTCGACGCCCGCGGCGAGATCCTGGAGCTGAAGACCACCATCAACACCATGGTCGACCAGCTGTCCGCGTTCGCCGCCGAGGTCACCCGGGTCGCCCGCGAGGTGGGCAGCGAGGGGCGGCTGGGCGGCCAGGCCGAGGTCGAGGGCGTGTCGGGCACCTGGAAGCGGCTGACTGAGAACGTGAACGAGCTGGCCGGGAACCTGACCAGGCAGGTCCGCGCGATCGCGGAGGTGACCAGCGCGGTCGCATCGGGCGACCTGACCCGTTCGATCTCCGTGGAGGCCCAGGGCGAGGTCGCCGAGCTCAAGGACAACATCAACGCGATGGTCCACTCGCTGCGCGAGACCATCCGGGCCAACCAGCAGCAGGACTGGCTGAAGACCAACCTGGCCAGGATCGCGGGCATGATGCAAGGCCACCGGGACCTGGCCGTCGTAGCCGAGCTGATCATGGACAAGCTGGCCCCGCTGGTCGGCGCGCAGCACGGCACCTTCTTCCTGTCCGAGCCGGCCAACGGCGACACCCGGCTCCGCCTCATCGCCGGCTACGGGCTGCGGGCCGACAAGACGGCGCCGATCCAGTACCGGCTGGGCCAGTCCCTCATCGGCCAGGTGGCCCGCAGCAAGCGGTCGATCGTGGTCGCCGGCCTGCCCGAGGGCTACGTCAAGATCTCCTCCGGCCTCGGCGAGGCGCCGCCCGCGAACCTGGCGGTGCTGCCCATCTTGTTCGAGGACCAGGTACTCGGCGTCATCGAGCTCGCCTCGTTCACGCCGTTCACCCCGGTGCAGACCGACTTCCTGGAGCAGCTGACCGAGACCCTCGGGGTCAACTTCAACACGATCATCGCGAACGCACGGACCGACGCGCTGCTCGAGGAGTCGCAGCGGCTCACCTCCGAATTGCAGGTGCGGTCGGGGGAACTGCAGGACCAGCAGGTCGAGCTGCAGCGGTCCAACGCCGAGCTGGAGGATAAGGCGGCCCTGCTGGCGGCGCAGAACCGCGACATCGAGACCAAGAACGCCGAGATCGAGCAGGCCAGGCAGGAGATCGAGGAGCGCGCCCGGCAGCTGGCCCTGGCCTCGAAGTACAAGTCGCAGTTCCTGGCCAACATGTCTCACGAGCTGCGCACCCCGCTGAACAGCCTGCTCATCCTGGCCCGGCTGCTGGCGCAGAACCCGGGCCGGAACCTGTCCGCCAAGCAGGTCGAGTACGCCAACGTCATCCATTCGGCCGGTTCGGACCTGCTCCAGCTCATCAACGACATCCTCGACCTGTCCAAGGTCGAGGCGGGGCGGATGGACATCCACGCCGAGCGGTTCCCGCTCAGTGCGCTGCTCGAGGACATCCAGGCCACGTTCCAGCCGCTCACCGCCGAGAAGGGACTGGAGTTCGCGGTCAAGACCGAGGCGGAAACCCCGGCGGAACTGCGCACCGACCGCCAGCGGCTGCGCCAGGTGCTCGGCAACCTGGTGGCCAACGCGGTCAAGTTCACCGAGCGGGGCCACGTCGTGCTGCGCGTCGGCCGGAGCACCCGGCATGCGTCCGACGGAAGCGCGATGCTGGCGTTCTCGGTCGCCGACACCGGCATCGGCATCACGCCGGACAACCTCAGCACGATCTTCGGCGCCTTCCAGCAAGGGGACGGCACGCTCAGCCGCCGGTACGGTGGCACCGGGCTCGGGCTGTCGATCGCCCGCGAGGTCGGCGCGCTGCTCGGCGGCGAGATCACCGCGGAAAGCGAACTCGGCCGGGGCAGCACGTTCACCCTCTACCTGCCCGGTGAACTGCCCGGTGTGGCGGTCCAGGCAGCCGGGCTGGCCGGCCGCGACGCGGCCGAGTACCCGCTCAACGGCGGCGGGAACGCCGGCGCGACCGAGGCGTTGCAGCTACAGCCGGCGATACCTGACGACACCGCACCGGGAGGGCGCCGTCTGCTGGTGCTCGAGGGCGCGCGGGGCGGCCTGCTCACCCTACTCGCCCACAGCGCGGTCTCCGATCTGACCGGCATCCACGGCCCGGTGCACGTGGCCACGGCGACCAGTCCCGACCAGGGCATCGATGCGCTCAGCACCGCGCCGCATCAGTGCGTCGTCCTGGATCTCGGCCTGGAGGACGCCTCCGCCTTCGCCTTCCTCGAACGGCTCCAGGAAGAGCCCGCGCTGCGCGAGATCCCGGTGCTCGCGCACACCAGGGACAAGCTCGACAGCGCGCAGGCCAGGCTGGCGAGGCTGCGGTTCGGCGCGCAGCCGCTGGAGCTGCTGCCCTCGCTCGACGAACTGCGTGAGCGCATCACCTTGCACCTGTCGGCGGCTCAGCCCGAGCACGTCCCCGCGCTGATAAGGGAATCGGCGGCCGAGAGCCCGCCGCGCCCGACACCGCAGGCCGGCGAGCACGAGGCGCTGCGCGGACGAAGGATCCTGGTCATCGACGACGACCCGCGCAACGTGTTCGCGATCACGAGCACGCTCGAGCTCTACGGCATGACCGTGACCCAGGCGGCCGACGGACGGAAGGGCATCGAAGTCCTGCTCGGCGCCGAGGACACCGACCTCATCCTGATGGACGTGATGATGCCGGGCCTGGACGGCTACGCGACCATGACCAAGATCAGGCAGATGCCCGCCTTCGCCACCCTGCCGATCATCGCGGTGACCGCCCGGGCCATGCCGGGGGACAAGGAAAAGAGCATCGCGGCGGGAGCCAGCGACTACGTCACCAAGCCGGTCGACACCGATGAGCTGCTGGCCTGCATGGAACGCTGGCTCGTCGGCCGGTGACCTGAGGGACCGCGGGAGACCGGGGCGGGTCGCCTCGGCGAGCCGGAGCCGGCGGGTGATCACCGGCGGGCGGCCCGGGCCGCCAAGGTGGTCACCGGCGGCGAGCCCAGCTGGCGAGAGCCACGCCCGCCGCGGCGGCCGCCGCCCCGGCGGCCACGGTGGCCATCGGGTGCTGGGACATGAGCAGCTGCGCGCTGCGCGGGTGCGACCGGTCGTCGAACTCCCCGTGCGCGCCGTGGTCCTCACCACGCGGCTCGTCCACCGGCGTCCAGAGGTTGTCCGGCCGGTCAGGCTCGCGCTCACCGGTCTGCTGCGACTTGTAGCCGGTCCTGGCCAGGTACCGGTCGAGCAGGGCGGGTGCCACCCGGTTGGCCAGGATGGTGGCCGTGGTGCTCGCCCCGACGAAGTACTGCTTGCGCTGGGGATGGCTGGCCGCGTAGACGACGCCGCGGGCAGCCACCTCCGGCTGGTAGATCGGCGGGACTGGCTGCGGGTGCCCGGGCACCCTGGAACGCACCCAGGAGAACTGCGGCGTGTTGACCGCGGGCATCTGGACGACGGTGACGTGGACGTTGGACCGGTCGTGCCTGAGCTCGCAGCGCAGCGACTCGGTGAATCCGTTGATCGCGTGCTTGGCGCCGCAGTAGGCGGCCTGCAGCGGGATGCTGCGGGCACCGAGCGCCGAGCCGACCTGCACGATGGCGCCGCGGTCGCGCGGTCGCATCCGGGCCAGGGCCACCATGGTGCCGTACACGAACCCCAGGTAGCTCACCTCGGTCACCCGCCGGAACTCCTCCGGCTCGGTCTCGGCGAACGGGGCGAACACCGAGGCGAACGCCACGTTGACCCACACGTCGATCGGGCCGAGGGTGTCTTCGACCTGCTTGGCCGCGGCTTCCACCTGGGCGTAGTCCGCCACGTCGGCCGGCACGGCCAGGGCCGCGCCGCCGGCCCGCTGCACGTCGCGGGCGGCACCTTCCAGGCCGGCCTGGCCGCGCGCGACAAGCGCGACGCTATCTCCGCGCTCGCCGAACATCCGGGCCGCTGCCCGGCCGATGCCGGCGCTCGCTCCGGTGATGACAATGGTCTGCGTCACATATCCTCCTCGTAAGTCTCGCGGCGGCTACCCGTCAGGCCGCCGCGGAAACGGCAGGCTCTGGTGGCGATCCGCGCTTGATGGCGGGCGAAGGGGAACGTGCTGACGTCAGGCGGCGACGGTCCGCCTCGCCGCGGCCGCGCGCCGCTGGCGACGGCGGTCCCGCTGGCGGTCCTCCGGCGTGGTGCCACCCCAGATGCCGTAGACCTGGTGATTCGTCAGTGCGAAATCCAGGCACTCTCGCCGCACCCCACACCCGGCACAGATCATCTTGGCCCGGGCGATCTGCTTCTCCCCGGGGCCAGCCGAGGAGATGGGGAAGAACAGATCAGGGTCAGCGGACAGGCAGGCGCCTGCGAACCGCCAGTTGGCGGCGGGCCCGGTCACGGTCATCGGAGGTCCTCACAGGGTCTGAGCCGGTGTCGTCTGTGCTGGCAGTGCACCCCTCGCTTCCCCGCGGTCATCTGCTTACACGTCGCGGGCACGAGTTTTTGCGCAGCCGGCCCGGACGGCCGACCAGCCCGGACGCGGCCCGGGCGTTTGGGACAGGACGGGGGAGGTAGAGGCATTCCGGTGAACGGACCAGTGGTGACGACGCTTGAAACCGCCGTCTACGTCATACCGACCGACGCACCCGAGGCGGACGGCACGCTCACCTGGGATAAGACGACCATGGTGCTGGTGACTGCACGAGCCGGCGACGAGCACGGTCTCGGCTGGAGCTACGCCTCGGCGGCGGCGCAGACCGTCATCACCGAGATGCTCGCCGACGTGGTCACCGGGCGCAGCGCCTTCGACCTCGCGGGCACCGCCGAGGCGATGGCCAGGCAGGTCCGCAACATCGGCCGCCCGGGAGTGGCCGCGACCGCGATATCGGCCGTCGACATCGCCCTGTGGGACCTGAAGGCCCGGCTGCTCGGCCAGCCGCTGGCCGGCCTGCTCGGCTCGGCCCGCCGGGACGTGCCGGTGTACGGCAGCGGCGGGTTCACCAGCTATGACGACACGCGCACCCGGCAGCAGCTCACCGAGTGGGTGGAGAAGGAGCGCATCCCCCGGGTCAAGATCAAGATCGGCGAGGGATGGGGAGGGAACGAGCGTCGCGACCTCGCGCGCGCCGAGCTCGCCCGCGAGGTGATCGGCCCGGACACCGAGCTCTACGTCGACGCGAACGGCGGCTACTCGGCCGGGCAGGCGGTCCGGGTGGCGGCGGAGCTGTCCGCGCTCGGCGTCACCTGGTTCGAGGAGCCGGTCTCCTCCCAGGACCTCGCGGGCCTGGCCGCGGTGCGGCGGCAGGTGCAGCCGGACGTGGCGGCCGGGGAGTACAGCTGGTCGCTGGCCGACTCCGCCCGGCTGATCGGCGCCGGCGCCGTCGACTGCCTCCAGCTCGACGTGACCAGGTGCGGCGGGATCACCGAGTTCGTCCGCGGCGCGGCCCTGGCCGCGGCGCACAACCTGCAGGTCTCCGGGCACTGCGCGCCCAACCTGCACGCGCACGTGGGGGCGGCGGTGCCCAACCTGCGGCACGTCGAGTACTTCCATGACCACCAGCGCATCGAGCGGCTGTTCTTCGACGGGACCCTCGACCCCGCGGACGGCGCGATGAGCCCGGACCTGAGCCGTCCCGGTCATGGCCTGGCGCTCCGGAGTTCCGATACGGAGCGTTACCGGCGCGGCTAACGCGCCACAGGCGCCATGCGCCGCCGGGCGCGGTCGGCATGGAGGATCCGGCCCGCCACCTCACGCTGATGTGACGAGCATCACATAACTTTACGTTTATCCGCCCCGGGCCGGGCACACCCCTACTCGTCTGTAATTCCCAAGGTCCTAGGGAGGCCACCTTGACGAGGGGAACCCTCCGGAAGGCGACGGCGGTAACCGCCGCCGCCGACGCCACGGCCCTCGGCGCCGCCCCTGACACCAGCATCCACCCGGGGTCGCGTGCGAGGCTGAAAGAGCTATCCGACAACGCCCTGCTGGCCAAGGTCCGCTCGCTGCCGCGGGACGACGAAATGCGCGCCGCCGCCTGCGAGATACTCGTGGACCGCTACCAGAAGCTGGTCCGCTCGTGCGTGCGGCTGTATCGCGGCAGCCCCGAACCCGTCGAAGACCTCATGCAGGTCGGGTACCTCGGCCTGCTCAAGGCGATCAACAACTACGACCCAGAGGTCGGCGACAGCCTCTCTGCCTACGCGCAGCCGTGTGTCAGCGGCGAGATCAAGCGTCACTTCCGGGACAAGCGCTGGCAGATTCACGTCCGCCGGTCCGCTCAGGAACTCCTGCTCGAGCTGCGCAAGACCAGCGAGGAACTTACCCAGCAACTCGGCCGGGCGCCAGAGGAAGCTGAACTGGCCGAACGGCTCGGAGTCAGCCTGGATGACCTGCAGGAGGCCCGCCAGGCGGACCTCATGTTCAGCACCTACTCGCTCGACGCGCCGCTGTCCGACCGGGAGGACCCGGCCCTGCTCGCGGACATGCTCGGCGACGATGACCCGGATGTCGCCCACACCATCGACATGGAGGCCGTCCACACGCACTGGGACGAACTGCCCGAGCGCGAACAGCGCATCCTGGTTATGCGCTTTTACGGGAACCTCACCCAGACCGAGATCGGCGAACGGCTCGGCATCTCGCAGATGCACGTGTCCAGGCTCCTCGCCCGGGCCCTGGGCCACCTGAAGCGCCGCCTGCTCGAGCCGGCTGAGACCGGCGACAGCCCCCGATCAGCTGCCACGGCCTGATGAGCTACGACGCCCTGACAGCGGAAGGAACACCATGAAAACCGGAGTGGGACTCGGATTGATCGCCTTCGGCGCGATCCTCGCCTTCGCCGTGAGAGCGAATACGTCGGTCCTCAACCTGCACACGGCCGGCTGGGTGCTCATGATCGTCGGCGTCATCGGGATCGCGATCCCGCGACGCGGCTACGGCTGGGTCGGCCGGCGCGTGATCACCCGGCAGACCCGGTGGCGGCCGCGCGGCCGGGTGGAAGAGGTCACCTACCCGACCCACGCCAGCCGGAACCCGGCCAATACCCGTGTCCAGGCGGGCCTGCCCGCGGGCAGCTCAGAGGGTGCTAACCGCGGCGATGCCAACCCGTCGACCAGTGATCTCGGTACCGAGGTCCGCCCGGTCGGCGAGCAGGAGGTCATCGAGAACGTCTACGACGAATGACGCGGGTGCCAGCAGCGCTCGCGGACAGCGGCGGCGCGGTCGCAGCGGCCTGGTCCCGGTAACAACACACGACGAATCCAGCAACCGTAATCGCCTTTCGGAGAAGTCATGGTAATCACGCTTTCCGTCATCATCTGGTGGATCCTCATCGGCCTCGTGGTCGGTGCGCTGGGTCGGCTGGTCACACCGGGCCGGCAGCATATCGGGATCCTCTTGACCATCCTCATCGGGATCGTAGCCGCCATCGTCGGCGGGATCTTGACGGCTGCCTTGCTCGGCGCCGGGCACACCGTGATCACGTTCATCGTCGCCGTGCTGCTCGCCGCGCTGGCCGTCAGCCTGTTCACCACGCGCGGGTACAGCCGCGGCCGCGGCTACCGCCGCCGCCGGCCCGCCTGGCGCCGCTGGTAGGCCACCGCCGGGGTTACCGAGGCACGCAGCCCCGACATGCAGTACTTCGAGGACCGGCTGGCCGACGAGCTGGCCGGCCTGGCCGGGCGGCCCGCGGCCGAGGCCACCCGGATGATCCAGGCCCTGGTTTCCCAGTTCACCGAGGACGACCTGCGCGACGACATGACCATCCTGGTCGCCCGGGTGTGCGCCAGTTAGCCGTCGGCGAGCTCGGCCAGCAGCTGGGCCAGGTGCACGCCCCGGCGCCCGGTACGGCCGGCCTCCAGCTGGGTGCGGCAGGAGAACCCGTCCGCCAGGATCACCGTGTCCGGGTCGGCCGCGCGGGCGGCGGGCCACAAGCCGCGCTCGGCGCAGGCCGCCGCCACCTCGTAGTGGCCGCGCTCGAAGCCGAAGTTCCCGGCCAGCCCGCAGCAGCCGGAGTCCAGAACGTCGACGTCCACGCCGCAGCGCCGCAGGATCTCGGTGTCCGGGTCGAAGCCCATGATCGCGTGCTGATGACAGTGCACCTGGGCGACGGCGCGCCGGGTCCTCTCCCCCGCGGGTCCCTCCCGGCGCAGGCCCTCGAGCAGCCCGCCGGGCCGCCAGCCCGCCTCGGTAAGCAGTTCGGCGAGCGTCCTGGTCCGCTCGGCCAGCAGCCGGGCGTCGTCGGAGCCGAGTAGTTCGGCCGCGTCGGCGCGGAACACCGCGGCGCAGCTCGGCTCGAGCACCACCACCGGCACCCCGGCCCGGAGTCCGGGCCGCAGCGCCTTGATCGTGCGGCGCAGCATCCGCCGGGCCATGCCAAGCTGCCCGGTGGAGATCCAGGTCAGCCCGCAGCACAGTGAGGGCCTGCCCGGCACTTCGACACGAAACCCGGCTCGCTCCAGGACGGTCACGGCGGCGCGGCCGATCTCGGGATGGAAGTAATTGGTGAACGTGTCCGGCCAGAGGATGACCCGCGGGCGATCCGGTGGGGCTGCCGAGAGTCCAGGGGAAGATGAAGCCGAACGGGCGCGGGAATCACCGCGTTGCCGACGGGTAAACGCCTGCCCGGCGAAGCGTGGCAGCTTCCGGCGGGAGTCGATTCCCCCGGCCCGTTTGGCCAGTGCGGAAATTCCCGGGCTACGGGCGGCCAGGTTCACCATTCCAGCCAGGCCCGGTACCACCGTGACCAGCCGTGCGATCAGCGGGAGCCAGCCCATGGAGTAGTGCGCCGCGGGCCTGATCCGGCCGGCGTAATGGTGCGCGAGGAACTCCGCCTTGTAGGTGGCCATGTCCACGCCGACCGGGCATTCCTTGCGGCAACCCTTGCAGGCCAGGCACAGATCCAGGGCGTCTCGGACCTCGGCCGAGTGCCAGCCTCCGGTGACCACCTCGCCGCGGACCATCTCCATCAGCAGCCGGGCGCGGCCGCGGGTGGAATGCTCTTCCTCCCGGGTGACCCGGTAGCTTGGGCACATCACCCCGCCCTCGTCGCCACGGCACTTGCCGACGCCGACGCAGCGGGAGGCGGCCCCGCTGAACGTGCCATCGTCGTGCGGGTAGTGAAAGAACGTCCGCGGCTCCCGCGGGAACCAGCCGCGCAGGGTGAGGTTCTCGTCCAGCCGGTACGGCCGCACGACCTTGCCGGGGTTCATCCGGTTGTCCGGGTCGAAGACGTCCTTCACCTCGCCGAAGGCGCGGACGAGCTCGGGGCCGAACATCTTCGGCAGTAGCTCGCCCCGCGACTGGCCGTCGCCGTGCTCGCCGGACAGCGACCCGCCGTAGGACACCACCAGGTCGGCGGCCTCCTCGGCGAACGCCCGGTAGGCGGCGATGCCGTCGGCGGTGCGCAGCTCGAGGGGAGTCCTGGTGTGCACGCAGCCGTGGCCGAAGTGCCCGTACAGCGACGAGCCGCGGTAACCGTGCCGGGCCAGCAGCGTGCGGAAGTCGCGCAGGTAGTCGCCGAGCCGTTCGGGCGGGACGGCGGCGTCCTCCCAGCCCTCGTGGGTCTCGTGCCTGCCCGGCGGGTAGGCGGTGGCGCCCAGGCCGAGCTCGCGGACGTGCTGCAAGTTGTCCTCGACCGCGGGATCTTCGGTGTACGCTATATGCGGCTTCGGGTGGTCGCCGTCGGCCTTGACCGCATCGATCAGGGTGTGTGCCTTTTCCCTGGCTTCTTCCTCGGTGTCGCCCCCGAACTGCACCATCAGCCAGCCGGAGCCTTCCGGCAGCTGGTCCAGCGCGTGACCGGCCAGGTGCTCCTCGCGCTCCAGCGAGATGACCACGTCGTCCAGGCCCTCGCAGGCCAGCGGATGATGCGCGTTGACCAGCGGGACGATGTCGGCGGCAAGCGTGACGTCGGGGTAGCCGAACACGACCAGGGACCGGAACTTCGGGATCTCCACCAGCGCTATTTCCGCGGTCACCACGGTCACCAGGGTTGATTCGCTGCCGACCAGGGCCCGGGCGACGTGGAACTGTTTTTCCGGCAGCAGGAAGTCCAGGTTGTAGCCGGAGACCCGGCGCGGGATGTCAGGATAGCGGGTCCTGATCAGGCCCAGGTAGTTGTCCCTGATGCCGCGCAGCCGCCGGTAGATGTCGGCCTTGCGGCCACCCGCGGCCACGATCTGCTCGTAGTCCACGTCGCTGGTCAGACCGGTCCAGGTGCGCAGCCCGTCGTAGCTGAGGATCTCCAGCCGCCGCACCGAGTCGGCCATCTTGCCGTAGGCCTGCGCCGTGGAGCCGCACGAGTTGTTGCCGATCATGCCGCCGATGGTGCAGCTCACGTGCGTCGACGGCTTCGGGCCGACCATCAGCCCATATTTCTTCACGGCGTCGTTGACCTTGTCCAGCGCGGCGCCCGGCTGGACGACCGCGGTCCGGCCGCCCGGGTCGACCGAGACCACCTGGTGGCAGTATTTGGTCCAGTCGATCATCACGGCCGTGTTGCAGCACTGGCCGGCCAGGCTGGTCCCGCCGCCGCGGGACAGCACCGGGGCGGCGAACTCGGCGCAGACTGCCACCGCCGCCACCGCGGCGTCCGGCGTCTTCGGCAGCACCACGCCCAGCGGCGGCTGGCGGTAGTTGGAGCCGTCGTGGGCGTAGGCCCCCCGGGTGCCCGCGTCGAACCTGACCTCGCCGTCGACCTTCTCCGCCAGCGCCCGCTCGAGCTTTCCCGTGTCCACCGCTAGCCCTCCCGTGCCTCGAAGCCGGCCTGTTCGGCCAGCCTGGCCTGCCTGATGAGTTCGGCGGGGTGGTAATCCTCGGACGACAGGAAATAGCCGTAGCGGGTCACGGGCAGGGGTCCTTTCTGCTCGACGCCGGAACAGTGCCCCGCTACCCGTGCCCGGGTTAATTACTCGTCGTGGTTTTCGGCTCCTCGCTGCCGTAGGCGGCCACGACCTCGGTCGCTACCTCGGTGACCTTGACGTGGCGGCGCTGCGACTCCTGGCGCAGGCGCTTCAGCGCCTCGTCGGCGTCGCAGCCGAGCGCGTGCATCAGGATGCCCTTGGCCTGGTCGACCACTGACCGGGCCACCACGGCGTCCTTGAGCTGGCTGGCGGTGCGCTGGGCCTGGTGGTAGGCGGTCGCGTTGGCCAGCATCGCGCTGCCGAACGCGGCGAGCAACTCCGCCACCGGGACCGACTCGGCGTCGAGCACCCGGGGACGCACGCCGAACAGGGACAGCACCAGGGCGCCGCCCGGGAGCGCCCGGACCAGGTGAACCGAGCAGCGGACGCCACGGCGCAGGGCCGCTTCGGCGAAGCCGGGCCAGCGGGTCTCTTCCAGAGTATCCGGGCAGCTGACGGCGGCGCCGCTCGCCACTGCTTCGAGCAGCGGACCCTGCGCCGCCGTCAGCTGCAGGTCGGCCAGCTCGGCCAGGTCGGGATGGGTCGACGCGACGCTGACCACCTCACCGTCACGCCAGACGACGGCGTTCGCCCCCGAGCACGCGGGCACCTGCCAGGCGGCGAGCTCCGCGAGCTTGTTCAGCGACCTGGCCTCTCCGCCGTTGGTGAGGCTCAGGAGCTGCGCCGCCTCATGCCCGAGCTGCTCGATAGGCACCAGATCCTCCGTCTCGGCTCGTTCCTAGGCCGCTCCGCTTAACACGCTTCGGCCGCCTCAGCCGGCGTGCGGAAGACCGGAGGGGCCGCGGGAAACGCGCGATCGTTCCGGGCCAGGGCAGTGAACCGGGCGGGCGAGCCCATGACGGCACAGGTCAGGCGGGCGGTTACCGTCTTTCGGGCCGCGATCTTCACGACGGACGACTTACCCGGCGGCGAGCACGAGGGCCCGGCGGCCAGCGGCGAGACGCCGCCCACCGAATAGCTGGCCTTGCAGGCGCTGGCACTGCGCGCGCTGCCGCCGAGCAGCGCGCCGACGACGATCGCCGCGAACATGACGGGGATCAGCACGATGGCGTACATGACCGAACCATGCTGCACCCACCGCAGCCGTTTGCGCGCAAGCTGTTCCGTCGCGATGGGCTCCCCCACAGACAGGCGCGCGAACATCGCGTACATGGTGTTCAGATGAGGCTCACCGGCGCGCAGGGCGTCCTCCATGCGATCTAGTACGCGTTGCTGGCCAGCAGGCAGGCTCATCTAGCACCCACATCCTCACCGAGGTTCCTACGCCGCAAGGGTCGCGGCCACGGCGACCATCGCCTACCCGCGCTTACCGACACCAAACTGGGCGGACGCGTGGTTTCGGGCCGCATCCGGCCGGGTCTCAGTAGTGTAACGGGCGCGAGGGGAACAGTCGCACCCGGAACGGGCTAGTCACGCACGGAAGCGGTGACCTCGCTGGCGGCCCGCTGACTCAACGACACGCGGACCAGCGCCGCGGCGAGCCGGGCGGGCTGGCCGCTGCCGGCCAGCAGCCCGCTCAGCGTCTTCCGGTCACCGGGCAGCCGCACCCGGTGCGCCCCGCTGGTCACCTTGGCGTCGACATAGGGCGCCACGACGGGCCAGACGTCCTGGACCTCCCGCAGGAAGATGCTCGCTCCGGTCGGTCCTATCCCGGGAAACTCAGTGAGCCCCGAGGTGATGGCCGCCACGTCGCCCCCGGCCTCGTCACGCAGCCTGCGCAGATCGCCATGCCATTTGCTGGACAGCAGGTCGGCACCGTCGCCGAGCATGGTCGCGGTTCGCTCGTCGTACCGCCGGTAGTGGCCGCGACCCAGCGCGTCCACCCGGTCCTGCCAGCTGGCCTCGCTCATCGCCTTCGGGCTGCGGTAGCCGGCCGCGAACAGCTCACCGGCGGCCGCGATCGCGGTATCCGCCGGGATGCGGGCGCTCAGCAGCGTGGCCAGCACCAGCAGCTGGTAGAGCGGGCCCGGGCGGTCGGCGAGCCGGATGCCCGCGTCCTCGGCGTACAGGCGGCCGTGCCGGCTGAGGAGCTCCCTGACAACCAGTTCTGATCTTTCTGACATGCGGGCACCCTCGGGTCAGGAGTTCGGCGGGGCGGCCGGGACACCGGACAGCGCCGAGGTCCCGTCGTTCTGCAGCGCGAGGTCGCCGATGGACACGACTCCGACCGGGATCCCGTCCTGCAGGACCGGGATGCGGCGCAGTGCGCGGTCGCGGACCAGGCGGCTGGCCTGCTCCACGTCGTCGTCGGGGCCGAGCACCGCCAGCTCGGTACTGCAGATATCGCCGATCGGCGTGGTCCGCGGGTCACGGTCCTCGGCGAGCACCCGCACCGTGATGTCCCGGTCGGTGACCAGTCCGCTGAGCATGTCATCGGCCAGGACCAGAACCGTGCCGATGCCGTGCTGCTTCATGGCCAGGGCCGCGGCGGACACCGATTCGTCCGGCGCCATGCAGACCGGGGCGGACGACATGATGTCGCGCACCTTCCTCATCGAGCCTCACCTCCTGCGCTGATCCGGCGTCGCTACCCGCTGCAGCCGGTCGCAAACGAGCAGGTCCGCCGGCCCGGCTCGGCCGGGCGTTCAGGCGGGTGGCCCGGGTTAGGCACGCCCGAGGAGCAGGACGCCGCGGTCGAGCGTGACACCGCGAGCGCGGAGCGGCGCCCGCGGCCCGGTGCTGGTGGCAGCCCGATGGACCTGTGATCAGGATTCCAGCTTGGCGAGGCGCTTTCCGGCCTCGCCCAGGCCGTGCCGGGAGTCGGCGAACTCAGCCCAGGGATCCGCGCCGCCATCGAGCCTGGCCCGCACCGTGGTCATCGTGAACCGGCCCGGCGCCAAGTCGTCGTCCTCTACTTCGGCCCAGCTCAGCGGGGTGGCCACCGGGGCGCCCGGACGGGCGCGCACG
The DNA here is from genome assembly GCA_963744575.1 of uncultured Actinomycetota bacterium. Classification (GTDB taxonomy): domain Bacteria; phylum Actinomycetota; class Actinomycetes; order Streptosporangiales; family Streptosporangiaceae; genus Palsa-504. The sequence goes on along the minus strand of CAVUUF010000003.1, from coordinate 130,254 downwards.
CCGTAGCTGGCCGCCACCGTCTGCGCGTAGGCGTTCCGCATCACGTCGGCGTAGACGCGGTCGCCCCGCTTGTCCTTGCGCTGCTCTGTGGTGATGACGTCCGGGTGTCTGCGAGCCAGCACATCGGCGGCCCGGCGGGCGAACTCGCGCACCGTGTCGAAGTCCGCCCGCCGGTTCAGCGCCACGTGCACGTGCAACCCGCGGCCGCCGCTGGTCCGGGCGAAGCTGGTCAGGCCGAGTTCACCGGACAGCAGATTGCGCGCCCACAGCGCGGCGCGCCGGACGTCGGCGAACCGCTCAGCGTCCGGCGGATCGAAGTCGAACACCATCTGATCGGGCGCCTCGAGCTTGTCCACGCGGCTGGTGCACGCGTGGATCTCGATGCAAGCCTGGTTGGCCAGGTAGACCAGGGTGGCCGGCTTGTCGCAGACGGCATGCTCGACGGTGCCGCCTTCCTTCCCGACCTCGGCGCGGCGGATCCAGCCGGGGAAGTACGACGGCGCGTTCTTCTGGAAGAACCGCTGGCCGTCCAGGCCGTCGGGGTAACGCACCATGGTGATCGGCCGGTCCCGCAGCCAGGGCAGCATCCGCCCGGCGACGTCGGCGTAGTACCGGGCCAGGTCCTCCTTGGTGATCCCGTCGGCGGGGAACAGGACCTTACCCGGGTGGGAGAGTGACACCGTGATGCCGTCGACGGTGATCTCTACGGCCATAATGAGTTCCTCCGCGGACGGGCCGCCCCGGCGCAGGGACAGCCCGGATAGCCCGCACGAATGCGAATCCGGTCAGACGCTGGCGGTGGCCCGGCTGACCGTGCCGAGCGCCGTAGCGGGATCATCGTGCATGGCCAGGTCGCCGAGCGACACGATCCCCGCCACCTGCCCGTCCTCGATGACGGGCAGCCTGCGCACGGCATGCCGCCGCATCAGCCGTGCGGCTTCCCCCGCGTCCGCGTCGACGTCCACGCCGACCAGGTCAGCGCTACTCAGCGGGCCGACCGGCTCGTCGGACCCGCGAGCCTCGGCCACCGCCCTGACCACGAGGTCGCGGTCGGTGATCAGTCCGTGCAGGGACTGATCGTCCACCACGAGAACCGCGCCGACCCCCCAGTCGCGCATGGTACGGGCGGCTTCGCCGATCGACTGGTAATAGTCCACCCCGATGGGGCCGGGCGTCATCACGTCACGCACCTTGGCGTCCATGACGTCGTGCCTCCTCATTGCCGCGGATAACTCTCTTGTCCTCTCGCGTACCAGGCTCGGCGAGGCTTAAACGACTCACAGCGGCCGGCCACCCGGCCGGTGACGGGTTACTCGCGGTATCTACCGGCGGCCGAGCAGCCGGTCGAGGGCGCGGCCGACCTCCTCGGCCAGCGCGGCATCGGGGCTGACCGCCGGGCCGGCGGATCCGGCCGGGACCAGGCCGAGATCCAGCACCGCGTCGGGCTCGCGGACCAGGCCGCAGTCCAGGCACTCCACCTGGCCGAGCCGACGGATCAGGTGCACGCTGCCGCAGCCGGCGCAGGACTCGAGCTCCGCGGTCCAGTCACCCGATTCCTGGCACGCCGGGCAGACCAGCACCAGCTGGTCGCGCAGCACGCCACGGCGCCAGGGGCTCTTCCCCCGCTCCGGGTCGGTCTGCCGCACGCCGCAGCGGTAACACGGCAATCCCCCAGGCCTCCCTCGAGCTAGGAGCGTTAGGCAAGACCGGCTGCGAGTGCAGGCCTTCTGGGCCTGCGCGAGCGGCCGGTGCAGGCCGCGGTCAGCAACCTCAGCGGGTCCTGGCCTAACGCGAACTTTGCAAATGACACAGACGCTAACCGAGAGCAGCGAGCGCCTTGGAGTATTCGGCGAGATCGCGCGCCTGCGGGATCGGGTTTACCACCTTCCACCGCACCACGCCGCCGGAGTCGATGATGAACGTCCCCCGGGTCGCGATGCCGCGCTCGGGGTCGAACACACCGTACCGCCTGGCCACCTCTCCGTGCGGCCAGAAGTCCGACAGCAGCTCGAACTGGAAGTGCTCGGCGTCGGACCAGGCACGATGGGTGAAGGTGGAATCCACAGAGACCGTGAGCAACTCGACGTCGTCGCGGTTCACCTCGGGGAACTCGTCGCGGATGGCGCACAGCTCGCCAGTGCACACCCCGCTGAACGCCAGCGGGTAAAAGACGAGCACGACGTTCTTGGCGCCGCGGAAGCCGGACAGCCGCACGGGCGTGCCGTGCTGGTCCTTCAGCTCGAAGTCGGGCGCCTGGTCGCCTACTTCTACCGCCATGACGGGTCCTTTCACCGGGGATACGCCTTCCACCCACTCAGTCTGCCACCCGGTGCGACCGCACGAGCCAGGACCGTTCGGCTGAAAAACCAGGCGAACGCCGGTTGGCGGCGCACGACGCCAGCCCGGTCCGGACCGTCGGCGCGCTACCTGCGCGCCTTTGGCGCGACCAGCCGCGTGCCCGACCAGTCGCGGGCCGCGCTGACGGTCGAGGTCTGCGACAGGCCGGCCGTGGGCGCGGCCTCGCCGATATCGCTCGGCTCGACGTGACCTGACCTGCCCGCCTTCGGCGTGAGCAGCCAGATGTACCCCCCGTCGGCTAGCGGCGTGAGGGCGTCGACCAGCGCGTCGACGAGGTCGCCGTCCCCGTCCCGCCACCACAGCAGGACCGCGTCGACCACGTCGTCGTAGTCCTCGTCGACCAACTCCACGCCGTCTATCCGGGTGATCGCGCCGCGCAGCTGCTCGTCGCAATCATCGTCGTAGCCGATCTCCTGCACCACCTGGCCCGGTTTGATACCGAGCCGCTCGGCCTGGCCGCGTTCGTCCTGCGCCTGGCCCGCGGTCGCGCTCACTGAAGTCCTCCTCGGATCCCTCCCCGCGCCGCCACGCCGGAGGGAGTACGGCCCGCCGGAACCGCAGGCCCATCTCCCTGACGGCGACGACACGTCAGCACTTCTTGTTGGGACAGTTCACACTGGGTCGGCCCGGCGCGCAAGTGGCAATCGCTCCCGCCTGGAAAACCGCCACCATAAATTGACCTGCCCGCCCCCGGTAGCGGTTACGCATCGCGACTTCAACCACGTAGGGTAACGAGAGGATCCGCCCTGGGCGAAATGGCCCCGTCGCGGCTTCCAGGGGCCCTTGCCGGGCAGAGGCCCCCGCGAATGCGGTTACCGTCAAGTAGAGATGCGCGATCGGCCAGTTCGTACGACGATTGGTCTGGACAACACATCATGGGATCTGTAAACCAAGCGGCCGACCGGCCGCCCGGATAACAGCGGAAGGCGAGGCTACCCCGTGGCTTCCGGACGCCAGCAATTTTCCATCATCAGTGACGGGTTGCCCACCCAGCTGCCCGATATCGACCCGGACGAGACGCGTGAGTGGGTCGAGTCGTTCGAACTCGGTCGTGCGCACCCGGGGCCGGGCCCGGGCCAGGTACGTGATGCTCCGCCTGCTCGAGCGGGCGCGCGAGCAGGCGGTGGGCGTGCCCGGCCTGCGCAGCACCGACTTCATCAACACCATCGCGCCCGAGCGCGAGCCGTGGTTCCCCGGCGACGAGCACGTAGAGCGGCGGATCAGGGCCTACATCAGGTGGAACGCGGCCGTGATGGTCTCCAGGGCCAACCGGCCCGGGATGGGCGTGGGCGGTCACATCGCCACCTACGCCAGCGCGGCCAGCCTGTACGAGGTCGGCTTCAACCACTTCTTCCGCGGCAAGGACCACGGCGAGTCCGGCGACCAGGTGTACTTCCAGGGGCACGCGGCACCGGGCATCTACGCGCGCGCCTACCTCGAGGGCCGGCTGACCGAGGACCAGCTCAACGGGTTCCGGCAGGAGCTGTCGCACCCCGGCGGGGGGCTGCCGTCCTATCCGCACCCGCGGCTGATGCCGGAGTTCTGGGAGTTCCCCACGGTGTCGATGGGGCTGGGCGCGCTGAACTCGATCTACCAGGCCCGGTTCAACCGGTACCTGCTGGCCCGCCAGATCCACGACACCTCGCGGTCGCACGTTTGGGCGTTCCTGGGTGACGGCGAGATGGACGAGCCGGAGGCGCTCGGCGCGATCGGGCTGGCCGCCCGCGAGGAACTGGACAACCTCACCTTCGTCATCAACTGCAACCTGCAGCGGCTGGACGGCCCGGTGCGCGGCAACGGCAAGGTCATCCAGGAGCTCGAGGCGTTCTTCCGCGGCGCGGGCTGGAACGTGATCAAGGTCATCTGGGGCCGCGACTGGGACCCGCTGCTGGCCCAGGACACCGACGGCGTGCTGGTCAACAAGATGAACACCACCCCGGATGGCCAGTTCCAGACTTACAGCGTGGAGTCGGGCGCGTACATCAGGGAGAACTTCTTCGGCGGCGACCCGCGGCTGCGCGCCATGGTGGCGCACCTGTCCGACGACGAGCTGCGCAACCTGTCCCGCGGCGGCCACGACTACCGCAAGGTGTACGCGGCGTTCAAGGCGGCACGCGAGCACACCGGCCAGCCCACCGTCATCCTGGCCCACACGATCAAGGGCTGGACGCTGGGCAAGGACTTCGAGGCGCGCAACGCCACGCACCAGATGAAGAAGCTCACGGTGGCCGAGCTGAAGGAGTTCAGGGACCGGCTGTACCTGCCCATCCCGGATTCGGCGCTGGAGGCCGAGCTGCCGCCGTACTACCACCCGGGCGAGGACTCCGACGAGATCCAGTACATGCGCGAGCGGCGGGCCGCGCTCGGCGGGGTGCTCCCCCGCCGGGTAGTACGGGCCAAGTCGCTGACCCTGCCCGGCGATTCGGCGTACGACGAGCTGCGCAAGGGCTCGGGCAAGCAGGCGGTGGCGACCACGATGGCGTTCGTCCGGTTGCTCAAGGAGCTGATGAAGGACCCGGTGGTCGGCGAGCGGTTCGTGCCGATCATCCCGGACGAGGCCAGGACGTTCGGGATGGACTCGCTGTTCCCGACGGCGAAGATCTACTCCCCGCACGGGCAGAGCTACGACGCGGTGGACCGCAATCTGCTGCTGTCGTACAAGGAGTCAGAGAAGGGCCAGATCCTGCACGAGGGCATCAGCGAGTCCGGCGCGATGGGCTCGGTGATCGCCGCGGGCAGCTCGTACGCCACGCACGGCACGCACATGATCCCGGTGTACGTGTTCTACTCGATGTTCGGCTGGCAGCGGACCGGGGACCAGATGTGGGCGCACGGTGACCAGCTCGGGCGGGGTTTCCTGCTGGGCGCGACGGCCGGCCGGACGACGCTGACCGGCGAGGGTCTGCAGCACAACGACGGCCACTCGCTGCTGCTGGCCTCGGTCAGCGAGGCGTGCGTGTCCTACGACTGCGCGTGGGCGTTCGAGCTGGCCCATGTCATGCGGGACGCGCTGCGCCGGATGTACGAGGCCACCGGTGAGCACCCGGACGGCGAGAACATCTTCTACTACCTGACCGTCTACAACGAGCCGTACCCGCAGCCCGCCGAGCCCGCGTCGTTCCCGGGCGGCCCGGCGGCGCTGGAGGAGGGCATCCTGCGCGGGCTGTACCCGTATTCCCCCGCGGCCCAGGACGGTGCGTCCGGCCCACGGGCCCAGGTCCTGGCCTCCGGGGTGGCGGTACGGCAGGCCCTGCGGGCCCAGGAAGTGCTGGCCGCTGACTGGGGCGTGTCCGCCGACGTGTGGTCGGCCACGTCCTGGACCGAACTGCGTCGCGAGGCGCTGGCCTGCGAGTCGTTCAACATGCTGCACCCGGGCGAGCCGTCCCGGACGCCGTATGTGACGTCGGCGCTTTCCGGCGCGCCCGGCCCCGTGGTCGCGGTCTCGGACTGGATCAGGGCGGTCCCGGACCAGATCGCCCGCTGGGTGCCCGGCACGTTCACCTCGCTCGGCACCGACGGGTTCGGGTTCTCCGACACCCGCCCGGCGGCACGCCGGTTCTTCCACGTGGACGCCGAGTCCATCACCGTCGCGGTGCTGTGGGAACTGGCGCGCAGCGGCGCGGTGGACGCCAGCCTGCCGGGCCAGGCGATCGCCAGGTACCGGCTGGACCTCCCGGTCAGCGAGGCGCTCTCGTAGGCGGTGACGGAGGAGCAGCAGGCCAGGACGGGCGACCCAGCGCAGACCGGGCCGCCGGCGGCGCCCGCGCGCCCGCAACAGGAAACCGTGCGGTCGCGGGTGCACGCCGAGACGGTACGCCGGATGGAGCGGGCCACGGGCGCACTCGGTACGGCCGCCATCGCCGCCATGGACGAGCGGCTGCCGTGGTTCCGCAATATGTCGGCGGAGAACCGGTCCTGGCTCGGCCTGGTCGCCCAGGCCGGCATCGCCGCGTTCCTGGACTGGATCAGGCACCCGGAACGTAACCGGCCGGCGCTGACCGAGGTGTTCGGCACCGCGCCGCGCGAGCTGGCCCGCGCGGTCAGCCTGCAGCACGCGGTGGAGATGGTCCGGGTCATCATCGACGCGGTGGAGGCCCGGGTCGACGAACTGGCCGCGCCGGGCGGGGAGGCGGAGCTGCGTGAGGCGGTGCTGACCTACGCCCGGGAGATCGCGTTCAGCGCCGCGCAGGTGTACGCGCGGACGGCGGAGGCGCGCGGCGCGTGGGACGCCCGGCTGGAAGCGCTCGTGGTGGACTCGCTGGTCCGCGGGGAGAGCGAGGACGCGCTGCACTCCTGGGCCTCGGCGCTGAACTGGTCCTCCTCCCCCGTCGTCGTGGTCGTGGGCACGATCGGCGACGAGGACGGGCCCGAGCCGCACATCGAGGACATCCGCGCCCAGGCCAGGCGGGCCCGCCTCGACCTGCTGGCCGGGGTGCAGGGGAACCGGCTGATCCTGGTCCTGGGCGGCACCGACGACCCGATCGGCGCGGCCGAGCGGTTCGCCGGGCGGTTCGGGCCGGGGCCGGTGATCGCGGGACCGCTGGTCCGGGACCTGCGCGCCGCCTCGGTCTCGGCGCGCGCCGCGCTGGCCGCGCTGCGGGCCGCGCCCGCCTGGCCGGAGGCGCCCCGCCCGGCCGGGGCGGACGAACTGCTGGCCGAGCGCGCCCTGGACGGCGACTCCGACGCCAGGGCGGTGCTGATCAACGAGGTGTACGAGCCCCTGGCCGGCGGCGGGCACGCGCTGCTCGACACCCTAACCACCTACCTGGAGCAGGGTTCCTCCCTGGAGGCCACGGCCCGGCTGTTGTTCGTCCACCCGAACACGGTCCGCTACCGGCTGCGCCGCGTCGCCGAGCTCACCGAGTACACGCCGTCGGCCGGGCGGGACGGTTTCACCCTGTGGGTGGCCATCGTCCTGGGCCGCCTGGCCGCCAAGCACCATTGAGGCCCGGGGCCACTGGCGGTTTCCGGCTGGCTTCCGGTTCGGCTCCTGCCCTGGCTCCGGTTCGGGCTCCTGGCCAGTTCCGGTTTCGGCTCCGGTTCGGGCTCCTGGCCAGTTCCGGTTTCGGCTCCGGTTCGGCTTGGTGACCGGGCTCAGGCCGGCGCAGCGGGTAACAGCACGATGACATCCAGATGAACGTTAGTTGGAGATAATCTACAAAATTCCGACGAATAACTTCGTACCGTCCGACACTCATATAGCGGACCCCTACAGGGCAGTGTTAAGGGATGCTGATCATCACCGCACCCGGTCAGGGTGCGCAGACGCCGGGTTTCCTGGCCCCGTGGCTGGAACTGCCCGGGGTCGCCGAACGGCTCGGCACCGCCTCGGAGCTGGCAGGCTGCGACCTCATCAGGTCCGGCACCACCGCGAGCGCCGATGAGATCAAGGACACGGCCGTCGCCCAGCCGCTGCTCGTCGTGGCCGCGATCGCGGCGGCCTCGGCCCTGTCCGAGCCGGGCGACGTGCGGGCCGACGCCGCGGCCGGGCACAGCGTCGGGGAACTAGCCGCCGGGGTCATCGCCGACGTGCTGGCCTGGGACGACGCGATGCGCCTGGTCGGGGTGCGCGGGACGGCCATGGCGGCGGCCGCGGCGGCCGAGCCGACCGGGATGACGGCCGTGCTCGGCGGCGACCAGGAGGCAGTACTCGCCGCCATCGGCAGGCACGGCCTGACTCCCGCGAACGTGAACGGGGCCGGGCAGATAGTGGCCGCCGGGACGCTGGCCGCGCTCGAGGCATTCGCGGCCGATCCGCCGGCCGGCGCGCGGCTACGCCCGTTGCAGGTCGCGGGGGCCTTCCACACCCGGCACATGACCCCGGCCGTGGCGGCGCTGCGCGAGGCAGCCGACGGGGTCACCGTCAGCGATCCGTCCATGACGCTGCTCTCCGACGCCGACGGGACCGCGGTCACCACCGGCAAGGAGTGGCTGGAGCGCATCATCGCCCAGGTCGCCGCGCCGGTGCGCTGGGATCTGTGCATGCGGACCATGGCCGACCTCGGCGTGACCGCGATTATCGAACTGCCGCCGGCCGGCACGCTGACCGGCCTGGCCCGGCGGGCGCTGCCGGGGGTAGCCCAGCTGGCCATCAAGACCCCCGATCAGCTCGATGCGGCTCGCGACCTGATCGCCGAGCACGCCGCCGAGCCCGATGGCCACGGGCACGGCCACCTGCCGGAGTGGCGGCTGATTGTCGCGCCGGCGTCGGGCACGTTCCGGTCCGGTGACTCTGCCGGGACCGGGGCCACGGTCGCTCTCACCACGGAGCTCGGCGCCATCGTCGCGCGCGGCGGCGAGCACGCGGTAGCGGCTCCGTGGCCAACGGAGATCATCGAATGGCTGGTGGAAGACGGGGATCCGGTCAGCCAAGGTCAGCCCCTCATCCGTGTCCAGCCCCCCGCGGGGGGTGCAAGGGGGGTCTGGGGGGATGGGTCCCCCCAGGAGCGGGGGGGGCCCAGGGGGGTCGTCCCCCCAGGATGATGCGGGGGGTCCCGGGGGGACGTCCCCCCGGGGTGATGCGGGGGGTCCCGGGGGGACGTCCCCCCGGGGTGATAAGGAGAGCGCATGACATCCTCCTTCACCCCGTTCCCGCCCGCCGCGGGCGCGCGCATCGTCTCGCTCGGCGGATATCAGCCGGGCAACGTGGTCACCAACGATGAACTGGCCGCCAGCGTCGACACCACCGACGAGTGGATCCGCAGCCGGGTCGGCATCGTCAGCCGCCGGTTCGCCGGGCCCGAGGAAGGCGTTACCGACATGGCGGTCGTGGCCGGCGGCAAGGCGCTGGCCGGCAGCGGGCTGTCCCCCGGCGACATCGACCTGGTCATCGTGGCCACCTGCAGCACCGAGGCGGCTATACCGAACGCCTCCGCGGTGGTCGCGCACCGGCTCGGCATCGTGGCGCCCGGCGCCTACGACCTCAACGCCGCCTGCGCCGGGTTCTGCTACGCGCTGGCCACTGCCTCCGACGCGATCGGGACGGGTACAGCCCGGCACGTGCTGGTCATCGGGTCGGAGAAGATGACGGCCTGGGTCGATCCGGCGGACCGCTCCACCTGCATCATCTTCGCCGACGGAGCCGGCGCCGCGGTCGTCGGACCGGTCGCGGACGGCGAGGCGCCCGGCATCGGACCGGTCGCCTGGGGCAGCGCGGGCGACATCGCGGAGAAGATCACCATCGCCGACCGCAACTCGTTCCTGCACCAGGAGGGCCAGGCGGTGTTCCGCTGGGCCACCACGGCCATGCACCCGATCGCGGTGCAGGCCTGCGAGCGGGCCGGCGTCGCGGTGAGCGACCTGGCGGCGTTCGTCCCGCACCAGGCGAACCTGCGGATCGTCGAGTCGATTGCCCGCAGGCTCGGCGTGCCGCGCGAGCGCGTGGCGGACGACATCGTGCACGCGGGCAATACGTCCTCCGCCTCGATTCCGCTGGCGCTGGCGCGGATGACCGAGCACGGCGACCTCAAGCCGGGCTCGGCGGCACTGCTGCTCGGCTTCGGCGCGGGGATGTGCTACGCGGCGCAGGTGATCACGGTACCCTAGCCGCGCCCTGGTCCGCCGACCGGACGGGGTGCCCCGATCACCGGGCGGCGGAGCAGTACCACCACTTCAGACAAGGAGCAAAGAAGTGAACGACCAGGAGATTCTTGCCGGGCTTGGCGAAATCGTCGAGGAGATCGCCGGCGTGCCCGCGGACGAGGTCACGCCGGGCAAGAGCTTCGTCGACGACCTGGACATCGACTCGCTGTCCATGGTGGAGATCGCCGTGGCCGCGCAGGACAAGTTCGGCGTGGAAATCCCGGACGACCAGCTGAAGGACCTCACCACCGTCCAGGACGTGGTCAACTACGTCCGCAAGGACGCCGGGGGCTCGGCGTGACCTCAGGGCGCGAAACGGTTGTCGTCACCGGGCTCGGCGCCACTACCCCGCTCGGCGGGGACGTCGCGTCGACCTGGTCGGCGATGCTGGAGGGACGTAGCGGCGTGCACCGCATTACCGAGCCATGGGCCGACGACCTGCCGGTGCGCATCGCCGCGGCGGCCGCCGCGGACCCGGCCGAGGTCGTCGGCCGGGTGCAGGCGCGCCGGATGGACCGCTGCGAGCAGCTGGCGCTGGTGGCCGCGCGCGAGGCGTGGGCCGACGCGGGCGCTCCCGCAGTGGATCCCGAACGGCTCGGCGTGGCCGTCACCAGCGGGATCGGCGGCATCGGGTCGACGCTGGCCGCCTACGACACGCTGAAGGAGAAGGGCTGGCAGCGTATCTCGCCGTACACGGTGCCGATGCTGATGCCGAACGGTTCGGCCGGCTGGATCAGCATGGAACTCGGAGCCCGGGCCGGTGCGCACTCCCTGGTCAGCGCGTGCGCGTCCGGTGCCGAGGCGATCGGCTACGGCATCGACATGATCCGCTGCGGGCGAGCGGACGTGGTGCTGGCCGGCGGCACCGAGGCGGCCATCATGCCGCTGAACATCGGCGCGTTCGCGGTGATGCGGGCCATGTCCACCCGCAATGACGAGCCGGAACGGGCCTCGCGGCCGTGGGACAAGGCCCGGGACGGGTTCGTGCTCGGCGAGGGGGCCGGCGTCCTGGTCCTCGAGTCGCTGTCGCACGCGCGCCAGCGTGACGCCACGGTGTATGCCGTCGCGGCCGGAGCGGGCTACTCCGCCGACGCCTACCGCATCACGCTCCCGGCACCCGACGGGGCCGGCGTGATCGCGGCGATCAACCGCGCGCTGGCCGACGCCCAGGTCGACCCGGCCCAGGTCGTGCACGTGAACGCGCACGCGACGTCTACCCCGGAGGGCGACGCCGTCGAGGCTCAGGCGCTGGCCAAGGCGCTGGGACCCGCGATCGACGGCGTGGTCGTCACGTCCACCAAGTCGATGACCGGGCACCTGCTCGGCGGCGCCGGCGCCGTCGAGTCCGTCGCCGCCATCCTCGCTCTCCGCGAGCAAGTGGCCCCGCCCACCATCAACCTGGAGGACCTGGACGAGGACGTACCGGTCGATGTGGCCACCGAGCCGAGGCCGCTCAGCAAGCGCGGCTCCGAGCCGATGGCGGTACTGAACAACGCGTTCGGGTTCGGCGGTCACAACGTGTCGCTGGTCTTCACCGCGCCCTGACCGGGTGCGCCCGTAGCTTCGTGCTCCGTCCTTCGTCCCGGCCGACCAGTAACCGGCCGACCAGTAAGGAGTCCTCGGATGACCGTACTGGATCCGACCTCGGCCCAGGCCGCCGTCCCGTCGCAAGCTCCGGCGCCGCCAGCACCGCCGGTCACGCTGCCCCGTGATCCGCAGGAGCGCCTGGCGGCCCTGTTTGATCCGGGCACGCTGGAGGTGCTGCCGGTCAAGGAGGAGCGCTGCGGGATCCTGGTGGGCGTCGGCCTGGTCCACGGCGCGGGTGCCGTGGCGTTCGCCTCGGACAGCCGGGTACAGGGTGGCGCGATGGGTACCGCAGGCTGCGCCGCGATCGTCGCGGCCTACGCCGAGGCCATCTCGCGGGGCGTCCCGATCGTGGGCCTGTGGCACTCCGGCGGCGCCCGGCTGGCCGAGGGAGTGGCCAGCCTGCACGCGGTGGGCACCGTGTTCGCGGCGATGACCGCGGCCTCCGGGCGGGTGCCGCAGATCTCGGTGGTGCTCGGTCCCGCGGCGGGCGGTGCCGCGTACGGGCCCGCGCTGACCGACATCGTGATCCTGTCCGGGCCGGGCCGCATCTTCGTCACCGGCCCGGACGTGGTGCGCTCGGTGACCGGCGAGGACGTGGACATGGAACGGCTCGGCGGCCCCGAGCCGCACAGCCGCCGGTCCGGCGTGGTGCACGTGGTCACCGAGACCGACGCGGACGCCATCGACCGGGCCCGGCTGCTCGCGTCCATGCTCAGCGACCAGGGCAAGATCACCGAGGACGCCGGGGACCTGGCCGAGCACGACCTGTCGGGCCTGCTGCCCGAGTCGGCCCGCCGCGCGTACGATGTGCACCTGCTGACCGGCCGGCTGCTGGACGTGCCTGGTGTTGAACTGCACCCGCGGTGGGCGCCGAACGTCGTGACCATGCTCGGCCGGCTGGCCAGCCGCACGGTCGGCGTGGTGGCCAGCAACCCGATGCGGCTCGGCGGCTGCCTGGACGCCGCGTCGGCGGAGAAGGCGGCGCGCTTCGTGCGGATGTGCGACGCGTTCGGCGTGCCGCTGGTGGTCCTGGTGGACGTGCCCGGCTACCTGCCCGGCGTGGGCCAGGAATGGGACGGCGTGGTCCGCCGCGGCGCCAAGCTGCTGCACGCCTTCGCCGAGGCGACGGTTCCCCGGGTGACGCTGGTGACCCGGAAGGCCTACGGCGGCGCCTACATCGCGATGAACTCCCGCGCGCTCGGCGCGACCCGCGTCTTCGCCTGGCCCGGCGCCGAGATCGCCGTCATGGGCGCGGTCGCCGCGGTCCGCATCCTGCACCGGCGCGCGCTGGCCACGGTGCCGCCGGAGCAACTCCACGACGCCGAGGCACGGCTGGCCGCCGAGCACGAGGCGACCGCGGGCGGCCTGCGGCGCGCCGTGAACCTCGGCGTCATCGACGCGATCATCGAGCCCAGCCAGACCCGGCGCGAGGTGGCCCGGGCCATCGCCGAAGCGCCGTCGTTGAAGGGCGACCACGCCAACATCCCGCTCTGAGCGCCTTGTGGTCGTGGTCTGGCGGGGGCGGGGCGGGGACGGCTAGCGAGGCGGGGGGTCGCCTAGGCCGGTGCCACGGTCGGAGCCGCCGGGGGCGGGGCCGGTGGGAGGTTCGGGAGAGCCGGGGCCGGAGGGGGTGCCTCCGGAGCCGGCGGGAGCGGAGTCGGCGGGAGCGGATCCCGAGGGACCGGAAGGGTCCGAAGAGGCCGGATCGGCGGAGGTACCGCGGGCTTCCCGGATCATCTCCTCGAGGCGGGCGGCGCGGATGCGGCGGAAGGTCCGGTGGTCGCGGGCGCGGTCTAGGACGGCCACTTCCAGCTGGGAGGCCACGAACTCGGTGCGCTCGCCGTTGCCGGGGGCGGACAGCGCGGCCAGCGCGGCGGCGAACGCCTCGGGCAGGGGCATGCCGTCGGCGTAATGCTCCTTGAGCGCGGCGGACACCTGGTCGGCCTGGCCGCCGAAGGCGACGAAGCCGGGCTCGTCAGTCACCGAGCCGTCGAAGGTGATCCGGTAGATCTGGTCGGCATCCGGCCTGGGGCCTACCTCGGCCACGACGATCTCGACCTCGAACGGCTTGGGGCTCTCGGTGAAGATGGTGCCGAGGGTCTGCGCATACCAGTTCGCGATGCCGCGCGCGGTCACGTCGTGCCGGTCGAACTGGTAGCCGGTGATGTCCGCATAGGTCACGCCGGCCTTGCGCAGGTTCTCGTATTCGTTGTACCGGCCGACCGCGGCGAACGCGATCCGGTCGTAGATCTCGCTGATCTTGTGCAGCGCGCTCGACGGGTTCGGCGCTACCAGGAGAATCCCGCCCGCGTAGTGCAGTGTTACGCAGCTGCGGCCGCGCGCGATCCCCTGCCGCGCATACTCGGCCTTGTCCCGCATGGCCTGTGCGGGTGACACGTAGAACGGCATGGACACCGCGGACGCTTCCTTTACCTAGAGACGGGACAGGATGTGCTAGGCGCTTCGCAGCGGGGCGTGCGGGCCGTCAGGCATGGCCATCCGGCTCCGCACGACCTGCTCGGCGACCTGCTCGGTCTCGGCTTCCGGCAGCTTCCTGAAGCCGTCGGCCGTGACCGTGGCCACGACCGGGAAGATACGCCTGGGCAGGTCGGGGCCGCCGGTCGCCGAATCGTCGTCGGCGGCGTCGTAGAGCGCCTGCACGCAGGCCTCCACGGCGTCGCCCGCCGGCATGTCGTCGACGTAGAACTTCTTCAGCGCACCCCGGGCGAACAGCGACCCCGAGCCGATGGAGTAGAACCGGTGCTCCTCGTACGGGCCGCCGGCCACGTCGTAGCTGAAGATCCGCCCCTGGCCGGTGTCCTCGTCGTAGCCGACGAACAGCGGCACGACGACCAGGCCCTGCATGGCCGCGGCCAGGTTCCCCCGGACCATCCAGGCCAGCCGGTTGGCCTTGCCCTCCAGGGACAGCGACCGGCCCTCCATCTTCTCGTAGTGCTCGAGCTCGACCTGGAACAGCCGGACGAACTCGATCCCGACGCTGCCGGTGCCCGCGTACCCCATGGCGGAGAACTCGTCGCTGCGGAAGACCTTCTCCACATCGCGCTTGGCGATCATGTTCCCGGCGGTGGCCCGGCGGTCGCCGGCCAGCACCACTCCCCCGTCACAGGCGACGGCGACGATGGTCGTGGCGTGCGGCAGGTCGCGGATGGACTGGCCGGCCGCCGGCGCCGGATCACCGGCCGCGGCCGGCCCGGCTCCAGCAAACACCGTGCCGCCCGGCAGCAGCCCGGGCGAGTGCGAGGCGAGAAAGTCAGTGAACGAGGAGGTCTGCAGGCCCAGGAAACCCGGCGCGCCCCGGACATGAGCACCGCCTGCGGCGCCCTGCCCCTGGCCGGTCACCGTAGGGCTCCCGGCATAAGGCGGGCCGGCCTGGCTGCCGCCGAAATACGAGCCCAACGCGGACCTCCTCCCGTAGTCATAGCGAACGTACTCTCAACTGACCCTACTGCCGCGCCAGAGCGTGACAGGACATGAGAGACGCCGGCGCGTCCGCTTATGGCGAACCGGCCGGCGCCACGACCGCCCTGGCTACTGGCCGCCCTTTTGCACGTAAGACCGGACGAACTCCTCGGCGTTCTCCTCGAGCACCTCGTCTATCTCGTCGAGGATCGCGTCCACGTCGTCGGAGAGCTTTTCGTGCCGCTCCCGGACCTCCTCGGTGCTGCCGGTCTCGGCCTCTTCGGCCTCCTCGGCGCGCCGGGTGGTCTGCCGCTGACCGCCTGTGTCCTTCGATGTTGCCATGTTCACTACCTCCGTCAGTCCCAACGCTATAGTCACCCGTGGGAGTCCCGCCCAATCCCGCTGGGCTGAAATCGGTACGAACTCGCGATCCGCGGCACGGGCCGGAACCAGGGGGGTTTGAGAGGAGTTCCGAGGCCCCGGCCGAGGTCAGGGAGTCGCGACGGTCGCGCGGGCCGGGGCGGCGCTCCGGACCGGGCCGTCAGGCCCTACTCCTGACCGGTGAGCGCGGCGACCAGTTCGGCGGCGCTGCGGCAGCGGTCGAGCAGTTCGCCCACGTGCGCGCGGGTGCCGCGGAGCGGCTCGAGCGTGGGGACGCGCTGGAGCGACTCCCGCCCCGGGATGTCGAAGATGACCGAATCCCACGACGCGGCCGCGACCGACTCGGGGTACTGTCGCAGGCAGCGGCCGCGGAAGTAGGCCCTGGTGTCCTCGGGCGGGTTCTCGATGGCCCGCTCCACGGTCGCGTCGTCGGTGAGCCGCACCATCCGGCCCCGGGCCGCCAGGCGGTTGTACAGGCCGCGCTCGGCGCGCACGTCGGAGTACTGCAGGTCGACGAGTTGCAGCCGCGGGTTATCCCAGCCCAGGCCGTCCCGGGTCCGGTACCCCTCGAGCAGCTCGAGCTTGGCCACCCAGTCGAGTTCCTTCGACAGCAGCATCGGGTCCTCGGCCAGCCGGTTCAGCACCGACTCCCACCGGTCCAGGACGTCGGCGGTGATGTCGTCAACGTCGTTGCCGTATTTGTCCTCGGTGTACTTGCGGGCCAGCTCGAGGTACTCGTGCTGGAGCTGGACGGCGGTCATCTTCCTGCCGTCCTTGAGCGTGACCAGGCGGCGGCAGGAGGGATCGTGGGAGATCGCGCGCAGCTCGGCCACCGGCGACTCGATGGACAGGTCGGCGCCCAGGAACTTGTCCTCGATCATCGCCAGCACCAGCGCGGTCGTCCCGACCTTGAGGTAGGTGCACACCTCGCTCATGTTGGCGTCGCCGATGATCACGTGCAGCCGCCGGTACTTCTCCGGGTCGGCGTGCGGCTCGTCCCTGGTGTTGATGATGGGCCGCTTGAGCGTGGTCTCCAGGCCGACCTCGACCTCGAAGAAGTCGGCGCGCTGGCTGATCTGGAAGCCCGAGCCGCGGCCGTCGGCCCCGACGCCGACCCGGCCGGCCCCGCAGATCACCTGGCGGGAGACGAAGAACGGGATCAGGTTCTTGACGATGTTGGCGAACGGCGTGCCGCGCCGCATCAGGTAGTTCTCGTGTGACCCGTAGGAGGCGCCCTTGTTGTCGGTGTTGTTCTTGTACAGCTGGATGGGCGCGCTGCCCGGCACGGTCGCCGCCTTCGCCGCGGCTTCGGCCATCACCCGCTCGCCTGCCTTGTCCCAGATCACCACGGACAGCGGGTTCGTGCACTCCGGCGACGAATACTCCGGGTGCGCGTGGTCGACGTACAGCCGCCCGCCGTTGGTGAGGATGACATTGGCCAGGCCCAGGTCCTCGTCGGTGAGCTGGGAGGAGTCCGCCGCCTCGCGGGTCAGGTCGAAGCCGCGCGCGTCCCGCAGCGGGTTCTCCTCCTCGAAGTCCCAGCGGGCGCGGCGCGCCCGGGCGGCCGTGGCCGCCTGGTACGCGTTGACGATCTGGGATGAGGTCACCATCGCGTTGGCCCCAGGCTGCCCGGGCACGGAGATGCCGTATTCCGTCTCAGTGCCCATCACGCGAAGAACGCTCATGTACAGCAGCCTAATGCCGGTGCGCGGGCAGCAGGCATGCCGACACAGTTTCCTGAGCGCGAACAGCCATCAAAGGTACTGCCCGGTGTTGGCCACGGTGTCGATGGACCGGCCGGCCTCGGTCCCGGTCTTGCCGGAGACCAGGGTCCTGATGTAGACGATGCGCTCGCCCTTCTTGCCGGAGATGCGAGCCCAGTCGTCCGGGTTGGTGGTGTTCGGCAGGTCCTCGTTCTCGCTGAACTCGTCGACGCACGCGGCCAGCAGGTGGCTGACCCGCATTCCCTTCTGCCCGGTGTCCAGGAACTCCTTGATAGCCATCTTCTTGGCCCTGGCCACGATGTTCTCGATCATCGCGCCGGAGTTGAAGTCCTTGAAGTACAGCACTTCCTTGTCGCCGTTGGCGTAGGTGACCTCGAGGAACCTGTTCTCCTCGGACTCGGTGTACATCCGCTCGACGGTGCGCTGGATCATCGCCTCGACGCAGGCTCGCGCCGACCCGCCGTGCTCGGCCACGTCGTCCGGGTGCAGCGGCAGTTCCTTCAGCACGTACTTGGAGAAGATGTCCCGGGCCGCCTCGGCGTCCGGACGCTCGATCTTGATCTTGACGTCGAGCCGGCCCGGCCGCAGGATCGCCGGGTCGATCATGTCCTCGCGGTTGGAGGCACCGATGACGATGACGTTCTCAAGCCCCTCCACGCCGTCGATCTCGCTCAATAGCTGCGGCACGATCGTGTTCTCCACGTCGGACGACACGCCCGAGCCGCGGGTGCGGAAGATCGAGTCCATCTCGTCGAAGAACACGATGACCGGCATGCCCTCGCTGGCCTTCTCCCTGGCCCGCTGGAAGACCAGCCGGATGTGCCGTTCGGTCTCGCCGACGTACTTGTTCAGCAGCTCGGGGCCCTTGATGTTGAGGAAGAAGCTCTTGCCCTCCTTGGTCC
Source organism: uncultured Actinomycetota bacterium (assembly GCA_963744575.1). Taxonomy (GTDB): domain Bacteria; phylum Actinomycetota; class Actinomycetes; order Streptosporangiales; family Streptosporangiaceae; genus Palsa-504. The sequence goes on along the minus strand of CAVUUF010000003.1, from coordinate 112,301 downwards.
CCTCGTCCTGCGCCGTCTTCTCGGCAACCTGCTTGGCCAGCGAGTTGGCCACCGCCTTGGCGATCAGCGTCTTGCCGCAGCCGGGCGGGCCGTAGAGCAGGACCCCCTTCGGCGGCTTGAGCTGATGCTCCCGGAACAGGTCGGCGTGCAGGTAGGGCAGCTCGATGGCGTCCCTGATCTGCTCGATCTGCCCGGACAGGCCGCCGATGTCGTGGTAAGAGATGTCCGGCACTTCCTCCAGGATGAGCTCTTCCACCTCGGCCTTGGGGATCCGCTCGTACACGTACCCCGACCGGGACTCAAGCAGCAGCGAGTCCCCGGCCCGCAGCGGCTGGTGCAGCAGCGGCTCGGCCAGCCGGACCACCCGCTCCTCGTCGGCCTGGGAGATGACCAGCGCGCGCCGGGCGTCGGCGAGGACCTCCTTGAGCATGACGACCTCGCCCACGGTCTCGTAGGACTGGGCGATGACGACGTTGAGCGCCTCGTTCAGCACCACTTCCTGGCCCGGGCGCAGCTCGGCGAGCTCGACGTTCGGCGACACGTTCACCCGCATCTTCCGGCCGCCGGTGAACACGTCGCAGGTGTCGTCCTCGTTGGCCTGCAGGAAGACGCCGAAGCCGGACGGCGGCTGAGCCAGCCGGTCCACTTCCTCCTTCAGGGCGACGATCTGATCGCGCGCCTCACGCAGCGTCGCGGCCATCCGCTCGTTCTGCGCGCTGACCCCGTTGAGGTTGCCCTCGGCCTCGCGCAGCCTGTCCTCGAGGAGCCTGACCTGCCGGGGCGAATCCGCCAGCCTGCGCCGCAGCACGGCGATCTCCTCGTCAAGGAAGGAGATCTGAGCGGTAAGGCTCCGCACCTCATCCTCGTGCCGCGGGTCACGCCCGCGTTCGTCTCTGGTGGGCACGGCCTTCACCTCCTCCTGCACCGTTAACTGGACTCTACCTACTAACGAGGATTCCCTAACCTGCCGGCGCCGTATCGAGGCCGTTTTGCTCCCCGCGAAATTACCAGCCAGTCACAACTGCATCACAGGGCGTTAAGGTAACTCGGGGCGTATCACCTCGGCCCGTTCGGGTCAATGATCTTCTCAGTGATCTTCCTCCTGCGCCCCCTTGGCCGGCCGGCGCCGGCGCGGCGGGGGGACCACCCCGGGGCGAGCCGGCGGGCAGTGACCAGGAACCCGGTGTGGCCCACCATCCGGTGCTCGGGGCGGACGGCCAGCCCCGCCACATGCCAGCCGCGGGTCAGGCTCTCCCAGGCCGACGGCTCGTCGAAGCCGCCGTGACAGCGCAGCGCCTCCACGGTCCGCGACAGCTGGGTGGTGGTGGCGACGTAACAGCAGGCCAGGCCGCCCGGCGCGAGGACGGAGGCCACGGCCTCGACGCAGTCCCAGGGGGCGAGCATGTCCAGGATGACCCGGTCGAAATCGGCCAGGCCTTCGGCTGAGAACTCGCCGGTCACCAGCTGCCAGGCCGGTGGCGGGCCGCCGAAGAACTGCTCCACGTTCCGCCGGGCGATCTCGGCGAAATCGGGCCTGCGCTCGAAGGAGATCAGCGTGCCCTGCTCCCCCACGGCCCGTAGCAGCCAGCAGGACAGCGCGCCCGAGCCGGCCCCGGCCTCGAGCACCCGGGCGCCGGGGAACACGTCGGCGAACGCGACGATCTGCGCCGCGTCCTTGGGGTAGACCACGGCCGCACCGCGCTTCATTGCCAGCGTGAAGTCGGCCAGCAGCGGGCGGAACACCACATAGGGGGTGCCGCCCGCTGACCTGACCACGTTCCCGTCCGGGCCGCCGATGATGTCGTCGTGGTTCAGCGTGCCGCGGTGGGTGTGGAAGGACGTTCCCGCCCGCAGCGTGATCAGGTGGCTGCGGCCCTTCGGGTCGGTCAGTCGCACGGGCTCGCCGGGTGTCAGCGGGCCCTGCCGCGGTTTAGTCATGCTGGCTAGGGTAACGGTCAGACGCCGGCGAACGCGTGATCGACGTCGCGGGTGGCCAGCACGCCGTAGACCTGACCGGACGGCTCGACCAGCAGGTACTCGGTGGCGGGGGCGCGGCGGATGGCGTCGAGCAGCGCCATCCCGGACAGGTCGGCGGGCAGCACCAGGCTGGGCTCGAGCGTCCGGGCCAGCGCGCCGGCCTCCATCCACGGGCGGCGCTGCGGCGGGGTGGCCATCACCGCCGTCTCGTTGAGGATCGCGATCGGCTTGTCATCGTGGTCGACGATCACCACCGCCCGGGCCTTGGTCTCGTCCGCCCGCCTGATCGCCTCGGCCAGCGGGGTGTCCGCCCCGACCGACACCGCCCTGCGGGCCAGCCGCCTGGCCTGCAGCGCGGGCAGCCGCTCGCGGAACCTGGTCGCCTTGATGGCCTGCCCGGCGCCGGTCCACATGAACGCCGCGATCACCGCGAGCCACAGCACGGTGACCATATCCCCGCCGGTTCCGGTCACCGCGCCGGTGACGAACGGCAGCACGAACAGGCTGACCGCGAGCACCCGGCCCGCCCAGGCCGCTACGATGGTGGCGGCCGACTGGCGGCCGGTCAGCTTCCAGATCACCGCGCGCAGCATCCGGCCGCCGTCCAGCGGCAGGCCGGGCAGCAGGTTGAAGATCCCCACCACCAGGTTGGCCCAGCGCAGCTGGCTGACCAGCGTGCCCGTGATGGTGTCCGGCGAGACCACGTGCATCAGGCCGAACCCGGCGGCGGCCAGGGCCAGCGACAGCGCCGGGCCCGCCGCGGACACCACGAACTCCTTGCCGGGCGTCGGCGGCTCCCGGTCGATCTCGGAGAACCCGCCGAGCGGGTAGAGCAGGATCCGGCGCACCGGCAGCTTGTAGCCGCGGGCGACCAGGGAATGGCTCAGCTCGTGGACCAGGACGGACACGTAGAGCAGCACGACGAAGGCCGCGGCCACGATGAACCTGGTGGCCCCGTGCAGGGTGGCGGCGAGGTCGTTGGCGTAGATGAAGATGAACACGCCGGCGATGAGGAACCAGTACGGCGAGACGTACACCGGGATGCCGAACGGGCGCCCGATGACGATCCCTGGACCGGCTTCGCGGCGCTTGGGCTGCTTGTCCGCCGTCGCGGGCGGCTTCTCCGGCGTCGTGCTTGCCACCTTACCGATGCTACGTGCTGTGCTGACTGGAGAGCCTGCCGAATGTCGGTGCCGTGCCCTACGGTGACGCTGTGGACGAAATTGGAACCGTCGTGCTGGCCGAGGTTCCGCGCGGCCCGGCGCTGTCTCCGTCGCGCGCGGCTGACTTCATGACCTGCCCGCTGCTGTACCGGTTCCGCGTGATCGATAAGCTCCCCGAGCCGCCGACCACGGCCACCGCGCGCGGGACCCTGGTGCATGCCGCGCTGCAGCGGCTCTTCGACCTGCCGGCCGCCGGCCGGACCCCGGAGGCGGCCCGGGCGCTGCTGGCCGCGGAATGGGACCGGCTGGCCGCCGAGGAACCCGATCTCGCCGCGCTCTTCGACGACGAGGCCGAACGGGCCGGCTGGCTTGCCTCCGCGACCGCGATCGTGGACGCGTACTTCACGCTGGAGGACCCGCGCCTGCTCGAGCCCGCCGAGCGCGAGGCGTACGTGGAGACGACGCTGCCCTCCGGGCTGCGGCTGCGCGGCTACATCGACCGGCTGGACGTGGCGCCCGGCGGCGACATCCGGATCGTGGACTACAAGACCGGCCGCGCGCCGCGGGAGGCCTACGAGGCCAGCGCGCTGTTCCAGATGAAGTTCTACGCGCTGGTGATCTGGCGGCTACGCGGCCGGGTGCCCCGGCTGCTCCAGCTCATGTACCTGGCTGAGGGCGAGGTGCTGCGCTACTGTCCCGACGAGTCGGACCTGCTCGCCACCGAACGGAAGGTGGCGGCGCTGTGGCAGGCCATCGAACGGGCCATGACGGCCGGCGACTGGCGGCCCCGGCCGAGCAGGCTGTGCGACTGGTGCAACCACAAGGCGCTGTGCCCCGAGTTCGGCGGCACCCCGCCGCCGCTGCCCGGGCCGCCCGCCGACGAGGCGGCGCTGGCCGAGCCGGTGCACCAGGCCGCCATCCCCGAACCCTCGCTGCCCGAGCCGTGAGGATGGTATGACTGCGGAATGACCAGTGCTAGGGTTGAGGGCATGACCAGGAAAATCGGCATCTCGCTCCGGGACGACCTGTATGAGTGGGCCGCTCGCGAGGTCGAAGAGGGCCGCGCCGAATCGGTATCGGCGCTCATCGCCGAGGGTCTGCAGATACTCGAGGCCCGCGCACAGCTAGAGGCCGTCGTCGCGGATCTGCGGGCCGACCTCGGCGAGCTTGACGATCGGGGCAGGGCACGCCTGGACGAGGCCCTCAGCGCCGCCGAAGAGGCGTATCGCAGGCACCACTCGGGCAAAGCCGCGTGAAAGGCTTCGTGTTCGACGCCGGCGCGTTCATCGCACTGGAGCGCCGTGCGCCCATCATGCTCGGCCTCCTCCACGAGGCACTCCACGGCCGGATCGAGGTCGTCCTGCCTCGGACCGTGATCGCCCAGGTCTGGCGGGGCGCACCGCGGCAGGCGAACGTTAGTCGCCTGATCAGCGCGGGCCTTGGGCGGGGAAGCCCGGTCATCATCGACGAACTGACCCCGGAGCGCGCCAGGGAGATCGGTGTCATGATCGGCAAGACCTCGCACCCGGACATCGTGGACGTCCATGTCGCGCTGGCCGCAGCCGAAAGGGGGCACGCGGTCCTCACGTCCGACGACACCGATATCGCGCACGTCGACGGCGCCCTCGTCCTGGTGCACGTCTGAACGATGCGCGAGGCTTACCTGGGCCAGTACTTCAACGCGATCATGGTCGAGGGGATCGCGGTGGCGGTCGGCCTGGCGCTGGTGTTCCTGTGCCTCGGCCCCCGCGTCTGCCTGCGGGAGAACGCCTAGGCCAGGACGACGATCAGCAGGGCGAGCGCCGGCCCGGCCACCGCGGCGGCCGGCGCCCACGCCCAGCGGGCCGTGACCGGGTGGTCCTGCGAGGCGGCCTGCCCCAGGCGGCTTCGTTCCCGGGCCGCGCGGGTGTCCAGGCGGGCGGCGATCGCCTTGGCCGCTGGCAGCGAGGCGAGGTACTTCGCCTCCTCAGGCAGCCGGGAGTTCCCGGCGCGGCCGGCTTCCTGGCTGGTAGTGGCGAGCCAGTCGGCCGTGGTGGCGAGCCTGCCGGGCAGGGTGAGGGTCCGGCGCGGCCGCGGGCGCGAGGCGGGCCGGGCGAACCCGGGAGCGGCGGCGGGCGCGGCCCGGGCGGCCTTGCGCTTGGACCGGGCGGAGATGTAGAGCGCCCAGCACGAGATGGCCTTGCTGGTGGCGCTGGAGATGCCGGGCGGGCCCGCGGCCGCTCCGGGGCCTGCCGCGCTGGCCGCGTAGTGCACCCGGACCCATTCGCCGGTGTCTACCGCCTGGATGGCCGCCCAGGGCACGTGGTGGTCGCAGAACGGGTTGACGATCGTCAGGCCGGCCGGTTCGGCGATGACCCGCGGCCGCTGGGCCAGCACATAAACCAGCCCGGTGACCGTCGCCAGGATGGCGCACACCACGATCGCGAACCGGGCCGGCGCGCCCTGGATGACGAAGTTGGCCACGTTGGCCACCGCGAAGGCGAGCCACACCCACCACAGGACAACCGGCGGGGTGAGCCGGAAGACCTCGCGATTCGGCCGGGGCGATCTCACCAGCGGTCAGGCGATCCGGACCCTGGGGTCGAGCAGGGCGTAGACCAGGTCGACGACGATGTTGGCCACCACCACGAACACGGCGGCGACGATGACGAAACCGATGATCACCGGCAGGTTGTCGGTGTCGATGGCTTGGACGGCCACCTGGCCGAGGCCGCCGAGACCGAAGACGGTCTCGACCACGACGACGCCGCCGAGCAACTGGCCCACGTCCACCCCTAGCTGCGAGACAACAGGGGTCAGGGCGGCCCGGACCCCGTGCTTGAAGGTGACCCGCCGCTCGGACAGCCCCTTGGCCCGGGCCGTCCTGATGTAGTCCTCGCCCATCGTGTCGAGCAGCTGGCCGCGGGTCAGCCGGGTATAGACGGCCGCCTGCACGGCCGCGAGCGTGATCCAGGGCAGGATCATGTGCCCCGTCCACGTAAGCAGCCCCTGCGAGATCCCGGCGTACCCGGTCTGGATCCAGGTGAACCCGTGCTTGTTGAGCGGCACGAACACGAACAGGATCAGCAGCTCACCGATCACGAAGACCGGCATCGACAAGCCGATCAGCACCGCGACGTTGGAGGACCTGTCGAACAGGCTGCGCGGCCTGGTGGCGCTGATGATGCCGACCGACAGCCCGACCACCAGCCAGAGGACCATGCCGCCCACTACGAGGGAGATGGTCGGCGGCAGGTCCTGCTTCAGCAGCGTGGTGACTTGCTCCGAGTTGAAGTAGGAGTAGCCGAGGTTCCCGTGCAGCAGGCCGTCGATAAAGTGCCAGTACTGCACCATGATCGGCTGGTCCAGGCCGAGGTTATGGATCACCAGGGCGATGACCTGCGGGGTGGCGGCGTGGCCGGCCAACTGACGGGCGACCGTGGCCACAGGCCGGGCGAAGAAGAGAAAGAACGCCCCGGTCGCGACCAGCCAGACGACCACGATGCCGGTGAGGATGCGCCGGACGAGAAAGCCGAGGATCGCCATGTCAGCTGCCTCCCGCCGGGGGGACCTGGGGTGCTGCGTGCGATAGGTCAGATTGGCTGCCCTCGGCGAGCACCTGGCGCTTGCCGCGGCGTCTGCGGGCCCGCCCGGCCGCGAAAGCCCGCTCGCTACGCGGGTCCATGGCGTCCCTGATCCCGTCGCCGAACAGGTTGAAGGCGAGCGTGGTGATGAGCAGTGCCGCCGCGGGGAATATGACGTACCACCAGGCCACCTGGTAGAAGTTCTGCGCGTCGGACAGGATGTTGCCCCAGCTCGCGGTCGGCGGCTGGATGCCCAGGCCCAGGTAGGAGAGCGTCGCCTCGAACACGACGGCGGTCGGGATGTACAAGGTGGCGAGCACGAGCACGGGCGCCAGCAGGTTGGGCAGGATGTCGAGGAACATGATCCGGAACGGCCCGGCGCCCAGGGACCTGGCCGCCTCTATGTACTCTTTTTCCTTGATCGACAGGGTCTGGCCGCGGACAATCCGGGCGATCGCCGCCCAGGAGAAGAACGCGATCACCCCGATGATCACGGTCAGGCTCGGGCCGAGCACCACGGCCAGGGCGAGCGCCAGGACGACGTAGGGAAACGCGAGCACCGCGTCGGTGAACCGGGCCAGCACGGTGTCGACGAATCCGCCGAAGTACCCGGCCATCAGGCCGACGGCCACCCCCGCCACCACGCCGATCGCGGTGGTGACGAAGCCCACGAACAAGGAGATACGCGCGCCGTAGAGGATCCGGATGAACAGGTCGCGGCCGGTGCCGTCGGTCCCCAGCCAGAACCCGGCCGTGCCGGGCCCCACCGGGTTGCCCGCCGCGTCCTCACCGGTGTTCGGGTAGGCGATGTTCGGCGGGTGGTGGGTGATCGAGACGAACGCCGGCGCGGCGAGGGCGAGCACGACCATGATCAGGATCACGATCAGGGACGCCATGGCCACCTTGTCCTGCCGCAGCCGCCGCCAGGTCAGCTGCCACTGGCTGCGCCCCTGGATCTTGGCGGCGCTGGCGTCTAGCGCGCCTTCACCCGCTGCGGTTTCCTGCCCCGCGACCTCAATCCCGGTGATGCTCATGTCCGTTCGCTCCTGCCTGCGGCGGCGAGGTTCTCGCCCGCTTGGACGGGGAAGTGGCAGGCGGTCAGGTGAGTGGCCGCGTCGCCCGCCTTGGCCTCAAGCTGAGGCTCTTGCTCGCCGCACACCTGCTCTGCCTTCGGGCAGCGCGGGTGGAACCGGCATCCTGAGGGTGGATCGATCGGGGAGGGTACGTCTCCGGTCAGGATGATCCGCTGCCTAGCGGCCGCCGCGTCCGGGTCGGCGGCCGGCGCGGCAGACAGCAGCGCGGCGGTGTACGGGTGCCTGGGCGAGCCGTAGACCAGCTCTATCGGCCCCGACTCGCCGATGCGGCCCAGGTACATGACCGCCACCGAGTCGCTCACGTGCCGCACGACCTCCAGGTCGTGGGCGATGAACAGGTAGGTCAGGCCGTAGTCACGCTGCAGGTCGGCCAGCAGGTTCAGCACCTGCGCCTGGATCGACACGTCCAGCGCCGACACCGGCTCGTCGCAGATGATCAGCTTCGGCCTCAGCGCCAGCGCGCGGGCCACCCCGATGCGCTGCCGCTGGCCGCCGGAGAACTCGGCCGGGAACCGGTTGAAGTGCTCCGGGTTGAGCCCGACCCGCTCCATCAGCTCCTGCACCGCTCGCTTGCGCTGGGCGCCGGGCGCGGTCTTGTGGATGGCGAACGGGTCACCGATGATCGCGCCGACCCGCCGCCGGGGGTTCAGCGAGCTGTAGGGGTCCTGGAAGATCATCTGGATCTCACGGCGCACCGGGCGCATGGCACCGCGGGACAGGTTGGTGATGTCCCGGCCGTCAAAGATCACCCGTCCCGAGGTGACCGGGATCAGCCCCGCGACGCAGCGGGCGAGCGTGGACTTGCCGCTGCCGGTCTCGCCGACCAGGCCGAGGGTCTTGCCGCGCGGGATGGACAACGACACGTCGTCCACCGCATGGACCTGGCCGACCGTTCGCCGGACCAGGCCGCTGCTTCGCACCGGGAAGTGCTTGACCAGGTTCTCGATCCGGACCAGGACGTCCTCGCCGGCTGTTTCCGGTGCCGTGCTGGCTGACCCCGTACTGGCTGGCCCCGTATTGGCTGGTATGGCGCTCACCCGGCCACGCTCCCCTCGGCCCTGGCGATCTCGGCGTCGAAGACCTCGGCCGCCGCCTCCCCGCGGCCCTCGCGCACCGCCTGAGCCCGCAGTTCTTCGGCCTGCTCGTTCAGGCCGGCCGCCTGCACCGGCAGCCAGCAGGCCGAGCTGTGCAGGCCGCCCTGGCTGACCGGCCGCAGTCCGGGCTCCTCGGTCAGGCACCGGTCGAGCACGTAGCTGCACCTCGGGTGGAACTTGCAGCCGGACGGCAAGTTGATCAGGCTGGGCGGCGAGCCCGGGATCGGCCGTAGCCGGTCACCAGAGGCGGCAGTGCTCGGTATCGACTCGAGCAGTCCCTTGGTGTACGGGTGATGCGGCGCGTAGAACACATCCCGCTTGGGCGCCTTCTCCGCGGCCCGCCCGGCGTACATGACCATGACGTCGTCCGCGATGTCCGCCACCACGCCGAGGTCGTGCGTGATCATGATCAACGCGGTGTTCGACTCCTGCTGCAGGCGCAAGAGCAGGTCGATGATCTGGGCCTGCACGGTGGCGTCGAGCGCGGTGGTCGGCTCGTCGGCGATGATCATCTGCGGCGAGAGCGCCAGCGCCATGGCGATCATCGCCCGCTGCCGCATGCCGCCGGAGAACTGGTGCGGGTAGTCGTCCACCCGCCGTTCAGGGCGCGGGATGCCCACGTGGCCCAGGAGTTCCACGGCCCGTTCGTGCGCCTGTTTCTTGGAAACCGACTTGTCGTGGGCCCGGACCATCTCGGCGATCTGCCAGCCGACCTTGTACAGCGGATGCAGGCTGGTCAGCGGGTCCTGGAAGATCACCGCGATGCGCGCACCGCGGATGTCCCGCATCTGCTCGTCGGTGAGCTGCAGCAGGTCAGTGCCGTCGAACAGGGCCCGGCCCGATATGTCGGCGCCCGGGGTGAGCCCGAGCAGCGTCTGCGTCAGCACCGTCTTGCCACTGCCCGACTCGCCGACGATGCCGAGCGTCCGTCCCGCCGCCACGCCGAACGACACGCCCCGCACGGCCCGGACGACGCCGTCGGCGGTCGGGAAGCTGACGGTCAGGTCCGTTACCTCAAGCAGGGTCACGGCATCCCTCCGGCCCGGGACTCAGCAGCCACGACGCGGTACGCGGCTGACAGGGAAAGCGTTTCATAACATCACGGTTACCGCTATGGGAGCCCGGCCGGGAACCGGTGGTTCCCGGCCGGGCTGGCCTGCTGGACCTCGAGACTCAGCTGCCGGCGAGCCAGAGCGCGGTGATGTCCGGAGCGCCGATGTTCGGCGCGAAGATCGCCGTCTGGTACGTCTGGCCGTTGGACCCGATACCCCTGACCCGCTTGCTGGAGTAATCCGGGAAGCCCTGGGCCATGATGGGCGCGATGGCCGCGTCCGACATGATCTGCATGTCGGCCTGATGCCAGAGGTTCCCGGCGTCCGTCAGGGAGGACGCGGCCTCCGCCTTGGTGATCAGTGAGTTCACGGCCGGACTGTTATAGCAGCCGTAGTTGACCGTGTTGATCACGCAGTTCGGGCCCTGGAACAGGGCCTGGATGATGGTACGGCCGTTGTTGCCGAACCAGTCGGGGATCCAGCCCGGCTGGCCCATGTCCCACTGGCCCGGCTTGTTGGTCTCCGGCGCGTTGCCCAGGTCGGTGAAGAACGACGCGCCCGGCTCGGGCTTCCCGGTCAGCGTGATCCCGCAGTTCGCCAGCGAGGCCTGGATCGCGGTGAAGATCCGGGTGTTGGACGAGTCGTTCGGGTACATGTAGGTCAGCGTGACCCCGTTCGGGTACCCGGCTTTGGCTAGGTCGGACTTGCACATGGCCGTGTTGCCCTGGCCGTTGCTGTCCGGGTACATGTTGGAGTCCACGTATCCGATGTTGCCCGGCGGGATCACCGTGTTGATGATCTGGGCGACGTCCGGCCCGCCGATGGACTTCACCGCGGCCGTCTTGTTCAGGCCGTACTCGACCGCCTGGCGCACCAGCAGTTTCCCGGCCGCGCCTTTCGCGTCCGGGCTGCGCAGGTTGAACACGATGTACGGGAAGGTGGTCGAGTACTGCCAGATGTGGAAGTTGGGGGCCTTCGCCGCCACCAGGGACGGGATCGACGCCGGGTTGATCGGCGTGCTGCTGTCAATCACGTCCTGGGTGCCGGCCTCCATGTCAGACAGCTGGGTCTGGGCGGAGGTCACCCCGAACGTGTCCACGACCTGGGACACGTAATTGTGCCGGAGCGGGTCCGTGGACTGCTTCCAGGCCGGGTTCCTGGCCATCGTGAGCGACTTGCCGGGGACGTAGGACGTGATCTGGTACGGGCCGTCGGAGATCGTGTGCTGGTCAAGCCCGAGGCTGTTCGGCACCCAACTGTCGTACTCCACCGGCCGGGCCGACGTGAACGGCATCGCCATCATGTACAGGAAGTCGCTGGCGGGCGTCGACAGGGTGATCTGCAGCGTGCTCGAGTTCGGCGCGGAAAGCCCCGAGATCGTGTGCGTGTTCTGGAAGTTCGCGATGTTCGCCGCGGTCGGCGGGTGCGCCTTGTTCGTGAAGTACGCGGTCTCCGCGTTGGCGTACGCGGTGAGCCCGGCGATCGTGGACTCGTAGTAGACCGGATTGCCGACCGGGCTGACCGGGTTGAAGAACGCCTTGAACTCGCGGATGAAGTCGTCCGCGGTCACCTGGCGCGGCGGGGTGGCGTTCCAGTCCACGCCCGGCTTGATGTGGAACGTATAGGTCTTCCCGCCGTTGGTGATCCCGCCGTTGGCGGTGCTCGGCACCTCGGTGGCTACGTCAGGGGCGGGCGTGGTGGTCGCTGTCCAACCCGCGCCCGAGGTACCGGTATACGGCCCGGTCGGGTACTGCAGGAGCTGCCTGGTAAAGGCATGCTCGAGCTGGTAGTCCACGGTGTAGTAGGCGGGCACGGTGTCGATGTGGGCGGGGCCGGAGGCGGCGACGATGTGCAGCGTCCCGCCGGAGACGGGCTTCCCCGCACTGGTACCGCTCGCCGACGTCGTGGTCGACGACGAACTGCACGCGGCCACAGTCGCGGCAGCCAGCACCGCCGCCGCCAGCCCAGCGAAGCGCTTGGGCGTACTAATCATGGGCATGTTCCTCTTGGGTCAAGACGGCCAACGACGGCGCGGAGCCAGCTGGCGGTCCGCGCTCCGGATCACTACCTACCAGGAGAGACTGTGCGCTTCGGACAGCGAAATCCAGAGTAAAACCGCCGTCGTGGCTTGATTGTGATGGAAATCGTTCTGGTTCGTCACCGAAGAAACGTCGAAGTTACGCTCAGCGTCCTATGCTTACCCGCCCGTGCATCCCGGGGTATCCACCCGGTCGCACGGCGCAGGCGGGGACCGTTTTCCTCCGTCTCGCGGGGGCGTCAGGTAATGCCGTGCCGGCGCAGGATGTCCGCGACGTCCGGGTCGAGGTCGTCGTCCGCATTCTTGCCCTTGCGCGCCTTGGCCGGGGCCTTGGCCGCGGGCGTGGCGGCGGGCTGGCCGGCCGGCGTGGCGTCCGGGCGTGTGGCGAGCTGTCCGGCCGTGGGCCGCGATCCGGCGCTCACCGCTCCGGCCGGGCCGGCCGCGGACCTGGCGGCCTTGGCGTTCTTGCCCCCGCTGACCTTGCGGCGCCGTGCCGAGCCAGACGCCGTGAACAGCACCAGCGCCAGCCCGGCCAGGGCGATTCCCGCCCACACCTTGGGCGAGAAGACGAAACCCTTGGCGAAATCCGCGACGGCGATGCCCATCTTCCAGAACATCTCGATCGCGCCGGTCAGGTAGGCGGCCAGCGGCAGCAGCGACAGGGCAGCCAGGCGCAGCCCGGCGCCGGCGCCGCGCCGCCGCACCACGAAGTAGCTCATGATCAGGCCAAGCCCGGTCAGCCCCGCGCACAATGGCAGCCAGGCGATTTGGTCGTAAGTAGACACGCGCACCTCCCCGCGGCTCTCCTTGGAAGTCTAGGTCGTGATCGGCGCGCTGGCGCTGGTGCTAGCCCCCGGATCGGTCACGAGGCGCGGGGCCCCACCCCGGAGGCGTCCGCCCGCAGGTCGGTCAGCGAGCGGACCACCGTACGGCCCGGCGCGGGTTCGATCGGAACCAGCGACGGGACCGCGATGACCCGGCACCCGGCGGCCCCGGCCGAGGCCACGCCGTTGGGCGAGTCCTCCAGGGCGACGCAGCGGGCCGGGTCGGCGCCGAGCAGCTTGGCCGCGAGCAGGTAAGGCTCCGGGTCCGGCTTGGTCACGCTGACGTCGTCCGCGCACACCAGCGCGTCGAAGCGCATCCCGGTGCGGGCGAGCACGACGTCCATGAACCGCCGCTCGGACCCGGTTACCAGCGCGCGCGGCAGGCCGGCCGCGGCGACCTCGGCCAGCAGTTCGCGGGCACCCGGCCGGAGCGGCACCCCGTGGTCGCGGACCCGCGCGATGACGCCGGACATGAGCCACTCGGCGACCTGCCCGGGCGGCGCGGGCCGCGTCGCCTTGGCCAGCAGGTAGCGCACCGTGCGGGCGAGGCTGCCGCCGAGCAGCTGGACCTGGTCCTCCTGGGTCCAGCCGGCGCCGAGCCTGGCCATCACGGCCGTCTCGGCCTCGAGCCAGAGCGGCTCGGAGTCGATGAGCAGCCCGTCCATGTCGAACAGCACGGCGACGCGGGCTTCGTCCCTGTCGCCAGCCATCAAACGCTGAAGTACTTCGCCTCGGGGTGATGCACGACGATCGCGTCGGTGGACTGCTCGGGATGCAGCTGCATCTCCTCCGACAGCTCGACGCCGATCCGGGACGGCTCGAGCAGGCGGACCACCTTGGCCCGGTCGGCCAGGTCCGGGCAGGCGGGGTAGCCGAACGAGTACCGCGCGCCGCGGTAGCCGACCCGGAAGAAGCCGTCAAGGTCGTCGGGATCGGAGCCGGCGATGCCGAGCTCCTGCCTGACCCGGGCGTGCCAGTACTCCGCCAGCGCCTCGGTGAGCTGGACGGACAGGCCGTGCAGTTCGAGGTACTCACGGTAGGCGTTCTTGGCGAACAGTTCGGCGGTGGCCTGGCTGATCCGCGGTCCCATGGTGGCGAGCTGGAATGCGACCACGTCGGTCTGGCCCCCCTGCGGTTTGAAGAAGTCGGCCAGGCACAGCCGCCGGTCGCGGCGCTGCCGCGGGAAGCTGAAGCGCTCGAGCACGGTGTTTTCCCCCGGGGGGGCGACCCCCCCAGGGACCCCCCCGCTCCTGGGGGGACCCATCCCCCCAGACCCCCCTTGGAGCACGATCAGGTCGTTCCCCGAGCTCACGCACCGGAAGTAGCCGTAGACCACGGCCGCCTCGAGCAGCCCCTCGGTCTGCATACGGTCCAGCCACATGCGGAGCCTCGGGCGGCCCTCGGCCTGCACCAGCTCCTCGTAGCTCGCCCCGCCCTCGCCCCGGGTGGGCTTGAGCCCCCACTGGCCCATGAACAGCGCCCGCTCGTCCAGGTAGGCGGCGTAGTCGGCCAGCGGGATGCCCTTGATCACTTCGGTGCCGAGGAAGGGGGCTTCGGGCACCGGCCCGTCGGTGTTGATATTCGAACGGGCCTGGCTATCTGCCTCGCTCCGCTGATCCGCCCCGGCCGCGTCAGTGCTGTTTCCCGGCTTCGCCCGGACCTTGCGGGTGCGCAGCTCGGGCAGCCTGGCGCCCGGTTCGCCGCGCTTGACCGCCATCACGGCGTCCATCAGCCGCAGCCCCTCGAAGGCGTCCCTGGCGTACCTGACCTGGCCGTCGAACAGCGCGGCCAGGTCCTGCTCCACGTAGGCCCGGGTGAGCGCGGCGCCGCCGAGCAGCACCGGCCAGCGGGCGCCCAGGCTCCGCGAGTTCAGCTCGGAGAGGTTGTCGCGCATCACCACGGTCGATTTGACCAGCAGCCCGGACATCCCGATGACGTCCGCGTCGTTGTCCTCGGCCGCCGCCACGATCGCCGAGATGGGCTGCTTGATCCCGATGTTCACGACGTCGTAGCCGTTGTTGGACAAGATGATGTCGACCAGGTTCTTGCCGATGTCGTGCACGTCGCCCTTCACCGTGGCCAGCACGATCCGGCCCTTGCCCTGCTCGCCGCTGCGCTCCATGTACGGCTCGAGGTAGGCCACCGATGCCTTCATCACCTCGGCGGAGGTCAGCACGAACGGGAGCTGCATCTGGCCGGAGCCGAACAGCTCACCGACCGTCTTCATGCCGTCGAGCAGCACGTCGTTGACGATCTCCAGGGCGGGCCGCTCGGCCAGCGCGGCGTCCAGGTCGGCCTCGAGCCCGGTGCGCTCACCGTCGATGATGCGCCGCTTCAGCCGCTCCCACAGCGGCAGCCCGGCCAGCTCGGCGGCCCGGCTCGCCTTGAGATCCGCCGCGTTCACGCCCTCGAACAGCTCGAGCAGCCGGGCGAGCGGGTCGTAGCCCTCCCGCCGCCGGTCGTACACCAGGTCGAGCGCGGCCTGCCGCTGCTCGTCCGGGATCCGGGCGATCGGCAGGATCCGGGCCGCGTGCACGATGGCGGAGTCCAGGCCCGCCCGGACGCATTCGGCCAGGAAGACCGAGTTCAGCACGGCACGTGCGGCGGCCTTGAGGCCGAAGGACACGTTGGAGACGCCCAGCGTGGTCTGCACGGCCGGGTGGCGGCGCTTGAGCTCGGTGATCGCCTCGATGGTCTCGATCGCGTCCCGCCTGGTCTCTTCCTGCCCGGTGGCGATGGGGAACGTCAGGCAGTCGACGATGATGTCCTGCTCCCGCATGCCCCAGTTGCCGGTCAGGTCCGCGATCAGCCGCTCGGCGACCGCGACCTTCCACTCGGCGGTTCGCGCCTGGCCCTGCTCGTCGATGCACAGCGCGACCACGGCGGCGCCGTGCTCGCGCACCAGCGGCATGACCCGGGCGATGCGCGAGTCGGGGCCGTCCCCGTCCTCGTAGTTGACCGAGTTGATGACCGAGCGGCCCCCGGTCAGCTCCAGGCCCGCCTCGATCACGGGGGGCTCGGTCGAGTCGAGGACCAGCGGCAGGGTGGCGGCGGTGGCGAACCGGCCCGCGATCTCCCGCATGTCGGCGGCGCCGTCCCGGCCCACGTAGTCCACGCAGACGTCGAGCAGGTGGGCGCCGTCCCTGGTCTGCGCACGGGCGATCTGGACGCAGTCCTCGTACCGGCCCTCGAGCATCGCCTCGCGGAACGCCTTGGACCCGTTGGCGTTGGTCCGCTCGCCGATGGACAGGAAGGCGGTGTCCTGGCGGAACGGCACATGCTGGTAGAGCGAGGCCACCCCGGGCTCGGGGCGCGGCTTGCGGCCGGCGATCGGCCGTCCGGCCACCCGGCCGGCCAGCACCGCGATGTGCTCAGGGGTGGTGCCGCAGCAGCCGCCCACCAGTGAGAGGCCGAACTCCCTGGTGAACCGGTCGTGAGCGTCGGCGAGCTGGTCCGGCGTCAGCGGATAGCGGGCGCCGTCCGCGGCGAGCACGGGCAGCCCGGCGTTCGGCTCGCAGGAGATCGGGACCGGGGAATGCGCGGCCAGGTAGCGCAGGTGCTCGCTCATCTCGCCGGGACCGGTGGCGCAGTTCAGCCCGATCATGTCGATGCCGAGCGGCTCCAGCGCGGTCAGCGCGGCCGCGATCTCGCTGCCGAGCAGCATCGTGCCGGTGGTCTCGATGGTGACCTGGGCGATGACCAGGGCATCGGGGGCCACCTCGCGGACGGCCCGGTTGGCGCCGATGATGGCCGCCTTGGCCTGCAGCAGGTCCTGGCAGGTCTCGATGATCAGCGCGTCCGCGCCGCCGCGCAGCAGGGCCTCGGCGTTGACCTGGTAGGTGTCGCGCAGTTCGCGGAACGTGACGTGGCCGAGGGTGGGCAGCTTGGTGCCCGGGCCGACCGAGCCGAGCACCCACCGCGGGCGCTCGGGCATGGCCCAGCGGTCGGCAGCGGCGCGGGCGATCCGGGCGGATGCCTCGGACAGCTCGGCGATCCGCTCCGCGATCCCGTACTCGCCCAGGTTGCCGAGGTTGGCGCCGAAGGAGTTGGTGGTGACGCAGTCCGCGCCCGCTTCGAGATACGCGTCGTGGATCGCGGCCACGATGTCGGGCCGGGTCACGTTCAGGATCTCGTTGCAGCCCTCGTAGCCGTCGAAGTCGTCGACGCTGGCGTCGCTCGCCTGGAGCATGGTGCCCATGGCCCCGTCCGCCACCACGACGTGCTCGGCCAAGGCGGTCCGCAGTGTGCTCATTGGGTCCCCCAAGGTAGGCATCCGCCGCAGCGCCCCATTGTAGGCAATCCCGGCGGACTTTTCGCACACACCCGACTCCCCCGGCCGGTAACCCGACGGGCCCGGGCGACCACGTAGGCTAGTGGGGACGGCCTGTGCGGTACGGAGTTCGCTTGCGCTGGGGAGGTGGCGAATTATCGAGTTCAACGACATCGGCGAACTCGCATCTCCGGTCGCCATCGCCGGATTCGAGGGCTGGAACGACGCGGGTGAGGCGGCCAGCGGGGTGGTCAACCACCTGGGCATTGCCTGGCAGGCTACCCCCATCGGGGCCATCGATCCGGAAGACTTCTACGACTTCCAGGTCAACCGGCCGGTGGTCGAGATCGAGGGCGGGCGGACGCAGCGGCTGATCTGGCCGACGACGAGGCTTTCCCTCGCCCGCGCCCGTACCACTGAGATCGCCGGGCGGGCCGACAAGCCGGACCTGAGCCAGGTCCCGGCGACCGGGCTGGCCCGTGACGTGGTCCTGGTGCACGGCATCGAGCCGAACATGCGCTGGCGGGCGTTCGGCGAGGAGCTGGTGGAGGGCCTGGAGAGCCTCGGCGTGGAGCTGATCATCCTGCTCGGCGCGCTGCTCGCGGACGCGCCGCACACCCGCCCGGTGCCGGTGTCCATCGGCTCGTCCAACTCCGAGCTGGCCACCGAGGTCGGCGTCGGCCTGGTGGACTACAAGGGCCCGACCGGGATCGTCGGGGTGCTGCAGCACGCCTGCACCGGAGCCGGCATCCCGGCCGTCTCGCTGTGGGCGCAGGTGCCGCACTACGTGGCCCAGCCGCCGAGCCCGAAGGCCACGCTGGCGCTGCTGCGCGGCGTCGAGGACATCCTGGACGTGCCGCTGCCGCTGGCCGACCTGCCCGAGGAGGCGCGCGCCTGGGAGCGCGGCGTGGACGAGCTGGCCCAGCAGGACTCCGAGGTGGCCGACTACGTGCGCACCCTGGAAGAGGCCAAGGACGCGATGGAGCTGCCCGAGGCGAGCGGCGACGCGATCGCCCGCGAGTTCGAGCGCTACTTCAGGCGGCAGGGCGGCACCGGGGGCTCCCTGGGGCCGGGCGGTACCTGACCGGCTGGCCGCCGGTCAAACCGGGGGCCAGGGGACGGCGGGCCAGTCCGCGGGCGGGTAGGGGTGGACGCGGTGCTCGAGCAGCATCTCGATCCTGACCTTGGTGGCGACGATCTCGCCCGCGGTCAGCAGCGAGGACAGCTCGGCTTCCAGGCTGCCGTCGCTGAGCTGGGTGTTCAGACGGCGCAGCGCCTCCAGCGAGCGCCGCGGCAAGGTCTTGCCGCGCCACTGCCACAAGACGGTGCGCAGCTTGTAGTCCTCGGCGAAGCAGACCCCGTGGTCGCAGCCGTACAGGTGCCCGTCGGCGACCGGCAGCAGGTGACCGATCTTCCGGTCGGCGTTGTTCACCACCGCGTCGAACACGGCCATGTCACGCAGGCCCGGATGGTCGGTGCGGCGGGACAGCGCGATGAGGTCTACCTCGGTGTCGTGATCGATCCAGAGCTGGCACATGCCGGGACCGAACGGCCCGTCCCGGATGACCGTCGGCGGGACCACATCCCAGCCGGCCGCGCGGGACACGACATAGGCCGCGACCTCCCGGCCGGCCAGCGTGCCCATCGGGAAGTCCCACAGCGGGCGCTCCCCCGCGATCGGCTTGTAGACGCAGGCGACCCCGTGTTGCCCCGGGGGGACGATCCCCCCCAGACCCCCCCTGCGCTTCCTCCCGGGGGGACCCATCCCCCCGGACCCCCCTTGGGAGGGACTACCCGTCCCCCCAGACCCCCCTGGGATCGTGCAGTACAGCGTCGCGTTGGACGCGTCCACCAGCCGTCCCTCGATCTCCAGCTTGCCACTGGCGAGCAGGTCGAGGGTGGCCTGCTCACCGTCGTCATCGTCCGGCGCGGATCGCCTGTGCTCAAGCATGGGCGGCGCGGTGGCCGTTCTGCCGCGGGCAGACATGCCCGTCGGTGTCCAGCGGCAGGCCGCACAGCGGGCACGGCGGACGGCCGGCCGCCACGATCCTGGCGGCGCGCTGGGCGAAGGCGCGGGCGGCGCCCGGCGTGATCCGCACCCGCAGCACCCCGGGCCCGTCGGCGGGAAGATCCTCGGCCAGCGGCTCCACCGGCTCGTCCGATTCCTCCTGCGCCTCGATGACGACCATGCCGCCGTCGCCGTCCCAGGCCAGGGCGATGGCGCCCACCCGGAAGTCCTCGAGCAGCGGAAGGTCGAGCGGGGCATCGTCCTGCACCGCCCCGGGGGCGGCGGCGGGCACCTCAGGCGACCCGCCGGTACGCCTGAGCACCTCGTCGAGAAGCTCATCGATGCGTTCGGCTAGCAGGCTCACCTGGAACTTCTCCAGGGCGACGCTGGTCACGCGACCGCTGGAAGTCGCCTGCAGGTAGAAGGTCCGCTCGCCTGGCTGCCCTACCGCGCCGGCCACGAACCTGTCCGGCGGGTCATAGAAGTAGACCGGCATTGTCAGTGTCCTATTCAAAGTTCGCGTTATGCAATGAACCCGCTGAGGTTGCTGTCCGTGCCACGTGCACTGGTCGCTCGCGCAGGCCCAGAAGGCCTGCACTCGCGAGCCAGTTTTGCATAACGCTCCTATCCTCGCGTGTCCGCCGGCTGCTGGCTACCTGAAGCGGCCGCGCCCGCCGGGATACCGCTGGCACCGTTCATCATGTCCGTCTGCCCGTTCCCTTGGTCTCCCGGGCTTTCCGGGCTCGTTGGGCCCTCCGGGGCCTTTGGGTCCGCGCCGCCGGAACCGCCCCCGACCGCGGCGTCGCTCTGAGCCGAGTCACGCCCCCGCGCATGGCGGTGACCGTCCGCGCGTGGCATGAGGTCATCCACCCCGCCCCCTCGGTCGTTCATCCGGACCAGGAACGGCCGCAGCGGCGTATACCTGATCACGGTCAGCGAGCAGGGATCGGCCTGGATCCGCTGGCACTGGTCGAGGTGAAGTCCAAGGCTATCTGCGACGATGGCCTTGATGACATCTCCGTGCGAGCAGACGAGATAGGTGGCGTCCTGGCCGAGCCTGGCGTTCCAGGAGCGGATCGCGGCGACCGCCCGGTGCTGCATGTCCGGCATGGACTCGCCCTCGGGACCCGGGAACGTCACGGCGCTCGGATGAGCCTGCACCACGCGCCAGAGCTGCTCCCGGGCCAGCTTCTTCAGCGGCTGGCCGGTCCAGTCCCCGTAGCGGCACTCCCCGACCCGGTCTTCGGTGATGACCGGCTGGCCCGGCCTGGTCGCCGCGATCGCCGCCGCGGTCTGCTGGCAGCGCTCCAGCGGACTGCTGACGATGGCGTCGAGCGGGAGCGGGGCCAGTCTCGCCGCGAGCGCGGCCGCCTGGGTCCGGCCCCGGTCGTCGAGCGGGATGCCCGGCGTCCACCCGGTCAGCACGTGACCGGTCGTGGCGGTAAGCCCGTGCCGCACAAGTAGAACCGTCGTCACGCTTTCCGACTCTAGTCGGTCGGTTCTGCGCCCTTTACCAGGAATGCCTGGCGGGACCCGGCGGCACTAGTCTCCGGCGGGCGGAACGGCGGACGGTTCGGCGATGATGAACGCCATCGAGCCGAACTCCACCCGGTCGCCCACGCGCACCGGGACGGGCTCGCGGACCAGCCAGCCGTTGAGCCTGCTGCCGTTGTGCGAACCCAGGTCGCTGAGAATCCAGCCCTCCTCGCGGCGGACCAGCAAGGCATGCGTGCGGGAGACCGACAGGTCGGTCAGGCACAGGTCGCAGCCGCGGTTCCGCCCGATGGTGAACCGGACCCCGCTGCCCGGCGGGAAGAACAGCAGGGCCGGCTGAACTTCGGGACTCCCCTGGTATTCCTCGCAGTGCTGGTCACGCTGAGCCCCGTCGATCCCCTGCGGGCCCGGCCCGTACGCGGCACCGCCGATCCGCTGGGTTCCCGGGATGTCAGGCTCGCGGCCGGCCCGCCGGCCGCCCGCGCCCGGCGCGGCGCGCAGCGCGGCCCGGATCCGGGCCAGCAGCTTCTGGGGACCAGACTGGCGCGCCGGCAGGTCGGTGAACAGGCCTGCCAGCTGGCCGCGGTTCCGCGCGTCGAGGGCGCTCTGCATGCGGTACATGAAGGTCTCGTGCGACAGGCGGCCCTCGGTGAACTCGTTCCGCAGTTCGCTGACCGCGTGATCGCGCTCCGCATCGGAGGCGCGGAGGGATTCGGGTGTGGTGGGCGTGTCCGCAGTCGACCCTCCCATGATTGGAGTATCGGCATCATCCGGTCCCAGGGCAAGGGAACCGGCGGCTTTGCCGCCCGCGGCGGCGGGTATCAGGCGCCCACCGCGTGCACGCCGCCGTCGACGTGCACGATCTCGCCCGTCGTGGCGGGGAACCAGTCGGAAAGCAGCGCCACGCAGGCCCGCGCCGTCGGCTCCGGATCGGTGATGTTCCAGCCGAGCGGCGCCCGGGTACCCCATACGTCCTCGAAGCGGTCGAACCCGGGGATGGACCTGGCGGCCATGGTGCGCAGCGGCCCGGCCGCCACCAGGTTGACCCGCACCCTCTTCTCCCCCAGGTCGCGGGCCAGGTACCGGGCACAGGACTCAAGCCCCGCCTTGGCCACCCCCATCCAGTCATAGCCCGGCCAGGCCACGCTGGCGTCGAAGTCGAGGCCCACCACCGACCCGCCGCCGCCCATCAGCGGCAGCGCCGCCATCGTGACCGCCTTCAGCGAGTACGCGGAGATCTGGACCGCGGTCGCCACGTCCGGCCACGGGGTGTGCAGGAAGTTTCCGCCGAGCGCCGACTCGGGATTGGCGTACGCGATCGCGTGCAGCACGCCGTCGAGCCCGTCGACGTGCTCGGACACCCGGCTGGCCAGCGACGCGAGATGCTCGTCGCTGGTCACGTCGAGCTCGAGCACCGGCGGCGGCGAGGGCAGCCGCCGGGCGATCCGCTCCACCAGGCTCAGCCGCCCGAACCCGGTCAGCACCACGGTCGCGCCCTCCTGCTGCGCCACCCGGGCGACGTGAAACGCGATCGAGGCATCGGTGATGACCCCGGTGACCAGGATCCGCTTGCCCGCCAGGATTCCCATCAGTGGCCCATCCCGAGCCCGCCGTCGACCGGGATGACGGCACCGGTGATGTAGCCGGCGTCCGGTCCGGCCAGGAACGCGACCGTCGCGGCCACCTCGGCCGCGACGGCGTACCGGCCGAGCGGCACCGCCGCCTTGATGCTCGCCTTCCTCTCCTCGGAGAGGTTCGCCGTCATGTCGCTGTCCACGAACCCCGGCGCGACCACGTTGGAGGTGACGCCGCGCGATCCGAGCTCGCGCGCCAGCGACCTGGCCAGGCCGACCAGGCCGGCCTTGGACGAGGCGTAGTTGGCCTGGCCCGCCGAGCCGTACATGCCGACCACGGAGGAGATGAAGATGAGACGCCCGCGGCGCATCCTCATCATGCCGCGCACCGCCCGCTTGGCCACCCGGTACGCGCCGACCAGGTTCACCTCGAGTACCTCGGCGAAGTCGTCCTCGCTCATCAGCGCGAGCAGCGTGTCGCGGGTCACGCCCGCGTTGGCCACCAGCACCTCCACCGGGCCCTGGTCCGCTTCCACCGCCGTGAACGCGGCGTCGACCGAGGCCGCGTCGCGCACGTCGCATTTGACCACGGCCAGCCCGTCCACCGGGCCGCCCGAGCGGGAGGTTACCGTGACGCTGTCGCCGTCGGCCGCGAACCGCCGCGCGATGGCCAGCCCGATACCGCGGTTCCCGCCGGTCACCAGCACGGAACGTCCCATGATCACGCCTCCTTCCGGCCACCTGAGGGTACCGCAGCCGATGAGATAGGTTGGGGTGTCGTGGATGACCACGAATCGAGGATCGACGAGGAATTCACCGCGCTGCCGCTGCGGGACCTGGCCGACGCTGCGCTCGCGCAGGCAAGCAGCCTCGGCGCCCAGCACGCCGACTTCCGTGCCGAACGCATCAGGGGCCAGCAGATCGGCCTGTCCGACGGGAACCCGCAGACCCTGTTCGACGCCGACGACACCGGCCTCGCCGTCCGGGTGATCGTGGACGGGACCTGGGGATTCGCCGCCGCCGTCGACCTGGACGCGGATGCCGCGGCGCAGGCGGCCCGGCAGGCCGTCGAGGTCGCCCGGGTGGCCGCCGCCATGAACACCGAGCCGATCAAGCTGGCCCCCGAGCCGGCCTACGGCGAAGTGACCTGGATGTCGGCCTACGACGTCGACCCGTTCACGATCGCCGTCGCGGACAAGGTCGCGGTGCTGGCGCAGTGGAGCCGCGACCTGCTCGCGCACCCGGCGGTGAATCACGTGGACGCCTCGCTGCGGCAGGTCAGGGAGTGCAAGTTCTACTCCGACGGCGCGACCACGGCCACCCAGCAGCGGGTCCGGCTGCACCCGCAGGTGACCGCGGTCGCGGTTTCCGGCGACGGCCGGTTCGACACCATGCGGACGCTGGCCCCGCCGGCCGGCCGGGGCCATGAGTTCCTCACCGGAACCGGCTGGGACTTCGCGGCCGAGCTGGCCGAGCTGCCCGAGCTGCTCGCGGCCAAGCTGCAGGCCCCCTCCGTCGAACCCGGCCGCTACGACCTGGTCATCGACCCGTCCAACCTGTGGCTCACCATCCACGAGTCGATCGGGCACGCCACCGAGCTCGACCGGGCGCTCGGCTACGAGGCCGCCTACGCCGGCACCTCGTTCGCCACGCTGGACAAGCTGGGCCGCCTGCAGTACGGCTCGGGTGTCATGCACGTCACCGGCGACCGCACCGCCGAGCACGGCCTGGCCACCATCGGCTACGACGACGAGGGGGTGGCCGCGCAGTCCTGGGACCTGATCCGCGACGGCGTACTGGCCGGTTACCAGCTCGACCGGCGGATGGCGCGGCTGGAGGGATTCGGGCGGTCGAACGGGTGCGCGTTCTCCGACGGGCCCGGCCACATGCCGCTGCAGCGGATGGCGAACGTGTCGCTGCAGCCGGCCGCGGCCGGCCCGTCGACCGCGGACCTCATCGGCGGGGTGGAGAACGGCATCTACATCCTGGGCGACAAGAGCTGGTCGATCGACATGCAGCGGTACAACTTCCAGTTCACCGGCCAGCGCTTCTTCCGGATCAGGAACGGGCGGCTGGACGGCCAGCTGCGCGACGTGGCCTATCAGGCCACCACCACCGACTTCTGGGGCTCCATGGAGGCCGTCGGCGGGCCGCAGACCTACGTGCTCGGCGGCGCATTCAACTGCGGCAAGGGTCAGCCCGGCCAGGTCGCCCCGGTCAGCCACGGCTGCCCGGCGGTCCTGATGCGCGGCGTGCGGATACTCAACACCGCGGAAGAGGGATCATCATGACCCCCCAGGAAACCGTCGAGCGCGCGCTAGCCGTGGCCAAGTCGGACGACTGCGTGGTGATCGCCGAGGAAACCTCGGCCGCCAACCTGCGCTGGGCGGGCAACACGCTCACCACCAACGGCGTGTCGCGCTCCCGCCAGCTCACCGTCATCGCCATCGACCGGCGCCGCGACGGTGCCGCGGCCGGCGTCGTGTCCCGGGCCGGCATCCAGGCCGGCCAGATCGAGGACGTGGTCCGCCAGGCCGAGCACGCGGCGGCCGAAAGCGCCTCCGCCGAGGACGCGAGAGAGCTCATCGAGGCGGGACAGCCCAGCTCGTTCGGGGTAAATAAGGGCGAGCCCGGCTGGGACGGCCAGCCTGGCCACACCGAGATCGGCGTGCTGCGTGACTTCGCGGCGGCGCTCGGGCAGACGCTGCGCGCCGCGGAGGGGCCGGCCGGAAGCTGTACGGGTTCGCCCAGCACCAGGTGGAAAGCACCTTCCTCGGCACCTCGACCGGGCTGAGGCTGCGGCACGACCAGCCGACCGGGCGGGTCGACCTGAATGCCAAGTCCGCCGACCTGACCCGCTCGGCCTGGACGGGGGTGGCCACCCGGGATTTCGCCGACGTGGACATCGCCACTCTCGATGCCGGGCTGGCGGGACGGCTGGGCTGGGCCGAGCGCTCCGTCTCGCTGCCCGCCGGGAGGTACGAGACGCTGCTGCCGCCCACCGCCGTGTCCGACCTTCTCACCTACATGTACTGGTCGGCCGGGGCGAAGGAGGCAGCCGAGGGACGGACGGTGTTCAGCAAGCCCGGCGGCGGGACCCGGATCGGCGAGCGGCTATCCGCCCAGCCCGTGACGCTGTCCAGCGACCCGCGGGCAGCGGGGCTCGGCTGCGCGCCGTTCGTGATCTCGCACGCGTCCGGGCCGGACTCCTCGGTCTTCGACAACGGCCTCCCGCTGCGCGCCACCGACTGGATCCGCGAGGGCTCGCTGGAGGCCCTGGTCTCGTCGCGGCACTCGGCCGGGCTGGCCGGGGTGCCGGTGGCGCCGGCCATCGACAACCTGACCTTCACCGTGCACACTTCCGGCGCTGCGCCTGCTTCCGGCGCCGGGGCGCCGACGCTGGAGCAGATGATCGCCTCGACCGGACGCGGGCTGCTGCTCACCTGCCTGTGGTACATCCGGGAGGTCGACCCGCAGACCCTGCTGCTCACCGGGCTCACCAGGGACGGGGTCTACCTGGTGGAAAACGGCGAGGTGACCGGCGCGGTGAACAACTTCAGGTTCAACGAGTCGCCGGTGGGCATGCTCGGGCGGCTGGTCGAGGTGGGCGCCACCGGGCCGGCGCTGCCGCGCGAGTGGGCCGACTACTTCAACCGGACCGCGATGCCGCCGATCCGCGTCGAGGGCTTCAACATGTCGTCGGTCAGCCAGGCCAGCTGAGCGTCACGAGTCGCCCTGAGCGTCACGAGTCGCCCGGGATAACCCGGGTGACGTCGGCGAAGTGGCACGCCACGGGATGACCCTGGCCCCTTTCGGTCAGCGCGGGTTCCTCCTGCGCGCAGATCTCCTGCGCCTTCCAGCACCGGGTCCGGAACCGGCACCCGGATGGCGGCGCGATGGCGCTCGGCACCTCCCCGGTGAGCAGGATCCGCCGCCGCTGACGCTCGAGGGCGGGGTCAGGCACCGGCACCGCCGACAGCAGGGCCTGCGTGTAGGGATGAGCCGGGGTGTCGTAGACCTGGGTCCCGGTGCCGATCTCGACGATCTTGCCCAGGTACATGACCGCGACCCGGTCGCAGATGTGCCGCACGACCGACAGGTCGTGGGCGATGAACAGGTAGGCGAGGCCCAGCCGGTCCTGCAGCTCTTCCAGCAGGTTCACCACCCCGGCCTGGATGGAGACGTCGAGCGCCGACACGGGTTCGTCGAGCACCAGGACCTTGGGGTCCAGGGCCAGGGCCCGGGCGATGCCGACACGCTGGCGCTGGCCACCGGAGAACTCGTGCGGGAAGCGGTTACGGTGCTCGGGGTTGAGGCCCACCAGCTGGAAGAGCTGGTCGACGCGTTCCGGGCCCTTCTTGCCGTCCCAGCGCCCGTGCACCCGCAACGGCTCCCCCACGATCTCACCGACCGGCATCCGGGGGTCCAGGGACGCGAACGGATCCTGGAACACGACCTGCAGATGCTGCCGCATCGGCCGGAGTTGCTTCCGGCTCTGGCCGGTGAGCTCGCTGCCCTCATAGCGAACCGAGCCCGAGGTGGCGGGCAGTAGCTGCAGGACGGTGCGGGCCGTGGTCGACTTGCCGCAACCCGACTCCCCGACCAGGCCCAGGGTTTCCCGCTCCGCCAGCTCGAAGGAGACCCCGCACACCGCGTGGGCCGCCCCGACCGTATGCCTGACCAGCTTGCCGCCACGGATGGGAAAATGCTTGACCAGGTCGTGGACCTCGATCAGCGTCCTGCCCGCCGCGGGCGGCTGCGTGCCTTCTGCGGGGACCTCGGACACCAGCGCCGCCGCGTCGGGCTGGCCTTCGGTATCCGCCGAAATGGGCGCGAACAGGCTCGTGTCGCCGGCGGTGAGTTCGTGCGAGCGGTGACACGCGGCGGCGTGCGCCGGACCGACCTCCGCCAGCGGGGGTTCCTCTTGCAGGCAGCGCTGGTAGGCGATCGGGCACCGGGGGGCGAACGGGCAGGCAGGCGGAAGGTTGAGCAGGGACGGCGGGCTGCCGGGGATCGGCCGCAGCGGGCCGGGGTCCCTGGTGTCCATCCGCGGCAGCGAGCCGAGCAGGCCGAGCGTGTACGGCATCTTCGACTCGTAGAAGATGCCGTCGGCGGGAGCGGTCTCGATCGGCTTGCCCGCGTACATCACGATGACCCGGTCCGCAATGCCGGCCACGACGCCGAGGTCGTGGGTGATCAGGATCAGCGAGGCCCCGGTCTGCTCCTTGGCGGCGCGGAGGGCCTCGAGCACCTGGGCCTGGATGGTCACGTCGAGCGCGGTCGTGGGCTCATCGGCGATCATCACGTCGGGATCGTTCGCCATGGCGATGGCGATCACGACCCGCTGCCGCTGGCCGCCGGAGAACTCGTGCGGGTAGCTGTCGGCCCGCTCGGCCGCCCGGGGGATGCCGACGATCTCCAGCAACTCGACCGCGCGGCGGCGTGCGTCGTCCTTGGACATGCTCCGGCGGGTCCAGATCGTCTCCGCCACCTGGTAACCCACGCTGAACGCGGGGTTGAGCGAACTCAGCGGGTCCTGCGGGATGTAGGCGATGGTGCTGCTGCGGATCTTCGCCAGGTCCCCTTCCGGGAGCCCGACCAGTTCCCGGCCCATGAGGCGCACCGAGCCGGTCACGCGGGCGTACTTGGGCAGCAATCCGAGCATGGCCAGCGCGACTGTCGACTTGCCTGACCCCGATTCGCCCACGATGCCGATGGTCTCGCCGCGCTCCAGCGTGAAGCTAGTGCCCCGGACCGCCCGGACGTCTCCCTCCCTGGTCGGGAACGTCACCGACAGACCTGCCGCCTCGAGCAGCGCCGGGGGGACAGGGTCGCTCATGTGCGGATCCTCTGGGTGGGGTCGAGTGCGTCACGCAGCCCGTCGCCGATGAAGTTCACCGAGAGGATGGCCGCGATGAGGAACAACGCGGGGAAGTAGAACAGCCACGGCAACGCGGTGGCATCGCCCTCGCCGCTGGCGATGAGGCTGCCCAGGTCGACCTGCGGCGGCTGGATGCCGAGTCCGAGGAACGACAGCGCGGCCGCGATCAGCATCGCGTTGGCCACGGTCAGGGTGGCGTTGACCGCCACGACGCCCGCTGCGTTGGGGATCATATGCCGGAAGATGATCCGGCGGTCGGTGGCGCCGATCGCCCACTCCGCCTCGATAAACTCACGCTCCCGCAGCGACAGGAACGTGCCTCGCACCAGCCGGGCCAGGTAGGTCCAGAGCAGGAGCGCGAGTAGCAGCGCGACGAAGACCCAGCCGTTTGCCTGCTTGCTGAACTTGTTGGACAGCACGAGCAAGATCGCGAGCAGCGGCACCACGAGGATCAGGTCGGTGAACCGCATCAGCAGCGAGTCGGCCCACCCGCCGTAGTACCCGGCGCCTGCCCCGACCAGGGTCCCGATCACGGTGGCCAGCACCGCGACCACGAGGGCGGTCTTGATCGACGTCGCCGTGCCCTGCAACACCTGGGCGAACATGTCGTGCCCGATCGGATCGGTGCCGAAGGGATGCTGCAGCGAGGGTCCCGTCCCGAACTGGCCGGTGATCTGCGAGAAGCTGTACTTCCAGAACAGCGGCACGACGGTGGAGATGATCAGCAGGAACAGGAAGACGCCGAGGCCCACCAGCGCCATCCGGTGGTGGAAAAAGCGCTCCGTCACCATCTTTAGCTGGCTGCGGCTCTTGATGGTGAGGCCCTCACGGGCCCGCTCGAGGTCTTCATCGGTCAGCGTGCTGGAACTCAGCTCGGTCTCCGCCAGCCCCGCCGATCCGCGCACCTCGGTCCCCGGCGCGCCGCCGATGACCTCGCCGTAGTGCGGCGCCCCCTCCGGCATGAACGAATGGCTGAACTCCTCCGGCGGCGGCTCAGGCATAGCGGATCCTCGGGTCCAGCAGTCCGTAGATCAGGTCTGCGATGATGTTGAAGGCGATCACGGCAGTGGCCGCGACCATCAGCCAGGCCTGCACCACGTACACGTCCGGGCTGATCGGGCCGGTCAGGCCGCCGAGCAGGAATTGGCCCATGCCCTCCCAGCCGAACGCGATCTCGGTGATCAGCGCACCGCCGATGATGGTCGCGAAGTCGAGCGCGATCACCGTGGTGATCGGGATAAGGGCGTTCCTGAGCGCGTGCACGTAGAGCACCCGGCGCGGGGACAGCCCCTTCGCGCGGGCGAGGCGCACGTAGTCGGCGTTGAGCACGTCCAGCATTGAGGCGCGCTGGTATCGGCTCCAGCCAGCGTAGGTGACGAGCGCCAGGGTGATCACGGGCAAGATGGTGTGCTGCAGTGAGTCGGTGAACACGCTCCACGCGCCGGTGGTGCCCGGCGTGTTCTGACCGATCGTATAGAATACGGTATGCCCGGCGGCGTTGTTGACGTCGATGGCGAAGAAGTCCTTCAGCAAGATCGCCACGATGAAAACGGGCGTGGAGTAAAACAGGTACGCTAGGCCGGTCATCGTGTGGTCGAGGATGCTGTACTGCTTGACCGCGCTCACCACCCCGATCAGCACGCCCAGGATCGCCGCCAGGATCGTGGCCGGGACCACCATCCTGAGCGTGACCAGGAGGCGTGAGCCGAGCTGGGCCCGCACGTCATGGCCGGTCGTGCTGGTCCCGAAGTCGCCGTGCAGCATGCCGGTCAGCCAGGTCCAGTACCGCTCGAGCAGCGGCTGGTTCAGGTTCAGCTGTATCCTGGCGGCCTGGATGGTGGCCTGGGAGATGTGCGGGTTCGCCCGCAGGTTCGCCAGCGGATCCCCGGACAGGGCAACCAGGATGAACACCAGGAAGCTGGCTACGAGCAACGTCACCAGCCCGGCCAGGCAGCGCCGCAGGATATATCCGCCCATGTTTACTCCCGTACCCACCTAGCAGGGATCATGCGCGCATCGCACCGCGCCGCCCCCGGCCCGCGGCGGGCCGGGGGCGATGCGCGGTGCAGGCTCATCAGGCCTTCAGGCCCCAGAGCTGGGCATTCCACGTGATGCCGAGCAGGCTGGGGTTGGGCACGACGTTGCCGTACTTGCTGGACCAGCCATACACATCTGGATTCTGGAACAGCGGAAGCGTGACCATGTCCTTCCACAGAATCGAGTCGATCTGGTTGTACAGGGCGGCCGCCTTAGCCTGGTCGAAGGTGGCAATCGCCTGGTTAAACAGGCTGTCCACCTGCTTGTTCGCGTAGTGGTTCCAGTTTTCGCCGCAGTTTGCGGTGTTGGTGTAGGAGCAGTAGATGGCCTGGTTCCCCGAGGCGAATGGCGACGACACCCACGCGAACTCGATGATGTCGTACTCGCTCTTGGGGCCGACGGTGCCGAACAGAGTGCTGGCGTTGTAGTTCTGGATGTTGATCTTGACGCCGATGGACTTCATGTCAGCCTGGAAGAGCTGCTCGACCTGCGCCCGGGCCGGCACGCCGCTGGTGGTCGAGATAGAGAAGGTGAGATCCTTCCCCTTTTCCGGGCCGAAGTTCGGGTGGAAGTAGCCGTCCGAGCCCATCGTCATGTTCGACTGCTGCAGCAGCGTCTTGGCCTGGCTGGGGTTGAAGGCGCCGTAGCTGCCGCTGGTGCTCTGGTACTGCGGCTGGGTCGGCATGAATAGCCGGTTCTGCAGCACCTTGATCGACGGGGTAATCGGGGCGGCGATCCGCTGCACCATCTGCGCCCGGTCGGTGCCCTCGGCGAGCGCGTGCCGCACATTGGCCAGCGCCAGGTAGGGATTGGCCTGGTTGAAGTCGATGTGCTGGAATTCAAGGGCGGCGATGTTGTTGGTGGTGAAGTTCGGGACGCTCTTCACCGCCGAACTGTAGGCGACCGAGGGCAGGGCCGGGGACGTAACCACGTGGACCTCGCCGTTCGACGCGGCGGGGGGGATCTGGGTGTCGTCGAGGATGAACCGGAAGATGATCTTGTCCATCTTGCCGGGCGTGCCCCAGTAGTGCGGGTTGCGGACCTCGACCAGGTCTTGTCCCTGAGCGTAGCTCTGGATCATGTACGGACCGCCGGAGACCTGCATGGCCGGGCCGAAGGTCTGGAAGCCGCTGTCGAAGCCGACCTTCTTCGCGATGTGCGCCGGGATCATCGGGTAGCCGGAGCCGTATAGCGACTGCCAGTCACTGAACGGACTGGAGAAGACCACGGTCACGGTCTTGCCGTTGTTGGAGCCGGTCACCGACTTGATCGAGCTGTAGCCGGTCGTGCCCACGGGCAGGAAGGCCTTGCCGCCGACGTCCTTGTAGGCGGGATTGCCGCTTTGCGCCTGCCAGTTGTAGATGAAGTCGTCGGCGTTGATCGGCACCCCGTCGGACCAGGAGGCCTTGGGGTTGATCTGGTACACCACGGTCTGCGGGTTCGTCTTGGTGAGCGTGGCGCTCGTGACAAAGGCGGTGTTCAGCTTCAGCGTGAGGTTCGGCTGGACTAGGTAGACCGAGGGCCACACCTGTTGCAGGATCTCCCCCAGCACGAACTCGTTATCGTTTGCCTGCAGGAGGTTGAAGCCGGCTACGTCCTCGTCGAGCGCGACGGTAATAGAGCCCCCGCTCTTCACGGAGGAACTCGACGAGGTACTCGGCGTGGACGAGCTGCTGGAGTTGCTGCATGCGGCCATCCCGGTCAGGCACGCGATCGCCAGGATGGCCAAGCCCCCCTTACCGCTGGAGAACCTGATCATCGCCCGCCGCCCTTCACCGGGCCCCAGCCTGCCTCGAGGTATGGAGCGGTCGCTTGTACCGCGTGAGCCTGGGTGCCACTGCTGCGGCGGCCACATAGTGGTCGTCGGGTCATTTAATTCGCCTTCCTCCAGTTGTGCCGGGTTCCAGCGCCGGCTGTCAGTCAGGCGAGCTTAAACGTATACGATAGAGATTTCCCACCTAAAACTATCACGGTTTCTCATCGATGTCCCCGGGGGGCTGCTGAATAAGGCCCCAATTACACCCTCCGGATGGCCAGAACCGCAGGTCAACGGCCTGTTCCTCGCTCCGGGCCAGCTTCCGGCAGTGAGATAACCACTTGACATTCCCTTTACTTTCCGTGGGGTTTACCACGACGGATCCGGATGGTAAACCACGGGCCGACAGCGGCGAAGCTCCGCGAGCCGCCTCACGCCGCTCCGGCGTATGGTCGCCAGGCTCGCCGGCGTATGGTCGCCAGGCTCGCCGGCCGGGCATACGGTAGAGGGGTGAGGATGGGTCATGCCGGCCGCGGGCAGCCGCCGGTGCACGTGGTGACGCAGGCGCGTCGGTCGCTGTCGGACGACGTCGCCTACCGTCAGCGCAGGTACCTGGTGATGATGAGCATCCGCACGGTTTGCTTCGTGATCGCCGTAGTGCTGTTCATCAACCACTTCGGCTGGCTCGCCGCGATACCGGCGGTCGGCGCCATCTTCATTCCGTATTTCGCCGTCGTGTTCGCCAACGGCGGCCGGGAGCCGGACAACACCCGCGGCTTCATGGAGTACCACCCGAACCTGCCCGTCACCCGCGACCCTGGCGGGTCATCGGAAGCAAACCGCGGAAACGGTCATCGCCCGGTCGGGCCGCCGCCCGGGGATAACTAAATCTGGGCCGCGATTGGGCCTGCTCAGGCTCGTCCCGAGATCCGGTTGTAATTGGGTCTTGACAAACT
This sequence comes from uncultured Actinomycetota bacterium, assembly GCA_963744575.1. GTDB lineage: Bacteria > Actinomycetota > Actinomycetes > Streptosporangiales > Streptosporangiaceae > Palsa-504. The sequence continues at coordinate 79,520 of CAVUUF010000003.1, read as the reverse complement.
AGGGGGTGTTTCCGTGTACGATTCATATCGATGCTCTGGTCCCCCGTCGGAGCATCACTGCCGGCGTTCCGGGCCCCCGTCGGAACGCCGATGATCGCGACGCCGGGTGGTTTGCCCCCGTAACCACCCGGCGTCGCCCTAATGCTCGCCGCTTTTGACCCGGCTTCGGCCGGGCTCGCAGTGCTCTTCCGGGGACGACCCCCCGATCCCCGAGTGGCCCGCCGCAGGCGGGTGGGCTAGGGTTCGCCGGCCAGCTTCTGTGGGTTATGGGGCGTCGTGGGCCACCTTCTCCGCTGCTTCTCGCCTGCCCGCAATGCGGGCTGGGGCCGGTCTTCCTGGCTTCCTTCCCGGTTGGGGTTCTGGCTGGGTGGCGGGATCGGCAGGGGTCCTCCGTGCTGGGGCGGCGGGTCCAGGGGGTGGCTTTCATGAACGCCGGGGAGGATCATGAGGTAGGGCCGGGGTGGTGGTTTCGGGGCCGGCACGTTTTACTGGCGAGTAGGGGTGATGGGCCGGGAGTGCTGGCGTCGGGGCGGCTGAGCGGCCCGGAATTTTGCTCTAGGGGGTCGGTGAGGCATCCGTCGCTAGTGTTACTGGCCCTGCGCTAGCAGCATTGACGGAGGTGTGCGGAGAGCGAACTAGTTCGGTTGTGAGAGGAAGCGGTCGCAATCCGTAGGTTTCTTTATCTCGGCGCGGCGAGGGAACGCTGCGTCGCGATACGGGGATTGTTCGTCACTTTTCGTTATAGAGATGAGCAAAAAACCAGGAACTGATCACCAGGTGCTTACTAATTAAGCATCTGAATACCGGCACCGCATTGCATGCATGCATGTTGTATGCAATGCGGTGCCCGCTTATTCGGTCTTGCGGAACTCGGCTATGGCCACGCCGAGCATCGCCAGCCCCATCGCGGCCACCATGGCCAGCGACAGGCCGATCGGGACGACCCAGCCGCCCCAGGTGACGCCGGGGCTGAGCTTCTCCACCGCCAGCGGGCTGATCGGCAGGTGGACGAACACCGCGTGCCGCATCGGGTACACGATATAGGTCAGCGGGTCCAGGCGGGTCAGCACGGTCAGCCAGGGCGGCAGCCCGTTCAGCGGGTACAGCGCGCCGGACAGGAAGAACAGCGGCAGCACGAACATCTGGGTGAGCGCCATGAACGCCTGGATCTGCTTGATCCGGGCCGCCATCATCACGCCGAACGCGGTCAGCGTGAACGACAGCAAGAGCAACTCCCCTACCAGGGTGAGCAGCAGGGCCGGGTCGTACGGGACATGCGCCACGCCGGCCAGCGCCAGGAAGATGATGCCCTGGAAGGTGGCCACGGTCGCGCCGCCCAGGCACTTGCCGATCACGATCGCCCACCGCCGGACCGGCGCGACCAGCATCTCGCGGAGAAACCCGAATTCCCGGTCCCACACGATCGACGCAGCCGAGAAGATCGCGGTGAACAGCACCGACATGGCCAGCACGCCCGGATAGATGAACGTCCTGAAGTCCACCCCGGCCGGCAGGCCGCGGGCGGCGAGCCGGGACAGGCCGGTGCCGAGCACGAACAGGAACAGCACCGGCTGCACCAGCGAGGTGACCGCCCGCAGCCGGTCGCTGCGGAACCTGATCAGCTCCCGGCGCCAGACGATGCTGACCGCGCGCAGGTCGGCGCGGATGCTGCGTTCGGGTACCGCGACCCTGATGAGCTCGGTGAGGTCACGCTCCCCGGTCTCGGGTGCGCCTCTCCTGGCAGTTTCCTGAGCCGTCAACGCTACCTCGCTACCTTCTGCGCTATCTCCGGCCGAACCTGGTGGCGATCCTGCGGTTGCGGTCGCCGATCGAGGCTTCGGCGTCCCGGATCGTCTTGCCGGTGTACGACATGAACACGTCGTCCAGCGAGGGCCGGGACACGCTCACCGACTGGATCGCCACCGGCATCCCGCCGAAAAGCTTAGGCACGAACTGCTCGCCGGATTCCACCGAGAACGTCACCCGGCCCTCGTGCATGGACGCGTCGATCCCGAACACCTCGGCCAGGGCGCGGATCGCCGCCGGGTCGTCCGCGGTGCTGATCTGGACGCGGTCCTTGCCGATGGAGGCCTTCAGCGCCTCCGGGGTGTCGATCGCCACAATGGCGCCGTGGTCGATGATGGCGATCCGGTCGCAGTTCTCCGCCTCGTCCATGTAGTGCGTGGTCAGGAAGATCGTGATGTCCTCGCGGCCCTTGAGCTCGTTGATGTACTCCCAGATGGATACCCGGGTCTGCGGGTCGAGCCCCACCGTCGGCTCGTCAAGGAACAGCACCCGCGGCGCGTGCAGCAGGCCCCGCGCGATCTCCAGCCGGCGCTGCATGCCGCCGGAATAGGTGGACACCACGCTGCCCCGCCGGTCCCACAGCCCGACCATCTCGAGTACCTGGCGCAACCGCGGCCCGAACGCCGTCTTGGGCACCCCGTAGAGGTCCGCGTGGAAGCGCAGGTTCTGCTCGCCGGTCAGGTAGTTGTCCAGGGTGGTGTCCTGGAACACCAGGCCGATGTTGCGGCGTACGGTGTCGCGTTCGGAGACGACATCGTGACCTGCCACCCTGGCGGTCCCCGAGGTGGGATCCGCCAGGGTGCACAGGATCTTGATCGTGGTGGACTTGCCCGCCCCGTTCGGCCCGAGGAAGCCGAAGGTCTCTCCGGCGGCCACCTCGAAGTCGATGCCGCGTACGGCATCGATCTCGCCGTATCTCTTGGTCAGCGCGCTGACCGAGATAGCCGGACTCACCAAGCCTCCCGGAGGATGCCCTGGCCTTCAGGCCGGGGAGGGATCCGGTACCCCACGCCCCGGGGCAGGGAAACATGCCCGCCCGTACGGCGCGGCTCCCGCAGTTTTTCGATCACACGTGCGATCCTGTAACGGTGAGGACAGCATACCGGTGCAGGGCCTACCCCGACCAGACGCAGCAGCAGGTGCTGAACCGCACCTTCGGCTGCGTCCGGGTCGTATGGAACCGCGCCCTGGCCGCCCGCCAGGCCCGCTGGCACCTGGAGGGCAAAGGCACCTCGTACGCGGAGTCCGACCGGGCGCTGACCGCCATGAAGCGCGAGCCGGACCTTGCGTTCCTCAACGAGGTCTCCTCCGTGCCTTTGCAGCAGGCGCTGCGGCACCAGCACCAGGCGTTCACCGCGTTCTTCGCCAGGCGCGCCCGCTACCCGCGGTTCAAGACCCGCCGCTCCCGGCAGTCCGCGCACTACACCCGCAGCGCGTTCACCATCCGCGGCGGCGAGCTGCGGCTGGGCAAGACCAGCACCCCGCTGCGGTACGTGTGGTCCTGGCCGGATGCGGACGTGAGCACGCTGGCCCGCGCGATCTCCGGCTGCGGCTGGGGCGAGTTCCGCCGCCAGCTCGCGTACAAGTGCCAGCGGTACGGCCGCCGCCTGGTCGTGATCGATCGGTGGTATCCCAGCTCGAAGACCTGCTCGGCGTGCGGGCAGCTGCTCGCCGGGCTGAGCCTGTCCACCCGATACTGGAAATGCCCGTCCTGCGGCGCCCGGCACGACCGGGACATCAACGCCGCCAAGAACATCCTTGCGGCAGGTCGTGCCGTAGCCCGGGGCTCTCCGGGCGATGCCTGCGGAGCTGGCGTAAGACACTCCGGGTCCTCCCGGGTGCGGTCGGCGGCGAACCAGGAACCCCGGCCCGCGAGGGCCGGAATCCCCGTCCTTCAGGGCGGCGAGTAGTCAACGTTGCGTGTCCTCCCCCCCTGCTGCTTCTTCGCCGTCTGCCGCGAGGATACGGTACAAGGCCCGGCGGGTGTCAGCCAGGATCTTGCCGGCCTGCTGGACCTGGGCCGCGGAGCCGGCCTGCGCGACCTGCGTCACGGCCACGAAGACCTGCTTCATAGTGTGCCGCAGTTGGACCTCGGCGTCATCGACGCTGCCGGTCACAGCTTCCCAGGACGCCCGCAGCTCGTCGGCGTGCTCCTGGACGTACTCCCGGCCTTCCTCGGTCAGCGTGTACATCCGGCGTCGGTCCTCGCCCGTGGCCTCGGCCACGATCAGGGCCTCGTCCTCGAGCTGCTGCAGCGCCGGGTACACCGAACCCGCGCTCGGCCGCCAGACGCCCTGGGTGCGCGCGCCGATCTCCTGGATGATCTGGTAGCCGTTCCACGACGGTGCCTCTTCCCGGCCCTCGGCCAGCAGGTCGAGGATGGCGGCGCGCACGTCACCGCGGCGGACCCGCGGCCCGCGGCCGCCGAACTTCGGCGGCCCGAACGGCCCGCCGCGCATCCCGAACTCGAACGGCGGACCCGGCCAGGGCCCGGGGCCAGGGCCGCCGCGCATGCGGGCGCGCATCCGGTGGCCGCGGTGTTCTCGGGGATCTCCCCATCCTTCGTTATGCATTGTTGATACTCCTTAAAGATCTGTAGATCGCTTGTCGATCCTTTTCGATAGCTCAACGATATATCGATATCTATCTCAAGGCAAGGCCGATTTTCATCCGTGGCGTGGTCCTGAGCCGTACGGCGGCCGGCTCTTCCCAACAGCAGCACCACCCCTCTCATCCGCCACGCCGCACATTCAGTGAGCGTGGCTCTCTACCGCATCTATTAGGTGGAGCGCCACATTAATGTGAAACCGAGGGGACGCGGCGGAGAAGCGGATGCGGGCAGTCAACGCGGGGCATCGATGCGCCAGGACCTGGAGCCCTGGCGGCGGCGCGACGGGTTCTGAGGTAAATGTCCACGAGCATGGCAGAAGCCGCGGATCGAGGTCACCTGCACCATGAGTAACACGGTGCGTACAGGGGATGGCGCGCGGATCGGGGCGGGAGTTACGGGTGGACGGGGAGGGTGTACTCGCGGCGGATGCTGTTGCCGAGGCGGGAGATGTCGGCGCCGTAGACGTGCATGGAGATGGCCACGGTGTCGCCGGTGTTGCGGACGCGGTGGATGTCGCCGGGCGGCGCGAAGCCGCTGACGGTGCCGGGCGGGTTTACATTGCGCGCGGCGAGCCTGACCGCGCGGCCGCCATCGACCAGGGCAAAGATCTCCTCGTACTCCTGTCCTTGCAGGACGCCCGTGACGCACCAGGCCACATGATCATGAATCATCGTCTGCTGCCCGGGCAGCCAGACCATGGCGGATACCGAAAACGCACCGCCGGGTTCGGCGTACAGCAGGTGGCTCTGGTAGCCCGCGGGATCGCCGTGCCGTAGCGCGGCGGACAGGACCTCCGCCGGTTCGGGCAGGTTGGCCCGCAGCGCCCGGGCCACCAGGTCCGCGGTCAGCTGCCAGTCCAGGCCCCGCTGGACCTCGGCACGGATCGCACGCACGAGGCGATCCGGGCAGGTGCGGGCGGGCGTCGTCGTGCGGCTCGCTATGACGGTATCTGTGCTGGTCGGTGACATGTAATCCAGGCTAGCCGCCAGGCGCCTATCAACACTAATGCCAGTTGATGCAATGATCCATAGATCATGTTGATCAATGTTACGGGAGGGCATGCGGGGCGGGACCTGAGGGGAATGGGCTAGTCGGTCACGGCGGAGTAGGCGATCACGCCGCGGCGCATCGCGTCGATGGCGGCGCGGGCGGTGGCGGCCAGGCCGGGCGCCGGGGGCCCGGCGGAGGCGGGAGGTTCGGCCGGGGCGGGGAGTTCGGCCGGGGCGGGGGGTTCGGCCGGGGCGGGGGCGTCGGCCGGGGCGGGGGCGGGGGCGGCTGCGGCGATCTGGTCCAGCAGGTCGATGAGCTGCTTGACGGAGCGGACGAAGTTGCCGGGGGTCAGGTCGGGCGACTCGGCCAGGACGCTTTCCAGGCGCGCGCCGCGCGCCCAGCGGTAGGCGGCCCAGGCAAAGCCCAGGTCGGGTTCGCGCAGGAAGGCCAGCTGGTTGTCCTTCTCGAGCTGGTCGAGCTCGCCCCAGGTGCGGACGGTGGCCGACAGCGCGTCAGGGACGCGGCCCGTCGGCAGCCGCGGCGGCTGGGCGTCGTCCGGCTGCCGTGACTCGAAGGACAGGGCGGACACGCAGGCGGCGAGTTCGGCCGGGGACAGCTCATCCCACAGGCCGCGGCGCAGGCATTCGGCAGCCAGCAGGTCCAGTTCGGTGTACAGGCGGCCCAGCCGCTGACCGTCCGGCGTGACGGTGTCCCCGGCCAGGTAGCCGAGGCGCTCCAGGACACGGCACACCCGGTCGAAGGTGCGGGCGATCACGTGCGACCGGCCGGCCACCCGGCGCTCGAGCGCCTCGGTCTCGCGCGCCAGGCGGATGTAGCGTTCGGCGTACCTGGCGTGGTTCTCGCGGTCCGGACAGTCGTGGCACGGATGGCGCCTGAGCCGTCGCCGCAGCTCCGCGATCTCGTCGGCGGCCCCCGAGGCGGCAGCCTCCCAGTCCGCCGCCCGCACCGGGCGGCGCACGATCCCCGGGGCCCGGCTAGCCAGCCGGTTCCGCATGGTGGCCGCGAGGTCCTTGCGGTGCTGCGGGGAGCGCGGGCTGAACGACCCGGGAATCCTGATCTTGTCGATCACCTCGGCCGGGACCGGGAAATCCGCCACCGCCAGCCGCTTGACCTGCCGCCCTTCGGTGAGCACCAGCGGCCCGGGACCGGTGAACTCCGGGCCGCCGCGGCCGTTACCGGCCCGGTCATGGCCGGCCCGCCGGCCATTGCCGTAGCCGTTGCCGTCGCGAGCAGGGTGCAGGCCGGGCTGGAGGACCACGGCCAGGCCGGCTCGCCGGCCGCCCGGCACCCGGATGATGTCGCCCGGGCGCAGCTGCGAGAGGGATCTGGCCGCTTCCGCCCGGCGGGAGCTCGCACGGACCCGGGACAGATCGCCTTCTCGTTCGGTCAAATTCCTCCTGAGTTCCGCATACTCGGCGAAATCACCCTGGTCGCAGGTCATCGCCGTGGCCAGGTCCGCCATGGCCTGGCGGTTCCTGCGGATCTGCCGGGTCAGCCCGACGACGCCGCGGTCGGCCTGGAACTGCGCGAACGAGGACTCGAGCAGGGCCGACGCGCGGGCCCGCCCGGCCCAGCCGGTCAGGTTCACGGCCATGTTGTACGAGGGGCGGAAGCTCGAGTTGAGCGGGTAGGTGCGGGTGCTGGCCAGGCCGGCCACCGCGCCGGGGTCCATGCCGGGCTGCCACAACACGACCGCGTGGCCCTCGACGTCGATGCCGCGACGTCCGGCGCGCCCGGTCAGCTGGGTGTACTCCCCCGCGGTCAGGTTCGCGTGGGTCTCGCCGTTCCACTTGTCCAGCTTCTCGATGGCCACGGTCCTGGCCGGCATGTTGATGCCGAGGGCGAGCGTCTCGGTCGCGAACACCGCGCGGACCAGGCCCGCCGCGAACAGTTCCTCGACCACTTCCTTGAACGCGGGCAGCATCCCCGCGTGGTGCGCCGCGATCCCGCGCCGCAGGCCGTCCAGCCATTCGCCATAGCCGAGGACGGTCAGGTCTTCCGGCGGGATATCCGCGGTGCGGCGCTCGGCGGCCTGCTGGATCTCCTGGGCCTCCGGCGGCGTGGTCAGCCGCAGGCCCGCGGCCAGGCACTGCTCGACGGCGGCGTCACAGCCGGCCCGGCTGAAGATGAACGTGATCGCCGGCAGCAGGCCGCTGTCGTCCAGCCGCGAGATCACGTCGGGCCGGTAGGCCGGCCGGAACCGGCGTGCTGGCCGGGGGGGACGACCCCCCGGTCCCCCGGCGGGGGCACGCCGCCCGCCGCGGCCGGGCCGGGGCGGCGCCTTGCGCTCGATCCAGGTGTCCCGCTGGGCCAGCCGGAGCAGTTCGGGGTTGACCCTGGTGTGCCCCTCGCCGGCGGAGCCGGCCGTGGGCACCGTGTCGGTGAACAGGTCGTACAGCCGGTGCCCGGCCAGCACATGCTGCCACAGCGGCACCGGCCGGTGCTCGTCCACGATGACCGTCGTGCCGCCGCGGACCTGATCGAGCCATTCGCCGAACTCCTCGGCGTTGCTCACCGTCGCGGACAGCGCGACCACCCGAACCGACTCGGGCAGGTGGATGATCACTTCCTCCCACACCGCGCCGCGGGACCTGTCGGCCAGGTAGTGCACCTCGTCGAGCACGACGTAGCCGAGGCCGGACAGCGCCGGCGACCCGGTGTACAGCATGTTCCTGAGCACTTCGGTGGTCATCACCACCACCGCAGCGTCGCCGTTGATGCTGTTGTCCCCGGTGAGCAGGCCCACCGTCCGGCTGTCGTAGCGGCGCACCAGGTCGGCGTACTTCTGGTTGGACAGCGCCTTGATCGGCGTGGTGTAGAAGCACTTGCGGCCCTGAGCCAGCGCCAGGTGCACGGCGTGCTCGCCGATCACCGTCTTGCCCGAGCCGGTGGGCGCGGCCACGAGCACGCCACGGCCCGCGCCGAGCGCGCGGCACGCGTCGACCTGGAAGTCGTCGAAGTCGAAGTCGTACAGCGCGCGGAAGCCGGCGAGTCCGGGGGCAGCGTGCCGGTCGCGGAACGCGGCGTACCGGTCCGCCGGAGAGGTCATGGTTCCAGCCTAGGTCTCCGGCCGGACCACTGAGGCGCAGGCGCTAGTTGAGCCGACCGTCGTGGTGGTCGTCCAGGTCGAGGGGGGATAGCTCGTCGTCGGCCAGGCCGGCGTAGGGGTCGGGATGCAGCCGGGCCCGGCGCCGGTCGTTGGTCCACACGACGAACTCGGCCACCTCCACCAGCGCCACGCATGCCCCGCCCAGGATCAGCATCGTGATCGGATCCGGGCTCGGGTTCGCCATCCCCGCGATCACGAACACCGCGAAGATCATCACCCGCCGCCACTTCTTGAACATCTGGTGGGTCAAGATCCCGGCCAGGTTCAGCATCACGATCAGCAGCGGCAGCTCGAACGCGATCCCGAACGCCAGCATCATCGTCATCACGAAGCTCATGTACAAGTCGACCTGGATCAGGTTCGACACGTTCTGCGGCGTCAGCCCGAGCAGGAAATGCATCGACCGGCCCAGCGACAAGTACGCCAGCAGGTTCCCGATCAGGAACAACGGCACCGCCGTGCCCAGGAAGATGCGCCCCCACCGCTTCTCCCGCGCGTACAGCCCCGGCGCGATGAACGCCCAGACCTGGTACAGCCACACCGGCGAGGACAGGATGATCCCGACGATCAGCGCGACCTTGACCCGCAGGTAGAACGCGTCCATCGGGCCGTTCAGCACCAGCCGGTTCACCCCGAGCGTGTCACACCCGGTGTGCCCGCGGATCACCGCCTGGCACAGCGGCCGCTCAATCACATGCCATACCGGATTGAAGAAGATGAACCCGACGACCATCCCCGCGATCAGGGCCAGCGCCATCTTCACGATCCGGTTGCGCAGCTCCCGCAGGTGATCGAACAGCGGCATCCGCCCCTCGGGGTTCTGCTGCCGCTGCGAGCGCACATACCGCTCACCGACGATGCGGGCGCCCTGGATGGCGCCGGGGAGTTTCGCCATGACCGCTTCCCGCAGTAAGACGACCTAACTGGGCTGGGTGCGCTGCGGCTCGGCGGTCGCGGCGGCGTTGGCCGGGGGGGTGTCCATGGCCGAGGCGCGCTGCAAGTCGCGGATCTGCTGCTGCAGCGCGTCGATCTGCGCCTGCTGCTCCGCCGGGGCGGCCGCCGGCGCCGCGGTGAGCTGGGCCTGCGGGAACTGGGACGCGGCCGTGCCGCCGCCCTGGGGGGCCGGTTCCGGCTCGTCTTCGTGCAGGCCCTGCACTTCCTTCTTCAAAATGCGCATCGACTGGCCGAGTGAACGCGCCGCGTGGGGCAGCTTCTTGGACCCGAACAGCACGATGATCACCACAGCGATGATCAGGATCTTCCACGGGCTGTCGAACAGGTCGCCAACATTCATGTCGGTCCTCTTTAACGCGGGGAGACGTCCTTCTCGGCCAGATTCTACACGGCGCCCCCGGCGGGCATGGTTTACCCAGCCAACCGCGTGTGCCCGGCGGTAATACGACGTAGTTCGCGAGCGCCGCGCTGGCGGCCTCGCGTACCTCGGTCACCAGCGACGGCGGCGAGAGCACCCGGCCGTCCTCGCCGAGCCGCAGGGCCAGCCGCCGCACCCAGCCGGTGTCCGGGGTGCGCAGCACCACGCGGAGACGGCCGTCCTCCAGGTCCGTCACGGACTCACACGGGTAATATTCCGCCACCCAGCGCCCGGCGGCGGACAGTTCGAGCACCACCAGCACGTCGGCTGGCGACGGCCGGAACAGGCCCTGGTCCACGTCCACCGGCTGGGCCTCGGCCGGCGGCGCGGACGGCACGTCGAGCAGGTCGAGGCCGAGCACCCGGTCCAGCCGGAACAGCCGCACCCCCTCCGCGCGCAGGCACCAGCCCTCCAGGTAGGGCCGTCCCTCGACGACGAGCAACCGCATCGGGTCGACGTCACGTTCGGTCGCCTCGTCCCGGCCGGGCACGTAGTACCGCAGGTGCACCCGCCGCTTCGCCGACAGGGCGGCGCGGATCTGCGCGGCGTACCCCTCGGCGTCGCGGTCGGGGATGTCGACCTGGACCGCGACCTGAGCGCTCACCGCCGCGGCCTCGCCCGCCGCGGCCTCGAGCTTGGCGATCAGCCGGGACATCGCCGAACGGTCCTCCAGGCCGGGCACCTCGGCCAGCATCCGCAGCGCGACGAGCATCGCGCTGGCCTCGTCGACAGCCAGCCGCAGCGGCCGGCCCATGGACTCGGCCTGGCTGACGACGATCTCGCCGCCCTCGTAGGACAGGTCGATGGGACAGTAGGGGTCGGGGGCGCGCAGCTCGACGCACCACAGCAGGTTCAGGTCGTCGACGAGCTGGCGCTCGCTGACCCCGAACGCCGCCGCCGTCTCGGCCAGCCCCACCGACTTCCGGCTCATCACGTAGGGCACCAGCGCGAGCAGCCGCTGCAGCCGCTCGGTGGAGGTGACGAGCGCGCTCACGCCAGCGCCCCCTTGAGCCGGCGGATCACGGCCTCGCGCAGATCCGGCGGGTCGAGCACCACCACGTCCGGGCCGAACGAGGCGGCGTAGTCGGCGAACCAGCCCAGGTCGCCGAACCTCGTGGTGACCAGGTCCCAGCCCGGCCCGGTGTCGTCGGGCCGCACCGAGACCGCGTGCCGCCGCAGCCCGACGCCGGCCCCGGCCCGCACCCGGAGCACGGCGGTGTGCTCCTGGGCGGGCGCGGAGTCCCAGTCGCTGACCAGCTCGCGCACGTCCGCGCCGCCCGGCACGGTCACGCTGCCGGACGGTCCGCAGAACTTCACCGGTCCCGCGATCCGGCCGAGCCGGAACACCCGGGTGGCGTCGCGCCCCCGGTCGCGGCCGGCCACATACCAGCGCCCGTGCCGGTTCACCACGCCCCACGGCTCCAGCTCGCGCCGCTGCGGGTCACTCCGCCCCGCCGCGCGGTAGCTGAACGTCACCGGCCTGCGGTCCCTGACCGCCTCCCACAGCGGCCCGAAGGACGGCTCGGGCGTGCCCAGGTGCGGCTCGATCCCGGGCGGCACCGGCGAGTGCTCGTCGCCGTCCGGGGCGTTCGGGTTCCCCGGGGTCTTCGGGTCCGCGTCGATGCCGGCCGCCCGGAGCTTCAGCAGCGCCCCGGCCGCGGCGCCGGCCAGTTCGGCGCGCCGCCAGACCCGGGCGGCCAGCCCGAGCACGGCGGCCTCGTCCGCTTCCAGGCGCAGCTCGGGCAGCTGGTAAGCCTGCTGCCGGATCCGGTAGCCCGGATCGTCGTCGAACGGGTGGTTGACGCCGGTCTCCAGCGGCACGCCGAGGTCACGCAGATCCTCCTTGTCCCGCTCGAACATCCGCTTGAACAGGTCGTCCTGCTCCGGATAGCCGGGCACGGCCTCGCGGATCTGTTCGGCGGTGAGGTAGCGCCTGGTGGAGAGCAGGCACACGACAAGGCCGAGCAGACGCTCGGTCTTGCGCTTGGACATAGCTCAGCCTCCCGTGGCTCCCAGATTATTGTCTCGCAGCGGGCGCGCCGAACGTAACGACCCGCGGCGTCAGTCCGGATGCCCTTGGCTAGAGTCAATGCAGGGGAGTCAAGGGCTTCTGGCGGTTGTCACGTACCGCTGGCTGCGTGTCGCTATGTGCGGGTGTCCTGCGCAGGTCGTGGTGGTGACCTTGGTGACTCGCTTGGATGTGCGAGGTTTGCCGGGCGGGTGCTTATTCCAGCGGGACAGCGGGGATTGACCCGGCGGGCGCAGACGCGGGGGCGGCGCGGCGGGTGCAGGTTCGCCAGGACGGTGCGGCTGATGGTACCGGCCACGCCGGCCGTGCCGGTGAGGACGTTGCAGGCGTTGGCGGCAAGCGTCTGGGCGGTGCCGGCGGCGATCTGGTACCGGCCCTTAACTCCCCCGGCATTGTGGCTAGGCCAGGTGCCCGGCGAAGTCAGCCGGTTTTCACGGCGCCCACCCGGCGATCACGGTTATGTACAGACCGAACCAGGTCGACGCCGCCACCAGCACGCCGACCAGCAGCACCAGCACCCACGTCCGCAGCGGGGCCAGCAGCCGGGCCACCGGAAGCGTCAGCAGGACGGCGGGGAGCAGGAAACGCGGTTTGGAGCCGAGCCAGTAGGCACTCGTGGTCATGGCCAGGAAGACCACCACCAGCGTGTAGACGTGCAGATAGACGGGGATGCGCTCGGTCAGACTCCACAGCGTGAGCAGCACGGCCGCAGCGAGGGCCACCGTCACTAGGAGCATTCCCACCGAAGGCCTGCCGGTCAGCGCGTCATTCATCGCGCGCAGCGTGCTCACGCCCCAGTCGAAGACCATGCGGCTAGCGTGCTTCTCGGTCCAGAACCAGCCGTCCAGCCGGTGCGTCACCAGGGCCACGAACCCCAGGTACCCCAGCAGCCCCAGCGGAGCCAGCAGCGCGGCCGCCGTCGGCCGCCACCAGGCGGCGAACGGCTGGCGCATCCGCACCGCCTGCACCACCACCGCGATCAGCGCCGCGACCAGCACGGCCAGGACCAGCGCCACGGCGGTGCTGCGCACCGTCCCGGCCAGCAGCGTGAGCACGCCCGCGGTCAGCCATCGCCGACTGACCAGGGCGACCAGTGCCCAGAAGGCCAGGGCGCAGAACAGCGCCTCGCCGTACATCATGCTCAGCACGATGGAGCTGGGCGCCACCGCCCAGATCGCCACCATGAGCAGGCTGATCCGCGGATCGCCGGTCAGCTTCATGCCCAGCGCGGTGAGCCCCCAGGCCGCCACGAGCCCGGCGACGGCCGTCACGACCAGGCCCGCCGCGACGATGGTGACCCCGGGCAGCCAGGCAATGGAGTCGATGACCGCGGGATACCCGGGAAACCAGGAGAATACCGAGGCGCGGGCCAACTGGCCGGTCGGATAGGTGTAACCGTGCGCGGCGATGGTCTGGTAGTGGCCGCTGTCCCACGATCCCATCCAGCGGACCAGCGACCAGCGCTGCAGCCGGTATTGACCGTGCCCGAGCAGGTACGCCGCGATCGCCGCGCTGAGCGCGCGAATCCCCGCGTAGATCAGCATCCCGGTCGCGGGCAGCGAAAGTCGCGGAGGCGGCGGAACCGACCAGCGCCGGCCTGCGCGGGACGCCGGTTCCGCCTCCGACGACCCGGCGGCGGCGTCGATGTCCGGATTTGCACGCTGAAGTGACATTTGCTACCCAGGCCGTTGGTTGGTCACAGTGCCACGGGTGTAACGAGAGACGAGCGCGGCGACCGTCTGGTTGCTGCCATCGTAGCCATCGCCCTCCCGGCCCGGCTGGCCTGTGATGCGACCGGTAGCATCCGGGGCATGGCCTCCGTTGCCACAAGCAGACGACACGCCGGAACCGGTGCTTGACCGCCGTACCCGGCCCTTAACTCCCCAGCATTGTGGCTAGAGTGCGGGGGTGATCAGATGGCGGAACGGCATGGTCAGCGGGACACGCCGGGAGTGGCCCGGTGCGGTCGAACTCGACGTGTCGGTGGACGGCGCGCCCGCGCCGGTGCGGGCGCTGGCCTACCCGGCGCTGACCGGCTATCCCAAGCCGGGCGACCGGGTCCTGATCAACACCACCGCGCTCGACCTGGGCCTGGGTACCGGCGGCTACGCCCTGGTGGTCGCGGTCCCGGACCGGCTGCCGCCCGACCCGGTGCTGGCCGGCCACCTGGTCAAGGCCCGCTACTCGCCGCTGCAGGCCTGCGTGCTCGGCGCGGACGAGCAGGGATCGCCGCACCACGACATGCTGCGTGACGCGGACGACATCGGCGGGATGCCCGTCGTGGTGGCCGACCTGCACTCGGCGCTCCCGGCCGTGCTGGCCGGGGTCTTTTCTCCGGCCGAACGATCCGGGTTTGACCGGCCTGCCTCGGCTGGCCTGCCCCGCGTGGTCTACGTCATGCAGGACGGCGGAGCCCTGCCGGCCTGGTTCTCGCGCACCTGCGCGACGCTCCGCGAAGCGGGATGGCTGGCGGCGACGGTCACCACCGGGCAGTCGTTCGGCGGGGACCTGGAGACGGTGACCGTGCACACCGGGCTGCTGGCCGCCCGGCATGTGCTCGGCGCCGACATCGCGGTGGTCGCGCAGGGACCGGGCAACCTCGGCACCGGGACCCGCTGGGGGTTCTCCGGGGTGGCCGCGGGCGAGGCGGTCAACGCGGCCGGCGCCCTGGGCGGGCGCCCGGTGGCGTCGCTGCGGGTGAGCGACGCGGACCCGCGTGAGCGGCACCGCGGCGTGTCCCACCACAGCCTGACCGCCTACGGCCGGGTCGCGCTGGCCCGGGCGGACGTGGTGGTCCCGGCGCTTGGCGCGGAGTTCGGGGATCTCGGCGACCGGGTGGCGGCGCAGGCCGCCCGGCTGAGCGGGCGGCACGAGATCGTCACCGTGCCGGTCGACGGCCTGGAGGCGGCGCTGCGGGCCTGCCCGGCACGGCTGTCCACGATGGGCCGCGCCCTGGACGAGGACCTCGCATACTTCCTCACCGCAGCGGCAGCCGGCCGGCACGCCGGCCGGCTGCCGCGCCGGGGATTATCAGCCCTGCTTCAGCGCGTCGATGATGTCGATCACGAACACCAGGGTGTCGGTGCCCTTGATGCCCGCCTGGGACGCGCCGGCCTTGCCGTAGCCCTCGGCCGGCGGGATGGAGAGCATGACCCGGCTGCCCACGGTCTGGCCGACCAGGCCCTTGTCCCAGCCGGGGATGACCTGCTCGGGCGACGCGCCGATGACGAACCCGAACGGCGAGCCCGACTTCCAGGAGGAGCCGAACTCCTGCTTGGTCCGCCAGATGTAGCCGGTGTACTGCGCGATGATGTACTCGCCCGCGGCGACCTTCGGGCCGCTGCCCTTGACCAGCGTCTTGGTCACCAGGCCGCTGGGCGGCGAGGAGGACGGGAAGGTCAGGGTCGGGTCGCTGCCCGGCTTGGCGCTGACCGTCGGCAGGCTGCCGCCGCCGACGGACACCTGGGCGCCGGTCGCGCCCGCGGTGTTGGAGTAGGCCTTGAGCAGATCGATGACGAAGACGAGCGTGGTCGTCGCGGTCACGCCGGCCGATGAATTCCCCGCGCTGCCGAAACCCTCCGCGGGCGGGATCACGGCGAGGACTCGGCTGCCCACCTTCTTACCGATCAGCGCCGACTGAAGGCCGGGCAGCGTCTTGCTGGGGATGAGTGCCGGGACGCTGGAGAAGGTGCTCCCCTTCTCCGATGAGGTGGTTCCGTCCCAGGTGTAAACGACGTAATTCGCGGCCAGGGCGTCGCTCTGGGTCAGGGTGGTACCGCTGCCCTGGATGAGCGTCCTGACCGTGAGGCTGGCGCCCGCCTTGGCCTTCGGGATGGTCACCTTCGGGGTTTGGTCGAACGTCCCGGTGGCCGTGACGGCGCCGTTCGCGCCCGCGGAGGGCGAGGCGGACGACGAGGACGAGGCAGCCGGCTTCGACGAACCGCAGCCCGCGAGGACCACGCAGGCCAGCAGGGGAATGGCGATGATCGCTAGGAAGCGTCGCATGAAAACCTCAATAGTGGTGGATGTCAGCCGTCGCCAGCCTACTGGCAGGACCGAGTGGCCGGGTCCTGCGCTCAGGCATCCTGCAGCAAACTCCCAGGTACGGCGTTTACCCGGGGCTACATGCCCGCGATGAGCTTCTCCACCCGCTCGTCCACCGAACGGAACGGGTCCTTGCACAGCACGGTCCGCTGGGCCTGGTCGTTGAGCTTGAGGTGGACCCAGTCGACGGTGAAGTCGCGCCGCTTCTCCTGCGCCCGGCGGATGAACTCACCGCGCAGCCGGGCCCGGGTGGTCTGCGGCGGAACCGACTTGGCCTCGAAGATGTCGATGTCACGGGCCGCCCGCTCCACCGCCCCGGCCCGCTGCAGCAGGTAATACAGCCCGCGGCCGCGGTGCACGTCATGGTAGGCCAGGTCCAGCTGGGCCACCCGCGGCGCCGACAGCGGCAGGTCATGCCGGGCCCGGTACCGCTCGATCAGCTGGTACTTGGTCACCCAGTCGATCTCCCGCGCGATCGCGTCCAGGTTCCCGCTCTCGATCGCCGACAGCGCCCGCTCCCACATGTCAAGCACCCGCTTGCTGACCGGGTCGGCGCCGTTCCTGTCGGTGAAGTCCTTGGCCCGGCTCAGGTACTCATACTGGATGTCCAGCGCGGACAGCTCGCGCCCGTTCGCCAGCCGGACCCGGCTGCGGCCCGTCATGTCGTGGCTGACCTCGCGGATCGCCCGGATCGCGTTATCCAGCGTCAGGTCCCGCATGATCGCGCCCGCCTCGATCATCCGCAGCACCAGGTCCGTCGACCCCACCTTGAGCAGCGTGGTGGTTTCGCTCATGTTCGAGTCGCCCACGATCACGTGCAGCCGCCGGAACCGCTCGGCATCGGCGTGCGGCTCATCCCGGGTATTGATGATCGGCCGGGACCGGGTCGTCGCCGACGACACGCTCTCCCAGATGTGCTCCGCCCGCTGGCTCACGCAGTACACCGCGCCGCGCGGCGTCTGCAGCACCTTCCCCGCACCGCAGATAATCTGCCTGGTGACCAGGAACGGGATCAGGATGTCGGCCAGCCGGCCGAACTCGCCATGCCGTCCGACCAGGTAGTTCTCGTGGCAGCCGTAGGAGTTCCCGGCCGAGTCGGTGTTGTTCTTGAACAGGTAGATGTCCCCGGCGATGCCCTCCTCACGCAGCCGCCGGTCGGCGTCGACGAGCAGGCCCTCCAGGATCCGCTCCCCGGCCTTGTCGTGCGCCACCAGGTCCAGCACGCTGTCACACTCCGGGGTGGCGTACTCGGGATGGCTGCCCACGTCGAGATACAGCCGCGCCCCGTTCCGCAGGAACACGTTGCTGCTCCGCCCCCACGACACCACCCGCCGGAACAGGTAGCGCGCCACCTCATCCGGGGACAGCCGCCGCTGGCCGCGGAAGGTACACGTGACGCCGTACTCGTTCTCCACCCCGTAAATTCGCCGATCCACACGCCCAGGCTACGTCCCGCCGCCCCCTGGCAACAGCATCCAGGGTGTGTTGCCACCGCCGCGGACATAGGCTCTACGGGTGACCGGCGCGAACATGCGCGTGAGCGACGCCAAGACCGCTCAGGACCCCCGGCGTACCGGCCGGCCGCGGCTGCCCTGGCTGGCCGGGTCGACGCTGGCGGTGTCGGGCTTGTTCGTCCTGTATCTGCGCCAGGCGATGACCTGGCGGGTGGACTCCGACGCCGCCGCGAACGCCATGCAGGCGTGGGACATGCTGCACGGCAACGTCCTGCTGCACGGCTGGTGGCTATCGGATGTGGCGTTCTACACCACCGAGCTTCCCGAGTACGCGGCTGTGGAGGCGGTGCGCGGGCTGCGCCCTGACGTGGTGCATGTGTGCTCGGCGCTGACCTATACGCTGCTGGTGCTGCTGGCCGCGCTGCTGGCGAAGGGGCGCGCGCACGGCCGCGAGGGCATCGTCCGCGCGCTGCTGACCGCCGGGATAATGCTGGCTCCCGGCATCTTCCGCGGCACTGACGCCGTGCTCGGGGCGCCCAATCACACCGGCACCGGGGTGCCGGTGCTGTTGCTCCTGCTGCTGATCGACCGGGCGGAGGGGTGGCAGGACCGGAAGCGGCGCTGGCTGGTACCGGCGGCAGCGTGCCTGATGCTCACCTGGACGCAGGTCGCTGACCCGGTAGCCATCTATGCGGCCGCAGCGCCGCTGACTCTGGTCGGAGCCGGCCGGGCCAGCGCGGCGCTGATCCGCAGGCGGGTCGGGCCGCGAGAATGGGGGTACGACCTGGCCCTGGCGGCCGCGGCCGCGGCGTCCGTGCCACTGGCTGAGGCCTCGCTGGCTGCCATCCGGTCGGCCGGCGGCTTCTTGGTGGCTCCGCTGTCCGGCCCGCTGCTGGCGGGCCTGGCGTCGGTGCCGGCGCATGCCTGGGTGACGGGTGAGTCCGTCCTCGTGCTTTTCGGCGCCGACTTCTTCGGCCAGCCATCCCGGGTGGGGACGGCACTGGCCGTGCTGCACCTCGTGGCGGTGGCCACCGCAGCGCTCGCGCTGCTGGCCGGCCTCCGCGATTTCCTCGGCCGCCTGGACCGGGTCGGCCAGATCCTGGTGGCCGGCCCGGTCATCATGCTCGGCGCGGCCGTGTTCGGCACGCACCTGCCCGATATCAGCTTCGCTCACGAGATCGCCATCGTGCTGCCCTTCACCGCCGTACTGGCCGGGCGCCTGCTCGGCGGGCCGCTGATCCGGGCGAGGCTGGAGCCCGCGCTGGCGGCCCTGCTAGCCGTCTACCTCGGCGCACTGTGCTACGCCGCCAGCGGGGCACCCAGGGCACCGCATAACCAGGCCGCCGCGGACTGGCTCGTCGCGCATGATCTCACCTACGGTCTGGGCAGCTACTGGCAGGCGAGCAGCGTCACGCTCGCCAGTGGCGGGCGGGTTACGGTGGCGCCGCTGGCCTTCGGCGCCGCGGCCGCACGCCACTGGGAGGCTGACGCCGCGTGGTACGACCCGCGCTCGCACTACGCCAACTTCGTCATCACCGAAGCGCCTTCGGCTGCGGGCTGGCCCGGCTTCGGCCGGCCGGCGCGGATCTACCACTACGGGCCGTACACCATCATGGTCTGGCGCCGGAACCTGCTCCTGCTGATGTCGGGGACCGGGACGTGACCGCCCGCCCCCCTTACCGGGGCAGGCTGGCCAGCAGGTTCTTGTCCCAGACCAGGATGATGTATGGGCCGGTGTGATAGGTCCTGACCGGAGCGCCGAAAGACCTCTTGACCGCCGCCTTCGGTGCCCAGTCGGCGTGCCTGGACATCTGGGTGTCGAGGACGACGAAGATGGCGCGATGCGACGCAGCGTCATACCAGGACGTCTTCGTCAGCCACAAGTAGGGTCTCATCGACCCGGCCGCTGCCAACGCCCTGATCGCGACACGGCCATCGCTCTCTACCGTTACGCTGCTGGCCTGCCAGTAGCCGGCCAGGCCGTAGGTGAGGTGATGAGCTGTCAGCCAAGACGCGAGCGCCGAGTTTTCCGGCGGCACTGTCGGCTGGGTCAGCTCGTAGCCCAGACCTGCGAGGTATCCGGCCAGGACGAGCGCGCCCGCCGCGTAGCCGGCCAACCGGATCCGGGGGAGCGAATTGCCGCCGACGGCACGGCCCTCGCCGGACCGCCGCGCGTGGCCGGCCCGGTGTGCCAGGGTCCGCGCGGCCAGTGCTGCCCCGAAGGGCATGACAATGGCTATCTCGTGCGGGCCCTGCTGTGACACCCCCGAAATCACATAGAGCGCGACATTGGCGAGGATGGCGACCGCCAGCACCTGGTCCACCAGTGGCACGCCACCGAAAAATCGCCTGGCCACCCGCAGCATCGACCAGCCGACCAGCGCCACGCTCACCAGGTGCAGGACCGCGACCACGAACGTGAAGCCGGCCAGCCCGCGGTAGTCCGCGCCGAATAGCTGCAGCACCTTCCACAGGGCCGAAACATATCGCTGCCGCGCCTGCTGCCACGGGTAGAGGGCGAATGGAACGGGGTGGACGGCAAAGGCGCCGAGTGCGCTGAGCAGCCGCTCCGCCAGCCGCGCCCAGATGACCGCCGTGGCCGCGGCGCAGGCAAGGGCAAGCGGGTACCACTGGGCACGAACCCGCCGGGTCCAGGACCCGTCGTCCGCCACCACCACCCCCTGGATGAAACGTATCCCGCTGACGAGCGCCAACGGCGCCACAGCCACGATCAGGACGATGGCATCGGCGATGAGCACCCAGGCCAGCAGCAGTGTCGTCAGGACCGGCACCCACCATCGAGGCGCCGACCGGTCCACCCGGTCCAGCAGCAGCCACAGCACCAGGAGCGGAACCGACGTGCCGATGTGGTCCACGACCATCGTGAAGGTGTAGACACCTATGCCCAATTGCGGCGCGAGCATGATTCCGGCCGCGATCAGCATCCTGGCGAGGGCGGTTCGTCCGGACGTACCGCCCTTGGCCAGCAGGACCGCGAGCAAGACGGCCAGCGTGTAGGTCATAGCCGCGGCGACGTGCGCCGTCTCGGGGTGCAGGCCGAGGAAGCTCTCGAGCAGTGCGTATTGCGGCAGCTCGGTGGTGTACACCGAGACATCAGACATGTACCAGCCATGCAGCAGCACGTTGCCGTGCAGCAGGTCCCACCCCATCAGCAGGTAGTTCGACGAGTCCGAGTTCACCGCGGAGGTATTGGACAACCGCAGGTACACGCAGAAAAGGGCCGCCGCTGCAACCGCGAAGACCCCCGCCTTCCACCACGACCAGGTCCGGCGGACTGGTATTCGCGCGGCGTCCCGGGGCGAGGTCTCCGCTTCCGCGGCCGCGCCTGCCTCGGATGCGGTCGGCTGCGTCCCCGCGGCGCCGGCCGCCGGGCCGGGAGCATGGTGGCTCCCGGCCGCAAGCCGGGGCCCGGCAGGCAGCTGCTTGCCCGCTCCGGTATGCGGGGTCGGCCAGGACACAAACGTTCATGGTAGCGGCAAGCAGGGGCGACATGGGCTGACCTCACTCTGGTAAGCTGCGCGCCTGACCAAGAATTTCGCCCTTCACGCTGATACAGCCATGGTGGAGGCTCGCGGTTGCAGCTCACGTCGACGCCGGAAGAGGATAGGTCCCTCCGGCACAGCCCGCCATCGCCGTGGTCGAGACTGAATCGCCCGCTGGTGCCGGGGATCATCGCCTTCCTCGGCTGGACCGGTTTCGCCCTGGCCCGCTGGCAGATCTGGGCCAAGGGGCATCTCAGCTTGTTCATCATGGCCGGGCACGTCTACACGCACCGGGCCCAGCTGCCGCGCGGGCTGCTGCTGGTGCCGGCCGCGGGCTACGACGGGCAGTTCTACTACCGGCTCGCCCTGGACCCGGCCAACTGGAACCACACCGCGTTCGGCATCACCATGGACCAGTCCTACCGGTACACCCGCCTCGGGTATCCGATCCTGGCCTGGGTCTTGTCTCTCGGCCAGCATCAGCTCGTGCCGGTGGTGCTGGTGGTGCTCAACCTCCTCGCGGTGGCGGCCGTGGCCGCGCTCGGCGGCATCTTCGCCCGCGATTCCGGCCGCCATGCCCTGTGGGGGCTCGCCTTCGCCGCCTACTTCGGCCTGGTGATCAGCGTGGGCCGGGACACCGCCGAACCGCTGGCCGAGGCCTGCATGCTGGGCGGCCTGCTGGCCTACCGACGGGGCGGTACCCGCATGTACCTGCTCGCCACCGTGCTGTTCGCGTGGGCCGCCATCACCAGGGAAACCATTTTGTTCGTCCCGGCCGCCATCGCCGTCACCCGGCTGGTCGCGCTGGGGCGCCGCCGGGCCACACCCGGCCTGGCCGACCTGACCTGGGTGCTTCCGGCCGGGGCGTACGGCCTGGTCGAGGTCGTCGTGCACTTCGCGGTCAAGGGCGAGTTCCCGCTGCTGGCCAACAGCAGCCGGAACCTTACCGCGCCGTTCACCGCGCTGGTGGACGCGCTGAAGTACGACGCGGCGCACATCAACACCGCCCACCTGAGCCCGATCGATATCGCCCTGCTCGAGTACGCCACGCTGGCGATCTTCATCCTGGCCGGGCTGGCCGTGCTGGCCGTCACCACGGCGCCGGCGCACGAGCGGCTCGCGTTCGTCTTCTTCGTGCTCCAGCTCGGCCTGCTGTCCAGCCAGATCTGGACCAGCACATTCGGCGAGGGACGCTCGCTCATCGAGCCCTACCTGATGGCGCTGGTGCTGCTGGTGGCCACCCCCCGGCGCTACCTGAACTGGCCGTATCTCGGCATGATCGCCGCCTGCGTGCTGCCCGCGCTGGCGGTGGTGGCCAGGCGCCGCATCCTGTACATGTGAGGCAGGCTTTCATTTCCGCCCCGGCCCGTCCAGCTTGCCCAGCAGGTTGGTGTCCCAGACCATGATGGCGTAGCCGTCGGCCTGGTAGACCCGCCGTGGTCGGCCGAAGGTGAGCTCGGCGGACAGCTGCATGCCGGGCCGCGCGCCGGGACCGTCCGCCACGACGAAGTTCGCGTAGTGCCGCGCCGGATCGTAGTTCGCATCGTCGGTCTCCCACAGGTAGGGCACCAGCCGGTCGCGGGCATCCGGCACCACCGCGCTGACCACGAGCCGGCGGCGGCTGGCCACCGTGGTGCTGTCGGCCTGCCAGTAGCTGGCCAGACCGTCCGTGAGCCGGTGGGCCAGCAGCCAGCTGGCCAGGGGCTGGTTCTCGGCCGGTACCGGAGCTTGCGCGGCGCCGTAGCCGAGTGTCGCGAGGTAGCCGGCCGCGAGCACGGCGAGCGCCGGGACGAACCAGCCCCGCGCGGTCCGGGTCCAGGCCGCGCCCCGGTCACCCAGGACGCGTCCGGCCAGCACCGCCCCGAGCGGCAGCACCCCGGCCATCTCGCGCGAGCCGAGCAGGTCCTGTGCATGCGCGCTGATCAGGTAGGCGCCCAGGTTGAGCACGATGGCCACCGCGAAGACCGGCACGATCAGCTCGCCGGAGCGGAAGATCCGCGCGAGGCCCACGCCGAGGCCGCAGGCCACGACGACCGCCCCGGCCAGGTGCAGCGGCACGAAGACGGCCTCGAGTGCGGGCCTGGCGCCGGAGAAGCTCGTGTTGAAGATGTTCGCGCCGAACAGTTCCAGGAAAGCCTGGAGGGTCACCCACGCCCCGTGCCGCAGCTGGCCCAGGTCAGCGTCGGTCCCGACGGGTGACTGCCGGAATCCGCCCAGGGCCACGATGACCCTCGGCGCCAGCGAGCCCGCCACCCCGGCCACCGCGGCCGCGCCGGCCAGGCTCAGCTCCTGCCACCGGGCCGGCCGGGTTCCCCCGCGCCTGACCAGCCCGGCGCAGGCACGCCCCGCGCCGACCAGCACCAGCGGGACGATGCCGGTGAGCAGCACGATCGAGTCGGCCGCCATGGTCCAGGTGAACAGCAGGCACACCAGCACCGGCACGTACCCGAGGGAGGTCCGGGGGGCCAGGGGGGTACGGGGGGGCGGGGAGCCCTTCCCAAGGGGGGTCCGGGGGGATGGGTCCCCCCGGAAAGAACCGCGGGAAGGGTTCCCCCGGTCGATCAGCAGCCAGATCGCCAGCAGGGGCACCGCGGTCCCGATGTGGTCCGGCGCGAGCAGCAGGATCGAAGTGGCGCCGAGCTGGGGCGCCAGCATCAGGCCCGCGGCCAGCAGCGCGCGGAAGGCGCCGGCGCGGCCGCGAGCGCTGCCCCTGGCCAGTACCGCGGCGAGCAGCACGAGCAGCGTGTAGGTCATGGCCGCGGCCACGTGCACCACCTGCGGGCCCAGCCCGGTGAGCACCTCGACCAGCACGTACTGCGGCAGTTCGGTGGTGTAGAAGGACACGTCCGACACCCACCACTGGCGCAGCAGCAGGTTCCCGTGGAGCATGTCCCACGCCTGCAGCACGTTGGCCGAGCCGTCCGAGGACAGCGGCGCCGCCTGGGACTGGCGCCAGTAGCAGAAGAACAGGGCCGCCGCGGCCAGCAAGATCCCGGCCGCCCGCCAGGCGAACCTGGCTGCCGATGCCGGGGCGCCGGGGGCGGTCAGGGCGGGAGCCTCCTGATCGGCGGCGGGGCGGGCGGCGCCTGCCGTCATGACTCAGATGGTGCCGGCCTTGATGGCCGCCTCGATCCAGGGGATGACCTCGTCCAGCATGACGCCCAGCGGGGTGCTCGCCTCGAAGCCGAGGATCTTCTTGGCCTTCTCCGTGTCCGGGACGCGGCGCTGCACGTCGAACTCGAACGGCTCGTCGTGGACCAGCCGCAGCGGGACGTCCGGGCCCTTGACCTTGCGCCAGATGGCCTCGGCCAGCTGACGGACCGTGGTGCTCTCCGCGGTGGAGAGGTTGAAGTCCTCGTTGCGGGCGTCCGGGTGCTCCATGGCGGTGACCACCCCGGCGGCGAGGTCGCCGCCGTAGGTGTAGTGCCGCACCTGGTCACCCGAACCCAGGATGTGCAGCGGGTCCTGGCCCTTGAGGACCTTCTGCGCCAGGTCGGGAACTACGTGACTCATCGCCAGCTCGATGTTCCCGGACAGGATCGCCTCGTCGCCCACGGCCCGGCTCTCGCCGATGCCCACGCAGTTGAACGGCCGCGCCAGCGTGTAAGGCAGCTGGTACTGATCCCAGGCGGCCCTGGCGAAGTACTCCACGGCCAGTTTCTGGAAGCCGTAGGACGACAGCGGCGGCGGTATGTGACGCTGCTGTCCCTCATACGAGGGCCACTCGTCGGCGCTCTCGAACACCATCGACGAGGACAGGTAGGTAACCTTGCGCAGCCGGCCGTCCCGGCGGGCGGCGATGGCCGCGTCGCAGGACGCCGCGATGATGCGCTCGTTGGTGGCCAGCAGGTCATAGGCGTAGGTGTGGAAATAGGAAATACCGCCGATCATCGCGGCACCCGCGATGAAATGGTCGCAATTGGCCAGCAGGTCGGTCATCAGGCCGGTATCGCGGGCGTCGCCGTCGACCAGCCGGTAGCGCGGATTGTCGTCGTAGGACTTCTTGACCTTCCCGTACTTGGAAAAGTTATCCAGGCCTATGACCGCATAGCCGCGCTTCAGCAGTTCCTCGACGACGTACCCGCCGATGAAACCCGCGGACCCGGTGACCAGAACCTGCTCCATCAACCCTCCTGCCGTTTCTGCTGCTCCTGTCGAGGGCCCCCGCTTCGCGATCCGCGCCGGCGCACCTGCTCGGCGGTCAGCTGCGGACCGAAGGCGAAGCGATACCAGCGGACGTAGCTGGGCAGCCACTTGGCGACGTTGAAGTTCGACACGCCCGCCTGCCGGTCCAGCCATATGGTCGGGATCTCAGCCACCGGCCGCCGCAGCCGCTTGGCCTTGGCGGTCAGCTCGATGCCGATCTCGAACCCGTCCCGGGAGTCGATGCCTACTTCCCTGACGAACTCCGTCGAATACGCCTTGAACGAGTTCGTCGCGTCCCTGGTTCCGACGTGGGCCAGCGTGCGCAGCGACCGGCCCGCCAGCCGGGACAGGGTGCCCTTGAGGACGGGCCCGCCGACCTGCTGCCCGCCCGGCATGTAACGGGACGCGGCCGCCACCGCCACCCCGCGCTCCACTAGCCGGACGAGCTCGTCGATCTGCCTGGCGTCGTCGCATCCGTCCGCCATGGTCACCACGACCACCGGGGCGGCCGCCGCGTCGATACCGAACCTGATCGCGTTGGCCGGGCCGCGGCCGTACGTGTTGACCAGGCATTTCAGCCGAGGTTCCTTCTGCGCGTACTCCTCGGCCACGGGAACGGTGGTGTCATCGGGCGAGTCGACAACGACCAGCACCTCGGACGGCAGCCGCACCGACTCGAAGAGCCGGTCCAGGACGCTGATCACCTGATCGCCCTCGTTGTAGGCCGGCACGACCACCGACACGCGGGGACGCTCGGTCATACCCGGACGCCGTTTCCGAGCACGTCCCAGATATCGGCGGCCGGCTTGTCCGTCGCCAGCCCCCGGTACTCCGGGTGCGGTGCCCCCACCACGAGCAGGTCCGCCCGGGTGAGCACGTCATCGAGCGAGACCAGGTTGGGATCGACGGTGACATAGGGATCGGTGCACAGCACCGTGTCGGCCTTGAACTCCAGGATCCGCTTGAGCTTGTACGACAGGCTGGACCTGATATCGTCCGAGCCGCCCTTGAAGGCCATGCCCAGGATCCCGACCGTCATCGACGACAGGTCGAACCGCTGCTCAAGCCGGTGCACCAGGTAAAGCGGCAGGCCCTCGTTGACCGCCATGGCCGCGTGGCCGAGCGGGAAGTTGTTGTGGTTGAAGGCAGCGAGCTGCATCGTGTCCTTGAACAGGCACGGCCCGGCGGCGAAGCCCGCGACGGGCATGTCCGCGGCCCGCGGGTAGTCCTCGGACAGCCCGCGCCGGATCCGGTCGAAGTCCAGGCCCTGCTCGTTCGCCATCATGTAGAGCTGGTTGGCGGTGGCGAACTTGATGTAGCGCCACACGTTGGTGAACAGCTTGGCCAGCTCCGCCTCCTCCGGTGACATCACCACGAGCTTGCCGGTCAGCCTGCCGAACAGCGCGGAGGCCCGCTTCGTCCCGGCCGGCGTGCGGGACGAGACGATCTGCGGCAGCTCGAACAGTTCGGTCATCGCCTTGCCCTCGGCGATCCGTTCCGGGCAGAACGCCACGTCAACCTGTAGCCCCAGCCCGGCCATCATCTTTTCCACCAGCGCCGTCACCCCGGGGAACACGGTGCTGCGCAGGACGAGAAGCTGACCGTCCCTGAGGTATTCCGAGCAGCCGTCGAGCGCCCTGGTGATCGCGGTCTGATTGGGGTTCAGGTGCTCATCCACGGGCGTGCCGATGACCACCACCACGTGCTCCGCGGTGCTCACCACGGCCGGGTCGGCCGAGGCCTCGAGCCGCCCGGCGGCGAGCGCCCGGTGCAGCACCTCGTCCGCGCCCGGCTCGGCGAACGGCATCCGGCCCGAGTTCACCGCGGCCACCGCCGTCTCGCTGAGGTCATAGATGGCCACCCGCGCGCCGCGGTCGGCGAAGGCGAGCGCAAGCGGCAAACCGACATGCCCGCAGCCCCCGATGACGATCACATCTCGGTCGACCTGATCAGGCAAATTCGTCACCGTGCATACCTCCGGCCGATATCACAGGCCTCCCGGGGCCCCACGGCGCCCGGAAAGGCACCGCCGTCAAGAAAGTCTGGCGCTTTACCTTACCGCCACGACCGGCTCGCCGCCCCGGGTCCCGTCCATCCCGGCCGCCCCGCTGACCGTCACGTGGAACGCAGGTACGGGGAGGTGAGAGGGGTCACCAGTCGGTTGCGATGTACTTCGTTTCGGTGAACTCCAGCAGACCATCGTGGGCGCCCTCGCGGCCGATGCCGGACTGCTTCACGCCGCCGAACGGCGCCGCCGGGTCGGACACGATCCCGCGGTTCAGGCCGACCATGCCGGCCTCGAGGGCCTCGCTGACCCGCAGGCCGCGGCTCAGGTCACCGGTGTAGACGTAGGAAACGAGCCCGAACTCGGTGTCGTTGGCCCAGCGGACGGCGTCGTCCTCGGCGGTGAACCGGACCACCGGCGCCACCGGCCCGAAGATCTCGGTGCTGAGGATCGCGGCGCCCGACGGCACCTGGTCGACGATGGTCGGCTGGTAGAAGTAGCCTTTCCGCTCGGGCGCCCGGCCGCCGGTGATCACCTGGCCGCCGTCGGCGGCCGCCGACTCGACCAGCTCGGCCACCTTGGACCGGGTGGGCTCGTTGACCAGCGGGCCCACATCGGTGCCCTCGTCCAGGCCCGGCCCGACCTTCATGGCGTCCAGGCGCGCCGCGAACTTGCGGCTGAACTCGTCGGCGACCGCCTCGTGCACGTAGAAGCGGTTGGCGGCGGTGCACGCCTCGCCGCCGTTGCGCATCTTGGCGATCAGCGCCCCCTCGATGGCGGCGTCGACGTCGGCGTCCTCGAAGATGACGAACGGCGCGTTGCCGCCCAGCTCCATCGAGGTGTTCACCACCGTGTCCGCCGCCTCGCGCAGCAGGATCCGGCCCACCTCGGTGGACCCGGTGAAGGAGAGCTTGCGGACGCGCGGGTCGTTCAGCATGGCCGAGACGACCGCGCCCGACTTGCGCGACGGCAGCACGTTGACCACGCCGTCCGGCACGCCCGCCTCGACCAGCAGGCCGGCGATGGCCAGCGCGGTCAGCGGGGTCTCCGAGGCGGGCTTGAGTACCACCGTGCAGCCGGCCGCCAGCGCCGGGCCGATCTTGCGGGTGGCCATCGCGGCCGGGAAGTTCCACGGTGTGACCAGCACCGAGACGCCCACCGGCTGCCGCATGACCAGGATCTTGTTGGCGCCGGACGGCGCCTGCATCAGCACGCCCTCCATCCGCACCGCCTCTTCGGCGTACCAGCGGAAGAACTCGGCCGAGTAGGCGGCCTCGGCCCGGGCGTCGCGCAGCGCCTTGCCGTTCTCGGCGACCATCAGCCTGGCCAGGGACTCGGCATGCTCGGTCATCAGCTCGAAGGCCC
Source organism: uncultured Actinomycetota bacterium (assembly GCA_963744575.1). Taxonomy (GTDB): domain Bacteria; phylum Actinomycetota; class Actinomycetes; order Streptosporangiales; family Streptosporangiaceae; genus Palsa-504. Next base: position 51,065 of record CAVUUF010000003.1, on the reverse strand, counting down.
GGCGCAGGCATTCGGCCCGCTGCCGGGGCGGGGTCGCCGCCCAGCCGGCCAGCGCGCCGGAGGCCGCGCCGACCGCGTCGAGCGCGTCCTCGACGGTCCCGTTGGCCACCTCGGCCAGGGTGTCCTCGGTGGCCGGGTCGATCACCGGCAGCGTGCCGCCGTCCCGCCCGCCGGTCCATTCCCCGCCGATCAGCAGCCGGGTGGGTACGTCGATGCCAGTCAGTTCGGCCAGGTTGCCGTTCATTGCTCCGGACCTTTCCCGCCTTTACAGGGCTTTGCTCACCGTCTCCACGATCCTATCCACCGAGGGCAGGACGTGATCTTCGAGCCTGTCCGCGGCCGGCAGCGGGATATGCGGCGTGGTGATGCGGACCGCCGGGCCGGTGAGCGCGCCGAACGCCTCCTCGGCCACGATCGAGACGATTTCCGCGCCCCACCCGCACAGCCGCGGGTTCTCCTCCACGGTGAACAGCCGGCCGGTCCGACTCACCTCGGCCAGGATCGTCCGGGTGTCCAGCGGCACCAGCGAGCGCACGTCGACCACCGTGGCCTCGATGCCGTCCTCGGCAGACAGCTTCTCGGCGGCGGCCAGCGCCCGCGGCACCATCGCGGCCAGCGCGAGGATGGTCGCGTCGCCGCCCTGGCGCAGCACGCTGGCCCGGCCCAGTTCGCCGGTGATCTCGCCGTCGGGCACCTCGCCCTTGCTCGGGTACAGGCCCTTGTGCTCGAAGAAGATGACCGGGTCCGGGTCCCGGACGGCCGCGGCGAGCAGCCCGATGACGTCGCGCGGATTGGACGGGGCGACGACCTTGAGGCCGGGCACCGCCATGGCCCAGTTCTCCACCGACTGCGAATGCTGGGCGCCGAACCGCAGCCCGGCCCCGTTGGCGCAGCGGACGACGAGCGGCAGCGTGAGCTGCCCGTCGGACATGTACCTGCTCTTGGCCATCTCATTGGCGATCAGGTCCCAGCAGACCGCGAAGAAGTCGCTGAACATGATCTCGGCGATGGGCCGCAGGCCGGTCATCGCGGCGCCGATGGCGGCACCGAGGATGGCCTGCTCGCTGATCGGGGTGTCGCGGACGCGTTCGGGGCCGAACTGCTCGAGCAGCCCCGGCGTGGTCTTGAACACCCCGCCCGCCGCGGCGACATCCTCGCCGAGGAAGACCACGGTGGGATCGCGGCTCATTTCCTGGGCGATCCCCCGGGTTACCGCGTCACGGTAGGTAATAGCAGTCACAGCAGTCCGTTCGGTAAAGGGTGTTGATCTTCAGTTCCGCCACGCGTGCCCGCCGTCGGCCCACACGTTCGTGGCGGCCAGCTCGAGGCGCGGCTGGGGACCGGCCTTGGCCTCCTCGGTGGCCCGGTCCACCGCGTCGGCGGCGTGTCGATCGATCGTGTCCAGGACCGCCGGGTCGACGCCGCGGCCGGTCAGGACCGCGCGGTAGGCGGGCAGCGGATCCCGGGCCAGCCACTGGCGCACCTCGGCGTCCGGCCGGTACTTGCCCGGATCGGCGCGGGAGTGGCCGCCGTGCCGGTAGGTCAGCGCCTCGACGAGGGCCGGGCCGCCGCCGTCCCTGGCCCGGCCGATAGCGGCCTGGGCTATCTCGTAGACCGCCTCCACGTCGTTGCCGTCGACCACCACCGGGTCCAGGCCGTAGGAGGCGGCCCGGTCCGCGGCGGGCCTGGGCACCGCGGTCACCGAGCCAATCGGGGTGTACTCCATGTACTGGTTGTTCTCGCAGATGAAGATCACCGGCAGGTGCCAGGTGGCGGCCAGGTTGAGGGCCTCGTGGAAGGCTCCGATGTTGGTGGCCCCGTCGCCGAGGAAGCACACCGTGACCTGCCGGGTGCCGCGGTAGGCAGCCGACCAGGCCGAGCCGTTGGCGATGACCAGCTGCGCGCCGATGATGGCGTAGGCGCCGAGGATGCCGCGGGAGGTGTCGAGCAGGTGCATCGAGCCGCCCTTGCCGTGCATGAGGCCGTTCTCCCGGCCGAGGAGTTCGGCCATCACCTGCGTCATCGGGGTACCGCGCGCGAGCACGTGGTTGTGCCCGCGGTAGGTGACGAACATGTAGTCGTCGTCGTTCATGGCCTGCGACACGCCGGCCGCGACGGCCTCCTGGCCGGTGCCGAGGTGGGTCGTCCCCTTGACCAGGTTCTGCATGAACAGGTCGTAGGCGCGCTTCTCGAACAGCCTGATCTCGGCCATCTTCCGGTACAGCTCGAGCGCGGTGGCTTCTGGTATCTCGGGCACGTGCGGTGACCGCCTCGTCAGTAGGGGTTGGTGACGTACAGCTCCTGGGCGGGGAACCTGGTCAGGATCTCGATCCCGTTCGGGCCGACCACGACCTCTTCCTCGATCCTGGCGGCCGACTGCCCGTCGGTGGCCGGGCAGTAGGTCTCGAGCGCGAAGACCATGCCTTCCCTGATCTCCATCGGGGCCTCCAGCGAGGTGAGCCGGGAGATGATCGGCCGCTCGTGCAGCGCGAGCCCGAGCCCGTGCCCGAACAGCAGGCCGAACGCGGTCTTCTCGTCGGCCAGCCCGATCTCCTGCGCGGTCGGCCACAGCCGGGCCACCTGGTCGGTGGACACCCCGGGCTTGATCATCTCGATGGCAGCGTCGATCCACTCGCGGGCCCTGGCGTAGGCGTCTTTCTGCGGCTGGCTGGCCCGGCCGACCACGAAGCAGCGGTAATAGCAGGTCCGGTAGCCGTTGTAGGAGTGCATGATGTCGAAGAACGCCTGCTCGCCCGGCCTGATCATGCGGTCGGAGAAGTTGTGCGGATGCGGGTTGCACCGCTCGCCGGAGACCGCGTTGACCGACTCCACGTCGTCCGAGCCCATCTCGTACAGGCGCTTGTTCGCCAGCGCGACGATCTCGTTCTCCCTGACTCCGGGTTTGAGTGCCTCGGCGATGTCGGTGTAGGTGCCGTCGACCATGGCGGCGGCCGTGGCCAGCAGGGTGATCTCGTCTTTCGACTTGATCTGCCGCGCGTCCAGCATCACCTGCTGGCCGTCGCGGAGGTCGATGTGCTGCCGTTGCAGCTCGAAGAACGTGGGCACCTCGGCGAGGTCGACGCCGACGGGTTCGTTCTTGATGCCTGCGGCTTCCAGGCGGTCCTTGATCTCGGCGACCTGCTTAGGCGTGAGCCCCGAGGCGGGCGGGGCGGCGCCGCGCATCGTGGTGTAGGAGGCGACGCAGTTCTCCGGCTTGAGCCACGGGCAGTACAGCCGGTGGTGCACGGCGGCCGAGCCGAAATCCCAGAGCACCAGCTCGCCGGTCCTGGTGTACAGCGCGTACCGGCACAGCTTGTCCCTGGTCCACTCGCCGATGGCGACGCCGGTCAGGTACCTGATGTTGTTGTTGTCGAAGACGAGCAGCGCGCCGAGGCCGGCCTGCTCCATGGCCTGCCTCGCCCGGTCCAGGCGGTACTGGCGCAGCCGGGTGAAGTCGACCCGCTCCTCGAAGTCGACGTTCATCCGCCCCGGCGCCGGGGCGAGGGGAAGACCGGTCATCGGGGCTCCTTACGTACGTCGCCTTTTCGCGGCCGCGCCGCGCTGGCGGTCGCGTCGCCGGGCCGGCATCCTCATCCAACGTCGTGTGCAGTGAGGCTGTCAAGCCTGCCCGGGCCGGGCCGGGTGTGCAGTGTAGATTTATAGTGTGACGGCTGACTTCGATCCGGGCACCGGGCTCGGCCCGCGGCTGCGCGAGGCCCGCGTCTCGCGTGCGCTGTCCGTGCGGGAACTGGCCCGGCGGATGGGATGTTCGGCCAGCCTGATATCGCAGATCGAGCGCGGCGTCTCGGTGCCGTCGGTGGGCGTGCTGTACTCGCTGGCCACCGAGCTGGGCAGTTCGCTCGACCACCTGCTGTTCGGTCCGGGCGCGGGCCGCGACGATGACGCTGCCCCGGCGGTGGCGCCCGAGCCGGTTCCGCGGGGCGCATCGCAGCTGCCGTGCATCGTCCAGCGGGCCGGCGACCGCAGGATCATCGACCTGGCCAGCGGCGTCCGCTGGGAGCGGCTTACGCCCGGCCCGGACGCCAGGACGGATTTCCTCGAGGTGATTTACTCCCCCGGCGGCCACTCCACTGACGAGCGCCGCCCGCTGCGCCACGACGGGCGGGAGTACGGCCTGGTCATCAGCGGTACGCTGACCGCCAACGTCGGCTTCGAGAGCTACCAGCTCGGCCCGGGCGACTCGATCGCGTTCGACTCGTCGACGCCGCATGAGTACCTGAACAAGACCGGCGAGCCCGTGCACGCGATCTGGGTCGTCGTCCACTCCGAGCCGGGCCGGGCCTGAGACGTTCTTGAACCATTGCAAGTTTCATGATCGCGAAGGATTTGGTACCGCTGGGCGTACCGGACCCTTCATGATCATGGAAATTAGCCGCTCCGGGGAGGGCGTTGTGCGGCCGGGCGACCCGGATCCGGACCGGGGCGCCAGCCCCGCCGGTGCTCACAGGGTCGGTGTACACCGGCTAGGCGGCGGCGTTGGGAGTCGGGGCGGGGGTTTCTTCCGGTGCGGGCGGGCCGGCGTCGTCGCGGGCGCGGACGGTGACCTGGTCGACCCAGCGGCCGACGCGGTCGACGAGCTCCTGGCCGCAGGCGGACTCGGCGTGGCCCATGCCCGGCACGAGCCACAGTTCCTTGGGCTCCCCGGCCGCCATGTACAGCTGGCGCGCGTGCTCGGGCGGGAAGTAGTGGTCCTTGTCGCCGTGCACGATAAGCAGCGGCACCGGGGAGATCTTCGCCGCCGCCTCGGCCGGGGAGACCGGGATCAGCTTCCAGCCCTCGGGGCTGACCCGGGTCTTCAGCCAGCGCCGGGTGACGAACCGGCCGAGGCGGTGCTCGACCGCGAAGTGGACCCGCCGCATGGGTTCGGTGCCGCGGTAGTACCAGTGTCCGGGGCCGCTGACCGACACCGCCGCGTCGAGGCCGCCGACCAGTCCCGCCTGCCGCAGGACGATGGACGCGCCCATGGAGAAGCCGACCGCGGCGACCCGTTTGTAGCCCAGCTCGTGCGCCCAGCGGACCACCACGTCGAGGTCTGCGATCTCGCGGTCACCCAGCGTGGACAGGCCGCCGGAACGCCCGTGACCACGGAAGTCGAAGCTGAACACGCCGGCCGCCTGGTTGAACTGGTTGGCGATCCGCCAGACATTGGGCCGCTGCCAGGACAGCGTGAAACCGTGCGCGACCACGATCGCGAGGTCTCCGGTCCCCGGCAAGTGGATGGCGTCGATGGGGACGCCGTCCTCCGTGACCAGTGTCGTGGCAGTTACGACGGGTTGGGTCAAGCGTTCACCCCCGAGGGTCAGGGTCAGCGGCTTCCCAAGCAATAACGACACCGGAACCAATATCAATCCGGGCGGGGCCCGGGCGGGCAGGGGGTTGCGTCCGCGGGACTAGCCGACCGGGCGCTGATGGGGAAAGCTTCGGATAACTGAGAACGCGTGAAAGAAGGAGCACCATGTCCGTGCTGCAGGCCCTGACCGACGCCATCCGCGACAGCTCCGTCGAGGTGATCGATCTCACCGCGCCGCTGAGCGGCCAGACGCCGATCATCCAGCTGCCCGAGCCGTTCGGCAATACCGCCCGCTTCGGGCTGACCGAGATCAGCCACTACGACGACCGCGGGCCCGCCTGGTACTGGAACGACATCGTGACCGGCGAGCACACCGGCACCCACGTCGACGCCCCGGTGCACTGGGTGACCGGCCAGGACGGCGAGGACGTGGCACGGATCCCGGTCGCCCGGCTGATCGCCCCGGCGGTGGTGCTCGACTGCAGCGCCGAGGCGGCCGCCGACCCGGACTTCCTGCTGGAGATCGAGCACGTCAAGAAGTGGGAGGCCGAGCACGGGCCGCTGCCGGAAGGCTGGCTGCTGTACCGGACCGGCTGGGACGCGCGGTCCAATGACCAGGCCGCGTTCCTCAACGCCAGCGAAACAGGGCCGCACACCCCCGGGATCAGCGTGTCCTGCGCCAAGTGGCTGGCCGAGGAGGCGCCGGTGATCGGGCTCGGCACCGAGACCGTCGGCACCGACGCGGGCGCCGCGCACTCCTTCGACCCGCCGTTCCCGTGCCACTCGGCGCTGCTCGGCGCGGGCAAGTACGGCCTCACGCAGCTGCAGAACCTGGGCAGGCTGCCGGTCACCGGCGCGGTCGTGATCGCCGGACCGCTGCCCATCGTCGGCGGTTCGGGTTCCCCCTGCCGCGCGCTGGCGCTGGTCGAGCGTTCCTGACCATGCGGGTCGCGGACGCCGTCGGCCGCGGGCTGGCCGGGCTCGGGGTGAACACCGTGTTCGGCGTGGTCGGCAGCGGCAATTTTCACGTCACCAATGCCCTGGTGGCCGGCGGGGCGAGGTTCGTCGCCGCCCGCCACGAGGGCGGCGCCACCGTCATGGCCGACGCCTGGGCCAGGACCACGGGCACCCCCGGAGTGGTCACGGTGCATCAAGGGCCCGGCCTGACCAACGCGATGACCGGCATCGCCGAGGCCGCCAAGAGCCGCACTCCGCTGCTGGTCCTGGCGGCCGAGGCCGCGGAGATCCGGTCCAACTTCCACGTCGACGTGGCCGGGCTGGCCGCCGCCGTCGGCGCGGTGCCGATGAGGCTCTCCTCCCCCGCCTCGGCGCTGGCCGACGCGCACCGGGCCTACGCCACGGCGCTCGGCCGCCGGACCGTGGTGCTGGCCCTGCCGCTGAGCGTCCAGGCCGGCCAGTGCGAGCCCGGTGCAAGCCCACACTGGCCGGTGCCCGCGCCGCGGCGGGCGTTCCCGGTCGGGCCGGCCGCCGAGGCGGTCACCGCGCTGGCCGGCGTGCTGCGCGGGGCCAGGCGTCCGGTGTTCATCGCGGGCCGCGGCGCCCGGGGCCGGGCCGCCGAGCTGGAACGGCTCGCGGACGCCTGCGGTGCGCTGCTGGCCACCTCCGCGGTGGCCCGCGGGCTGTTCCGCGGCAGTCCGTGGAACCTGGACGTGAGCGGGGGCTTCGCCACGCCGCTCGCGGCCGAGCTGATCGGCGGCGCCGACGTCATCGTGGGCTGGGGCTGTTCGCTGAACATGTGGACGACGCGGCACGGCAAGCTGATCCCGCCGCAGGCCACGCTGGTCCAGGTGGACGACGACCCGGCCGCGATCGGCGCGCACCGGCCGGTGCACCTCGGCGTGCCCGGGGACGTCGCCGAGACCGCGCGTGCCGTGGCTGACGCGCTGGCCGGCCAGGGCGCGCCGGGCAGCCCGGGCACGGGGGGTGACCCGGGCGGGGAAACCCAGCCCGTTCGGGATAACACGGCTGGGTACCGCTCGCCGGAGGTGCGGGCGCGCATCGCGGACCAGGGGCACTGGCGGGACGTGGCCTTCAAGGACGAGAGCGACGGCGAGCGGATCGACCCGCGCGCGCTGTCGGTCGCGCTGGACGACCTGCTGCCCGCGGAGCGGACCGTGGCGGTGGATTCGGGGAACTTCATGGGCTACCCGAGCATGTACCTGTCCGTCCCCGACGAGGCGGGCTTCTGCTTCACCCAGGCGTTCCAGTCGATCGGGCTCGGCCTGGCCACGGCCATCGGGGCCGCGGTCGCCCGGCCGGACCGGCTGGCGGTGGCCGCGCTCGGCGACGGCGGCGCGCTGATGGGCGTGAGCGAGCTCGAGACCGTCGTGCGGCTCGGGCTGCCGATGGTGGTGGTCGTCTACGATGACGAGGCCTACGGCGCGGAGGTGCACCACTTCGGGCCGGACGGCGACCCGCTGGATATCGTGCGGTTCCGGCCGGCCGACATCGCCGCGATCGGCCGGGGGTTCGGGTTCGAGGGGATCACGGTGCGGACGGTGGCCGACCTCGGCCCGGTGCGCGGCTGGCTGGAGGGCCCGCGCGAGCGCCCGCTGCTCATCGACGCCAAGGTGACCTGCGAGCACGGTTCCTGGTGGCTGGAGGAGGCCTTCCGCGGGCACTGAGCCCCGCGGCGGTGAGCCCGCGGCGAAACGGTGATCGTGTGCCAAAGGGCGCCGGACGTGACGCCTGGTGGCACACGATCACCGCAAGCCGGCCGCACGCATAGGCCTGGAAAACGGAGCAGGCTAGGCGTCGTCGGCCGCGGACTTGGACGCCCGTTCCGGCACCTTGCCGTCGGACCGGGCCGTCGGTGACGTCTCGTCGGCGATCGAGGAGGCACCCACGCCGACCAGGTTGTCGGACGGGTACGCCTCCTCGCCGTGCACCGCCACGTCGCCGATCTCGAGCACGTCGTCCGGCAGCCGGAGCTTCATCCTGAAGACGTGCTTGATGACCATGAGGATGACGAAGGTGACGACCGCATCCCAGACGATGATGGTGAGCGCGGCCAGGAACTGGACCAGCAGCTGGTGCGGGTGGCCGTAGAACAGGCCGGTCCCGCTGATCGACGGGTTCTTGCCGAGGCCCAGGTACTCGATCATGTTCGGGTCGGCCAGCAGGCCGACCAGCAGGCCGCCGAACAACCCGGCGATGCCGTGCGTGTACACCACGCCGAGCGCGTCGTCGACCTTGTTGAACGGCCACACGTGCTTCGGCAGGTAGTACCAGGCCACCCAGACGATCGAGGAGCAGACCAGGCCGATGACGATGGCGCCGAAGCCGTTCACGTAGCCGGCCGCCGGGGTGATGCCGACCAGGCCGCAGATCATGCCGTTCAGGCCGCCGAGGAACGCGGGCTTCTTCTCGCTGCTGAACGCCATGTCCATGACGATCCAGGTCATCATGGCCACCGCGGTAGCCAGGTTGGTGTTGACGACCGCGGCCGCCGCGTCCGCGCCCGCGAAGTACGGGTCACCGCCGTTGAAGCCGTTCCAGCCGAGCCACAGGATCCCGGCGCCGACGGCGACGAACAGCAGGTTGTTCGGGATGGCGCGCTCGCGGTCCCGCTTGAGCCTGGGACCGATCACCGCCGCGGCGACGAAGCCGGAGGTGCCGGCGGCCAGGTGGATGACATAGCCGCCGGAGAAGTCCAGCGCGCCCTTCTGCGCCCAGTAGCCGCCGCCCCAGAGCAGGAACGCGTTCACGCAGTAGGCGAACGTGATCCACAGTGGCACGAAGACCAGCCAGACCTTGAAGCTGATCCGGCCGATGACGCTGCCGATGAACAGGATCGGGGTGATGGCCGCGAACACGAACTGGAAGTAGATCACCGACGCTGACGGCATGCGGAAGCTCGGCATCAGGCCGTTCAGCAGCGGGATGCTCGCCTGTCCCTGCAAGGCGCTATGCCCGAGTACCGTCCTCGGATCACCGAGGAACGAGCTGACCAGCGGCGTGCCGAAGCCCAGCTTGTAGCCCCACAGCACCCAGACGATCAGGACCAGGCAGAAGGTGGTGAACACCATCATCACGGTGTTCATCGCCCACTTCTTCTGCACGAGGCCGCCGTACAGCACGGCCAGGGCCGGGATGGACATCAGCCCGACCAGCGTGGCAGCGGTCATCTGCCAGGAGTTATCCCCGGCGTTGAGCCAGATGGGATATGGATTCACTATGCCTCCATGGGGCAAACGGGCCTTCTGGGTCCAACGTCTGGCTGGCTCCACCGCGGCCGCTCCGTATTCCTGCAAGGCATGTGTCCCATGCGCGAGTTTCAGGAGTATTTCTCGGTTGTTACGCAGCCGGTAACGAGTGCGCGGGGACGTTACTTCGAGATGTCGCGGGCGATCGCCTGATCAGGGTGGTTCGGCCGGGTGCGGCGGGCCTAATGGGGAGTTGCGAGACACGGGTGCGGGCGCTGTGACAGCGGTGGCGCGTCGGCCTGGCCGTCTGCCGACGGAGCTGGCATCACGCCGGCAGGTTGACCAGGGAGGCCAGCGCGGCGCGGTGCGCGTCCGCGGTGCCGAAGCCGATCGAGTCCGCCTTCGCGCGTTTGAGGTACAGGTGCGCGGGATGCTCCCAGGTAAAGCCGATGCCGCCGTGCATCTGCACGCATTCCTGCGCGGCGTTCACCGCGACCTCGGAGCAGTAGGCCTTGGCCAGCGCCACCGCGACGTCCGCGTCGGGCGAGCCGGTGGCCAGGCAGGCGGCCGCGTACCTGGACGCCGCGCGGGCCTGGGTGACCGACACCCACAGGTCGGCCAGCCGGTGCTTGAGCCCCTGGAACGAGCCGACCGGGCGGGCGAACTGGCGGCGTTCCTTGACGTACGCCACCGTCATGTCCAGGCAGCGCTGGGCCAGCCCGATCTGCTCGGCGGCCAGGATCCCGGCCCCGGCGGACAGCGCTGCGCCTAGCGCCTGCACGGCGGCCGGGCCGGACGCGATCAGCGTGCCCGGCGCGTCGTCGAACGACAGGTCGCACAGCTGCCTGGTCATGTCCAGCGAGGTCACCGGCGCCTTGGCCACGCCTTCGGCGGCCAGGTCGACCAGGTAGAGCCCCTGCGGCACGCCGTCGGCCGGGACCAGCAGCACGCTGGCGGGCAGCGCGTCGGCGACCCCGGTGACCATGCCGCGCAGCCGGGCTACCCCGTTCGCGGCGTCACCGGACCGCGGGCCGGCCACCCGCACCGGAGACGGGAAGGCCGCCTGCGGCGCGGTGGCGAACGAGACGGCCAGCGCCGAGGTCACGCTGCCGTCGGCCATCCGGCCGAGCAGGTCCGCGGCGGCCTTGGCCGGCGTGAACGGGGTACCGGCCGAGGCCGACGCGCCGGCCGCGATGCTCAGCAGGGCCGTGGTGGCGACGACGGCGCTGCCGAGGAACGGGACCGGGGCGACGAAGCTGCCCAGCACCTCGGCGGCGGCCGCGGCCTCGCGGTAGGACGCGCCGGCGCCGCCGTCCCGTTCGGGGATCAGCAGCCCGGCGCAGCCCAGGTCGGTGGCGACGGCCTGCCACAGCTTGTCGTCGTAGGTCTGAGCCGACTCGACGCGCTCGAGCGCCTTGTCCAGGCCGCCGCGGTCGGCAAGCAGTGACGCCAGGGCGTCTGACAAAGCCCGTTCGGCATCTGAATAGAGAAGATCGGGGATTTCGTCGGTTCCGGCGCCGCGCCCCTTCGGCTCGCTCATCGCGGCAGGTCCTTCCATGGCACGTCCTTGTCCACGCGGGGTTCCGCGGGGAGGCCGAGCACCCGCTCAGCGACGATGTTGCGCAGGATCTCCGAGGTGCCGCCCTCGATCGAGTTGCCCTTGGCGCGCAGGTAGCGGTATCCGGGGCCGCGGCCGAAGAAGTTGGCGCGCTCCGGGCGGCGCATGCTCCAGTCGTCGTAGCGCAGGCCCTCACCCCCGGCGAACTCGACCTCGAACCCGGATATTTCCTGGTTGAGCCGGGCGAAAACCAGCTTGGCGGCCGAACCCTCCGGTCCGGGCTGGCCTGCCGCCAGCTGCTGGCGCAGCCGCTCCCCGGCCAGCCGGGCCACCTCGGCGTCGGTCCACAGCCGCAGCATCCGGTCGTGCAGGCCCGGCGTGCGCAGTTCGGGGCGGGAGCGCCAGGTGCGGGCGGCCGTGGCAATCATGCCGCCCTCCCTGGGCGCCGCGCGCGAGGTGCCGATGCTCACCCGCTCGCTCATCAGCGTGGCGTTGGCCACCTTCCAGCCCTCGCCGACCTGGCCGATCCGGTCAGCGTCGGGTATCCGCACGTCGGTCAGGAACACCTCGTTGAACTCGGCCTCGCCGGTGAGCTGGCGCAGCGGCCTGACCTCCACGCCGGGGGCGGTCATGTCCACCGAGAAGTAGGTGAGCCCCTGGTGTTTCGGCACGTCCGGGTCGGTGCGAGCGACCAGCAGGGCACGCCGGGCGTGCTGCGCCAGCGAGGTCCACACCTTCTGCCCGTTGACGATCCAGTTGTCCCCACCCGCCTCTTCCGTGCACGGGGGGCTCCCGCCCCCCGTCCCCCCTGGCCCTTCCCCCTTCTCTCTGACGGCCCGGGTGGCCAGCGCGGCCAGGTCGCTGCCCGCGCCTGGCTCGCTGAACAGCTGGCACCAGATCTCCTCGCCCGTCCAGAGCCTGCGCAGCCAGCGTTTCTGCTGTTCATCATTGCCGTAGGCGAGGATGGTCGGCGCGGCCATGCCCAGCCCGATCGCGTTGAGCTCGGCGTTGTTGCCCGGTGAGCCGACAGCGGCGAACTCGGCGTCGACGACGCCCTGCAGCGTCCGCGAGCTGCCCAGGCCGCCGAGGCCCTCCGGGTAGTGCACCCAGGCCAGGCCCGCGTCGAAGCGGGCGTTGAGGAAGTCCTGCGAGGGCATCTCGGCTGGGTCGTGTTCGGCCAGGAAGGCGCGGACCCGCTCGCGGATCGCGTCCGGCGTGGCTTCCGCTGCTGTCGGCACTGTCCTTTTCCTCCTAGGAGAGAGGCCCGCCCGCTACGTAGATGACCTGGCCGGACACGAAGCTCGCGCCCTCGCTGACCAGGTAGGAGATGGTGTGGGCCACGTCGTCAGGCTGGCCGATCCGGCGCACCGGGACCCGCTGCGCGGCGGCTTGCTGGAAGTCCTCGAACGACATGCCCATCCGTGCCGCGGTGGCCGCGGTCATGTCGCTGACGATGAACCCGGGAGCCACCGCGTTCGCGGTGACCCCGAACTGGCCGAGCTCGATGGCCAGGGTCTTGGTGAAGCCCTGCATCCCGGCCTTGGCCGCGGAGTAGTTGACCTGGCCGCGGTTGCCCAGCGCGGAGGAGGATGACAGGTTGACGATGCGTCCCCACCGCTGGGCGACCATGTACTGCTGGACCGCCCGGGTCATCAGGAACGCGCCCCGCAGGTGCACGCCCATGACCGTATCCCAGTCGTCGTCGCTCATCTTGAAGATCAGGTTGTCGCGGATCACCCCGGCGTTGTTGATCAGCACGGTCGGCTCGCCGAGCTCGCCTGCCACCCGCCGCACCGCGGCTTCTACCTGGTCATGCTGGCTGACGTCGGCGCTCACCGCGAGCGCCCGGCCGCCGACGTCGGCGATCTCCTTCACCGTCCCGGCGCACGCGGTCTCGTCCAGGTCGAGAACTGCCACGGCCATCCCGTCCGCGGCCAGCCGACGCGCGGTGGCGGCGCCGATGCCGCGAGCCGAGCCGGTCACGATCGCGATTCTTTCTGTCACTTAGGTTCCTCTCTGTGTTCCTGGCGGGGGCCGTGGTGCTCCCGATGGTGCTGCGTGTCTTGTGCTTTTCGGGTTTCCGGCTTCTTGGTGTCAGCTGGTGGCCTTCCTCAGCTCGCGGCGGGCCAGGGACCTCTTGTGCACCTCGTCCGGGCCGTCGGCGAACCGGAGCGTGCGCGCGCTGGCCCACAGGTGAGCCAGCGGGAAGTCCTGGCTGACGCCGCCGCCGCCGTGGGTCTGGATCGCCTTGTCGATCACCCATTCGGCCATCGCGGGGGTGACGATCTTGATCGCCTGGATCTCGGTGTGCGCTCCCTTGTTACCGACGGTGTCCATCAGCCACGCCGTCTTGAGCACGAGCAGCCGCGCCTGCTCGATTCTTACCCGGGACTCGGCGATCCAGTCCTGGATGACGCCCTGCTCGGCCAGGGGCTTGCCGAACGCGGTGCGGCTGGCGGCCCGGCGGCACATGAGCTCGAGGGCGCGCTCGGCGGCGCCGATCTGCCGCATGCAGTGGTGGATGCGGCCGGGGCCGAGCCGCGCCTGCGCGATCGCGAACCCGTCGCCCTCGCCGGAGATGAGGTTCTCTGCGGGGACTCTTACGTTGTCGAAGATGACCTCGGCGTGGCCGCCGTGCGTCCCGTCGTTGTAGCCGAAGACCATCATGCCGCGCTTGACCGTGACCCCCGGCGTGTTCGTCGGCACGAGGATCATGGAGTGGCGGCCGTGCCCTTCTGGGGCCTCGCCGGTCACGCCCATCACGATGAGGATCTGGCAATCCGAGCTCATCGCGCCGCTTGACCACCACTTGCGCCCGTTGATCACGTAGCCGTCGCCGTCCCTGGTGATGGTCGTGCCGATGTTGGTGGCGTCGCTGGAGGCCACGTCGGGTTCGGTCATGCAGAAGGCGGACCTGATCGTGCCCTCGAGCAGCGGGCGGAGCCAGCGTTCCTGCTGCTGCGGCGAGCCGAACTCGGCCAGCAGTTCCATGTTTCCGGTGTCCGGGGCGGCGCAGTTCAGGGCCTCGGGCGCCAGCCCGGGGCTCCAGCCGGTGATCTCCGCCAGCGGCGCGTACTGCAGGTTGGTGAGCGGCGGATCCGGCGCCAGGGCCGGGTCCAGCGCGGTGACCGCCTTGGCGGCCTTGCCGGTGAGGAACAGGTTCCACAGGCCGCGGCTGCGCGCCCCGGCCTTGAGGTCCGCGGTGACCGGCGCCCGCTCCCACACCTGGCCCTTTTCCGCGGCGGCCTGGACCTGCTCCGCCTGCACCGCCTCGGCCGGGTAGACGCGCTCTGCCATGAAGGTGAGCAGTTGCTTACGCAGATCGAGCGTCCTGGCGTCATAGCCGAAGTCCATGGAGCATAACCTCCCGATGGGTCGCTTCCACAGGGTCCCGCGGGATCACGGGGATCGCATCAAGCCTATCTACCCGCCAGTACGTTTGTCCGGGGTGGACGCACCACGGGGGCGACTGGGGAACACGGGTCAGACGAGCAGCAGCTTCGCCAGCCGGCGGCCGGATAGCCAGAGCCCAGCCAGGCCGAGTACGGCCAGGTAGGCCGCCCGCCAGAGCAGGTCAGGGCCGACCACCCCGACGGTCAGGTCGCGCAGCAGCACGACGCCCTGGTACAGCGGCGTGCACTCGACGATCACCTGGACCGCCCGCGGGTAGACACCGAGCGGGTAGAAGGTCGCCGAGAACAGGAACAGCGGCATGCTGGCCAGGACCACGTAGTCGAAGTCCTGCCAGCTCTTCATGTACGTGGTCCCGGTCATGCCGATGGCGGCGAAGGCGAAGCCGATCAGCACGGCCACCGGCACGTTCAGCAGCGCCCATGGCGAGTGCACCAGGCCCAGTGCCAGCATGACCAGCGTGAACGCCGCGGCGTAGATGGTGCCGCGGAGCAGCGCCCAGGCGATCTCGCCCAGCGCCACCTGGGCCGGCCGGATCGGCGTGGCCAGGATCGCGTCGTAGAGCTTGGCGTACTTCAGCCGGAAGAAGATGTTGAACGTCGAGTCGTACATGGCGCCGTTCATCGAGGACACGGCGAGCAGCCCGGGCGCGACGAATTCCCGGTACGGGATGAGCTCGCCGCCGGGACCGGGCACCTTGCCGATCAGCACGCCCAGGCCGAGCCCCAGGGACAGCAGGTAGAACAGCGGCTCGAACACCCCGGACGCGAAGATTAGCCACGCGTGCCGGTAGACCCGGGCATGCCGTTCGATCAGGCGCAGGCTGCCCGCGTCGCTGCCCGCCCGCTTCAGCCGGGCCAGCAGCCCGGCCGGCGGCAGCATCCGCAGCGTCGCGCTAGGCATCCGGTGTCACCTCAGACATACAGGCGCCTGCGGTAGGTGCGGGCCCCGGCCCAGACGCCCACGACGGTGAGCGCGGTCAGGTAGGCCACGTTGACCAGCGCCAGCGGCAGGTCCACGTGGCCGAGGCTGAGCATCCGGCACAGGTTGACGCCGTGCCACAGCGGCGTGGCGTAGGCCAGCAGCCGGAGCCAGCCGGGAAGCTGGGACAACGGGAAGAACGTGCCGGAGAACAGCATCAGCGGCATCATGGCGAACCGGAACATGTAGGCGAAGTTATTCTCGGTCTTCACCGTGACCGCCCAGGCCGCGATCGGCGCGGCGAAGGCGACACCGGTGAGCGTCGCGGCCGGCCAGGCCAGCACCGCCCAGGGGGACCTGGTTGCGCCGAACGCCCACATGTACACCGTGACCAGGGCGGCGTTCATGGTGATCCGCATGGTCATGAACATCAGGTGCCCGCGGAATATGTCGCCAGGCCGCAGCGGGGAGGCCTGCGCCGCCACGTAGATCTTGTTCCATTTGACCGAGCCGAACACGGGATAGCTCGCCTCGCCCATGGCCGTGTTCATGGCCCCCGAAGCCAGGATGGCCGGGGCCACGAAGGCCAGGTAGCTCACCCCGCCCAGGCTCCCCATCCCGTGCCTGTCCACCAGCGTGCCCAGGCCGAAACCCAGCGCGCCCAGGTAGAACAGCGGGCCGAGCAAGCTGGACCAGATGCTGGACCGCCAGATCCGCCGGTAGACCGTCAGCCAGCACTGGAAGGCGCGGATCGAGAGCGACCGGGGGGGTACGGGGGGGCGGGGAGTCTCCCCGTGCGGGGGGTCCCCGGGGGGTCGGCCCCCGGGGGCTAGTACAGCCATCTCAGTCCTCCAGCCGCCGCCCGGTCAGCCGCAGGAACACGTCTTCGAGCGTGCCCCGGCGGACCAGGGAGGTGAGCGGCTCGAGTCCGCTGGCCCGCACCGCGGCCAGGGCCTCGTCCCCGTCGGTGACGTAGAGGAGGATGCGGTCGGCAAGCACCTCGGCCCGTTCGGCCGGAAAATCCTTGAGCTTGTCCACGGCCAGGTCGTGCAGTTCCGGGTCGAAGCGGAGCTCGAGGACCTCCGGCGAGCAGTAGCGCGTGATCAGTTCGCGGGGCGAGCCCTCGGCGGCGAACGTGCCGTGGTCCATGACCACCAGCCGGTCGCACAGCTGTTCCGCCTCGTCCATGTAGTGCGTGGTCAGGATCAGCGTGACACCGCGCTGCTTGAGCCGGAAGAGCCGGTCCCACACCACGTGCCTGGCCTGCGGGTCCAGGCCGGTGGTGGGCTCGTCGAGGATCAGGATCTCCGGCTCGTTGATGAGCGACCTGGCGATGGTCAGGCGGCGCTTCAGGCCGCCGGACAGCCGGTCCACCTTGTCCCCGGCCCGGTCGGCGAGCTGGACGAACTCCAGCAGCGCCGCGGTCCGCTCCCTGATGACCTTGCGGGGCAGCCCGAAGTACCGGCCGTAGACGAGCAGGTTCTCGATCACGGTCAGCTCGACGTCGAGGGTGTCTTCCTGCGGCACCACGCCGAGCCGGGCCCTGATGGCGGAGCCGTCCCGGACCGGGTCGGCGCCGAGGATGGTCAGCTCCCCGCCGGTCCGCGGCGAGACGCAGCCGATCATCCGCATCGTGGAGGACTTGCCCGCGCCGTTCGGCCCGAGGAAGCCGAACGCCTCGCCGCGGTACAGGTCGAAATCGATCCCGTCCACCGCCGTGAAATCCCCGAACCGTTTCGTCAGGCCGCGCGCGCGGACGAGCACCTCAGTTCCGGACACCCGATTCAGGCTACCTGGGGGTATGACATTCTCCGAACGGTTTACCGTCGGGTACCAAGCAGCACCAGCAGACGCGGTAGGGTCGGTCTATTACGGGATGGACCAACATAAGGGACAAGCGGGTGGCTCTCCTTCGCGACCTTTACACCCGGTTCAGGGTGCTGATACACGAGGTAGCCAAGTTCGGCGTGGTCGGCATGCTCGCGTTCGTGCTCACCATCGTCCTGGTCAACGTCTTCCACTCCGGTGCCGGGCTGGGCCCGATCGCCGCGGCCACCCTGGCCAACGTGCTGGCCACGGTGTTCGCCTTCGCCGGCAACAAGTTCTGGGCGTTCCGCCACCGCCGGGGCAGCCACTGGGGCCGCGAGTCGCTCCTGTTCTTCTTCTTCAACGGCATCGGGATCCTGATCACCGACGGGGTCGTCGCCGTGGTGCACTACGGGCTCGGGTACACCGACAACTTCTCCTTCAACGTGGCCAACATCATCGGCATCGGCCTGGCGACCCTGTTCCGGCTGTACTGCTACCGCCGGTGGGTGTTCCTGGTGGCCGTCGAGCCGCTGCCCGAGCGGCTCGAGCCGGAGACCTCGAGCAGGCCGTTACCTACCTGGCCCATCTACCGGGCCGCCGCGTGATCACGGGCAGCCGCGGACGGCGGACAAGCCCAGCGGCGTGTTGAGCGCCGCAGTTTCCTGCGCCTTGGTCAGGTAGCCCACCGCGGCCATCCGGCTGATCACGTGCACCAGGCGGTTCCGCGCCTGCTGCGGGTAGGCCAGCGGGTCGTCATAGGTCGGCGCGTTCACCACGCCGGCCAGCATGGCCGCCTGCACCACGGTCAGCTGATCCGCGGGCCGGCCGAAGTAACCGCAACTGGCGGCCTGCAGGCCGTAGTAGCCGTGGCCGTAGTACGCGACCTCCGCATACAGGCGCAGGATCTCGGAGCGGCTGTAGGTCTGGTTGAGCTTGACGGCGATCGCCATCTGCTCCAGGTCCTTGGTGACGCCGCTGCGGCCCCCGGTGTACAGGTTCTTCGCCAGTTGCTGGTCGATGGTGCTGCCGCCCTGGTCCGGCCGGCCGGTGGCCCAGGAGATCACGACCCGGGCCATGGCCAGCGGGTCCACGCCGGGGTCGCTGTTGAACCGGTGATCTTCGGTCGCGACCAGGGCCTGCGCGAAGTACTGCGGGACCGGCGGCCCCGGGTAGGCGATGTGGTGCTGCTGGGCCTGTGCCCGGGCCAGCGCGGTGGCCTGACCCGCCGAGGGGGTCAGCACGAAGAGCAAGCCGACCGCCACGGCGAACAGCACGACGAGAGCCAGGAGGACCTTCGCGGCCCGCCGGGCGATCCGGGACCGCCGCCTCCGGACCGGCAGGGGCCGGGTCGGCCCGTCGTTGCCGAAACTGCCGCCGGAGGAGGCTGTGCTGGGAGTCCCGACTGCTCTCAACTGCCCGCCCTTCGGTGGTGTGCGCGGCTACCGCTTCTACAACGAGCCAGGCACCCGCGCCATGCCCGGCACATCGTAACTTTCCCTCCTGGCGAGATTCACGCATCGGCGGCGGCGCGGCGGCCCCGTTCGGCCTACGGTCCCAAGGGTCGCCCGGGTTGCGGTAAGCTAACCCGTGCCGCTGAAGTCAGGGCGGTACGCGCCGCGGCAAGGAGCATCTCGGCGCGGGCGGGACGTGGCCCAGCTTGGTTAAGGCGCTGGTCTGGGGGACCAGAGAGCGGCGGTTCGAATCCGCCCGTCCCGACCATTTTTCGAACAAATTCAGAATGTCGGTGTCGAACGTTATGGTCGAGACATGACCATATCTGGCAAGTCAGAACGAACCTGGTCCGATGCCCAGCTGAAGGATGCTGTCGCGGCGTCGGCGAACTGGCGCGACGTAATGCGCGTGCTCGGCCTGAACGCCAACTCCGCTGGAGCTATACGGACGGTAAGGCGTCACGTCGCCCGTCTCGGACTTGACACATCCCATTTCAGGGGAAAGCGCACTTGGTCCGATGCGCAGTTGAGGCGGGCGGTCGTCGACGCGCAGTCCTGGGACGAATTGTTGACCATGCTCTGCTTGGCGCCGCGTAGCGGGGGTGAGCGGCTACGGATCAAGGCTCATGCGGTGCGCCTTGGACTGAGCCTCATGCACCTAGAGGACCCTAGCGGAGACTTGCCGGGAGCTGCCGAGGTGAAACCGGACCTCCGTTATCTGCGTGACGCGGCCACATCTATCGCAGCGTCATGGTTTTCCTTGTGCGGGTTCAACGTAGCGATCCCTTTGGAACCTGCGGTCTATGACCTGCTGGTGGCTATGCCAGGAGGGATCAAGCGCGTACAGGTCAAGACGACGACGTGCTATGGCAAGGACGGCTGGACGGTGGGGGTGGGCCGAAGGCCACATTCGATCGGCAACCGGGAACGGCGGATCCCCTACGATCCGGAGTTGATCGACTGGTTTTTCATCGTGGACGGCGACCTCACGATTTACCTGATCCCGAGCCGGGTCATCGCGGGCCGAGTCGGCATTGTGCTTCACACTTACACCAGGTTCATCGTCGGCAGTGCGGCTGGGTTCATGGCACCGCGACCCAATGCCGCGTAAGCGCGACCCGGCACGCGGGGCTGTGGGTTCCTGGTGTTGACTGTGGGTATGCCAGTTGACGGAGAATACGAGCCGAGCGCCGCGGCCTGGGTGCGTGATCAGGTCGAGTTGTATGAGAGTTCGGGCGGGACCCAGGGCACGACGCTGCGGGACACCGGCCTGCCCGTGGTGATCGTGACCAACAAGGGCGTCAGCAGCGGCAAGGTGCGCAAGACGCCGGTGATGCGGGTGGAGGACGACGGCCGGTACGCCATGGTGGCGTCCAAGGGCGGCGCTCCGGCGCACCCGCTGTGGTACTACAACGTGCGCGCCAACCCGCGGGTGGAAGTTCAGGACGGCCCGCGCAAGCAGGACATGGTGGCCCGCGAGGTCACCGGCGACGAGCGCGCCGGGTGGTGGAAGCGGGCGGTCGCCGCGTTCCCGCCTTACGCGGAGTACCAGCAGAAGACCACCCGGGAGATCCCGGTGTTCGTCCTGGAGCCGGTCGCGGGAAGCTGACGCAGCCAGATGCCGCCGTCCCGGGTCGCGGAGAGCCCCGGGACGGCGGCGTAACCGACCCGGCGGTCAGCCGTTGATCGTCCCCGCTTCAGGCAGGATGGGCCCGACGTTCATGTAGACGGGTGCCGCGTGGGAGCACGCCTCCAGGCCAAACGCGGCGTACGTGGCGGTGTACTGGTTTGGCGGGTAGACGCGCAGCCCGAACGTGGAGTACACGGGGTCGCAACCGGGCTCGGTGGTCACGACCGCGTTGTGGTAGGCCAGGATCGCGTGCGCGGTCGCGCCTGGCACGAGGATGACGGTATGGATCGGGTTCCTGGCGCCCCAGCCCGCAGGGCTGCCGAGTTGGTGCCCGTTACGGCTGATCGCGGAGACGCCGGGGAAGCCGTACAGGGAGCAGGTGTGCCCGCTCAGGTTGGTGAACTGCAACGGGTAGTAGATGGTTCCGGCCGCCCCGTTGCCCTGCTCGATGGCGACCCAGACGCCGAGGCCGGCGGCGGTGCACGCGGGGATGCTGGCCGCCGCGGCGCGCGTGGTGCCGGCCGCGAGCGCGGTGCCTGACGGGGTTGTCGCGAAGGCGGCGGCGGCGATTAGTCCGGTCATGGAGGCGGTGGCGATGATTCGCCGGGTGGTCCTGGTGAGGTACTTCATGGCTGACGTCCTGTGCTCCCTGGGATCCGCAGTTTGCGGAATCCTTCTGGCTTTGGGACTGAGATGACCAGCTCTTGGTTGGATTTGCGCGAGGCCGTGCTCCCGGCTTTTCCGGGACCTGCTTCGGGCAGACTGGTGCGATGACAGGACGCGCAGAACTCATCCGCGGGGCGCAGGCGCGCGGCGTGGCGGTCACCTATCAGAACTGGCGTGGCCGCATCGTCGAGGTGCCGGATGAGACGCTGGCCGCGGTCCTCGGCGCACTCGGCGAGAACGGGGCGGCGGGCGGCCGGGTGGGGGCAGTCGCGTCTTCCGGGCCCGGGGCCGCGGTGGCGCCGTTCCCGGCGCGCCGGTCGTGGGGTTTCGCGGTGCAGCTCTACTCGGTGCGTTCGCGCGCCTCCTGGGGGCATGGCGACCTGCACGACCTGGCCGACCTCGCCGGGTGGAGCGGCGGCGCGCTCGGCGCGGACTTCGTGCTGGTCAACCCGCTGCACGCGGCTGAGCCGCGGCCGCCGGTCAGCCCGTCTCCCTACCTGCCGATGAGCCGCCGTCAGATCAGCCCGCTCTACCTGCGCATCGAGGACATCCCCGAATACCGGGGCCTGAACGCCTCCGACCGGGCCCGGGTCGAGGCGCTGGCCGCCCCGCTGCGCGCCGCGAGCGCCACCGCGGCGCTCATCGACCGGGATGCGGTGTGGGCCGCCAAGCGCGCCGCGCTCGAACTGATCCGCACGGTGCCGCCGACCGCGAGCCGCCGGGCCGAACTCGACGGGTTCCTGGCCCGGGACCCGCGCATCGCCAGCGACTGGGCGGCGTGGTGCGCCATCGCCGAGGTGCACGGGCCGGACTGGCGGTCCTGGCCCGCGGCGCTGACCGATCCGGGTTCGGCGGAGGTCACCGCGCTGAGGCGGACGCTGGCCGACCGGATCGGGTTCCACGCCTGGGTGCAGTGGCTGGTGGCCGGGCAGTTCGCCGCGGCGCAGCACGCCGCCCGCCGGGCCGGCATGACCATCGGCGTCATCACCGACCTCGCGGTCGGCGCGCATCCCGGTGGCGCGGACGCCTGGGCGCGCCAGGATGTCATCGTTCCCGGCATCAGCGTGGGCGCGCCGCCGGACGAGTTCAACCAGCGGGGCCAGAACTGGACGCTGCCGCCGTGGCATCCGGGACGGCTCGCGGCCCAGGCGGGCCGCCCGCTGGCCGAACTGATCGCGGCCAACACGGGCGGCGCCGGCGGCCTGCGCGTGGACCACGTCATGGGCCTGGCCCGGCTGTGGTGGATACCAGCCGGGATGTCGCCGGAATCCGGCACGTACGTGCGGTACGACCATGAGCTGATGGGCGGCGTGCTGGCCGCCGAGGCGGCGCGGGCCGGCGCGGTGGCGATCGGCGAGGATCTCGGCACGGTGGAGCCCTGGCTGGGGAAATTCCTGGCCGAACGCCGGGTCCTCGGCACGTCCATGCTGTGGTTCGAGCGCCGGGCCGACGGTACCCCGCGCAGGCCGCGCGGGTGGCGGCGCGGCTGCCTGGCCACGGTCGGCACGCATGACATGCCCCCGGCGGCGGCGTTCCTCACCTGCGACCAGGTCACCATCCGGGCCAAGCTCGGCCTGCTGACCCGGCCGGAGGCCGAGGAACAGGCCACGGCCCAGGCCGACCTGACCAGATGGCTGGCGACGCTGGCAGGCGAGGACCTCCTCCCCGGGGGGGACCGCCCGTCGCCGGAGGAGTTCACCGTCGCGCTGTACGCCTACCTGACCCGGACCCCGGCGGTGCTGATCGGCGTGTCCCTGGCCGACGCCGTCGGCGAGCGGCGCCCGCAGAACATGCCGGGCACGGTGGACGAGTACCCCAACTGGCGGATCCCGCTGGCCGACGCCGACGGGCAGCCGGTGCTGCTCGACGACCTGCCCGCGCACCCCGGGGTCCGCGCCGTGGCGGCCGCCGTGGCCGGCGGCCTGCGCTGACCCAGGCAGAGCGGCGGCGGGAAGAGGCGGTAGAGTCCACCCGTGACCCGTGATGAACTGGACGCGCTTTCCTCGCGTGAGCTGCACGGCCTCGCCGTGCGGCGCGCGCTGCACCACCTGGATGTCGAGTTCCTCTGGGAACTGCTGCGCGCCATCCCGGCGGCCGAAGCCTCCGAGGGAAATACGATCGAGGCCGGCCGGGACGTAAGCCATCTCTCCGTGCTGATCGACGACGCGATCGACTCCGGAGAGGGCGAGGTGGCCGAGGCGCTGCGCCCGCTCTACCTCGACTACCTGGTCAAGCACAGCGTCGTCAGCTGAGCCGGGGCACGCGCCCAGGCCGTTCGGCCCCGAAAAAGAGAAAGCGGGCCGGTCGGCCCGGCGCGGCCGGGTCACCCGGCCGGCGTCGTGGGCCGGAGGCCGCCCTGCGGTTCCCCGGCCCACGACGGACGGTCTTACTGGTCCTTGTTCAGGACGCCCTCGGCCTCGATGTTGATCGTGACCTTCTCGCTGACCATTACGCCGCCGGGAACGCCGGGTATGGGGCCGTTGAAGCTGACGCCGAAATCGTGCCGGTTGATCTCGCCGGAGGCGGAGAAGCCCGCCCGGGTGCCGCCCATGGGGTCCGGACCGAAGCCGTTGACCTCGAGCTTCAGCGTGACCGGCCGGGTGGTGCCGCGGATGGTGAGGTCGCCGTCGAGCAGGAAGTTCTCACCGTCCGGACGGACCCCGGTGGAGCGGAACGTCATCGTGGGATGCGACTCGACCTCGAAGAAGTCCGCGCTCCTGATGTGGTTGTCCCGGTTGGGCTCGCCGGTGTTCACCGAGCTCAGGTCCACGGTGGCGGTGACGCTCGACTGCAGCGGGTCCGGGGCGGTGATGATGGTCCCCTCGAACTTGTCGAAACGGCCGCGGACCTTGCTCACCATCATGTGCCTGACCACGAAGGACACCTCGGAGTGCACCGGGTCAATGGTCCAGGTCCCTGCGACATAGCCGGGAATCTCCACGGCGGTCTCGGTCATCGTTCCTCCAGAGTAGGTACTTATCAGTCGTATGCGACTTCGCTAGCGTATCTAGCTTCTTTAAAGTAACCTGATTCTGGTTGAACAGTCAAGCACTAGGCCGCAGCGGAACCTGCGAGTAACCTGGTGTGGTACCAGGGGAGGGAATGTCGTGAATTCCGGGCCAGCCGCCCCGGGCCACGAGCCATCAGAGGCGTTTGGCCTGCCGCCGGAGGCCGCCTGTGATCCGGGGGCGGCGAGCGAGCCGGCGGCGGTCGTCCAGCCGACGGCCTGCCGCGCGCGGGAGGTCCTGCAGCGCGTCGGCGACAAATGGTCAATGCTGGTCATCGACCTGCTCGGGCAGGGCACCATGCGCTTCACCGAACTGCAACGGTCCGTCGACGGCATCACCGCCAGGATGCTTACGGTGACGCTGCGCGGCCTGGAGCGGGACGGCATCGTCACCAGGACCATCCACCCGGTCATCCCGCCTCGCGTCGAGTACGCGCTCACCCCGATGGGACGCACCCTCCTCGACACCATCGGCGAGCTGGTCAGCTGGGCGGACAGCCACCTGCCCGAGATCGAGGCCGCCCGGGCCGCCTACGACGCCCGGCATCTGGCCGAATAGGCTCGCCGGGTGAACGAGCCGGCCCGACCACGCCGAGGCCGCGGTCCGGTGGGCGCTCGAGCCGGCCGGTGACCGCCAGCCGGTCCGGGTCGCCGACCTCGGCGCGGGGACCGGCAAGCTGACCGCGATGCTGGCCCGGCTGGGCGCCGACGTGACCGCGGCGGAACCCGACCCGCAGATGCTGGCCGGGTTGCGGCGGGCGATGCCGGAGGTACGTTCGGTGCCGGGGAGCGCCGAAGAGCTGCCGCTGCCCGACGTCGGCGTCGAGGACGGCCTGTCGTCATCCCGCGACCAGGTCATGACGATCCGGGACGGCAGTTGCCGGGCCGGTGCTCCAGCCAGGTGAGCAGCGGCCCGGCGTCGGCCGCGGTCAGCGCGTGCAGGACGGTAGAACGGCAGTACGTGGATTCCGCCGAACAGGCCGCCGAGTGGCCCGTCGAGCAGGGCTCGCATGCCGGCCAGCTCACCGCCGAAGCGGTCCGCGTAGGCGATCAGCTGAACCTCGGCCCGCATATCGCTCCTCCGGTTGCCTGGCCAAACGTCCGGCGGCCATCACCTGCCCTGGAACACCGTGGTGCTCCGGGTGCGCCGAGCGTTACGGCAGGCGGTCAGCGGGGCCTGGTGACGGCACCGTTCGGCCCGGCATGGGGGTGGTCAGCGCGGGGCGTTCCGGTGCGGATGGGCCGTCCCGCCCGCCGCGACCCGTCCCGGCCGTCGCGACCGGGAGATAAGCTCTAGCTGCAGGGGTGCAGCACCAGGGACGGCAGGCCAGGCGGTGTGTGCTACCCAGCTGAGGTGGTGAGATCGATGGGACCACGACGCCCTCCGCGCGGCAGCCGGCTGCGCAGGCTGATGCGCGGCTGGCGACCGGACCGCAATCCGCTGCGCCGCACGTCGGACCGGGTGGAAGCAGCCATCATCGGCCTGTTGTTCGCGGCCTTCCTGGTCGGCGCCCCGCTCGCCTGGCACTTCGCCGGAAGCTGGGCTTACCCGGCGTATATGCGAGAAGCCAGGGTGGAGCGGGCCCTCGTGCATCAGGTCCCGGCCACCCTGCTGCGGGCCGTGCCGGGCTGGAGCGCGTCGGGCCCGGGCGCGAACGTGGAGGTCCGGTGGAAGGCGCCGGACGGCCAGCTGCGCACCGCCCCGGTGTTCGTGCCCGACGGGACGGCGACGGGCGGCACGGTGATGGTGTGGATCGACCGGGCTGGCGAGCTGACCGATCCGCCATTGCAGCAGGCACAGGTCATGAGCCGGGCTCAGCTGGCCAGGGTGCTCGCCGTCATCGCCGTCGCCAGCGCGGTGCTGGTGACCGGCACGCTGATCCACCAGGTGCTGGTCCGGCGCAGGCTGGCCGCGTGGGGAGCGGAATGGCTGGCGAAGGGACCGGACTGGCGTTCCCGGCGGTAGGCGCAGGCCGGCCTCACGTCAGCCGCTGCTGGCCCGCGCCACCAGTTCGGGCTTGAAGACGATGCGGCGGTGCTCGTGTTCGGCGGGCCGGTCGGCCTCGTCGAGCAGAAGCTCGGCGGCCGCGCGGCCGAGCTGGTACTTGGGCTGGCGCACCGAGGTGAGCGGCACGGCGGCGTCGGCGGCGAACTCGATGTCGTCATAGCCGACCACGGCGAGGTCGCCGGGCACCGTCGCCCCGGCCAGGCTCAGCCGCCGCAGCAGCCCGAGGGCCAGCATGTCGTTGGCGCAGAACACGGCGGTCGGCTTTGTCTCCGCTCCGAGCAGGTCGCCGGCGGCCGCAGCGCCGGCCCGCGCGTTCATCGTCGGCACGGTAATCTCGCTGAGCACCGACGTCGGGTCGAGGCCGGCCCGTTCCACCGCGCGGCGGGCGCCCTGACGCCGGTCGGCGCACTGGCGGATCGCGGTCGGACCGTTGACCAGGGCGATGCTCCGGTGCCCCAGACCGAGTAGGTGGGTAACCGCGATCTCGCCGCCGCGCCGGTCATCAACGGCCACCGAGCACTGCCCAGCAGAACCGGGCCGGTCGAGCAGCACGACCGGGGTGCCGCGTTCGCGGATGCGCCGCAGTTCGAGCGCCCGGCCGTGGACCGGGGTGATGAGGATGCCGCGCACCCGCTGCTCCTGCAGCACGCGCAGGTACCTGCGTTCCTTGTCGACCGCCTCGTCCGAGTTGCACAGGATCACCGCGTACCCCGCGGCCTGCGCATAGTCCTCCGCGCCGCGGGCTACTTCGGTGAAGAACGGGTTGGTGACGTCGAGCACGACCAGCCCGAGACAGCGGCTCCGGCCGGCCCGGAGCTGACGCGCGGATCCGTTCGGTATGAAGCCGAGTTCCTCCATCGCGGCCTCGACGCGAGCGCGGGTCAGCGGCCGCACCAGATGAGGATGGTTCAGCACGTTGGAGACCGTGCCGACCGCCACCCCGGCCAGGCTGGCCACGTCCTTCATGCCCGCAGCCATCAGCCCTCCGGACCCCTGCTGGCTCAATACGTCTCGGCCCTCCAATCGTAGACGCAGCTCGTAGACGCGGCGGACCGATAACGATTCGGCGGCGAGCGACGGCGGGGTCATTGACAGGCTGGCCGGCCGAGGTGACACTACTGATCTAATTGAAACGTTCCATTCATTGGATGGGGAGCGCGGGTGGAGATGGCGTCGGGCGGCGTCCCGGGCAGCCAGGCCGGCGAAGACGCCGGGCCGGCCGCCGGGGCCGGGCCGGCCGCCGCCGGGCCCGGGGCCGGGGCCGGGCCGATCCTGGTGCTGCGTTACGCCGCGAAGTCGTTCGGCGCCGTGCAGGCCCTGGTCGACGGGTCGATCGAGCTGTTTCCCGGGGAGGCGCACGCCCTGGTCGGCGAGAACGGCGCCGGCAAGTCGACGCTGGTGAAGATCCTGGCGGGCGTGCACCAGCCGGACGCCGGGTCGCTGCTCGTGGACGGCCAGGAGGTCACGCTGCCCGGTCCGGCGGCGGCGCGGGCGGCCGGGATCGCGGTCATCTACCAGGAGCCGGCGCTGTTCCCTGACCTGAGCGTGGCGGAGAACATGTTCATCGGCCGCCAGCCCCTGGCCTCGGGCCGCCGCATCGACCGGCGGGCGATGCGGGCGGCGGCGGCGGCGATCTTCGGCAGGCTCGGAGTCGCGCTCGATCCGGCGCGGATCGCCCGCGGGCTGTCCATCGCGGACCAGCAGGTGGTCGAGATCGGCAAGGCCATCTCGCTCGAGGCGCGGGTCATCGTGATGGACGAGCCAACGGCCGCGCTGTCCGCCGCCGAGGTGGACCGGCTCTTCGACGTGGTGCGGACGCTGTGCGCGGCCGGCGCCGCGGTCTTGTTCATCTCCCACCGCCTGGAGGAGGTCTTCTCGCTTTGCCAGCGAGTCACCGTGATGCGGGACGGCAGGCAGGTGCTGACCCGGGATCTCGCGGGCCTGGTCGCCGGCGACCTGGTCCGGGCCATGGTCGGCCGGGAGCTGGCCGAGCGGCCCGCGGAGGAACACGGCACGCCCGGCGAGCCGCTGCTGACGGTCGAGCGGCTGACCCGCGAGGGAGTGTTCACCGACATCTCCTTCGATGTCCGGGCCGGCGAGATCGTGGCGCTGGCCGGGCTGGTCGGATCCGGCCGCAGCGAGGTCGCCCGGGCGATCTTCGGGATCGACAAGTACGACGCCGGCGCGGTCACGGTGCGGGGAAACCAGCTCCGCCGCGGCTCGCCCACCGGGGCGATGGCGGCCGGGGTCGGCTTCGTCCCCGAGGACCGCCGTCAGCAGGGCCTGGTCATGGACATGTCCGTGCAGCAGAACGTGGCGCTGGCCTCGCTGCGCCGGCTGCGCCGCGGGGGGCTCATCCGCTCGGCCTCCGAGCGCCGCCTGGCCACCGACTGGGCGGCCCGGCTGAAGATCAAGTACGGCAGGCTCAAGGATCCGGTGTCCATGCTCTCCGGCGGCAACCAGCAGAAGGTCGTCCTGGCCAAGTGGCTCGGCCGCAAGCCCGCGGTGCTGATCGTGGACGAGCCGACCCGGGGCATCGACGTGGCCACCAAGGCGGAGGTGCATCACCTGCTGATCCAGCTGGCGCGGGACGGGGTCGGCGTGCTCATGATCTCGTCCGAACTGCCCGAGGTGCTGCGGATCAGCGACCGGATCCTGGTCATGCGCGAGGGGCGGCTGATGGCCGAGCTCGCCCACGCGGACGCCTCGGAGGAGGAGATCATGTCCGCCGCCACCGGCCAGACCCCGGCCGCCAGGCAAGAGCCGGGGGCGGCGCCATGAGCACCACGGTGGTCTCCCGGAGCGAGCAGCCGCCGGCGCCGGCCGGCACCGGCGCGCGGCGGCTCACCGAACGGGTCTTCCGGATCAGGGAATCGGGCATCATCGTCGTCCTGGCGGTGTTCGTCGCCGTCACGGCGTCGATCCAGCCCCGGTTCCTCAACGCCACCAACATCCAGTTCATCCTGGTCAACACCACGGTGTTCGCGCTGCTCGCGCTGGGCGAGACGATGGTGGTCATCAGCCGGAACTACGACCTGTCCGTCGGGTCGGTGCTCGGGCTCTCGGCCTACCTGTCAGCGAGCCTGTTCGGGCCGCACCACGGCATCCCCATCGTCCTGGTGTTCCTGACCGGCCTGGGCATCGGCCTGGGGTGCGGTCTGCTGAACGGGATCATGGTGGCGGCCGGCCAGGTGCCGAGCCTGGTCGTGACCCTGGCCACCCTCTACATCTTCCGCGGCATCGACATCCTGATCGTCGGCGGCAAGGAAGTCGTCGCGAACTCGCTGCCCGCCGCCTTCCTGAACATCCCGAAGGCCACCGTGCTCGGCATCCCGGTCCTCGCCATCGTGATCGCGGTGGTGATCGGGATCGGGGCGTATTACCTGCGCTCGTTCCGGTCCGGCCGTGAGCTCTACGCGATCGGCTCGAATCCGGAGGCCGCGCGGCTGGCCGGAATCCATGTCGGCCGGCGCGTGTTCATGGCGTTCGCGGTGAGCGGCGCCATCGCCGGGGTGGCCGGCGTGCTGTGGGCCGCGCAGTACGGCACCGTCGACTCGACCGCGGGAACGGGTTACGAGCTCCAGGTGATCTCCGCCGTCGTGGTCGGCGGGGTCGCGATCTTCGGCGGCAGCGGCAGCGCGGTGGGGGCGGCTCTCGGCGCGCTGCTGCTCAACACCATAAGCTCCGCGCTCTACGTGCTGGGCATCTCGCCGTTCTGGGACCAGGCGATCTGGGGATTCCTGCTGATCCTGGCCGTCGCCCTGGACAAGTTCATCTCGGTCAGGCTCACCGCCGCGCTGCGGGTGAGAGGAGCCCGCCATGAGTGACCGCATCCGTCCGCTGCTGCGCTGGGAGACCGGCCTCGCGCTGGTGGTCGTGGCCATCGGAATCGTCGGCGCATCGGTGTCGTCGGAGTTCTTCACCGGCAACAACTTCTTCAACCTGGGCCTGTCCAACGGCGAGATCGCGATCATGACGCTGCCGATGACGCTGATCGTCATCAGCGGCGAGATCGACCTGTCCGTCGCGTCGATCCTGGGCATGTCCAGCGCCCTGCTCGGCTTCCTGTGGGTCAGGCACTGGCCGATGCTCGGCATCTTCGCGCTGATCGCGGTGGTGGGCCTGGCGGCGGGCGCCATCAACGGCCTGCTCGTCACCCGGCTCGGGCTGCCCTCGCTCGCGGTCACCATCGGCACGCTGGCGCTGTACCGGGGCATCGCGACGATCCTGCTCGGCCCGAACACGGTGGCCAACTTCCCCACCGCCTACACCAATCTCGGCGTCAACGCGGTGCCGTTCACCGGCAACGACATCACATACTCCGCGGCGATATTCGTCGTGCTCGCGATCATCTTCGGGATCGTCCTGCACGCGACGCCGTTCGGCCGGTCGATCTACGCCATGGGCGCCAGCACCGAGGCGGCGCAGTTCGCCGGCATCCGGGTGAAGCGGATCAAGACCATCCTGTTCATGACCTCCGGGCTGGTCTGCGCGCTGGCCGGCGTATTGCTGACTTTCCGCCTCAACACCGCCGTTCAGAACAACGGGCTCGGCCTGGAACTCGACGTGGTGGCGATCGTCCTGCTCGGCGGGGTATCGATCTTTGGCGGCAAGGGGTCCATCGTCGGCGTGGTGCTTGGCGTGCTCGCGTTCGCCGGCATCCAGAACGCGCTGTTCCTGACCAACTTCAACCAGGAGGCCGCCGGGATCGTCACCGGCGCGCTGCTGCTGCTTTCCGTCTTCGGCCGCAACGCGGCTGTGTTCTCCAACCGCCTGCGGGCGTGGCTGCCCCCCGGCCGTCGCGGCCGGGGCCTCGAGGGCCCCGTCGGGGAACCATCCCCGCCGGCGGTCACACCTCCCTGATTACCCGTCCTGCAGCAGCGGCGCACGCCGCCCGCGGCCCCGACCCAGCGAATCCGCAAGCTTTTCAGAGCCGAAAATTGAAAGGATTCAGCAGATGAACCTCAGACAGACGGCAGGCCTGGCCGTGCCCCTCGTGGTCGGATCGCTCCTGCTCGCCGCGTGCTCGTCGTCGGGCTCGTCGTCGCCCGCATCGGGAACCACGTCGAGCTCGCCGGCTTCGGCCAGCTCGTCGGCTTCGGCGGCCGGCGGGCTGAAGACGGGCCTGAAGGTCTTCGTGATCCCGAAGAACCTCG
The DNA here is from genome assembly GCA_963744575.1 of uncultured Actinomycetota bacterium. Taxonomy (GTDB): domain Bacteria; phylum Actinomycetota; class Actinomycetes; order Streptosporangiales; family Streptosporangiaceae; genus Palsa-504. Next base: position 19,971 of record CAVUUF010000003.1, on the reverse strand, counting down.
GGAACAACTACTTCACCACGGCTGACAGCGCCAATTCCGGCGGTGCGATCGCCGCGCTGCAGGCACTCGGCGAGACGGGCACGGAGACCAGCGGGACCGCGGCCACCCCGGCCTCGCAGATCCCGGCCATCCAGGCCGCGATCAGCAAGGGAGCGAACGCGCTGATCGTCTCGGCCACCGACCCGACCGCCCTGTGCCCGACGCTGAACGCGGCGATGAAGCGCGGGATCACCGTGATCACCTACGACTCGGACGCGCCGGGATGCCGGGACCTGTTCATCAACCAGGCCTCGACCGCCCAGATCGGCACCAGCGAGGTGGACCTGCTCGCCAAGGAGATCAACGACACCGGTGACATCGCGATCGTGTCGGCGGCCGCCTCGGCCACCAACCAGAACGCCTGGATCGGGTACATGAAGCAGGAGCTGAAGAAGTACCCGAAGATGAAGCTTGTCTCGACGGTCTACGGCAACGACGACCCGACCACGGCTACCCAGGTGACCCAGGGCCTGCTCGAGCAGTACCCGAACCTGAAGGGCATCATCTCCCCCACCACCGTGGGCATCGCCGCCGCGGCGGCGGTCCTGGATTCCGCCAAGTACCGCGGCAAGATCGCGCTGACCGGGCTCGGCACCCCGGACTCGCTGAAGAAATACGTCTCCGACGGCACCATCAAGAGCTTCGAGCTCTGGAACCCGGCCAACCTCGGCTACCTGGCCGGGTACGCGGCGGTGGAGGTCGCGTCGGGCAAGGTCAACGGCAGCCAGGGCCAGACGTTCACCGCGGGCAAGCTCGGCTCGTTCACGGTCGGCGCGGACAAGAGCGTCCTGCTCGGGCCGCCGTTCGTGTTCTCCTCCGCCAACATCGGCCAATTCAACTTCTGACCCAGGCCGGAATGATCGTGGACATCTACCCCGGATTCCGCGGGTAAATGTCCACGATCCCGAGGATGAACGGGAAGTGGAGATGAACCGGAATGCGTGACCTGAGCGACGTCAAGGCGGCGCTGGCACAGCACGAGATCGAGCTGCCGTCCTGGGCCTTCGGAAACTCCGGGACGCGGTTCAAGGTGTTCGCCCAGCCCGGGGTGCCCCGCACGCCGTGGGAAAAGGCCGAGGACGCGGCGCAAGTGCACCGGTTCACCGGGGTCGCGCCCAGGATGGCCGTGCACATCCCCTGGGACAAGGTGGACGACTACGCGGCGCTCGCCCAGCACGCCGACGACCTCGGGATCAGGATCGGCGCCGTCAACGCCAACGTCTTCCAGGACGACGACTACAAGCTGGGCAGCGTCTGCCACCCGGACCCGAAGGTACGCGAGAAGGCCGTCGCCCACCTGCTCGAATGCGTCGGCATCATGGACGCCACCGGGTCGCGCGACCTCAAGCTGTGGTTCGCCGACGGCACCAACTACCCCGGCCAGGACGACATCAGGTCCCGGCAGGACCGGCTGGCCGAGGCGCTGGCGACCGTCTACGCCCGGCTCGGCGACGGCCAGCGGATGCTGCTGGAGTACAAGCTGTTCGAGCCGTCGTTCTACACCACCGACGTCCCCGACTGGGGCACCAGCCTGCTGCACTGCCAGGCCATCGGCCCGAAGGCCCAGGTGGTGGTGGACACCGGGCACCACGCGCCGGGCACCAACATCGAGTTCATCGTGGCCATGCTGCTGCGCGCGGGCCGGCTCGGCGGCTTCGACTTCAACAGCCGCTTCTACGCCGACGACGACCTGATGGTGGGCGCCGCCGACCCGTTCCAGCTGTTCCGCATCATGCACGAGGTGGTCAGCGCCGGCGCGCTCGGGCCCACGGCGGGCGTGGCATTCATGCTGGACCAGTGCCACAACATCGAGCCCAAGATCCCGGCCCAGATCCGCTCGGTGATGAACGTCCAGGAAGCCACGGCCAAGGCCCTGCTGATCGACGCCGGCGAACTCACCCGGGCGCAGCAGGCCGGCGACGTCCTGGCCGCCAACGCCGCCATGATGGACGCGTACCACACCGACGTCCGGCCGCTGCTCGCCGAGTGGCGCGAGGAGGCCGGCCTGGATCCGGATCCGGTCGCGGCCTACCGCGGCTCGGGTTACGCGGAGAAGATCGTCGCCGAGCGGGCCGGCGGCCAGCAGGCGGGATGGGGCGTATGAGCGTCGTCGAGGAGCTGATCGGGCGGTCAAACCGGCTGGGTTCGGACCCGCGGAACACGAACTACGCCGGGGGGAACGCCTCGGCCAAGGGCACGGCCACCGATCCGGTCACCGGCCAGGACGTGGAGCTGCTGTGGGTCAAGGGGTCGGGGGGTGACCTGGGCACGCTGACCCCGGCCGGGCTGGCGGTGCTGCGGCTTGACCGGCTCCGCGCGCTGGCGGGCGTGTACCCGGGCGTGGACCGGGAGGATGAGATGGTGGCCGCGTTCGACTTCTGCCTGCACGGCAAGGGCGGTGCGGCCCCGTCCATCGACACGGCGATGCACGGGCTGGTGGGCGCCCCGCACGTGGACCACCTGCACCCGGACTCCGGCATCGCGCTGGCCACCGCCGCGGACGGGGAGAAGCTGACCGCCGACTGTTTCGGGGACCGGGTGGCGTGGCTGCCGTGGCGGCGGCCGGGGTTCCAGCTCGGCCTGGACATTGCCGCGATCGCAGAAGCGAACCCGCAGGCCATCGGGGTCATCCTGGGCGGGCACGGGATCGCCGCGTGGGGCTCGACCAGCGCGGAGTGCGAGACCCGCTCGCTGGAGATCATCCGCACCGCGGCGGAATTCATCCAGGTGAACGGCAAGCCCGACCCGTTCGGGCCGATGCTCGCCGAGCCGCTGCCGGAGGCGGCCAGGCGGGCCCGGGCGGCGGAACTGGCGCCGCTGATCCGGGGGCTGGCGTCGACCGATCACAGGCAGGTCGGCCACTTCACCGACTCCCCCGCCGTGCTCGACTTCCTCGCCCGGGCCGGGCACCCGCGGCTGGCCGCGCTGGGCACCTCGTGCCCGGACCACTTCCTGCGCACCAAGGTCCGCCCGATGGTGCTGGACCTGCCGCCGGGCGCGCCCTTCGAGGCGGCCGCCAGCCGGCTGCGCGAGCTGCACGCGGCCTACCGCGAGGACTACCGCGCCTACTACGAGCGGTACGCCGACGCCGCGTCGCCGCCAATGCGCGGCGCGGACCCGGCCATCGTGCTGGTCCCCGGCGTCGGCATGTTCAGCTACGGCGCGGACGCCCAGACCGCGCGGGTGGCCGGGGAGTTCTACGTCAACGCGATCAACGTGATGCGCGGCGCCGAGGCCATCTCCGCCTACGCGCCCATCGGCGAAGCCGAGAAGTTCCGGATCGAGTACTGGGAGCTCGAGGAGGCCAAGCTGCGCCGCCTGCCCGAGCCCAAGCCGCTGGCCGGACGGGTCGCGCTGGTCACCGGGGGCGGTTCGGGCATCGGCCGGGCCACCGCGCAGCGGCTGGCCGCCGAGGGCGCCTGCGTGGTGGTGGCAGACCGCGACGCCGAGTCGGCCCGCGCGGTCGCCGACGGGCTCGCCGCGGGTTCTTTCCGCCCAGGCGACGTGGCGACCGCGGTGACCGTCGACGTCACCGACGAGGACGCGGTGGCGGCAGCGTTCGGCGCGGCCGCGCTCGCCTTCGGCGGCGTCGACCTGGTGGTCAGCAACGCGGGCCTGTCCATCTCCAAGCCGCTGCTCGAGACCACCCTGGCGGACTGGGACGTCCAGCACGACGTGATGGCCCGCGGCTCGTTCCTGGTCTCCCGCCAGGCCGCCCGGGTGATGACCGAACAGAACCTGGGCGGCGACATCGTCTACGTCTGCAGCAAGAACGCGGTCTTCGCCGGGCCGGACAACGTGGCCTACGGCGCGGCCAAGGCCGACCAGGCGCACCAGGTCCGGCTGCTGGCCGCCGAACTCGGCGGCATCGGCGTGCGGGTGAACGGGATCAACCCGGACGGGGTGGTGCGCGGCTCGGGGATCTTCGCCGCCGGCTGGGGCGCCCAGCGCGCCGCGGTCTACGGCGTGCCCGAGGACGAGCTCGGCGCGTTCTACGCCCAGCGGACGCTGCTCAAGCGGGAGGTCCTGCCCGAGCACGTGGCCGCGGCCGTGCTCGCGCTGTGCGCCGGCGACCTGCCGCTCACGACCGGCCTGCTCATCCCGGTCGACGCGGGGGTGGCGGCCGCGTTCCTGCGATGACAGAGCTGGCGGGATGACCGGGTTCATGAGATGACCGGGCCGGTGGCGGTGGCCGCCGTCGACCTGGGCGCTTCCGGCGGGCGGGTGATGGCCGGGGTGGTCGGCGCCGCGGACGTCACGCTGCACGAGGTGCACCGATTCGGCAACCAGCCGGTGACCGCGGATGGCACGTTGTCCTGGGACATCCGGCGCCTGTACGCCGACGTGCGGCACGGCCTGGAACTGGCCGCGCGCCGGTTCCCGCTGGCCAGCGCGGGCATCGACTCCTGGGGCGTGGACTTCGGGCTGCTCGGCGAGACCGGCGCGCTGCTCGGCAACCCGGTGCACTACCGCGACGGGCGCACCGAAGGGGTGGCGGACCGGGTGCACGCGACGGTGCCCGCGGCCGAGATCTACGCCGTCACCGGAATCCAGCAGCTGCCGTTCAACACGATCTACCAGCTCGCCGCGGCGGCGCCCATGCTGCGGCAGGCCCGGACCATGCTGCTGATCCCGGACCTGCTGGCGTACTGGCTCACCGGGGAGGCCGGCGCCGAGATCACCAACGCCTCGACCACGTTGCTGTTCGACGTCCGGGCCCAGGCCTGGGCCACCGGGCTGATCCGCCGGGCGGGCCTCCCGCCGGGCATCTTCCCGCCGTTGCGCCGGCCGGGCGACGTCATCGGTCCGGTCATGGGGCCGAACGGGCTGGGTTTCCCGCTCCGGCTCATCGCGGTCGGCTCCCATGACACGGCGTCGGCCGTGGCTGGCGTGCCGGCCGACGGACCGGGCTTCGCCTATATCTCCTCCGGCACCTGGTCGCTGGCCGGAGTGGAGCTCGACGCCCCGGTGCTGACCGAGGCCAGCCGCGCCGCCAACTTCACCAACGAGACCGGCATCGACGGCACCATCCGCTACTTGCGCAACGTGATGGGGTTGTGGCTGCTGCAGGAGAGCCTGCGCAGCTGGCCGCAGGCCTCGCTCGGGTCGCTGCTCGACGAGGCGGCGCGACTGCCGCCGCTGAGGTTCGTGATCGACCCGGACGCCCCGGTCTTCCTGCCGCCGGATGACATGCCGGGGCGGATCGCCTCGTGGCTGGCCGGCCGGGGCGAGGCCGTCCCGGCCGGGCCGGCCGAGAACGTCCGCTGCATCCTGGACAGCCTGGCGCTGGCCTACCGGCGCGCGATCACCCAGGCACAGTCGCTGTCCGGACGGCACGCGGACGTGGTGCACGTCGTCGGCGGCGGGGCGCGCAACTCGCTGCTGTGCCAGCTCACCGCCGACGCCACCGGGCTGCCGGTGATCGCGGGACCGGCCGAGGCCACCGCGCTGGGCAACGTCCTCGTCCAGGCCCGCGCCCTGGGCGCGGCGCCCGGCGACCTGGCCGGGATGCGCGCGCTGATCCGTTCGGCCCAGCCCCTGCGCACCTTCTCCCCCGCGGGCGACGCGGCGGCCTGGGCGGCCGCCGAGGCGAGGATCGCTACGGGCTGACCGGCTATGGCATGAGCGAGGGCGGATACCAGGGCTGTTCGGCATCAATGTCATTCAGGACGGGGAGCATGCCGGACAGCGATGAGTTCGACGCCCGCCCGGTGCGGTCCTCCCGGCCCGGGCCGGGCCTGCGGGTGGATGAGTCGACGCGACCCGGAGTCCTATTTCCGGCACCTGTCCTGACGGGGTTGGACCGTAGAATCGCGGCGTGGATGTGCCCGTGGGTGACGCTGCGGCCGAGGTGCTGCGCCGCAAGTACGGTTACGGATCCTTCCGCGGCCAGCAGCAGGAGATCATCGAGCACGTCTGCGCCGGCGGCGACGCGATCGCGCTGATGCCGACCGGCAGCGGCAAGTCGCTGTGCTACCAGATCCCAGCGCAGGTGCGCGACGGCACCGGCGTGGTCATCTCGCCGCTGATCGCGCTGATGCAGGACCAGGTTGACGCGCTGACCGTGCTCGGCGTAAAGGCGGGCTTCCTCAACTCGACCCAGGATCCCGATACCCGGCGCGGGGTCGAGTACGCGTTCATGGACGGCAAGCTGGACCTGCTCTACCTGGCCCCGGAGCGGCTGCGGGCCGAGTCCACGCTGCGGCTGCTCGACCGCGGCGCGATCTCGCTATTCGCCATCGACGAGGCGCACTGCGTGGCCCAGTGGGGCCACGACTTCCGGCCCGACTACCTGGCCCTGTCCGTGCTGCACGAGCGCTGGCCTGCGGTGCCGCGTATCGCCGTGACGGCCACCGCGACCAGGCAGACGCTCGAAGAGATCGTCTTGCGGTTGTCGCTGGGCGGGGCCCGGCGCTTCGTGGCGAGCTTCGACCGGCCCAACATCCAGTACCGGATCGAGCCGAAGAACGAGCCGAAGCGCCAGCTGCTCCGGCTGCTGCGGACCGAGCACCCGGGCGAGGCGGGCATCGTGTACTGCCTGTCCCGGGCGTCGACGGAGAAGATCGCGTCGTTCCTGTGTTCCGAGGGGTTCGTCGCGCTGCCCTACCACGCCGGCCTCGACGCGCAGACGCGCTCGTTGCATCAGTCCCGGTTCCTGCGCGAGGACGGGCTGATCATGGTGGCCACGATCGCGTTCGGGATGGGCATCGACAAGCCGGACGTGCGCTTCGTCGCGCACCTGGACCTGCCCCGGTCGGTCGAGGGGTACTACCAGGAAACCGGGCGGGCCGGCCGGGACGGGCGGCCGGCCACGGCCTGGCTGGCCTACGGGCTGGCCGACGTGATACAGCAGCGGCGTCTCATTTCCGATTCCGAGGGTGACTTGGCGCACCGCCGGCGGCTGGTGGCGCACCTGGACGCGATGCTCGCGCTGTGCGAGACGGCCGGCTGCCGGCGCCGGCAGATGCTGGCGTACTTCGGCGAGACTGAGGCCCCGGCGGCGTGCGGGAACTGCGACACGTGCCTGGCGCCGCCTTCGGTCTGGGACGGCACGGTGGCGGCGCAGAAGCTGCTCTCGACGGTGGCGCGTCTCGGCCGACTCGGGGGGCCTTCGTTCGGAGCCGGGCAGCCGATCGACATCCTGCTGGGGCGCAAGACGCCGAAGGTGGTTTCATACCGGCACGACGCGCTGTCCACCTTCGGCATCGGCGGGGAGCTGAGCGAGGGCGAGTGGCGCGGCGTGGTGCGGCAGTTGCTGGCCTCGGGGCTGCTCGCGGTCAAGGGCGACCACGGGACGCTGGCGCTGACCGACCTGAGCTGGGAGGTCATGCACGGGGAGCGGCAGGTGCTGTTCCGGCGGGACGTTCCCCGGCCCGCGCTGTTGCCCGCGGCGGCCGCCGGGCGGGGTCAGAAGGCAGGCGCCGGCGCCGGTTCTTCTCCGCACACCAAGCCTGATTCGCCAGTCTCGCTGTCACCGGAGGCTGAGGCGGTGTTCGAGAGGCTGCGCGCCTGGCGCGCCGCGGTGGCCAGGGAGCACAGCCTGCCCGCCTACGTGATCTTCCACGACGCGACGCTGCGGCAGATCGCCGCTTCGTTGCCGGCGACGCTGGCCGATCTGGCCGGGATCAGCGGCGTGGGCGAGACCAAGCTGGCCCGCTACGGCCAGCAGGTTCTCGAGGTCCTGGCCGACGCTCCTCCGGAGATTCAGTGAATGCGATTCTGTACCCGGCCCGGCGACGGCGGCGTCTCGCGGTCCCGGAGTACCTGGCACGACTGGGGCTGACCCTGCTCACGACGGCGGGAGTCCAGGCGGGCCGGATCAGGCCAGTGCACGCCAGTCGCCCAGCCGAAGCGCTCGAAGGCGCGGATGACGGCGGCGGAGATATCGATCTGCCGGGGATCGGCGCCATGCCTGGCGCAAGTTGGATCGGAATGGTGCATGTTGTGCCAGCTTTCGCCGAGGGAGAGCAGAGCCAGAGGCCACAAGTTGGTGGCGCGGTCGTTGCGACGGGTAGTGAAGGGCCGGGCGCCGATCACGTGACACAGCGAGTTGACGCTCCAGGTGACATGCTGCAGCAAGGCGACGCGGACTAGCCCGGCCCACAGCAGGGCGGCCAGTGCGGTGCGCCAGCTGCCGCCAATGGCCCAGCCCAGGGCGAACGGCAGCCCGAGCGACACGGCGCACAAAGCGGGGAACGCGGACGAGACCGCCCGCATGGCCGGATCGGCCACCATGTCGGGGGCATAGCGCGCGGCCGGGGTAGGGTCGTCGCGCAGCAGCCAGCCAACGTGCGCATGGGCGAGACCGCGGAGCTGCCCGGGCAGGCTGGTTCCGTACCGGTACGGCGAATGCGGGTCACCCGGTCTGTCGGCAAAGGCGTGATGACGGCGGTGGATGGCAACCCAGCCGATAACCTCGCCTTCGAAGCTCATCGACCCCGCGATGGCCAGTACGACCCGCAGCGCCGGCGCCGCGGTGAAGCTGCGGTGGGTGAGCAGCCGGTGGAAGCCGACGGTCACCCCGAGCCCCGTCACCAGGTAGAAGGCTGCCGCAAGCAGGATGTCCGCCAGGTCCAGGCCGTGGCCCCAGGCGAACCATACCGCCACCCCGAGGCCGCCGAACGGCACGGCGACGATCGCGACCGTCAGCGCGACCCTGACCGCGTGCGCGACCGTGCGCGGCGGGCCGCCGGCGTCCGGGAATGGCTCCGTGCCTTCATAGCGCGCAGCCAACTGATCAATCATGGCGCTAGTTCCTTTCTGGACGTTGCCGGAAATGCCCAAAACACGGCAACGGCCAGGCCGGAAATAAGCGCGGCAATGCTAGCAGGCTGAGTTAAAGCGGCAGGCCTGGTCGTCGGCCCCGTCATATAAATCGCGGTGCGAGTACCTGCCGCAGGCTCCAGCCTTCCGCTGGCGATAGCTTCGCGCCCGTAATGTCCCGGGCGTGAAAAACTCCGGATCCCGCGCACAGCCCGCTATTCATAAGGCGTAACCGCTGCCGGGGTCCAGAGCAACATTTGGGCACTACCCGGCATTTATCCCCGCAAACAGCGGAGCAAGGCGAATCTGCCTGCCGATCGGGCGGATCCCGGATCGGCGATTTCAGACGCCCCGGCGACGGCCCCGGAAGCTTCCGGACCTCGGCCGCCTGCGCCACGGTCTGCACGGTGACCACCGCCCCGTCGGCGCGCTGCGGGCCGTACGGCCAGATCGGTGTACGTAGGCCTTGTGCTCGGCCGGGGGATCGGCATGGATCACCAGGTCGATACCGTCTACATGGATACCGCGGGCCGCGATGAGTTAGCGTATCGCACGCCATCCTGGGCAAGAACGGTGCCCGGCCCCGTGCACCACGGCCCGTTCGGCCTCCTGGTCTTTATCGCCACTACAGCGGCTCGCTGACCCACTGCCAGCCACGGGTCTCGTGGTGGACCGCCCGCACGAGGAAGGCCCCCGCCGCATCCGACAGCTCGGCGACGGCACGGATCAGCTGGCGGTGAAAGTCGTCAGGTCTGTGCTCCTCATGATGTGTCCTGTGCCCGGCGATCGTCACAACGGCGCCGTCCCCGCCGGTCAACCGCACGGTGACGTTTCCGTCGTAGTCCAGGCTTGCGCCCGCGATATCCCGCGCGCGGACGATTTCGGTACCTTCATCGTTCGCGACCCACACGTCTGTCACATCCATGCATGCCTCTTCCTGCCCGCTATCGCATTCTGCGAGCTGTCCCTGTGCGACCCAGCTCGCCATGCTGGCATGGTTACCAGATTCTGGAAACAATTTGCTAGTTTCATGATACGGGTGTAGCGTGGCGTTTAAGAACTGGACGTCAGCCGCTGCCAGCGGCCAGCTTCCCGGGGCTACCGGAGGAGCTCAAGCGTACCGCTGCGGTCATCGCGATCGCTGGTGCCCATGACGCTCACGATGCCGCGTCTCGGCTGACTATCCGGTATCTGATCGACGCTGCCGGGCCGGATCCTGGCCTGGCGGTGGCCGATAGCGATGCGGCGCACGCCCCATTTCCGACAGGACGGCGTCTCCCTGGCTGATCTGATCCTGGGTCATGCTGCCGTAGCAGCGCACAAGCAGGATCTTCCGCTCCCGCGGCGACAGTTCAGGCGCCGCCGGGTCCAGGGCAGCTGGAGTCGCGGTCTCGCGTGCACGCTGGCCCGACAAGGGCGATACTCCTTTCTTAGGAGTACACCTGAGTCCCGGACCACCAGGGGCACGGCCCCGCGGTGGCGGAGATCTGTCGCCCGCCGGCCTGTCCTGACCGAGACGCTTTCGCGCTGTCGAAGACCTTTTGCCTGCGGAAGTAGCCTGGCACTACGGTCTCGGCGATGAACCTTCGGCGCGCCTGCCGTCGTCCGCAGCCGCCGGCGGGTAGTGGCCGAAAGCGGGGTTCGGCAGTGATGGAGGGTTATGTTCCTGACGGTGCGACAACTGACCGGGGTCTCGTCGTGGGCGCGCGGTAGTGGCCTGGAGATCGTGCTGCTCGTGATCGGGACGATCCTGCTGACGCGGCTAGCGACCTGGCTGGGCGCGAGGATCACGGAACGGATTGACGCGAACGCCAGGGAGGCAGACGCGCTGGTCCGCTCGGAAGCCTCAAAGCACCGGCAGGCGCTGGCCCAGGTGATCACCTGGGCCACCCTGGCGATCATCTACTGCGTAGCCGGCGTGGCTATCGCGGAGCGCCTCCGCATCCCGCTGACGAGTTTGGTCGCCCCGGCCGCCGTGGCGGGGGTCGCGCTTGGTTTCGGCGCGCAGCGCATCGTCCAAGACATCCTGGCCGGTTTCTTCATCATCACGGAGCGCCAGTACGGCTTCGGGGACCTCATCCGCCTTTCGGTACCAAGCCTGCCCGACCCGGCAATCGGGACCGTCGAGGACGTCACGTTGCGGGTCACCACGGTGCGCACCGCCGACGGCGAGGTGGTCATTACCCCCAACGGCCAGATCACCCAGGTGACCAATCTCTCGCGCGACTGGGCACGTGCCGTCGTGGACGTGCCCGTGCCCGCTGCCGCGGATGTAAACCGGGTGAGCGACCTGCTGCGGCTGATCGGGGACGAAGCGTACAAGGAGCCGGACCTGCGCCGGCTGATGCTCGATCCCCCGGCTGTCATGGGCGTGCAGAGCATCGACATGGACCACTTCCAGATCCGCATGGTGACCAGGACCTTGCCCGGTAAGCAGTTCGACGTCGGGCGGGTCCTGCGGGCCCGGATCGCGGCCGGGTTCCTGCGCGAGGGCATCCACTTGCCGGCCAACCTCGATACCGCCGAGCCGACCGGAGCCGACTGATGCGACGAGTGCGAACCTCAACCTGGATCCTGACCGCCGTCTTCCTGGTCGCCCTGGTCACCTACGTGCTTTTCAAGCCTCCGCAGCCCGCAACCGCCGACAACCCCTCGACGACCGGGCAGTCTTCAGCCCCGTCCGGGCCGGCCCGGACGACGTCCCCGGCAACCACCACGCCGACGCCCACTCCCACGCCCACGCCCACGAGTTCGGTGTCTCCGACCAACACACCACATCCGGCCCGCTCGCGGACGGCGACGCCGTCATCCGCAGCCACGCCGTCCGCGGCAGCCACGCCAACTCCCTCATCCACCGGTTCGGCGCCGCCCTAGATGGACTGCCAGGTCTGGCCGAGGCATTCGGTCTCGACACTCTCATCTGCGGCCTGCAGACAGCGCAGCGCTCATCCGGAGTGAGCCGCGAATCCTGACCAGATCGCCGTCCGGCCTCTGCGGATGCACGGCGTGAGCAGTTCGTCAGTCGGCCGAGATGAGCCGGTCAGGCCCCGGCCTGGAGTGTTCAGGCCGGGGCCTGGCCAAACGGCAATGCAGCGTGATAGCGGCGCTGGACAGGGCCGCCCACCCGCACCACACCGAGGCGAACCCGGAAATGGTAAGATCACGGCGATCAGCAAGCCGCCGGCGACGTCGGCCTGAGGCGAGAAGCACACGCGGGGTTCCTCTCCAGCCGGCGGCGCGCGGCGGCAGGGGCTAGGGTCTGGGCCGCGAGCCAGGCTGGGACTGCTGGTCTGGCTGCCCGTCACCAGGCAGCCGCTGCCGGGACTGGCGCGGTCCACGCCGCGCCCCGCGACGATGTTGCGGGCCAGGTCGGACAGCCTCCGGTCATGAGCATACGCTTAGCCGCAGCCGGGACCAGCGAATGCTGGGCGGCGAGTACATGCTGAGAGCCAGGGCTAGTGTGGCCAGCATGACGACTGATTCCGCGCATCGCGGCGTCCGGCTCGAGCGCATCGAGAACAGCAGGTACATCGCCACTAACGACCGCGGCGGCCAGATCAGCATCGGCAAGGGTGAAGGTACTGAGTTCACGCCGGTCGACCTGCTGCTCGCCGGGATAGGCGGCTGCACCGCGATCGACGTCGACATCCTGACGTCACGCCGGGCCGAACCCGACACGTTCGAGATCCTGGTCGACGCGGAGAAGGTCCGCGACGATGCAGGCAACCACCTGACCGGCATCGCGGTGACCTTCCGGGTCGGGTTCCCGGAGGGTGAGCAGGGCGACAAGGCCCGGGCGCTGCTGCCGGACGCGGTCAAGAAGTCGCACGACCGGCTCTGCACGGTGAGCCGGACGGTGGAGCTCGGCACCCCCATCGCGACCCGGATCCAGTAGAGAGCAGACATGCCCGAGGCCGGGAACACCCCGATTTGGCGCTAGCTGTGCCAGCGGAAGCGCCAGGTGGCGAAGGCCGCTCCCGATGCCGTCCACAGGGCCAGGTTGACCAGGTCCCAGGCGGGGAAGGGGCGGATCGCGTAGGCGTTCTCCAGCACCTCGGCGAGCGACTTGACCGGGAATGCGGCCACTAGGCGGGACAGCCAGTCCGGCAGGCCGCCGAAGGTGGGGTCGAAGACGCCGGAGAGCGATAAGCTCCGCGCGCAGCGCGGCCGCCGCGGCCCGATCTCGGCTCAGCACCGCGACGATGGCGCTGGCCAGTTCGGCCCGCGTGCCGGGCGAAGCAGGAGGGGCCGCAGAGGCAGGAGGGCCGCGGAGGCAGGAGGGGCCGCGGACGAAGGCGGCGGCGCGGAACTGGCGGAAGCCACAGTCCGAGCCCACTGCGCCGAGGCGGCCTCCGTCAAGGGCTCGCGGCGGCGTGTTGCTCAACGGGCAGGGCTCGGCGCGCGCTCAGCAGGAGCGGGGCTTGGGGCGTCGCTCAGCCGGGCGCGGGGCTCGGCGCACCTGTGCCGCCAGGGAGTCGCACGAGAATGATCCGTGCGCTTCTGCGGGGCCGAACCGGGTCGGCGGTCAGCGGCGAGCGGTGCACGCGGCGTAGCCCTGCTCTAAAGTTTTAGCCATGGCGGAATCCGAACCCGGCGGCGAGATCGCCCGCAGTGAACTGCGTGCTTCGCATGACGACAGGGACCGGGTGGTCGAGTTGCTGCGGGTGTCCGCCAAGGTGGCCCGGGCGCTGCTGATCCACCCGGGGCACCTGCCCTACGAGGTGACGGCGGCCATCGCCGAACGCGCCTAGAACACGGAACGGTACCAGGCGGGGAAGGCGTCCAGCGAGCCGAACACTACCTCGGCGCCCGCGCCGGCCAGGTCCTCGCCGGTGAACGAGCCGGTCGCGACGCCCACCGCCCGCACCCCGGCCTGCACCGCGGCGGCCATGTCCGGCGGGGTGTCGCCGACGTAGGCGGCCGCCTTCAGGCGGCGCAGCACGGCCGCCTTCTCCGGGCCGTGCGCCAGCGTGAACAGCTCGTCGGCGGCCAGCCCGGCCGCCCGCAGGCTCGGCCCGACCGAGACCGGGTGCTTGGCCGTGATGATGACGACGCGCTCTCCCGCTGCCCGGACCGCGGCCAGCGCCTCGTGCGCGCCGGGCAGCACGGTCGTCATGCCCTCCGCCAGCCGCAGGTAGTGCCGCCGGTAGATCTCCGCCGCCGCGGCGCCCTGATCCGGCGGGAACCAGAACGCCAGCTCATCCTCCAGCTTGATGCCGAGCCGGCGATCCACCGCGTCCAGGTCGATGGCGGTGCCGGTCTCCCGGGCGACTTCGCCGAACGAGGCCAGGATGGCCGGACGTGAGTTGATCAACGTCATGTCGAGGTCGAAGCCGACCGGTCCCGTGCCGTCCATGCTGCTCAGATCTTATGTACCGAACGGGCCGGGCATCACGCCGTCCAGGTCCGGACCCGCTGTCCGGCGGGACGTACTCCCCGCAGCGCGGGCGCGAGCGGCGGCAGCAGGGCGAGCGCCAGGCCCGAGCAGGCAATCGCCACCACGACGCCGGGCGCGCCGAAGCCGCCGATCAGCGCCCCGCCGAGCGCGCTGCCGAGCGGGAACCCCAGCGAGGAGATCGTCATCCGGGCACCGGCCACCTGGCTGCGCACCTGGTCGGGGACGAGCCGCTGGACGAGGGTCCGCTCGAACACGTAATACGGGCCCCAGGCGAAGGTGGCCAGGCCGAGCAGGACGGCCGCGACGGCGAGGTCCGGCGCGAGGCGGAGCAGGCCGAACAGCGCCGCACCCGCCCCGATGACGGCGCCGAGCCAAAGAAAGACCGCCCTTGACGGTACCAAATTCAGCCCTCTCGATAAAAGCGCGAATTTGCTGGCCGGATTATTATTAATACGGGCATTTAATTAAAATGGGCCAGGTCGGCCCGGGAGGCAGGAGGGTGTGCGAGGGCATGCGCCGGGTTCGTTCGGGATCATGGTTTTGGGTCTTCGCGGCCGGGGAGGGGTGGTGACGTGACCGAGGAACCCATGCCCCTCCCCGCCATTCCGGTGTCCGCCGGGGCGCTCATCTTCGACCGGGCGGGCCGGCTGCTGATCCTCAAGCCGACGTACAAGAGCGGCTGGACGATCCCCGGCGGCGTCATGGAGGCGGACGGGGAGTCGCCATGGGAGGCGTGCCAGCGCGAGGTGCGCGAGGAGACCGGGATCGAGGTGAGCCGCGGGCGGCTGGCCGCGATGGACTTCCGGCGGCCGAAGCCGGACCGCCCGGGCGGCATCCGCTTCCTGTTCGACTGCGGGCCGGTGAGCGACCGGGCGCTGGCCGACGTGAAGCTGCAGCCCGAGGAGATCTCCGAGTGCAGGCTCGCCCCGCTCACCGACGCGCTCACCCTGCTCCGGGGCCCGATCAGGCGGCGGGTGCGGGCGGCCACCGGCGGCCGGGGGCTGGTCTACCTGGAGGACGGCCGTGCGGCGGGGGCTCGAGCGTGACCCATCCGGGGTACCACTGGACCGGCGTGCCGCCGAGCAGACCGGCCCAGAAGCACGCGAGCGCCCACGGATCCGGGCAGTCGAGCACCACTTCCCTGATCCAGCCGATCGCCGCTTCGCCGTTCATCCAGCGCCCCCGGAGGCGGTCACCCGGCCGCCGGCTCGTAGCTGAGGTGCACCACGCCGGTGCTGAATGACTCCGAGCCGGTGAGGGTCAGCGGCACCTGACCGTCCAGCTCGCTGAACAGGCGCTTGCCGCCGCCGATCACGACCGGGAAGACAAGCAGGTCGAGCTGGTCGAGCAGGCCCTGCCGGAGCAGCCAGCTGACCAGGGTCGAGCTGCCGCTCATGCCGATGTTCCGGCCCGGCTGCTGCTTCAGCTGACGGATTTGTTCGGTTATATCCTCCCGCGTGTCCACGGAGCCGATTCCGTCGGCGCCGTGCTGAGGCCCTCGACCTGCAGGACACGAGCACCCGGCCGCGGCGTACACCTCCGGCACCGCGGCTCACCCGGTTCCCGCTAGTCACAGTTAACGCGGGGCTCGGGCTTAGGCGGAACATTTGTTCAAGCTGCTCGACGAGATCTACAGGGCGACGCCGGCTCCGCATCTCCCGCCGTCGTTCCGGCCGCGGACTGACTTCAACGAGAAGATGCAGAAGGACGTCGAGAACCTTTGACCCCGATTCGACGCCGACCGTGACGAGTTCCTCGATCTGCTGAGAGCGGAAGGATTTCGGGTCGCCGAGGGGTCGGCGCCTTCGGCTAGCGGCTCATCCGCCGGGCGGGGAAGTGCGGCGGGTTAGTTCGGCCTGGCCGGCGGCGCGCATCTGGTCCAGAGGGGCGGGCTTGATGCCAGTCATGAGTTCGACCTGGAGAGCGGCCTGGTGAAGGAGCAGGTCAAAGCCGCTGACGACGACGGCACCGGACTTGGCGGCGGTCTGCGCGAGCGGAGTGGGCCAGGGGGCGTACACCACGTCGAGCACGACGGCGGGGCCGGGGCGGAAAAACCCGGCCCGTTCGGCGTAATAATCGGCGGCGCCGACCGGCACGGTGGATACCAGCAGGTCCCCGTCGCGGGCCGCGGAGCCGAAGGGGCGCAGGTCCACCTGGGTGCCCAGCCGGGCCGCGGCGGCCAGCAGCGCGCCGGCCCGGCTCTGGTCGCGGACCAGGACCGTCACCGACGTCAGGCCGGTTGCGCGCAGGGCGGCGAGGGCAGCGCAGGCGGTCGCTCCGGCGCCGAGGATGGTGGCGCGGGCCGGCTCGGTCACCCCGGCCGCGGCCAGGGCCGCGACCATGCCGGGGACGTCGGTGTTGTAGCCGTGCCGCTCGCCGCGCTCGAAGACCACCGTGTTCACCCCGCCCACGTCGACGGCGAGCGGTTCGGTGCGGTCGAGCAGCGGCAGCACCGCCCGTTTCAGCGGCATGGTCAGCGACAGCCCGGCCCACTGGCTGTCGCGGGAGCCGAGCAGGGCGGCCAGGCCAGCCTCGTCGCACTCGATCGCCGTGTAGGTCCAGTCACCGAGGCCGAGCGCGGCGTACGCGGCCGTGTGCAGCACCGGCGACAGCGAGTGGGCGACCGGCGATCCGAGCACCGCGGCCTTGTTACCCCGGGTCAACCCTGGCCCAGGTTCTTCTGGAGTTCCTGCCGGAACTGCTGGAATTGAGCCTGGCTGGAGGTGAACAGGGTCTCGCCGGTCTTCGGGTTGACGGTCACGAAGTACAGCCAGGAACCCGCCGCCGGGTGCAGCACGGCCTGGATGGCCGCGTTCCCCGGGTTGTCGATCGGGCCGGGCGGCAGGCCCTTGTGCTTGTAGGTGTTGTACGGCGACGGGCTGTTGAGCTGCTGGTCGCTGGCGATGATGCCGAACGTGTTCAGGCCGTAGAGCACGGTGCTGTCGAGCTGCAGCGGGATGCCCTGGGCGATCCGGTTGTCGATGACCCGGGCGATCTTCGGGTAGTCGGTGAGACGGCCGCCTTCGGCTTGCACCAGGCTGGCCATGATGATCACCTGGCTCGGGGTCAGGTGCACCTGCGTGGCGGCGGCCGGCAGGTTCACCACCGCGGCCTCCTGGTTGAATCGCTGCACCATGCCCTTCAGCACGCCGAGGGCGGTCTCGTGCGGCTGGACCTCATAGGTCGCGGGGAACAGGTAGCCCTCGGGCTTGTCGTTGGCGTAGCTGGGCAGCCCGAGGGACGCCGGATCCCTGAGCGCCGCGCGGTAGGCGCTGGCCGGGATGCCGGACTTGGCGCCCAGGAAACCCACGATCTGGCTTTCCCGCCAGCCCTCCGGAATCGTCACTGCGGCCTGGACCATGTTGGCCGGGTTGATCAGCAGCGCGTAGGCCAGCGAGGCCTGCATGTGCATGTGCAGCTGGTAAAAGCCGGGCAGCAGGCCGGCCGGGTTCGGGTTGTGCTCGGCGGCCAGGACGAACGCGCGGGAACTCGCCACTACGCCGAGCTTGACCAGCTGCGGCCCGAGGTCGGTCGCGTTCTCACCAGGGGTGACCTGGACCACGACCGAGCCGGTGCCGTCCCCGGAGTAGTCGGCCGGGTGGTACTTGCTCATGTAGAAGCTGTAGACGTAGATGCCGCCCACGGCCAGCGGGATGACGATGACAAGCAGCGCGGCCACCGGCGCGATCCAGCGGAACCTGCGCCTGCGGGATCGGCCGCCGCGTCGGCCATCCTGGCGGGCGGTGCCGCGGGCACGGCGGCCGTCATAGCGGGCCGGGTCCTCCTCGTACTCGGTACCGCCGTCGTACCCAGTATCGCCGTCGTCGCCGAAGCCGGGGACGAACCTGTCTCCGGTCTCGTACCCGTCCTCGTACTCGACCGGGCGCTCGGCGTACTGGCTCTGCTCGGCGTAATGATCCTGGTCGCCGTACTGGCCGTGCGGGTGGTAGTCGCCCTGGTCGTAGCTGGCTTGCGCGGGCCGGCCCGGCTGCCAATCACTGGCTTCGGGGCGGGAATGCCGCTGGGTCCTGCGCCAGGGCGAGTCGTCCTGGGAGCTCCGGTCGGGCCGTGGCTCGTCGTACCGTGGCTCGTCGTACCGCGGCTCGTGGTGAACCGGCTCGTATTCGGGTGGCAACGGCCTGAAGTAGTCATCCGGGCGCCGGACGTCACCGTCCGGCCGCCTATGAGACCCCTGCGGCCTTTGGGGTGTTCGGGGCAGAGGGGTGCCTTGGGGCGTGCGGGGTGGATTATAGGGCCTGCTGGGCTCCTGCGGTCCGCCGGGATCCTGCGGTCCGCGGGGGTCGCGCGATGTGCGCGGGTCGTACGGTCCGCGGGGGTCCTGGGAGCCGCGTGAGTGCCGAGGCGGCCGCGGGTCCTGGGGCCATCCGCCTCCGTTCTCGCTCATTCGCCGACTCCGTCACGGGCCGGGTCCGCATCGCGAGCGCGGACGAGCTGGCCTGGCGGGCGGCCGGTGGCGCGTTCGGTATCCAGGGCGGCTTGCAGCAGGACGGCAGCGGCCGCGGCGTCGACCACCTGGCGACGGGCGCGCGCGTCCTTCCCGCCACGGCGCAGCGCTCCGTGCGCCTCGGTGGTGGTGAACCGCTCGTCGACCAGGCGAACCGGGATCGGCGCGAGCCTGGCCAGGTCCACGGCGAACTCGCGGGCCCCGGCCGCGGCGGGGCCTTCACGACCTGACAGCGATGTGGGCAACCCCACCACGACCTCGATCGCGTCTTCGCTGGCGGCCAACCGGGCCAGGGCGGCCCGGGCCAGGGCGGCCTTCGCGCCGGGACCCGACGCCAGCACCGTCAGCGGGGCGGCCAGAACGCCGTCCGGGTCGCTGCGAGCAACTCCGACGCGGACCGAACCCACGTCCACCGCGAGCCGCACCCCCTGCCTGAACGGAAGCTGGCTCACCGTGACGGCCCCGGACTCCTTAGGGCAGGCCCGGGCTGGACGCGACCCGGAACCGCAGGCCCCGGAAGGTCGCAGGAGCATGCCAACACGTTACCTACCGGACCCGACTCTGTCCTGCGATGTCCCGCAAAGCCTCACGAACAGCCTCAAATGCCTCAGCTATGACGCCGGGGCGGGTCAGGGGCGCACCGCCGCCCTGGGCGACGTCCGGCTTGCCGCCGCCGTTGCCGCCGAGGGCCCGGGCCGCCACCCCGACCAGGGAACCCGCCGACAGGCCGGCATCGCGGCCCGCATCGTTGACCGCGATGACCACGACCGGCTTTTCCGCGGGCACGCCCACGACCGCCACGACGGCCGGCCGCCCGCGCGGCACCCGGCCGCGCACGTCGAGGGCGAGCTTGCGGATGTCGTCGGGTCCGGTCCCGTCCGGCGCGCGGTGCGCGACCAGGGCCAGCCCGCTGATGTCTTCTGCGCCCGCCGCGATTTCCCCGGCCGACTCGAGCAGCCGGGCCGCCCGCAGCCGCTGCAGCTCACGTTCGGCGTCCCTGAACCTGCTCACCACGGACAAGATCCGCTCGGGCAATTGCTCACGCGGCGTCTTGAACTGCTCGCTGAGCTGGCTGACCAGCGCGCTTTCCCGGGCCAGGAAGCGAAACGCGTCGATGCCCACCAGCGCCTCGATCCGGCGCACGCCCGAGCCGATGGACGCCTCGCCGAGCACCTTGATCAGACCGAGCTGACCGGACCTGGCCACGTGCGTGCCGCCGCACAGCTCACGCGAGTAGTCGCCGACCTCGACCACCCGGACCTGGTCGCCGTACTTCTCGCCGAACAGCGCCAGCGCGCCCATATCG
>CAVUUF010000002.1:0-31895 GCA_963744575.1 uncultured Actinomycetota bacterium | reverse complement strand
CGCGAGCTGGGTCAGGCCGGGGATGGTGTACCCGCCGGCCACCACCGCAGCCAGGCCCGACGTGACCGACAGTGTGCCGATCGTCACGATCAGCGGATTGAACCCGCGCAGCGCGATCAGCCCGTTGGCGATTCCGACCACCACGCCAATGATCAGCGCGACGACGATGCCGAGCCACACCGGGTTGTTACTGAACAGCAGCTTGCCGCAGGTGACTCCGGCCAGGGCGGCCACGCCAGGGATCGAGATGTCCAGCGCGCCGGAGAACATCCCGGCCGCCACCCCGGCCGCGTACACCGCGGTCAGCGCGGCGGCGTTGAAGACAAGGACGGCGTTGCTCCACTTGAAGAAGAACGGGCTGGCCCAGATGGAGAACGCGATGATCAGCACGACCCACAGCACGATGATGCCGCGGTCGCGGGCGAAGATCAGCGCCCGGATCCCGAGGGAATCCTTGGTGTGCTCATCAGGTGCGGCGCCGGTGGCGGTGTCCTCGGCGACAGCCGAGGACACCGCACCCTGGGGGTTGGTTGGAACGGTCATAACCTGCTCACTGGCCTGCGGTGATGATCTGCTGGGGGACGTAGAGCTGCTTGCCGGTCTGCTTCGGGTCGGACTGCATGGCGGCCAGCGTGTTGAAGGACTGAAGCATGTCGCCCTGGAAGTTCAGGTGAATCGACGAGTAGATCTTGCCGGACTTGACGTCCGCCAGGACCTCGTTGTCCCCGCCCTGGTCGGTGACGCAGGGCAGGCTCTTGCCGGCCGCGGCGAAGGCGCCGAGGGCCCCGAGCGCAGCCTCGTCGGTGGTGGACATCACGGCGTTGACGCCTGGGTGGCCCTGCAGGGCGTTGCCGATGTCGGTCTGGGCCTTGGCCCGGTCGCTCTCGACGAGGTTTGTGACGATCGTGGCCTTGGGGGCCGTCGCTTTCAGGGCGGCCAGCGCGCTGCTGTCGATGTCTGCCTTGCCGGCCGTGCCGACCGTGGAGCTGGCGTACAGGACCTGCGCGTTGCCGCCGAGCTTGGAGTTGATGCACGCGCCGGTTTCCTTGCCCAGGGCCGTCCCGAATGCCTTGTAGTCGATGACGTCGAACGTGATATCGGACTGCAGGCCGCTGAACCCGTAGTCCGAGGGCACGCCGTTGGTCAGCACGGGGATGCCTTTGGCTTGCGCCGTCCGCAGGGTCTGGTCGAGTGATGACGGCTCCACCCCGATGATCCACACCGCGCCGGCCACACCGGAGTTGACCACGTCGTTCAGCTCGGTCGCCTGCGTGTTCGCGCTGTAGTTCGGGTCCTGGATCTGGACCTTCCAGCCCTTCGACCCCGCGTACGCCTGCACTCCTTGCGACAGCTGCTTCATGGCCGGGATCGAGAGCGCCAGCGGCGAGAAGACCAGGGTATGCGGCAGCTTCCCGGAGCTGCCGCCCCCGGCGCCCGCGTTCGCCGCGGGGATGCCGCTGGAGCTGGACGAGGAACTGCACGCGGCCAGCAGCAACCCGGCGGCGGCTGCCGCTGCCATTCCGATGGTGGCGCGTCTGTGGCGCCGGCGACGGGTACTCACGAAGGACTCTCCTCGGCGGTTCGGGCTTCGACTTTCACATCATGAAAGTCATTTTCACATTTCGGCTAGGCTACGGGAAACCGGTGCGATTGTCTATGGTTGCAAGGTCACGAATTAGGTACGCTCGCCCGCGCGGGGCAAGCCCGGCCGGGATAACCCGGACCAGGATCGTTCCAGGCCCTTGACCAGGGCCACCATGCAGTCGTGCCGGGGCGTGGCCACCCCCAGCCGGCGTCCCTCGGCGGCTATACCGCCGTTGAGGACGTCGATCTCGGTGGCCTGACGTGCGAGGACGTCCTGCAGCATGCTCGGCATGTGGTCATACGCCTCCTCGATGGCCTCGATCACGGCCTCCTGCGGCGCCCGCGTCAGCCCGATCCCGGCCCGGTCGCAGACCGCTTCCGCCTCCGCGATCAGCCCGTCGACCTGCTGGCGGAGCCGGGAGTCGGTGCAGACCCGGCCCACGGACAGCCCGGTCAGGGCGGCCAGCGGGCTCGTCGCGGCGTTGAAGATCACCTTGGTCCACTGCGGCCCCCTGGCGTCATCCAGCGCGTGTGCCCGCAGCCCGCCCTCAGTGAGCAGGCCGGCCAGGCGCGCGACCTGGCCCGTCGTAGCCGGACGGGGCTCGAACGGTCCCAGCCATGTGTCGCCCGGCGCGTCGTACCGGACCACGCCGGGCTCGGTGATCGCGCCCGCCGTGACGATGCTCCCGCGGATCACCCGGGGCACCAGCTCGGCGATGACCTCCTCGTTTCCCAGCCCGTTCTGTACGCTGGCCACGGCCGCGCCGGTCAGCGCCGCCCGGGCCCCCTCGACGGCCGCCCGCGTGTGCCGCGCCTTGGTGGCCACGATGCCGAAGTCGCACGCGGGCAGTTCGCCGGCGTCGGTGGTGGCGTGCACCTTTGCGGTGAAGTCCGCCAGCCCGGTGACCCGTAGCCCCCGGGACTTGATCGCCTCGACGTGCCCGGTCCGGGGATCGACGCCCCATACCTCGGTCCCGGGCCCGCGGGCCAGGTGCGCGGCGTACAGGCTGCCGATCGCGCCGCAGCCCAGGACCGCGATGCGGACCGGACCGGCGTCACCTTGGGTCACGGGGCTTCCTGCAGGGCCGTTCGGGCAATGTCCCCGCACACGGCCGGGCCGGCGCCACCGACGCCCAGGCCCGCCACCATGCGCCCGCCGTCACGGACCGGCAGGCCGCCGGGGACGCCGAGCACGGGCGGCCCGACCAGCGCGGCCACGGCCTCGGGCCGGCTGAAGCGGGACTCCAGATCGCCGCTGCCGCAGCCGAACAGCGCCGCGGCACCCGCCACGGCCTGGGCGATGGCCACCGCGCCTGCCGGGGCGCCGTCCATCAGGTCCTGCTGAATCGGATCGCCGCCGCTGTCGACCACGGCCACCGCGACCCGGACCCCGCGGCGCGCCGCCGCCGCCATGGCCGCGTCGGACACAGCCCTGGCCCAGTCCAGCTGGACCTGGCCGCTGGCCCGGGGCGCGGCGACCATGCCGAGAGTCTCGGCCGGGTCGAGGACGAGGTCGCCGAAGCGCTGTTCCCACCGCTTCTGGTCATCCCCGTGCTGCCCGGCGTACGGGATCTGCAGGGCGTAGGCGATGAGCAAGTCCTCGGGGTTGGCCGGCTTGCCCTCGGCGCTCACCATTCGCGGGTCGACGTCGGCCGGGAAGAACGGGCTCACCGTCGCGCCCGAGGCCGCGATGCCGGCCGCCACGACGCCGCCGGCCCGTACCGGCATTCCGCCCGCCCCGGGAAACAGCGCTTCCGGGGACGCCTGGGCGAAGCCGGCCGCGACCGGCGGGGCGATCGTCGTCATCCGGTGCAGGTGCTCGGCGCTCGGGATCTGCTGGGTGGCCGAGATCCACGCCTTGGAGCGGGCCCGGGCCATCCCGCCCGGGCCGCCGGCGTCCATCCGCGACGCCGTGATGAGCGTGCCGGTCGCCCCGACCACCGCGACCGCCCCGCGCAGGCCAAGCTGCTCGGCCTTGTCGACGGCGCGCCGCACCAGCGCGCGGGCCTCGGCCAGGCCGAGATCCCGCGGGTGCGGGGCGCCCACCTTAGGCACCGACCATGTTGTAGCCGCCGTCGGCCACCATGTACCCGCCGGTCATGTGCGAGGCGTCGTCGGTGGCGAGGAACAGGGCCGCGCCCGCGTACTCGGCAGGTCCCGGGATCCGTCCCATCGGGGTGAGCTTGCGCAGCTGGTCACCGCGGCCGGACTGCCAGTCCTGGCGGCCCAGCGTGGCCTCGGTCTCGATGAACCCGGGGGCGAAGATGTTGACCCGGACCGTGGGCGCCAAGGCGTGCGCGTACGACTTGGTCACGCCCAGCAGCCCGTATTTGGCCGCGGCGTACTGCGGCGCCCGCGCGCTACCGCGGACGATCACGGTCGACCCGATGTTCACGATGGCCCCGTGGCCCGCCTCTAGCATCCGCGCGCCGAACTCGTGCACGCACAGCATCGTGCCCTTGATGTCGACGGCCAGGACGTGGTCGATCGACTCCTCGGTGATGTCGCGCCACGACATCTGCTCGCGCGCGACATCGCCGACGTTGTTCACCAGGACGTCGACGCCGCCCAGCCGCTCGAAAGCGGCATCGGCCATCGCCTTGATCTGGTCCCAGTCCACGATGTCGGCCTGGAGCAGCACCGGCGTGCTGCCTTCCGCCGCTACCCGGTCGGCCGTCCGTTTCGCTCCCTCCACAGAGCTGCGATAGTGCACGCCGACCGAGCGGGCGCCTTCCCGGGCGGCACGTACGGCGATCTCGGCGCCGAAGCCGGTGCCGGCGCCGGTCACCACGACCGACCGGCCCTCGAAGCGGCGCGGGATGGGAACGGGTGCTGCAGGCACGTGGTGTCCTTTCGGAGTGAGTTGTCTGGATGTGACGGTCACACGAGGACGCGGCCGCCATCGACGTACAGGACCTGACCGGTGATGAAGCGGGCGCGGTCCGAGGCCAGGAAGGTGACCGCGTCGGCCACCTCCTCCGGACGGCCCAGCCGTTCCGCCGGGACAAGTGATTCCAGGCTGGCCCGGTGGTCGTCTTTGTCGAGATAGGCCTTAGTCAGCTCGGTCTCGATGTAGCCCGGCGCGACCGCGTTGACCGTGACGCCGCACGGCGCCCACTCACGCGCCATGACCCGGAGCATCTGGTTCATCCCGCCCTTGGTCGCCGCGTAAGGCGCGTGGTTCGCGTGGGCCAGCAGCCCCGAAACAGACGATACGAAGACCATGCGGCCGTACCGCTCCTCGACCATCAGCCGTCCGGCGGCCTGCCCCAGCCACCACGCCGACGACAGGTTGAGGGTGAGGGTGTCCTGCCATTCGGCGTCGTCTAGGTCGAGCACCGGCTTGCGGACGTTTTGGCCGATCGCGTGCAGGAACACCTGCGGCGTTCCCACCAGTCCGATGCCCTCGCGGACGGCCGCGCGGCAGCCCTCCGCCGTCCGCAGGTCGGCGACCAGCGGTTTGACCTCAGCGCCGGCCTCTTTGGCGGCACGCGCGACCGCGTCGAGGTTCTCCTGACTGGCGTCGATGACTGCGACCCGGGCGCCCTGGGCGGCCAGGCTCAGCGCGGCGGCCCCGCCGAGGCCGCCGGCGCCGAAAACCAGGGTGGGCCGCCGGTCGAGCGCGAGCCAGTCTTGCATGAGGCCTACCCTTCATGTCAGAGTTCTCGTATGACGAAAGCCACTTTCTTATACGGTAGCCGAAGTGCTGCTCAGCTGTCCAGGGTGGCCAGCGCCGCCTTAGGCTGAGGGCGATACCCATCACCGAGGAGGAAGCCGTTCATGCCCCGCCGCACCGCCAGCTCCGCATCACCGGCGCTCCGCCCAACCGGGCCCTCCGCCCAGTCCGAATCGACGGACCGCCCGGGATCCCCGGAACGTCCGGAGTATCGCGTGGAGGCCCTGGCCAAGGGACTGCGTATCCTGGCGCTGTTCAGCGAGCAGCGGCCGACCTGGCGGGTCAGCGACCTCGCCACCGCCGCGGGCCTGCCGATGCCGACCGTCTACCGGGTGGTGATGACGCTGGTGTCGGAGGGCTACCTCGACCACCTGCCCAACGGAGACTACCGGCCGGGCGTGCGCACACTGACGCTCGGCACCGCCGCTCTGCGCAGCCTCGACTTCGTCGACATCGCGACGCCCAAGCTGCAAGAGCTCGGCCAGCGCACGGGTGAGACGGTCAACATGGCCGTGCTCAGCGGCGACCGCGTGCTCTACCTGGTCCGTCTCCGGAACGCCGACCTGGTGACCGCGAACATCCAGGTGGGTTCGACGCTGCCCGCCGTGCATACCTCGATCGGCAAGCTGCTGCTCGCCCATCTCGACCAGGCCGACCTGGAGGCGCGGATCACGGAGGCCTCGTTCTCTGCCAACTCGGGACCTAACGCCAAGGTCTCGCTGGCTGAGCTGCGCGAGGAGTTCCGCACCATACGCGACCAGGGCTGGGCCATGCAGGACGAGGAGCTGGCGTACGGGCTGCGGTCGGTGGCCGCCCCGGTCAAGAGCCCGGATGGCCGCGTGATCGCCGGCGTCAACCTGGCCGTCCAGGCCCAGGACTGGTCCTCCCAGCGGCTCGTCCGCGAGCTCAAGCCCGCCGTCCTGGCCACGTGCGTCGAGATTTCCGCGCTGCTGTCCGACACCAACCTCGGGGCGGCATGACCTCCGGCGCGCGCATCCCGAAGCTGCCGCCGTCCTCCCTCGACGGCGAGCAGCGCTCCCTGTACGACGCGATCGCCGGCGGCCGTCGGGCCGAGGGCCCTCAGCTGTTCCGGCTGACCGACTCCGAAGGCCGCCTCGAGGGCCCGTTCAACGCGTTCCTGCTGCAGCCGCGGCTGGGATCGGCCCTGCAGGCCCTCGGTTCCTCGGTGCGTTATGACACCGGCCTCAACGACCGGTGCCGCGAGATCGCCATCCTCGTCGTCGCGGCCCACTGGCGGTCCGATTTCGAGTGGTACGCCCACCAGGCGGTCGGCCGCTCGGCCGGGCTGGGCGACGCCGAGCTGACCGCCATCCGCGACGGCCGTCACGACGCGCTGACCGGGCGCGAGGCCGTCGTCGCGCGCACGGTCGCCGCCCTGGTCGCGCGCGGGGATCTCGACGACGCTGAATACCGCCACGTAGTGGACCACGTCGGCGCCGAGGGCCTGTTCGAGCTGCTCACCTTGATCGGCTACTACGCCACGCTGGCGCTCCAGCTCCGCGTGTTCCGTGTCCCCGCTCCGGACGGCAGCGTCCCGGCCGCCTGACCGCCCGCCCCGCTCCCCCTTGACACGACCCCCGGCGCGGTCCATAGAATTACTGCTGAAAGTAACTTTCTCAGAATGAGAGTCCATTATGAAGTTGGTCACCTTCGACGCTGGCCGGGTGGGTCGCCTGGACAACGGGGTCGTCGTCGAGCTCGGCTGCGCCTCGACGCGTGAGTTTTTCGAGCGGGGCGGGCAGGTCGGCGAGACGGGGGAGCGCCTGCCGCTGGCCGACGTCCGGCTGCGGGCGCCGATCGTGCCGAAGAAGTTCTTCCACACCGCCGGCAACTTCGCCGACCACCACAAGGAACTGCAGGCCGTCGACTGGTCGCACCCGGTGCACAAGGGGATCGTGTTCTTCCAGAACGTCGACGCGATCATCGGCCCGGACGACGCCATCGTGTATCCCGAGGGGCTGACCAAGGAGCTCGACTACGAGCTCGAGCTCGCCATCATCATCGGCCGCAGCGGCAAGTTCTTCGGGCCCGAGGAGGCCGGGGACTACATCGCCGGGTACACGGTCTTCAACGACATCACCGCCCGCGACATCCAGCGCCGCGAGATGCAGTCAGGCGTGTTCTCCTTCTCCAAGTCGATCGACACCTTCTGCCCGCTCGGCCCCTGGATCGTGACCAAGGACGAGGTGCCGGACGCCCAGGCGCTGGCGATGGAGCTGCGGGTCAACGGAGGTGTCCGGCAGCGCGGGAACACGAACCAGATGCTCATCTCCATCCCGCACCTGGTCGCGTACCACTCGGCGCAGGGCTACTCGGCCGGGGACATCATCACCACCGGGACGATCTCGGGCGTGGCCGCGATCCAGCCCAACCCGTTCGAGTTCTACCTGCAGCCCGGCGATAGCATCGAGGCCGAGATCGAGGGCGTCGGCGTACTCCGCAACCGCGTCGTGCCCTGGGGCGCCGTGTACGACACCCCGCCGTACTCCACCGACCTGTACTCCTCGACCGAATAAGCGCATGAGGTTCGGGACCCAGGACGGTCGCTTCGTGCTCGTGGCCGGCCGGCGCATCCTCGACGTCCACGTGGCCTCGGGCGGCGGCCTGCCGCACGAGCCGGTGGCCGCGCTCGAGCGCTGGGACGATGTGCGCGCCTTCGCGGCCTCGGCTGAGTGGAGCGCGGCCAGGCCGCTGGACCACAGCCGCCTCGGCCCGCCGGTGCCCCACCCCCGCCAGGTGCTCGCCGGGACGCCCGCGCAGTTCTCCCTGGGCAAGTCGTTCCCCGGCTTCGGCCCGACCGGCCCAGTCGTCGTCACGCCGGACGAGCTGCCGGACCGGGACGATATCGGCTTCGCGTCCTGGCTGGATGGCCAGCCGCTCCAGCAGGGACGGACCAGCGAGATGATCTTCCCCGTCGGCGAACTGGTGGCCTGGCTGTCGGGCGGGTGCCCGCTGCTGCCCGGAGACCTCGTCTTCACCGGGACGCCCGGCCGGGGTGGGGACCGCATGCAGCCTCCGCGGTACCTCCAGCCCGGGCAGACCCTGGTCAGCCGCGTCGACGGCGTCGGCGAGATCCGGCAGCATTTCGTGCCAGGCAAGGCCAAGTGACCGGCTCGCGACCTCCGAGGAGTCTCATGAAAGCGTTCGTGCTCACCGGCTTCGGTCGGCCAGCCGAGTTCGCCGACCTCGCCAAGCCCGAGCCCGGCCCCGGCGAGATCCGGATACAGGTGCATGCCACGTCCGTGAACCCGGTCGATCATATGATCCGGACCGGCTTCTTCCGGGCCAGCCAGGAGTACCGCTTCCCGGCGGTCTTCGGCCGCGACCTCGCGGGCGTGGTCGATGCGATCGGAGACGGCGTGACCCGGTTCGGGGAGGGCGATGAGGTTTACGGCTTCGTCAAGCGCGACTACATCGGCGATGGCACTTTCGCCGAATACGTCGTCGTGCCCGAGGACTTCTTCGTGGCAGCCAGGCCTTCCCGGCTGAGCTTGCAGCAGGCGGGCACCCTGGCTCAAGCTGGCGTCACGGCCCTGGAGTGCGTCGAGGCGGTTCCGTCCGGACCCGGCCACGTCGTCCTGGTGAACGGGGCCACGGGCGGCCTCGGCACGTTCGCGGTTCAGATCGCCAAGGCCAGGGGAGCCGACGTCGTGGCCACCGCGCGTTCCGCCGACCGCGCCGCGCTGCTCCGGTCGCTGGGAGCGGACCAGGTCGTCGATCCGGCGCAGGATGACCTGATCAAGCTGGTGCGCGGGGTGGCACCCGAGGGCGTCGACGGGCTCGTGGACTTCGTCAAGCACGTTGACTCGGCCGTCATGGGCCAGGGCGAGGACGATGCCCACCGCGAGTTCGCGCGGCTGTGCCACGGAATCCTGCGCGAGGGTGGCCGAGCCGCGTCCGTGACCAATGGCGGCGTGCCCGAGCTTATGGGTCCCATCGGCTTCGCCAACGTCCACTCCACCCCGTCGCCGGCCAACCTTGCCCGCCTGAACGCCCTCGTAGACGACCGGGGCGTCACCCCCGTCATCATGCAAACGTTCAGCTTCGACGACATCCGGGCAGCGTTCGACCGGCTCCTGGTCGGCGGCATGGCCGGGAAGATAGCGGTGTCGCTGGCCGGTTCGTAACCTCACGAGCAGGCCCCGTGCGGCCGGCAACCGCGATGACGGCTAGTACGCCGGACCCGGAGCGGCTGGGTCATTCTGCCAGAGGGCGAACTCGTTCCCCTCGGTATCCTGGCAGATCGCGAACCAGCCCGTGCCCGGCACCGGACGCGGCTCGCCCGCCGCGCCGCCAAGTTCCATGACCCGCGCGGCGCCGACGTTAATGTCGTCCACGTCGAAGTAGACGCGTATCCCGCGCTTGCCCGGCTCCATGTCGGTGATCGCCGCGCCCGAATGGTCGCTCACCCGGGCCGTGTCGTATTCGAACTGTCCCTGGGATGCCTCGAACTGCCACCCGAACAGCGAGCCCCAGAACGCTCGGGCCTTGGCGGTGTCGTCGGCCGGAATCTCGATGTTCACCGGCTGGCCGGGCATAGTCCCCTCCTCGTGCTCCGCCGTCATCATACGTCTGACGCGCGCACGACAGCATCGATGTGGCAGCGCTGCTGCCGGGGCGACATCGGCACGGCCCGGCCGAAGGCATGCCAGGCCTGGGTGTAGCGGTTGGTTTCCAGCGCGTTCATGGGGTTGCCATGGCCGATGAACGCCGCGGGCATGATTTCCGTGGTCATGGCGATCCTCCGGCTGCCCGCGCGATCGCCGCGTACACGGCCGCGCTCGGCTTGGGCGTGCGCGCGAACGTCTGCCGGTCCACCTCGTGCAGGCCGAACTTCAGGTCGTAGCCGAACACCCACTCGAAGTTGTCCAGCAGCGTCCAGTGCAGGTAGCCCAGCACCGGCACGCCGTCCTCGATGGCGTCCAGCAGCCCGGCCAGAGCGGGCTCGAGCAGCGCCGCCCGCAAGGAATCATCCCGATGCCCCAGCCCGTGCTCGGTCACCAGCACCGGAACCCCGGATGCCGCATGGGCATAACGCACCGCCCCGGCCAGCGACAACGGGTAGATGTCCGAAGAACCCAGCTGTAGCGCGCGAACAGCGCAGGGGCCCGCGGGTCGAGCCACCCGCCGCGGCACCCGAACCAGTGCGGCGAGGTGAAGTGGTTGTACGTGACCACCGGCGCGATCCCCGTCGCGACGCAGTGGTCCACGATCGCGCGGTAGTGCGCCAGGGCCGGCGCCGAGAACTCGCCCTCGGCCGGCTCGATCCGCGCCCACTCGACCGAGAACCGGTAGGTGTCCAGGCCGAGCCCGGCCACCAGGCCGACGTCCTCCCGCCATCGCTGGTAGCTGTCGCACGCCCGGCCCGACGGCTCACGGAACACCGTCGGTCGCACCTGCTCCAGGAACCACGTGTCGCTGCCGGTATTGCCGCCCTCGGTCTGGTGACCCGAGGAAGCCACCCCCCAGCGAAAACCCAGGGGGAACGTCCGCGGCATCCGGCCAGGCTAGCACCCATCCCGTTCGGGACCATTATCTGGGCCGAACGAACCGGGCGCGTGCACCCCCGCACGGCCGCCCGCCCCGGGCCGGTAGAGTTCCCAGCGTGAGCACGCAGTCTGAGCAGGAGAGCTTCGAATTCCAGGCGGAAGTGGTCCAGATCCTGGACCTGATGATCCATTCGCTGTACAGCAATAAGGAGATCTTCCTGCGCGAGCTGATCTCCAACGCCTCGGATGCCATCGACCGGCTCCGCCTCGAACTGCTCTCCCAGTCCGAACTCCCCGACGCCGACGGCCCCCTCCAGATCCGGGTCAGCTACGACAAGCAGGCGCGAACGCTCACCGTCGCCGACAACGGCATCGGCATGAGCCGCCAGGAGATCATCGACCACATCGGGACCATCGCCAAGTCCGGCACCCGCGAGTTCCTCGCCGCCCTGACCGGCGACCAGCGCCAGGACGCCGCCCTCATCGGCCAGTTCGGCGTGGGCTTCTACTCCGCGTTCATCGTGGCGGACCGGGTCACGCTGACCAGCCGCCGCAGCGGCCTGACCGCGGCGCAGGGCGCTCGCTGGGAGTCCGACGGCCGGGGCGCGTACACGCTGGAGCCGGCCGAGGTCGCGGACCGCGGCACCACGGTCGTGCTGCACCTGCGCGAGGGTGAGGACGACCTGCTGAGCGGTTACCGGCTGCGCGGCATCATCCAGAAGTACTCCGACCACATCAGCCTGCCCATCCTCATGCCGCCCGAGGGGGACACCGAGGACGCGGATGACAAGCCGGTCAACCAGGCCTCGGCGCTGTGGGCCCGGCCCAAGAACGAGCTCACCGAGCCGGACTACCAGGACTTCTACAAGCACGTCACCGGCGACCTCACCGACCCGCTGGCCTGGCTGCACAGCAAGATCGAGGGCACGTACGAGTACACCCTGCTGCTGTTCATCCCGTCCCGTGCGCCCTTCGACCTGTGGATCCCGCAGGCCGGCCGGGGCGTCAAGCTGCACATCAGGCGGGTCTTCGTGCTGGAGGACTCCGGCCAGCTGATGCCGCAGTACCTGCGGTTCGTCCGGGGCGTGATCGACTCGGCCGACCTGCCGCTGAACGTCTCCCGCGAGCTGCTGCAGGGCAGCCGGGTGGTGGACAACATCCGGTCCAACGCGACCAGGAAGGTGCTGCGACTGCTCGCCGGCACCGCAGAGAAGGAGCCGGAGAAGTACGCGACGTTCTGGCGGGAGTTCGGCGCGGTGCTCAAGGAGGGCCTGGCCGAGGACTTCGGGAACCGGGACGAGATCGCCCGACTGCTCCGCTTCACCTCCACCAAGTCCATCGCCGACAGCCCGGACGTCTCCCTGGCCGGTTACGTGGGCCGGATGAAGGAAGGCCAGCAGCACATCTACTACCTGCTGGCCCCGGGCCTGGCCGCGGCCAAGGCCAGCCCGCACCTGGAGGCGTTCCGCGCCAAGGGCATCGAGGTCCTGCTGCTGGGCGCGGGCGAGGGCATCGACAACTGGGTGGTGGCCAGCCTGCGCGAGTTCGACGGCAAGCGGCTGCAGTCCGTCGCCCAGGGCAGCGGTGACCTGTCCGACCTGGAGGACGAGGCGGAAACCCAGGCCAAGCAGCAGGCCAGCGCCGAATTCGCCGGCCTGGTCAGCCGGCTGAAGGAAGCCCTGGGCGGCCGCGCCCACGACGTGCGGGTGAGCAGCCGGCTGACCACCTCGCCGGCCTGCATCGTGGCCAACGAGCCCGAGATCGACATCAACCTGGCCCGGCGGCTGCGCGGCTCGGGGCTGCCCAGCCAGCCAGTGCTGGAGATCAACCCGCAGCATCCGCTGGTGCGGCGGCTCAACCACGAGCCCGCCGACCCGCACCTGGCCGAATGGGCCAACGTGCTGTTCGACCAGGCCGTCCTCACCCTCGGCGCGCGGATCGAGGAGCCCGCCGCGTTCGTCGGCCGCCTCAACGACCTCCTGGTGACCCTCAGCGGGGATGGCGCGGAGTCTGAGTGACGGCGCCGGGCAGGCTGCTGGCCGTCAGCGACCTGCACGTGGCCTTCCCGCAGAACCGGCAGTGGGTCGAGGACCTGCCGCCCGGCTCGCCGGCGGACTGGCTGCTGGTGGCCGGCGACGTGGCCGAGAAGGTGGCCGACATCGAGTGGACGCTGCGCACGCTGCGCGGAAGGTTCGGCACCGTGGTCTGGGTGCCAGGTAACCACGACCTGTGGTCCCATCCCCGCGACCCGGTCACGCTGCGCGGTGAGGAACGGTACCGGCACCTGGTGGCGCTGTGCCGCGACCTCGGCGTGATCACCCCGGAGGATCCCTACCCGGTCTGGCGGGGGGACGGCGGCCCCGCGGTAGTCGTCCCGCTGTTCCTGCTGTATGACTACACGTTCCTGCCCGACGGCACGAGCACCAAGGCCGAGGCGCTGGCGCTGGCCTACCGGACCGGGGTGGTCGGCACCGACGAGCGGCACCTGCACCCCGACCCGTACCCGAGCCGGGAGGCCTGGTGCCAGGCCCGGATCGACGCCACCCTGCCGCGCCTGGCCGCCCTCGACCCGGCGCTGCCGACCATCCTGGTCAGCCACTTCCCGCTGACCCGCGAGCCCACCCGGATCCTGCGCTACCCCGTGTTCGCCCAGTGGTGCGGCACCGGGCAGACCGCCGACTGGCACCGGCGCTTCCGCGCCCTGGCCGTGGTCTACGGTCACCTGCACGTCCCCCGGATTACCTACCAGGACGGCGTGCGGTTCACCGAGGTGTCCCTCGGCTATCCCCGCGAGCAGGCCAGGCACCCCAACCGCCCGCGCCAGCTCACCCAGATCCTGCCGGCGTGGCCGCCGACGTAGTGTAGTGTGCACCCGGTGCCGGGGCGGTAGCTCAGCCGGTCAGAGCAGCGGACTCATAATCCGCCGGTCGTGGGTTCGAGCCCCACCCGCCCCACCCTGAGAAACCGCCGGCAAGGGCTATGAGCTGCGACGATGCTCCATTATCCGGTCCTTGTGACTGTCCGTCGGGCCCGCTTTCCTGGCCCGACGGACGCAGAATGAAGACACCGGCTCGCCAGCGTGAGCGCAGGCGGCTCGCTGAGGCCCTGAAGGCGCTCCGGGTCGGGGCGGCCATCAGCGGCGCCCGCCTGGCCAAGATGCCGGCTGGATGCGCTTGAGCCGGTCCCTGATGATGGCCAGCTGATCGGCGCTGCAGCGAGCTCGGCGGGCGATGCCCACGGCATTCAGCCGCAGGCTGTGAGAAGCGGTCCGGGTGTTCACGGGCGCGATGGACAGCCGCGTTGCGATCGTGGAGACCGCAGATGCTTCCGGATCAGTTGTCGTGGTCCGCCTCGTACCGTTGCGGCAGAGGCGGCATGAGCATCGCGCGGTCGCGTCCGCGAAACCTTCACATGAGGCGGTCATTCCATGCGTTCCGATATCGTCCCCGGCGGCATCTTTCCTGACTACGCGCTGCTCGACCACACTGGTGCCATTCGCAGACTCAGCGAGCTCCAGGGCCGCGCCCCGATGATCCTTACGCTGACCTGCGGCCACTACTGCCCGAAAGAGCGCTCTTTGGTGTTGAATCCCCACCGGATGAGCGCCCGCCGGATGCTGACTTCATCCGGTCGGCCATTGACTTCGGGCCAGCATGGCTTGAGTCGCAGCCGTCAGCGCCCGGGCCATCCGCCAGTAGATGGCATGTAGAGGATCAGATGGCTAGCGATCGTAGATCTGGCTTCGGTGACCGATCTGGATGACAAGCACTACCAGTTCGCTGTCACGCACTTCGTATACGATGCGGTAGTCGCCAACGCGGATACGCAGCCAGCCGCGCTGGCCAGTCAGTGCCTTGACACCGGGCGGTCGGGGCTCAGTGCGCAGAGTTTCGGTGGTGCTCTTGATACGACGCGCTATCTGGCTGTCAAGCTTGCGGAGCTGCCGCAGCGCTGCCGGGCGGAATGTCAGCTCGTAGCCTGGGCCGGTCACTCGTCGTCGGTGATGCCTAGTTCGGCCCAGACCGCTTCGGCCGGGATGTCCTCGCCTGGCTCAGCCATGGCCGCCTCGGCGGCGGCAATGTCGGCGGCATCCTCGCCTGCCTCGATTTCCGCGGCTAGCTCGACAGGCACGATCGCGGCCAGGCGGCGGCCGTCGCGGGTCAGGTAAATGACCTCACCCGTCGCAGCGCTCTCGTCGGCGACCTCGTCCAGGTGACCACTGGCCTCCGAGATCGGCATCTCGCTCATGTGCCCAGAGTACGGCGCGGCTGGTGTGACAGCCACTGACCGGAAGCTTGATCATGCCCGATACGTGCCGAAATCAGCGTGGACGGCATCGCGGCTGCCACATTTGCCCAGGTCAGCTATGGTAGCGGCACCTCTCGGCGGGCTGGTGTCATAATCCGCCGGTCGTGGCCTCGAGCCCCACCCGCCCGACCTGATCTGAGCTGCGACGATGCCACTTATCGCTTCTTGTGACCCTGCAGCGAAGGCGCTTTCAGGGCCCGACGGACGCAGAATGTACGCACGCGGTCATGGCGTTGTCTTGCCGGTCTCCCGGATCAGCGCTACCGTCTGCTCGGCGGCGGCCAAGTGCGCCTCGATCAGCACGTGGGTGTACCTGTCGTTGATGTCGCGGCCAGCGTGGCCGACCTCGCGCATGCGGACCTCCTGTGGCGCCATGCAGTCCGCATCGACGCCTCCTATGCCTTACCGGCTCGCCCGCAGAGCGGGCTGCTGCTGGCGCGCCGCGTGCAATCGACGCTGAGTGGCGGGCAGGGTAGCCAGTCGCTGACGGCCGCCGGGTCGTCGAGCGCCTGCTCGAGCTCGTTCATCTGGAACCAGGCAGCGCCCAGCGCCCCGGTGGGCAGGTCCAGCCGGGCGATGCCCAGGTTCGCGTCACTCAGCGGGATGGCGCACTGATCGCGCTGACGCCCGTACTCGGCCAGCGCCGCGTCCAGGTCGCCGTGCCAGCCGTCAACGACGGCCGAGGCCACCAGGTCCGCGTCACGGAAGGCATCGGCGATCCCGCGGGCGATGACGGGGTCCTTGTGGTGGCCGGCGTCACCGGCCAGCGCCCAGCCCGGCCCCGACGATTTCCGGAAGAATGTGGGCAGGGCCGCCGTGCCGCGCAGCGGCTCGGCGATGACCGCCTCTCCGAGCAGGCCGGCCAGCGCGGGACGCGACCGCAACTCGCTGAGGTAGGCCGTGAGAGGGGCCCGGCGGAACGTGGGTATTCGCCGCGCGGTCCTTGGACAAAGGCAAGCGTGAGCCCGCCGCCGACCGGGAAGAGGCCGAAGAACCTGCCGGGTTCGAGCCAGGCGTGCACGCCGGTGGGCGGGCAGCCGCGCCAGTAGGTGTAGTAGGCGAACGTGACCGGCGGGTGGTCATGGTAGGTCTTCGCCCCGGCGAGCCGGGCGATCCGGGAGTTGCGGCCGTCCGCGCCGATCACCAGGCGCGCGCGGCGCTGCCCCGCCGAGGTCCTGACTCCGGTGACTCGCCCGCCCTCGCGTAGCAGGCCGTGCACGGATACCCCCATCTCGACTTCGGCACCGCGTGCGCGGCCGCGGTCAGCAGGATCGGGTCAAGCACCGTCCGGCGCGGTGCTATCGGGCCGATGCCCGGCTCGGGTGCCGGCGGGCGCTGTGGCTGGCCGCTCAGCCACAGCACCCGGTCGTCGAGCTGGGGGCAGCCGGTGGCGAGCAGGGCGTCCAGCACTTTCCACCGGCGCAGCCGGGCTACTCCGGCCGGCTTGATCAGATGGCCCGACACTACGTCGCCCAGGCGCGCAGATCGCTCCAGCAGCCGGACGGACAGCCCGGCGCGGGCCAGCAGCATGGCGGCCGGGGCTCCCGCGCACCGGCCGCCGACCACCACTACGTCGTCGGTCATGGTTTCCATGCCGGGAGTTTCACTGGCCCGGGGGCGGCCCAGCATCACTGAGTTCAGGTATTTCGCGCGGCCAGGCCGGCGAGCTCGGCGCGGGACGACACGCCCAGCTTGGTGAACACGTGCTTCAAGTGAGTCTCCACCGTGTACCGGGACACGTAGAGGCGTTCGGCCACCTCGCGGTTGGCCAGGCCCCTCGGCTACAAGGCGAGCGATCCGCCGCTCCGCGTCGGTCAATGCCTCCCAGCCGGTGGCGGGGCGCCGGGTCCGGGCGGCCGCCACCGTCGGCGCCCGCTCGCGCGGGCGCCTGGAGACCTCACCGACGAAATCGGCCACCGGAGACAGGACCGCACCGATGTCCCCGACCCACGGGAGATGGTCGCTCCCCTCCAGTTCCACCAGCCGCGCTCCCCTGATGCCCCTGACCGTGAGCCTGGCCTCGGCGACCGGCACGAAATCCGATCGCCGGTGAATCACCAGGGCGGGCACGGCCACCTCAGCCAGGCGGTCCCGGACATCGGTAGCGGTCAGCGACTCGACCAGGGCCCTGATCATGGCCGGGCTCGCCGAGGCCCGCTCGAAGACAGCCCGGTCGTGCCGGGCCAGCCCGCCGGCCAGCGTCGGAGCGAACATCCCCAGAGAATCCCCCTGACCCCAGTTCCGCGCCATCGCCCGCAGCTGCCGCATCACCGAGCCGGGCGGGCGGCGCGGTGAGGTACCGTACAGGATCAGCGCCCGGACCGATCGCGGGTGAGCGGCGGTCAAGGCAATGGCTATCGGTCCCCCCTCGGAGAAGCCCAGCACCACCGGTCGCCGGCACCGGGCCGCGGAGATCACCGCCTTGAGGTCGGCCACGCGCTGATCCAGCGCCGGCGGCTCGGCCACCGGGTCAGACAGTCCCGTGCCGGGCTTGTCGAACCGCACCAGCCGGCAGAACGAAGACAAGGACCGAACGAAGCGGCGATATCCGGGATCCCGCCACTGGATCTCCAGGTGGGAGGTCAGCCCCGGGACCATCACCAGATCGGGCCCGGCACCGGTCACCTGGTAGGCGATGCGAAGGCCCCCCGACTTGGCATAGCACGTCTCGGGTTCCATGTACGAGTAATTCTCGCGCCGCCCGCCAGAAACCGCGACCGTGACCAGCCCCGCAGGCTTCGGTGTCAAAAAGATGGGCAGACTGCGCCATCAAAACCCGATGAGACACCGTGACGCAGACACCGGACTAGGAACCGGACACGGCCGCGTAGCCCTGAACTACTCCGGTAGCAGCATGCGCAGCGGCGCTGTGGTTCCTCACCAGCGCTCGCACGAATCTTGGCATCTGCCGGCAAACGGACGACAGTGGGCAATCTGGGCAACCGCGACGCTCATAAATTCGAGGAGACATCTAGTGCACTGGGCCAGTGGCCGCGTGCTGCATGATCACACGTTCCGGGTGGTAGCGGCCGGCGAGGTCGTTTCCGTGCTAGGCGATTACGCCTACCAGGTTGCCTTCGCCTGGCTCGTGCTCTCGGTCACCGGTTCGGCGCTGACCCTCGCGGCCGTCATGATCTGCAACGTGGTCCCCAACGGGCTGCTGATCCTGGTCGGCGGCGCGATCACGGACCGGTGGCCCCCCCAGGCATGTGATGTTCTGCTCGCACGTGTCACGGGGACTGCTGGTCTCGGGCCTGTGCGTGCTCACGCTCACCGGCTCGGTACGTATCTGGCAGTTTACGCGGTGGCTGCGGCCTTCGGGCTGGCCGATGCGTTCTTCTGGCCGGCCAGCGGCAGCATCGTGCCGTTCATGGTGCACGCGGGTGACCTGCCGGCGGCCAACGCCGTGATAGCCGCAGGGGAGCAGGCGGCGATGTTCGCGGGACCGCTGCTGGGCGGCGCCGTGATGACCGCGTTCTCGTCTTCAGCGGTCCTGGCGGTCAACGCGGCGACGTTCTTCATCGCCGCCGTAACCATCCTGCGCGCGCCGGCCGCGGTCACGCCCGGGCAGCATCAGCGGCGGTCAGCGCGCGGCCTGCTGGCCAGCATCACCGCCGGGTTGTCCTACGCGCGCGGCGCCGGCGCGGCCGCGTCGTTGCCGGTGGCCTGCTCGCTGCTGGCCGTGCTCGGCGCCGGCGTCGCCTACTCCAGCGACGTCGCGCTCCCGGCCTGGATCCAGGTCAGCACCCCCGCCGAGATGCTCGGCCGGGTCAACAGCGTCATCAGCCTGCCGCGGGCCGTCTTGCCGCCCGCCTCGCTGGCGGTCATGGGCGCTCTCGCCGCCGCCAGCACCCGGCTCCCGTTCTACCTCGCCAGCCTGCTCATGCTCCTCGCCGGCGCCATCCTGGCGCTCAACCCCGCAGCCCGCAAACTCTCCACGCAGAACCAGGCACCGGCACCCGCCGACGGGTGACGGCGTTCTGCATGCATACATCATCGGATGCCTTCGTCATCCTGAATCCGGGTGGCCGGCCGGGGATAGCCCGTCACGAAATAGCGTTGCCGCTGACCACCGATCCGTGCACGGCCAAGTAGCCCGATGACAATGCAACGGACGCAGTTTGGACGCAGACGGCGAGAGTACAGTCGCGCTCAACCTCGACTGGCCTCTACATCCGGAACGTCCCGACGTGCCGGTATGCAACCTGGCTCGACGAGGAGCTACTAACCTCTACTGCCTGTGGGGGACTCATAATCCGCCGGTCGTGGGTTCGAGCCCCACCGCCCCACCTGCGATTTTACTAGTTTCTCGGATCTAGCCGTGGACCGGATCGTGGACCGATGTCGGTGGTCCGGTGCGCCGTCGTTGTCATGGCTAGAGGATCGGCCGGACACATAGAGCAACTCCCCAGCGGATCCTGGCGCGTGAAGGTGTACGCCGGGACCGATCCGCTGACTGGCCGGGAGATCCGGCTGCGCAAGACATGCAAGACCGAGCGGGTCGCGCAGATCGAGCTTGGCGAGCTGCTCGCGATGGCCCAGGCCGGGCGGCAGGCTGCTGCACCAGCAGGCCGGGCAGCGCACCCGCCGCACCAAGGCCCAGGCCCGCCGCACGCTGGCCGGGCAGACCGGTGCCACGGAGCCTACCGCAGCGCAGCGGCTCGCCGCCTGGGAAGCCCAGACCGCGCGCCGCGAGATGCGCGCCCTGTCGGCGGTGCACGAGCAGGTCGCCCAGTACGCCGCGGCGCGCAACGGACGTCCACCGGCAGTGCTGGACGATGCAGCCAAGCGCACCGCCGCGCGGATCGCGGTCGCCGAGGTGCAAAAGCATCACGCGGTCTGGTCGATGGCCCAGCTCCGGTTCGAGGTGCACCGGGCGCTCCCGGTGCTGCCCCCCGGCGCCGACGGCGAGGCGGTGGTCACCGAGGTGGCCAAGCTGGCCGTCTCTGGCCGGGCCGGGGCCGAGGTCGTCCAGGTGACAGCTCCAGATATCACCGACGTGACCGGCCTCGGCGTCCGCGCCTCCGACGGCGGCAGCATCTACCGGCCGCCGAACGAGGAACGCTACTGCACGCTGGCCCACCTGGACGCCGAGGAGCAGATCCTCGCGGCCGCCAAGCGGACCGTGCCGCAGCTGGTCACCGCCGTCCAGGCTCGCACGGCCGCAGGGCGCACGGACCTGACTGCAGAGCAGCGCGACGCGGTGGAGATGATGCTCACTGCGGCCACGGCGGCGGCTGTGCTGATCGCCCCGGCCGGGGCCGGCAAGACCCACACGATGGCCGAGTTCGCCCGGCTGTGGACAATGTTCACCGGCCGCCGGGTCATCGGCCTGACCACCTCGACCAATGCGGCCCGGGTGCTGGCGCACGAGAACCTGGCCGAGAGCTATAACATCGCCGAGTTCCTCGGCAAGATCGAAGGCTCCGACGAGCTGCGCAGGCCTGTGCCCCTGCACCGCGACGATGTGCTGGTGCTGGATGAGGCCAGCCAGCTCGACACCGTCGACCTGGCCATGCTCACCGAGGCCGCCCGGCAGTCCGGAGCCCGGATCATGGCCACCGGCGACACCGCCCAGCTCGGCGCCGTCCAGGCCCGGAGGCATGTTCCGGCTGCTGGCCCAGGAGGTCCCCGCCGCGGAGTTGCACGAGGTCCGCCGGTTCGAGGCCGACTGGGAGCGGGAGGCCAGCGTCCGGCTCCGCGACGGCGACATGGCCGCGGCCGCCGCCTACGACCGGCACGGCCGGATCCGCGGCGCCGACCAGGAAGCCGCCTACAACCGCGCCGCCTCCATGTGGCTCGCCGATCATCTGCGCGGCAAGAACGTGCTGCTGCTCGCCGGATCCACCGCCAAAGCCGCCGAACTAGCCCGGCGCGTCCAATCCAAGCTCACCCAGCTGGGCACGATCAGCCCGCCGCAGGCCACGCTGGCGGACGGCAACCAGGCCGGCATCGGCGACCTCATCCGCGCCCGCCTCAACACCCAGATCGACGCCGGCGGCCGCGCCCTCACCAACCGCGACACCCTCCAAGTCACCGCGTTCCGCGGGCCCGACGCCGAAGTCCGCCGCCAGCATCTGGACGGCACCTGGACCGAGCCGTTCCGGGGTCCCCCGGTCCTACCTTGCCCGCAGCGCCGAGCTCGCCTACGCCGGCAACGTGCACGTCGCCCAGGGCCGCACCGTCGATACCGCCCACCTCCTCGTCACCGAGTCACTGTCGAGGCAAGCCCTATATGTCGGCATGACCCGAGGCCGCCAGGCCAACACCGCCCACGTCGCGCGATCGAGGCCGAGCTGGCCCGCCGCCACCTGGCGCCGGAGCCGAACCCGGCGCGGATGGCGCTGTTCGACCTGTCCAGCTCGTGGCTGGAAGGCCGGTGCTGCCCGCTGGCCGCCCGGGGGTACTCCCGGGACGGCAAGAAAGGCAAGCTGCAGATCGAGTACGGGCTGCTCACCGACCCCGAGGGGCGCCCGGTCGCGGTCCG
Organism: uncultured Actinomycetota bacterium; assembly: GCA_963744575.1. GTDB lineage: Bacteria > Actinomycetota > Actinomycetes > Streptosporangiales > Streptosporangiaceae > Palsa-504. The sequence goes on along the minus strand of CAVUUF010000002.1, from coordinate 10,330 downwards.
GGTGTTCCCCGGTAACACCGGCGACCCCGGCGCGTTCACCGCCATCGTGAACGTGGTCCGGAAGAAGTTCGGGCTGGCCCAGATGGTCATGGCCGGCGACCGCGGGATGATCACCAGCGCCCGGATCCGGGCCCTGAACCAGCGGGAGGACGGGACGCCGCGGCCGGACGCCTACGGGTGGATCACCGCGCTGCGCGCCCCCGCCATCAGAAAGCTCATGGCCGACGACGGGCCGCTGCAGCTCAGCCTTCGACCAGCAGGACCTCGCCGAGATCACCTCGCCCGACTTCCCCGGCGAGCGGCTGATCGCCTGCCGCAATCCCATCCTGGCCGCCGACCGCGCCCGGGTCCGCGAGGACCTGCTCGCCGCCACCGAGAAGCTGCTTGCCCCCCTCCTCGCCCGGGTCCAGGCCGGCAAGCTCGGCGGCGCCGGGCCGATCGGCGGCGAGGTCGGCAAGGTGATCAGCAGGTACAAGACCGGCAAGCACTTCACCGTCACCATCACCGACACCACCCTGGCCGTGCGGCGCCGGCAGGACCGGATCGACGCCGAAGCCGCCCTGGACGGGTTCTACGTGCTGCGCACCCCCGTCCCCGCGGACGAGCTCGCCGCGCCCGCCGTGGTCACCGCCTACAAGAACCTCAAATACGTGGAGCGGGACTTCCGGCACATCAGGCGGGCGTCGCGTCATCACACACCCCTGAGCACCTCGCGCGACTACTCCCCGGCATCCCGCAAGCATGCTCCAGAGTCAAACTACCGCCAGTTCGGCCGCACATAGATCAACTCACGTAACGCGCCTAGGGTCGGCCAGGTTCGGTCATTTCTGGTCGGCAAGCCTGCTGGTCACCTGGGTCGGCCGCCGCGAGATAGCCGCGGCGACGCAGGTACCCGAGCAGTTCGTCGGCGCCCTGGCCCGGGGACAGCGGGCCGAGCACGGTGGGCGGCGTGCGCTCCACGAGCGCTCCGGTCAGCTCCAGCATCCGGCGCAGCGCCGAACCGGACGGACCCGGGAGCTCGCGCGGCCGAGGCCGGTACGGGTGAGCACCCAGTACCCGGATCCGCTGCCCGGCGGCGGCCGCCGGGGCGCGGGCCACCGGGATGACGGCGCGCCCGCTGGCCAGCGTGGCGGGCAGCCCGGCCCGGCGGAGGCGTACTCCGGCCGCCTCGACGGACACCACGGCGGGCGGGCGCACCTGCAGCACTTCGCGGCGGCCGCCATCCAGCCGGCGGTGCACCTGCAGCACGCCATCGCCCTCGGGTTCCATCCGCACGACGCCCAGGACCTGCGCCGCGTTGAGCGCCGTGGCGAGGAACGCGGGAAACGAGCCAGTGCCCCGGTCGGCCGAATGGTCGCCGCACAGCACCAGGTTCGGCGCTCCGTAGCGCTGGCGCAGGGCCGCTGCGAGCGCAGCGGCGGATTCCTGCCTACCGCCGACCAGGTTGGCCGGACGCAGGCCCGCATCGCCACTGGCCGGCTTGACCCGGAGTGCCTCGGCCGCGCCAGCCGCCAGGGCGTCCCGCAGCATCGCGTCCGCTTCGCTGGGGCCGACCGTGGCCGCGACCACCCGGGCATCCCACCGCCGCGCCAGGCGCAGCGCGTGCTCCAGGGCCGCGAGCTCCGACCGGCTTGGCCCGCGGTCATGGCGATCGGCACTGACCGCGCCGGTAAGCGGCTCGACCTCGGCCTCCCGCCAGGACCAGCCCATGGCCGCCACGATCATCATGATCCTTCATCCCTTCCGGAACACGACGCCGTCGCCGCCAGCGGGGTAGGTCCAGGTGATGGCGCCCTCGCCGTTGCACACCTGATAGCAGGTTCCGCATTCGAAGCACTGCTCGTAGTTGAACAGGATGCCGCCGTCGGTAGTGGGCACGAACAGGCCGGCCGGGCAGGCGTGCACGCAGTCCTTGGTCGTGCAGGAACGGCAGACATCGGAGTCCACGGTGATGTGCGCCCGTTCCCCGACCCGGAACTCCACGGTGGACATCCGCTGATCGAACGACACTGCCGGGTAACTCATCGATTTCGCTCCCTCATCGGAATGCCCGCATCGCCTGCCAGCCGTCGCGTGCCAGATGCCGCAGCCGGACCTTGTTGAGGCGGACCGCGCGGAAGAACTCCCTGGCCATCCCGAGCTTGGGTTCGGGGTTGGTGACGGTAAAGATCTGCTCGACGAAATCGCAGGCCAGGCCGGGATAGTCCCGCTGCATCCGGTCGGCGAGGATGATGTCCGCGGCGTTGCGCAGCCGCTTATGGTCGGCGAGCACGAAACTAGCCTCCAGCCGGCGCCGGTAGCCGGTCAGCCCGGCTGCGGAGGTGTCGCCGGCCGCGATCGCCTCGGCGGCTGTCCGCCCGGCGGCCAGCCCGGCGCCGATCGCGAAGTTGACGCCCTCCAGCCACAGTCCGGCGGCCAGGCACATGAACGCGGCATCCCCGGCCACGAGCATGCCGTCGGTGGCCAGCCGCGGCATGCCGCGATAGCCGCCCTCGGGGATCAGGTGGGCGGAGTACTCCTTCAGCTCCGCGCCGCGCAGGTACGGTGCGATCGCCGGATGCGCCTTGAGGATCCCGATCAGTTCCTCGGGCCGCGTCTTGGCCGCCGCCAGCCCGTCAAGTCCGACCACCACGCCTACGCTGACGGTGTTGAGGCAGGTGTAGAGGAAGCCGCCGCCGGGGATCCCGCTTGTGCAGCCGACCATCTCGATGTCCAGGCCTTGGTCGCCGGTCAGCCCGAAGCGTTCTTCTATCACCTCGCGCGGCAGCGCGAGGGTCTCCTTGACGCCCAGCGTGGTGTGCGCCGAGTCGGTGCGCGGTAGCAGCCCGGCCTCCTTGGCCAGGAAGGAGTTCACGCCGTCGCAGGCGATCACGATCCTGGCGTGGATGTCGCCGCCCGGCCGGTCGGTGCGCACGCCAGCGATCCGGCCGGCCGAATCCCGCAGCAGGCTCGTGGCCACCGTCGAGGTCACCAGCCGGGCACCTGCCGCCACCGCCTTGCCGGCCAGCCAGGAGTCGAAATCGGCGCGATAGGTAGTCATCCCGTTGTACGGCGGGCGATCCCAGGCGTCGCTGCGGTAGTCGACGGTCAGCGCCTGGGTGGGTGTCATCAGCATGGTGGCGCGGCGGGTCACCCACCGCTGCACCGGTGCCTCCGTCCACCACCGCGGCAGGACCTCGTCCAGGATCCGGCCGTATACCACGCCGCCATAGACGTTCTTCGCGCCAGGGAACACCCCGCGCTCCACCAGCACCACGTCCCGGCCAGCCCTGGCAAGCTCCATTGCCGCGGCCGAGCCCGCGGGCCCGGCACCGACGACGACCGCGTTGACGGTCATGACGTCATAGGGCATGGCTCGCCCCCGTCGGCAGGGCCGTCGGCGGCGGGGCCGAGTGCGCCGTGGTCAAGCCCAGCCGCTCGGCCAGCTCGGCGAGCACCGCCGGGGCGTCGGCGACGATCCCGAGATCGGCCATCAGGGTCATCGGACAGGACGGGTCGGTGTTCACGCTCACCACATGCTCTGGCGTGCCGAGCCCGCCGACGTGCTGCGCGGCCCCGGAGATGCCGAAGGCCACGTACAGCTCGGGGCTGACGGCCACGCCGGTGGTCCCGATCTGCCGGTCGTAGCTCATCCAGCCCGCGTCGGTAACGACCCGGGTGGCACCCGCGCTCGCCGCAAGCGCGTCCGCCACCTGCGCCAGCAGCCGCATCGCGGCCGCGCCGTCCGCTCCGGCGGCCACCAGCCCGGCGCCGCCGCCCAGGATCCGGCGGGCCTCAGCCAGATCCACCGTGCTTGGCTCCGGCTGCAGCACCTCGATGCTCTCGGCGTCGGGCATGGCACTGTCCGCTGGCACCGCCAGCGCGGTTACCTCGGCCAGCGTTACCTGCGCAGGCCTGCCCCTGAATCCGGGCCGCAGGGTCACCACTACTGGCCCGTCCACCGCCACCCGCAGCGACAGGCGATCATCGAGCCTGGTCAGCTCGACCTCGTCCGGCGCGCACCGGACGGCGCCAGCCAGCAGTGCGCGGCCCAGCACCGCAGCGAGTCGCGGCGCCAGATCACGGCCATCGGGTGAGGCGGGCAGCAGCACCATGGGCACGCCCGACAGGACCTGCGCCAGCGCGGCGGCCACGGCGCCGGGGGCGACTGAGGACCGCTCGAGTAGCCACACCCGGCTGGCCGCGTCCAGCAGGCCGGCCGCCTCGCGGGTGCCCGATCCTAGCACGAGCGCGGCACCGCCAGCCTCGGCCACCGTCTCGTCCGCTCCCGCTGGCAGCTCGCCGTCCCGCACCACGATAACGGCCACGGCGGGGATATTGGCTGGCATGGTCATAGCGCCACCGCCACCCGGTGTCCCTCGATCACGGCGGCGTGCGCCCGCCGCGGCGTGACGCAGTTGCCGATCCGGTGCACCTCGAACGGCGCGGCCCGCAGCTGCCGCCACAGGGTCTCGTCCGGTGCCTGATGGACGGCGCACACTACCCAGTCGCAGTGCCGCTGCGCGGACCCGCCGGTGGGGTGGTGCAGCAGCGTCAGCACCACCCCGCGGGAATCCGGATCCGAGCCGGAACCGGGCTCGCCGTCGGCGTCGGCCGCGCCGAGCACCACCAGGTCGGTGGCTTGCCGGATTCCCTTGGCATGGGCGCGCATATTGAATGTCTCCATGTCCAGGGTGATGCCGAGGTCCTGGCCGACGACCATGCCGGGGGTGATGATCTCCACTGCGCAGCCCCGGTCAGCAAGCAGCTCGGCGACGCTGGTGGCTTGGTGGAAGCCGAGGTCATCGACCACGACTACCTGCCCGGCGGGCTCGGCGCGGCCTTCGAGCACGTCGCGGACGTCCACTACGCGAGAATTGCCGGCAGCCCAGTACGGCGGCTGCGGAATCGCCCCGGTGGCCAGCACCACGACGTCCGGAGAATCGGCGCGCACCGACTCTGCCGTGGCCTCCACGCCGGTGCTGATCCGTACGCCGTAGCGCTGACACTCGGCCGCCAGGTTGCGCACCACATCGAGGAATTCGGCGCGAGACGGCACCGAGGCGGCGGCGGCGACCTGCCCGCCGGTGCGCGGCAGGCGCTCGTACAGGGTGACATGGTGGCCGCGCTGCGCCGCCGTGGCGGCTGCCTGCAGACCGGCCGGGCCGCCACCGACGACGATCACTCTCCTGCCCCGCAGGCGCGGCTCGGGGAGCCTGACCGACTCCCGGCCGGTGCGGGGATTCTCGATGCAGCCCAGCCACCGGTTCAGGCCCATCCGGCCGACGCACTCCTGGTTGCACGACAGGCAGGTGCGGATATGCGGGGCGTACCCCGCACGGGCCTTGGCCGCGAACTCCGGGTCGGCGATCTGGCCGCGCACCACTCCCACCAGGTCGCAGTGCCCATCGGCCAGCGCCCGCTCGGCCTGCACCGGGTCCTTGATCCGGCCCACACCGATCACCGGGATCCTGACCACCCGCCGCATGGCATTGGCGATAAACAGCGCGTACCCGGGCGGGATACTCATGGACGCCTCGATCATGAACAGCGTCGCGGTGGCCACGCCGATCGAGGTGTTGATGAAATCGACCTGGCGGGTCGCCTCCACGATCCTGGCCACGTCAACGGCCTCGTCAAGCGTGCTCCCGCCCTCGATCAGCTCATCGCCGCAGATCCGCACGCCCAGCGCGCGGTCGGGCCCGATCGCCTCGCGCACGGCGTCGATGATCTCCACCAGGATCCGTGCCCGGCCCTTTAGCGTGCCGCCGTAGGCGTCGGTGCGCTTGTTCGTGGCCGGCGACAGGAACCCGCGCACGATGGAGGAGTGCGAACACTGCAGCTCGATGCCGTCGAACCCGCCCTCAGCGCAGTGCCCGGCGACGGTACCGTAGCCGGCCACGATCTCGGCGATCTCGTGCCGTTCCACGGCCTTGGGCACTTCGCGGAACATCGGGTCAGGAACTGGGCTTGGTGCCCACACGGGCAGCCGGGAGAACATCGACGATGCCTGGCCGCCGTTATGGTTCAGCTGGGCGAGTATCGGCACGTCGTGCGCGTGCACCGCTGCGGTGATGTTCCGGTAGCCGGGGATGACCGCCCGGTGGAAGCCGTGGATCAGCTTCTCGTAGGGCCAGTCGGTGGGATGCGTGGAGTGCTCCTCGGTGATGATGAGCCCGACACCACCTGCCGCGCGGGCCGCGTAGTAATCGGCGTGCTGCTGGCTCGGCAGGCCGTCCTCGGCGTAGTTGGTCAGGTGCGCGGAGAACACGATGCGGTTGCGGACCACCACCGGGCCGATCCGCAGCGGCGAGAACAGGTATCGGTACCGGCTGGTCGCGCTCATCGGCCGCCTCCGGTCGCGGTCAGGACGGGCTGGCCGGCGGCCGGGTCGGGCTGCTCCCCGGCCACGCCGACGGCGAGCGCCACCCGCCGCGCTTCCAGCACCGCCTCGAGTACCGTTCTGGGTGCCACGCAGTCGCCTGCCCGCGGTGTGCCTGGCCGGTGCAGGTACAGAGTCTGCTCCGGCAGCCGGTGCCCGCAATGCACCACGAACGCGCAGTTCACCGTGCGCTGCTCGGCGGTCCACCGATCCTCGAGCAGTACATGGTCACCGGTGACCGTCCGCAGCAGGCTGCGCAGCTCGCGGGCCACGCCTGCACGCTGCAGCCGCGAGTTAGCATCGGCCAGGTCGCCGGTGAGCGCCAGTTGAGTGCCGGCGATCTGGTCCTGTGTGACGATCGACGTGGGCCGGCCGTTCGCGGCGAGCAACTCGGCGACCCCGACTCCGATCGGCCCGCCGATCGGGTCGAATACCACGGCCCGGCCGGCCGGCCAGCGGTCCAGCGCACCGGAGTTCACCAGGCCGACCAGGTCGGCGGCCTCCACCACCTGCGCGCCGGCGGCGACGTCGTACTCACGTGGGCCCGGAATCGAGCCCGTGGCCAGCACCACGCGGACTCCGCTGGCCAGCGCGTCGTCCATCTCGGCCGTGGTGACCGCATGGCTCAGCGATATCGCCACGCCCAGGCGCCGTAGTTCCCGCTGCCACCAGTCCACCGCCACGCCTAGCCGCTGCCGTCCGTGTACGAGCGCCGCCGTGGCCAGCATGCCGCCCAGCGCCGGCCCGCTCTCCGCCAGGCGCACGAGGTTGCCGCGCAGCGCCAGCACGCGGGCAGTTTCCATCCCGGCCGGGCCGCCGCCGACCACTAGCACCGAATGCGGCGGCTGGTCCGCGCCCGTGGTGTCGGCGTCGTCGAGCTCGTGGCCGCTGCGCGGCTCGACGATGCAGGTGATCACCGGGTTCCTGTTGTCCCGGACCATGCAGGCCTGGTTGCACAGTACGCAGGGGCGGACTCGGTCTGCTTCACCGGCGCGGCACCGGGCGACGAGGTCAGGATCGGTGATCTGCGCCCTGGTCATCTCCGCCAGATCGGCGACGCCATCGTCCAGCGCCCACTGTGCCAGCGCCGGGTCGACCACGCTGCCTTGCAGCACTACGGGCACTGCGCCGTCCACCGCGGCCCGGATCTGCCGACACAGTTCCGCTCCCGAGCCTGTTGCCGTATGCAGGTCAGGCCGGGTGGCGGGCACCGAGTAGATCGAGCCGCGCACCACGACGAGGTAGTCCGCCAGCTCGGCCAGCCGCGCGGCGTGCTCCGCGGCAAGTTCCGGAGTCACGCCGGCCCACGGGGCAAACTCGTCGCAGCACAGCCGCACCCCGAGTACCCGACCGCCGCCGGCCGCGCCGCGCGCCGCGCGCAGCACCCGCTCGGTGAGCAGCAGCCGGTCCTGACCGAAGGCGTCGCCGCGCTGGTTGGTCAGACCGGAGTGGAACTGGCGCAGCAGTGAGTGCTGGCCCGCATTGATTTCGACGCCGTCTAGATCGGCTCCGGCGGCCAGGGCGGCCGCGGCGGCGAATCCGTCGACTACCGCGTCGATCTCGGTGTCGGCCATCTCCATGGGCAGTTCGCGCGAGACCGCGTCCGGCACTCGCGACGGCGCCCACAGCGCGGACTGCGAGAACGCCGATGAGCCCTGCATCCCGGCGTGGCCCAGGCCGGCCAGCACCAGGGCGCCGTGCGGACGGCAGGCCGTGACGACTTGCGTCCAGCCAGGCCCGCAGTCCGCGGCCAGCGGCGCCCGCTCGTACGGCCAGTCCGACGGGTGCACGCTCGCCGCCTCGGTCACGATGACACCGCAGCCTCCGGCAGCCCGCCGCGCGTAATAGGCGACGTGCCGCGCCGAGAGCCCCCGGTCCCGGCTGAGGTTGGTCTCATGCGGCCCGAATATCACCCGGCAGGGCGCGCGGCGTGGCCCGAGGTCGACGGGATCGGTCAGGGACGTGCTCACGCCGTGCCCGCCAGCGGGCTGAAATCGCACGGCTTTGCCGGGACGCGCACCGACGGCATGCCCAGCGGCACTTCCCGGCCCCGGTGTGAGTGATCCGTCCCCGCCCGGGGCAGCGCGCCGCCGACGGCGGCCAGCGCGCTGGCGCCGTGTCCCTTGACGCATTCCGGATCGGGCCCGTCCAGCGGCAGGCCGGTGAAGAACTTCGCCGCCATGCAGCCGCCCTGGCAGGCGCTGTACTCCGAACAGGAGCGGCACGCTCCGCCCGAGGTCTCCGTGCGCAGCTCGGCGAACAGCGGCGCCGAGCGCCATACCTGCGCGAAACCTCCCGGCGCGCGCACCGTGCCGGCCTTGAACGAATCGTGGATGGCGAACGGGCAGGCGTAGACATCCCCGACCGGATCGATCAGGCAGACCACCCGGCCGGCCCCGCAGAGGTTCAGCCCGGGCAGCGGGCTGCCGCCAAGCGCGTTGAGGTGAAAGAACGAATCACCGGTCAGCACCCGGTCGCCGTGGTCGGTCAGCCATGAGTAGATCTCTCGCTGCTGCTGGTCAGTGGGGTGCAGCTCGTGCCAGACGTCAGCTCCGCGGCCGGACGGGCGGAGCCGGGTGATCCGCAGCTGAGCGCCGAACCGGTCGGCTATGGCCGCGAAGTCGTCCAGCTGCGGCACGTTGTGCCTGGTCATAACCACGGAAATCTTGAAGTTCCGGAAGCCCGCCTCGGCCAGATTCTCCATCGCGCGCAGCGCCAGGGAATAGGAGCCGTCGCCGCGGACCGCGTCATTGATCTCCCGGCTCGCGCCGTCCAGCGAGACCTGCACGTCCACGTAGTCCGTGGCGGCTAGCCGCTGCGCGCGCTCGGCGTCGAGCCGCAGCCCGTTGGTGGAGAACTTCACGCCGACACCCCCGGCCACCGCGTAGTCCAGCAGCTCCCAGAAGTCCGGCCGCACGGTCGGCTCGCCGCCGCCGACGTTGACGTAGAACACCTGCATGGCCCGGAGCTCGTCTATCACCGACCGCATCTCCGCGGTGGTCAGCTCGCAGGGATCGCGGCGGCCCGACGACGACAGGCAATGCGTGCACGACAGGTTGCAGGCGTACGTCCACTCCCAGGTCAGGCAGATCGGCGCGGCCAGGCCGCCCTTGAACTGCTCTACCAGTGCGGGTACGCGCTCGGCTGGCGCGGTCTGGCAGCTGGCGATCGTCACGCTACCTCGCTCGTGGCCGTCTGGGGAACGATCATGTCCGCCGCGGCCAGCGAGGCCAGCGCCCGAAGGTAGGCATCGTGCCGGCCCTCGGGAACGGCGGCCAGGGCATCGGATACGCAATGGTGGGAGCCGAGTCCGCGCACGAACTCGACGAGCTCCGGCGCCTTCAGGAAGGAGAGCCGCCGGTTGCCGAAGTGATACGCGAGCGCCCCGAACGGCTCGGGGCGAAGCGCCACCGCCGGGTTGAGCCCGTAGCCGCGGCCTGGGTCGAAGGGAGCGGTCATCGCGATGGTTCCCGTTCTAGTAGACGCCGCACATTCCGTCGATCGAGATTTCCTCGACCAGAAGCTCCTCAGCGACCTCGGGCTCCCGGCCGACGTCGAGGTCGTCGCTGACGCGCGGCGGCGCATCGGCGGGCGAGGCGTCGGCTCGGGTGTCCTGCTGCATGAGCTGCATGAGAAGCCTCCTGGGTCGGCTGCGGCGGGACCGGTGACGGCCCGCCCGTCTTCGCCTGATGCTGGTGACGGTATGGGGCTGTACGGGGCCGTGTCACCATGCTTCCGGCCGTCATCACCCCATCCGGATGGATAGGTACCGGGCCGGGCGTGACCGTGCCCGCCTGCGCGGCCACGTGACCGTGCGGATCAGCCGCGCAGGATTGGCCTGCCCAGCGGGAGCGGCTTGCCGCCGGTGGCCGCCCACAGGGCGCCGACGTAGAGGTGCACCCCGACCAGGGCGAACAGGAATACGGCGTAGCCGCCCGCCTTCACCAGGCTGGTGTTTGCGTTGGCCGT
>CAVUUF010000001.1:0-365760 GCA_963744575.1 uncultured Actinomycetota bacterium | reverse complement strand
CGGGTTGTCCGGTGGCCGGGTTCCACAGCCGCACGGTGCCGTCGGTGCCGGCGGTGGCCAGCAGCTTGCCGTCCCGGCTGAACGCCACCGCGGTCGCGCCGCCCGGCGGGCCGGTATCAGCCGGGAGGGGGATCCCGACGGGCTGCCCGGTGGCCGGGTTCCACAGCCACACGGTCCCCTCGGCGTCGGCGGTGGCCAGCAGCTCGCCATCCGGGCTGAACGCTACCGCGATCACGGCGAGGCCGGGGCCGGTGGCGACCGGGATGGGGGTTTCCACGAGTTGCCCGGTGGCCGGGTTCGACAGCCGCACAGTGCCGTCGCTGTCGGCGCTGGCTAGCAGCCTGCCGTCCGGGCTGAATGCCACCGCGGTCACGGCGAGGCCCAGGCCGGAAGCTGGGAGGGGGGCGCCGACGGGCTGCCTGGTGGCGGGGTTCCACAGCCGAACGGTCCCGTGGCTGTCGCCGCTGGCTAGCAGCCTGCCGTCCCCGCTGAATGCCACCGCGGTCACGGCGAGGCCGGGGCTGGCGGCGGCCGGGAGGGGAGCGCCGACGGCCTGCCCGGTGGCCGGGTTCCACAGCCGCACTGTGCCGTCGCTGTCGGCGGTGGCCAGCAGCTTGCCGTCTGGGCTGAACGCCACGCCGCCCGCGCCTGAGCCGGAGGGCAGGATACCTTCTTGCTGCTGCTCGGCTAGCAAAGCTGTCATGGCGGCCAGGGACTGGTCGGTGGGGAAGACACGCCAGGCGGCAACCGCCAGCCGCCGCGCGGTCACCGGGTCGGCGGGGGCGATGGCAAGGCTTTCCGCGGCGAGCTGGCGAGACAGGGCGATAACGTGTTGCCGGGAGGCGCTGGCGGCATTGTGTACGGCGATCCCGGCCGCGCTGACGGCGGCCACGGTCAGGGCCAGCAGGCCGGCGATCGCAGCGCGCCGCCGCCGGACGCCGCGGCGCGCGGCGTGGTGAGCGGCGCGCAGGAACGCCTGGCCGGTGGCGGGTAGCGGCGGGTAGCGGGCGGGGGCGATCTGCCAGCGGGCGGTGACGGCGTCGATGGTGACGAGCCGGCCCGGCCGGTACAGGTAGGAGGAGTCCTGGCCGTTGGCATCCCAGGTGGCCGCGTCGGTGACCACCTGGCTGTACAGGGCCCGGTCGAGCTGGTCATCTCCCAGCCAGTCCTGGAGCTGTTTCCAGGCGTGCAGCAGCACGTCATGCGCGATCTCGACGCTGTCCTGGCCGAGGACCAGCAGGCGGCGGGCGCTGAAGACGTCGACGACCGCGTTGATGTCTGCCGCCTTCTCCGGCTTCGGGGAGCGCAGGTCGGCCCGGGCGCACCGGCGCCGCGCGACCTGGCCATCCGGGGTGATCACGGTGAGCTGGGCGAAGACCAGGCGGGCCGCGTCCTGCTGCCCGGCGGTCAGGGCGTCGTAGGCGGCCTGGGCGCCGCAGTTGACCGCGTTGGCGACGCCGCCCGCCCGCTGGTAGCCGCGCAGGGTCAGCGCGCAGCCCTCGCGGCGCTCCCAGGTGGCAGCCATCGCCTGCGACATCAGCGGCAGCACCCCGCTACCCAGCCCCTGCGCAGTCCCGCCGCGCAGCTCGGCGATCACCGCGTCGGCCAGGGCCGGCTCCACGACCAGGCCGGCCTCGGCAGCGGGACCGGTGATCGCGAGCCGCAGTTCGGCCTCGCTCATCGGCCCAACCGTGAATGGCCCCGCATCCAGCGCGGCCTTCAACGGCGGGTAGGCGATGAGCCGGCCGAGGAAGTCCGCGCGCACCGCCGCGACCACCAGCGCCTGCGAGACTCTGTATGGGCCGACCGGGACGGTGGCCGCCGCGTGCAGCGCCGCGATGAACGCCTCCTGCCCCGCCCGTTCGGCTTCCGTGCCCTCACCAGTGGTGAACAGCTCCTCGAACTGGTCGACCACCAGGACCAGGCGCGGCGGGACGGCGGCCGCGGCATCGGCCGGCCCGCCCGGCCCGGTGTCCGTACTGCGGCCGACGGCCACCCGCACCGCCTGCTCGGCCAGCATCGGCGCCTCACCCGGTGCCGCCGATAGCGACCGGTACACCGAAACCGGATCGGTACCGGCCATCCCGGCCAGCTGCATCGCCAGTTCCCGCAACGGACTGTCCGCGGGCCGGATCACCCGCCGCGGCCACCGCTCGGACCCCGGGCCCAGGGCACCGGCCGCCAGCCGAGGCATCAGCCCCGCCTGCAGCAGCGAGGACTTCCCGGCCCCCGACTCCCCGGCCACCAGCAGGATCCCCGGCCCGTCCAGCCGCCCGGCCAGCCGCCGGACCAGCTGGCCCGCCAGCTCACCGCGCCCGTAGAAAACCGGCGCGTCCCGCTCCCCGAACGGCACCAGCCCCAGATACGGACACCCCGGCCACGCCGGGCCACCGCCAGGCGCCAGACCGCCCGGTGCCGGACCGGCCCCGCCCCCTGCGGCCATCAGCACCTCCGCGGCCGGGACGCGCCCGCGGGCCGCCGCGGCGAACAGCGATCGCACCGGCTCGGCCAGGCCCAGGGCGCCGGCCAGCAGCACGGCGGTGTCCTTACGGGCCGTGCGGCTGATGCCCCGCTCCAGGTCACTGACCGACCGCGGGGAAAGAGTCGCCGCCTCGGCCAGCTCCTCCTGGGTCAGCCTGGCCTCGGCCCGCAGCTGCCGCAGCAGCCCGGCGAAAGTCAGACCCGGCTGCTCCGCCACGGCCCCAACGCCCTTCGCACGCTCACAGCCCGCCGCCCCACCCCCACCAGCTCCGATGCGGAGAGAACCCTGCGGAAACCCTACGCCGGCCCGTACCCCCGCGCCATCTCCCGCCCCGAGCCGCCACTGCCAGGCCTGCGCCCAGCCCGCGGCATCACCGCCACAGGACGCGCAGCGGTCCTGTGAGTGTTCCGTGGACGGTCCCGTGTGGTGAACCCGCCGGTCACCGCCGACCGTGGGAGCCAGCCGCGATAGCGGCCACCACGACACCCAGGGCCCTGCCCGCCAAGCCATCGCGCCTCGAATTACGCGCACACAAGAAGTTCCCGCCACGCTTGACCACCTCACCGCGCACTGGCTGCCGGCGATCAAGTACCGATCGGCCCGCGCACGCCGCCGCATGATCGGCGCAGCCTTCGTCACCCCCGGCTGCTCATCGGCGTGCTGAGAAGCGTCCACCCGGGCACACCAGCGGACAGCGGCCTCGTCGCCTGCACGTACCCGTTGAGCACGCAAGACGTCCCCGAAGCGGCTACCGCAAGATCCGCGCCCAGTTCGCCGGCTCGTGCTGGCCGGACCTGCTCATCGCCGGCACCGCCTACGCCAACCTGGTCATCCAGCTACGCCACGCACGGTACACGGACGGATACCAAACTGTCTGGTTCTACCAGCGGCTGTCCGCCGCCTGCGCCAAGCAGAGGCAGGCCCTGAACGCCCGCACCTGACCCACGGCTTCGCCCGTGACCTCGACAGAGCTTCCCGCTTCGTGCTGAACGGCAGGAGACAGCCGAGCTACTCGATGCGAATCCGTGGGAGCTGCGCGATCAGCGCTGGCCGGACATCCTGCCGGACCACAGCGGCTGACCCCGCACCCGACGCCTTCGCGGAACGAGGCAAAGGACCTGCCGGATTTGCAGTAGCCGCACCTAACGGCCCGTTCTGCGCGTCTCCAACAGACGGTACCGAAGGGATTGTTCCAGTACAGAACGGCGGTCAGCGCGCCGTTATCTGCGCGGGCACGCGTCGCTGGCCGCCGGCAGCCTTTGATTATGGTCCAGGGCATGGTCAGCTGACCTGTGTATATATGCATCGCCGCCCTGAAGACCGTCGTCCGCTTCTGCGATGAGCTAATTGGCAACCAGAGCTGTGAGGTTCTGCCGAAGCAGCAGGCGTTCGTGCCAGGGTGCCGCCACGTACTGCTGATGAGGACCGTGTGCGCGTGCGCGTCGATTGCCTATGGCCTCAGAGGGCGCTTAGGAATCGCAGAGAATTAACACGCTGGTTTGATCTGTGCTGTCGGTTCGGCGTCCTCGGCTGCGAGGAAGGTGATCAGGTCTGCCGGTGCGGGGAACCGGGCGGTCGCGGGTGTGATGGCGTGTCCGTGTTCTTCCAGAAGCGGGCGAACTGCTTGGGTGCAAAGTCTGCGCAGGTAGAGCACGGTGGCCAGGATCCGGTCGGCGTTGGTGAGCTTGGCGCGCGGGCCTGCTCCGGCCGCGCGGCGGCGCTCGGTGCCGCGCCGCCGGTGCCGGCTCTGCTCGCGCTGGGTTTCCTGCGGTCCGGCAAGTTCAGCGATCAGTTCGTCCAGGTGCCGGCGGGACATGCCGGTCAGCGCCGGATGCGACAGCGTGACGCGGTCGGGGGAACCGGCGGCAATCCTGCTGGGCTCGGCGGCGCTGGTGGCAGGCGGGGGCGGGGTGAGGTGTGGATGGATGGTGTAGTTCCAGTCGCCGTGGAAGCGGTGCCGGGCCAGCGGGACCGCGGCCATCTGCGCATCGCTGATCTCGGTCCCGGTCGGGTAACTGCCTGGGTCGAGTTCGGCGCGCACTGTCAAGCCCGTGCCGGTGGTGGTCGCAGCGATGCTGTTCACGATGACTTCGTGGCTGGTCAAAGGCCTGCCACGCCAGTTCAGGGTGATGGCCGAGAACAGCCGGTGCTCGATCTGGGGTGAAATGCGGGCGTTTTTGGGCGCGCGGCAGCTCGCCGGGGCGAAGCCCTGGCGGATGGGTGCGGCCGGCCGGTTACCCGGCTTCGGTGAGCTGGACGGTGAAGCCGAGTTTCTCCAGCTGGCCTATCAGGCGGCGGGCCTGGTGCTCCTTGTCCTGGCGGGAGGTGAAGTAGTCCTCGCCGAGGTCAGTGAATACCTCTCCGGTGGTGAGGATGTGCCAGATCACGTCGAGGAGGCTGTGGGCGACCGCGACAGCGGCCTTGTTCGGGCCCCGGCGGCGGGCTATCTGCCGGTACTGGGCGCCGAAGTAGCTGCCCTTGGTCCGCGCCGCGGCCCGGGCCGACTCGATCATGGTGCGGCGCAGCCACTGGTTGCCGGGCGTGGTGGCCACCCGGCGGCGCTTGCCGGCTGACTCGTGGTTGCCCGGGCACAGGCCCGCCCACGAGGCCAGGTGCGCCGGGCTGGGGAACCGGCTCATGTCGGCGCCGGTCTCGGCGATGATGACCTCGATGCTTCGCCGCTCCAGTCCTGGGACATCGGCCAGCAGCCGGGCGGCTGGCTGGTAGCCCTCTGCCACCCGGGCGGCGACCTGCTCATCGAGCCTGGCGATCGCCGCGTCCAGGAAGTCCAGGTGGCCCAGGATGCAGGCCGCGACGGCGGCGTGATGCGCGCCGAAATGGCCGGCCAGCGCCGCGGTCAGCTGCGGGATCTTCGGGCGCAGCTTGCCCTTGGCCAGCCCGGCCAGGGCCGCCGGGTCACGCTGCCCGGCGATCAGCGCCTCGATGATCGCCCGCCCGGACTGGGTCAGCACCTTGGAGGCGACCGAGGTCAGCTTGATCCCGGCGTCCTGGAGCACCTTCTCCAGCCGGGCGATCTCCGCGGCCCGGACGTCGATCTGGGTCTTGCGGTAACGCGTCAGCTCCCGCAGCTCCCGGATCGCCGGCGGCGGCACGAAGCTAGGCCGCACCATCCCGTGCGCGGCCACGTCGGCCAGCCACTCGGCATCGGACATGTCTTCTCTATCACTACGGAGAGTAAGCGATCGCATGCGCCGGGAGATCATGGGCGTGTGTGCGCCGGGCGGGGTGCGGGGGTGGTGACGGTCTGTCCGGCGACGTCGGAGAATGCGGGCATGCCCAGGTAGACGGCGGCGGCGCGGTGAGCGGCGATCTGGTCCATCTGGTCGAGCTGGTGTTCGGCGGCGGTGCGGCTGAGGGTGAGGCCGTCCACGTCCCCGGCCCAGCCGTTGGCGGTGGCTTCGGCGATCCGGGCCGTCAGGTTGTCGCGGATCTCCGTCAGCCGGGGGCGTCCGGCCGGGTCCGGGCGCAGCAGCGGGCAGCGGATGCAGGCGTGCTCGTGGATGCAGCCAGTGTCGTAGGAACGGCCGCAGGTGCCCAGTGAGAGCTTGCGGCGCTCGAAATGCCCGGGGAATTCTTCCCACTCGGCGTCGCTGGGGACGCGGTATTCCTCCGATGGGCGCAGCGCCCGCCGCCGGGCTATGAACGCCCGGTGCCCGTTGATGGTCTCTTCGGGGTAGACGGCCTTATAGCCCATGGTGGTGTTCACGTCGCGATGCCCGACGACCAGCGCGGCGATGTGCGGCGGCAGGCCGTGCATGATCGCGTCGGTGACGAAGATCCTGCGGAAATCGTGGAACGTGTAGCGCATCAGGCGGTTGCTGGCGTCCTTCGCCCCGATCTCGGCCAGCGCGTGGTCGAGGTAGTCGCGCAGTGCGTTCTGCGACATGGCCCGGTCCTCCAGCCGGCATCGCCACTGGAACAGCAGCGGCATCGGCGGGTTGTAGACGCGCTCGCAGGCGTCGTAGGAGACCACCAGCGGAACCTTCCCGCCGGGGTCCCGGATCCGGGACATGATCGCGCTCAGCACGTCGGCGAGTTCGGGTGAGATCACCAGCAGGCGCTCGGTGTCGGTCTTGGAGGGAGCGATCTGCAGCAACGGCACCAGCTCACCGGTCGTGGGGAGGCGGTACTGGATGAGGCTGTGGTGAGAGAGTTCGGTCAGCTCCTCGATCCGGATGCCGGTATGCCGCAGCACCTCGACCGTCGCCCAGGTCCAGAACGCGCGGTGTTCTTCGAAGGTGAGGTCGCGGCGCTTGCCGGTGCTGGTGCCGGGGTCGTCGGCCCAGATCCGCCCGGTCGTCCTGGTCTTCATCACCGACCGTCGCAGGGTCTGCCCGGCGGCAGTGAACAGCCCTGCCGGGGTGGTGGCCTGCGCGGCGCTGAGCAGCTCGGCGGCCGCCTGCTGCTGGCGGCCGGCGAAGGCGGCCAGGGCGGGCAGGACCGGCAGGCGTTCCCGGGTCCGCTGATCCATGCGGGACTTGCGCCGGGACCGGTCCTTTTTGTGGGACGCGTCGGTGGCGGTGACCGGGCAGCGGACGACCCAGGGACCCCAGCGAGACGGGTCGTCCTCGGCCCATTCGGCAAGGTCAAGGTAGAACGCTCTGACGGTGGTCAAGATGCTGCGCCCGTTAAGCCGGGGCTGCGCGGCCTGGACGGGCTGTCCTTGCGGTGTGAGCGTTGTGGTCGTCCTGGTCATCACCCGCTGCTTCCATGCCGCGGCCACGTCACGCGGGAGCTTGAGCGAGCTGATCCCGGGGTGGTGGGTTTCCAGGTCCCGCCAGAACAGCTTGCCCAGGTGGTAGGCGAGGTTGTTCAGCGAGGAGAAGTCCAGCGACGGCTGGCGTTCGGCCAGGTAGTCCACGAGCAGATCGCGTACCGGGCGGCACTGGATGCCATAGCGGCCGATCAGCTGGGCCGCGGCCGGCTGGCCGCGGCCGGAGAATACGCGCAGCGCCGCCGGCGCGCTGGCCGGGAAACCGCCGCGGGCCCGCAGGAGCTGGTAGAACAGCGGGCTGTTCGCGCCCCCGTGCAGCGGGACGCCTGCCTGCCCGGTGGCCTCCAGCAGTTCCAGGCAGTCTCCGACAATGACGTCGCCGACGCCGCCGCCCTTGGCGGCCATGATCAGCGCGATCCGCAGCAGCGCGGTCTGCCTGGTCTGAGAACCCACGTGGCCGGCCTGGCACATCGTGGTCAGCTCGGCAAATGCGGCACTGTCGCGGGTCCGGGCCATTTCCTCGCCAGGCCCCGGCGGACGGGTGCGAACCCCGCCAGCCAGCTCAGCGAGGGCCGGACCACGTCGGCGCAGATCAGCACCATCAGCCCCGGGCTGGCATGCGGCGGGCGCTGGCCCGGCACCGGCCCGCCCAGCCGCCTGGCCCGCCAGGCCGCGGCCAGATCCCGCCAGTCGGGGACCGTCTCGGCGCCGCTGGCCGCCCAGCGTTCCTGCCACGTGCTCCCCGGCTGCGCCTGCAGCCAGCCCAGCACGGTGAGAACGCCCTGGCGGCGGGTCTGCTGGCTCAGATCGTTACCCAAAACGAACGGAGCTGCCAGGACCCGGGCAAGGACCTGCTCCCGCGATGTCCTGGCCACTGGCCACGACGATTGCGGTGCCCGCGCCGGGAATCGTGCCGCCAGTTCCGCGCCGGTCGCGCGTGCTGGTGACCCGGCGCGCGCCTGCTCCAGTCCCGCAAGGACGGTCATAGCGCGTCCTCGCCGAACAGGTTCCTCAAGCTGTCAGCCCGGTAGCCGGCCACCGGGCCCGGCCGCACCGGACCGGCCTGCCCCCGCCTGTCATGGAACGCGAGCACGTCCGCGATGACGTCCTCGGTCAGCGGGTTCAGATACCGCTGGGTGGTGGACAGATGGGCGTGGCCAAGGATCCACTGCACGTCAGTGACTGGCAGCCCCGGGTCACGTGCCATCCGGTACGCAGCCGTATGACGAAGATCATGAAGTGTCCAGTTGGCGCCCAGCGTCGCGTTCGCCCGGGCGAACATCGCCTCGGCACCGTGATAGGCCAGCCGGCGGAACGGGCGCAGCAAAGTCCACCACAACGGCTGATCCCGCCCGGCCGGCACCAGGCCCGCCATCTGTGCCTGATACAGCCGCAGCCAGACGAACGCGTCCGGCGACGCCGGCAGCTGCTGCATGAACCGCGTCCCCTTGCGGATCACGGTGATCAGCTGCTGCCCCGGATCTGTATCACCCGCCGTGGCGCCCAGCAGCTCCGAGGCCCGGGCCCCGGTCGACACCCAGAAGGCGACAAGGGCCCTGTCCCGGTTGGACGGCAACGCGGAGAACAACTGATCAAACTTCTTGTCCGGGATACACCGCGGCATCCGCTGCACCACCACGGGACGGTACCGGCCGCTGCGCTCATCACGGTAGGGCTCCGCCGGGTTATGGTGGGCATTGGCCCGGCCGCCCCGCCGGCTCCGCGACAGCGGGAACGGGTTCACCATCGGCCCCGTCCCAGCCTCCAGGTGCAGGTCGTAGAAGGCACGCAGCACGCTCTCGGAGTGCGCCCGGGTCGCGGCCGCATAAGTCACCGCCGGCGCCGGCTTCCCGGTGACCGGGTTGACCGCCTCTTTCCCTCCGCGCCGCGCCCGGGCCCCGCCCGTCCGCGGCGCGCCAGGAGCCGGCTTGGCCGTCAGCTGGATCCACCGGCAGAAATCCCGGGCCTCCACCCGGGTGGCCTGGTCCCACCCGATCCCCGCCGCCCACAGGAAACGGAACCAGCGCAGCAGGTCCATCCCGTAAGACCGCTGCGTGGTGGCCGGCCGCCCGCACGCCTGAAGCTCCCGCAGATACACCGCGACCGGACCGACAACTACCCCGTCCGCATCGACGAGCCGGTACGGCTCGAACGGATCACCGGTCGCCTCAAGCAACCCGCAGCGCGGCACCACCAGCCGGGCCAGATCCCGCCGCCCATCCTCTTCTCCGGTCATGACCAGCGACCGTAGCCACCCCCCTCACAACCCGTCCCGCCAACTGGGAGAACACGCCCAGGTGGTCAGTCAACGGGTCCGTCTTGCGGCCCGGGACGTTCTTGACGTGATGAGCGTTGCACAGCCACAGCTCGAACCGGCCTTCGAGCGCATAGTAGACCGGCTTCCAGTACACCCCGGTCGCCTCCATCGCGGCCAGGGCCACCCCGCGCTCGGCCAGCCAGTGGGCCAGCCCGGCCAGCCCGCCGGCAGTCGTGTCGAACCGGGCCTTCTCGGTGTTCACGCCGCCGCGCGGCCCCGGGGTCCGTACGCACACCGCCACCGTGTCGCGGTGCACATCCAGGCCTGCTACCCGGTCGTGGATCTGTTCCATGTCTCCTCCTCGCTGGGTTCCCGAGACGACCCACCGGGGAGGACCTGGTAGTTAACCGAATCTGGGGTTCGTGCTCGCAGCGACAATCCCAGGTCCCGCGGGTCCTGCACCAAACTTGTTGCGGACTGTCAGCGCTCCAGTATCGAGACGGCGACCGCGCCCGGCGAGCCGCTGAGGGCATTTCATCATCCTGGGTGGCCGCCAGGTCATGCGCACTTGTTCCACTTGGAGGTGCCTGGCGGGAAGTGGCACACCGTGATCTCCAGCCCGGTCTCGGCGGCCAAGGCGGCGAGTTCGGTCTTCCACGCGCGGGTGCGGTAGCCGTTGGAGCCGCCCGCGTCCGCGGTGATCAGCAGCCGCCGGGCGGCCGGGTAGTCGCCGCGGCCGGCCGCGTTCCACCAGCTGCGGATCGACTCCACGGCGAACGCGGCGGTGTCGTGGTCAGTGCCGACGTTCACCCAGCCGGCGTTCGCCGCCAGGTCATAGACCCCGTACGGGATCGCCTTGCCCAGCTTCCGGTCAGGGAAGTCGTGGGTGCTGACGCGGGCTGGCTCGCCCCTGGGCCGCCACTGCCGGCCGCCGTTTTTGAACTCGCCGACCAGTTCCTTCTTCTTGGCGTCCACGCTGACCACGGGGTCCCTGGCCGCCTGGTACTCGCCGACCTGCCCGCTGATGTAACGGAACTGCGCGTCCCGGTCCGGGTGCTGCTTTCCCTCGACGGCCTTGGCGTTGCCCTGCAAGCTGAACCCCTCGGCCCGCAGCAGATCGCCGACGGTGTCCGCCGAGACCTCATGACCCTGGGCTGTCAGCTCGGCCGCCAGCTTCCGCGTGGACTTCGTCGTCCCCCGCAGCGGCGACATCGGGTCGCCCCGCTCCTGTGGCTCAACAAGGGCAAGCAGCGCCGGGCGCAGCCCCGGATCCAAGTCGGCCGCCCGCTTGCGGCCCCCGCCCGGCCGCCGCGCCCGGCCCAGCGGCTCAGCCCCCGAATCCAGCTCATCCACGCCCAGCGCCACCGTCGCCTCCCGGACCCCGGCCGCCCGGGCCACCAGGCGGATCCCGCCATGCCCCAGCGACCGGGCCTCGGTGCCCATCAGCAGCCGCCGCTGCCGCTCATCCAGATGCGGGAAGATCACCTCGAACTTCGCCGCCAGCATCTCCCTGGTTACCGTCATGACGCCCATACCACAACAGCGTGCCCGATTCCAGGAAGCTACGGGTTAATTCTCTGCGATTCCTATTACGACATGGTGCGCGATAACGATCGCGGCACTGTCGTGACATGAAGCAGGCCGCGCGGCTTGGGTGATGTTGTGTCGCATTACCTGGGCCGCACGGCCTTGTCCAAGCGTATCTTCACCGGCCTCCAGCCGCGGCGCCTCGGCAAACTCGTCGCTGAGCTGGCTGGCACCTGGATGGCTTCTGAGGAGTCCCGGCTGCGTGAGCGCCGGGGTCACGAGCGCATGCGCGCACCCGGCGCCGGCCCGGACCACGAACTCGTGTTCGCCGACCGCGTTATCGTGACCCTGGTGACGCTGCGCTTTCAGCTCCCGCACGCGGCCCTGGCAGAGCTCTACCGGGTGGACCGCTCCACGGTCACCCGCGCGATCCGCGAGGTCCGGCCGCTGCTGGCTGCCCGCGGGTTCGCTGTGCCCGGCCGCCCCGGCCTGCAGCTTCGCACCCTGGCGGACGTCTTCGCCTACGCCTCGGCCCAAGGCGTGGAGCTGCGGCTGGACGGTACCGAAGTCCAGGTCCGCCGCCCGCGGGCCAGCAAGCCGGGCCGCCGCGCGTTCGTCTCGGGCAAGAAGAAGATGAACACCAAGAAGGCCACTGTCGTCACTGACGGCGAGGGGCGCACGCTTTGGGCCGGGGCGTTCCGGCCCGGCCGCAATGCACGACCAGACGGCTGTGCGAACCGAGGGCATCACCGACCTGTTCGAGCAGTTTCCCGAGGTCAAGGCCAAGGTCGACGCCGGGTACCGGGGCCTGGCCAAGGAGTTCCCCGGCCAGGTCCAGGCCCCGCCGCTCAGGCCGAAGAAGGACGCGACGCCGGAGGAAGCCGCCGCCTGGGACGCGGCGCGCCACCAGCAATCATCGGAACGGATCTGCGTGGAGCACGCCAACGCCGAGCACAAGCAGTGGCGGACCCTCCAGCGGTTCCTCGGACGCCGCGAAGACTTCGACGAGACCTACATGGCCGTTGCCGGCCTGGTCTCCGACCGCGCCGCGGAGAGGTGATCACCAATCAGACAGTCCGCCAGGCCAGCACGCCCCGACCTCAATCGCGCACCACGTCGTAAGGCCGGGCTCAGCGTCAGCGGGCTGAGCGCCCGGGCCGGGACTTTCACACTCGGCCCGGTCAGCCTGGACGTCCCCGCCGACCGGGTGCTCGTCGTGCTCGGCCCATCGGGCGCAGGCAAGACGATGCTGCTGGAGGCCATCGCCGGGCTGCGCCCGCAGCAAGCCGGGCAGATCAGCCTCGCCGGAACAGACATCACCAGCCTTCCGCCCGAACGGCGGCGGATCGGCCTGGTCTTCCAGGACGCCGCGCTTTTCCCCACCTGACCGTCAAGGAAAACGTCAGGTTCGGGCCACGAGCGCACCGCGCGGCATCCGCAGACGGCTCCGAGGACCTGCTGCGTCAACTCGGAATAGCGCACCTCGCCGACCGGTCACCGCGCTCGCTCAGCGGCGGCGAACGGCAGCGCGTGGCCCTGGCCCGGGCGCTGGCGATCCAGCCGGGCCTCCTGCTGCTCGACGAACCGCTGTCGGCGCTCGACCAGCCGGCCCGCGAAGACATGCGCGCCCTGCTGCAACGGCTGCTGACCGAGCTGGAGATCCCGGCCGCGCACGTCACCCACGACCGGGACGAAGCCCTCAGCATCGGCGACGACCTGGCCGTCATCGTCGGGGGCCAGCTGCGCCAGACCGGGTCAGCCGCCACCATCGCCGCCGAGCCAGCTGGCCCCGACATCGCCCGGCTGCTCGGCTGGTCAGAACTCGGACCCGGCACGGCGGCTGCCGGCACTGTCCGGATCGGGCAGCTCGTCCTCCGCCATGCAGCCGAAGGGCTGCATGGCCCAGTGCACGCCTTCTACAGGCCCGAAGACGTTGAACTCAGCCCCACGGCGCCCGATGCGCCAGCCGATGGCAGCCTCACCGCACAAGTCGGGCAGATCGTTCACACCCGCCCACTTGCCCGCATCACCCTCGGCTGCGACCCGCCCATCGCGGTGCTGATGTTCCACCGGGACATCGACCGCCTTCAGCTCACGGCCGGCAATCCAGTACAGGTCAACCTGCCGCCCGGCAGCTTCCGTATCTTCCAGGACCGCACAGGACCGTGAATGCCGCAGCCCCGGCCCGTCCTCCTCGCCGCCCGATCATCTCGGCCGGGTCCGCCATGTCAAGGCCAAGCCGCTCCCCTCCGGCCCGCCGGGATTCAGGGGCGGCCGGGAAAGGTGCGGGAGGAGCGGGGTCAGCCCAGGCCGGAGGACAGGTAATAGGCCCCGATGGCGATGACCAAGACGCCGACCGGGCGGCGGATCAAGACGTCAGGCATCCGGGACTGCAGGCGGGCACCGGTATAGCCCCCGGCCAGGCCGCCCAGACCCAGCGCGATACCGGTCGGCCAGTCCGGAGCCACGGAGACGTGCTGGTGCAGGGACAAGATCGTGAACGTGATCACGCCGCCGGCCGAGGTCACGAACGTGGAGGCCAGCGCGGCCGGCGCGACCTCGGACGGCTTGCGGCCCGACCCGATCAGGATCGGCGCCAGGACCGCGCCGATCCCGTAGATGCCGCCGACACAGCCGACCAGGCACGCCAGCAGGACCAGGACGGAGGCCGGGATGTGGCGGGCGGGCCGGGCCGGGTCGCGGTCACGGACGGGGCGGGCGGCGGCCAGCCACCCGCCCAGCGGCAGCAGCAGCGCGGCGACCATCAGATCGAAGACGCGGGGACCGGGCACCAGCTCGACCCGGATGACCGCCCCCGCGATCACGCCGGGCAGCGTCCCGGTGATCAGGAGCAGGGCCAGCCGACCGCCGGTCTGGCCCTGCCGCCGGTACCGGTACAGCGCGCCGGGGGTGGACACGACGTTGTACAGCAGGTTGGTGGGTGACGGCCGGGCCTGGCGCGATCACAATCACCAGGCCCTGGCCCGAACGCGTGCTGGACCACATGCCGACCGGCTTGCCCCCGGGCTAGCCAACTACTGGCACCTGGGTCGGCAGCAGCTGCGGGACGGCGATCGCGGCCAGCCCGAACGCGACCAGCGCGGCGCCGCCGATCGCGGCGATGCGCCGACCGGACGGCAGCACCTTCTCGGCGAAGATGAGTAGCGTCAGCACGCCCATCGCAGCGATGTTCATCACGCCGAGCGGGAGCAGCAGCAGGAACAGCATCCAGCAGCAGCCTAGGCAGTACGCGCCGTGAACTACGCCCATCCGCACCGCGCCGCCCTTGCCGTCCCGCCATTCGCCGAGGATGAAGTCCATCGGCGCCTTGCATTTGGCCAGGCAGCGGCGCTTAAGCGGGCTGAACTGATAGCACCCGCCGAGCACCACCAGGGCCGCGCCGATCCGCGGAGCGGCGCCGAGCAGGGCGCCGCTATGGTCCGCCAGCGTGCCGGCCCCGATCGCCAGGCCGTAGGCCAGCACGCCAGCCGCGAACCAGACCAGCAGATACGCCCCGACGAACAGCGTGGTCGGCACGGCCGACCGACCGGCCTCCCGTCGGCCAGACTGCACCTTGGCGAACAGCAGGACCATCGGCGCGGCCGAAGGGAACATCATCGCCGCCATCATCGCCAGCCACATCGCCAGGAACAGCGCCGGGCCCATGCCGGCGGTCAGGCCGGACACGCCCATGGACGACTGACCGGACATCCCCATCGGCATGGCCGCGCGCAGCGAGAATGCCGCACGCAGCCCTCCCGCCTGCCGCAGCAGAAGCAGCCACGACAGCACCGACCCGGCACCCAGAGCTGCCAGAATCCCCAGCCGCTGCCGCCGGGCCGCCCGGTCGCCGGGCACCACCGCGGTCACGGGCTATGCGACACCGGCCGGCGTGTGCACCACGTCAGCCAGCGAGCTGTGCGTGTCGTGGTACTCCATCGCGATCGGTCCGGTCGTTCGCATCGTGCGGGTCAGCCCGATGTCCATCTCCTTATACTCGAACCCGTCGGGCAACCGCAGTATCGCCCGCTGCAGATCGCCGGTGGCTGGCACTGTCAGCGGCACGGTCTCGGTCTCGACGTAACCGGGCACCAACAGGCTCGCCTTGCGGTTCTCGCGGTCGTAGCTGATGGAGACGGGCGCGAATACCGGATCGTGCACGGTCGTCACGATGCTGGCGACGATCTCGAAGAACGGCCCGCCCGCCTGACCCGACAAGATCGTGAGCAGCCCAGCGCGCTGCGCCTCGCTCGTGCTCTCATCGATGATCGGCACCAGCGACCCGTTGCCCTCGTGCAGCGCGCCGGGCCAGTGATAGATCACGGCGAACCTGGCGCCAGACAGATCCGTACCCTCGAAATGCCCCTCGGTGACCACCATGCCCAGGACGCCCTCGCACTGCGGGTGCGGTGACGGGAATCCCGTCGTGTCGCAGCTGCAGGTAGCAGCACAGTTGCAGTTCTTAATGTACTGACCCTTGAGTCGCCAATCAGCCACCATGTCCCGCCCCTCATCTGGTCACCTGACGGCCCTCGCCGCGAGGATTGGCCGGAGAATACTCCACATGATCGGCCGTGACAAGAATCTGCAGCCGTCATAACATGATCAGTTGTCACAATTTCACGCGGCATCGGGCGGGCGCGTGTCCCGCCACAGATGCCGGCGGTCAGGCGGCGATCCAGGTCGGGTCGAGTTCGGCGGCGCCGCCGACGATGAAGTCCCTGCGCCGGAGCCACCTCGCTCCCCATCAGCAGGCCGAACGTACCCATGGCGGCCGCGGCGTCCTCGATCCTGAACCGGCGGAGGGTACGGCGCCTCGGGTCCATCGTGGTATCGGCCAGCTGAGCTGCGTCCATCTTGCCCAGGCCCTTGCACCGCTGCGGCTGGTCCTTCCAGCGCTGGCCCTTGCGTTCCAGCTCGAGCAACGTCCCGTTCAGCTCAGCGTCGGAATAGGTCCGCCCGCGACACCAAAGGCATCCTTCATCCCGACGGCACTGTGCACATCTTGAACGTCCACCGCCTCGAAAACGAAGACCGCACCCAGCAAATCCTCTGGTTCACCCCCCGAGGTCGTACCATTGACTCAGCCTGGCCACTCACCGTCGACCTCACCTTGTGACGGACCGTTCCATAACGTCCCGTTCGGTGCGGCATGGCCGTGCATGTCGCCGACCCGGATCAGCGCCCATATCGGCGGGTCGGCGCGCGGTTATCACAGCTCTTCACGTGGTTGGCTGTCGGAAGTCCCACTTCCGGCCCCGTCGGACAGTCGGCCGGGCCGTATGTTTATGCATCACCGCGCTTTGGGCGAACTTCCTCATTTGCCGCTGGTCGCATGATGCCGGTCGAGCTCTCGCGAGGACAGCAAGGCCAGCGATCTTGTCCTTGGCTCCTTGGGATCCGGTATCGGGCAGGGTTCGGTCGAGAGCGCGAGCGGTGTTGTCGGGAAGCCCGCAATCATCGCCCGGCGGCGCGGAGGATGAGCTCTGCCAGGGCGGCCGGGTCGGTGAAGGGTGTCATGTGCGCGGCGCCGGGCAGGACCTGCAGGGTAGCCCTGGGCAGGCGGCTGGCCAGGGCTGACATGGCCGCCGGAGTGGATACCTGGTCGAGTTCGGCTGCGATGAGCGTGGCCGGGATCCGGATGGAGGCGGTGCGGCCGGCCCGGTCGTAGCGGGCGATGGCATCCAGCGCAGCCGCCCACGACCGGCGGTCCGCTTGCTGCAGGCAGCGGCGCGCGTAGCTGACGACCGGGCTGCCCCCGTCCAGCTCGGCTGGGGTGAACCACCGGCTGAGCGCGGCGTCGGCGTCGACTGGGGCACCGCCGCGCAGGCGGGTGGCGGCGGCGGCGAAGGCCGGGTATGGGGTGTCTCGGCTGCACAACAGGGTCACAGTCGCAACCTGCTGCGGGACAAGCAGCGCGAAGTCGAGTGCGACCTGCCCGCCGAAGGAGTGGCCGACGACGTGCAGGCGGCCGATCGGCCGGGCTACCTCGGTGGCGAGCCGGGCGGCCAGCGCGCTCTGAGCGTCACGAGCATCGCCGACCGGGGTGATGACCGGAGCAAAGACTGTCCCGGATCGGGTCAGGCACGCGGCCACGCCGTCCCAGACCGCCGGAGTCAGCGGCGTGCCGTGCAGCAGAAGCCAGTGATCCTCCGATCCCCTCATCCGCCTACCATGCCCGATCCCGCGCCGCCATGTCCTGCTCCGATGGCCAGCTAAGGCCAGCAACCGGCCGCACATGCCGCGGACAGGGTTAGGCCGGGGTTAGGCCGGCAACGCTGATGGTTCCGCTCAGTCCTTGTGAGCAAGGCCCGCGTACTGCTGGCGCAGTTCTCGTTTGAGGATCTTGCCGCTGGGGTTCTTCGGCAGCTCCTCAGCAAGGACGACGTATTTGGGCCGCTTGTAGCCGGCGAGCCTGTCCTTGATGTGGGCCTGGATGCCCTCGACGGTCACGTTGGCGCCGGCCTTGGGGATCACGACCGCGGTGACCGCCTCGATCCAGCGCGGATGGCCGATCCCGAAGACGGCGACCTCGGCGACGCCGTCGAGCTCGTAGATGGCCTCCTCGACCTCACGGCTGGCGACGTTCTCCCCGCCCGTCTTGATCATGTCCTTCTTCCGGTCGACAACCGACAGGTAGCCGTCCTCGGTCATGGTCCCTAGGTCGCCGGAGTGGAACCAGCCGTCCCGGAAGGCTTCGGCCGTCTTCTCCTCGTCGTTGAAGTAGCCCAGCGCCGCGTGCGGGCTGCGGTGGACGATCTCGCCGACCTGGCCAGGCGGGACAGGATTGCCGTCGTCGCCGACGATCAAGGTCTCCACGTTCAGCGCAGCCCGGCCCGCCGATCCAGCCCGCTGAATCTGCTCTGAAGGGCCCAAGATGGTGGCCACCGGTGCCATCTCGGTCTGCCCGTAGAAGTTCCACAGCTGCACGTCCGGCAGCCGCCGCTGCAGCTCCCGCAAGATCTCCACGGGCATCGGTGAAGCGCCGTAGTAGCCCTTGCGCAAGCTCGACAGGTCGGTGGTCGCGAAGTCCGGGTGGCGGAGCAGCGAGATCCACACCGTGGGCGGGCAGAACAGCTTGGTGACCTGCTCCCGGGCGATGGCCGCCAGCAGGGTGGCCGGGTCCGGACCGGGCAGGATAATGCTGGTTGCGCCGAGGTAGACGTCGACGCAGAAGAAGCAGTCCAGCTGCGCGCAGTGGTACATCGGCAGCGCGTGCACTTCGACATCATCGGCGCTCATCCCGCCGTCAGCCACGCAGCTGACGTACTGGCTGATCAGCGAGCGCGACGATAGCATCGCGCCCTTCGGGCGTGATTCCGTGCCCGAGGTGTACATCAGCCGCAGTGGATCGTCGTCGGCAACCGCGACGTCCGGCGCGGTGTCATCGCCGGACTGCCACCAGCCGTCGACGTCCTCCCATCCCGCGGCCGGGGAGGCTCCGTGGAGCCTGATCCACCCCCGGATGCCGTCCTGCACCCCTGCGGCGGCCAGCGCCTTCTGCGCGGAGGCCGCCAGGCCGTCCTCGGCGACCATCCCGCAGGCCCCGGAGTGCCCCAGGATGAACGCGATCTCCTCCGGGCCGAGCATGAAGTTGACCGGCACCAGAACCACGCCGAGCCGGGCTGTGGCAAAGACCAGCAGCGCGAACTGCCAGCAGTTGTGGCTCAGCAACGCCAGCCGGTCTCCTTTGGCCAGGCCGCGGTCGGCCAGGGCGTGCGCGGTCCGGTTGACGGCCGCGTCGAATTCGGCGTAGGCGATCCGCAAATCCCCGGCTACGACAGCGAGCTTGCCCGGGTACCGGGCCGCGCTGCGGTGCAGCAGGTCCCCGGCTGAATGCTGCCGGGCCCGGGCGACGATTGCAGTGGTTCGCGGGCTGAACATCGCATCCATGAGCGGCCTGGCCTTTCCGAGGGCGGCGGACGGAGCCGCCAAGCCCGGGCACGTGGGCTCTGATTCTAAACTGCCCGGCCGCGCCCCGAACCGGGACCTACCGGGTCACCAGGCGTTTCCATGACAGACCAGATGATGCCGTCGTGTAATCTGCCGCCTAACCTGGGCCCCACTGCGGCGTGGTGATGATCGACGCCGAGTTGGAACAGGCCTACGGCCTGGGCGACCTGGCCTGGCGGTTCGCGATGCAAGCGGACTGGACCCGCGCGAGCCCGGCGGCCGGATGCGTTCCTGGTGCTGCGCTCGCTGCCGATCCAGGCCTGGCGAGAGGTCAATGAACTGCCGGGGCGTACCTTGACGTGCCGAGGAGCATGGATTATCTGAGGCGGAGGAGTTCACTACTCTGCCGAATAGCGGAAGTTGCACGGCCGTATAGTTTTGCGCTCGCATGTATCTCGCCAAGGCGGATGACGATGTAATTCACCCCTGCCGTTCATATCGGAGCGCACGCCGAACGCCGATTATTTATATCTCTCCGCAGGCGGGCGCCATCGCCGCATCGAGCGCAGATCAGCGGGTTCGGGGCGGCCCTGAGCGCTACCCGCTACCGGCGGAGTCAGCATCGCGGTAGAGCCCTAGCCCGTCACGCAGATGGCTCATCGCGTCTTGGTAGCGCCCCAGCTAGGCCGCCGGGCCACTGACCGGACGTGCCGCCATCGCCGAGGAAGCAAGGCCGCAAGCTTCGACTCAGCAAGATCCTTAGCGTCGTTAGCGCTGGTCATACCGTTGACCATACCTACGTGTTCACTCCAGTAGAGGACGCATCGTCGCTGGGTTCATTCACTGCGCCAGACGCGGGGGCATAGTCGCCAAGTCCGCAAGCAAGCAGATCAAGAGCATCGCGTGTGCGCTGCCCGCAGGCCTCGGTGTCCTGGGCTCGCCCTTCGTGGTTGACCCGGAACACGCTAACGATGGCCGCCGCGGCGATGAAGGGCTCTACCGTCCCGGCAGCCGCGCCTGTCTCCTGAGTGAGTTCGGCGGCCAGCGCCTGTTCGAAGCGGGCGAACACTTCCCGCTGGTGGCTGCGCAGGGTGGCGCTGCCCTGGACTAGCTGCCGGAAGGCCAGGTCCGGTTCCGGCGGGCGCCGATTGGCCACGCGCTCGGGGATGCTGGCGAAGTAGCGGCGAATCGCCGCCAGGGCCGGCTCACCTGGCGGGCGCTGCCGCAGGGCGCGCAGCATGTCGCCGATGATCTCGTCGCGCTCGTCGAAGACGAGGTCTGCCTTAGCGGGGAAGTAGTTGTAGATCGTCTTCTCGGCGACGTTGGCTGTCGAGGCGATCTGGCTGATCGTGACCCGGTCGAACCCGTGGCGGAAGAACAGCCGCATGGCGGCGTCGGTGATGACCTGCCGCGTCTGCCGCTTCTTGCGTTCCCGCAGGCTCTCTCCGCGGTCCGCCGTGCCTGGCTCTGTCATGGCCGCGACCTCTCAGCTAGTTACTGCTGCTGTAATTTTACACCCGTTGCGCACTCCTGGAGGCGGCGCTATTCTCGGGACTGCGCCGTCTGCCGCGCCCGTGAGGATGCGGCCGAACCCGTCGCCGTCTAGTCCCCGCGCCGATTCGGAGCGACCGGAGCAACCAGCCCCGGCCTACGCCACAGTGAGTCGCCGGGAGGCTCCGATGAAAAATTCTCACCAGCCCATCTCGCAGGCGGCACCCCCGAGGCCACGGCGAAGACTCGTGCCAGGCTCGGCGCTGCACCGGCTCCTGCTGGGCTGCGGCGTGCTGGGATCGCTGCTGTTCACCGGCACCTTCCTGGCCGAAGGCGCGACCCGGGCCGGATACGATCCCTGGCGCCAGCCGATCAGCGCGCTGAGCCTGGGCCCAGGCGGGTGGCTGCAGTCGGCGAACTTCATCGTCTTCGGCGTGCTGATGGGCTGCTTCGCCCTCGGCCTGCGCGGCGCGCTGGCGCCGGGCGCGGGAGCGAGGTGGGCGCCGCTGCTGCAGGCCGGGGTCGCGGCGGGCCTGATCATCGACGGAATCTTCGCGCAAGACCCCGGCATGGGCTACCCGCCGGGTGCCGCGGCCGTGACAGCCGCCAGCACGCACGAGCTGCTGCACAATATCGGCCTGGGACTGGCCGCCACGGCCCTGCCAGCCCGCTGCTTCGTGCTGGCCAGGCGCTTCGCCCGCGAACCGCGGTGGCGCGGATGGGCCACCTACTCGATCATCACCGGGATCCTGTTCATCGCCCTGCTCGCCGCGTTCGGCATGACCACCGGCACACCGTCCGCGCCCGCCGGATTGTTCGAGAAGCTGGCCACCATCCAGGCCTCGATCTACACCATCGCGCTGTGCACCCGGCTGCTAGCCACCACCGGCCGAGTCTCGCCCGCCTACCGGAACAACAGCCCAGCAAGGCAGGGAGACCGCGCCATGACACACCAGGCGCAAACTGGCCGACCCGCGACCGAAACGCAACCACCTCCGCCCGCTACCTGGCCATGGCCGTGGTGGC
This sequence comes from uncultured Actinomycetota bacterium, assembly GCA_963744575.1. Classification (GTDB taxonomy): domain Bacteria; phylum Actinomycetota; class Actinomycetes; order Streptosporangiales; family Streptosporangiaceae; genus Palsa-504. The sequence continues at coordinate 344,349 of CAVUUF010000001.1, read as the reverse complement.
TGATCACCATCGTGATCCTCGGCGCCGTGCTCATCGCCACCGGCGCGGTGATAGCCATCTTCGCCTCCGGAGAGCACCTGAACGCCGCCGGCCACAACTACGCCGACTACTTCATCACCCGCAACCTGGCCCTCGCAGTAATGCTGCTGGCGATGCTGGCCCTGCGAGCCCGGCACGTACTGGCCGCCCTGATGACGCTTACTGCCCTCATCCAGGTCCTCGACGCGATCACAGCTACCGCGACCAATCGGCTCGGGCTCGTCCCCATCGACCTCATCTTCGCCGCTGTCTTCCTCTTCGGCGCCGTCAGGCTGTCAGGCCTGTCATGGCATCACACGACACATCCTGGGCACCCCAGCGACCAGCAGTCCGCAGGCCACCACCCAACCATGCCACCCACTGATGAGCCGCCCGCAGTCAATGACCTAGAGCGAACAAGGAACCGCGCGCACCATCCGGTCTGATCGCCTCACACCCGCAAGCGACATGCGACAGAAATGCCGATCACGGCACCTGTCAATCATCTGGTGGGACTCGACAGTCAAGCATCTACCGGGACAGCACATGCTCTCATGCCCCTTTCCCCCTTGCCTAGCCTCACTTGATCCTTGACGGGGATCGGCCTCGGATGATCCTTGACACGCCCTAGATGTTTTGCGCCCCATTCGACGAAAGGACAGTCACATGACGAGCCGGACCTTTAACGTAACTTGCCGGGGAATCGTCCTAACAGCGACAGCCGCGGCGGCTATCCTCGCCGCGGGACTCGTCAGTTCCGGTGCGGCCCAAGCGGCCAGCCCTCCGGTCAGACCCGATTCCGCGAGTAGCGCGGTGAACCGGCTGTGTCTCCGTAAATGATCTTCATGGGCCAGGATTCCGGGTGGCGGGCATGCTGACAGGCCGGGTCAGCGCCGGGTTCGCGGGTGGGTATGTTTCTGCGGATCGGGGCTGGTCAGCCGTGGGCCAGGACGGGGAGCCGGGGCTCTGGGTCCGCGGGTCAGGCCGGTGCTGGCAGTTGCCGGAGCCGGGCGAGAATCTCGGGAAGCAGGCAGTGGCCGGGCGGGAGCCGCAGCACCAGGTGGCGGGCGTGGCGGATCAGCCGCCCCGGGACGGCGGTCAGCCGCCACCGCAGGGTGGCGATCATGGCCTTGCCGCCACGCACGCCGTGCCCTGCCGCGATGTCCTCGCCGGCGGTCGTGGCGGTGAGCTGGTGCAGCCAGGCGGCCATGGTCGCGGCGAGCAGCGCCCCCCGCATCCAGGCCAGGTTCACCTGCGGGTAGCCGGAGGGGAGGTGCCGCAGAGCGGCGCCGAGCTTGCTGTCGCGGAAGATGTTCTCCACCGTGGTGCGGTGACGGTGCCAGTGCTCCACGGCGGCTGCCTTATCCGGGCTGGACACGTCCAGGTTCGTCAAGATGAACGAATAGGCGTAGACGGCGGGCTGCTGCGCCAGCTCCGGGCACAGCATCCCCCGCTGGTCCGGGTGCAGGGTGCGCCGACGCCGGGACCGCGGGTCGGCGGAGACCTGCGCCGGGTCCAGCAGGACCCGGCGGACCAGCAGCCGGGTATTGGCCGGCCACCAGTCCGGGCAGTACTCCGCGACGGCGACCTGCGCGCCGTCCATGTCGATCGCGTCGTGCCAGGCGTCGCCGGCGATGCCAGCCAGCAGCCGCCACAGCGGCGCGATGCGCTTGGCGCCGATCGCGACGGCGATCTGCTCGTCGTGCGCGGCGCGGGCGAGCTGCCCGGCGAAGTACCCGGCGTCGGCGCGCATGCCCACCCGGCCCGGTTGCCGTGCTCGCTGAGGCAGGGCGGCCAGGGCGCGGCGCAGCAGGTCCGGCGCGGTGGCGCGCGGGTCGTCGGTGCCGTCGCCCAGGTCGGCGGCCAGCACGGTCTCGGTCTCGGCCCAGGCCGCGACGTGCGGGCGGCCGACCCGCTGGCCTTGGTGGTTACAGGCCACGCCGCGTTTCTTGCGGCCGTAGACCTCCACATCGGTGGTGTCCAGGTCGATGGTGACCGGCCCGTCGGTCAGCGCCGCCGCCCGGGGCGCGGGCAGCAGCGACAGCATCCGGCTGGTGACTGCCGCCAGGCCGGACTCCACCGCCCGCCACTGCGCCGGGCTGACCCGCCGGGCCAGTCCGGCCGCGGTCGTGGACGCCGGGCCCGGCACCGGCGTGATCTGCTGGCCTGCCGCGCCGACGCGCTGCCGGTCCAGCCCTGTCAGGAAATCCTCCCCGGCCAGCTGCGCCGCCGCGATCCCGCACAGCAGCTCCCCGACCCCAAAGCCGCGATCCCGCTGCTTGACCGGGCCAACCGCCGCATCCAGCGCCTCGATCACGCCCAGCCGGCCGCACAACTCCGTGACCACGGCCAGACCCGCGTTCGCGGTCAGCGACCGGTCCGGCGCGCCGGCCCGCACCCGCTGACGCCGCGGGCTGCCACCACTTATCCTGACCACCAGATAGGTGTCCTCTCCACTGGGCTGGTCATCACTTGGCAGCGATCATCATCCCAGGCCAGAGCGGCACCTATCGGCATCTACCGGGTCGTGTCACCGTACTATTCGCGGATTCGGGTCAGACACCCGCGCATACTGATACACCTGAACCTGGCAGCAGGCCAGCTGCCGGAAAATCTCATCCTCCAACCGGACGGCTCAGCGGACCTGACCTTCGCCTTCGTGGCGCAGGTCGCCCGCGTGACCCGGCATGGTCAGATCTCGCCCGTTGCCCAGCTGCCCGTCCCACCCAACGGCAACGTGCCCATCTCACACACGAAGGCATTCCTCGGCGGCATCGCCCGTGCCGACGATGGCACCCTGTATGTCAATCTGAGCACCGGCACGGCCAAGGACACAGGAGTATGGCGCATCCGCCCGGGCGCCGCCCCAGCCCGGATAGCGGCGCTGCCACCAAGCAGCTTCGCGAACGGGCTGGCGCTGGACCGGGCAGCCCGCCAGCTCTATGTCGCTGACTCGGCGAACCAGGTTATCTGGCGGATTCCGCTACGGACCGGCGTCGCCACCGTCTGGGCCAGGGGATCCGCACTACGTGGCCTGCGGGGCGTCCCAGCGGTCGGCGTCAACGGCATCAAGGTGAGCGACGGCGCTGTGTGGGCGACCAACACCGCCCGGGGCACGCTGCTGCGCATCCCCATCACTCGCGATCACCAGGCGGGCGACACCCAGGTGATCACGACCGGCCTGCCCGGCATCGACGACTTCTCTTTCGCGAGCCGCGACACGATCCTGGCCGCAATCAACTTCACCAGCCAGGTCGCCCTCATTCACATCAACGGCCGCCACCGGATCGTGCTAACCGCCAGAGACGGGCTGTCAAACCCCACCTCCACCGCGGTACGCGACCATGTGCTTGAGGTGAGCAGCGCCGCCTATATCACGGGCAAGGACCCGAATCTGCTCATCGCACAGTTGCACCGCTAGCCGAAGCGTGGCAACCATGCTTGGCGTAGTCCAGGCCATCCGCCCGGGAGGTCAGCGCCGCAGGGCAGACGCATCCGGCAGTACGCGCCATGGTCCGGAAAGTAGTGCTTTGCGTCTGACTTCATGAGACAGGAGCGACAAGAAATACCCAGCCACCAGACGGCGTGTCACACCAGTCTGGAGGCTGATTACCGTGTCGGATCGGAGCGTGAACTCCGCCACTCCCAAGCAGAAGCGGCGCCTGGCGCCGTCGGAGAAGTACGAGGTCTTCGTGTCGGTGCTGACCGGGCATGCGACCCAGCGGGAAGCGCCCTGAAGTGGAAGGTCGACCGGTCGACCGTCACGCATATCTGCCAGGTCGCCAAGCAGGGCGCGCTGGATGCCCTGTCGGCGTCGGTGCCGGGCCGGCCGGGCATGTCTGCGCAGGACGCGGAGCTGGCCGCGGCGCGCGAGGAGATCGGGCGGCTGCGCGCCACGGTCACCGAGCAGGCCGTGGCGCTACACCTGCACCAGGGAAAATCCGGCTGGGACTGACGGCTGGCCCGGTCCCGGCCCGCGTGGGCGCCGACGTCAAGGCCGGCCTGCTGGACCTGATCGGCCATGCCGCCGCCGCGGGCGGCTGGCCGGTCAGGCGGGCGTGCGCGCTGCTGGGCCTGGATGACATGCGGGCGGCACGCTGGGCCGGGCGCCGCGCCGCCGGGCAGCTGGAGGACCGGCCGCCCGGCGGGAACCCGCTGCACGGCCTGCTGGGCTGGGAGCGGGACGCCATCGTGGCGCTGTACGAGGGCTGGCACGAGATCGACCGCAGCCATCGCAAGCTCGCTCACCGCGGCTCGCGGCTCGGCCTGGTGCACGTGTCCGGGTCCACCGTGCGCCGGGTGCTGGGCGAGGAAGGCCTGGTCATCGACGGCCCGCCGCCGCGCGAGCCGACGCCGCGCAGCCCGTGGCCGGAGTGGCTGACCTGGAAACCGAACTCCATCTGGGCCTATGACTTCACCCACTGGACCCGGGCCCGGCGCGCCTCCATCGCCATCTTGGACGTCGTCTCCCGCAAGTGGCTGGCCACGCTGACCAGCGCGGAGGAGTCCTCTACCCAGGTGGAGGCCTGCTTCCTGGCCGCGCTGGACGCCGAGGACCTGCTCGATGCCGCGGACGAGCTGGCCACCGCGGCGCTGCGCGAGGCGATCACCAGCGGCGACCGGGACGCCGTGCACGACCTGGCCGGGGACGGGCAGGTGCCGCTGCTGCTGGCCATCAGCGACAACGGCCCGCAGATGCGCTCGGTCACCACCCGCGAGTTCATGGCGGGGGTGGCGATCGCCCAGCAGTTCGGCCGCCCGCACACCCCGCAAGACCAGGCCTGGATAGAGACCCTGTTCGGGCACGTCAAGGGCGAATGGCCGCACCTGGAGAAGATCCGCGACCCCGGCGAACTCGACCTCGAGCTCGAACCGGGTCCGGGCCGGGTACAACACCGTCCGGCTGCACGCCGCCATCGGCTACGTCACCCCCGACGACGAACACGAAGGCCGAGGCGAAGCCATCCGCCAGGCCCGCCGCGACGGAATCGCCCGGGCGCGGCTGGACCGCATCGCATACCGTCGAAACAACACCGAGGAGAACCAGTGACCGCGAGCCGCCTGTGGCCGGGTATTTCCACCGCATCCTGGCTCATTAAGTCAGACACACCTCAGTAGCACCTCCGGCCATCCTTACCGGCACCCCCGGCCGGTGCGGCCGGCGGCGAAGTCGTTGGGAGACAAACGCGATGCAGGTGGCTGTTTCTTAGGTGAGCACCTATGAACACCCGGCCGCGAGCGGCCCCGACGCCTCTGCGGGGATCGGACCCGGCGGACTGCGCGGTGCCAACAGCCTCACCCCTGGCCGACCTTCTGGCCTGGCGGATCCCGCCCCAAAAGCATCCTGCGACGTGCCGGGCTGACCGTGTCAACCCCAACTGGCCCCATCGCCCGGAGGCGGATTCCAGCCATCGTCGCAACACTGGCCACTGATGGCTGGGATGGTATCGGCTTTAACGGACGGCAGTGCGGGCTAGCTCGATGAGCGGGGTGCCGGCGTGTCGTGCCCAGGCCTGGAGGGCCGCGGCGAGGACGAGGGCGCTGCCGTAGAGGACGTGCTGGCCGCCTTGCCGGGCGATCAGCGCGTCGAGGGACGCAAACGCGCGTCCTTTGCGGGCCAGGGTGAGGATGTCGCGGGCGGCGCGTTCCCCGGTCCAGTGCCCCGCGGGCAGCCGGGTCAGCCCGGCCGGGCCAGGCGGGGCGCTGGTGCGGTACCCGGACAGCCACTGGTCCAGCAGGCCCAGGGTGAGCCCGATGCAGCCGGCGACGGTGGCGGCCTGGCCGTTGGGTGATTCGGGCTGGGCCTGGTCCAGGATTGCAGCTGCGAGCGCGGTGTCGCCGTCGGCGATAGCTTCGGCGGCGAGCCGCATGGTGACCGCGGCGAGTTCGCGTGCGTGCCCGACCGGGGTGAACATGGCCATGTTGTGCCGTTCGACGGCGCGGCCGAGTGCCTGCTGCAGCGTGTCCGGGTCGGACACGTCGATATTGCTGACATCGATGCCTTCCTCGGCCAGCAGCGGCGCGAGCTCGCGCAGCAGCTCATCGGCCATGCCGGGCTTGAACTGGATGTCCGGCAGCCCGGTCGGCGGCGGTTCGGGAGGGCGGCGTCGCATGTCTGGCACGCGGACCATTTTCCCAGATCCGCCGCCTGCGTGAGCCGTGCAGGCGCGCGGTCACAGGCCCAGCCGCGCGGCGGGGGTGTCCCAGGCCAGAGTCCTGCGCGGCCGGGCGTTCAGCTCGGCCGCCACGGCGGTCAGCTCGTCGGCGCTGTGCACGCGCAGGTCGCTGCCCTTGGGGAAGTACTGGCGCAGCAGCCCGTTGGTGTTCTCGTTGCTGGGCCGCTGCCACGGGCTGGCCTTCTCGCAGAAGTACACCGGCATGCCCAGCGCCACGGTGATCTCGGTGTGCAGCGCCATCTCCTTGCCCTGGTCCCAGGTCAGCGACCGGCGCAGCTGCGGCGGGAAGTGCGAGAACGCGGCGATGAGCGCGTCGCGGACCGCCTCGGCGGTGTGCCGTCCGGGCAGATGCAGCAAGATCGTGTACCGCGACGCGCGGTCCACCAGGGTGCCGATCGCGGACCGGTTAGACGCGCCGGTGATCAGGTCGCCTTCCCAGTGCCCCGGCTCACTGCGCCCGGCCGCCTCGGCAGGCCGCTGATCGATCATGGTCATCGCGATGATCCCGTTCGGCCGCCGCTCGCCCGGACGGCGGTGCGGCCGGCGCCGCCGGCGGCGGGTCCGCAGCACGCGAGCCGGCAGCTCGCGGGGCAACCCGCCCAGCTCAGGGCGGTAGACGGCCTGGTAGATGGTCTCGTGCACGACATGACGAGCCCGCTCGCCGGGGAACTCGCCAGGCAGCGCCCGGCTCACCTGCTGCGGGCTCCACCGCTTCTCCAGCCGGTCCTGCACGAACTGGCGCAGCACCGGGTCCGCGGCGATCTTGCCCGGACGCGGCCGGGCGCGCCGCTGCACGGCCAGCTTGTGCGCCGTGAACGGGCGGTACTGGCCGCTGCCGGATCCCGGTTACGCCGCAGTTCCCGGCCGATCGTGGACGGGCTGCGGCCCGTCCGCTCCGCGATCGCCCGCACCCCGGCCCCAGCCGCGCGCAAGTCGGCGATCTGCACCCTCTCCTTCTCCGACAGGTACCGGTCCGAGATCTCCCGCCGGACCACAGCCCCCCGCGTGATCACGGGATCATAATGCAGCTTCCGGCCGTCCCTGGCGGTGATCATGCGGCCGTGTCGCCACCGTTTCCCGGTCCGCGGGTTGATTCCGACGATCCGGCACGCCTCCAGGCTGCTGAACCCCTGCCCGATCAGCCGTGCATACTGCTCCCGCTTCTCGACCTGCGGCAACGCACCCGGTCCCCGGCGCCCCATCGCAACCCCCGAAACTGTCGGGTGTTGCGACGACCGCTAGAAAGCGCCGCCTGGGAGTTCTGATGGCGCTAGCACATATCGACCATTCGGTCGCAGGGTGGTAGCTGGCAGCGGAGATTGGTCGTACCGTCCATATCGGCGGGACTGCGCGCGGTGGGTCAGCCAGGAGGACCTTACTGAGCGTGTCGACCGCTCTGGAGTGCGAGCAACCTGATCGCCGAGTTAGCGCGGCCGATGAGCAGCGTGGTGATCGATGTTGGCGCGCGCAGATCGGCTTGTTCTGCGGTTGAGCGCTTCGCCTCGCGGGAGTGCGGCAGAGATCTGCCCTGGGTCAAGCTAGGCATCGGGGCGCTGATGTGGGGAATGCAAGCCGTAGCGAGGAAGCCGTCATCATCGAGCGGGCCTTCGAATCCTGACCAGGCAATCCGCCCCCGGGGCCAGACACCCCCACTCAGCCGCGCCACTCCGTCCGGGCTTATTGGCCTGCCTTCCAAGTTAGTCCAGGTAGTCGCGGAGGACCTGGGAACGGGACGGGTGGCGCAGCTTGGACATGGTCTTGGACTCGATCTGGCGGATCCGTTCGCGGGTCACGCCGTAGACCTTGCCGATCTCGTCCAGGGTCATAGGCTGGCCATCGGTCAGCCCGAACCGCATCGAGACCACGCCAGCCTCGCGTTCGGACAACGTGTCCAGCACCGAGTGCAGCTGCTCCTGCAGGAGCGTGAACGACACCGCCTCGCCGGGCTGGATCGCCTCGGAGTCCTCGATCAGGTCGCCGAACTCGCTGTCGCCGTCCTCACCGAGCGGGGTGTGCAGCGAGATCGGCTCGCGGCCGTACTTCTGCACCTCGATGACCTTCTCCGGGGTCATGTCCAGCTCGATGGCCAGCTCCTCGGGGGTCGGCTCGCGGCCCAGGTCCTGCAGCATCTGGCGCTGCGCCCGGCCCAGCTTGTTGATCACCTCGACCATGTGCACCGGGATGCGGATGGTGCGGGCCTGGTCGGCCATCGCCCGGGTGATCGCCTGCCGGATCCACCAGGTGGCGTAGGTGGAGAACTTGTAGCCCTTGGTGTAGTCGAACTTCTCCACCGCCCGGATCAGGCCCAGGTTGCCCTCCTGGATCAGGTCCAGGAACAGCATGCCGCGCCCGGTGTACCGCTTGGCCAGCGACACCACCAGCCGCAGGTTGGCCTCGAGCAGGTGATTCTTGGCCCGGGTGCCGTCCTCGGCGATCCACTCCAGGTCGATGCGCCGGTCGGTGGACAGGCTCTGCCGCCCCTCGGCGAGCTTCTCCTCGGCGAACAGGCCCGCCTCGATGCGCTTGGCCAGCTCGACCTCTTGCTCGGCGTTGAGCAGCGGCACCTTGCCGATCTGCTTCAGGTAGTCCTTGACTGGGTCCGCCGTCGCGCCGGCGACCGTCACCTGGGCGGCGGGCAGGTCATCATCATCATCGTCACCGAAGACGAAGATCTCCTCGTCCTCGCCGCCCGCCGCCGGGGAGAGCGTGACCAGGCGCGCGCCGGCCGCGCCGGGGCCCTCGGCCTCGCCGTCCGCCTTGGCGGACAGCTGGCCCGTCTCAGGGGCCTCGAGGTCTTCAGGTCCGTCCGGTACTTCCGGCCCGTCGACGTCGCCGGCCAGATCGTCGGCCACCTCGGCGACGTCGCTGATGTCGTCGGCGAGGACAGCGAGGACGGTGAGCGCGGCCTGGAGGCCGGCGTCGTCGGCGTCGAGATCGCCAAAGTCGCCAGGATCCGCGTTCTCCAGATCCGCGTCGCTATCCAGATCAGCTTCGCCGAGTTCCACCGCGATCAAGTCGCCGCCGGCGTCGGAGCGCAGCCCAGAACCGTGTTCATCCGAATTCCGGTGACCAGGACCGTCTGGCCGCGGAGCCGCCTGAGCCGCCTGAACCTCGACGGCGCGAGGCCCTTGGTCCGAGGTCCCGGAGCGCTGCCGGCGGTCACGCTCCGCGCGGCGCCGGGCTTTGCCTTGCCTGGTATTACGCCTGCTCATCCTTATCGCCTCCTAGACCACCGCGACAAGGGATGCCGATAACAACATCCCCAAATTCGGGGCGTCATAGCCCCTGGGGGGCTCGGTATGCCATCGCCTCGTTCCGAGCGCGACGGCGCGCAGAACAACCGGCTCGGGCTGCCCTGAGCTGACCTGCCCGGAGCTAGGCCGCCGACCATAACGGCGGGTCGGCGCGCGCTCTCCCGGACCATGTCCGTCACTCAGCGTCACACTGGTGATCGGCATCACCTCAAGGCCGACCTTCGATCCAGCCCCGTCGGACATACGGAGCTGACGCGCGATATGCGGCATGTGCGGACACCCCGAGGGCGCCCCCCGCCGATGTATAAATATACGGTCAGTGGGTCACCCGTCCGTTGGCCGTGACCGCGGCTGCGAGGCGGGCAGCTACGCGAAGCCCGGGTTGATAAGCGCGCGCCGACCCGATAGGTGCGCCTCTGGAGCATGCATTCTGTGCAGCCGTTGCCGCGCATAGCGAATGTTCGGTGTGAAAACCGATGCGGTAGGTCCCGCGTAACAGGCCATTTCAGCCCGCGGGATTCCGAACGTATGGCTTGCCCCGGGGGAAGGTGACGGCTGGCCTGCGTGCCGGTCCGTGCCGACATGAATGCCATGCTATTGATGACGGCTTCAGCTGTCATTGCCCCCCTCGCCGGGGGCGCGCAGGTCGGCGGCCAGGTTGTCGGCGGAGGTCAGGGTGGCGGGGTGGTCCTCGCCGAGGATCCGGCGGCGGCGGTCCAGGGTGTCCTGAGCCAGGTCACGGGCGGCCTGCACCTCGCCCAGCCCGCCCATGATCATTGCCAGGTGGTTGTTAGCTGCATCGATGACAACACGCACCTGGCGGCAATGAGGATGTTGACCTGGACGGGCCTGTGTGCGTCAAGGGCCCGCGACCGGTCGGCCGGCCTCGCGCTGGCGGCATGGGCGCTCGGGCTCGCGATCTGGCGCTTCTTCCGGATTGACGACCTCGTTGTCCAGGTGCTGACCGCCGCGATCATCATCAACTTGGCCGCCTTCGCGTTCAGCAGGCTGCCGGGAGGCTTGTACCACTTCCGGCTGATCGTCGCGGTGTTGCCGCTGGGCGCCGTCCTGGCCGGCCGGCTGCTGTCCGGCCAGGTTGTGAGGCTGAGGCTCGTGCCAGCGCTGAGCGTCATGCTGGCCTGCTATCTGGCGGTCCTCGGATACGGTGTCGCGCAGCCGGCGGTTCCCGCCCAAGATCAGGCTCTGGCCGACTGGCTGGTCACCCATCACATGAAGACAGGTCTGACCGGCTGGAATGCGAACGTCATCACGCTCGGCACCGACGGGCGCGTTCTACTCCTGGTCACGTACTTCGGGTGGTCCGGAGCGGCTCCGGACGTATACCAGTCGAAGGCCTCGTGGTATGACCCGAGGCTGCACTACGCCGACTTCGTCGTCTCGACCACGGGCGGCGGTCCGGACCCGGTCTCGTACCGGATCGCGGTGGCCGACTTCGGACGGCCGGCGCGGATCTATCACTTCGGTGACCACACCATCATGATCTGGGACAAAATCTGCTGGCCGACCTCGGCGCGTCCCGCACACAGTAGCTGCGAGCGATGGGCCGGGTAACGCGGCCAGGCCCGGCTGCTGCTCGGCGCGGCCCGGCTGCTGGAGCCGCTGAACGCCTCGCAGGCGCGGGAGATCCACCTGGAGGCGCTCACGGCCGCGATGCGGGTCGGCACTCTGGATGTCCCCGGCGTACGGGAGGCGGCCGAGGCCTCGCGCGCCGCGCCGCCCGCTACATGACCCCCGCGGCCGGCAGACGCGTTGCCCGGCGCGCTCGCGCTTCTGCTGACGGAAGAATACGCGGCGGGCGCCCCGGCGCGCAGGCGTGCCCTTGACCTGCTCCTCGCATCGGGCGCGGTCCTGCACGATCTGCGCGGGCCGGACCTGCTGGTGGCCGACGGCTACGCCGACCTGGACCCCGGCGGCCGGCCCGGCCTGGGCGGCCATGCGCACGCCGAGTCCGGCATCCCGGTCATCGAGGCAGCATCGACTACCGGCCCGTGGCAACAGACGGAGCAGCACGGGCGGCCGCCCTGATCGCCGAGCTACTCGGATGACCCGGACCGGGCCACCGGCCGGCATCAGCCGCCGACGACAACCCGCGCGGGCGACGTCTCCGCCGTCCGGGCCTCTCCCGGGATCTCGCCGCCTCGATCACCTGCTCCAACGAGGCCTCCACGGCCTGCTTCACGGTTGAGTGAACACGCCAATCAACGCATAAGCCAGCCTGTCGCACAAACGGCGCAGGGACCTACTGGACCCCCATATCTAGGGAACTCGCCCGAAGCAGTCCTATATCTTGCGGTACTGGAGCTCTGGCCAGGGTTTATGCGACAGGCTGAAGCATGCAGGTAGGTAACGCCCGCTATCCGGCTACTTGTTGGAGGCGGTGCCCGGCGCCGTCGGCGCGCCGCATTCGCGAGCTCGGGACTCCGCAACTGGCAGCGCGCTCAACCCAGCGTCGCCAGCAGGCCTGAACCGGTCCGGCATCTGAACCGGGCACGACCGCGGCGGCCAAGGCCGTCCGGCGTCCCGGTCATGCCGCCGAACCGGGACCCACGTGGGTAAACTGTCCGCCCGGGCGCTCGCGCCCTGGTGACGATCAGGCGACCTGGCGACATCGGCCGCGAACGGGAGGACCATGGCGGACCAGCAGCCCCCGGGCCCGCTCGGGCCTGACGTGGCGGTCACGCACATCCTGGTGGTCACCGACCCGGCGCGGTCGCGGGACTTCTGGGCCGGCGTCCTGGGCGCCGAACTGTACCGCGAGTACGGCGGGACCAGCGTGGTGCTGCGATTCGCCGGCACCTGGCTGCTGCTGGTCAGCGGGGGCGGCCCGACCGCCGACAAGCCCACCGTGGTCTTCGCCCCGCCCGCCAACGCCGACCTGGTCAGTCACGCGATGACGCTGCGCGTGGCTGACTGCCAGGCAACCTATGAGGCGCTGCAGTCCAGAGGCGCGGCATTCCTCACCCCGCCGCATGACTGGGGCTCTGAGATCCGCTGCTTCCTGCGAGACCCAGACGGCCACCTCGTAGAGTTCAGCCAGTCAAAAGCCAGCTGACAGCGGCAGATGCGCGCATTCTCTGTGCAGAACTGCTGCGCATAAATATTCAGACCGGGCGGCTGTCTTTCTAGCCGACCGCGGGCCTGCTGCGGTGCCGGAATCGCCAAAGTCCGAGTGATAACCGCACGCCGACCCGCCGATCCGGGGCCTCCGGCAGTCCGCTGGACAACGACGGCGGTATTCCAGATCAGTACGCATGCCGGTGATCGCTTACGCTTCTCATGGGCCCAAAAGTCGTCGTGTTGCCCGGGGTCAGCGGGGAGGCTGACGTATTACGCGGATTACCGGTAAGCACGCACCCGTGGCCCTCATGCCGGGACCAGCCGTAGATCGAGGCCGGCGAGTGCTGCCGGCGAGATGTGCAACTCGTCGCCGGTGGAGTTGCCGAGTAGTTCCTGCTCGCGCAGGAACGCCGCTGCCGCGTCGATGTCTTTCACCTCACAGATCAACCGCCCGGACAACCCGGAGCTTGACTCCAGCCTTATCGCCGGGCCGCTGGGAAGCTGCCAGTGGCCAACGCCCAGAGCCGGGGCGGGTTCGAGCAGCGCCTGCCAACGCTCGATCTCCCGCTCGATGTCCGGGACCCCGATCACCAGCTCGCGGACGCCGGTCAGGCCGATCCGACCGCCCCCGGCATCGTGGAGGAGCCCGCGCATCCGGTCGGGATCGACGGCCGCGCGGATCTGGGGGTGAAACTCGGTGACGAACACCTGCGGGGTCAGGGTCATTCGCTGGGACACCCGGTCGGCCACCCAATTCCCCCAGAACCGGACCAAGATCCGAGTAGTCCACCCCGCGACAGCCGGGGGCATCCGCGAGGCACTCCGTGCGACGACGCGGTTGCCCAGGAGCCCGCCGATAACGGCCATAGTCCAGGGCGGGACAGACTTCGGATCGAAGGCGAACAGTCCGCCCGACGGTGGCGGCGTCGGGTAGGGAAACGGCGGCAGGTGCGGTATCGAGCGCCGGTCGAGTTCAGCGAGCGCAGCCTTGAGCGGCTCGGGCTCCAGCGCGATGCCGAAGGTGCCCTGATCCAGTGGCACGCCGACGCGGCGGCCCGGAGCCGGGCGGATGACCTCGAGGCCCACGTTCCCCAGGACCACCACACCGCTCTGGAAGCCCGGAAGCCGCGTGACGGGCATCCCCGCCGGCAGCCCCAGCCGCTCGGTCAGCACATTGAACAGGATGTGGGGATCAGAAACGTACACGAGCACGTGATCCACTCTCCGGACAACCCTCATGTGGTTCTCCCTCCGGTTCGGGGACGCTTCCCAGTCGACGTCCTTCGTCGAATTGGGTGGGCGTGTGCGATGACCTGAGCTCACAACCTATCGTCCCAAATGAAAGCGGGCGCGCCGGAGAATCAACCGGATCGGCCCCAGCCTTCGCTCCGTTACCAGTCACTGGATCCGGGTCCTGCCTGCGCCAACCGGCCGTTCACAACCGGGGGCGGCGCCGGTGCTAGAGATGCGCTCGCCGCATCCACCGACGGTTATGGGTGTGCGGCCAACACAACCCAGATCGCACCGTCGGTCGACGGTGCCGGACCGCCTCGACAGACGCTGCCAACCGCAGCGACAATTGCCGCTCAACGGGAGGCCGTGATTATCGAGCCCGAGCGGGCACGTGCCGTTTGCGAGCGACCTCCTTGATCCGGCAGCGACCCCGGCAACCGCACGAAGCTCCGCCCGGTGCGATCGTCGCGCGACCAGAATAACGAGAACAGACTTCATTTCTCTCGAGGAAAGACAGGGAAATACTCGGCGTTCGGCTCGCTTTACGACCAAGGGCAAGCCTGAACTGACAATCATCGCAATCGTTGGCGTTATTCATAGCAGCGCATAAGTATACGGAAGTGCGCTTACCGCTCATCGGCACCCATAAGGGCCACCATTGTCAAGAGGGCGTACGGATCTGGCCCGGTGACTACGCGTGCCGCCGGGCTGGGCTGATTATTCTTCTGGATCCTTCCTCGCAGCTGCCACGGTCCTGCCGCCGCGCGGCCAGGGTCAAGCTGGAGCGCCCGCAGCCGCGCAGCGGCGAGGACGAACGAGCTTGAGGCCGGCTAGCGGCGGAAGATGATCGAGGGCGAGGAAGGGCCGGTTTGCGGTGTTGGTTTGTCAGGGGCCGTGCGCGTTGTCCCGGTGCGTGGCTGGCGGAGTGGTCTCACAAGCACCCATCCGGCGCCGCGCCAGCGTGCGGGCGGCTGCCATGACCATGTGTCCGGGACCGGGTTGCTCAGTCATGTGATCGAGCGCGGCGCCAGGGCCGGCTCATGCCGAAGGGCGAGCTCACCCGGGGCTTGGCGACCCTCCCGTCTTCATGGCCGCCGCGGCGGCGTGCTGGCATCGGCGGCTTGTATCTCGGACAGCAGGTGCCAGGCGCGGGTCAGCAGCTTGCGGGAGACCGCGATGGTGGCGATCTTCTTCCCGCGGCGTTTCGCGATGGCCGCGTAGGTGGCGGCGAACTCCGGGGACCGCTTGGCGGTCTGCGCGGCCTGGTTCATGACCCACCGCAGCCAGGCCGAGCCTTGCTTGGAGATGTGCCCGTGCCGGACCTTCAGGTCCGAGCCGCGCACGGTCGGGGTCAGCCCGGCCCAGCTGGCCAGCTTGCGGGCGCTGGGGAACCGGCTGATATCGCCGATCTCGGCCAGCATCACCAGCGCGGTGAACTCCCCGACCCCGGGCAGCGTCCGGAGCACCTTGACCCGCGGGTCGGCCTTGGCATGGGCGTGCAGCTCGCCGTCCAGCCGCTCGATCACCGGGGCCAGGCCGTCGATGACCGCCAGGCAGTCGGTGACGATCTCCCGCGACGCCGCCGGCAGGTCCAGCTCGGCCAGCCAGCCGCGGCCCGGCCCGGTCCAGTAGCTCGCGGACCGGTCATAGCCGTGGTCGGCGGCGACCGCGTGGATCCGGTTCCGCAGCTGCGTGCCGAGCCGGACCAGGCTGGCCCGGTGCCGCAGCAGCGCGCGTAGCTGGCGCACCTGCGGCGGGGCGATCCACGCCTCGGGCAGCAGGTCCGCGCGCAGCAGCTGCGCCAAGATCGCGGCGTCGACCTTGTTGTTCTTCAGCCGCGCTGAGGCGATCGCCTTGCACCGCAGCGGGTGCATCAGGTGCGCGTCGAAGCCGTAGTCCTCCAGCAGTTCGGCCAGCCAGCTCCAGCCGTAGGCGGCCTCGAACGCCACCGGCGTCCCCGAGAGCAGGTCTCCGATCAGCCGCAGGAACGGCTCGGAGCCGTTCACCACGTTCTTGTTCAGCTGCACCGTGCCGTCCTCGGTGACCACCGCCACCTGGGAGCGCTTGCGGTGCACATCGATGCCGACGTAAACAGACATTGCCGGGTCTCCTCTCCCGAGCTTGTACTTTCACCCGGAGCATCCTGCTACCGGGCTGAGCTGGGAAGAGGCCCGGCCCTTATAGAGTCATGTGAGCGAGGCCGGGCGTTGGCCCGCGACGGCTCCGGGCGCGTCGATCTCAGAGCGCACGGGCTGCGCCAGCCCTGTCTGTCACGTCAGCTGCGACTGACCGGGTTACGACCGGCGTAGCCGATGAGATCCACGCCCATGGGCTCCGCGAAGACACGGGCGACGTGGCGGTCAGACCGCCGGCTTGATGACCGTATAAGTTTGGCCTGCAGCAGAGCGCACCGCCCCCGGCCTGGCCTGCGTCATCGCAGATGGGCTACAGCGTCGACGCGTGGATGGATGGTAAGTATCACGTCGCGCCATGACCTGATGCTGACGACTGCTCCCCAAGGGCAGGGCCCACCCGGGGAGCGAACCGTCTTTTGCTCTGGCTACCACTCCGTTAGCGTCGCCGGGGTCGTCCTCATAGACAACCGGCGCGCTCTTCCTGTCGGGCGCCGAGATGGGTGTTACGCGTTCTCGCCATGAGCACCACGTGCCGGGCCTCCTCAGCCGTGTCCAGGGCAGTCAGGACTAGCCCGAGTCATCCGCTTGGTTGCCGGTTCGATGACTAGAGCTATACGGTCCGGCCCGCGCCGCTCCCGCGCGCTGGCCGTGTCCATTCCGGGGTCGCTCGTTCGAAGCACTAGTGAGAGCGGCCCGCCGAGGAGGCCGCGCGAACCACGGAGAACCATCATGCCCACCACTACCTCACGCGACGGCACCATCATCGCCTACGACCGCGAAGGCGACGGCGACCCCCTGGTCCTGGTCCCCGGCGCGTTCAGTTACCGCCGCTATCCCGGCCAGGTCAAGCTCGCTGGGCTGCTGGCGGCGCGCTTCACCGTCTACAGCTACGACCGCCGGGGCCGCGGCGATAGCGGCGACACCAAGCCGTATGCCGTCGAGCGCGAGATCGAGGATCTCGCCGCGGTGATCGACGCGGCCGGCGGGCACGCGCACGTCTGGGGCCTTTCCTCTGGCGCGGTCCTGGCCCTGGAGGCGGCCGCGGCCGGGTTGCCCATTCGCCGACTGGCCATGCACGAGCCACCGTTCGTGGTCGACCCCGCCGACCGGCGGCCGCCGGCCGACCTCCTCCAGCGGGTCACCGCCCTGGTCGACGCCGGCCAGCGCGGCACGGCGGTCCGCTATTTCATGGTGGACGGCATGGGCGCGCCTGCCTTCGTCCCCGCGATGCTGCGCCTGATGCCGAAGGCATGGAAGGCGCTCACGGCCGTGGCGCACACCCTGCCCTATGACGCCGCGATCATGCGCGGCTACCAGGGGGGACGCCCGCTGCCGGCCGACCGGTGGGCGTCAGTCACCGTGCCGACGCTCGTCATGTGCGGCGCAAGCAAGGAGACCCCGGCCTTCTTCGTGCATGCTGCGCAGGCTGTCGCCGCCGCGCTTCCCGACGCCCGCCTCGTGCAGCGCCGCGGCCTCGGCCACACCAAGGCACTCAACGCCCCGGTGATCGCCGACACCCTCACCGAATTCCTCACCGGCCCGAACAACACCGCACGGACAGGAGGCCACCATGCCTGAGCGCGTCACGGGCCCAGCGTTCTACTTCCCGTCCATCGAGAAGAAGTACGGCAAGCCCATCAGCTACTGGCTCGACCTCATCGGCTCCAGCGAGCTGACCAAGCACAAGGAGCTCGTTGACTGGTTCAAGGCCGACTATGGCATCGGCCACGGCCACGCGACCGCCCTCGTCGGGTACGCCCTCGCCCAGCGCGCCGCGGGCGAGGGCCCGCACCCTGGCCCGCACCCTGGCGCGCACCCGGGAGGGACTGATTCGGCATGAGGAAGATCATCGCCGGGATGTTCATCACGCTCGACGGCGTGGTGGAAGCGCCGGAGAAGTGGAACCCGCCGTACTACGACGACGAGCTAAACCAGGCCGTGATGCCCCGGATCGCGAGCGCCGGCGCCCACCTGTACGGGCGGCGGTCCTACGAACTGTTCCGCGGCGTATTCACCGGCCCGGCGGCCCCGCCGCACGCGCCGCTGATGACGAACACCCCCAAGATCGTCGTCTCCAGCACCCTGGACAACGCTGACTGGGGGCCAACGACGGTGATCAGCGGCGACGTGAGCGCCACCCTGGCCAGGCTGAAGGAGCAGCCGGGCAGGGACATCACGGTCGGGGCGAGCGGCACCCTCGTGCGGTTCCTGCTGCGCGAGCGCCTGCTCGATGAGCTCCAGCTGCTCGTCCACCCGGTGATCGTCGGCTCGGGCGCGCGGCTGTTCGAGGGCTACGGCGAAACCCTGCCCCTCACGCTCGCTCACTGCCATGCCCACGGCAACGGCGTCGTCGCGCTGCGCTACACGCTGACGGCGTGACTCAGGCGATGGGCAACAGCGAGGCCGGGCCACAGTCCCGGGTGATCAGCAAAGGCAGCCGCTACGATCTCGTCCTAGGCGGACACGGCGGCGGGATTAATTTCGGAGGTCTCGTTATGCGGTTCCTGATGACGGTCAACGGTGGCGGCCGAGCGCCAGACGAGCAGATGTACGCCAATATGGGGCGGTTCGTCGAGGAACTGACCCGGGCCGGCGTGCTCCTGGCGACCGGCGGCCTGGACCGCGGCACGCACGTCACCGCCGCCGGCGGGAACATCACGCTGACCGACGGGCCGTTCACCGAGTCCAAAGAGGTGATCGTCAGCTTCGCGCTGATCGAGGCGCGCTCCACGGACGAGGCGGTTGAACTGGCCAGGCGGTTCTGGAAGATAGTCGGCGACGGCGAGGGCGACATCCGCCAGGTGTTCGGCCCCGAGGGCTGATGACCGCCGGCCCATGACCACGGACAGTGCGGCGCACCGCACGATCGACGCGGTGTGGCGGATCGAGTCCGCCCGCATCATCGCCGGCCTCGCGAGGCTCGTACGGGATGTCGGGCTCGCGGAGGAACTAGCGCAGGATGCCCTCGTCGCCGCGCTGGAGCAGTGGCCGGTCGAGGGCATCCCTGCCCGGCCCGGTGCGTGGCTCATGCTGACCGCCAAGCACCGGGCCATCGACCGCATCCGCCGCGACGAACGGCTCGCCGGCAAGCTCAGCCTGCTCGGCCGCGAGATCGAGACCGCGCGGCAGGATGCTTCCGCGGAGTTCGACGCCGTCCTTGACGATGTTGACGATGAGCGGATAGACGACGACCTGCTGCGGCTGATGTTCATCTCCTGCCATCCGGTGCTGTCCACCGAGGCGCGGGTTGCCCTCACGCTGCGCCTGCTCGGCGGCCTGACCACCGAGGAGATCGCGCGCGGGCTCCTCACCGCGGAGCCCACGATCGCGAAGCGGATCACGCGGGCCAAGCGCACGCTGGCCAGCAACGAGGTCCCCTTCGAGGTGCCGCCGCCCGCGGCCCGGCCGGCCCGGCTGGCGTCGGTGCTCGAGGTTCTCTACCTGATCTTCAACGAGGGATACTCGGCGATGGCCGGGGACGACTGGATGCGCCCCGCGCTGTGTTACGAGGCACTGCGGCTCGGCCGGGTGCTGGCCGGGCTGATGCCGGACGAGCCTGAGGTGCACGGCCTCGCCGCGCTGATGGAGATCCAGGCGTCGCGCATCCCGGCCCGGCTCGATCCGGACGGCCTGCCGGTCCCGCTCCCCGAGCAGAACCGCGGCCGCTGGGACCACCTGCTGATCAGGCGCGGCTTCACCGCCCTGCTCCGGGCGCAGCAACTGGGGCAGCCGCCCGGCCCGTACGTGCTGCAGGCGGCGATCGCGACGTGCCACGCGCGGGCCCGCACCGCGGCCGAGACGGACTGGCGGCAGATAGCGATGCTGTACGAGGCTCTCGCCACACTGACGCCATCCCCTGTGGTGGAGCTGAACCGGGCGGTCGCGGTGGCGATGGCAGGCGACACCGAGCAGGGACTGCGGATCGTCGACGGGCTAGCGGCCGAGCCCGCGCTCGCCGGCTACCACCACTTGCCGAGCGTCCGCGGCGACCTGCTGGCCAGGCTCGGCCGTCACGGCGAGGCCGCCGGCGAGTTCCGCCGGGCAGCCGCCCTCACCAGGAACGGCCCCGAACGAACCGTGCTCCTGCGACGGGCCGACGACTGCGACGCGGGCGGTTAACCCGCCGCTACGAAACCTCCGATTACGCGCAACTCCCGTGACCAGCACGCCAACAGCAGCATGCCAGGCAGACGGTAGCTATCACAGTGAGTGAGCAGTTGCCGGGTGTCGCCGCTTTGCAAGATCGCGCCTAACGCCGAATATTTACGCGACGTGTGCTGACGGACTCCGATCGTAGAGGCACGCAGATTATCTGATCGGTGCTGGCTGTGCGGCCAGGACGCTGCGGCGATCATTTATCAGGGCTGGCTGCACGGCAGCCACCGGTGAGGGACAGGGGCATCCAGTGCTCGAAAGAACGCGGTCGGCGATGGCGCCGGGCGGCGGTGGCGTTGAAGGCGATGAAGTCGAATTCGTGCGGGGCGCCGAGGTGAAGGCGGAACTCGACGGGTACGCCGGCCTGGCCGAGGCGCAGGGCGTAGGCGAGGTCTTCGTCGCGGAACATGTCGAGCTGGGCGACCTCGATGTAGGCGGGCGGACGCCTGGCCGGGTCGGCGACGCCGGCCAGGGCGGCGTAGGCGGGGGTGTCCGGGCCGCCGGCGGCCCTGTGAGCCGGCCGGAGCCCGGACAGCGCCGGGCTCCGGCAGCTCCGGCGACCACGTATACAGCCACCCGGCCTGGCCAGGCCAGAGGCAGGGACTGGCCGGCCTGCTGGCCGGTTACCCGGTGACCAGTTCGGCGAGGTGAGCCAGAGAGTTGCTCAGATGATCTGCGGCAAACGGGGGGAATGGGAATGGGAGTCGCTGGCGGAGGGAGTCGGGGACCGCCGACCAGTCATAGGAGAGGGTGGTCTTGGTTCCCGATGGTCCGGCAGGGGCCAGGTCGTAACGCCAGATGTGGCCGACGATCTGCGGGTTGCCATCGCCGGTGTCCATGCCTGGCTCCCAGGAGATGGCGCGTGGCGGGTCGAACACCTGTACCCGGTTGGCCATCCGGTAGTGCCCGCCCGGGACGTTGTCGTTGTACATGGCCATCCGGAACACCTGACCCGCCGCGGTCAGCGGCTGGCCGTCAAGGGGCTCGCGGACCCACCCGGTGCCGTCGATCGCGGCGTGCTTGGCGGGGTCGGCGAGTACGGCGAAGATCGCCTCGGCTGGGGCGCTAATGATCGTGGTTGCGCTGATGGTTTCGTCGGTCATGGTGGTGCCTCCTTGTGAACTCAGCTGGGTACCGGATCTGACGCCCGGCGCCCCGGCCTGCTTGGTGCTGCTGCCAGTCATCTGCTTCTCCTTCCCTGGGCGGTCCGCGAGATCGGGGACCGCTCTTGCAGGGAAAGGACGAACGGTGAACCGGGCGCAGGACATATCCGGGGAGAAAGCCAGGCAAGGAAAGCGAGAAAACCAGGACGCGGTCAGCCGAGCTCGGACCGCACCTTGCGCAGACGGCCCTGCAGGAGGCGCTGTTCGACCTCGCTGGGCGCCAGGGTCACCGCGGCGTGAAGTTCTCCGGCCGCGTCGCTCGTGCGGCCGAGCCGGCGCAGGTTGTCCGCCAGGGCAGCGTGCCACAGATGGGAGTACTCCAGGCCGGCGATGGTCTTCAGGGCAGCCAGCCCCGCCTCGGGGCCGTCGCGCTCGGTAACCGCGACCGCCCGGTTGAGCGCCACCACCGGGCTGGCCGTGATCGACCCGAGCAGGTCGTAGAGGCCGACGATCCGGTCCCAGTCCGTCTCCTGCCAGCTGAGAGCGGTCGAGTGGGCCGCGGCGAGGTGAGCCTGGATCTGATAGGGTCCGGCGACCCCGCCGGACCGGGCCACCGCCTTGGACAGCCACGCCGAACCCTCGGCGATCGCGGCTCGGTTCCAGCGGGTGCGGTCCTGGTCGGCCAGGGTCACCGGGTTACCGTCGGCGTCGGTGCGGGCGGGGGTGCGGGCCGAGGTCAGCAGCAACAAGGCGAGCAGGGAGAGCGCCTCGGGCTCGTCGGGCATCAGGCTGGCCAGCAAGCGGGCCAGCCGGATCGCCTCGGCCTCGAGGTCGACCCGGGCCACCGCGTGCCCGCCGGTCGGGGCGTGGGCCTCGGTGGCGATCAGGTACACCACCGCCAGCACCGCGGCCAGCCGGCCGGGAAGCTCGGTGTCGGAGGGGATCGCGTAGGGGATGCGGGCGGTGGTGATCTTGGCGCGGGCCCGCACCAGGCGCTTGGCCATGGTGGCCTCAGGCACCAGGAAGGCGCGGGCGATGGCCGGCACCTCGAGCCGGGCCAGCGTGCGCAGCGAGAGGGCCACCTGGGCCTCACGGCTCAGCGCCGGGTGGCAGCAGGTGAAGATCAGGCGCAGCATGTCGTCGCGCAGAGACGTCTCTGGCTCCATCGCCTCGATCGCCTCCTCGATCTGGTCCGGTGCGGCCCCGGTTCCCCACCGGAACGCGGCGGTCTCCTTGGCGCCCCGGGCTGACTCGCGTCGCAGCAGGTCAAGCGCCTTGCGGCGGGCGACCACCGCCAGCCAGGCCCGCGGGTTGTCAGGGATCCCCGTTTTGGGCCAGGCATCCAGGGCGGTGATCGTGGCCTCGGACAGCGCGTCCTCGGCGACGGCCAGGTCGCCGATGGTCCTGGCCAGCGTGGCCAGCACCCTGGGACCTTCGCCCTTCAGCACCTCGGCCAGAGTGCCGGCGGCGTCCATGCCAGGGCGCACCTAGGCGTGGGCCGGCGCTACCGGGCGAAGCTCGATCTTCCCCCGCCAGGCAGCCGGGATCTGCGCCGCCCACGCGATGGCCTCGTCCAGGTCGGCCGCCGCCAGCAGGAAGTACCCGGCCAAGACCTCCTTCGCCTCGGCGTAAGGGCCGTCGGTCACCAGGACGTCGCCGCCCTTGCCGCCCGAGACGGTGATAGTCGTCGACATGGTCACCGGGTACAGAGCTTCACCGCCGCGCATGACCCCGGCCTCGGTGGCCCGCCGGGCAAACTCCGTGTACTCGGGGGTGAACTCCATATCCGGCACCGAGTCCCAGTGGTGGTCCCGGTCGTAGTAGCACAAGGCCACATACAGCGCCATCGTCAAGGCTCCTTCCGTTGAGCCGACCATGCCGTACCGTTTTACCCGGGCGATCACGACTGCGACAACTGCTGCCACGGCCCTGGAACCCGTTTGGATCCGGGTACGGGGCGGCTCCCCAGAAGGGAGGCGCCCCGTACCCGGAAGACTGCGCCTTAGCTGGCGGGGCTGTTGTGGTAGGAGGCGATGCGCCAGCCGCCGTCGCGCCTGACCAGCACCCAGGTCGCGCGCACCAGCCGCTCGCTCGCGACAGCGTCCTGCCCGGGGAAGATGATCCCGTCCTCGCTGACCACGATGGCCGTGTCGCCGGTAAGAAAGCGGACGTCCACCGGGCGGGCGGCCACCCGCGACCCGCTGAGCGGGCCCGCGAACGCCGCGGCCATATTCGTGCGGATCTCCTCGCGGTCCTTCTCGTAGACGCCGGACTGGATCACGCTGGCGTCCTCGGCGTAATCGGCCACGAACGCCTCGGCGTCGCCGGCTTCCCACGCCTGGTACACGCGCGCGAGCACGTCGAGAACGGCCTGCCGGTCGGCGTCGGACCCTGCCGTGGCGGTCTTGCTGGTCATCGGTCTCCTCGTTTCTCCCCGCGTGGTGGCGAGCGCCACCCGTGAGAAGGACCGACGGGCCCGCCCGGAAAGGACACCCCGCGGCGCGAAGCCGGAAAAATTTGAACCACTATTACCGCGCCGAGGCTTGATCAGACCCGAATCCGCGAGTAAGTCGGTGGCACGACGCGATCGACATGGACGGCGCGCAGGTCGCCGTCGCGGAGTACTGCCCGGACTGGTGGCCGGCCAATACCCGGCTGCTGGTCCGCCGGGTCCTGCTGGACCCGGCGCAGGTCTCCGCCGGCCCGCGGTCCCGGCGTCGGCGCACCCTGCACCCGGACCAGCGGGGGATGCTGTTCCCGGAGCTGGCGCAGCAGCCCGCCGTCTACGCCTATTTGTTCATCTTGACGAACCTGGACGTGTCCAGCCCGGATAAGGCAGCCGCCGTGGAGCACTGGCACCGTCACCGCACCACGGTGGAGAACATCTTCCGCGACAGCAAGCTCGGCGCCGCTCTGCGGCACCTCCCCTCCGGCTACCCGCAGGTGAACCTGGCCTGGATGCGGGGGGCGCTGCTCGCCGCGACCATGGCCGCCTGGCTGCACCAGCTCACCGCCACGACCGCCGGCGAGGACATCGCGGCAGGGCACGGCGTGCGTGGCGGCAAGGCCATGATCGCCACCCTGCGGTGGCGGCTGACCGCCGTCCCGGGGCGGCTGATCCGCCACGCCCGCCACCTGGTGCTGCGGCTCCCGCCCGGCCACTGCCTGCTTCCCGAGATTCTCGCCCGGCTCCGGCAACTGCCAGCACCGGCCTGACCCGCGGACCCAGAGCCCCGGCTCCCCGTCCTGGCCCACGGCTGACCAGCCCCGATCCGCAGAAACATACCCACCCGCGAACCCGGCGCTGACCCGGCCTGTCAGCATGCCCGCCACCCGGAATCCTGGCCCATGAAGATCATTTACGGAGACACAGCCGGTTCACCGCGCTACTCGCGGATTCGGGTCAGACGGCCGGCAGTAGCCCGCCCAGCCCGGGAGACCGCCGCACCAGCCCGAACCTGGCCACAACCCAACTCTGGCACGAAGACCGTGCCGGCAACGCCGGCGCGACGCCAGGCTGATCCTCGTCCCAGACGCTGGCGCCACCTCTTGCCCGCGAAACGGTCACCGGGTCGTGCGACCTGAGCGGCGTGCCCGTCAACGACATCGCTGAGCGCGCGCCATGCCCGCTGCACCGCGTCACTCGCATCGAGCGGCCTACTGTGCGGCGCGTCGTGGTCTTGGGAGTCCCGCCGGGCGCGACGGCCTCGGCCAGGATGGCCAGCATGGCACCGGGTCCGCAGCCAATGTCGGCGACCTTCGCGCCGGGCCGCAGTCCCGGCCCGTTCCCACAGGTCGCCCTCGCGCTCCCGGGCCTGTGCCGCCATCAGCCGGTAGCGGGCAAGCTCGGCCTCGCTCAGTCTCACCGCGTGCGCCATGGTCAGATTCCCCTTTTAGGTGCGTACCGGATCTCGGCGTAGCGGCGGATCACCGGGACCCGGCCGCCGTGGTGGTGGTGAGCAACCCGTGTCTGGTGACGGTGCCCGGGGTGGTGGTGCAGGACAGGTTCACCGGTGCGGCCTGGCCGGGTGAAGCTGCCCAGCCTGGTCTTGCTGCCACAGGCGTGCGCGTGGAAGCGCAGGTTCGGCACGGTCACCGTCACCGTGAATGACCTGGTCACCATCGATGGTGCGTCGATGCCGCTGGTGCCGCAGGTCACCGTTGTCTTACCGATCGAGGACACGGCCACCTGCGAGATCACCGGGGTGTTGGCGCCGCGGTGTAGGTCGCGGTCAACGCGGCTTCAGTTTCCGGCGAGAAGCTGGAGGAGGCGTTGCCGGTCCGGGCCCGGGAACGGCGGCGGAGTCTTGTCACCGATCCGCTCGACCGTGTCCCTGATGTCCGGACGATTGAGGACGTCCTGCGGCAATGCTAGGCACAGGACGGTGGCCAGGAAGGCGCGGAAGGCGTCGGGGTCCCAGGCGGCGGCGGCGGCCAGCCGGCTCATCGGCGAGTCCGGCGGTGACCAGGGACGCCCCTGGCGCAGGGCGGTCATCTCCGCGAGGCGGACATGATCGGCGCTGATCTGGTCGCGGTTGAACGGGGCCACCTGCCGTTCGGTGCCCTCATCCCAGGCCCGCGCGAAGCCCGCCGGGTCACCCAGATGACTCCGGACGGTCCGCCGGAGCAGCTGCGCGTGGATGATCCCGATGCTGACCCCGCGCCCGCCTGAGGGGTTGGTGCAGGCCCAGGCGTCACCGACGGCGGCGAATCCGGTCACGACCGGGGCGCCGCCGACAACGAAGCGGTGGTAGCGGTCGGTGATGCCCGCCATCGGCAGCACGCCGGTGACCGGCTGGCCGTCCAGCCAGTGCGCCTGCAACGGGCACGCCCTGATCACGCGGGCGAAGCAGTCGCTGTCCCGCAGCGCCTTGGCCGGCGCGTCCTTGCTGGAGGTGTAGACGGTTACCGACCAGGTGTCGTTGTCACCGTAGAGGGTGAGCAGCGAGATCGTACCGAGCGGCATCAGCACAGGGCCGGCCGTGAAGGGCTGGGACGGCCCGGTGAAGTAGCGGGTGTAGTAGGCGAAACCGCTGGTTTCTGTGTGTGTGTGCGGCGGGCGCGCGCCCAGTTCCGTCAGCAGCCCGGCGCCGCGGGACCGCCGGCCCATCGCATCGACTACCAGGTCGCCGCGCAGCTCCTCACCGGCTGAGGTGCGCACCCCGGCGACATGCGGGACGCCGGGGATCGCGGACGGCCCGGCGATCAGCCCGGTAGCGCGCACGCCGCGGCGGATGACCACCCCCGGCTGTTCCGCGGCCACCGCGGCGATCACCGACTCCACCACCGGGCGGCGACCGGTGACCATCCGGAATTCCTCATCTCCGTCGCGCGGCTCGTGGTCGGACAGGCTCGGCGGCAACATCCCGCCGTGCACGGGTGATCCCATCGGATCCCGCCACCGGCAGCCCGCCGCGGCCAGCCGCCCGGGCAGCTCAGGCAGCTCCTCGTCGCAGACCTGCCGGAACCGCGGGAACACGTTGTGCGGCTGGTGGAACTGGGCGACGCCCCGGCGTTGCCAGCGCTCCCACGCCGCAGCGGGCACCGCCGGCGGGCTGTCCCCGTCCGCCTCGAGCACCGTGACCCGGTGCCCGTCCCGTGCGAGCATGGTCGCCGCGGACAGCCCGATGACGCCGCCCCCGCACACCACGATAGATCCCATGGCCGTTACCTCCCGTACGTCGTTACCCGTGACAGCCTGCGCTTGCTCTCGACGATCGGGGATGGGCTCGCCCGGGGCGAGGGGGCGGGGACCCTGGGATTACCGGGCGGGCCCCCTGGGGTTTTCCTCGCCGAGCACCATCGTGAGCTGGGGTCGGCCGCTGATTTCGAGCTTGGCGTAGACCCGGGCGAGGTGGCCTTCGACGGTCTTGACGGTGATGTAGAGGGTCTGGGCGATCTCCCGGTTGGTGCGACCGTCGGCAGCCAGCCGCGCGACGCGCAGTTCGGTCGGGGTAAGCGATTCCACGCCGCGGCGCCAGTCCCGGCGAGGGCGGGCGCCGGCGGCGTTGAGTTCCTCCCGCACGCGGGCAGCGAGCGGCCGGGCACCGCAGCGCGCGGTCAGGTCAAGGGCCTCGGCGAGGTGCTCGCGCGCGGCGGCGCGCTGGCCGGCGCGGCGTTGCGCCGCGCCGAGCTCGGCCAGGGACTTGGCCCGTTCCAGCACGGCGGGAGAATCGGCCAGCACCACCACCGAGTCGGCGAGCAGGTCCAGTCCCCGCTGGCCGCCAGCGCAGAGTCCGGCGGTGCGCAGCGCGACCCCGAGTGCCCGCGGCGCGCCGAATACCCGCACGTCGGCCAGCTCGGCCTCAGCGAGCTGGTAGGCCTGCTGCCGGTCGCCTGCCAGCAGCAGGGCCTGGGCGGCGCCGGAGCGGGCGTGCAGGTAGCCGACGTCGCGGATGTCCAAGCCCCACACGCCGGCGCTGAACATGGCGGTGCAACTCTGGAAGGCGGCGATCGCCTCGGCGGGGCGGCCGGCGGCCAGATGCAGCCGGCCCCAGGCGGCGGGGATGAGGACCGTGCCGATGCCGGGAGACCGGCCTGCGGCGGGCAGCGACTCCAGCAGTACCTGAGCCTGATCGAGTTGCCCGGCCTCGATGGCGACGTCCGCGCATACGGTGACCGCAAACGGCAGGCCGGGTGCGAAGTCGCCTTCCTGCATCACGCGCAGCGCGATCCGCGCGGCGCCCTCCGCCTCCGGCAGCGCTCCCAGTCGTAGCCGGAGGAACCCCAGCGCGCTGTAGACGGCGACGAGGCCACGGGCACTGCCGGTCCGGCGCAGCCCGGCCAGCATCGGCTCGATCGAGTTCTCCACGGCATCGAAGCCCTCGGCGGTCACCAGGCACCACAGCAACGCGGCGCGGGTGTCCCAGTTCTCCACCGGCGACGGCGCGGCCGACAGCGCCGTCAGCAAGGGCTCGGCGACCTCCGCCGCGGGACGTCCCGCCAGCAACGCCGCCATGCCACGGGCGGCCGCCAGCGCTTCCCCGGACACCACCGATCTGCTCCGGGCGGCCAGGCGGATGAGTGCGGGACCGACCTGGGCGGCCCGGCGGGCGTCGTGCAAGGCCGCCACCACCACCTCGCCTTCCAGCTGGTCGGTCAGGCCCTGGTCGGCGTCCCCGAGCTCGGCCACGGCCCGCTCGATGACATCTACCGCGTCAGCCCAGCGGAACGAGTTCGCGTGCGCCCGTGCGACCTCCATCGCGATCCTCGCCCGTTCTCGCGGGTCGGCGGTGCGGGCCAGCGCCTGCTCGAGCCAGTCGCGTGCGCTGCCGCGTCCGGCCGCCACATCCGCACCAGCCAGCTCCCGCAGCAGCGCCACCTGCTCCTGCGGTGGGGGTGGTTCGGCCCAGGCGCGGCGAAGCAGCTCACCTGCGGCGTGCGGCTCGCCGGACGCCAGCGCCGCGCTCGCCGCTTCCCGAAGCCGGTGGCACACCCAGGCCTCATCAGCAGGCGGCAGCATGCGCAGGTGCGCCGCGACCCGGCCGACCGGTGCCCGCTCGGCGTGCAACACGCCGGCCGCCGCCCGGTGCAACACCGCACGCTGGGCGCTGTCCAACGACGCCTCGACCACCTGGCGCACGATCGGATGCAGGAAGCGCGGCGGGTCGGCCTCGGCCAGCACGTCCGAGCGCACCAGCGCCGCAGCTGCGGGCAAGGCCTCCTCCGCGTCCTGGCCGACCAGCGCCGCCGCATGGCGCAGGGTGCAGCCATCACCCAGCACCGCCAGGGCCTGAGCCAGCCTGGTCGCGGCCGGACCGAGCTGCCGCAACCGCGCGCCGAGGTAGAACATGACGTCCTGCGCCCCCGTGGGCGCCGCTTCCTGCCAGTCCGCCGTGGCAGGCGAGGCGGCGCCGATGGTGACCCTCCGGAGCAATTCCCGCAGGTAAAACGGGTTGCCCCCGCTGGTGCGTTCCAGCCACGAGCAGTGCTGCGCACTAACCGTCCCGAGCGTCTCACGGGCAAGCGACGCGATCGCCTGCTCGCTGAGCAGCCGGGGCCGCACGATCACTGTTGCCCGTCTGCGCACCTCGAGCAGCGCGGTCGCATCCGCAGCCGGGTCGGCCGGCCGCAGCGCGACCAGCAGAGCCGACCCCAGATCCTCGACCCTGGGCGCTAGGTGGGCCAGCCATCGCAGCGAGGCGCGGTCGGCCCAGTGCGCATCGTCCACCGCCAGCACAACCGGCTGCAGCGCCGCGAGATTCGCCGCCAGCCAGTAGAGGCCGTGCAACACCGCGAAGGACGTATCCGCTGGTTCGGCCGCCGCGGGCGCACCCAGCAGGGTCCACGCCGCCTCCGCCGGCCCCGCCAGGAGCAGCTCGCGCTCCTCCGGCGATGCGCCGGTCAGCCTGCGCTCGAACAGCTGACGGACCACCCCGAACCCGAACCCCGCCTCCAGCTCGGCCCCCCGCGCCCGCAACACCGCCAGGCCCCGCTCACCGGCACGCGAGCAGGCCGCATCCACCAACGCGGTCTTCCCGATGCCCGCGCCGCCCTCGATGACCAGGACCCCACCGGCCGACAGCAGCGTCTCCACCGCCGCCAGCTCCTCATCGCGCTCGAGCAGCACGGTCTCAACCTAGTACCCACCCGACTGCCAAACCGCAAGCCGCCCTGGATAGCGGGACCTACATGCCCGCGAACGGCGGCTGCGCATATCTTGCGTGTTGTGGATCGCGGGCCAGGCCATGACCGATCCGCCTGCCCGGCCGGCACGCGGGACGCCCGGTTTACCGCGCGATGGCCCCCGTCAGGCCGCTGCCAGCAAGTCTTTCAGGGCTGAGCGTATGTCGGTCTCGGGCAGGTCCGGGAATGCCCGCCGGGTCGGCGCCCGGTCGAAAGTCATGTTGAGGGTGTCCATGGCCAGCGCGGCGCGCGCCTGGCGGGCTAGCGCGGGTCTGATGGCGGCGGTCAGCCATGCGGTCGCCAGCAGGGCCGGGCGCGGGATGTGCCAGACGGTGCCGCGGCGTCCCGTCGTTTCTTGCACGATGACGGCGAGCTGGTGGAAGGTCAGGTTCTCCGGGCCGCCAAGTTCGATGACCCGGCCGCGCAGGCCGGGATCGGTGACCGCCAGCTCGGCGAGGGCGGCGACGTCGGTGGCGGAGACGAAGTTGACCGGATTGTCGCCCCGCCCGAACACCGGGATCTTCCCCGAAGCTTGCAGCGGCTGGCTCATGATCGTGGCCCAGGTCTCCATGAAGGCGGTGGCCCGGACGATAGTCCAGGGGATACCGCTGGCGCGCAGCGTTTCCTCGGCGGCATGCTTGGCCCGGAACAGGCCGATGGGATGACCGGAGGAAGCGCCCACCGCCGAGACCAGCACGAACGCGGCGCCAGCGCGGGAGGCAGCGCCAATCAAGGTTGCGTTTCCGGCCTGGTCCACCGTGACCGGGGAAACACCGCCAGGCCCGGCGAAACCGTGCATCGCGGAGACAACCGTGCCCGCGCCGCACAGTGCCTTGGCGATGCTCGCCGGGTCGCGCACATCACCGCGAGCCACTTCCACGCAGGTACCGGCCAGGTGTTGCGCCCTGGCCGGATCGCGGGTCAGCACCCGCACCGCAAGACCTGCCCCGGCCAGGCGCGGGACCAGACGGGCGCCCAGGGTGCCGGTGCCGCCGGCGACGACGATCACAGCCGGGATCCGGTCGCAGGCCCGGCTCCGGCCCGGACGTGCCGACGCACTGCCTCACTGACGTCCGCCCCTCCGGCCTGCACCGGCTCCAGGTAGAACCGGGCCCACGAAAAGCGCCCGTCGCGGACACCGAACACGATCACCCCGGCCATCTGGTGCACGCTGTTGTCGCGGCGGGTACCGGTCATCTCCCACTCCGACCACACCACATCGCCGTCCGCGCATGATCGCAGCACTTGCGCGGTGATGTCGGGCACGAAGGCGAAGATCTGCTCCCAGTTGCGCCGGACCTGGCCGCGGCCGGTGAACCCCTGGGCCGGGTGGGCCGGGGTCTCATTGCGGTAGCCAGGCGTGAAGCACCCGGCCAGCGCGTCAAGGTCGTGGCTGTTCACCGCGCCTGCCAGTCGCGCCAGCAGCGCCGCCCCCGCCCTCGGTTGAGTCACCATGATCACCCCATTTGATACACTGTCATGGAACGGTTACATGACTATGGAACGAAAATTTTCTGCTGTCAACGCCCGGCGGCGCTACGACTCCAGCGGACGCCGCGAACGGGCTCGCCAGGGCCGCGACCAGATCGTCGGCATCGCCGAGGACCTGTTCCTGTCCCGCGGCTACGCCGCCACCACCGTGGCCGCCGTCGCCGAGCAGGCGCGGGTCTCCGTGGAGACCATCTTCAAGAGCTTCGGCGGCAAACCCGGGCTGGTCCGGGCCATCGTCGGCAAGGGCCTGGCCGGGGCGGCCCCGGTACCCGCCGAGCAGCGATCCGACCAGATCCGCGACACCGAGCCGGACCCCCGCCAGATCCTCACTGCCTGGGGGGCATTCGTTACCGAAATCGCCCCCAGGACCGCGCCGATCCTGCTGCTGGCGCGTGACGCCGCCGCCAGCGACCCCGAACTCGCCGCTCTCCTTAACGAGGTCAGCGCGGCCCGCCTGGAGCGGATGACCATCAACGCCCGCGCCCTATCCGATGCCGGCCATCTCCGGGCCGGCATCACCCTTGCCCAAGCCGCCGACATCTTGTGGACTTATAGTTCGCCCGAACTGTATGAACTGCTCGTGCTCTGCCGAGGCTGGTCAGCTGAACACTATGGCCGTTTCGTGGCACAAGCCATGATTGCCGCCCTGCTCCCGCCCATTGAATCCGGAGAATCCCCGGCCGACCGATAGCCCGGTACCAAGGCTGAGGCCGCGTGACAGTTCGCCGGCGAGGCCCTGTCGCTGGGCCTCGGCGCAGAGCTCGCTGAGGTCACGGGCGAGCTCGCCGGGAGCGCGCAAGCGGATGCCGGGGTGGAGCAGCACATGGATCAACTCCAGCTCGGTGCTGACCCGCTGCGCCATTGGCAGCCGCGGCGCGTGGCTGCGGCCGAGGGCGACGAGCGTTTCAGCGTCGGGGTAGGCGAGCAGCCTGAGGCACCGCCGCGCCGCGCGGGCGCACGCGGCGGCGCACGTGGTGCTGTCGCTGCCGAGGTCGGCGTGGCGCGCGCTCTCAGCAGCCAGGCTGTCGTCGGGGTCTTCCACCGCCGATAGCACCTTGCCGATGCGGGCATGCAGCATCGACTGACGAGGCGTTGACAGCCGCTTGTACGCGGCGCTGCGCACCAGATCGTGGACGAAATCGATGCTACCGTCCTGGCGGGCCTCGACCACCCCGTGACGCTCGAGCTCGCCGAGAGGGTCGAACAGCTCGGCAACATCACACTCGACCAGTCGGGCGAGCACCCTCGGCTCCACGCCGCGGCCGAAGGCGGCGATCCATGGGACCAAGGCGGTGGCGCTCGCGTCGAGGCGGGCGAGGCGATCGCCGATCAGGGCGTCGACCCGGCTCGTCAGCGGCTGGTCGCCTCGGGCGAAGGCGCGTGCCATTTCGAGCGCGAACAGCGGGTTGCCGTTGGTGGCCTCGGTGATGCGCCGGGAGTCGGCGCCGGGGGCGATCGACTCGGTGAGCTCGGCGATCGACGCCGGTGGAAGGGGGCCGATGGGCAGCTCAGTGGGCTCGTCGTCGCGGCGCAGCGTCTGCATCAACCGGGAGACGGCGCCGCTGTCGGCGAGCTCGGCGCGTCGGGCGGTGGCGAGGAAGGACACGTCGGCGTCGGCAAGGTGCCGGATGGCGAAGTGCAGGAGCGACACGGAGGGCTCGTCTAGCCAGTGCGCGTCGTCGAGCAGCACGGCCACCGGCGTGGCGTCAGCGAGTGTGTGAATGATGCGGACGACCGCGTCGGCTCGCCCACCCGGTCCACCATCGACCTCAACACCCTCCAACGCCTCGGGGTCACCCTGGTCGGCAAGCTGGCTGGCATCAACGACGGCGTGGCCCAGTTTTCCGGCTCGTTGCGCAACCAGTGCACCCTGGCCGACCTCAAGCTGGGCCGGCTACTCGACACCATCGACGAATGGGCCACCAGCCACGGCCTCGACGACGAGACCGAGACGGCGCATCGCCTGGCGCCCACCTATGTCGAGCCGTCACCACCCCTGCTGCTCAACCTCCGCAGCGGCGCGATCAAAACGATCATCTGGGCCACCGGGTATCACCCCGATTACAGCTGGCTTAACGTGCCGGTTCTCGACCACCGCGGCCGGGTCACACACGACGGCGGCGTCACCCCGTCCCCGGGCCTGTATCTAATAGGCACTGCGTTCCTCCGCCGCCGGAAGTCCACCCTCATCGACGGCGCCGGCGACGACGCCCGGGACCTGAGCCACCACCTGGCCCGCCATCTGAACCGTCTCTCCACCGTCTATCGCTGAAGCCAGCAGGGGTACCACTCTAGGTGTGCAAATGACTAACTCAGCGTAATCATACGGCGGGGACACCCGGTGACGCGGGTGCGGGGGGCGCGTCATGAACATCGGTGCTGAATCGGTGCTGACAGCGCAATGCCCTGCACGCGATCTACCTGCGAGAACTGCCATCCGGTCTACGATCACCCAGATCTACGAGGGCACCAACCAGATCCAGCGCATGGTCATGGCCCGCCAGCTGCTAAAGGGGTGATCCAGCGGCTCTGACCTGGTGGTGAAGGAATGGTCCCTCACAGCAGGGGGTCGGGGGGCATCCACTCGATGAGTACGATGGTGGCGTCGTCGGAGAGCCGGCCGTGCTGGTATTCGGTGATGGTCCGGGTGAGGCGGCGGAGCATCTCCGGTGCGGGCGTGCCCGAGTGGCTGTGGCGGATGACGAAGTCGCTGAGCAGGTCGATGCCAAACCGGCTGCCGTCGGCGGCGCGGCCCTCGGTGACGCCATCGGTGTACAGAAGCATCCTGTCCCCGGGTTCCAGCTGCTCGGTGTAGGCGGGCAAGTCATCGTCGCTGCGCGGCAGCGTCCCGTAGATGCTGCGGTCCGTGCCCAGGTGAGGCTCGGCCAGGCCCAGCGGCAGCTGCGGTCGGCGGGTGAGTTCCTTGATCACCTTGTTGCTGCGGATCAGCAACGGCGGCGGGTGCCCGCAGGGGATCCAGCTGAACAGACCGGTTGCCACGTCCAGATCACACACCAGCGCCGTGACGAACCGGCTCTCTCCGAACTGGCGGGCGATGGCGTGGTCGGCGCGGGTGACGATATCTTGCAGCGTCCCGCCGGAGCGGCGGGTGCGACGGCACGAGGCCATCGCCACGCTGGCCAGCAGCCCAGCGGCCAGATCATGACCGACGGCGTCAAAGACCGATACGTGCAGGCGGTCACCGGTCAGCGAGTAGTCATACGCGTCTCCGCCAACCTCATACGCCGGTTCCAGCGTCGCCGTCACCATTACCCCGTCGGTGGCGAACGTCCGCGGCGCCAGGAACGCCCACACCATCTCAGCCTGCAGCGCCATCGGCTGGCTCCGCCGGGTCTGGGCGTACGTGTCGCTGTAGTGGCTCTTGCTCACGATCGTCAGCGCGGCCAGAGAGGCGAGCATCTTATACCGGGCAAGCATTGCGTCGCTCATCTCGGCGACCGTCAGCTCCAAGACCCCCAGCCGTTCGGTCCCGTCAATCAGCGGAACCCAAGCCCGGCGGCGGCTGCCGCCATCACCCACCGGGCCGCCGTGAACGCGCATCGTCCGATACGCATGACCGGCATCAGTAGAGTCGATCGCTAGCATCTCCGGCGACTGGCTCGCACCGCCGGGCACCGCCCGCAGATACCGTTGCTCAAGATCGGCCAGGTAGACACGCGCCTTCGTCACGCCCAGGGAACCGGCGGTGTCCATGAGTGCATCCGCTACCTGCTCCGGCGCCAGCAGGTGAGACCGTGCCAGCAACTCGGCAGCCACCTGCCCGGTGAGCGCATCAAGGGCACGCGTCCCATCACTGCCCATCTCGGCTCCTCTCAGGCGCATCGCCACCAGCCGGGGAGCTGGGGCTGGCAACCGCCGAAGACACTTTTCTGCCCTCCAAGTGCAGCCCTACACCTCGGGCCCACGGGTCTGGGAGAAGTATCAGGTGCTGCCCCCTAGGGAACCGATCCCGACCCCGCCGCGCATTCAACTGCGGCTATGGAGCAGGTCACCGACCGCGTCCAGGGGGCCCTGCGGGCCTGCACCGTCATCGAGCAGCGGACCGCTACCCTTGGCGTGTCACAGCTGCCGTGCCGCTTCGATGGTGAGCCGGCGGACAGCTCAGCGCGATGACGCCGGTACCCAGCAGATCCTGCTGGGTACCGGCGTCTCAGTGTGGCGGGGCGAGCAGCGTGATTACTTGCTGTCTGCCTCGACCAAGCGCTCCACCAGCTCGTCCACGGTTCCCGTCTTGGGCAGGTGGCGCTGGTCCAGCAGATCGCTCAGCTCGCCTTGGTCAGGCCCTCGTAGCGCCCGAGGGCCTTGTGGTGGCCCTGGCCTGCTCGCGCTCGGCCTTGCGGGCCTCGCCGGCCAGCTCCTTCTCGGCCTGCTGGGCCTGCCCGGCCTGCTCGCGGGCGGCCTGCTGGGCCTGGCCGGCCTGCTCGTGTACGAAGCCGCGGGCCGACTCGGCCTGCTCGCGTACCAGACCGCCGACGGACTCGGCCTGCTCGCGGACGGCGCCGGACAGCATGCCCGCCGACTCCGCCCACTTGAGGGTGAGGTCCCGGCTGATGTCCACGGTCCGCTGCACGAACTCGAAGTAACGCTCGACTACCGGGACCAGGTCGACCTGCGGCATGCCGGGAAGCATGTAGTCGCTCAGCCGTTGCGAGCCCTGCGTCCAGAAATCGGCGATCTTCTCTGCCGTGCTGGCTGACTGGCTCGCCGCGGCGCTGTAACGCTCGGTGGTGCTGGTCATACGTATGTGCTCCTTCGGGACGTCCGAATTCAGTAGTTCCGGATCCGGTATGCTAACTATATCAAGCAATGCGTACTAAGTCAAGCATTTATGATCCATTTATGATCAGTGGGGCGGCCTGGGCCGGCGCCCGCCGGTCATCAGCCCGAGCTCTTTTTCATACGGCCCCGCGCCAGCGCAGCCGAACGCCGGACCCGCCATACCGAAGACGTCGTCTACACGATCGACATCACACCGTCAAATCTCCTGAAATCGGACACAACTCCGAAAACTTAAGGGCAGTGCCGCTGCTCCGGGTTGACGGGTGCTGGTCATTCGACGGTAACCACGGAATCGACGCTGCCGTGAGCATTCGGCACATAACGGTCGGCCTGCCTGTCGTTCTCCCAGCGCTGGCCATCCAGCAGGTACCGGTAGCGGTAGCTGCGGCCCGGCTTGAGCGCGACGGTGGCCCGCCAGGACCCATCGCTGCCGCGTTCGAGCCAGGTATCCTCGGCCGACCAGTCGTTGAATTCCCCGCACAACGCCACGGTGCCGGCGTGGACGTCGGCAGGAAGAGCAAACGTGACATCGACGGCGCCAGTCCTGGCGGCGAGAGTTTCCGGCGTGCCGGGCTGCCCGGCCGCCCCGGCAGCATCGCTAATCGGCGCTTCGTCCGCGGCCGGCGGTGCGCTGCCCGTCGTGACCTGCCCATCGGCCGCCTGCTGAACTTGCTGCGGGTCGTCTTGTTCCTGGTGAGTGGCGATCTGGTCGTTCATCTCGGAAGCCTGCTCGTCGGGCCGCTGGATCTCGGGGGCCTGCTCGTCGGCCTGGAGCACCTCGGCCTGCGGGTCCGGCGGGACTTGCCCAGAATGGGTCGGCTGTGCCGGCGCGTCCAGTGCGGGCCCGACGGCCCACTCCGGGTCCCTGGTTTGCCACATCAGAGCCTGGCCCCGCCAGGAGATCTCATCGTCGGCAAGGAGCCGCCCGGCAAATATGTCCAGCGAGCCGAGCCAACGCTCGAAGCCCACACGGACAGCCGCGTCCTGGCCCCAATGGCGGGCCACGACCCACTCGTCGAGAAGGGTAAGAGGCAGGCGTGCGGCCGCGTACTGCAGCCTGCCTATGCTGCGCGGCACGGCTAGATCCATCGTGATATGTCTCCTCTGCTTGCTTACGTGGCGTTTGCTCAGGCGCGAGCGAATCTGCCGACAGCGCCGGGCCGATGTACCTCTCCCGGATACCCGGCACCTCGGTAACCCGCTGTTCCGCCCAGGGCCGGAGCAGGCCTGAAGGTTGCCATGGCCCGCACGCCGACCTGGCTAGTGTCCTTCCCGGCCGCGACACTCTCCCCCCGCCACGGCAAGGCAAACGTCCCGGCGGCACTCGACAGGGAAGAAATCTGTTAAGCGCGACCAGTCGCTCGTCACTGGCCGTCCCGCAGACCGGTCCGGCTTGTCGGAGCGGCCGACACCGAGGAGGTCGGGAACGATCACTCGATAGTCCGCCCCGACCAGCGAGGGGATAAAGAGGTTGCGCCGACGCGACGCCGTCCGGCCCGGTACCACGCACACCGGGCGCCTTCGGCACCGGCCTCACACTGGCCCCGCGGAACAGACAATGCCTGACACCGGGCCAGATGGCCGTGACCTACAGCCAGCGGACGTCGGCGTGGCTAGGGTCGCCGTCCAGTCGCCGCCGGGCACTACGCATGGCCGGCTGGCTGCGGTCCCGGTAACGGCGGCATGCGAGCGCCCTTCGGCCGCAGCCGGAGTGCTGCGCCGCCGACGCGGCGGCCACCATGGGTACGGGCGGCGTGCCCGTGTTTGCCTCCCCTCCCGTACCATCATGAATGTGCCTGCCGGCCCGCCGCCGCACCTGGCCGCGATGCCCGCTGGCACCCGCCCGGGGCTGGCAGACAGGCCGATGCCGCAACCACCCGGCGCGAATGCGGCCGGGTCCTGGGCGCCACACCGGGAGCCGCTGGCAGCCGGGCCCAGCACCCAGCTGGACCGCGCCGTCGCCGGTGCCCGGGCCGCCCAGGGGCAACCCGGCTGACCGGGCAGGAAAACAGGTCGTTGCCTCGCGCCACCGCCGGCGCAGTAACTGCCCGGGTGCTCACTCATGCATGAGCCGCTGAGCGGATTTGTCTGGCTTCTGGCCGCGGGAACTAGGCGCGCCGACGTTTGCGGGCGAGCGCGGCCAGGCCGGCGCCGGCGGCGAACGCGCCGGCCCAGCGGGAGCCAGTGCCGGGAGGCCGGCTGGGCGGCTGGAGGCGGGGACAGGGCCGGTTGTGCGCGCAGCCGGGCGATCGCTTCGGGCAGCAGGGCGGGCAGCTCCGCGGCGAGGTCGAGGTATTCGAAGCGGTGGCGGTGCCAGTGCTCTTGCAGCGCCTCGGGACCGGGCTGCAGGATGTGCCGCAGCTCGGGCAGCAGCGGCCGGGCAAGCTCGGCGAGGTTGAGCTGCGGGTCTACGATCATCGCGGTCGCTTCCAGGTTGACCAGGGCGCGTCCGAGCAGCATCAGCCCGCGCGGGAAGATGATCCCGTGACGCGCTCCCAGCGCGAGCTCGGACAGCAGGAGCCGGGCGATGGAGAAGTCGGCGGCGTCCACGCCGGTCGTCAGCCGCGCTGTGAGCTCCGGTTGCTGATGACCGCAGGGATCACGATCCGGTCATCCGGGACGTCCACCGCCACACCAGGCGGGCACCTGGCGTCCCGCCGGAACCAGCGGACCAGGCGGCCGGAGGATACCCACGCACTCGGGCCCAGCGCCTGAACAAGCCAGTCGAAGCCGCTCGCGGACAAGATAGTGGCGATCTCCACCGCGCGCGCCAGCTGCCCCGCGACCGCTTTGCTCTGACTTCATGAGACAGGAGCGACAAGAAATACCCAGCCACCAGACGGCGTGTCACACCAGTCTGGAGGCTGATTACCGTGTCGGATCGGAGCGTGAACTCCGCCACTCCCAAGCAGAAGCGGCGCCTGGCGCCGTCGGAGAAGTACGAGGTCTTCGTGTCGGTGCTGACCGGGCAGGCGACCCAGCGGGAAGCCGCCCTGAAGTGGAAAGTCGACCGGTCGACCGTCACGCATATCTGCCAGGTCGCCAAGCAGGGCGCGCTGGATGCCCTGTCGGCGTCGGTGCCGGGCCGGCCGGGCATGTCTGCGCAGGACGCGGAGCTGGCCGCGGCGCGCGAGGAGATCGAGCGGCTGCGCGCCACGGTCACCGAGCAGGCCGTGGCGCTACACCTGCACCAGGGAAAATCCGGCTGGGACTGACGGCTGGCCCGGTCCCGGCCCGCGTGGGCGCCGACGTCAAGGCCGGCCTGCTGGACCTGATCGGCCATGCCGCCGCCGCGGGCGGCTGGCCGGTCAGGCGGGCGTGCGCGCTGCTGGGCCTGGATGACATGCGGGCGGCACGCTGGGCCGGGCGCCGCGCCGCCGGGCAGCTGGAGGACCGGCCGCCCGGCGGGAACCCGCTGCACGGCCTGCTGGGCTGGGAGCGGGACGCCATCGTGGCGCTATACGAGGGCTGGCACGAGATCGACCGCAGCCATCGCAAGCTCGCTCACCGCGGCTCGCGGCTCGGCCTGGTGCACGTGTCCGGGTCCACCGTGCGCCGGGTGCTGGGCGAGGAAGGCCTGGTCATCGACGGCCCGCCGCCGCGCGAGCCGACGCCGCGCAGCCCGTGGCCGGAGCGGCTGACCTGGAAACCGAACTCCATCTGGGCCTATGACTTCACCCACTGGACCCGGGCCCGGCGCGCCTCCATCGCCATCTTGGACGTCGTCTCCCGCAAGTGGCTGGCCACGCTGACCAGCGCGGAGGAGTCCTCTACCCAGGTGGAGGCCTGCTTCCTGGCCGCGCTGGACGCCGAGGACCTGCTCGATGCCGCGGACGAGCTGGCCACCGCGGCGCTGCGCGAGGCGATCACCAGCGGCGACCGGGACGCCGTGCACGACCTGGCCGGGGACGGGCAGGTGCCGCTGCTGCTGGCCATCAGCGACAACGGCCCGCAGATGCGCTCGGTCACCACCCGCGAGTTCATGCGGGGTGGCGATCGCCCAGCAGTTCGGCCGCCCGCACACCCCGCAAGACCAGGCCTGGATAGAGACCCTGTTCGGGCACGTCAAGGGCGAATGGCCGCACCTGGAGAAGATCCGCGACCCCGGCGAACTCGACCTCGAGCTCGACCGGTCCGGGCCGGGTACAACACCGTCCGGCTGCACGCCGCCATCGGCTACGTCACCCCCGACGACGAACACGAAGGCCGAGGCGAAGCCATCCGCCAGGCCCGCCGCGACGGAATCGCCCGGCGCGGCTGGACCGCATCGCATACCGTCGAAACAACACCGAGGAGAACCAGTGACCGCGAGCCGCCTGGGCCGGGTATTTCCACCGCATCCTGGCTCATTAAGTCAGACACACCTCACCCACGGGGACCGCCGCCCAGCCCGTTCACCGCCCTCACAGCACCTCCCGCCACACCGGCACCCGCCGTTCTTCCCGCTACCGGGCTACGCGCACCCCAGCCAGCCGGCCACGCGGAGCCACGCCCCGCCCCCCTTGCCATCCTGGCATGCCAGGTCATCTGCTCCGCAAATGCGATCAAGTCACTGAACGCCCCGGCCACCGGCGCGGTCAAGGCCAACGGCCACCTCCTATCACCGAGCAGGCCGCGCTCAAGTGCCTCTACCTGGTCACCCGCTCCCTTGAGCCGAGGCCGGTCACGCGTGTGCGCGCAGAGCCTGGGCGTACCACTCCCAGCCTTTCGGCTTGGAACTGGCGCCGGGTGTCCTGCGGCCAGCCGTTGACGATGGCCACCAGCGTCCAGTAGCGGAACAGGCGCCGATCGGTGAAGGCCTCAATGCGCTCCGCGAGCTGCGCGCGGTCGCCGCCACCGTTTGGGGTCGCCGCCTCGACGCGCTGGATGACGGCCAGCGCTTCAGGTGACCCAGGATCGGCCGGGCCGCGTCGGGGTCGTACGGCACTCCGTTGACCCAGCATGGCCAGATGACGCGTATCCAGGCACGGGCCAGGATGCGGACGGCGTGGGGATGGTCCTTGCCCGCTGCCCGGGCGTCGTTGTAGATCTTGGCGGTCCAGGGACTGGCGCGTTCTCCTAATGACGGCCTGGCCGTGGCCGGGTCCGGGTCCGGGCGGTGGCCGAGCGGCCGTGGCCGCGGGCCCTGAGGTGTGCTGGCCGGGGGTTTCTGCTGGCGGTGAGCCGCAGGGTGAAGGACCGGCGGGTGATCTCGCGTCGGCGTGGCCGGCCGGCCGTTATCCCGCGGTTCACGAGTCAGGCGTCGTTCAGGTGCTTCCCCGCCACCCCGGTGGCTGCCGGGCGGCGGCGGCCGGGTCCGGCGGGGTGGGCCGTGCGGGCCGGCCCCTTGCCGGCTCTGTTTATGACGACTAAACTGGGCTAAATACACGTGGTCGCGGTTGCATGCTCGCGATTCGTACGTGTAAGTGCTGCTGCTCCAGACCTTGGTGGCAGGGGTTATCGCCCGCACCGGAGGTGTCTGGACAGTGGCTGTTGTCGTTTTCGTATCGCCGTTCGGCCGGGAAGGCCCGCTGACTGCGGTGACCGCTCGCGGCGGATGTAGCGTTATTCGTTTCCCGCTAGTGATTTCGTGACCCGGGCGGCCTGGCTGGTTCCCGCCCGGGACGCCGGTATCGGGGCTCGCGGGCCGGGCCCAGGATCCGGCGAGGCGGTCCCGGGCCAGGTGGCGCCGGATCAGGAGCTGGTCCGGCTCGGTCAGCAGGGTGACCTGCAGGCCTTCGATGAGCTTATGCGCCGTCACGCCCTGCGGGCCTACCATGTCGCGCTCGCCGTACTGCACGATCACCACGATGCGCAGGACACCGCCCAGGATGCGTTCCTGGCCGCCTGGCAGGGACTGGCCGGGTTCCGCGGTGACTGCGAGTTCGGGACCTGGCTGCATCCCATCGTCGCCCGGCTGGCTCTGAATAAGGCCAGCCGCCGCCGCTACACGGTCAGCCTGGATGAGGTGAGCCGCAGCGCGGGGACACGCGCCGGCCCCGCGGAGACAGCGGAGCGGGCCGCCGCCGCCCGGTCTGTCCGCGCGGCGGTGCGGACGCTTCCGGCCGCGCAGCGATCCGCGATCACCTTGCATTATCTGGACGGCCTGTCTTGCGCCCGGATCGCCGCCCTGACCCTCACCACCATCCCCGCCGTCCGCAGCCACCTGTTCCGCGGCCGCCGCGCGCTGGCCGCCACTCTCATCAACTGGCGCTGAGCAACCTGCCCGGGCAGGAAAATCCCGCTGGCCGCCCGCAGATGACCCGCCGGGGAAAATAGTCTGCGACGTTTCCCGCCGGGCTGTGTCTCACTAAATGTAAACCGCCAGCGTGGCGGCGCGTAGTTGCACGACTCAGCTCGTGGGGCGGCCGATTGATCGCCCTCTAGCCTGAGCGGCGCCGCTCCGGCGGCCCGGTACCAGAATTACATGTAGCGACATGCTGAAGAAGCCCGGTCGTCGCGCATTGCCAGTAAATGCCTGCCAGCCGGGCATTTCCATGTCGTTACCTGGAGGTCCGTCCATGCCCGTAGCTATCAATTACGGCACTGGTTTTTCCAGTGCCTGGTCGAACGTGGCGACGTTCGTCCCGAAATTCGTGGTGTTCCTGATTATCCTGATTGTCGGATGGCTGATCGCGAAGATGATCACCAAGGTCATCTCGGCGGTGCTGACCCGGGTCGGCTTCGATAAGGCCGTGGAGCGCGGCGGGATCAAGAAGGCGCTGGAAAGCAGCAAGTACGACGCCTCCGACATCCTGGCCAAGATCGTGTATTGCGCGCTGATGCTGTTCGTGCTGTCGACCGCGTTCGGGGTGTTCGGGACTAACCCGGTCAGCACGTACCTGCATGCCGTGATCGCGTACCTGCCGCTGGTGTTCGTCGCGATCGTCATCGTCATCATCGCCTCGGCGATCGCCGCCGCGGCCAAGGCCCTGATCGAGAACAGCCTGTCCGGGGTGTCCTACGCCAAGGTCCTGGGCAACGTCGTCTCCGGGCTGATCCTGGCGTTCGGCGTGATCGCCGCCCTGGACCAGCTGCACGTGGCCACCAACGTCGTCAACGCCGTCCTGTACGCGGCGCTGGCCGCCTTCGTCGGGGTGATCGTGGTCGCGGTCGGCGGCGGCGGCATCCGCACCATGTCCGCCCGGTGGGAGTCCGTAGCCGGCAGATACGACCAGGAGAAGCCCCGCATCGCCGAATCGGTCCGCAACGCCCCTTCCCTCAAGGATCAGGCCCGCCAGGCCCAGGGCACCCTCGCCGCCAGCCAGTCCGGCAACGGCGCCCAGCCCTCCGACGGATCCGGCGAGCGTTACGGCGCCACCCGCGTCTAGCCCCTCCGGCCGGCATCTCGCTGGCCCGTCCCGGTGGAGCGCGTCCGGCTCGGCACCCAGACCGTCACCGAGGACCACGAGGTCAGCGAGACCCTCCGCAAGGAGCAGATCGACGACCCCGACGTCAACACCACCGGCACCACCCGCTAATCCGCGCAGCGCCGGCATGACGCGCTGGCGGCACCCTGCCGAGCCAGGGCCGCCAGCGCGCCCGCCGGCCGCGAGCTGCCCGGCAAGGCCGGCACCGGCAACGTCCAGCACGCCGGGATGCTCTCGAAGCACGGCACCGATCCCGGCAACCTCAGCGGCAAGCCCGGCGGTCGGCGCAATTCCCTGTGACCGGATTAAGCGGGCAGGTGAGGGCTGAGGTTAGCCCGCACGGCACGCCGGCCCCTCCTGGCCGGCGGCCAGCGCCTGGCGGGACTCACAGGCAGGAATGAGCGTGATGAGGAATGCGAGGGTTCATCGTCGCCATGGAATACCTCGGAGCCGGGCTCGGAGCCGGGCTCGGCGCCGGAACCAGCGGCCGCCGGGTTCCAGTCCGCGAGCACGCCTGGGACCTGCAGACCGCCACTCTCGCCGGGCATTCTCCCGGGTCCGGTCCCCGGGTTGGATTTCCTACCCGCCAGCGCGGCTGGAACAGCCAGCCCCAAGCCAGCCGCTGCCCCGACTGCGGCACCGCGGTCCAGCGCACAGTCCGCGACCTGATCGCCACCACCATCACCGCCATCACCGCCCGGCTCCCCCCGCCCGGCCCGGAACCCTCATGACCCGCAAGGCTCAAGGCCGACGTCTCCCCGCTACCTGATTACTCAGGCGGCCGAAACTAAGTCTCCAGCGAGGACACCACCAGCGGGCCGCCCGCGCCGTCTGCGGCAAGGCATATAGGCCCAGCACGAAGGACGCGACGGCGCTGCGCCCGCTCCGGGCTCAACGACGTTTATCATGTGGCTGTCCCAATGCCCAAACAGTTAGAGCTTGCAGATGATTAACACGCTGTCTTGATCTCTGCTGGAATTGCGATGCCCTGCGTTGCCCCGAGGCTGTAGAGCTCGTCGAGGCTGGCGAGCCGGTT
Source organism: uncultured Actinomycetota bacterium (assembly GCA_963744575.1). GTDB lineage: Bacteria > Actinomycetota > Actinomycetes > Streptosporangiales > Streptosporangiaceae > Palsa-504. The sequence continues at coordinate 299,896 of CAVUUF010000001.1, read as the reverse complement.
CGGGCCGGGCTGGATGGTGTGTCCGGCCAGGTCCAGGAGCTGGCGGACGTCGCGGATGCGCCTGTTGATCGTCTCGGGCCGGACGGTGAACAAGGCAGCGACGGCGACCTGCGGTAGCGCGAGGTGCTGGTGGAGGGCGGTGGCTAGGAGCCGGTCTGCCAGGGTGAGGACGGGGCGGCGCCCGGCGCCCGGGGCGGCCAGCCGCGGGCGGTGACCGCGGCGCTTGTCCAGGTCCGCTTCGCGCCGCTGGTCATGCAGCGTCATCAGCGTGGTGATCAGGGCGTCCCATTCCCGGGCGGATAGCCCGGTCAGGGCTGGGTGGCACAGCCAGGCCAGGTCAGGGCTGGGCTGGTCGAACGGATCGGGGGCGCCGGCGGCCTGGTCGTAGTCCTCGGGACGGAGGGTGTAATTCCAGTCGCCGTGCCAGTCGTGGCGGGTCAGCGGCAGGGCATCCATCTGCCGGTCGCTGACCTTGATCCCGGTGTCGTAGGCGCCGGTGTCCAGTTCGGCGCGCACCCGCAGCCCGGTGCGGGTCGTGGTCGCAGCGATGGTCTGCACGATGACCTCGTGGCTGGTCAGCGGCCGTCCCCGCCAGTTCATCGTGATATGGGAGAACAGCCGGTGCTCCACCTTGTTCCACTTGGAGGTGCCGGGCGGGAAGTGGGAGCAGGTGATCTCCAGCCCGGTCTCCACGGCCAGCGCGGCCAGCTCGGCCTTCCACGCGCGGGTGCGGTAACCGTTGGAGCCGCCCGCGTCCGCGGTGATCAGCAGCCGCCGGGCCAGGGGGTAGTCGCTGCTCCCGGCCGCCTTCCACCAGCGGCGGATCGACTCTACGGCGAAGGCGGCGGTGTCATGGTCGGTGCCGACGGACACCCAGCCGGCATCAGCGGTGAGGTCATAGACCCCGTACGGCACCGCCTTGCCCGCGCTGTCCCCGGGGAAGTCATGCGTGCGGGTAGCCACAGGCTGGCCCTTGGGCCGCCATTCCCGGCCTGCGTTCTTGAACTCGCCGACCAGCTCTTTCTTCTTGGTGTCCACGCTGATCACCGGGTCCGCGGCGCCCTGGTGGGCCTTGACTTGCTCGTTGATGTAGCGGAACTGCGCGTCCCGGTCCGGGTGCCGCTGGCCCTCGATGGTCTTGGCGTTGCCCTGCAGGCTGAACCCCTCGGCCCGCAGCAGGTCGCCGACGGTGTTGGCGCCGATCCGGTGGCCCTGCCGGGTCAGCTCGGCCGCCAGGTTACGAGTGGACTTGGTGGTCCACCGCAGCGGCGACATCGGATCACCCCGCTCGTCCGGCTCCACCAGGGCCAGCAGCGCCGGGCCCAGCCCCGGATCCGTATCAGCCGCCCGCCTGCGGCCCCCGCCCGGGCGCCGCACCCGGCCCAGCGGCTCTGCGCCGGAGTCCAGCTCGCTAACGCCCAGGGACACCGTAGCCTCGCGGACCCCCGCAGCCCGGGCCACCAGCCGGATCCCGCCATGCCCCAGCGCACGGGCCTCAGCACCCATCAGCAGCCGACGCTGCCGCTCGTCCAGGTGCGGGAAGATCGCCGCGAACTTCGCCGCCAGAACCCGCACCGCTTCCTCGTTGCCGCCCATACCACATCAGCATGCCGCATTCCAGGAAGCTACGGGTTATTTTTCTGCAAGCTCTTAGCCAGGCGAAACTAACGCACCAAACTGACCAGAGATGAGCTCGAGAACCGCCTCTGCACTTCATATCGTCTGCGGTAGTCTCATGTTCCGCGGCGGTCTCATGTTCCGCGGCAGTCTCATGTTCCGCGGCAGTCTCAGGTTCTGCGGTGGCCTCAGCCGTTCCGGTGCTGAAATAGGCCCGCCATGCCTTGCCACTGGCCCGCCCTTCGTGGGCGTCACGGAAGCTAGCGCCTACCGTGTACCAGTCGGATAGGTTCTCGAGCGCGAAGTCTGATAGGGCCTTGCGCAGTTCATTGTCCATCTCAGGCGCGTGCGGGGGGCGCGCGAGCGAGAGCCGGTAGATCTTGCCGTCCACTGTCAGATGGACGCCACCGCCGAACTCCAAGGCGGGCCACCGGACGCGGATCTGGGGCCGGTCGGCCTCGAATACCGGCCCGTCACGGGAGACGAAGCTCACGCGATCGCCGATGGCGAACAGCATGCCCGGGTCAGCGGGGCCGAAAAGGCCCTTTGGCCCATGCCGCAGCCAGGCCTTTGATGAAAGCCTGGGTGTTTCCTTCTCATCAGGGGTTGTCATGTGTGACGGGACCTTCCAATTTAAGTAGGAGTTTCGTGTGTCATAGCGCAAGGTCGAAGGCTAGGCCGCTGGTGATTTGTCCGCGGCCGGGCTGGACCTGCCGGGCTACCCAGGACAGCTGGCTGCCATCGGTCCAGCGGGCGTACCGCCAGGCACGGGTGGCGCGCAGCCCGGCTCGGGTCACGGTCTCTTGTGGCAGGCCGCGGGTTTGCTGGGCGATGATCGCGCCCCAGGGGACTGGGGCGGGCCCGCCTGAGACGGGCGTGATCTCGGTGCGGGGCAGGCTGGTGACGTTCCCGGCGGGATCGTTCGGGTTGGGCAGCGTGAAGGCGAACCAGTTCGCTTCGATGTCGGTACGCAGGAGGTAGCGCAGGGTGGGGATGCTCCCGGGGTTCGTTGTGCTGGGGGCCAGCAGCGAACTGCCTCCATCGGAGCTGGTCCGGGCCTGGCTTGTCCGGTCGCTCGGGGCACCATCGGGGCCCTGGGCAATGGCCTCGATGGCCCAGACGGTGTCGGCGAGCTCATCGCGCAGGTAGTCGACTTGTTCGATCGGGGGGCCGCCCAGCACGTGGTCCAGCGTCGGGAACAGGATGAACAGCGGGTCGCGGGTCGCGTCGTCGCCGGCGGCCGGGGCAGGCAGGGTGTGTTCGAAGAGCCGGAACGGCCCGGCCGGTTCGATGTCGGCGATCGGGCGGATGAGGATGCGCTCGTTGAACGTGGTGGCGACGATGAGGCGGGTAACCCGGCACAGTGTCCCCACCGGAAGCGGCAGCGGGATCAGATAATGATCGTTGCCGTACCGCAGCGCGTAGTCGACGATGACGGCGGTGATGGGGCTTTCGGCCGGCGCGGTGATGTCGCCGAAGTTGACGGCAGCGTCCTCGAAGGTCCACCAGCGCGGGTTGGGCATTCCCGGGTAGCGGGCGGGTGCGGGCAACGCCGACAGCGGCAGCGGTGTCGGCTGGGCGGGCAGATCGGCGGCGGTGGCGCCCAGGCTGACTGCGGCGGTTGCCGGGTGCCGGGCACTGGCGGCGAGGTCGAAGTCATACCAGTCGAGGGCGCCGGAGGTGTGCTGGCTGGTAGTCAGGACGGTTTCGGCGTCCGGGCCGGGCGCGGCGGTGCTGGCCGCGTACTCCAGGTAGTCCGGTTGCCAGGTGCCTGCCTGGGAGATCAAGGTTCCGTGCGGGCTGCTGCTGGTGGCGTCGAACCAGGCGAGCCAGGCCACGGCAACGGCGGTGATCACGGCGTCGCTGGCGCCGGTACGGGCCGGCTGGGCGGGCAGGACGCCGGGGCTCGCGCGCAGGCCAGCGGCGAGGTCGGCGTACAGGGCCTGCCCGTCGGGTACCCGCCCGGCGTACACGCGCAGCAGCGGGCGGGCGGGGTCGGGAGCCGGGGGCCCGGCTGGCCCGCTGCCCGGGGCGGCGGGCAGCGGGTAGGTAGCGATGAGGCCGGCCCGGTAGGTGGTGAGGTCGCCGATGCCGGGCGCGGCGGCGAGCATCCGCAGGTAATGCAGCCCGGCCTGGGCAGCGGCGACAGGCCGCGACGGAGGGGCTCCGGCTGGCGAAGGGGCTCCAGCATTGGCTGGCCGCGGGCGGGGGGCCGGTTCGGGTTCGGCCTCGATGAGGACTTCCAGCGGGGCGCCCTCGGGCGGCAGCGGCAGGCCATTGCCGGTTTGCCCGGCCGCGCGCAGCCGGGTAAGCGCGGAGGTGGCGGCGGTCAGGCGGACCCCGATCGGGGAGCCGCCGTCCCGGCCGGCGAATTCCCCGAAGGTGAGCTGGCGGGCCAGTAGCCACAGCGGGTCAGCGGTGCGGGCGGCCAGCCCGTCGGCCAGGGTGGGGTCGCGCGGGTGCGGCTCGAGCCGCACCCAGGTGGTCGGGTCGCTCACCGGGCCTCCCTGGTCCGTGAGGGGCGGGTCACACGATGGTGTCGAGGGTGATCGGGAAGGTGGCCGGGCTCTGCGCCCCGGCACCGGTCAGGGTGACCGTGAGTGTCAGCTGGACCGCGACATTTCTGGGCGGCGAGGGCGGGATCCGCACGATCCGCCCGTTCTTGTCGATGAAGTCCGGGTTCGGGTCGTAGGTCGATGCGGCGATCGTGGCGGTCCACGACGCCACCGTCTCGGCCCGGTTGACCATCGGCGTCGGTGAGCTGAGGCTGATGAGGCCGGGTGCGGTGAGCGTCGCGGTGGCGGTGCCGAGGGCCTGTCCGTAAACGGTGATCTCGGCGGTGGATGGTGTCATCTGCTGGGAGATGACCGTCGTGGCGCAGGTGGTCACCAGCGGCCGCGGGCTCACGCCGATCACGTGCGGCAGCGTCTGGCCGGCGCCCGCCCGGAGCGAGTAGGAGTTGGGTGAGGTGAATGCGTGGGTATCGACGGCGACGGTGAGCGTTCCGGTCACCTTGCCGGTGACGGGATCGGGGGGCGACGAGTTCCAGGATTTCGGCGTGATCCCGGCCGGGGTGAAGACGAACTGGGACGCTGGCAGCCCGGTCAGGGTGGTGCCGGTGATCTTGAGTTCTCCGGGCATGCCCTGGATGAGCGTCCCGACGCAGGTTTCGGCCGACGCGACCTGTGTCACCTGGAGGAAGGTCTGGGGGGGCTGGATGTCCAGCGTGACAGCCGGGTCGTGGAAGGTCGGCCTGTCCGCCAGGTAGAGGGCGGGGAGCGCCCAGGCCTCGGTGCCTAGCGCGGCGGCCAGGTCGGTGGAGTCGGCTGTGCGCATGCGGGCCAGGGTGAGCGTGTCGGCGACGGTGTCGCGCAGGCTTGCGTAGGTCCATGCTGGCACGCTGCGGTCGGCGGGGACGGCGACCAGGATCGTCTGCGGCGCCTGGGTGGCGGGCGCGTCGAAGTGGTAGCTGACCGCGGTGGTTTCCCGGCTGCTGGGGATGGTTTCGGCCCAGTCGGCGACGACGAGCGCCCCGGCCGGCCCGGTGGCGGCGGGCGGTTGGCCGAGCAACTCGAGGCTAAGGGTGCCCGCAGCCGGCGGGTTGCCGCCGTGCGGCAGGCCGGCCCAGCCGCCGGCCTGGCCGGCCGGGAGCTGGGCGATCCGCACGTCGAGCGGCGGTCCGCTGCCGAGGGCCTCGGCGGCGGTCAGAGCGTCGTGCAGCGCCGGCAGGGCGGGCCAGATGCGGGTCGCCTTGACCAGCCAGGCGACCGGGTCCTGTCCTGGAGAGGCCGGGGGGACCGGGAGGCTGGCGGCCGCCAGGGTTTGCCCGGCCGCCGGGAGTTGCGGCATGGCGGGGAATGCGGGGCCGAATACGGCGGCGAGCTGCGCCAGGCCGGCGTCAAGCTGCTGCACCGGGCTCGGCTGTGGTGGCGTCGGGCCCGTGCCGGTTTGTACCGGGCTGGGCTGGGGTAGCGTCGCCGCCGCGGCGGCGGCCTGGCGCCGGGCCAGTTCGGTCCAGGCGGCGTAGGCCTGCCCGGCGAGGGCCTGCAGCGCGATGTCGTCCCCGCCGGTGCTGGCCGGTACGGCTCCTGGCACGCCGAGGAGGGCGGCGGCCATCAGCGCCTGGGTGAACGCCGCGGCGCCCGCGGTGACCGGGAGCGTAGCTGGCGGCGGCGCGGCGCTGCCCGGCGGCGGCACCCGCGCGGCCGGGAATGCCTGCGCGAACGCGCTGTCGGCGGCGGTGAGGTCGGCCAGCGCGCCGGCCGCGCGGCCAGCCAGTTCGGCCGCGTCGATGCCGGGGTCGCCGGAGGTGCCGGGCAGGGCGAGGTCCCTGGCGTCGGCGGCGCGGCTGGCGGCTAGCGCCGCGGCGAGCCGCCCGGCGATGTCCAGCACGAACGCCAGCGGGGTGCCATCTGCGGCCGGATCGGCTGACATGGTGCCCCCGGCGGCGGCCGGGGCCGCGCCGGCCCGGGCGGTGACCACGGTGTGCACCGCGAGCTGGGCGAGCTCGGCGGGCCGGGCGGCCAGGTCGAGCAGGTCGAGCGGCCCGATCCCGAGCTGGTCCACGGTGACCGGGACCGGGCCGGCTCCGGCCAGCGGCGCGCCGTTGGCGTCGGTGAGGGTCACGGCGGCGTGGATGGTGCCGGGGGCGGGCAGCAACCCGGCCACCCAGCTGGACAGGGCCGGCGGCGCGGGTGCGCGGGGTGGCGGCCCAGCCGGGCGGCGGGATCGCCGGGGCCGGCGGCACAGTGAGCAGGACGCGGTGGGTGATCGAGGTGCCGGTCCGCGGCGTGTTCAGGAAGGTGCGCACGTCGGCGGTCACGGTCCCGTTGGCCACTGCCTGCATGGTGGCGGCTGAGGCGCTGTGGTTTCCGGCGAGCGCCTGGTGCAGCGTCTCGGCGGTGACGGCATCGGCGACGGCGTTGAAGGAGCCGGCGAGGCTGGCCAGCGGTGCTGCGGCCTGCGCCCAGACCGACGTGTCGCCTGGGGCGGGGGCAGGCTGCTGCTGCCACAGCTGGAACACGGTGACCCCGTCGGCCACGTCGGTGCCGCGGACGGTGCCGGCGGCGGCCGGCGTGGCGGTGCTGATGTCCTGGTCGGCGGCGGGATCGGACGGGGCGATGGCCCGGAACTGGGCGATGAGCTGGCCGAGCCCGGCTTCGGTGAGGGCTCGTTCGAACTGGTAGCCCAGCAGCGTGCCGAGCGGCTGCCCGGCCCGGATCCCGTCGAGCAGCCAGGTGGCCCGCCGAGCACGCTGCGAGGACAGGTCGATCGCGAATGGCGCGTTGTGCCCCGGCTGGCCGGGCGGATTGTGGGTGAGATAGCCGCTGCGCAAGACGGCGGCGGTGGTGGCCTGGGCCAGGCTGGGAGCATGCAGGAACCCGGCGTTGAGCGGGTCGGTGAGCACGGCCGGGTCATCGGCGAGCCCGGCGCTGGCCATGGGCGGCTGCTGGAGGAGGTTCTCGATCCAGCCGAACGCGCCGATGAGAACCGGCGGCGTGCCGGGCGCGGGAAGAGACACGCTCAGCTGGCCGAGCCGGTAGGTGGCCAGCGCGGTTGCCCAGGCGTCGAGCCGGTGACTGGTCACGTCCAGCATGCCGCCCAGCAGGGCCGCGAAATCGAGGCCCGGGCGGGCGGCGGCCAGCCAGGCGATCGCGCCCGAGAGCTCGTCGGGCTCCGCGGGCAGTGCGGGTTCCGGGATTCGGTGCGATAGCAGGCCGCGTTCGGCGAAGCTCTGCGGCGCCGAGGCGTGCGCTCCGGCTGTGGCTGTCCAGGCGTAGTTCACGAGCTCGGTGAGCAGGCTGTCCGGCTGGGGCCGCTGCCCTGGGCTCGCTGGCCCGGAGAGTGGCAAGGCGGCCAGGTAGGGCCGCGGATCATCTGAGGTAAGGGGTAGGCCGTTCCCGGTGACCTGCCATGGTGAGTTACCGGGTAGCGGGTAGAGCAGGAAGTCCGCCGGCCAGGCGATCGTGGTCCTGCTGCCCCAGAATCGGCCCGCGGCGGCGGGAGGGCCTGCGGCATCAGTGACGTCGCCGGGTGCAGGTCCGCCGACGCGGTGCCCATCAGGCCCTGCCCGGGGCTGAGCCAGGATGAGATGCCGGAGATGCCGGCCCGGGCGGTGATGCCGGAGCTGACCGGGCTGCGCGATAGCTGTGCGTTGAAGTCGCCGGCCAGCACGGCGCCGGCCGCGGCCAGCCATGACGGGCGGTACGCGCGTACCAGTTCGGCCACGAACGGCGCGACCGGCGTGTCGGTCACGTCGGTGAAGGTGTCCAGCGCCATCGCGGGCAGCACGCCGTACACCTGCCGCCCGGCACGCAGGGCCGGCAGCGGGCCGCCCGGCTTGACCCACGCGCTCACCCAGCCGCGCACCGCCTCCAGCGGAACTGGCCCCAGCCCGAGCCAGGGCAGGTAGGTGCCCCAGCTGGCCCGCCACGTCACCGCGGCCACCGCCTGCGCCGCGAGGGCGTCCTCCCGCACGTCTCCGGCGGTGGCGAACGTGTCGCCGGGGACGCGAAGCGCTGCCGCCAGCCGGGCCGCGTCGCCGGTCACGGTGCGCGGGGGCGCCCACCCGTCGGGGATGGTGATCTCACGGGCGTAGCTGCCGGCCGCCATTGGATCGGTGCTGGTATATCCGGACGGCCCGGCGGCGGTGTTGTTGGTGGCAGTACCGGGCGGGAGGATCTCCAGGCCGCCGGTGAACCGGTGCGCCTGCAGCACGCCGGTCAGCAGGGCGGCCGGGTCCGGGATGCCGGGGGTCTGCAGGCCGGTGACGATGACCTTGCTGATCACCGCCGGGCCCGGGTCCTGGCCGCTGGGCGGCGGTCCAGCGGCACCGCCGTCCAGGCTGAGGGTGAGCGCCATGCCGGCGGAGGTGGCCTGGTCGAAGTCGGTCAGCCAGGCCAGCCCCGGGTCGAGCGGCACGCCGGCCGGACCCGTGGCGGCAGCTGGGGCCGAAGGGTCCGGGCTGACCTGCAGCGGGCGGGTCACCGGCCCGCTCAGCCCGGCGGCGAGCAGCTGGCCATCGGGGCCGTAGGCTGCGGCCAGCCACCGGTCGGGCAGCAGCGCCGTGGTCGCCGGCCTGGCCCACAGGGCCGGCCGGGCTGTCCGGCCGCTGGCATGATGGCAGGGTCGGTCAGGTCGGCGGCGTTGAGGTAGGCGGCCCGCCCGGCGCCGAATTTCGCGGCGGCCTGGTCCCATGTCGCCGCCGCGGCGGCGGGGTCGCTGGACCGCGCCGCAACCGCCCGCTGCAGCACCGGGGCCCAGCTAGCCTCCAGCGCCGTCAGGGTCGGATCGTGCGCGTCGATCGCGAAGTCGTCGGGGAAGATCCTGACCTGCAGCGTGTACCCGCCGGCGGCGCCGGTGTGCAGCCGGGTTTCCAGGCGGACCGGGACCAGTACCGCCGGGCCGCCGTTGGAAAGGCCAGTGCTGGCCGCAAGCAGCCCGTCCAGGGCGGCCGTGTAGCTGGCGATGTCAGCCTGGTAGGCGGGCCGCTGATGGCCGCCGACCGGGCCGGGCCACGCCCAGGTCTTCAGCAGCGCCACGTCGTCGAGGTAGCGTGCCAACGTGGCCGGATCGGCCGGCGGCGGCCCGGTGGTCACGGCGGCCTGGATGCCGGGCCCGTCAGCGGCCAGTCGGGTCACATCGTTGATCCAGGCGGTTAGTGCCGCGCCGGCCCCGGGCGCGGCGGTGTAGGCGGTGGCCGCGGCAGCCGCCGCCGCGTAGCCGCTCATGGATGCGGTGACCTGGTCGAGCCAGTCCTGCACGGCGCGGGGGTCGGTCCTGTCGGGTGCCGGCGGCGTCGGCCCGCTCAGCCCATGCATGGACGTCTCGAAGGTCTGCAGCGCGGTCACGATGCGCGACAAGGGTCCGTACAGCGGCGCGCTGGCAGCCAGCAGCGGGCTGGCTGCCGCGCGGATCTGGTCCCAGGCGCCGCGGGCGGCCGCGAGACTTGCCGCTGCCTGCGCGGTGGTCTGGTCCCAGATGTCCGAGCACTGGTTGACTGCCTCCGTCATGTCCTGGGCGCCTGCCGCGTCGGCGAGCGCGGTAGCCCCGGCCGCGCAGGCTGACGCGACGACCCCGGTGGGGCCCGATGTCGCCGTCAGCATCGCGCCCGGGTCGTGCGCGGCGCCCGGATCGGCGCTGGCCCGGAACTGGGCCAGCGCCGCCGGAGCGCCTGCCAGGGAATTGAGCGCCTGCGCGAAGGTCATGGTGATGCTCCGGTTGCGGCCGGGCCGGCCGACAGCAGGGCCGCGGCATTGATCGCGACCAGGCACGGCGGCATACGGGTCCAGTACGCCATCTGCGCCGCGTCGCCGATCACCGGGGCGGTGCCCTTGTTGGCCGTCGTGGCGCAGGCCTGGACGTCAGCCACTGACCAGTGAGATCCGCCGCCGGGTGGCAGGCCCGCGGTTAGTATGCCGGTGCCGAATCGGGTCTCGCTGACCTGCTCCTGGAACACGAAGAACACCTCCGCGAGCTGGGCGCGGCTGGTGAGGCTGATCGCGGTGAACACGAATAGCCGCAGGTCCGGCGGCAGGATCGAGGTGAAGGTCGGCGGGATGATCTGGCTGGCCGCCAGCGGGACGGGGAACCGGGGTGCGCTGGCCTGCGCGCGTACGGCGTACACCGCGGTGCGCGGGTAGCGAGCGAATAGCTCGCTCCGCACGGCGAGCACGACGTTCGGCGGACGCAGCTGGGTGGCGAGGGATCCCTGGCCCCATCCGGCGAGCGGCGCGATCGCCTCCTCGGTGGCCGACCAGAACCACCGGAACGGGGTCGCCGTCCGGTCGGTGGGCACATCACGCCACTGGAGCAGCCGCTGCACCTGGTCGTTGGCCCCGATCAGCTAGGCGGCGATGACATCCGGGTTGTCCTGCAGCGTCAGGGCGGTGTTCACCGGTATGCTCCCGGCCCCGGACAGAACGGCGTCCGGCGCGCACGCGGCGAGCGGGCCGATCATCGGCGTGCGGAACTCCACGGCGGGGGCAACGGCGCGCAGCGGGTCATTACCCGCTGCCTGCGTCAGGGTCGGCGGTGTGACGTAGTCGGAGCGGACCCGGTGGGCGACTGCTCCGCCGACGGCGCCGAGCTGGGTCAGCAGGGCGGCGGCGGTAATCGGGCTCGGCGGCGGTGCCGGGGCCGGGACGGCCCGCGCGTGCGGGCCGCGGGGGCGGCTGACCCGCCGGTAGGCAGCAGAGCACACCGCGGACAGGGACGGCTCCGAACTGGCCTGCACGATGCTGTACGCGCTGCCCGCCATGGCCGGCCCCGCGTCGGGTACCACGCTGGCCGCAAGCCGGGCGGCGAGCGGGCTGAGCAGCTGCAGCGTGGACAGGTCGTCGTGGCCGGCGAGGTGCCTGGTGACGTGCCGGTCGCCGGCCGCCCGGGCAAGCTGTGCCCGGGCGAAATGCGCGTTCACCGGCTTGATGTCACCGAGCTGGCTGAAGGCCGACGCGACGAGGTCTTCCCGGTCGGCGGTGACCACCTGCGCGCCGAGGGCGGCAGCCACCCGCAGCCGCGGGTCGGCGGATACCTCGGCCAGCCACAGCGCCAGGCCGCCCGCGGCGGCCTGCGCGCTGGTCACGCCCGCTTGTACCGCCCCGTACAACGGCACCGTCAGGTGGGGCGCGGCGAGGTCGGGGGTGAACTGCGCGGTCAGCCAGGAACCAGCCGTGGGGTACACCGGATCCGGGGTCGGCGGCGGCGGGCCCCCGGGGCCGGGCCCCGGCTCCGGCCCCCCGGGGGCAGGTCCCGGCTGCGGGGAGCCGACCGGCCTTTGTGCTGCGGCCGGGGACTCCGCCGGGCCGACCGCCGATGCCGGCGGCGCGGGCACCGAGAGGATGGCCGGCATCGCTACCGTCTCCGACGCAGGATTGCCGCCGCCCGGATCGGTCCAGGACACCCGCAGGGACCGCTGGCCGAGCGGCCCGGCGGCCGGCGGGGGCGCACCCGGCGGGTGGGCCAGCCTCGTGGCCAGTGCCTTGAAGTCACCCGCCTCGCCAGTGGCGGTGCTGAACTGGAAACTGTAATAGACCGGCAGGGTCACGGCCTGCGAGGCATCCTGGGCCGGCCAGGCGTACCGAACGGGCGCGTCATCCGCCGGCGTGCCGCCCAGGCCGGCGACCTGGCCGACGCTGGTCGCAGGGACCACGCAGCCGTAGTAGCTGGTGCCCGGCTGCAGCACACGCGGGCACACCAGCCTGCTCAGCGCGGCGGCCGGATCCGCCATCGCGTCAGCGGCCGACCGGCCGCTGACGGTCCCCGTGGCAGTGTCGGCCGGAAAGTCGCCGGCGTACTGAGCGTGCGCCCAGGACCACGCTTCCGCCAGGTCCGGCAGCTCTTTGGCCGGGTCGGCCGGCGGGGCGATGGTGAGCCGCCCGGCCGCGGCGTCCAGCTGGACGCCGTCCTGGGCGGCCACCACGATCAGGCACAGCCAGGGGGTCACCTGCGCCCCGGCGGGGGAGGCCGGGGTGAACAGCCAGGGCAGCGCGGCATGGTCGAACTCGACGCACGGAAACAGGGTCGTCTCCACCCCGGCCGCGCCGTCCTGCGGTTCGGTCCGCACGCGGTGCGCGGCCGGAACGCCCGTCACATCGCCGGGCCCCAGCAGGGACAGCGGCGGTGCCGCGGACGCGGCGGATGCGGGCACCGGGGCACCCCCGCTGCTGGTGACGGCCACGGTCACATCCAGCGGAACCCGGTTCACGCCGCCGGCTTTCCTGGGCACGCTGGCGGCCGCGCCCGCGCTGACCCACGGCAGGAACTGCAACTGGGCCACGCCGCCTCCTAACCCGCGATGAGCTCGGACCGGTAAACGCACTGCTGGCCGGGGCCAGCCGCGGTGGCCGCGGCCACCTGTGCGGCAAACCACGGGCCCGGGCTCTGGTTGGCCATCGCAAGTGACGCGACCGCGTACTGGGGAAGCTGCGGCGCGATCCCGGTCCAGGTCCCCGGGTAGGCGTCCGCGCCCATCGCCGCCGTGCCGCGCACCGCCGCGGCGGCGCTGGGCAGCTGGGCGGCGAGTACCTCCTCAGGCACCTGCATCCCGGCTGGCGTGGAGATGACGAGCGGGCCAGCGGCCGGCACCCCCGACGCGCCACCGCCTGGCGCCGGGATGAGGCAGTCGATCACGACCGGGTCCCAGGCCGCATCGCTGGCCGTGCAGGCCGGCACCGCCTGCGAGCTGGCGGGCGAGACCGATATACCGCCGCCGGTCACCGGGACAACCAGGCCCGCCGCGCCGAGGGTGAACCCGGCTGTCAGCGGCTGAAACGACGGCGCGGACAGCTTCTGGGCATCGGTCATCGTGACGAACTGCGCCGGCGCGAACATGTCGGTCACGCCGTTCACGCTGGTATTCGCGCCGGCCGCCGACAGCGACACGGTCGTCGGCCGGGCAGGTCATCAGCACCGAACCGATCGATCCGCTGCTCCAGCGGGATGACCCGCTGACGCAGGGTCAGGCTCCCCAGCGGGTGCACCGCGGCGCCAGCAGACCCGGTGCGCAGCGTGACGACCGGCGGGCCGGACGGGCTCGGCCGGACCCAGCTGCGCGGATCGGCGATCGCCGCGGCCAGCGGGCCGAAGATATCGACCGGAGCGGGCGAGCCGGGCTCGACGGCGGTCCCGAACGTGCCGGAGATCGGGATGGTGAAGCTGAACCACAAGATGCTGAACTGAGCCTGGCCGGCGATGTGCCACGGGCTGGGCCCGCTCAGATGCACGGTGATGTTCAGCGACAGCACCGGGTTGCCGCCGAGCGTGACCGCGGCGCAGATGGCCAGGTCCAGCTCCAGGCCGAAGGGCTTGAACTGGATGAGAGCGTCGAACGAGACAGTGGCGGTGAACGCGGCCGCGGACCCGGCCGCTGCGCGCAGGTCGATCGCCGCGCCGAGCTGCACCGTATTCGTCGTGACCGCCAGGTAACAGGCCAGCCGCAGCTGAAGATCGCCGCCGCCCAGCGACAGCCCGATCCGGTCCAGCTTCGGGAATCCGGCCGGCGCGGCGAAGCTGGGATGCCATCCGCCGATCGCGAGCAGGAACCCGGGCTGGCTGCCCCAGCCCGCCCGCAGCGCCGCCTGCCCGGTCAGCGGCATCCCGGCCAGCGCCGAACGGGACAGCGACATGTCCAGCGCCACGGTCTTCGCCGTCAGGTCAATGACGCCGAGCAGGTCCAGGTTCAGGTTCACCACCGGTTCGTCCGGATCCGGCAGCACGACCTGCAAAGCCCCGAGGACAGCCACCCGCAACGGGGCCGGCAGCTCAACATAAACAGCCAGCTCACCGGTGATCAGCGAGCCGGCGCCCCAGGTCAGCCGCACCGTCGGACCCAGCACGTACTGCCCCTGCGCCGCAGGGAACAGGCCATCCAGGTCGGCCGCGACCCGGGGGGCATTCGCGGCCAGGTCGGCCGGGAACATCACCGTGCTCAAACCGCCGGAACGCGCCAGGGCCTGCAGGCCCGCCACGTTCATCGTCCGGTTCACACCGGCCAGCACGCCCATGCCGGTAATCTCGATGCCGAAGCCCAGCTGGACCGCCAGCCCGTCCACGTCCGCCAGTGCGATAAGCGACCAGCCGCCGCCGGGCAGCTTGGTGGTGAGCACGCCGGCGCCCTGCACGGAAATACTGCCCACGGTCAATGCGGCAACACCGAGGTATTGGCTCTGCGCGTGATCGGACGCGAGGAATCCGCCACCCGAGACCATCGGCGCATCGATACTCAGCCCGACTCCCGTCGGCCATAGCAGTTGCGGCTGAACGTCGAGGGGGCCAGCGTTGCCCCCGCCCGCCGGCCAGCCAAGCATGCCGCCGATGCCGATGTCCTTGACGGTCGCCGTCACCGGTCCTAGCGCGATGGAGACCGTCAGGTATCCACCCACGGCGAGGCTGGCGCCGCCCGGAATCACCTCTACCCGCCCCCGCTCGATCGTCAATGGGCCAAGCGACGCCGATGGCAGCGTTGCGAGGACGATCGACTTCCCGCTCACCAGCGAGCCGCTGAGCGCGCACCCTCCGCGCCCGATGCCCAGCGTGAGGTCGAGCGGTACGCTTATGCCCTGATCTGGCAGAACATTCTGCAGGAATCCGTCGCTGAAGTCAGCCGAGCTGAGCGACGCGCTTGCTCGCATCGTGAGCGATAGATTCACATCGAAATCGGCGTTCTGCACGGATGCCGTCAGGCGTAGCCGAGCGCTGGGTTGCGGTGCGGACACAGGTGAGCTAGCAGTATCGGCCCAGGTGCCCGATGTGAGGGTAAGGACGAAGGAAATTCCCGGCCAGGTGGTTGTGTCGGCGGGAAATGGTGCCCAGCCGACCACGGCAAAGGGTGCCCCAGCGGAAGTTACCTGGAGTGAGAGCATCCATCCGCTGATCGACGTCTCACTGCCGGCCGGGAGAAGCGGCGCGATTACCGCTGCGAGTTCGTTATTAGTGGTTGCATCCGGCGCGATTAGTGCCAGCGTTGCTCCCATCCGGTCACCTTCGCCTGAGCCCGGCATCCACAAGCTGAGGCTGCGCTGCAGCAGTGTCGTGGTAGCTGGGTCGAGGCCGAGATCGAAATAAGACGCGAGACCATAGTTCGCTCCTATCCCCATTCCCTGCAGAGCGTCCGCGATAAGCGGGAACCGGGGTATACAGTTAACCGGAGTGGAAGCGGGAGCTGCATCTCGGTCGTGCGCCAGGGCCGGTTCGCTGCCGGGCGTTCCAGGCTGGGCGGGTGGCCGCTGCCTTGCGTCGCTGGCGCCTTGCCGCGGGGCTTCCTGCCGCTGAGGATGTCGGCGTACCGGATCGGCTCGTGCCCGGCGGCCAGTTCCATCACTCGGTAGAAGAGCATGCCGCGGCTACGCGAGTTGCGGCGGTTGAACCGGAAGACGAATTCGTTGAGGTAGGCGGGCAGGTGCGCCTCCTCGACGGATCCTTGGTGGGTGCCCAGCAGCCACCGCTTGGCTAGCGAGGCGACGCGGTGCACTGCGGGCAGCAGCTCCCCTGGGTCGTCCCCGCGAGCGCGGGCAGCCCGCTGGCTGCGCCGTTCATGGGTGTACCCGAGGCCGTCCAGGCCGATGTACCCATTCCAGCCGTCGGTGATGACCCGGGCGCCCGGCTCTACGGCGCCGGTGATGAACGGGTGCAGCGACTCAGCCGAGCCATCTGCCAGCACCGCCATCCGGCACCGGCCGATCCCCTTCGGCTCGCGCACCTCCACCGCAATGCCGGTGAGCACCTTCTTCCCGCGCTGACGGCCACCGCGCAGCCCGGCCTCCTCCCCGCCGATGAACGTCTCGTCCACCTCGACGCTCCCAGACAGCCGGCCCCGCCCCGGGCGGACCAGCACCGACCGCAGCCGGTGCAGCATTCCCCACGCCGTCGCATACGAGCCGATCTCCAGCGTGCGCTGAAGGTGCTGAGCGGAGATCCCGTCCTTGGCCGCGGCAAACAGCCAGCACGCGTGAAACCACACCGTCAGTGGCGTGTGCATACGGTCAAAGACCGTACCCGCCGTCACCGAGGTGCGCCGCCCGCAGCCGCCGCACTCATGCCGGCCATCGCCCAGCCGCCAGCCGCCGGCGTGACCACACGACGGGCACGTGAACCCGCCAGGCCAGCGCAGCCACTCCAGGTAGTCCAAGCAGTCCTCATCGGTGCCGAACCAGGCCAGGAACTCTCCCGTCGAGCGCGGGTAGTGCGCCCCGGCGCGCGGATATTCCACAGCACGAGCCTACTCCGGTTAACTGTATACCCCGAAGCGGGAAAATAGCGTCGCTGGCCGCGTCGACGGCACCGGGGATAGTAAGCGCTCCAGGGATGTAGGTCTGTCGCAGATACCCCTGCGGGTCGCGAAGGAACGCCCCCAGCCGGTCGAGATGCAGCACCGGAAGCTGGCAAGCGGAGCGGATGACCTGCCCGCTGGCGTCGGTGACCGGTGGCTGTTGCGGAGCCCGCTCCTGGGGAGTGAGCAGCCCGAGAAGCACGCTGATCCCCCGCAGGAGCGAATGCGTCCTGCGCAGATAATCGTCGGTCAGCCACGCGATCAGATCCTCCCCCAGGTTCGCCAGCTGCGCTGGGGGGTTGCTGATCGCGCCCGTTGACGACAGCTGCCTGATAGCCCCGCTGATTCCCTGGGCTGCCGCGAGCAGCGACTGCAGCTCATTCAGAGCAGAACCGGTTGGCCCTGATCCGTCTGCGGGCTCGGCCAGGGTGTACAGCGCCCCGATGGCTGTCTCAATGCCTGTGACGGCTTGCTGAACTGCGCCTATGAGGGCGGGCAGAGCGGTGGTCTGCCACCCTATCTGGGCTAGCCTCCCCTCACCATCAGTTGGCGGTTTTGCGGGCATGATCGTGCGCTTCATCCTCTTGACCGTAGGCGTGGTTGGGAGGGTGGCCATGGCGCAGCGTCCGGTCACATTGGCTGATATCGTCCGCGGGCACGTCAGCTTGGAGATCGAGGGGTTCGACCGGCTGTATTTCAACGGCTGGGTGCCAGCCTTGCAGACGTCGGGCCAGATCGCCGGGTGGCTGCACTGGCGGGGATTCCCGATCGCCTCGCCCGCGGCGCTGGGCCGCAACAGCCAGGCGTTCCGGGCCGCGGTGCGCCGGTACGCGGATGGGAACCAGATCCCGTGGATCGTCTTCCGCAAGGGCGACCGGAAGCTGGATGTGGTCCGGCCGTATCTGAACGCCGCGGAACAGGCCGGGCGGTCCGAGGTGGTGGCGATCGGGGAGGCCCGGGAGTTCCAGTGGGTCTTCGACGCGACGAAGAAGGCCGGCCCGGACGGGGTGCCGTGGTTTAAGTTCTACCGCACCGAGCGGCTGGTGACCTGCTATTACTTCTACATCCACGACCGGCGCCTGGGGGCGGCGTTCATCAAGGTCTGCTGCTATGCGCCGTACCCGGTCAAGTGTGGTGCAACGGTCATGAGATCGCCCGCCGGGCCGCGCTGGCCGAGGGCATCGCGGTGACGCCGCTGGCCAACGGGTTCGCCGCCACCTCGGACCCGGCCCGGCTGCAGGAGCTGTGCGACCTGGTGCAGGCCGGGACGGTGCGGGTGTTCTTCGAATCGTGGATGAGCCGGATCCCGCTGCCGCTGACCGCCGCGGACCGGGAGCACGGCTGCTGGTGGCAGCTGGCGATGCGGCAGGTGGAGGTGTCCCGCACCCTGGTCTTCGATGACCCGCGCCGGGTTCGCGCGGTGTTCGAGGAGCTGCTGGCTGGCAACATCAACTTGGGCCGCCCGGAGCACGTGGAGGTCATCTTCGGCTCCAAGGTCACCCGCGCCACGCCGGGAACCTCTCCACCCGGCTGCTCAACCGCGGCGACCGGGTACCATCAACTTGTCCTTCAAGCACTCACGGGTCAAGATCTACCTCAAGGAAGACCGCGCCCTTCGGGTGGAGACTGTCATCAACTCACCGGGTGACCTGGGCTGCAAGCGCGGCCTGGAGCACCTGGACGAGCTGGCCGCCAAAGCGCGTGCATGCAACGCCCGGCTGATGGATGCTGTAATTGCCGGCCAGGGCAGCGGCATCCTCGCGAATCCAGTCATCGAGCGGATCGCGCACCCCACCGTCGACGCGGCGGGGCGGAGGGTCCCGGCCATGCGCTTCGCGGACCCCCGGTGCAGGCCCTGGCCGGTTGCCTGGCAGTCTGGGACCACGCCGTCTCCGGCATCACCAACAAGAGCCTTCGCGCCTGGATGACCGGACTGCGCGGCGGTCCCTACACGATGAGCCAGGCCTCCTATGATCTGGCCCGGCTGCGCGGCAATGGGCTGATCGAGCGGATCGCCCGCACCAACACCTACCGGCTCACCGCCGACGGCCTAACCTTCGCCCTGGTCTACAGCCGCGTCCACGACCAGGTGCTGTATCCCTTGACCGCGCACGACCAGCCGATCGCCGCCCCGGCCCCGCCGCGCCGCATGGCGCGCCGTCATCCGACATATCGACAGCACCGTCGCCGCCACCCGCCTCGGGCGCGCGGCCTGAAGCCTCTGCCCTCGTTCCCCAAACTCGGGTCAACCGTCAAAGTCTTCGCGCCTCAGAGCGCTATAGCGCGGCGGCGGTGGCCTCGGAGTAGCCGGCCTGCCGCAGCGGCTCGGCGAATGCGAGTATCTCCCCGAGCAGCCATTCTGCCAGGGAAAGCTGCTGGTCGCCGTCATCGGCCGCTGGCGCCGTCATGTGCCCTCGATCTCCGATACCAGGTAGTCGTAGAGCTGTGCATAGCCAATGCAGTTAGCGCGTGGGTGACTTTGCGCGTCTTTGTCGATCCAGGACGTCCAAATACTGCCGTCTTCGTGCCGTATGTAGGCGGCAAGGGCCGGCATGACCTGGTTTGCGGATAGCAGGGCAGCGATCTGCTTCCAGTTGTCCCTAGCCAACTGGACGCTCTGAATGGTTGTCGCCGGCACCAGCTTCATTAGGATCTGGCGCAAGCCAGGGTCGAGACCGGGCGCGATCATCGATCGCAGCTTCTTCGCATAGTCCGAATGGCTTTGCGGGAGCAGCGCGTGGGCTGCCGCCGATGCGAGCATCGCCTTGTAGCAGCTGGCATATGCGGGATCGCCGGGTGGGAGCGGCGGTTTCATCTGTGGCGGACCGCCCATGTGGAACAGCAGGTAGACGATGATCTCGGGAAGCTGGGTTGGCGCTCCGTCTCCAAAGCGGGTAGGTCCGTAGGTGAGACGATTGAGATAGCGGACGCCCTCGCTGAGGAGCAACGCGGCGTAGCGCACTGGCCCGTAGATTCCTGCAAAGGACCCCGTGCTCGGGTCGGTGCCGACGGGGCTTATACGGGACGCGCTGACCGCATTGGGCGGGCCTTTTATCACCTCTGTCAATAGCGCTCGGCGGGTACTGAAGTCATTGACGGCGTCTTGCCATGCATTGCTTCCCTGGCGGTTCAGCGCCGCCCATTTCCACGAGTCGGTTGCCTTGAACGGGCTAGGATCGTCGGGGAAACGTAGTTCCTCTGCCTCCTGCCTACCTGTGCTCACCAGCACGTCGAGGCCGCCGAGCGCGATGGCGAAGGAGCTGTCAGCGCGGGCAAGCCGAGTGGACAGAAGGCTAAGGTCGAGCTTGGTTGATGCCGGGTCGAAGAGACACGTCACGCAGTCCATGTAGCACGAGGGGCTGAGGAACGGACTGAAGCGGCCGCGGCCGGGGGGGAGCGGAATCTTGTTCGCATCCGCGCCAGGGTCGAGGCCTTCGAGCGTTCCGTTCTCCGGAGGAACCGACATGTCGCCTTCGATCCGGAAGTAAGTAAGGACCCGTGCCAGCATTTCTGCCTTCGACAGTGCCGGCGTTGCGAACTGCTCGCCGAGCAGGTTGTTTGCCACCAGTGCACCGATTTCCCAGCGCGCATAGACGTCCGCCAGGCACCGCATCTGCAGGAGCAGTGTGGCGGCGCTGCCTTCGCTCGCGGCGTTCGTCCCGAGGATGGTGGCATCGCTGAGCGCGGCGAAGGCACGGTCGGTGTTGGTGTTGACGTTCGGTGGCTCGTCCGCGTCGGGATCCTGATTCTGCCCGGCTCTCAAGCGGTACCACAGACTGGTTACCCGCCTGTCGACGATACCCTTCAGTGGCCAGTCGGACATCGGCACCTTCGACTGCGCCAGCGTGGATGGAAGGTTCGTTGGCACCCCCAACGCCGTCAGTGCATCCTCTGCGGCTTTCTTTCGTTCTTGCAGCCAGTTCAGCCGCGTCTGGAGCACTTGCTGTCGGGTGCTCGGGCTGAGTGGCTCCAGGGCCTCTTGGACCTTCTCGACCCGCGGATGGTATTGACCCTCTTGCGTCATATTGATGATGACGGGCCCGAGATCGGTGGACGGGGGCGGGTTCCATTGCGGCTTCTTCGCGGCTCCCAGGGCCGCGGCAGCCAGCACCGCCTGGTCAACTGGCATTCTTCGCGCACCTTAGGCCGCATTTACAGAATGGGTCCGACTGGCTGCCAGCGGTCATGGGAGATCATCGCCAATGTCGTCGGCCGCGCGATCGTCCGGGGCCGCCGAACGGCGGGGAGCGTGATCTTCGAGGAGCCGCAGCAGTTCCAGCGTCCCGGAGAACGGGACCGGGCCGCCGCCTTCCCAGCGGAGGGTGCCTACCAGGCGGCCGTCGCCGCCCGTAGCACAGTCCAGCTCGAAACGCACTTCCTGCTCCCAGTCACGATGCGGCATTCACCTGTGCTAATGGTGACGAGGCTGGGGCCGGATGTCCCTAGGGAAATCCCTAGGCTTTCCCGTGGCGACCGAGATCTGCGCCCAAAGATCCCCAGGAGTCGCGTCTGGCGGCAAGCTGTGACCGGGACGACACCTGGAGTTTGGCGTAGATGTTAGCCAGGTGGTACTCGATGGCCTTGCGGCTTACTGTGAGCTGCTCCGCGGCCTGCGCGTTCGACAATCCGGAGGCGACGAGGCGGGCGACCACCCGCTCAGTCGGCGTCAGGTCGCCGCCCCGTGCCCGCGGCCTGGCCCTGCGGTGGAGGCGTTCGAACAGCTGCTCGGCACGTTCCAGGTATGGCCGGGCGCTGATCTGGTCGAGAATGCTCAGTGCCTCCGTTGCCCTGGCGGCGGCGGCGGCAGGCTTGCCGGCCCGGGCGAGGACTGCACCGTGGGCGCCTTTGAAGCGGGCCGCCTCGAGGGACGGGGGAAGCCTGTCCGCGACGGGTGCCGCCTCGTCGAGGGCCTGCAGCGCCGCGCAGGTGTCATGGCGCCCCGCCTCGATCAGGCCCCGCACCCGCGCGGCGCCCACCAGTGCGGAGTCCCTGCCCAGTTCGCGGGCCCGGGTCTCATAGACGGCCAGCTTCAATGCGGCTTCGGCGGGCCGCTGGTTGCGCCATAGTGCCTCAGCCATAACCGGCCCGAACGGGTACAGGGAAACCTCGGGGGCATCCGCGGCCACGTCAAATGCGCACGCGGCGTCGAGCATCCGCCGCGGATCGTCGAGGGCGGCGGCCAGCGACCAGCGGGCCGCCGCGGCGCAGGCACGCTCGAACTTGGATGCCGCTGGCGTCGCCCGCGCCTGAGCGGCGGCGACCAGGGCGCGCGCGTCGGCCCAGTCACCGTGCGCCGACGACGCATAGGCGCCCACCGCGTAGGTCATCGCGACCTCCGGGCTGGCGTCCCGGCCAGTGTCTTGCAGCAGCGACCGCGCCAGTTCAGCTGTGACGATGGCGTCGTCGAATGCCCCCAGACGGTAATACACGTCCGCTAGCAGCCACTGGGCTGCCGGCCGCAGGCTGCCGCCAAAACCATCCGGACGGCCGACGATCGTCTCCAGGTCGTGCTTCGCCGCGCTGAGATCGTCTGACCACGCCTCGACGAAGCCCCGGGCGAGGCCTGCCAGCACGTTGCCATGGCCCGGTTTAGCGCCGCCGCTCGACACAGCGAGGACGTTCCACGCCTGCGAGGTCCGCCCGCCCATGGTCAAAGCGATGCAGCGGATCAGAAGCGACAACGCCGAGCCAGTGTCCGGGACGCTGTGCACTAGGGCCAGAGCCGTTCGCCAATCCCACTCGAACACGGCCAGCCCGGCCAGCCGGGATGCCACCTCCGCCGTCGCGGGATCTGCGGCGCCTGCCGCCTTCAGCTGCTCCAGGGCCGACCGCAGGGCGCTCGCAGCTTCCTGTGAGCGGCCCTCCAGGTGCGCGAGGAATCCCCGGACGTGATCACGGCGGGGGCTCGGTGCCAGCGCGTCGAGCAACTCGCGCCGCGAGCTGACCTCATGGACCGCGCCGGAACGCAGCCACACGGTACACGCCGACAGCAGCCGGTCTTCACGCCGCGCCGGTTCTGCGCTCAGCTCCGCGGCACTGATGAGGTGGCTGGCCGCGGACGCATGAAGACCGCCGGCCGATTCCGCCTCGGCCATCTCTGCCAGTTCGGCCGCCAGGCCCGGATCCGGGCCGGCCGCCGCCGCCACCCGATGGGCGAGCGCCGCGACCCCAGGCGCGAGCCGGGCGGCGGACAAGTGGAGGGCGGCCCGCCGGGCCGGGCTCAGGTCGGCGTAAATGGCGGCCCGGACCAGCGGATGCGGAAACTCGACCTGGCGGACACCCTCGCCGGGACGTTCGGCCAGCAACCTGGCCGCGAGAGCTTCGCCCAGCGCCCCGGCGGGTTCCGCCGAGCCCGCCAGCGACGCGGCCGCAGCAAGCGAGCAGTGCTCCCCCAGTACCGCTGCCGCGCATATGAGGTCCTGGGTTGCCGGGGCGCACGCCGCAAGCCGGGCCACCAGCAAGGTGGCCAGTGACCGCAGAGCGGGCAGTGGCCCCGAGGCCGCCTCGAGTGCCTCCGGCTCGAGCTCCTCGATCAGGCAGCGGGTATAGAGCGGGTTTCCGCCGGCATGGCGCCATAGCCGGTGAGCCGCGGCCCTCGAAAGGGTGCATCCGTTCAGAGCCGAGACCAGCTGGGTCACTTCCGGCGGGCGCAGGCCTGCCAGCCTCAGGCGCTTACCCCGGTCATCGATCAGACGCCTCCAGCCGTCGTCGAAATGCGCAGGCCCCTCCGGCCGCGTCGTCAGCACGGCCAGGACACGCTCCTTGGTGAGTCGGCGCAACGCGAACCGAAGGGCTTGCGCGGAGGGCTGGTCGGCCCAGTGGAGGTCCTCCACAACGATTACCGCCGGGCACTGCAGGGTCAATACACCCAGTGCGTCTAGAAGAAGACGGCCCGATGCCAGCGGGTTGTCACCGGTGCTCAGCTCACCGAGCTGCCCCAGCGGACCGCTCCAGTCGGCCGGAGCACTCCGGGCCAGCTGAGATAGCACACCCCACGGCAGAGTTGCCTCGGCTTCATCGCCGCTGGCAGTCACGACCACCGGTGGCGCCGCCGCGGCCAGGAACGCCCGGACCAGTGCCGTCTTTCCGATCCCAGCCGGTCCTTCGACGCGCCAGATCTGCGTGCTGCCCGCTGCCGCCAGCGCGAATGCCTCAGCCAGCATGCCCAGCTCGGCCACCCGGCCCACGAAAGGCTCTGGTGACCCAGCCATGACCCGTTCACCACCCGCCCGCCGGCAATTCTCGGCAGATGCCGGATCGGCCTGAGGATCGGCGTCGAACGCTGCCAGGAAACCGGCTCAGCCAGCGCCTGCTCAACGATACGTGACAAGAACGGCAACGGGCACGGGATATTGGCGTTGACATCACCGTCGCCTCACCGCCTCCAGGACGCCTTCCGCTAGGCCCGAAAGAAACGATGACGCCGGATGGGACATGGCCAGTGCCTCAGCCAAGATCCGGTCGGAGGCAGGCGCTTTACTCCGGGATTCCTGGCTGGCATCTCTCCGAGTCGGCATAATCGCGCGGTCGGCATAACGAGCGTGCAGTATGAAGGTCATCACGGTCCAGAACACCGCAGGTCAAAGAACGTGACACAGTTTTGGAGCCTAGAGGGTCGCGTCGTGCACCGCCAGGTCTCTGCTCAGGTACGCGGCGGCACGGCGAAGCGCATCGGTGTGGGCGGGAGCGTAGTGCCCGAGCGCTTCGAGCGTGCGCGCCGCCAGACGGTCGTACGCCTCGCGGGTCGGAGCCTTCACATAATCGACGTACAGCGATCCGACGAGCGCGCGTGCTTCTGGGTCGAGCTCAGACACGTCTAGGGTCATTCCGTAGATTCGCTGGCGGCGGCCCGGCTCCTCGACGAGGATGCCGGCGAGGGTCCTCGTTGGTCTGTCGATGAGAATCACGACGCCGTCCGCCACCATAACTGCTTTTGCGTCGGCGGGCCACGAGCCTCCCTGGAACGCCGCCGCCACCGCGCTCAAGTCGGGGGCGATCTTTATGCTGCTCGCAACGATTGGCGCGGTGCTCGGATCCATCCGCACCTCGCCCGCATAGGCACTCGCGTACGTCCCCCGCTTGAGCTCGTCCATCTCGTCCTCGTCCACAACCCGGAGGGCACGCAGAGGGCGCAGCTCGAGGTCGATCGCGACGATGCGCCTCGCCGCATCGGCAAACAGCTCAGAGCCCAGTCCCTCGCTTCCCGCGCTGCGCCCCCATTCGCAGCCATGAGCAAGCGGTAGCTCGATGGCCACCAGCAGCTCGGGAATGTGCAACTCGATCGCCGGATTGCGCGAATCGAGCGGGGCCCGCGCGGCCATGAGCGTCGGCAGCACGACCATCACGGCCATATCGTAATTACGGCGAAGTCGCCCGTCTGCTGTGACTTCCAGAGGTCGAGCCTGATCGGAGGCTCCGGACTGCCGACCCGCAGCCCCGCCTCGGGATAGATCGCCTGCACGTCCGCCAAGCGCCGCTGCGGCACGGTTCCGCCCCGACCGAACGCGGTGCGCACGAATCCTGGCTCCCCGCGCGGAGTCACGGCGATCGTCCCGTTGCGGTAGAACACCCAATTGCCGTTCTTGGCGATCATGATCACCTGGGGGTCGTTGATTGTGCGCAGGACAGTAGCGTCGGGAACGCCGTGGTCGAGCGCTCCGCGGTGCTGACGTCCGCTGACCGCCGCCGGGCGCGGGCGTTCGATGACGGCACGACGCAGCCCTTCGATCTGCGTACGGGTCATCCCCCACTCGGCCATCTGATTTCGCTCGGCGGCACGCTCGCGTGCACGCGCCTCCCGCTTGGACACCGAGCAGCGCGTGCACTCGAGCGTGGCCGGCTCCCGGCCGCGGAAGACCTCGCCCAGCCGCTGCATCAGCATCATCGCGGCGACGTCGGCGACCATCGAGCGCAGCGGACCGGCGGCCTGGTCGAGGTGGTACTCCGACAATTCGGTGAACGTGCCGTCGGCTCGCTTGACGACCCGGCTTAGGTGATAGCCCGCTTGGAGCAGGCGGGCCAGCGCTGACCCCGCGAAGTCGATGTCGAGGATGTACCCAGCCGCCGTGAGCAACCCTTTGAGGGCACCGCCGATCGCCACCAGCGCGGGGTTGGGAGACGCGAGCAGCACGCTCGATAGTCCGTGGCCGGCGAGGAATCCCACGAACACGGGGAGCATCTCCTCGAACTTCTTGATCACCTCTTCCGTGAGCCCCTGCGCGACCCGCGCGTTGACGAGGTCGATATTCTCCATGTAGGCCTTGGCGGCCGCGCCGACCATTCGCGTCGGATCGCCGAACTGCTGACGGAGTATGTTCAGGAATAGCTTGAGGGCAGGATCGCTGACCGAGCCGATGTCGATGCCCCAGCCCGGCGGTTGCGCGCCGACATAGCCGTGATCTCGCATCAACATTCCGCTGAACGACGGCAGCGGATTGCCGCCCGCGTCATAAAGCAACATGCCGCCGCTGCGCTCGGTGATCCCGAATGCGTTCTCGGGCCATCCCGTTCCGATCTTGAGCTGATTGCGCGCTGCGGTGGGATTCCCCCACGTCAGCTGCTCGAAGATGCGCTCTTCCAGGGGCTCGAACCGAGGAATCTCGGTGCCGCCTGCCTGGATGAACTCTGCCCAGCCCTGGGTGAAGAGATTCGTGTAGACGCGAAGGCGCTGGTCCTTCCCGACGAGCTGACCGAGCTCGGCCTCAGTCAGGCCTCCGGACGCTGCGGCGGTCGTCGCGGGAGTTAGCTGCAATCCAGCGAAGTTCTCCATGAGACGAAGGTAGGACCTGGCGAGAGGCTCGTTGCCGTCGAGGACCGCCCACGCGCCGCGGACCGGCGTCCGCGGTCCGGACCAGCGCTCGGCCTGTCGCTCTTGCTCCTCGCGAACGGGCGGAGCACGTCCCTCCAATGCGGCCTCGATCGGAGCGAGCGCCGTCAGCGCTTCCTGGATCGCCGCCGCTCGGGGTGCCTGCGTCCGAAGCGCGGAGGCAGTGGTGCCGAGCGCGGCTGCGAGCGTTTCCGTCAGGTTTGGATCAAGATCGAAGGTCTCCCGCGGCGTGCGTTCGAATTCCTCACGCGTCGAACCTTTGCCCTGGACGATAAAGCGGCTCGCGTTCGCCACAACCTGCCGCGCCGCCGCTGCGGCCGTCTCGTCGCTTGCGCCCAGCGCACGCGCAAAGTCGAACAGCGAAGACTGGAGCGAGCCCGTCCAGCGAATGCGGATGCCCTGGCCCGCCGCACCCCGTGTCCCCGGCGCTTGCGGAGGCGTCGTCGGACGGGGCTGGCGCTGGATCGACCTCGGAACAAGCGTAGTCACGAAGGTGGAGCGCGGAACCGCGCCTTGCTGCATGGCGTGCACTGCCTCATGCGCTATAAGCGCGAGACCGGCCGAAGTGTCGGGACGGTATTCGCCCGCGCCGAAGTACACATCGCGACCGTGAGTGAACGCCTTGGCATCGAGCGACGCGGCCGCGCGGGCGGCCGCCGATCCAGTGTGCACTCGCAGGTCGCCGACGCCGTGACCGACCGTCGGGACAAGCGACAGGCTGATGTCGGTCGGCAGCTTACCCCCGGGAGACAGTTCGCTCCGCGAAGCCCGCAGGCCAGCCCCCGCGACTTTCGCCCCTACCGCACTAGCTTGGCGCTCGAGCTCCTGCGCCGGGTCGACCCTCGGCTCCACGGGCGGCAGCGTGCTGGGTCGAAGCCGCACCGACGGTGATCCCTGTCTTACCCTGCCCGGGCCCGTATCTGAGTGCGTCCCCGGGGGGTTCAGCCGCCGCGCGCGGCACGCACCGCATTCGCCTCCGGGTGTCGTGACATGGCCGCAAGAGCACCTGGTACCGACCCTCTGAACGGACGGATCCGCGGGCCGTTCCCGAGTCCTCGCAGCGATCTGCTGGCTACCCACGGCACATCCCACAATGGGTGCCGCGCCCACAGGACTGCGACCCGGGCCGGGTCGAGATTGGTTCCGAATGCACGATGCGGGCTCCCCAAGTCGGCGCTTTGGCTATGATCCCGGCCGACCGTTACCCGACCGTCATCAGCGCGTCACGATCGGGTGGTACTGCTCTGTGCGGCCGAGTTTGACGTCGGCGTTGGCCCGGACCCAGTTCCTAACCGGGTCGCAGCGTCAGGAGGTGCCCGGGGAGAGCAAGCAACGTTAGCATTCGTCGCTGTGCGCAGAAGGCCCATCGAGCGGCGGCATGCTCTTCGGGATTCCCGCGGTGCTCCTTCGTGATCCTCACGCTCCCGCCCGGCGCCACTCCTAACTAGCCGCGCCATCCGCGAGCATTCTGGCCGCACACGTTTTCCGGACAGCCGAAGCTGCTGGTGATGGTTTAGTGACGGACAGGTAACACAGGTCGGACAACCTTGATCCATGCATGCGGGTGTCGTGGTCGGGGTACACGCCCATGCCGAGCCGGCGCATCTTGTGGAGACCGTGCGGTGGCTGCAGTTCGGCGGCGGGCCCGGCGTCGATATCGTGCTGCTGCCCGACGGCCCGGATGCCGCCTTGTCAACGGCGCTCAGGACCGAGCCTGTACTGAGCAGTCTCCGGCAATGGGGGACCAAGGAGCCGAACGGTCCTGCGGCGTGTTTCAACCGGCTGGTGTCGCGCAGCGATGCCGCGGCGGTGGTTCTCGTGGAGAGCGGCACGTTGCTCGGGCCGGGATGTCTGGCCATGCTGGTGAACGCGCTGGCCTACCCCGGGCGGGGGCTGGTCGGCCCATCCACTAATCGCTCGTGGAATGAGCAGGGCGTATTCAGCGGGGCCGCGGCGCCGGACGTGGCCCGTACCGCCGCGCTGGCACGCCAGCGTTTCGGCGCGGAGGTTCGCTCGCTCGAGCCGCTGTACAGCCTGGCAGAGTTCTGCCTGGCCGTCGGACGCCAGGTCGTTGAGGCCATCGGCGGAGCCGACGAAGAGTATGGCCTCGGACCCTGCTGGGAGATGGACTACAACATCCGTGCCGCCCGGGCAGGCTTCCAGGGGGTCTGGGTGCCCGCCGCCTACGCCTACCGCTACCCGCCCACGGAGCGGCGGCGCGCCGCCGACCTTGACGAGATGGAGGGTGCCCGTCACCTCTACCAGGACCGCTTCTGCCGCCTGCGTCTGAAAGGGCTGCGTCCGGACTACGAGGCCCACTGCCGGGGCGAGGACTGTGAGCATTTCGCACCTGCTGCCCTCCTCACGCTGCGCAGGCCTGTAGGCGGGTCTTTGCCCGCGGCAGCCGGCCCGCCGCCACAACCGCCGCCGGAGCCCCCAGCGCAACCGCCGGAGCCCCCAGCGCAACCGGAGCCACCGCCCCGGCCGGCCGCCGCTGCGACGCCCAAGCCGCAGCTTCCGCTGGTCACCGCGATCATGGTGACCAGGGACCGGCCGGACTTCGCACTCCAGGCCGTGCGCTACTTCTGCGCTCAGGACTACGCGAACAAGGAGCTGGTGGTGGTGGAGGACGGCACCGCCTCCCTGGCGGGACGGTTGCCCAACGACCCCCGCATTCGGTATGTCAATACCGGGATGGCGTCGCGGAGCATTGGAGCAATGCGCAACGAGGCGTGTCGGCTCGCCCGCGGCGAGATCGTGGCCCACTGGGATGACGACGATTGGTACGGACCTGAGCGGCTCGCCCGGCAGGTCGCGGCAATCCAGGTCGGCGAGGCCGACATCACCGCCCTCCGCGATGGCCTAATGCTCGATCTTGCGACCTGGCGCTTCTGGCGCTGCGGACCCGATCTTCACCGTCGTCTCTTCGTCCGCGACGTGCACGGGGGGACTCTGGTATACCGGCGCCGGGTCTGGGAGGAAAAGGCCAGGTTCCCCAACTGCTCACTGGCCGAGGACGCCGTCTTCCTCGAGCAGGCCGTGCGCAGAGGCGCCCGGCTGCGCGCAGTCGAGGCGGAGGGGATCTTCGTCTACGTCCGTCACGGCACGAACGCCTGGGGCATCGTTTGCGGGCTCACCGGAGGGGCCGCTGGCTGGGAACACGTGCCCGAACCCGACCTGCCGCCCGAAGCGCGGGCGTTCTACGCTGCCCGCTCGGCGGCCGCATCCGCGCAGAGCGCGGCCCCGCTTGTCAGCTGCGTCATGCCGACCTTCGACCGCCGCCTGTTCGTGCCTCAGTCGGTCAGCTATTTCCTGCGGCAGGATTACCCGGCCAAGGAGCTGATCATCGTCGACGACAGCCCGGAGCCGGTGAGCGATCTGCTGCCGGCTGATCCCCGCATCGCATACCACCGGCTCAAGGCCCGTACCGTCCTCGGGGCCAAGCGCAACCTGGCCTGTGACCTCGCCCGCGGGTCGATCATCGTGCACTGGGACGACGACGACTGGGCATCGCCGGATCGAGTGAGCGTACAGGTCGCGGCCTTGACCGGCGGCGATGCCGAGGTCTGCGGGACGGGCAGCCTGCTGTGCTACGAGCCCGCCAGCTCCTCGGCGTGGCGGTTCACATGGCCTGACGGGCTCCGCCCGTGGGCTGCCGGGACCAGCCTGTGTTACCGCAAGGAGCTGTGGACCCGCTGCCCGTTCCCCGACGTGGCGATCGGGGAGGACACGCGCTTCGTCTTCAACCCGGCCGTACGTCGGGTCGCCGACGTCCGGGCGGCCGGATGTATCGTCGCGATCATCCATGGCCGCAACACGGTTCCCAAATCTGTCCGGGGTGCGCACTGGAGTCCCCGGCCCAGCAGCGAAGTAGCAGAGCTCCTCGGCGACGACATGGCGTTTTACCAGCGCCTGACCGGGGCGACATCGGGGCGGCTTCCCGTCGCTGCTGGATCGTCGTCCGGTAATGAAGGGCTGGGCGCCCGGACATTATCGCCACGAATGATGGTCATCGAGTTGAGGGGACGGGTCATGCCGAACCTGGTCTGCACAGGGGCTACGTTGCAGTGCTCGTTCGGCACGACGCCTGCCACGTTCTCCGCGTCGGATACCGAGACGTCGGCGGGCAGCGCCGCAGGCGTCGTGACCGACACCGCGGCGGCGAACGCCCCGCCGTTCGGCCTGTGCATGTCGCTGTCCAACCCGCAGGTGGCCCAGGCTACGACTGCGGCTTCGGGCACTCTTACCCCGCAGCCGTGCCAGCCCGTGCTCTCGCCGTGGTCGCCGGGCTCCACGCATGTCACAATCGGCGAGGTCGCCGCGCTGGACGACTCCTCCCAGTGCACCTGCACCTGGGACGGTGTCGTGACGATAAGCGCCGCGGGGCAGACCGCGGTGAACCTGCAGTGATCGATCCCGGGCCCGGCGCCGTGGATCTCAGCGGTGATCCCGCACCAACCGTGTCTTCAGTGGACCCGAATCTCGGGAGGGCTTACCTTTAGGTTTCCAGATCGACCGCCCCTGGTGACGCGCGGTGACGGTGTGCAATTATTGTGCTGCGGGACCGGAGAGTACCAAGGGGTATGAGCCGATGGCTGACGCAACGTGGGCGCACAAGAGTTCTCAGGACGCTCGCGTAGCCCGGTCACCGGCCTGGCCGGGAAACACCGGGCTGACCGGGCGCCATCTCGCGCGCCGCGACGGCGCCGCCACGCGGTCCGGCCCGGACCTACGACCGAGCCGGGTACTGGCACGTCCGGCCGGCCCACCACGGCTCGCCGCGGGCCGTGTTCCCGAAAGCAGCGTGAGCGTGACGGACATCGCCGCGGCCTCCCGCGGCACGCAGCGATTCCTCGACCACGGCACTCTCGGCTGGAGGCTGGCGGTGCGGCGCGCGGCCGAGCGGCCGGGGCAGCCGCTCGACAATCAGATTCAGCCCAGCCTGAGGGCGAGCCATCCCGGCTTCGGCGACGACCTTCGCGCGGTGCGCGTGCACACCGACGATGTGGCCGCCGACGCAGCCGACCGGTTGTCCGCGCGTGCCTTCACGGTCGGCTCGCACATCTTCTTCCGGCGAGGCGAATATCCGCCAGCCGGTCCAGCCGGCACGAAGCTGCTGGTTCACGAGCTGGCGCACGTCGCGCAGGATCCCGCCACGCCCGTGTCGGAAGCCTGGAAGCTGGCCGTATCGGGGCCGGCCGACGCGTCTGAGCGGGCCGCGTCGCAGGCCGCCGAGTACTCACGCGTGGTGACACCACGCCGGGTCGGCGTGGCGGCGAAGCCGGCCATCCGCCGGGTCCTGGCCGCGTACTCGTCGTCACACAGCGAGATCCTGCCGACCACGGGAGAGGCGGCGTGGGTCACCAGTGTCACTTCGACCGCGGATTCCGCGCGCATCCGCGCCGCGCTGGCGGCTCTTATCGCCGCCGGCAAAGTCGAGGTCAACGCGATCGGCGACCGGGACTTCTACTCGCTCCCGGCTATCGGCGCCGCGACGTGGGCGGAGATCCTGGCCGCCTTCTCGGCGGCAGGATTCGGCCGCGCCGCGGAAATGACCACGGTGCTCGCGGACCGCCACAACGCGAAGTTGTTCACCGGAGAGGAGCTACACGAACTGCAAGGGCTCTGGACGCAGACGATCGGACGCGACCGAGATGTCATCCGCCAGACCGACCGGCCCCTCACCTCAGCGGAGACAGCCGAGGCGCGCCTGGTCTTCGGCCCGGGCCTGGACTATGCGGCCATCCGCGTGACCGAGGACCCGCTCCTGGGCGCGGGCGGAATCGCGCGGACTCTTCCGTCCGGCGTCAATTTCCCGGTCGGGGCGTCGGCCAATCCGCGCTACCTGCCCTGGCTGATCCATGAGCTCACCCACTCCTGGCAGTACCAGCACGGAAGGAGCGTCGTCGCCACGGGGACACGGGCGATATTGTGCTGGGCCGGCGTGAGCTCGTACGCGTACGGAGGCAAGCCGGCCCTGGCCGCGGCGGCAGCCGCCGGAAACGGGCTTTCCAGTTTTACTACTGAACAACAAGGCAATATCGCGCGCGACTACTATAATGACCTGAAAGCGGGCACGGGCGTCGCCGAATATGCGCCCTTCCTGAAAGAATTCCGCACCCCACCGTAGCGAAAGCGCCGCTGTGCCTAGGAGTAACTCGGCGCCTCAGAACCGCCGATCAGCAGGCGTGCGATCGCCTCATCTATGCGCTGGCCCGTCGAGTTCTGGTAGAAATTAAACGCCGGAGACGGATTCACCTCGAAACAATACCACCGTCCGTCGTCGGTGAGCCTGAGGTCCACGCCAGCCACTGCGAGTCCCATTTCCCGCGAGGCCGCGACACACCGCCGCGCCACCTCGTCGGTGATGCTAGCGGCCCGGATGGTCACATCGGATCCCTGGCGGCCCGCGTACCTGTAGTCGACCGCCCCTGACCGTATCTCGGCGGTGAATACCTCCTCGCCCACGATGTGGACCCGATAGTCGGTGCCCGGAACGCGTTCCTGGAACTGGGTCGGGCACCAGCACACCTCGTCCAGCCGCGACATGCGGTCGTCGGTCAGCTCGGACACGATACTCCGGATACTGCTGATCGACTTGTAAATCACCCGCCCGTGTCTCTCGCGGAATTCGACGACCGCAGCCGGGTCGGTTGTGATGAGGGTGTCCGGGACGTCGAAGCCGAGGCGGCGAAGTTGCGCCGCCTGGAACGGCTTGGAGGAATTCGGCGCCATTGCCGACGGCCGGCTGACGACCAGCGCCGTAGTGAGCTCCACCCAGGACTCCAGTAGGTCCGTCAACTGCACGGCGTGACGGTACTCTTCGCTGCCTGGACCGGCGCGACGTACGGCCGGCAGGTCCCGGGGGTCGTAGGGGCGCAGGTAAGCTGCGGTGACGCCGCCGAGATCGACCATCCCCTCGGCTGTCGTCACGCTCGCAGCCAGATCAGGGCCCACGGACATCTCGGCGCCGGCGCCCAGGGCCGCTCGCTGATCGAGGAATGCCGGGGCGCATCCCATGCGCACCAGGGCGTCGCGCACCAGCGCCATCGGGCCATCTCCTGGCACCCCCCAGAGCAGTATCATCGCGGCGGCCCGGCAAAGTATCCGAGAATCGCATTCGATACGTCTGGATCGGCGACATCAACCCAGTAATCGGCATCAAGAAACGCCGGACCGGCCTTCGTCGCAGCGAATCGGGCTCTCAGCATGCCGACCCCAGCGGCTTCCGCGAGGGCCATCGCCCAGCGGCACGATGATTCGTCGGCGCGGCCGACGCAACGCCGTCCGATGACATGCAGCGTGGTCGATCCGCGCAGGAGATGAGGCAAGCCATCATGCGTGGCGGCGGGGACGGACCGGTACGCGGTGACGACCGGAATCCCCAGCCTGGCCGCGGTGAGCACCCATTTCTCCCGGCGCCAGTACGGGCCCATCAGGTACGCCGCGGTGGGGCGGTTGAGCACCGGGCACCGCAGACTCGAGAGCCAGGCGGCCAGGAAGGCGGTCATCTCCGCGGCGACATAGCCACGGTCGCCGGGAATGATGTTCGCGAGCTGGCTCTCATCCACGTACGGCAACCTGGTGAGCACGCCCTCGATGTCACGGGTCCGGGCCACCCTACCACCGAGAACCGACGCGCCCACCCCACCGCCCGGGCCATACCGCCAGCCCCTGGCCGAGAGATCCTGGCAGGTGAGAAGGCTGGCCTGCCCGGCCCAGTCAGCGACCAGCCTGCCGCAGGCCTGGTCGTGACGGGTGGCCAAGACAACGAGCACGGCTACGGATTCCCCTCTCCGCTGCCCTGCAGCGCGTCACTTCCCACGATGGGCCGCTCCTCCGGGGCGATGAAGGCTCGTCCGGTGGCGGAACCGCTCTCCGGATTCCCGGTCTCCGCCGGGCTGATGCCCTGCAGGGCGGCCTGCGCGATCTCATGGGTCTTTTCCAGGAAGGGCCTCTTCTCCACTTCCTTAACTATCTCCTTGCCTTCCTTGCCATCCTTGACTATCTCCTTGCCTTCCTTGCGGTCTTTCTCCTTGTCCTTGCCCTCCTTGGCGGCCTTGTAGGTGAACTGGTCGGCGGGAGTCGTCGGCGAGGTGCCGAACCGCGTGGTGACCGTCACGTCCACCGTCCCGCTGCCGGCCGGGACGGTCACGGTGAGCTGGGTGCCGTCCGGCGAGACGATCACCCCGGTACCGAGGTTGGTGGCGAGGTTGGTGGGCCCGAAGTGGACCGTGGTGGCGCCGCTGATGAAGCCGCTGCCGCTCACCGCCACGGTGTACCCGCCGGCGGCCAGTCCAGTGGCCGGGCTGACGCCGGTCACCTGCAGGTAAGTGAACCGGTCGGCGGGGTTGGCGCCCGAGGTGCCTGCGGGCGTGGTGACCGTCACATCCACCGTGCCGGTTCCCGCCGGGCTGGTCGCCGTGAGCTGGCTATCGGTCCCCGGGGTGAAGCTGAGCGCGGCGGTCGCGCCGAACGTGACCGCTGTGACCCCGGTGAATCCGCTCCCGGCTACCGTTACCTGCGTGCCGCCCGACGCCGGCCCGCCGCCGAGGCTGAGGCCCGATACCGCCGGCGGGGGAGCCAGGCCGTAGTCGATCTCGGTGTTGAGGTATCTCCAGTCGCCGAGCGGCGACGGGACCGTGGCCGGGCGAGCGGGGAGCAGCGTAGGGTCGATGAAGACATTGCCCGTAACGGCCACGGCGGCGCCGAACGGCGCGGCGGACGGGTTGAGTACCGCGCCGAGCGGCGTCTGCCCGGCAGCCGGGTTCAGCACCATGCTGTGGCTGGTGAGCCACGATATCTGCGGCGCGATCTCATTCCCCACGACGTTCCCGGTGACGGCGGCCTCGCTGAGCCCGCTGACGAGGACGGTCTCACCCATCGGGAAACGGCTCCGGATCCGGTTGCCGTGCAGGACAGCCGACGATTCGCCGGCGGCGAGGTCCACGACGAGGAGGCCGGCGCCGGAATAGGAATCGGCGATGATCGCGTCGACCTGGCAGTCGCACACGTCGAGTCGCAGGGACACGCTGGTGCCGGTGTCCGCGACCGGAACAGCCACGGCCGACGCCGAGGCCGCGGAGGCCGCCGCAGGGGTGGGCGGCACCGGCGCCGGGACCGCCCCGGCCGGCACCGGGCCGGCCGGCGCCGCCGGGATGCCCAGCCGCGCCAGGGCGGCGCGCGCGACCGCCAAGTGTGCGCTGCTGGGCATGGCCGACCCGCTCGGCGTCGAGACCGCGCCCGCAGAGGTCGTCAGCAGCAGGTGGCCAATCTGGTCCGCGATCACGAAGATCCCATCCCGCAGCGTGGCGATCCCCACGGTGGCGAACTCCTGGTAGAGCTGAGGATCGCCGACGTTGAACTGGTCGAAGATGAGGGTCTGTGCCGCGTTGGCCAGTGAGACCAGCCAGAAGCCGCCGTAGCAATTGCGGACGGTGTTGCTGTCGATGCGTAGCGTGCCGAGCTGGGTCATGGCCAGCGCGGGTACCGTCACGCCCTGGAACAGGCTCCGCTGGATGGTCGCATCATGCAAGAGCTGCGGGGCCGATGGCTGGGTGGCGCCGGAGGGGCGAGGCACTTGCAGGAAACCGAAGGTCAGCTGGTAGGGCGGCGAAGCCCCAACCTGGCTGCCCGTCACCTGGGTCACCGCGAGTTCATTGAACGGGACCGTCGCGGGCGGGTTGGCGGCCTGGAAGGTGCATCGCGTGATCTCGGCGCCGTCCATCGCCCCCGTCGCGAAGATCCCCGCGCCGAAGACGTTCGCCTGGCCCGGATCGGGGAAGTCGAAGGTGCAGTCCTCGATGGTGAGGCCGGTGGCGTCGTCCACGGAGATGCCGATCGCGAGCTGAAGCCCGGTGGAGAAGGCATGCATCAGGGCCTGGTTCGCGGTCGGCAGCGTCGAAAACGAGCCGGGCGGGGCCGCGACAAGCGGCGCGATCATCTCGAGGCCCCGGATCGTGACCGCGCTCGCGCCCTGCGTCACGATCAGGCCGCCGGCGAACTGGCTGCCGGGCTGGCTCGGAGCCTGCAAGACGACCCCCTTCCTGCAGGCCTGCAGGGTGATGCCGTCGAGCTCCGGCCCGAGCACGAGCGGCGCCTGGAGGGTGTACACGCCCGGCTGCAGGCAGACGGTGATCGGTCCCACGCTCGGGCTGGCGTCGGCATAGCTCTGCAGGAGCGTGGGCAGCGTGGCCCCGTCGTCGACATCTGAAGGTCCGACGTTCACCGTGCAGCATCCGCCCGCACTCGCCGTCAGCTCAACCAGGCCGGAGAACGGCCGGATGCAGCTCGAGGCCGTCGGGCTTCCGCCCTCCCAGGCCAGCACGGCGAGCGGGCAGGCCCACGTGCGCGGGCCATCGGGCGGCTGCGGCGTTGCGAGAATGCGGGCGGGGTAGACGAGCGCGGGCTGAATCGGCCGCAACGCGAAGCGCCAGAAGTCACCGGAGCGGAAGATGCCGGTACCCGAGGTGAGCGTGACGGCGACGCCGGTGCCGGCCAGCTCGGTCGCGACGCCGGCCGGCGCGGCCGCCATCGCCTGCCACACGCGCAGGTACAGCTGGGGTGTCTGGGTAGCGGAAAGGTAGTCGCCCAGCAGCTGGCCCGCTATCGTGACCTTCTTCTGGGCGCCGTCGTAGTCGGCGGTCAGCGTCGAGACGACCCCGGCCGGTGAGGCGATGTAGTCGGTCGCGGTGAGCTGGGCCGCGTCGCGCAGCACCTCCACCGCCTGGCCGGCCACGGGGAAGTGGAAGCTGTCCGGGGGCGAGGTGGCGAGGGTGAGCGTGGTGGTCCCCGAGCCCGGATCGTACGCCGCCGCCGTGATCCGGTAGAGGAACGAGGCGTCGTCGAATCCCCAGACGATGATCGGCCCGCCGGAGGTGTCCGCGCCAGTGACCATTACCCGGATCATCTGGTTCTCTGCGCCCAGGTAGCCGCCGGTCGCCGCCGGCTGGCACAGGCTCGGCGCGACCGGGATGTCGGAGAACGACACCTGCAGTGCCGTGGTGGACTTGACCATCATGGACGCCGCGTCGAACCGCAAGCCGCGGCCGGCCAGGGAGCTCTGGAACGCGCTCCACGAGCCGTCGCAGGTGCCCGACGGGCTAGCCTGCCGCACGAGATGCTGGAGGATGCGCTGGCGCTGCATGGTGTCCGGCCCGCCGAGGGCGACGTCAGCGAGGGCCGGGTCCTCGACGGCCGACACCTCTTGCTCGGAGGCAAGGAGGTAAACGAGCTCATAGCTGGTCGCGGTCGGGGTCGGTGCCGCCGGGGCCACCCACAGCGGATCGGTCGAATGGTCGAGCCACTCGCCCTGCGCGCTGTAAGTGACGGGCTCCTCGAGGTCGAGCCGCTGACCGCCGACGTAGAGCGTGCCCTGGCCCACGGTGAAGTCACCTGGTATTGCCGTCGGCGGCGAACCCGTGAGCGGGGCGGGGGTCACCGCGTAACCGCCATCGGGCGTCCCGGCGGGCCCCACCACGTCGAGCGCCACTTGCCGGTCGTGCTCCTGATCGATGCTCGCGGCCTCGTTCCAGTCCGCCTCCACGGTCACCCGGCCCTGCTGGGCCACCAGCCCGCGCCACTTGCGGCTCCGGTCGTAGCTTACTCGTGCACGGTCGCCGGCCATCGACGTCTCCCTCCCCCGCCCTCACCAGGACGAACCTCACGTGACATGCACGATCACCGGCGTAAGCCCAAGCGGCATGTACTCTGCGTACTTGATGAGCAGGCCCTGTTCCTTGACCGGGTTCAGGTCTGCGGAAAACGCGCCCATCTCGGAGTTGTTCTCGGCGCCGGTGGAGATCGACGTGCCCGCCGCGCCGGCGATCGCGGCATCCGCGGTGTCGAGGAGCTGTGCGTAGCCAGGGTCTCCGTACGAGTCGCTGGTGAAGATCGGCGCTCCCGGGAGGATCGCCGCCGACTCGTACCGGCGCGGGATCGCGCTGCCGCGGGCGTAGGCGCTGAAGCGCACGCAGCCCTCCTGTATGTCGTCCACGGCCGCGAAATCGCGCAGGATGGAGTCGCTGGCGAACAGCCGGTGCGCGGCGATGCGCCCGAGTACGGTAACCCGGGTGAGCTGCACGGCCGCGTCCGCTACCGCCAGGCCAGCCACGCCTACTGCCACCGGGAACGACTCGTCGATGAGGCCGCGGTTCAGCGCGGCACGCGCGGCCGGCCCGGCCAGGGCGGCACCGGCCGCGAGCTCCAGTACGTCGGCGCTCAGGTCGGCCATCGTGAACAGGGCAGGGTCGTAGAGCGACGGCCCGTCGACGAGCGTGTTAAGGGCCTGAAGTACCTCCGGTGGGAGACCTGAGCGCTGGCTCGACGACGGCCCGGCCGCATACGCCAGCAGGACGGCCAGCGCGGAAGACGGCATCACCGCGCGGAGCGCGGCCGGGACCGGGCTGTCCGCCAGCAGGCCACGGACCAGCAGCGGAGGGTCGAAGACGTCCGCCGGGGTGTACGAAGGCCCGGTCGTGGCGGGAAGACCCTGGACGATGCTGTCGGTGACCGTCAGCGTCTCGACCGAGCCGCCGAAACGCGTCCGGATCGGGCCGAGGATGCAGTGGTCCACGAGCAACTGGCGGATCGCCCCCGCCTGGCCGGCCTTGGCGGTGGGGTCCGACTCGATGAAGATCCGGCTCGGGGTCAGGGGGGTGCCATCGACTGCTGTCGCGATCGGCGGCGATCCCTCCGCCGCCGTGCCCGGGTCGACCGTGCACGCGGTGATCCGGACCGTGTTGAACGACCCGCGGAGCACGATGTCGCAGCCGGACAGGGTCAGGCCGTCGAGGACGAGCTGGGCTTCGCCGCCCCCGGTGAACACCCACGGCGCTGCCCCGGCCGGCGGCCGCAGGACCGGGCGCATGCCCGGGGCCGCGCGTACCAGCACCGAGACGATCGGCTCCGCGCTCGAGCCAACCGCGGCGAGCTTGGTGTAGGTGAGGGATTCGGGTATGAGAGCATGCGGGTCGCCGATGGTGACGGTGCCCGTCGTCCCCATCCCGGTGAGGGCCGTGTCCAGCCCGGTCCCGCCGGTCACCGTGATCTCGGTGCCGGCGACGGCCGGGGGGTTGCCCAGCAGAGGCCGGTCGTACGGGCCGGCGCCGATCCGCGACGAGAACCCGTACTGGTAGTTGACCGTGAGCGGCTCGGGAGGCGAACCCGGCGGGGCGGTGGCCGCGAACCTTCCGAGCTCGGGCCATATCGCGGCGAGCTGCCAGCCTCCCCCGAGCCCGTAGCGGGCAGGGACGGCGGTGTCGGGATAGGGTGGCCGGACCGGCGGCGCGGACTTGCCGGGGTCGGTGATCGCCGTCTCCAGGGAACTCGTCAGCGGTCCGGGGATCTGCCATTCGCGGGCCGGGCTCCAGGACGCGGAGAAGTCATCGGCCGGCGTCGGCGGGGGGAGGAAGAGCGGGATCTCGCGCCCGGTGGGGTCGAACACGTACTGGGCGGCGCACCCGGCCACCGCAACGGGTGTCCCTTGCACCACGGGAAAGCTGGTCAGCCGCCACAGGAACACGAGCAGCTTGGGGATCCCGAAATGGCCAGCGACGCCGCGGCCGACCCGGAAGTCCGCCGTGTGGAAGCTCTCGTCGAAGGCCGTGTTCGCGAGCGTGGCGCCATGACGGGACCGCAGGTCGGCCAGTCCGCCGGCCGGGCTGCCGGTCAGCAGCCCCGTCAGGCCCTCGGCCTGCAGCAGGCTGGCAACGTCGGCCGGGCTCGCTTGCGGGAACGCGGCTGACCCGATGGCCGGGTCGAGCCCATGGCGGGTCCGGGCGAGGCGCCGGAAGCCCTCGACGACGTGCGCGGTCCAGCCCGTGACGTCGAGCGCCAGTTCCTCGAGGATCTCAAGGGTGCCCTTGCGGCGCCGGTAGTGGATCGTCTTGGCCACGTCGAGGCGCTGGGCGCGCGCGTCGAGGTTGTGCACGAGATTCGTACCCAGGAGGTCGCCAATGTACGGGATGGCCCAGTCGTCGCAGGTCTCGATCGACTGATCCGCCCACAGCCGGTCGATGCTGCGCCGCACTACGGCCACCTGCGCGCCGATCCGGTCGAGCAGCTCGCGCAGTGGTCCGGGTGCGTCGAAGCTGTCGGTGTCGGCCGAGCGGTAGACGGCCGGCAGCAGCTGCCACAGCCGCTGCGCGTAGTAGCTGTCGTAGCCGTCGTCGATGTCAGGCACCAGCGTTCACTCCCACGATCGTGACGTTGCCCGGCGCAAGCTCGAGGAACGATCCTTCGCCTGGGTCGAA
Source organism: uncultured Actinomycetota bacterium (assembly GCA_963744575.1). GTDB lineage: Bacteria > Actinomycetota > Actinomycetes > Streptosporangiales > Streptosporangiaceae > Palsa-504. Next base: position 259,434 of record CAVUUF010000001.1, on the reverse strand, counting down.
GGCGTCCTCGAGGAGTAGCACGACGTCAGGCTGGCCGCCGACCGGCCAGGTGACTGTCAGGTTATGGACGGCGACGACGCCGGGCACCGTGAGCGCGGCGGCGACGGCGCTGCGGTACAGCCGTTGCCCGATGCGCATGCGGCCGGGGCTGAACAGGCCCCCAGCCGGGTCGGAGATCGCCGCGGTGGCCGCGGCTACCACGGCCGGGACCTGCCGGTCGGCGGCCACGACCAGCGTGCAGGACAGGCTGAGTTCGATCGGGTTCGCGGCGACCACCCAGACCGGGCGGTTCGGGTCCTCGGCGCCCGCGAGCGCGGCGCTCGCCGCGGCGACGGCCGCCTGGTCGTCGCCTACGTAGACGGTCACCAGAGTGCGCTGCGCCGTGCTGTCGAAGGTCCAGGAGGCGGCGGCGCGGTTCACTCCCGGGGCCTGCGAGGCGACGACCTGGTAGTCGATCGCCGAGATCGCCCGGCCGAAGGTGAACACGCTGGCCGGGGCGTTGGCGCGGACGCCCTCGATCGGCTGCGCGTCCGCCCCGCCGGATACGGCCACCGGGTTGAGGATCGACACCAGGCCAGGCTGCGGCTGACTGATCGTCGTCAGGCGTCCCGCCGGCGGGCTGGCCGCCCCCGCTCCGTAGCGGTAGCTGGCGGTGACGTTGCCGGTCCCTGACGTGAGCCGGGCGCCGTTGATGCCGTCCCCGAACGTCACGGTCGTGACGGTCTGGTCCGGTGATCGCGACACCACGAACACCCGGGCGTCCGCGGCCTGGCCGTAAAAGCTCGGGACCTCATGCCACTCAACCTCGTCGACGTACACCGCAAGCGTGCTCACCGCGTCGTTGCCGCTGGCGAGGTAGGTGAGCGGCGACTTCGAGAGCGTGAACGACTGGCTGGCGAGCGCAGCGTTCCCGCTGCCGAGCACCTCGCCGGTCACGGTCGTGCCTCGCGACACCGCCAGCATGTCGAGCAGCAATTCGAGCGGCGCCGCCAGCGGCGCCGCGGCCGGGATCGCCGACGGCGGCGTGCCCGCCCCGGTGAGGGTGACCTGGATCGTCGACGGCGGGGTGCCTGCCGCGGCCGGGGTGGCCGGGCCTGATGCCGCAGCGCTGACGGTGACGAGGATGCCGGTGCCGTTAGCGTCCTGGAGCAGGGCGGTCGTGCCACCCGGCGGCGGTGTGTAGGCCTTGGGTACGTCGACGATCGCCGGGAGGCTCGGCAGGCTCGTCGCCGGGACCCCGATGATCGTGCCCACGTCCTTGAATCCGTACCGGACGGTGACCCGGCTTGGATCCCTCACGTCCAGCAACACCGTGTCGTCTGCGGTCGCAAGACCGACCGCGGTGTGCGTGATGACGATGTTCGGCGGGTTCGGGGCGGATACGCCGGCCGGGGTGGGATAGGGGGCCGTGTACAGCCGATCGGACGTCCCTGTCACCACGGCGAGGGCCAGCGGCGACCCGGCGCCGTCGTCGAAGTCGTCGAAGAGGACTATGTCGCCGGGTGAGATCGCCCGGACTGCCGCCGACAGGTGCACCGTGAGCGGAGCCGAGCCGGCGGCTGCGACGACCGCCTGCTGGTCGGCCGGTGCGTTCAGCGCGGCCGCGTTGAAGAGCGCGGCGGCGGCGGTCGGGCGCAGTAGCCGGTAGCGCGTCGAGTCACTGCTGCGCGGAGGGGACGACGCGGGCGCGGGGGCCGGGACCGGAGCCGGGACGGGGAACGGGAAGGGAACCGGCAGACGAATGGGGACGGCAGGGCGAGTAAAGGCGGCGGCTGTTGGGTGGGAGAGCTGGGCAGCAGCCGGGCGAGAAAAGGTGCTGAGAACCGGGCCGGAAGAGGCAGTGCGAATCGGGCCGGGAATGGTGCTGAGAATCGGGCTGGGAAAGAGGATGGGAGTCGGGCGGGGAAAGGGCAGGCGAATCGGGCCGGGAAAGGGCAGGCGAATCGGGCCGGGAAAGGGTATGGGAATCGGAGGGGGAGACGGGGGACCCGTCGGCGCCGGCGGCACGGACGTCGGCCCCCACCCGCTGGAGGAGAATGCGACCTGCGTGTTGATGGCACCGGTGCCCGGGTCGGGCGTCGGCGTGAGGGCGGTCACGGTGACCACTGACCAGTTGTCGTCCGTCCCGGCGAAATCTTGCCCGACCAGCACGAGCTGGCCGCCCACCTTGACTCCGCTCACCCGGCCGGCCAGCAGGACGCCGCTCGGCGCGCCGTTCGTGAGCTGGAGGGTCGTGTCGGGCGGAAGCGTGCCGGTCACGCTCGACGGCCCGGTGAAGCTGGCCGCCGCGTCGACCTCGAAGGTCTGCGACGCCACTCCCGGAGTCGCCACGCTCGACAGGCGCATCCCGGCCGGGATGACAAGCGGCTCGGCGGTGCTCCCCGGCTTGCGCATCGCGGCCACGTACCCGGTGGTCGCGATCGCCGGAGCCGGCTGGTAGCCCAGCAGCGCCACCAGGTTGGCGAGGCTTGCTGGCCTCTGGGCGGTACGCAGATAACTCTCGTTGGCGATCCGCTCGTTGTAGAAGGTGAGCACGTCGGCGAGGTAGGCCCACCACTCGAACACCTGCAGGCCGAGGTCGCCTTGCGTCGGCCGCCACGCGCCGATGGACTGCTCGCCGGGCAGGCTGCGGAGCAAGGCCCTGCGGAAGCCGGTGAAGTCGTCCACCCGGTAGGAAACCTGCGCGAGGCCAGGCGGGTTGCTGACGATCTGCGGGTCCTGGGCCTGTGCGCACGGGCAGGGCGTGGTCGTCGCGCCGGTCATTTCGATCCCTCCACCGTCACCCGCAGCGATCCGGCCTCCGGCCGGCTCGGGTCATTGTCGACGCGCAGGATCTCGTCGGAGGCGAACGTCAGTGTCTCCGGCAGCGGTACCCAGTCCGGCTGGACGCCGCGCTCGCGGTATTGGATCTGGTACACGCCGACGACGCCGGGGCATGACTGGATCGCGGCGAGCAGGGCGCTCGACTCGAGGGCCTGACCGAATCTCCACTGCGAATGATCGAAGAACCCCACGGCGCCGCCGGGGAGAGGTCCCGGCTGCAGCTTCGTGAGCACGGCGGTCTCCACATCGCTCCCGAAGGAGTCGGGCTGCCCGCAGATCGTGATCTGCAGGTCGATCGACGCGTACCGCGGGGGAAGGACGTAGCTCTCGTAGCCGGCCAGCCGCCGCTGGTCAAGCAGTCCGGTGAGCGACCTGAGCTGGTCGGTCGTTGGCTCCTCGCGGCCAGCCGGATCGGCGGTGGTGAGGACGGTAAGCCAGCTCCCGGTCCAGCGGAACCTGGTTCCGGCCTGCTGCACCCACGGCAGGGACTGGGCCGCTGCCACGTAGTCCGCGGCCTGCACCACACGAAGCGCCTCCGCGCGGAACTGCCGGGGAGCGCGGTTGCGCACCTGCGCGATGGTCTCGGCGTCGGTGCCGCCGGTCGCAGGGAACGGGTTGGTGCAGGCCGTGACGTTCTGTCCTTGTGCCTGCCCCGGCGCGATGCTCGTGATCGTGCCCGCGGGAACATTGCCGGCCGAGCCGTTGCCTACCCGGTAGAGCACCGTGAACGCCGTGCCCTGCGGCGGAGGCACGCCGAAGGTCCCGTCGCCGAAGCGGATCGTGGTGCCGCCGTCGCTGTCGTAGTCGAACCAGGTCGTGCGGCTGCTGGTCAGGACGGGCGAATACTGCTCGGGCGTGAGCGTGAAGACCTCGTTGGCGGCAGATGCGCCGAGCAGCCAGCGCTCGAACCTCCAGGGCTTGCCGTTGACGGTCAGCGCGATCTCGGGGCGTGCCGGAACTGGGGTATCTTCGTCCAGCCCTGAGGTGGCTAGCCAGGCCAGCGGGCCGAAGGCGAGGCAGTAGCGGTAGTCTGGCAGCGGTTTCTCCGGCGTCCAGTTCGCCCCGGCGCGCACGACTACTGGACCGGGCGGCGGCATCGTCGGATCAGGGATCACGAAGGTTTCGCCGTGGCGCAGGCCCTGGACGGCCGGGACGATGTTCCCGGCGATAACGGTGTTGTACAGGTCATGGTCGTCGGTCGTCGGAGCCGCAAGCAGCACCCGGGTTAGCGGGACGCCGAGCAGCGGATCGGATGTCTGTTCCGCGCTCGAGATGGTGACGAGTTCCCGCACGTCAGGATCGGCGCTGTCGGCCGCGGGTGAGTCAAGCAGCAACTGCTGGCCAGGGTAGAGCCCGAGCCCCTGGCCAACGACACAGAAGGCGTTCGAACCCGCGACCAGGCAGCGCTGGCTGTCGTCCCAGTAGTAGGGTTTGAGGCTGCCCCGGTTCCAGCGTGTGTCGACCGTCGCCCAAGCGGGTGACGTGTTACCGCTGGGGCCCGCCAGGCCCACGGCCGGGTCTTCGATCTCGAAGTTGACCAGTGAACCGTCCGGCCCAAGAGCGTGGAAGAGCAGTGGCGTAGTGATCTTCCACCCCGTTGCGGGCGGCCCCGACAAGGGACTCAATATGTCCAGCTGCAGGACGGTCGTCGCCACGGTCGCCGGGGCCGGTTCATAGTCGGCGAGCCTGGCGTGGCGTACGGCCGACACCCGCTGGGTCGCGGTCTGGATCGTCGCCTCGGCCGAGACGCGGTCCTGGTAGTAGCTCAGCTCGTCGGCCATCGCCGCGAGCACCTCCATGAGCACCACGCCGAGATCGGCCTCCGATCGCTCCACCCAGCCGGGGTACCGCAGCGCGGAGAACTCCGACAGTGCCTGCCTGAAGCTGGCGAAGTCCTTGGCGAGGTAGTCGATCGGGATCGGCTCGGCCGCCTCCTGCGGGCAGCCCGGCAGGGGCGTCGCGCAGTCCAGCGTCGCGGGGCAGTTCGCCTTGAAGGTGAACGGGACCGAGGCAAAGAAGGGGTCGAGGCTGCCGCTGAAGATGGTGAGCCGGTAGGTCGCGAAATCCCCGGGTGCGGCTACGGTGACCGCCATGACGGGCCGTCCTTCGCTGTCCGCGCTCCAGGAGATCGAGTCCTCGTCGACCGTGATCGTCGTGCTGACCTCGCCACCGCTGATGGTGACGGGGGGGCTGCCCGACGGGCTGCCCTGGATGGCTACCGTGTTCAGGAAGTGCACGTAGAGCTGGGTCTGGCTGGCTGCGACGTCGACATAGTTGATACCGTTCAGGACAGCGCCGGGACTGAGCAGCAGCTGGCGCCTATCGCGGACGGGAGGATCCGGGCTCATGCGACCGTCACCGTAACGGCCTGGTTCGTCTGGGTCTCGACGAGGGTGTAGGTGACGGTCACCTCGAGCGTGCCCGGCTCGGTGACCGTTCCGCCGGGTCCACTTGCCGTGACGACGTTGACCACGTTCACGACGCTGGCCAGCCACTGGTTCAGGCCTTGAATGACTCGCAGCTTCACGGTCGCTACCACGGCGTCAGCGTTCGGCGCGAATACGAGCGATCTCAGCCCGCAGCCGAACTGCGGGAGGTTGACGCGCTCGCCCGGGGTGGTGAGCAGCAGCTGGCGGACCATCTGGTCGACGTGGGCGGGGTAGCCGGTCTGCGCAGTCTGCTGCGACGCCGGGTCGATACGGAAGGGGTACGCGAGATCCTGCCGGACAATGGTCATCACTGCACCTCCAGCGCGCCGTCGTTGACCGACACGCTCGAGCTGCTGACCACGACCGAGATCGACTCGCCGTTGGCGAGCGTGATGCCCGAGCTGTCGAGGGTGACGGTGTTGCCGTTGGGGTCAGAGACCGTGATCGAGCCCTGGTCGTCATCGAACAGAATCTTGTGCGGGGCCGCCGTGACGATCACCTTCACGTGGTCCGCCGCGTCCGCCGGGAACTCGCCCTCGCGCCAGTACCCGCCGACCCAGATCGGGTAGGACACGTCCCCGCCTTCGAACTCGATCCACACCCCGCTGCCGGTCTCGGGTAGAAATGCGATGCCGACTGCCGGCCCGGCGTAGGGGACGCAGGCCATGCACCAGCCCGTGTCGGTCTCGCCCAGCACGGACGGCACCTTCGCCTTGATCCGCATGGTGGCCGCGTCGACCTGCGTGACGATGCCGCGGTACTTCCCGTAGAAGCGGGTGCGCAGCCGCTCGAGCAGGTCCTCAAGCGCGCGGTCGTCAGCCGCGCTCACAGCGAGACCGCCCCGGCCGCCCCGGCCAGCGTGCCGGATATTGAGGTGAGCGTGCCGCCCGCCCCTGGTGGCCCCATCGCGTTACGGACCAGAGTGAAGCGCATCGTCCACGACTGGAGCGAGAAGCGGTGCCGGACGTTCCATACCAGCCAGTTCCCCGATTGGAGGTTGCCAGCGCCCTCGATGGTCACCACGTCCCCGACGCGCAGGATCGTGCCGATCCGGTCTGCGTCCGCTTCCCCGCTGCAGCGTGCGAAGAACCCGGACTCGGTGAGCACAGCCGCGGTGCGCTGGTCGAGTTCCTGCACGTCGGCGGCGGCGGTCAAGAGGAGCGTGGAGGACTGGCCGAGGTAGGTGGCGTAGTCCCGATCGTCGAGTGGGGCAAGGCCGCTTGTGTCGGTGGTCACGTCGGTGCCGGTGTCCGAGGACTGGGTGAGGTCGACCTGGCTCGCGTCCGCCTCGGTCGGGCGCGTGACGTCCCAGTCGAAGTCGAGCGTCTCGACCGTCCAGCTGTCCGGGTCCAGGAGGGAGATCGTCGTCGCGGGCTGGCCGTCGACGGCAGGGGTCACGAAGTACCCGGTTCGCGCGCCGGGGGTGTCTGTGCAGGCGACCCGGCACAGCTTCCCGCCGCGCCGGGCCAGGCCGCGCAGGAACTGCAGGTCCGTCGCGCGCTGGAACAGCGTGTGCCCGTCCGGTGTGTGGCTGGGCGAGTCGTTATCGGTGTTTGCCGTGGCGGGCGTGAAGCCGTAGCTGCTGAAGATCGCGTTGGCGACCTGCCCATCGCTCTGCCCGGACCATTCCACGACGTGGTCGTCGAGGTTCATGAGCCACGAGGCGTCCTGAGCCCAGATGTCGATTGTCGACGAGGTCGACGCCCGGTCCAGGTGCAGCCGCCAGGACAAGACATACCCGTCGAAGATGCACTGGGCCCGCGAACCCCGAGCGGCCGGGGTGATGGTGAGGGTGACGTTCGCCATCGGCTCGAAGGTGCCGTCGCCGACGAACTGCAGGTCGCCGGCGGAGGTTCGGTTCGCGGGCAGCCGCACCAGCAACGCCCCTGGCTGGTCGGAACTCTCCTCGATCTCCAATTGGCTGATCGCGTCGTAGAACGACTCGGGCACGGGGGAGCCGTCCACGCACAGCTGGATTTTGACGCTCATGTCGGACCGCCCGCCGGGATGCCGATCAGCGTGCGGGCGGCGAGCGCGCCGGCGACCATGGAGTTATTCGCGTCGCAGAGCCGCCAGAACCCGGTCGGGGAGTTCAGGTACTGCACCGCGATGAGGTCGAGGCGTCCCTGGCCTGCCTGCTGGTGGTAGCCGGCGAGCGGAACCTGATTCGGCATCGGGGGCACCACGGCGGTGAACTGGCGGCCGTCCGGCCGGGCGACAGGGTACGTGGGCTGGCCGGCGTAGCGGCTGTCGGGCGTGAACATGGCCGTTCCCCTCTCAGTGCGGGATCATCCCGATGACAGACTCGGCCGCGTTCGCGAGGTTGGCGACCGCGAGCGCTTGCCGGAGCGTGAGCGTATAGGCGTAGGCGATCGTGGCGAAGTTGGCGAGGACGTCGTTGTCGGCCTTGGCGGCGACAAGCTCCGCGGGGGTGAGCACCCGGAGTGTGAGCTGCGCCTCGGCGTGGGTCGGGTTGAGCGCCGCGTCGTACAGCTTCTCGGTAATCGTGAGCGAGGTTACGCGGACGGGCACGATCCGTCCCGGCCCCCAGATGAAGAGCGTGACGGGCATGACAGACTGCGGGATCGTCCGGGTCGGGCCGGAGCTGGCGCCGCTGAAGGCGGAAGCGATCGCTGTCGACACCGCGCCGATCAGCCCCGTGTTCGATGGGCCCGTCGGGTAGAGCAGCATCTCGAGCGCGGCGAGCCTGCTGTAGATCCCGGTCGCCTCCGCGAGCGCTGCCGTCGGCGCGCTCCCGTCCGCGATCTCATCGTTCGCGTCCATGGCGATCGTGAAAGAGAACGTCTCCCCAGGCATGCCCTTCACCGCAAGCGGGTTGCACATCTCGGTCCCCGCGCTGGTGACGGGCTCAGGCTGGGTCCACTCGTGGGTCATCGTCTCGGGGTTGTACTGGAAGACGGTCACGTTCGGCAGCGGGATGGGGAGGAACGTCGGCATGAACTCGACGAGCGCACCCTTCAGCACGAAGCCGCTCATGGAACCGCCTCCCCGTCCGGACCGCTCGCGACGCTGTCGCGCGCAAGCACCCGCCCGATCGCGCCGATGATGCTCTGCGCCAGCAGGTCCGGCTTGTCACGCTCGGCGTCAGCCTGGACCTCGACCCGCAGCGAGTCGAGGCCGGCGATCCCGGCGGGCCGGAGCAGGCCTGGCGCGAGGCCTTCGGCCACCAGCCGGGCCAGTGCGCGCGCCGCGTCCTCGTCGAGGCCGGCCACGCGGAGGGCCAGCCGGTCGACGTGGAGATCACCGGCCGGGCGCCTCATGCGGGCGGCTCTATCTGGCCCGGGCGGACGACGACGCCGCGTTTTTCCAGCTCGCGTCTGGCGGCCGCGAACACGTGACGCTGCGAGATCGGCCCGCCTTCGCTGCGGGCGAGGAACGCCGCCGCCAGGGCCGCCGACTTGATGTCTGCTCCGGTCAGGTCCAGCTGATGCGCGAGGCCTTTCCAGTCAAGCTCGGCTACGAGAGGCTTGCCCTCGACGTCGGCCGCGCCCTCGAGGGCAAGCCGCCACAATCGCTCGCGTTCGCTCGCGCTCGGGGGAGCGAAGTCGATGATGAAGCGAACCCGCCGCACAAACGCGGTGTCGAGGTCCCCCTTGCGGTTGGTGGCGAGGATGGCCAGGCCGTCGAACTGCTCCATCTGCTGGAGCACGTAGTCGATCTCGATGTTCGCGTACCTGTCGTGTGCGTCGCTCACCTGGGTCCGCTTGCCGAACAGTGCGTCCGCCTCATCAAACAGGAGCAGCACCGGTGCCCGCTGGCACGCCTCGAACACCTCACGCAGGTGCTTTTCGGTCTCCCCGATGTACTTGCTCACGACCCCGGCGAGGTCGACTCGGTACAGGTCCAGCCCGAGGGAGCGGGCTAGGACCTGTGCGGCCATCGTCTTGCCCGTGCCGCTCGGGCCCGCGAACAGGGCAGTCGTGCCGCGGCCGAGCGGGGTGAGCCGGGAAAAACGCCAGTCGTCAAGCACCTGGCCGCGATCGCGGGCCTGTGCCTCCAGCTCGCGCAGGTGAGCGGCGGTGACGGGGGAGAGCACGAGATCGGCCCACCCGAACGGCAGCGGCAGCGGGCTCAGCAGCTCCGGCGTGCCGGCCATCATGAGCCGCCGGCATACCTCGCCGACCTCGTGGTCGCCGGCCCGCGCGACGCGGGCGGCGACGGCGATCTCGCCGGGCCGGAGCGGCCACTCGGCGACCGCCACGGGAGCCGGCGTGCTCGCGAGAGACGACCACAGCTGAAGCCGCTCGCGGCGGCCGATCGGCCCGCAGCGGATCGAGCGCCGGATCGAGCCATACGCGGTGGTGTCACCGGTGCGGGCGGCCGGCCGTTCCACCGACAGGAACGTCAGCGGTGTCGGCGGAACAGCTTCCCGCAGCTTCGCCGTCAGGGCCTCGGCGTGCTCCCACTCGAGTACTGAGCCGTCCAGACGCGCGCGCCGGGCCTCGCGGGTCGCGGCGGCACGCGGGTCCGCGCGGTTCGCGAGCGCGGCCGCATCTACGGCGACCAGCCTGACTCCCAGCCACGCTGCTGCCTGCGCGGCGAGTGCGGTGCGTCCCGACCCGGGCGCGCCGGCGAGCTCGATCTCGATGGGCAGCCCGGGCTCGTCGCCTGCGCCGAGCCCCTGCACGAAGCCGACGATGTCTTCGAGTGCGTCGGGATGCAGTACCGGGCCAGCCGGCGGCTCGGCGATGCGGCCGCTCGTGCCACCCGACCAGTCGGCCGCCGCATGTATGGCCCGTCCGGCTGCGTGGTCTGACCCGCTCGCCGGGCAGCGCCCCGTGAGCGCCGGAAGCAGCAGGGGGTCCGCCCGCCAGCCGGTCGACCATGCGAAGGCGTCGCGCCCGGTCGCGACCGGCTCCGCAAGCAGCCATCGCACGAGCGCGGAGTCCGGGCCTGGAGCGGGCGCATCGGGTAGCTCGAATACCGTCGCCGCGAGCGACGGCGTTGGATCGGCGGCCTCGGTGACGTCGAGCAGATACCCGAACGTCCGGGCGATAGCCGGGTCCGCGGCTGCTGCCAGCGTCAGCGTGAAGAGCGCGGTGTCGGCGGGCGAGAGGCCGAGGATCGCCACGAGATGCTCGAGGCGGGCGTCCTCCGGCCGGCGGGCCAGCGCGGCGATCTGCTCGGCCACCGCGGCGGCACGCTCGTCCGACCGGTAGAAGGCCAGCTCCGCACCTGCCATCTCGGTCCGCGACGCGAGCGCCCGGTCGACTTCGCTGTGGCTGATCGCCAGGAACCGCTCGTCTTGGTAATGGTGCGCCGACCACAGGTGCCGCAGCCAGAGCACTCGGCGGCAGGCCCGCAGGCGGACCTCGGCGAACCACCGCGGCTCGGCCGCGTCGTCGGTCGGCCCGCCCGCCTCGCCCGCGAGGCCGGGCACCATGCCCGGGCCGCCACCGAGCTCACCCGGCTGGCCTGCGCTGCCAGGACCGTCTCGGGCGCCGGTCATACCGAAGGCTGGCGCGCCTACCAGGGTTTGCCTGTCCAGCCACGCCGGAGCCGCGTTCACAGCGTCACCCATAGCGCCGGGTCCGACTCGATTCCGTTCACCCGGACCCGTACCGGCAGGACAGTCCCCGCCGGGCCCGCCGGGGGCGTGAAGGAGAACGAGGTACCGGATGGTGCGATGCTGACCTGACCTGGCCGCGGGGCCACTGCGGTCTCCGTGAGTTTGGAGGTGCCCACCAACACTTCGGTCATGCCCGGCACGAAGCCCATCCCGCTGACCGTGAACGGAGCCGATCCCGCGAGCACCGGGCCTCCCGCGGGGCTTACGTACGCGGCGACGCTGACCGGGATCGAGCCGCTCCGCGTGGCGCCGGGCGAGCCGGGCGCGCCGCTGCCGACACGGAGCTGGTAGACACCCGGGCCAGGGGCGCCGGCCGGTGCCGGCCCGACGGCGGCCGGAAGCGTCAGCACGAACTTGGCCGCGCTCGAGCCGGCGGCGACCGCCCACGTCGTCACGTCCACCTCGGCGTCCCCCGTCGGCGGCAGGAGGTACACGCGGCTGGAGACGCCGCTGGCACCGAGATCCGTGCCCATGAGCCATACGGTCTGACTTGGTGCAACGGTCGCCGGGGACTGCGAGAACGGGACCGCGACGCCGGCCGGTCCCAGGTAGGAGCTCTCCCGGAACGTGCTGAAAAGGGCCGGGTGGCCGTCCGTGCCTGGCGTTGGGACCGGTAGCGGAAGGGGAGAGCCGTTCAGGGAGAACGACTTGGTGTCCGGCGCGGGCGCCGGCGCCGGATCTGGGTCGATGAACACCACGGCCGCGCGGTAAACCAGCGACATCCGCAGCGGCGCGGTCGTCGCCTGCCACAGGCGGCTCAGTTCGTCGTACGAGCGGTGCTCCATGGTGAGGGTCAGCTCCCACGGCACCGCCGTCCCAGGACGGCTCCGCACGATCGGGTTGGCGTGGAAGACCCGCGCGGCGACGCTCATCGCCTCCTGCTCCTGGCTGTAGCTCGACTCCGAGTAGGCGAACAGGAGATAGAAGAGATCGAGCGCCAGCGGAAGGAACCGGGTGGGCTCGCCCGCTGCCGCCCCGGCCATCTGCGGCTGCCAGAATAGGGCCTCACGGGCGTTGTCCGGCTCGACGTGGTAGAGGTACATGCTCAGCTGCGGACCGGGCTGCTGGCGTGCGGCGTCGGGTGCCAGCCCCGTGAAGGTTGGCGTGAATGTGGGCCCCGGCGGGCTGCCACCGACCTCGGTCCAGATCGGCGCCGTCGTCCACTGACTCTTCATGAGACCGATCAGGGAATCGGTCACCGCGGAGAGGTCGAGGGTCATCAGGTTCGTCGCCTGGGCCGTTGTCATCCCTGTGCGCTCCCGTACCAGCGGCGGAGTCCGGCCCGTATTGGCTCGGAGCCCGCGTTGGGCGGCCTGAGGCCTTCACCGGAGCGGCCGCGTGCCGCCCGGACCGGAGGCTGGACGCCGTTGGCGGGTTCAGGCCGAGTCGGCGGGACCACGGTGACCTCGATCGTGCCGATCGATACCCGCGGCCGCGCCGCGCCGCCGAGCTGGCGTGACCCGCCCGGCCGGAGGCCGGACTGCTCGATCGGCCGGGACGCGGGGCCAGGCGACGGCAGGAGTTCGTGGACCGCCGCGGTTCCCCGTGATCGCCCGGGGCCGCCGGTGGCGTCCACGGCCTCACGCGCCGGCCGGACGCCCGTCTCGTTCCCGGGCGGGCCCGGTCGCAAGTCGGCGGGCGGATCGGCCGGCCGGGGAAGCTCGACTGGCGCCCCCCACTGAGAGATGGGTTCCGGGGATACCGGCGGCCTCGGCAGCGCGGTGTCCGCCGGCGCCGCGGATGTGCGCGGGTGTACTGGCCCCGCCGGGTGTGCCGCGGGGCCTGCCAGTGGTCTCGCCGGGGAAGTGCCCGCGACCGTGGGGAACCCGGGGCGCGGATCTGGCGGCTGATGCGCGTCGGCCGCCTGGTCAGCCAGTCCTGGGGGCGCGGGCACCGCCGTGCCAGCCAGGTCCGCCATCCGGGGAATCCCGACGGGCGGAGCGAACGGCCGGTACGGCCCGGCCAGCGGCGGGGGGCCGGCCAGCGGCGGCTGCGGCGCTTCCTGTGCGGCCAGATCCTGCCCGGCGAGCGCCGCCACGCGGCCCGTGCCCGCGATCGGGGGGGCCCCGGCGGGCGGAGCGAGCAGCGGCGGGATCTTCGCTGCCCCGGTCACCGGGCCTGCGGATGCCGCCGGGCCGCCCACGTCGGCCGCGGCAGCATCTCCGCGGGGGGCGCGGCCGATGGCCGAGGCGGCTCCGGCGACTGAGCCGGTTACGCCCGGAAGAGCGCCGCCAGCCCGATCTCCGCTCGTGTCAGCGCCGAGTAGGGCCATGATCCCCCGTGACGCCGGCGGTTCACCGGCGGCGTCCGCGGGCTGAAGGGCGCTGGCGGCAACCCGTGCGGCGGTATCCTCGGCGGGCCGCCGGGGAGGGCCGTCGGAGCGCGCCGAGCGCACGTGCGTGAACGCCTCGCCCGCGAACAGTTGCCGTGGCGGACGCAATGCCGGCGGCCCGGCGTCGTGCCGGGCTAGCCGGGCCAGGTAGGGGATCCGGGCCCTCATAGCAGGGCTCGCTCGTCGGCGATGATCGACGCGTAACGTCGGCGACGGCTGCGAGGAAGCGCGAGGATCTCTTGTTCGAGCCACCCGTACGCCGCGGCGAGCGCGTGGGTCTCCAGGTAGATGCCCGAGAAAGCGGTCCGCAGCTCGGTCAGCGTGTACCCGAGCGGGTCGAAACGCATGGTCACCTCGTGCCCGCACGCGGGACAGCTCCCGCCGAGGAGATCGTCGAGGCTCGGCGCGAGGGCAGCGAGCGCGCGGTCCAGGCGCCGGGCGAGCGCCGACGATATCTCGGCGGCGTCGACACAATGGGCGGAGAGCCACTCGGCCGACCCGTCGGCCGATGTCGCCTCGAGTAGATCGGCGACCGTCGGGACGGTGAAGCGGACGGCCGCTCCGGTCAGCGTGAACCAGCCCTCGCCGGGCCCCTTGGTAACGCCGCGTGGTCGCCGCGGCCGATGATGCTCGATATAGTCCTCGATCCCGAAGCTCACATCGATCCGTTCCCCGCAGTCCGGGTCCGGGCAGGTGGTATCGGTGCGGATCGCATCGCCGAGCCACGACCGCCGGATCACGAGCGCCGCGGCATCGATGTCGGTTGCGGATAGGCTGGTCCAGTCGAGTGGGTCTCCCGCCGCCGTGCGCCCGATCCGCCGCGCCAGCTCGAGGAATGCCGGCAGCGGCGCAAGGGTGGTCTCGACGAGGAAGAGCTCGTCCTCACCCGCCGGCTCGCGCACGCTCAGCACGACGCCACTGACGGGCAGCATGATCACGTCTCCACCGGTTCAGCGAGCGTGAGATCCCGCTCCCAGCCCTCGTTCTCCACCTTGATGTGTTCGATCGCGATAGCGTTGCCGCCCGCGTCGAGATCCGGGAGGGCCTGGTACTCCGACACCCAGCAGCGGTGGATCAGGTATCGGAGCACCGGCTGGGCTTGCTCGTTCAGGAGGACGATCGCGACCTCCCGGCGCAGGTTGGCGAGCGAGGTGCCGGGGGCGCCGTGGTCGAGAACCTGGACAGAGTTGGCCCACGCGGCGAAGTCGGGATCCTGGGTTATCCCCCGCTCGAGCGTAATCGGTTCGTATTTGGTCCGGCCCAGGCCCTTCAGGGTCACTGCGTCGCCGGCCAGCTTGTACTCGATCACGTCGGACGAGCGCTTGATCGCCCCGACCTTGCTCACCGCGGCCACGGGAGTAGTGCTCGTGCCGAAATAGACCAGGAATCGGTACGCCTTGTACGGGTCGTAACGGTTCAGGTTCGCAGGGAAAATCGTACCCATCGTGACCCCTCAGCTTTGTGCCTGTCCGGCGAGCTGCGCGATCTTGACGACGACGAACTCCGCCGGCAGGAGCGGGGCGAAGCCGACCAGGATGTTGACGATGCCGTTCGCCACGTCGGTCGGAGTCGTTGTCGTCGAGTCGCACTGCACGACGAATGCCTGGCTCGGCGTCTTTCCCGCGAAGGCGCCCTGACGGAATAGGCTGAGCATGAAAGCCGTGACCTCCTGAGTGAGGGCATTCCACAGCGGGATGTCGTTCCCCTCGAAGACCGCCCAGGTGAGGTTGGCGTAGAGGGTCTGCTCGATGAACAGCGCCATGCGCCGTACCGCCACGTACTTCCACTGCTGCTGCGCGGTGTTTGCGTCCGTGCCGGCCGTCGTCCTTGCGCCGAACACGACGGTGCCGACACCCGGGAACTGTCTCATGCAATTGATGGCGTTCTTGTTCAGGATTCCTTGTTGCGAATCTGTCATCAGCCCGCTCGTAGGGACGCCCGTCGTGCCGAGGAGGGCGGTCTCGATGCCGGCCGGGGACTTCCATACCCCGCGTGCACTGTCCTCCTGGCCATAGATTCCTGCCACGAATCCGCTCGGCGGTGCCATGATCGGGTTTCCCGTTACCGGGTCGGCCGTCAGCAGCCACGGGTAATACACCGCGGCGTTGATGCTGACCGGCGGAGCCGGCGTCAATGGCGTCGCCTGCGTCAGATGGCCAACGACGGTATTGGCGTCCCAGCCTGTCTTCTGCGGCGAAGGGGTGTCCGCAATGAAGAAGACCCGCTTGCGCTCGCAGTAGGCGGCGGCCTCTGAGGTGACACCCGGATCAGTGATCCCGGGCGTCGCCAGCAGGTTGAAGATAGGCACCTTGTCCAGCGAAGCGGCGTCCGCGAACACAGGTCCGAAATCGGCCGGGCTGATGACGGTATACCAGGCCGCTGGCGCGATGAACGGCGGTGTCAGGGATCCGTAGCCGAGCGGATAGGTGCCCATCGGCGGGTACGCCGACGGCGGTGGTGACGACAGCGCTATGGTCACGAGGTTCGAGCTGCTCAGCGTGGTCATCAGGTTCGTGATCTGGACCTTGCGATAGGTCTCGACCGTCGTCCCGTAGGAGATGATGATGTCGGCGATGTCGTTGGCGTTGCTCACGGTGGTCGAGCTCTTGATGTTCGAGAAAACAATCTGCATCGCGATGCCTATGGTCCCGGTCTGCGGGCTCGGGGCCGCCACTCCAACCGGCTGCAGAGCAGTAAAGGTGATGTTCTCGCCCACGGTGCCGCTGAGGACCGTGACGCTCGCCGCCGCGACGGCCCCCACGGGCTGTTCCTGCGGCGGCGACCCGACGTAGTTGTAGTACTGCTGCGCCTGGAGGCCCACGACGTAGCAGGTCGGTCCCCCGTTCAGGAAGAACTGGTACACGGCATGGCCGACGTAGTCGGGTTGCCAGGGGCTGGAGAAGAAGCCGCCGAAGTTCGCCTGGTAGTCGGCAAAACTGAACAACTGGACCGCTGTCATGAATTGCTCGGTGCGGAACGGGTGGGTGTAGCCGACGAACACGGCGATTGACGTCGGCGCTTGCGTAATCGAGTGGACGAGGCTCGGGAGTTCCTCGATATAGACCCCCGGATACGACGTCGTGACTGGCATCTGGCCCCTCCTCGCCCGTGCGGCCGAATCTCGCGCCGCACCCGGTGGCGGACGCGGCTTCGACACTACGAACGGGGCGTGTTCCAGCCGTCACTGAGGCATCAGCGCTGCCGTCACCGAGCTGTCATCACTCTTCAGGCCAGCGATGCTTCGAGGTAATCGTGGTCAATCCCGCGAGCCCGGATGGGACCGCGGAGCACCTCGCGGCGGTAGCCACGAGCTATCCCAACATACGTATCCGTGAGCTGTTTGTAGACGCGCCGGCCCACAAGTCGGTACTGATCAATCACGCTGTCCGGGTGAGTGCCGGCGAATGGGTCTGGCTAACCGACGCGGACTGCCTGTTCCCGTCCACCGCCGTCAGGCTCGTACTGGGCGAGCTAGATCGCGGGCTGACCGGACAGCAGCGCCTGCTCTTCGGTGGCCGGCGGCACCTGCGCCGGGCCGACACCGATGCCCTGCTTGCGATGGCGCTCGACGGAGTCGGGGACTTCGCCGCGCTCGTCAGTCGCGCGGACGCTGCGCCACCTGAGCACTACCCGTGGGGCTACACCCAGATCGTCCCCCGGCAGCTGCTGTTGGACATCCCCTATCGGGAGGACATACAGCACTTCGCGCACAGCGACGGCGCCTTCGTCGACGCTTGTCGGCGACGGGGAATCGAACCATCCCCGGTGGAGGGGGCTGTATTGCTTGCACCTGAGCCATCCGTTCGCCTGGTTCGGCACTGAGGCATACTGCTGAGAGAGTGGAGTCTCGACCGGCCGGCGTCGCAACTCTATGCAGACCTGGCAGTCGAGCTCCGCGACCGCCGGAATGGATGTGTCAAGTTTGTCCAGCGGCGGTCCATGCCGCTTGGCGGGCTGCCATCCGATTCACTGCTTTCATGCCGGCTGGCGCGCGCGGTTGCCGTCTGGGGCCGGGAATCGTGAGCTTGTCTCGGCGGAAATGAAGAAGAGCGAGCAGTTCGCTCGACGGCTCTATACCAAGTTCCCGCCGGGCGAGCTCACGATAGACAAGATAACTGCGGCGCGCTTCGGTCATGTTCCTCTCCGCGATGTGCGCCTGGATCAGTGCCCGCTGCGCACTCTCCCGGAGTGGATCTACGCCGACCGCAAGCAGGGCAGCGTCGACGGCTTCACCAAAGCGGCCCAGGCCGACCAGGCGTGTGCTGAGCGCCTCGAGCGCATGCAGCAGACGCTGCCTTATGCGCTCGCGCTCCACCAGCGCCCAATCGTCATACCATCCGGGCAGCAGATCCAGGGCATCGAACACGGACGGTGAGATGGCGAGGTCGCGCCCGGACGCGGTTCCCTGGATCAGCCGAGTTGCCCATTGGTCCATGAGGTGAAGATCCACGATTACGTGCGCGAACAGCCCCAGCGACCCTTTGTCTGCGGCCAAGACGTCGATACCTGCCCGGCGAAGCCGCCATAGTGCAGACCGGAGGTTGCCCGCTGCTCGCTCCTCGTTGCCGAACGGCCACAAGGTTCCCGCGGCGTGACGGCGATCAACCTGCCTTCGGCGCAGCGCCACGAACGCTAGCAGTTGCTTGCTCCCCTCGGGCACCTCCTGACGCTGTGCGCCCACCGTGACGTAAGGGCCGGCGAACAAGTGTACGACCGTGTCGTCGGAATGCGCGTGACAGTGGCCTGGAAGTTCATCTTCATGTACATCCATGGCTCTCCCCCCAGGCAGAGAAGCTGCTCACTGCGACCGTACGGGCCGTAACGTCACCCGTATGTCACCATGACGGAGCCAGCGAACTGCCCGCAAGATACATGGCAGAGTTAGTTGTTCTGAGTGAACGACTCCAGGAACTCAGTAACAGAAGCAGCTGCGCTCCCGATGTCGGTGAAGCGGGCGACCGGTTGACTGGTTGCAGTAGCGATATTCGGATTGACCGTTATCGTAATGATCAACCTGCCTGGCTCCGCTTCCACCCGGAGGATGCACACTGCGACTCGTGATGGATGTCTAGGCATAGCCGCAGTCTGTACAGGGAACTGTCACTCTGCCGTCGCCTGACGCCGCCGATCTGACTACCTTGTCAAAGGACATTGAGGTCGTGGCCGTCATCAACCTCCCTCCCCGCGGCCGGAACCCGGCCTGTTGTGATCGCGGTCACAACCGCGGACTGGCTGGACAGTCCGTCAGCTGAGGGCTTGGTCTTCACGGCCCGGGGCCTAGTGCCGATAGTGCGGGGCACCGTATGCACCGTGCCCCGCACTGTGCCCTGGCAGGCCCATTTGGATTGGGTTCGCGCAGGTCGGTCAGCTTTGTGCGGACGCTGTCCGTGGCTGTCCGTGCGATGTGTCGCCGGGACGCAGCATTCACGGACATAGGGGTATTCATGCTCCGATCGGCCTCTACCTACATACTCCCTGCTGATGCTGCTGGCCAACCCGGTTGCCGGTTGCGCCAGCATCCGCAGCGCTCTGCGCCCCGGCGGCCGGTTCCGCCGCGACTGTTTTCCGCGATGCTGCCGCCAACCCGTGGCTCGCGGCGGCGCTGCTCGGCGCCGCCGCGCACGTCGGGCCGCTGTCGCCGCTGCCGGTCGGCCGCGAGCCAGGCTTGTTCGCGTTCGCCGACCCAGCTCGACCGGAGCGGGTCCTTACCGCCGCCGGCTTCAGCCAGGTTGACGCTCACCCGGTGGATGCCAGCCTGTGCGCACCCGATGACCCCGATGGAGTGGCCGACTGGCTCATCGAGGTCGGGCTGGCCGACGCGGTATCGGTGAGTGCGGTGGTGCACGCCGCAGCCGGCGGCGAGGCGGCCGCGGAACTGTGCGCGGCCGTGTATGCGGCCTGCGGCGGTAACCCGCTGTACCTGGCTGAGTTGCTCCGGGCGGCTGAGTTCAGCGGCCGGCCGCTGGCCGCGCTGAAGCCGGCTGAGCTGCTGGCGGGAGTCCTGTGCCTCGCGCTGCCGCAGGACGTCCTCAATCGTCCGGATATCAAGGACATCGTCGAGCGGATCGGTGACAAGACTCCGCCGCCGTTCCCGGGCCGGACCGGCCACGTCTCCTTCAGCTGCTGTCCGGAAGTTGACGTCGGCGTTGACCGGATCACCAAGGACGAAGACTCTGCCCGGCGCCGGTTCCCCGGCAGCGGACACCGCACCCGCCGCGGGGTGCGATATCCGCTGCATTAAGCCGGCCTGGGCCAGTCAGGACGCGGCCTCGGCGAGCGCGGTGAGGCGGCGCAGCGATTCGGAGATGACCTGGCGCTGCCCGTCGAGCCGGTCGGCCTCGCGTTCGGGCAGGCTGACGTTCACGTTGATCGAGGTGCCCGAGCCCGCCTCGGCGAGCTGCCAGACGACCTCGACGTCCGAGACCTGACAGGAGATCGTGACCCGCTCGCTCGCCTGGTCAACCCGCAGTTTCTGCGGCATCGGGAAGTCGGGGTACCCGGTCGGCCACTGCGTGAACTCACCGGGCGCGTCCTTGCGCACGGTCTGGATGCCGGCCCACCAGTCCGGGAACCGGGCCGGGTCGAACAGCAGCTTCCACACCTCTTCGACGGGCGCCCGGCAGCCGGCGCTCAACGTGAACCCGGGCATCAGGGCACCTCCGTAAGCTCGTCGAGCCGGGCCAGTTCGGCGGTGAGCCGGCGCAGTTCCCAGCCCGGCTCGACCAGGCCGACGATCGGCGCCCGGCCCAGGTCGACGAAGTTCGCCGCGAATTCGGCGCCGGCGTTGTGCTTCAGGTGACGTCGCCAGCCCGCGGCTGCCTCACCCATCCGGCGGCGAGCCTCGGCCCGGTCGCCACGGGCCAGCGCGATCAGCCCCTGCACCCGCGCCATCCGCGGCACCAGCGCCCACGGCTGGTCGCTGTCGCGCACCGGCTCCAGGGCCGCCCGGCGAACCTCGGCGGCCGCCTCGTCCGGACGGCCGGAGCGGGCCAGCGCCTCGGCGCGGGCCAGCCGTGCGGCCGGGCGGCTCACCTCCGCGCCCCCGGCCAGCGCGTCGGCGAGCAACTGCGCAGCCTCCGCGCACCGGCCAGCCGCCAGCGAGATCAGCCCGGCGTCGTGGCGGGCCAGGACCGCGGCCGCCGGTGAGTCCATCGGTTCGGCCTTCGCCAGCTGCTGGCTGGCCACCGACAGCGCCTCGTCGTGGCGGCCCAGCCGGGACAGCACGAACGCGCGGGCGGCCAGGCAAGGCAACTCGATCACCGTCATGCCGCGGGTCGCCGCGACCGCAGCGTCCGCCGCCCGCAGCGCCCCGGTCAGGTTGCCGGCGCCGGTGAGCGCACACACGGTATGGATCCAGATCCCGTAGGTAACATCCAGTCGGCCGGCCCGCCGCGCGGCAGCCGCGCCGCGTTCGGCCACCGCCTCACACTCGGTGAACCGGCCCAGGCGGACCAGCGCCATCAGCTGGGCGTTGGCCGTCTCCGCGACGGTCGTGTCATCCGGGTCGGTAACCAGCAACGCCGCCTCGCCCAGCAGCGCGGCGCCGCGGACCGGATCGCCGGCCACCGATTCGCACCAGGCGGCGCCGAGCAGGATCTCCACCCGGAGTTGCTGCGGTGCGCCCGCGGGCAGCAGCTCCCCGGCCCGCTGGTAGGCGGCAAGCGACGCGCGGGGGTTGCACACGACCGTGCGCAGCACCTTGCCCCGCCGGTTCCAGGCCACCGACTGCTTCTCTTCCGGCAGGAGCTCGAGGGCAGCCTGCCACTCGCGCTCGAAGTCGGCGTCCCGGCCCAGCCAGCCGTACGCCTCGGCCAGCTCCAGCCGGAGTGCCGCCGCCTCCGGATCGCAGCGCACGGCCTCGGCCCAGAACCGGGCCGCCTCCGGCATCGCGCCCAGCGACCGGGCGTGGCGCGCCGCCCGCTGCCACCGGGGTCCGGCCAGGTCATCGCGGCCCGCGCGGCGCAGGTGGCCGGCTACCTCGGCGGCGACCGGGCCGGATGACCTGGCGGCGGTCTCGATCGCCAGCGCGAGCTGCTCGTAGCGGCGGCCCTGCTCGCCGAGGTCGGCGCGGACCGCTTCGGCGAGCAGGGCATGGCGGAACCGCAGCCCGCCCCCGCTGCGGAATACCAGCCCGGTGTTCAGGACGGCTTGCTCGGCGCCGTCGCGGTCTGGCACCCGCAGCGCAGCGAGCTCGGCGGCGGACAGTTCCCGGCCCGCGGCGGCGAGCACCTCGACGAGGTCGCGTGCCGGGCGCGGCAGTGCTCCGGCCGCGGCGCGGACCGCGGCCCGCAGGTCCTGCGGCGGTGCGCTGCGGCCCGCGGCCAGCGCCCGGGCGCTCGCCACCGCCAGCAGCGGGTTACCATCCGCGGTCCGGACCACCTGCTCGACGGCGTCGTCGGCCAGCTCGGCCACGCTACGGGCGACCGCCGCCACCTCCGCCTCAGACAGCGGGCCGAGCTCGACTTCGGCGATCTCGACGCCGCGGCCAGCCAGGTCGGCGAGCAACGCGTCGGCGGCGGGGCGCTCCGGCCGGTCGCGCCGGGTCAGCACGAACAGCACCGGCCGGGCGGCCAGCCGCCGGCCGATGTGCGCGCACAGCTGCATGCTGGCCGGGTCGCCCCGGTGCACGTCCTCGGCCACCAGCAGCACCGGCCGGCCGGACGCGGCCCACTCCACCAGCCGCAGCACCGCGTCGAAGACGCGCAGCCGCTCCAGTTCCGGCGAGGACACCGGAGGCGGCGGCTTATCCCGGCCGAGTCGCGCGGCGATGTCCGGGGCCAGCCGACCCAGTTCGGCGGGCCAGTCGGCGTGCTCTGGCGGCGGCGGCACGGTGCGGGCCAGCTGCGGCACCAGTTCCTGCCACATGGCCAGCGGCGCCTCGCCGCCGACGTCGACGCCAGCGCCGACTGCGATTCGGGCGCCGGCGTTGTCGGCGCGGCGGGCCAGCTCCGTGACCAGGCGGGTCTTGCCGATGCCGGCCTCCCCGGTGAGCAGGACCACGCGCCCGTGCCCGGCGCGCGCCGCCGCCCAGGCCGCCATCAGCGTGCGCAGCTCCGCGGCCCGCCCGAACAGCGGGCGGGCCGCCATCGGGCCGGCCAGGAACCCGGTGCCGCCCGGGCCGCGAGCCTCGGCCAGCGCCGCGCGCAGCAACGGGCCCGGCCGTACGCCGAGTTCCGCACGCAGCCGGTCGGTCACCTCCCGCCCGGCGATCAGGGCGCCGGCCCGGTCCCCGGCCGTGGCGAGGTGCCGAACGAGATCGGCGTGTGCCGCTTCGTTCAGCGGATCCAGCCGGCAGCGTAGCCGCGACCACCGCGCCGCCGCGGCGACGTCGCCATCGCGCTCGGCGGCCGCGGAGCTGGCTGCCAGGGCTTCAGCCAGGTCCGTTCGGTATTCTCGCCGCGCCGTCTCGGCCCAGTCCTCGGCGTACCCGGCCAGCAGCTCGCTGTGGCACAGGGCGGCCGCGGCCGACACGTCGCCGGCGGCAGCGCGGCGCCGGCCGTCGGCCAGGTCGGTTGTGACCGCCTCGGGGCGCAGTCCGACCGTGGTCCGGGTTGCGATCAGCGCGTCGTCGCCGATGGCCTTGCGCAGCGCCCACACCGCGGTGCGCAGGTTCGCCCGGGCGGCCGGCCCGGCCGCGGCGGGCCACAGGAGGGCCGCCACCGCCTCACGGTCGTGCGGGCCCGGGCGCATGGCGAGGACAGCGAGCAGCCGGCCGATGGGGGGCGGGAATGAGAGCTGTTCGCCGTCGCGGTCCGCGGCCACCCCTCCCAGCAGCCGCACCTGCAGCACGCGCTCATTGTAAACCTTCGTTCCGGCCTGCGGCTTTACCGGTTGACGGTGGGTTGACGGAGGAAAGGACGGCTCCTGCTCAGGCTGGCAGCTGGAGGATCACCTGAAGACAGGAGCCCATCATGACCATCGATCAAGACAAGCTGGGAGAACTCCTCGGCACGTTCGTTACCGACCTGGGCGCCACGGCTGCAGCCGGGAACGTCGTCGTCGGGCACCGGCTGGGCCTGTACCGCGGCCTGGCCGAGGGCCCGGCGACCGCGGAGCAGCTGGGGCGGCGCACCGAGACCGACTCGCGGTACGTCGCGGAGTGGCTACGCGGGCAGGCCGCGGGCGGGTACGTCAGCTACGACCCCGCCACAGAGCAGTTCTCGCTGACCGAGGAGCAGGCCTACGCGCTGACCGACCCGGACGGCCCGCTGTACCTGCCCGGGGCGTTCGTGCTGGCCCTGGGCGCGCTGCGGGCCGAATCGCAGATCACCGACGCGTTTCGCACCGGCGCCGGCATGGGCTGGCACGAGCATCACGAGGACGTGTTCGCCGGCTGCGAGATGTTCTTCCGCCCGGGCTACGTCGCCAACCTTGCCTCCAGCTGGATCCCGGCGCTAGACGGCGTGGCGGAGAAGCTGGCCGCCGGCGGCCGGGTGGCCGACGTCGGCTGCGGCTGCGGGGCGTCCACAGTGCTGCTCGCCCAGGCCTACCCGAAATCGGGAATCCAGGGCTCGGACTACCACCAGGCGTCGGTCGACATCGCCCGGAAGCGGGCGGCCGACGCCGGGGTCGCCGACCGCGCCCGGTTCGAGGTCGCCTCCGCACAGACGTTCTCCGGAACCGGCTACGACCTCATCGCGACCTTCGACTGCCTGCACGACATGGGCGACCCGGTCGGCGCGGCCCGGCACATCCGGCAGGCGCTCGACGCCGACGGCACCTGGCTGATCGTCGAGCCGCTGGCGGGCGACACGCTGGCCGGCAACCTCAACCCGGTGGGCCGGGTCTACTACTCGTTCTCCACGTTCCTGTGCGTGCCGAACGCCCGGTCACAGCCCGGCGGGTACGCCCTGGGCGCCCAGGCCGGCGAGCTGGCCATCAGCCAGGTGGCCGAGCTGGCCGGCTTCACCCGCTTCCGCCGGGCGACCGAAACGCCGTTCAACGTCGTCTTCGAGGCTCGTCCCTGACCGCCCACGACGCAAGAAAACCATCGAAAGCCATCACTCAACGGAAGGAGATTCCCATGACCAGGAAGATCATCGACTGCCGCGCGTTCCCCAACGACGTGGGCTGCACGCTGGCGATCAGCGGCGAGCCCGACGAGCTGGTCACCGCCGCCGCGCGGCACGCGGTCGCCGTGCACGGGCATGCCGATACCCCGGAGCTTCGCGAGCAGCTGCGCGGCCTGCTGGGCGACGAGCCGACTGTTCCGCGGCCGGGGGCATTCGTCCAGCTCATCGAGTTCGACACCGACCGCATCGCCGAATGGGACGCGATCGTCGACCGGTGGGCCGCCGCCATCGGCGCCCAGCGGACCGCCCGGAGCTCCGTCATGGGCGCGGACCGGGACCACCCCCGGCGGCACGTTGCGATAGTGGAATTCCCCAGCTACACCGAAGCGATGGCCAACTCCGGCCACCCGGCCACGGCGGCGTTCCTCAGGGAGCTGCAGTCGATCTCCAGTAGCGAGCCGCAGTTCCGCAACCTCGATGTACGAAGCGCGCGGAGCTACTGACCACCGAAACGGCCGCGGCCGCTGGCCACCGGACAGACCCGCAGGCGGCGGTCCCGCCCGCCGCCTGCTGAATCCGTGCTGGCACCCGGTTCCCGGCAGAGCCAGCCGGGGCATGCGTTCCGCCGCGGTACCGCAGCGTAATCTGCAGCCCAGCTCACAGCAGACCAGGCGGCACCTAGTCAACGATGAAGAAGTCCAGGCGCAGGCTCTGCCCCCATCCGGAATTGAGGTCCAGCCGCCGGACCAGGACCTGAATCTCGGTCTTCGATGTGGTGATGACCTGGACCGCGTACTCGTCCGACCAGCCCATGTTCTGGTTCACGGCCTGGCGCGGCTGGACCAGCACCACAGTCGGCGTGTCCGTTGTCAGGCTCAGGCCCTTGACGACCACCAGGTTCTGCTGGCTCGCGCTGGGCGGAATAGTGACGGAGGTCGCCGTCACATTCCCCAGTCCCGGCACCACAGCGCGCGCCTCTACCTGGCCCGCATGCGGACCGAGCGAGAAAACCCGCACGTCCTGCGCATTCACCGTCGTGCTGGCCTGAGCCGCTGGTCCCGCCGTTGTCATCGTTCCTCCCCATGTCGATAGGTCCGGACCCGCCGCGCCGCTACCCGGCGCCAGCAATCCCTAGCCGGTAACGTTCCCCGAATCGGCCAAGGCAGACGCGGGCACCGCAGATGCCATCCGCCGCGGCGCGCCTGACCCGCCGTCAGGCGGGAACGGGCCGCACAGGCACCGCCACGCCCCGTACCCTCCCCATGTCGCTCATCTTCGTGACCCAGCTCACTGCCGTGACCGAGGGCGTGCCAATCGTGGCCCGGTGCTCCTGTGGCCTGGGCTCAATTTTGGTCTCCCGGAAGCTGGGTGTGACGTTACCGGGCCTGGCCCGTATGCATGCCGTATGCGCGGGCCGCTACCCTGTGACCATTCAAGAATGGGGAAAGGATCACCGTGGCCGACTCTCAGTTGCGGGAGCGCACGCTTGTCGTGCTGAAGCCGGATGCCGTCGTACGCGGCCTGGCCGGACGTATCATCCAGCGGTTCGAAGACGCGTCGCTGAAGATCATCGGCGTGAAGATGCGCGAGATCGACGCCGACTTCGCCCGCAAGCACTATTTCGATCTGGAGGAGCGGCTGGGGTCCGCCGTCTACACCGCGACCGCGGCGTTCATGCAGCGCGGACCGGTCATCGCGTTCGTGCTCGAGGGCGAGGACGCGGTCTCGACCGTCCGCAAGATCGTCGGCACCACCTACCCGAACGAGGCCCAGCCCGGGTCCATTCGCGGTGACTTCGCGCACCAGTCCAAGGCCGTCGCCACCACGACCGGCAAGGCAGTCGCCAACCTCGTGCACGCTTCGGGCAACCGGGAGGAAGCCCAGTACGAGGTCAACCTGTGGTTCGACAAGACCGAACTGTTCGAGTACAAGAACCTGGCCGAGGCCTTCGACTGGTAACCCCCGCCCAGCCCGCCCCGCCGCGCTCCCGCAGCGATGACTGCCTGCTGGATATTGGTCACGAACAGTGGAATTGTCGTGTGATCACGGCCATGGCCGTTCCGGTGACCCCGCCGCCGGTTTTCTTGCCGAAGTGCCGGGCGTATGGGGGAGCTTTCTGGCATTGTTATCCGCCAGCGGTACTTGTGCGAGGCGGGCCACCCGGCCGCACCAGGTCAGGTGCAGCGGGTCGGCGTCGCGCGGCCTGATTACTGCTTAGGCCCGCGGCCGGAAAGCCGGGATTTCGCCGGGACGGTGGCTGACATCTCGCGGGCATGGCCAGACGAAAGGATTGCCTTGTCGCGACACCGGATCGGGACTCGCAGCAGTCGGCGTAAGCGGGGCCTGATCCGGCGTTTCGGCGTTGTCTTCCCGGCTGCCGTTTTCGCCTTGGTGACGGTCATCGGAGTAGCGGTCGGCGGCAAGGCTTTCGCGCCGGGAACGAGCGCTTTCAGCGCCGTTCAGGCCATTGAGATGGTGCCGGGCAGCCACACCATGGCCGCGCTCCAGACCGAGCACGCGGAGCTGCTCGCGATGACCACCGCGGCGCGCACGCTGACCGTGGTGGCCAAGCCGAAGCTGGCCTCGCCCGCCGTGGTCGCCGCGGCCAACCCGGCGCCCGGCACGGCCGCTGCGGCCGGCGGCAGCGGCGGCGGCACCGGCGGCAGCGGCGGCACCGGCGGCGGGGTCATCTATGTGACATCCGCGCCGCCCGACCCGGGCACCGCCCAGTCCATCGCCTACAACATGATGGCCAGCTTCGGCTTCAGCCCGCAGACCTTCTTCGGCTGCCTGGTGGATATCTGGAACCGGGAGAGCGGCTGGCGGTACGACGCGGAGAACCCGAGCGGCGCCTACGGCATCCCGCAGTCCCTGCCAGGCAGCAAGATGGCGACCGCCGGGGCGGACTGGCAGACCGATCCCGGCACCCAGATCAGGTGGGGGCTCGGCTACATCAAGGCCACCTACGGAGATCCCTGCCGCGCCTGGGCTTTCGAGGAAGCCAACGGCTACTACTGATTGCGGCGGCCCGGACGCGATTACCCGTCGGCCTGCGCCGCAACGGCAATTCCCGGCATTTTGTCACGATATTATTACCCGATGTCAGTTAATGGCGATGGCGGCTCCGGTTGCCGGAACGGTAGCCTCGGCCATCGCGGCGGATTAACACGGTGGCGATGCGCTCGGTTACCTGATTGGCGCGCCCACGCTGCCTGTTGTCGCCCGCAATGAGAAGTTTCTGCTCCAGTGTTAGTTTCTCATAGGTTGTTCGCTGAGCGATGAACGCTCAGGTAAATGCGACAATTCTGGCCGGCTACCGGGGCGGCGTCGCGGTTATGGTGATCTCGCTGGCGCCCATTCGGGTCACCGCCGGTATTTCCGTCAGGCAGGCCCCGCGACGGCCTGCTCAGCCCGTCAGGGGCTTGAAGGCCTCCACTTCTTCGTCGAAGATCGGCCGCATCTGAGCGAACTTGGCCGCCGGCGCGGTCATGTACAGCGCGTACGACTGCGGGCCCGCGGGCGTCTGCACCACGAAGAGCAGGTCGAGGGCCTCCTGCGAGACACCCTGGTTCGTCCAGGTGAACTTCCAGAACGATCCCGGCGTGCCACGGATGGTCCACGCCTTCAGGTCCACCCGCCGGTAGCCGGGGAAGTGCGGGATCGATTGCGTCTCGACGTATTCCGCTTCCCGCACCATGTCCGAGTAGGTATGTGGCGTGAGGTCGATGAGGATGTTCGTGTCCGGGAGCGCCGGATTCCTCAGGTACGTCTGGTAGCCGCTGGTCGACTTCCTCCAGTCGGCGGGCGCGGCGATGCTGAAGCCCGCGGTCTCGTTGGCCGAGGCCGGCTGCGAGATCGTGGTGAATCTGCTGGGCAGCGCGCCCGTGTTCGGCATGTCGACCGCGTTGACGATCTGCAGGCTGGCGGGCGGGAGCGGGCCCCCGGACGTCGTTGGCTGGCCCTGCGGCGAGCCGGAATGGTTCTGCTGGAGCAGCACGACGGTGGCGGCGCCCGCTGCGGCGCCGATGATCGCCAGCGCCACGACGGCCACCTTCCACCGCAGGCCGGACCGTTGCCGCCGTCCCGGTGCGTTTTCGCCGCTGGGCCAGGGCGAGGAGCCCGGGGTCCGCGGCGACGCCGGGCCGGGGGCCTGCTGCGACGCCGAGCCCGACCAGGCCGCCTGCCCCCAGGCCGCCTGCCCCCGGGTCGCCTGCCCCCAGCCCGGCTGGGCCGGCCCGGACCCCGGCGCCCCGGCCCAGCCCTGACCCCGCTGGCTTGCCGGCGACCCGGACCGGGGCGACTGGTTGTACCAGGACGAGAAATCGGCCGACGACCCCTCCGGCCGTGCCGCCGACCCAGCCGAAGCACCGGCCGCGCCGGCCGCGCCAGCTGCTCCGGCCGGGTAGCCCGCGCCCTGGCCCCAGCCACCCTGCGGCTGCCCGTAGCGCGGCGGGCCGCCCGGGACCGGCTGCGGCTTGGTCGGGGCGGACTCCGCGGCCACCGGCTGACCGGCCGGCGGCTGACCCGTGCTCGCGGCCAGCGAGCCCGGCGGCTCCAGCGACTGCTCGGCCGAGGGCCGGGACGACGACGACAGGCCGGTAGCCTGGTAGCCGGCCGGCCCGGCCGGCGTCTGGTCCGGCAGCAGCGGCAGCACGGAGGCGATCATCCGCGCGGCCTCGCTCGCGGCCGGCCGGTCCGCGGGCTCGCGGCGGAGCAGCGCGGCGATCACCGGGCCCAGCGCCCCCGCCTCGGGCGCCTCGGGCGCGTCCTCGTTGATGATCGCGGACATCGTGGTGATCGCGCCGCCGCGCTGCTCGAACGGGCCGTGGCCCTCGACCGCGGCGTACAGGGTGGCGCCGAGTGACCACAGGTCCGAGGCGGGTGACGCGTCCTCGCCGCGGATCCGCTCGGGCGCGGTGAACCCCGGCGAGCCCATCACCATGCCGGTCTGGGTGAGCTTGGGGTCGTCGGCGAAGGTGGCGATGCCGAAGTCGGTCAGCACGGCCCGGCCGTCCCGGTCAAGCAGCACGTTGCTCGGCTTGACGTCCCGGTGCATCACCCCGGCGGCGTGCGCCATGCTCAGCGCGGACAGCAGCTGCCGGGCCATATCCGCGGCGCGCCGCGGCGACAGCGGACCCGAGGTCGCGAGTAGTTGGTCCAGCGACTGCGCGTGGACCAGCTGCATCACGATCCACGGCCGGCCGCCGTCCTCGGCCACGTCGTAGACGGTGACCACCGCGGGATGGTTGAGCCGGGCGGCGGTCTTGGCCTCACGCAGCGTCCGCTCGAAGGCGGTGGCCCGCTCCTCCTCGGTGAGGGTGTCCGCGATCTGGACTTCCTTGATGGCGACGTCGCGGTCGAGAAGCTGGTCCCGGGCACGCCATACGACCCCCATGGCACCGCGGCCGATGGGGGCCCGCAGGCGGTAACGCCCGGCGATTACCCGCCCGGTGTCCGCCGATGGGTGCATAGCCGGACCATACACGGTGTTGGCTCACAGGTCGCTGGGGGCCGGCTAAGCATTGATCAAGCGTGGCCGGATTGTTCCCCGCTCGGCTCCGGGCCGCGCGTCATCTTCCGCACGTCCAGGGCCGCGTCCAGCTGGTCCAGGGTGATCTCGCCGCGGTCTACGTACCCGCGCGCGATTACCACCGAACGGATGGGCTCTCCGCTGTCTAGCGCCTCGTGCGCCACCTGGGCGGCCGCCTCGTAGCCGAGGTAGGAGTTCAGCGCGGTGACGATCACCGGGGACGACTCGGCCAGCCGCCGCATGTGATCCGCGTGCGCGGTGATCCCGGACACGCAGCGGTCGGCCAGCAGCGGCACCACGGCCGCCAGCAGGCGACCCGATGCGAGCAGGTTGCGCGCGATCACCGGCATCATCACGTTCAGCTCGAAGTTGCCCGCCGCCCCGCCGAACGCCACCGCCGCGTCGTTCCCGATCACCTGCGTGCACACCTGGGCGGTTGCCTCGCAGATGACCGGGTTCACCTTGCCGGGCATGATCGAGGACCCCGGCTGCAGGTCGGGGATGGAGATCTCGCCCAGGCCGGCCCGCGGCCCTGATCCCATCCAGCGCAGGTCGTTGCAGATCTTGTACAGGCTCACCGCAACCACCCGGAGCACCCCGCTGGCCTCGACCAGCGCGTCCCGGCTGCCCTGGGCCTCGAAGTGGTTCCGCGCCTCGGTCAGCGGCAGCTTCATCGAGGCGGCCAGCCGCGACATCACCCGGGCGGCGAATTCCGGCGGCGCATTCAGACCCGTCCCCACCGCCGTCCCGCCCAGCGGCAGCTCGCCGAGGCGGGGGAGGCAGGCCGCCACCCGTTCGGCATCATTGCGGACCGCCGCCGCGTACCCGCCCAACTCCTGTCCGAGGGTCACCGGCACCGCGTCCATCAGGTGCGTCCGCCCGACCTTGACCACCTCGGCGAACTCCTCGGCCTTGGCCGAGAGCACCGAGGCGAGGTGCTCAAGCGCCGGGATCAGCTCCAGCACGAACAGCCGTACCGCGGCCAGGCCGATCGCGGACGGGAACACGTCGTTGGACGACTGGGACGCGTTGACATGGTCGTTCGGGTGCACCTTCCGGCCCAGCGCCCGCGAGGCCAGAGAAGCGATGACCTCGTTGGCGTTCATGTTGCTCGACGTGCCGGAGCCGGTCTGGAACACGTCCAGCGGGAACTGGTCATCGTGCGAGCCCCGGGCCACCTCGGCCGCCGCGTCGTGGATGGCCGCGGCCATGTCGGCGTCGATCACGCCGAGCTCGCCGTTGATCCGGGCGGCGACGCCCTTGATGCTGCCCAGCGCGCCGATCAGGTCCCGCCCGATCGGCTCTCCGGAGATGGGAAAGTTGTCCACCGCCCGCTGGGTCTGCGCCCCCCACAGCGCGTCGGCCGGGACCTCCACCTCGCCCATCGAGTCATGCTCGGCCCGGGTCGTCACGGGTGCGCCCCGATCTGCAGCACCGGCCCGGACGGGTCGGCGAAGAAGTCATTCCCCTTGTCGTCGACCACGATGAACGCGGGGAAGTCGCGCACCTCGATCTTCCAGACCGCCTCCATGCCCAGCTCGGGATACTCCAGGACCTCCACCCGGGTGATGCAGTCCTGGGCCAGCCGGGCCGCCGCGCCGCCGATCGAGCCGAGGTAGAACCCGCCGTGCTGCTTGCACGCCGCGGTCACCGCGGCCGAACGGTTCCCCTTGGCCAGCATGACCAGGGATCCGCCCGCCGCCTGGAACCGGTCCACGTAGGAGTCCATCCGGCCCGCCGTGGTCGGCCCGAAAGAGCCGGACGCGTACCCGGCGGGCGTCTTGGCCGGGCCGGCGTAGTAGACAGGATGATCGCGCAGGTACGCGGGCATCGGCTCGCCGCGGTCGAGCCGTTCGGCGACCTTGGCGTGGGCGATGTCCCGCGCCACCACCAGCGGCCCGGTCAGCGCCACCCGGGTCCGCACCGGGTATTTCGTCAGTTCCGCCCGGATCGACTCCATCGGCCGGGTCAGGTCGATCGCCACCACCTCACCCTCGTCCTCCAGGTCCGAAGGGTCCGGCAGGTACTGCGCCGGGTCGGTCTCGAGCTGTTCGAGGAACACCCCGTCCGCGGTGATCTTGCCCAGCGCCTGCCGGTCGGCCGAGCACGACACGGCGATGGCCACCGGGCACGAGGCGCCGTGCCGCGGCAGCCGGACCACCCGCACGTCGTGACAGAAATACTTGCCGCCGAACTGCGCTCCGATCCCGGTCCGCCGGGTGATCCCGAGCACCTGCTCCTCGAGTTCGCGGTCGCGGAACCCGTGCGCTGCGGCCGACCCGGACGGCGGCAGCGTGTCCAGGTACTTCGCCGACGCGTACTTGGCCGTCTTCAGCGCGAACTCGGCCGAAGTCCCGCCGACCACGATGGCCAGGTGGTACGGCGGGCACGCGGCGGTGCCTAGCGAGCGGATCTTCTCCTCCAGGAAGGATTGCATCCGCGCCGGGTTCAGCACGGCCTTGGTCTCCTGGTACAGGAACGACTTGTTGGCCGAGCCGCCGCCCTTGGCCATGAACAGGAACTGGTACTCCTCCCCGCCGGTGGCGTAGATCTCGACCTGGGCGGGCAGGTTGCTGCCGGTGTTCCGCTCCTCCCACATGGTCAGCGGCGCGAGCTGGGAGTACCGCAGATTCAGCGTGGTGTACGCGTCGTAGACGCCGCGGGAGATGTGCTCCTCGTCCCGCCCGTCGGTGAGCACGTGCTGGCCGCGTTTGCCCATCACGATCGCGGTGCCGGTGTCCTGGCACATGGGCAGCACGCCGCCGGCCGCGATGCACGCGTTCTTGAGCAGGTCGCGGGCCACGTACCGGTCGTTCGGCGAGCCTGCAGGGTCGTCCAGGATGGACCGTAGCTGGCTGAGGTGGGCGGGCCGGAGCAGGTGGGCGATGTCGTGCATGGCCGCGGCGGTCAGGTCGGTGAGCAGCCGCGGCTCGATCACCAGGAAATTCCGGCCGAACGAGCTGCTTCTCGCCACCCCGTCACTGGTCAGCCGCCGGTAGCTGGTGCCGTCCTGCCCCAGTGGCAGCAGGTCCGTGTAGCTGAACTCAGGCACTGTGCTCTCCCACTCGCCTCCGGGGCGCCTTTCGAGGCGCCGCCTTCCCTCGTCGCTCCTCGCTCGTTCCTCGCTCGTCGCTGCTCAGTCCAGGCGGCGCCGGCGCCCCTTTGGCTCGCGGGGGATGGCCCGCCTTGGGCCTCGGTTTCAGCTTAGGCGCGGGCCAGGCATCGGCGGCGCAGGCCCCTCACGCCCCGTCGGCCTCGGTTGCGCCCACTGATTCCGCAGATCAACCCGGAAAACTGTGACAAATTCGGCAGTAACAAGCCCTCTGCGTGACTGATCGCGACTTGTACATGTATGAACAAGCTTGTATCGTGACGCTATGCGGCGGCGCCGCGCCGCGCGGTGCCCCCGTCCGCGCGATGTACGCTAAGCACGCGGTGCCCCCGTCCGCGTCCGGCTGAGCTGCGGCGCCGCCGCCGTACCCTTCTTCCGCCTCCGCGTTCTCGCGTGCCGGGAACGCGGCCCTCCCCGCCTGCCCCGGCCAGCCGCGACAGCACGCCGCGCGCGACCGCGCCGGCTGGTCCGGTCTGGCAGGTTTTTCGCCTGTCACGTTTTTTATTCCCTCCTGGGGTACTCCCGCAGACTACGGGCCCTCGGGGCCCGTAGTCAGCGCAAGGAGGAAGGCGCGATGGCGACAACGCCCGAAACGATGAGCAGCCCCGGCATCCGAAGTCTCATCCCAGCGCGGATCGACCGGCTGCCCTGGTCGAAATTCCACACCAGGCTGGTGATCGCGCTGGGGGTGGCGTGGGTCCTCGACGGCCTGGAGATCACGATCGCCGCCAACGTGGGGCCGGACCTGACGCAGAAGGCCGCCCTGAACATGTCCGCGTCGTCGGTCGCCGACATCGCGACCTGGTACCTGATCGGCGAGGTCATCGGTGCGCTGTTCTTCGGGCAGCTCTCGGACAAGCTCGGCCGCAAGAACCTGTTCATAATCACCCTCGGGGTGTACCTGATCGGCTCCGGGCTGACCGCGCTGACCCCGGCGGGCGGGTACTGGTTCCTGTTCTTGTACGGTACCCGGGTGCTCGCCGGGATGGGCATCGGCGGGGAGTACGCCGCGATCAACTCCGCGATCGATGAGATGATCCCGGCCAAGTTCCGGGGCCGGGTGGACCTGGCCGTCAACGGCACCTACTGGGCCGGGGCGTTCCTGGGCACCATCGTCACCCTGGTCGTGCTGAACCACATCTCGACCGGAATCGGCTGGCGGGTCGCGTACCTGATCGGCCCGGTGCTCGCGCTGGTCATCATCTTCGTCCGGCGGCACCTGCCGGAAAGCCCCCGCTGGCAGATCATGCACGGCAAGGAAACACAAGCCGAGGCCTCCATCGCCGAGATCGAGCAGGACGTCTCCGCGACCAAGGGCGAGCTCCCGCCGGTGGACCAGAGCAAGGAACTGGAGATCCGCCCGACCGAGAACATCGGCTACCTGGCCCTGCTGCGTTCCCTGTTCCAGCACTACCCGAGCCGGGCGATCTACGGCGGGACGCTGATGATCACCCAGTCGTTCCTGTACAACGCGATCTTCTTCACCTACGGGCTGGTCCTGCTGTACTTCTTCCACGTCCCGTCCACCCAGACCCCCTATTACTTCATGGCCTTCGCGGTCGGGAACCTGCTCGGCCCGCTGACCATCGGGCGGCTGTTCGACACCATCGGCCGCCGCAAGATGATCTCCGGCACCTACCTGGTCTCCGGCATCCTGCTGGTCATCACCGCCCAGCTGTTCAAGGCGGGCGCGCTGAACGCGGTCACCCAGACGCTGTGCTGGTCGGTGATCTTCTTCTTCGCCTCGGCCGGCGCCAGCGCCGGGTACCTGACCGTCAGCGAGATCTTCCCGCTGGAGGTCCGGGCCAAGGCCATCGCGGTGTTCTTCGCCATCGCCCAGTGCTTCGGCTCGCTGGGCTCGCACCTGTACGGCCACCTGATCGGCACCGGCAAGGACCCCAACTCGCTGTACTGGGGCTACATCCTCGGCGCAGGCGCGATGATTCTCGGCGGCGTCGTCGCGGCGTTCCTCGCCGTCGACGCCGAAGGCAAGTCCCTGGAGGACATCGCCACGCCGCTATCCGTCATCGCCAAGCCCCCCCAGACCATCTTCCGCGCCGGCGACCCCCGCGAAGGCGGCCTGAGCGCCGGCGGCTAAGTACTTCGGCGAGTACATCCTGCCGCTGATGAAGCAGGCCGGCCTGCGGCACGACTGAGCCACCAGGCCGCACCGGGGCGGCCCGGCCGCCGCCCCGGTGCTCTGCCGGATCACCGGTGGCGAGCATCTTGACCGTCGGATCCGGGTCGAGCACGAAGCTGGTGAACACCACGATCATGATGGCGGCCGCGGTGGTGATGACCCGCGCGGTCGCGCCGATCCCGATCGCGACGCTGCGGTGCGCGTCGCGGGTGTCGAGCCAGGCCTCGTGCACCCGGGACAGCAGGAACACCTCATAGTCCATGGACAGCCCGAACACGATGCAGAACACCAGCATCGGCACGTAGGCCGGCTCAGCGGGCCGTTCACGCCGACGCCGAAGCCCTGGGAGATCAGGTCGTAGGCCTGCCGGCTGGTTTGCGACGTAGGGTTCGTCCCGTTGTCCGGCTGGCCCAGCGTGATGGAGAACAGCGGGATCGCCAGCATGATGAGCGCCGCCACGCTGGCCACCGCCCACGGCCAGGGCCGGTCGCTCACCATCCGCCCGCACCGGGCGAACGCGCCCTGTTCGTGCTGCTCGTGCGTGGCGGCGGTCTACGCCGCCTGCTCCCGCCCGGTCGGGCCGGCCTTGCGCGCGCGAACCCGGGCGGACAGCGCCCGCACGGCGCCCTGACCAGCCCATGAACGCAGGCACCAGCCGGGGCGACAGCGATGTGGCAGCGATGTCGTTGGCCAACGTTGAGCAACGGTTACTGTGCAGGTCAGCCGGGTGGTAATGGGGAAGCCGCGCAGTTCACCGAGCAGAATGCTCAAATCTTGGCGAAGTGGTGGAAGCACTCGTAGTAGGAATCGGTGGACTGGGCAAAGTGGGCGGCTTCTGAGCGCTTCACCGCCAGGTAGGCGGTGCTGCGCAGCGGTCCGAGCAGGTCCATCATCATCTCGTCGACGGCCAGCGCGTCCAGCGCCGCGTTGAGCGAGGCCGGCAGCCGGTGGGTGTTGCCCGCGGATCGTTCGGCGTCGGTGAGGGTGGCCGGGTCCACGTTCACCGCCTCGCCGGGGTCGAGCTTGCCGCGGATGCCGTCCAGGCCGGCGTAGATGAACGCGCCGAGGGCCAGGTACGGGTTGGCGCTCGAGTCCGACGGCTTCAGCTCCAGGTTGACCGAACTGTCCGGATCGCCGCGCAGCGGCGAGCAGATCCTGATCGCCGCTTCGCGGTTGTCCATCCCGTAGCAGGTGTACGCGCTGGCCCACATCTGCGGCGCCAGCCGACGGTAGCTGTTCACGCTGGCGCAGGTCAGCGCGACCAGGGCGGGCAGGTGGGCCAGCACGCCGCCGATGAAGTGGTAGCCCACCGGGGACAGGCCGTTCCGGTCCGCAGGGTCGGCGAACGCGTTGCGCCCGCTTGGCGAGCCGTCGGCCCCCAGGTCGGTGAGCGAGGCGTGCAGGTGGGTGCCGTTGCCGGCCTGGTCGGGGATGGGCTTGGGCGCCAGGCTGGCCCACAGGCCGTGCCGGAACGCCACGCCCCGGACCGTCTCCCGGTACAGCACGTGGTTGTCGGCCGCGCGCAGCGCGCCCGCGTGCCGGATGGACAGCTCGTGCTGGCCGTGGCCAAGTTCGGGGTAGTAGTGCTCGACCTGCAGGCCCTGCGCCTCCATGGCCGCGACGAGTTCCATGGCGAGGTCATGTCCCTGGTGGAAGCCGGTGGCGGAGTAGCACAGGCTGTCGTCGATGGGGACCAGCCGGTCCGGGATGGTGGGCGCGGCGGGCGAGCTCTCGCGGTGCCCGACGGTGAACTCGGGCTCGAACGCGGCCTGCATCGCATAGCCCTCGCCGGCCAGCTCGACGATGGCCTGCTTGAGGAACGTCCGCGGGCACGCCTCCCACTGCGAACCGTCCGGCTTGACCAGGTCCGCCAGCATGGCGCCGGCCCCCGGAGCGTAGGGGAGCGCCACGAACGTATCCGGGTCGGGCACGATCCGGACCTCGCCGACCGGGCCCATCCCGGCCACCGGCTGCAACTGGTCCAGCATGGACATGGCCATCATCGCCACCGTGTGCCCGATGCCGCTGGTCATGCGTTCCCGCAGCCGCGCGGTCCCGGTGGCCTTCCCGCGGATGATCCCGCCGTGGTCGGCGTACAGGAAGCGGACCAGGCGAATCTCCTGCTGGCTCGTCCGCCCGAGCGCCGATTCGATCGCTCCGTCTGTCATGCACCAATGGGTAGCACGTTCAACCCTGCCGCGTACAGCCGACTGCCAACATGCCCCCCTGGCCAGCACGCGATAGGTTCAGACCATGAGCCCACGGCCGTCGCCTCGTGATCTGCGCGCGTCCGATGCCGACCGGGAGCGCGTGGTGGCTATGCTCGGCGAGGCGACGAGCGACGGGCGGCTCACCATGGACGAGCATGCCGAACGGGTGCAGCGCGCCTTCACCGCCCGGACGCTGGGCGAGCTCGCCGAGCTGACCGCGGATCTGGCCGTGCCGTCCGCGCAGCCGGTGCGGCTGGATGCGGGCCGGGTGGTCGCCGGGATCTTCGGGCCGGGCCGCCGGGACGGCCGCTGGGTGGTGCCGGAGAACCTCACCGTGACCGCGATGTTCGGCGAGGTCGAGGTCGACTTCAGGCAGGCGATACTGCAGTCCAGCCGGGTGCAGGTGTACGCGACCGTGTTCGGCGGCAGGCTGCGGCTGATCGTGCCCGACGGGGTGTCCGTGATCGTCAGCGGGCACATGGTCCTGGGCCGCAGGCGCGGGAGCACACCACCGCCGGCCGGGCCGGGCACGCCGGTGATCGAGGTCAAGGCGATGGTGCTCGGCGGCGAGCTGGCCGTCCGCACGCCGCCGAAGAGCCGCCGGTTCCGCCTGTTCAGCCGCGGCTGAGGGGCGGCGTTACCCGACCTCAGTCGAAGTTGACGGCGGCGTACGCGCGCAGCTTCCACAGCTGGTGCTCGCTCTTGATGCTCCGGATCGTTCCCGAGCGGGACCGCATGACCAGGGAGTGAGTGGTCGCGTGGCCGCGCCGGTAGCGCACGCCGTCGACCAGTTCGCCGTCGGTGATGCCGCTGGCCGCGAAGAACACGTCGTCCGACGTGACCAGGTTGTCGGTGGTGAGCACGCGATTCAGGTCGTGGCCCGCGTCGAGTGCGCGGCGGCGCTCGGCGTCGTCCCTGGGCGTGAGCTTGCCGAGGATGACACCGCCGAGGCACTTCAGCGCGCAGGCGGCGATGATGCCCTCGGGGGTTCCCCCGATGCCGAGCATCAGGTCGATCCCGGTGCCCTCACGCGCGGCCATGATGGCGCCGGCCACGTCGCCGTCGGTGATCAGGTGGATCCGCGCGCCGCTGGCGCGGACCTCGGAGATCAGCTCGGCGTGCCGGGGCCGGTCCAGGATGACCACGGTGACGTCCTGCGGCGAGCAGCCGTTGCCCTTGGCCACGGCGGCGACGTTGGCGCCCGGGGGCGCGTCGAGGTCCACCATGCCGGCCGCCTCCGGGCCGGTGGCCAGCTTGGACATGTAGAACACGGCGGACGGGTCGTACATCGAGCCGCGCCCGGCCACCGCCAGGACCGAGATCGCGTTCGGCATGCCGTTGGCGCACAGCCGGGTGCCGTCGATCGGGTCGACCGCGACGTCGCAGGCCGCGCCGGTGCCGTCGCCGACCTCCTCGCCGTTGAACAGCATCGGCGCGCGGTCCTTCTCGCCCTCGCCGATAACCACCACGCCGCGCATCGACACCGAGTTGATCAGCATCCGCATGGCGTTCACGGCGGCCCCGTCGGCCCCGTTCTTGTCGCCGCGGCCCACCCATCTGGCGGCGGCCATCGACGCGGCCTCGGTTACCCGGGCCAGTTCGAGGGCCAGGTTACGGTCCGGGGCCTGGCTTTCTGGCGCGTGGGCTTGCTGCTCCGCGGTCATAGCTGCGATGTCCCTTTCGCTGGACGTGTGTTGATCCTATGTGGCTACGGCGGAGCCCTTCATGTCCACCCCGGAGGCCGGGTTAACCTGAGCTGTGGTTCACAGGGTGCTGCACGGCGGCCTCGCCGCGCTGGGCTGCCTGGCGGCCGCGGCGGTCGTCATCATCGCGATCCCGGCACCGCACGCGGCCGAGCCCGTCACCGTCAGCTACCGCGGTGACCTGGCCAGACTGGCCCGGCTGGCGCCTTACCCGGCGGTGGCACCCGGGGGCCTGCCCGCATCCTGGCAGCCGGTCAGTTCCAGCCTGGCCGTGGGCGGCGCCAACGGCGCGGGCACGGTCACCTGGCATCTCGGCTACACGGCCCCGGACGGCTCGCTGGCCTCGCTGGAGGAGACCAACGCGAGCGCCGGGGCGTTCGTCCGGCGGATGACCAACGGCGGAACGCCGGTGCCGGCGCACCCGGCTCCGGCCCGCCTGGACGGGCAGGCCTGGCGGCTCAGCGCCACCCCGGCCCGGGGACAGCGGTCGATGTACCTCATCAGCCCGGCGGGGTTCACCGTCGTGGTCACCGGCAACGCGACCTGGGCCGAACTGGGTGAGCTCGCCGCCTCACTGCGCCCGGTCGCGGCTGGCGGCTGAGTCGGGCTCGCCGCGCGGCTCGGGCACGCTGAGGTCGGCCGGGGGGGCCACCTCGTCCGGCGTGCGCGGCGCTATCACCGGCTCCTCCGCACCGGGCTCCCGGTCGTGGAAGGTCACCTCGACGTGCTGCTCGGGACGGCGCTGGTTCTGCAGCGCCTGCAACGCCATGCTGGTCCGGTCCGCCTCGGTGAGCGGTGGCTGGACCATGGCCCGCGGCCACAGCCGCCGTGCCAGCACCACGTTGATCTCCGCGCTGTAGACGGTGATCTCCACCGCCAGGTAGATCCAGGCGAGCAGGCCGAGCACGGTGGCGAACACGCCGTAGACGGAGTCGCTGTGCAGGTAGTGGTGCACCAGCCAGGCGCCGAGCACCTGGAGCACCGTGTACAAGATCCCGCCGGTGATCGCGCCGGGCAGTAGCTTGCCGGTCGGCACGCCCTTCGGGGTCAGCGCGCGGAACGCGCCGAGGTACATGCCCGAGTTGAAGGCCGCGGTCACCACCTCGACCAGGATCACTACCCAGAAGCCCTTGACCACGTACGTGTTCAGGCTGGCTAGCCCGGTGGTGACGATCACCCCGCCGCCGAGCAGGCAGAGGAACAGCACGGCGCGCCCCAGCCGCTGCACGTACCCGGGGCGGGCTGGCCCGGGCAGGTTCCACACCTGCTCCATCGTGAACAGGCCAGCCTGGGCCAGGCCGGTCGCGCCCCAGATCAGGCCGAGGAACCCGACGATCAGCCCGATGACGCTCGCGCGCCGGAGCTGGTGCACGTTTTCCGTGAGCGTATGCCCGATCAGCGGAACCTGGCCGGCCACCGCGTTCAGCACGTCGGTCCGGACCGACGGGTCGCTCGCGGCGACCAGGCCGAGGATGGTGGTCAGGATGAGCAGCAGCGGGAAGATGGACACGAATCCGGAATACGCCAGGTTGGACACCAGCACGCCGCCGTTGTCGTCGCCGTACTTCTTCACCACTCCGAA
The DNA here is from genome assembly GCA_963744575.1 of uncultured Actinomycetota bacterium. Taxonomy (GTDB): domain Bacteria; phylum Actinomycetota; class Actinomycetes; order Streptosporangiales; family Streptosporangiaceae; genus Palsa-504. Next base: position 218,971 of record CAVUUF010000001.1, on the reverse strand, counting down.
GACGAAGGCCGTGGGCGTGTGACGCTGCTGCGTCCTGTCTACTGCCCTGATCGCCTTCTCGACTGGGTTCATCGCGCCCGCCTCGCTGTTGCCTGATGGCAAGGCTGCCCCGTCAGGAAGCGGGCAAACCCGCCGGTCAGAAGGGGGCGTCGTCCTCGGCCGGGACGTCGTCGTCGCGCTTGGCCATGGCCGCGGCCAGCCTGGCCCGGGCGCCGTCCAGCCACTCGCCGCACACCGCGGCCAGCCTTTCCCCGCGTTCCCACAGCTCCAGGGACTGTTCCAGGGTCAGGCCGCCGGCTTCGAGGCGCTTGACCACCGCGGCCAGCTTGTCCCTGGCCTGCTCGTAGCTGAGCGTTTCCCGGGGTGTCCCGCCGGCCGCCGCGTCCGTTCCGCCTGTCACGGCCCCAACCCTATCCGTCATCACCGTCACCGCTGGCCCGCACGGTGAGCTGATCCGCGGCGAACCGGACGGTCAGCGTCTCGCCCGGCTTCACCTCGGCCGCGGCGCGGACGACCCCGTCGTCGCGGCGCTGCACGATCGCGTAGCCGCGGCGCAGCGTGGACGCGGGCGACAGGGCGAGCAGCCGGGCCCGGGTGTGCGCCACGTCGTCGCTGGCCCGGGCCAGGCTCGCGGCCACCGACATCCTGGCCCGCTGCAGCAGCGCGTCCACCCGCTCGCCCTGGCGCTCGATCTCCCGCACCGGATCGGCCAGGGCCGGCCTGGACCTGATCGCCTCCAGCCAGGCCGTCTCCCGGTCGAGCCAGCCGGTCACGCACCGGCGGGCCCGGTCGCGCAGCTGGGCGATCAGCGCGGACTGCTCGGCGACGTCGGGTACGACCCGCTTGGCCGCGTCGGTCGGCGTGGATGCGCGCAGGTCGGCCACGTAGTCAAGCAGCGGCGTGTCCTGCTCGTGCCCGATCGCGCTCACCACCGGCGTGCGGCACGCCGCCACCGCCCGGATCAGCGCCTCGCCGGAGAACGGGAGCAGGTCCTCGAGCGATCCGCCGCCCCGCGCGATCACGATCACGTCCACCTCGGGGTCCTCGTCGAGGCGCCGCAGCGCGTCGATGATCTCCTCGGCCGCGTACGGTCCCTGCACCGCCGTCTGCTCGACGCGGAACCGGACGGCGGGCCAGCGCCGCCCGGCGTTCTGCTGTACGTCGCGCTGGGCCGCGGAATCACGCCCGCAGATGAGGCCGATGACACCGGGGAGGAAAGGCAGAGACCGTTTCCGTTCGGGAGAAAAGAGCCCTTCGGCGGCCAGCTGGCGGCGCAGCCGGTCCAGCCGGGCCAGCAGCTCGCCCACGCCGACGGCCCGGATCTCCAGCGCGGCCAGGGAGAACGCCCCCCGGTTGGCGTTGAAGTCCGGCCGGGCCAGGATGACCACCCGCGCCCCGTCAGCGGGCGGCGGCTCGGCCGCGTCGAATACCTGCCGCGGGCAGATGACCCGCACCGACACGGCCGCGACCGGGTCGCGCAGGGTCAGGTAGACCGCGCCGCCGCGGACGGCGAGCTCGGCGATCTGCCCCTCGACCCAGACCCGGCCGAGACGGCCGATCCACCCGGCGACCAGCTGCAGCACCGTGCGGACGGGGACGGGAGAATCGGCCGATGTGTCGAGCGGCACGCTAACCCCCGCCTTAAGCCCCTGCCTCCAGCTTGGTGATCCGGCGCTCGAACATGGTCAGCACGTCGTCCCGGGCCGCGTGTGCCCGCTCGTAGTCCGCGAGCTGCCTGACCTGCGCGACGTCGAGATTGCGCAGCCGCGCCCGCAGCGACGGCAGGGACAGCTCGCCGTAGTTGGGCAGCGGCGGCGCCACGTCCGCCGCGGAACTCACCGGCTCCGGTGCGGCGGCGGCCGGCTCGGGTGCGGTGGCTGGCCCGCGGGCGTCCCGGGCGGAGCCGCCGACCTGCTCGCCCAGCAGGCGGACGTTGCCGGTCTTGTCGAGGTCCCTGACGCTCTGCGGCTTGGGTGGCCTCGAGGCCGTCGGCTCCGCCGCGGCCGGCCTGGCCGCCGTCCGCCGGACAGTGGCCGGCTTGGCCGCGGCCGGCTTGGCCGGGGGCGGCGTCTGGCTTGGCGCCGTCCGCCGGATAGTGGCGGCTTGGCCGCGGCCGGCTTGGCCGGGGCGGGTCTGGCGGGCGCCGAAGCGGCGGCCGTCTTCGCGGCGGCGGGGGCCGCGGCGGCGGGGGCCGCGGCGGCGGGGGTTGTTTTCTGGCCCGGTGTGGTGGCGGTCACGTCAGCGACCGTCTTCGCCGTCTCCGGCCTGCGGGCCCGCGGCACGTCCTGGCCCGCCGGGGCCTTGTTCCTGAGCTTGTCGGCTATCAGCAGCAACTGGCCGATGCCGGCGAAGACACCGCGCAGCGCCTGGGCCGGGGCTTCCTTTATGCGTTCGCTGACCTGCGGAACGCGCATTTCACACACTCTCCCTAGCAGACGGGATACCACACGAGGCGCCCGGGCTCGGTCGACGCCGATGCATCGCTGTCAGCCGGCGCGTGGTTCCTAGCCGGGCTATCTTCGCGCCTCCGGCTCGTGTGCCGCAATTCCTGCACCGTGGCAGGGGTACGCCTGGCTCGTCCCGGGACATGCTCACCTACCATGGAGGCATGTCTTCGAGCCAGCGACGGGTCCTGCTCGCCAAGCCTCGCGGCTACTGCGCCGGGGTCGACCGGGCCGTGCAGGCGGTTGAGATGGCCCTGGAGAAGTTCGGGCCGCCGGTATACGTGCGCCGGCAGATCGTGCACAACACCTACGTCGTGGCCACGCTGGAGAAGCGCGGCGCGGTGTTCGTGTCGGAGGTGGACGACGTGCCGCCGGGCGCGGTCGTGGTGTTCTCCGCGCACGGCATCGCTCCCGAGGTCCGCCTCGCCGCCGAACGTCGCGGGCTGCACGCCATCGACGCCACCTGCCCGCTGGTGACCAAGGTGCACAACGAGGCACGCCGGTTCGCGGCCAGGGACTACGACATACTGCTGGTCGGTCACGCGGGGCACGAAGAGGTGGTAGGGACCGCGGGCGAGGCCCCGTCCCGGGTCCGCCTGGTGGACGGCGCCGAGGGCGTCGCACAGGCCCAGGTTGAGGACCCGTCGAAGGTGGTCTGGCTGTCCCAGACGACGCTGTTGGTGGACGAGACCATCGAGACCGTCAACGCTCTGCGCGAGCGTTTCCCGGCCCTGCTCGACCCGCCGAGCGAGGACATCTGCTACGCGACGCAGAACCGGCAGGCCGCGGTCAAGGTAATCGCGCGCCAGTCGGATCTGGTGATCGTGGTGGGCTCGCCGAACTCCTCCAATTCGGTCCGGCTGGTGGAGGTGGCCAGGGATGCCGGCGCCCCGGCCGCCTACCTCGTCGACGCCGCCGGCGAGGTCGACGAGCGCTGGCTGGACGGCGTGACGACGGTCGGCGTGACCAGCGGGGCCTCGGTGCCGGAGGAACTGGTCAGCGCGGTGCTCGACAAGCTGGCCGACCACGGGTTCGGCACCGTGGAAGAAGTCGAGGCGGTGGAGGAGCAGATGACGTTCGCGCTCCCGCGCGAACTGCGCGCCACCGCGACCCGCCAGGACGGCTAGCGCCGCCGGGATAGCTAGGGCCGGCGGGATAGCTAGGGCCGCCTGACCCACCGGTCTGCGCGCGGCCGGATGTCGTGCACGGCCACGCGCAGGTCGCCGAGCGCCGCCGCGCGGGGCCGCCAGCCGCGGCCGAGCGCGACCACCACGGTCAGGGCGGTGCCGGCGAACAGCCACGGCGCCGACCCGCCCAGCGTGATCAGCATCCCGGTCAAGACCGCGAAGCTGTCCGGCGCGGTGAGCACCTGAGCCAGCACGCACCCGGCGAAGAAGGCCAGCGGCGGGCACACCACCAGCCCGCGCAGCCCGCTGACCCGCGTGTAACGCGCGATCACGCCGCAGACCATGACGAACAGCACGTCGGCGAGCACGTCCCAGCCGGTCCAGGCCGCGGCCAACAGGCTGAGGAAGCAGGACGCGAACAGCGCGACGACCGCGCCGCGGCCGGTGAGCCTGATCGATCCGGCCGGCGGCCGCGGCGTTCCCGCCTGCTGGCGCGGGGCCCGGGTCTGCGTCATCGGACCGCCCGCATCAGGCCGGCCTCGGCGTCCGCGTCCGAGCCCGCGATGAGCTCGGGGGCGGACAGCGCCCTGGGCGTCTCCTCCACCAGCGCGGGCGCGCTGAGTTCCCCGTCGACGACGCCGAGTTCGTTCAGCCGCCGGATGCTGGGCAGTACCCGGCTCTCCAGCGAGCCGACGGCCTGGTTGTAGGCCGTCACCGCCTTGGCCAGCGTCCGGCCCAGCCGGTCCACGTGCCCGCCGAGGCCCGCGATCCGCTCGTAGAGCTGGCGGCCGAGGTCGAAGACGACCCGGGCGTTCTCCGCCAGCGCCGCCTGCTGCCAGGCGTACTGCGCCGTGCGCAGCATGGTGACCAGCGTGGTGGGGGTGGCGATGTGCACCCGGCGGCTGATCGCGTACTCCAGCAGCCCCCGGTCCCGCTCCAGGGCCGGGGCCAGGAAGGCCTCGCCCGGGATGAACAGGATCACGAACTCCGGCGACGGACTCAGCGCCGCCCAGTAGGCCTTGCCTGCCAGCCGGTCCACGTGCTCCCTGACGTGCCGCGCGTGCGCGTCCATCCGGGCCGCGCGCACCTGCTCGTCGTCGGCCTCGGCCGCCTCCAGGTACGCGGCCAGCGAGACCTTGGCGTCCACCACGATGTGCTTGCCGCCGGCCAGGTGCACCACCAGGTCCGGGCGCAGCGGCCCGTCCGGCGTGGCCACGGTCACCTGCTCGTCGAAGTCGCAGCGGGCGCCCATCCCGGCCAGCTCGACCACCCGGCGCAGCTGCAGCTCGCCCCAGCGGCCCCGGGCCTCCGGCCGCCGCAGCGCGGTGACCAGCGCCTGCGTCTGCGCCCGCAGCTGCTCCGAGCTCTGCTGGACGAACCGGACCTGCTCGGCCAGCGCGGCGTGCGACCGGGTCCTGGCCTCGTCCGACTCCCGCAGCTGCTCCTCGACCCGGGCCAGGGTCTCCCGCAGCGGCCCGACGAGATGCTCGACCGCGGCCCGGCGGAGCTCGAGCTCGCTGGCGGCGTTCGCGTTCGCCGCCTGCAGTCGCCCCTCCGCGACCGCGAGGAACCGCGCGGTGCTCGCGTCAAGCGCCTGCGCCGACAGGGCCTGGAAACGCTCCGCGAGCTGGCCTTCGACTAGCGCGGCCCGTTCCGCCGCGCCGCGCTCGATCATCCTGGCTCTTTCCTCGGCGGCGCGGGCCCGGCCCGATTCCTCCGCCGCCGCGGCGGCGAACCGGCCGCGGGCGAACAGGTACCCGATCGCTGCCCCGATGACCATCCCGAGCAGCAGTCCGACCATCAACAAGACCGCACCCATACGCATCGATGATGTCACCGTAGGTGCCGAACCCGGCGGCGACACGCCCGCCTGCGCCGCAAAAAGCATCTCCACCAGCGCCCGGTGCACGCGGCGTTCCTGGTCGTGCTGCGCGCGCTCGGTCGGCTGTCCGCGGCCGGCGACTTCGGCGCCGTGTTCGGCATCCTGGTGCTGTCCTGGGCGGCGGCGCTCGGCCCTGGCCTGCTCATCTCGGCGGCCGGGGCGGTCAGCAGTGCAACCGCGGAGCGAGGCCGGAACGGTCCGGATCGGCGTCCCGGTAGGTCCGTTCGGCCCGAACGGTCCGGGTTGGCTGCCCCGGCTCCGGTGCATGGACAATGGGGCGATGGCCCAGCTGTCCGAATCTGCACCCGCGCCGGAGTCAACCGCGGCGCTGCTGGCCGGCTACCTGCACGCGGCGGGCGTGCGGCACGTGTTCGGCTATCCCGGCGAATCCGTCATCGACTTCATGGAGGCGGCCCGGCACCGTGGCATCGCGGTGGTCTCCGCGGTGCGCGAGGGCACCGCCGCGTTCATGGCCGAGGCGGCCGCGATGGTGACCGGCCGACCAGGCGTCTGCCTGTCCACGCTGGGCCCCGGCTCGACCGCGGTGCTGACCGGCGTGGCCGCGGCCACCCTGGACCGGGTGCCGATGCTGGCCGTCTCCGGCCAGATCGAGAGTTCCCGCGAGCAGTTCTTCACTCACCAGGTGGTCGACCACGACCGGATGTTCGCCCCGGTGGCCAAGCTGGCGCTGCGCCTGGACCCGGCCTCGGCGGACACCGTTATCCGCAAGGCGCTGCGGACCGCCGTCGCCGAGCGCCCCGGCGCCGTGCACCTGACCGTCACCGCCGACGCATGGCCCATCCCGCCCGGCCCTGTCCCGGCCGGCGCTGTCCCGCCTGGCGCTGTCCCGCCTGGCGCTGTCCCGCTTGGCCCTGTCCCGGCCGGCCCTGTCCCGGCCGGGGGCGCGGTCCGCCTCCCCCCGCTGGCGCCGGCGGCCGGCTCGGTCGACGTGCACGGTGACGGCGATCCGCTGCGCGAGCTGCGCGCCGCGCGCCGCCCGGTGATCCTGGCGGGCATCGCCGCGCTGCGCTGCGCGGCCGGACCCGAGCTGGTCCGGCTGGCCGAACTGGCCGGGATTCCGGTCGTGGTCTCGCCGATGGCCAAGGGCGTCTTCGCTGAGGACCACCCGTACTTCGCCGGCGTGCTGGACATGGCCGGGTACCGCGTCGTCTGGGACCTGCTGGCCGGCGCCGACCTGATCCTGGCCGCGGGCTTCGACCCGGTGGAGCTGATCAGCCCGTGGTCGGTCGCCACCCCGGTGCTGCACCTGGACACCACCCCGAACACCGACCAGGTCTACGCCAGCGAGCACGAGCTCGTCGGCCACGTCGGGGCCATCCTGGGCTGGATCGCCGCGCAGTGGACCGGCCAGCCCCGCTGGGCCGAGGCCGAGGTGGCGGCGCACCGGGCCCGGCTGCGCGCGGCCTGGACGGCCGGGCGGGCCGAGGGCGCGCTCAACCCCTCCGACGTGGTCGCGCTGGCCCGGGAGGCCGCCCCGGCGGAGACGATCGTGACCACCGACGTCGGCTCGCACAAGATCATGGCGGCCCAGGTATGGCAGGCGCTGACGCCGCGCTCGGTGCTGATCCCCAACGGGCTGTCGGCGATGGGGTTCGGCGTGCCCGCGGCGATCGCGGTCAGGCTGGTCCGGCCGGAGGCGCCGGTACTCGCCCTGGTCGGCGACGGCGGGTTCGCCATGGCCGCGACCGAGCTGCGGATCGCCTCGGCGCTCGGCGCGCCGGTCACCGTGGTGGTGTTCGCCGACGGCAGCCTCAACCGGATCGAGCTGCGGCAGCAGTCGGTGGGCTACCCGCCGACCGCCACCCGGATGGACGGCATGAACCTGGTCGCGCTGGCCGAAGCGCTGGACTGCGACGGCGTCCGGGCCGACTCCGCCGCGGCACTGGAGAAGGCGCTGGCCGGGTTCGGCACCAGGTCCCGCCCCCTGATCATCGAAGCCCGCATCAACCCATCCCAATACGAAGCCCAGTTCTAACCCCACTGACCGGTCCGGGGCCCGCGGGGACGGGGAGGGCGGGGCTCATGTGGCTGGTGGGGCGGCAGAGGGTGAGTGCCGTCCGCAGCGCTCAATTCGCGTTGTCCAGCGCACTAAACTCGCGCGGGTGAGTTTGTCTATCGGCATTGTGGGCCTGCCTAACGTCGGCAAGTCCACGCTGTTCAACGCGCTGACCCGGGCCAGCGCGCTCGCCTCGAACTATCCGTTCGCCACGATCGAGCCGAACGTCGGCGTGGTCGGCGTTCCCGATCCGCGGCTGGCCGAGCTGGCCAAGCTATACCACTCCGCCCGGGTCGTGCCGGCCAGCGTGCGGTTCACCGATATCGCCGGTCTGGTTCGCGGTGCCTCGCAAGGACAGGGCCTGGGCAACCAGTTCCTCGCCCACATCCGCGAGACCGACGCGATCTGCCAGGTGGTGCGCGTGTTCGCCGACCCGGACGTGACGCACGTCGACGGGGACGTGTCGCCGGAACGCGACATCGAGACCGTCGTGACCGAACTCATCCTGGCCGACCTGCAGACCCTGGAGAAGGCGCTACCCCGGCTGGCCAAGGAGGCGAAGTTCGCCAAGGACCCCGAGCGGGCGCAGCTGGCCCAGGCTGCCGCGGCGGCGCAGCAGCTCCTCGACACCGGTATCCCGCTGTCGGCCGGCGCCGCGGCCGCGGGCGCTCCGCTGGACCAGGCTGGCCTGCACGCGCTGCGCGAGCTGCAGCTGCTGACGGCCAAGCCGTTCCTGTACCTGTTCAACATGGACGTCTCCGAGCTCGCCGACGAGGACCTGCGCAAGCGCCTGACCGGGCTGGTAGCCCCGGCGGAGGCGATCTTCCTGGACGCCAAGACTGAAGCTGACCTGGTCGAGCTGCCCGAGGACGAGGCCGCGGAACTGCTCGCCGAGGCCGGCCTGGGTGAGCCGGGCCTGGCCCAGCTGGCCCGGGCCGGGTTCCGCGCGCTCGGCCTGCAGACCTTCCTCACCGCGGGTCCGAAAGAGACCCGGGCCTGGGAGATCAGGGTCGGCGCGACCGCGCCCGAGGCGGCCGGCGTCATCCACACCGACTTCCAGCGTGGCTTCATCAAGGCCGAAGTGGTCTCCTACGACGACCTGATCGCGACCGGCTCGCTGACCGCGGCCCGCGCCGCCGGCAAGGCCCGCATCGAAGGCAAGGACTACATTATGCGCGACGGCGACGTCGTGGAGTTCCGCTTCAACGTATAGACCGGCGCAGCATCACGGTCCAACCGGATCCTGGCATATCTCAAGCCAAGACGCCAGACGTCATATCACGTTTCGTATTGGCGTGGATCCGATGCGGATTTTCTGCGTTCAGAGGACTGGACAAGTGCCCGATTCCTTGTCGTCCGCAGGAGATTATTCATGCCAATTCCCGACCGCCATCTCCGTAGCCAGCCATGAAGAGATGCACAGATACGCAGGAAAAGTGGCAGACAGTCCGGTTCGCTCTCGACAGCTGGTCCCGGACCATCCGCTTCTGCTCAATCTGCCTGTCTGCGAAGGTCCCTATCGACGTACTGGCCTGGCCGGTCAAACGTTAACTCTAGGGTCAGGGCGCCGTGTCCATCCCGGCGCCTCCCTCGGCATTAACGTCCACAAATAGAAGCCGATTGGGATTTGACGACACGATTTCGGAGCAGGCGCGCCGGATGGGGCTGGCGGCCTCTCGCCGATCCGGCGTGCAGGGGCTGGCCGTGGCGGTGATGAAGCGGGTCGGCCCGTTCGCCGGCGGCCTGCTAATCGGCAACAGCGCACCGCATCTCGCGACAGCGGTAACCGGGCGCACTCAGCTCCGGCGCGGTGATCGCCTCGGTGATCATCGGCGCGATCGCGGCGCTGGCGCTCGGGGCAACGATCGGCCTCATGTCCGGACGCAACGTCTGGGGAACCGCCGTCCGTCAGCTGGCGGTTGCAGCGATCGCCGCCGCGGTCACCTACGGAGTCGGGTCCCTGCTCGGGGTATCAACAAGCTGACCACCACCTCCGAGGCCGTCGGCTGGCTGGTGTGCTAACGGGATGGCCAAGGTGGCGGCATCCGAGCCAACGCCGCGGATTATTGCGGCGTGCCTGAGTCTGGTAGCAGTGCCTATTGACAATAATCGTGAACATGTTCGATACTAGTACCGGTCAGTGGGAGAGTATGGCTAGATCCACAGGCCCGCCGTAAGCGGCCGGCCAGGCCTCAACGGCGAACGACGACGATCGGAAATAAGTTTTCGCAGTTCAACCGTTAATCATTGACTGGCGTCCTGGAGGTTGCCAGCCCGGTCGGCACTAGGCGTGCTCGGCTTCGACATGACGCCAGTCCTGTCTCTGCTGGCCGTCCAGTAACCATCGAAGCCGCTGTGAGCTGGGGTGATTCCATCGTTCGGTTACAGTTTCGATTCTGCAATCGTGATGTAAAGCCGATTGATTACGGAAAGTATTTGATCGAACCCGTTACGTCTCCGCCACGTATCATGGTTGCTGGCCGTTTTGTCCACCCGGATGTTCCGGTGAACCGTTGTATCCGATTTCGGTTACGCGGCGCGGTTTCATGGCGCACAATGGACCGCGAGGCCAGCACGATAGGGACGGCTGCGTCGGGTTTGGCCGACGCGGAGACGTGCGGAGGTGTGATGGTTCGCGGGCCAAAGTCCGGTAACGGAACGTGGTCGCCTGCACACTATCTCGACTCGGCAGGGCAAGATCCGCAGCATGCCGTCGTGACGCTGCTCGCAATGGTCGATGGCCAGCTCATGGAGCTGGGCGTGCCGATCGCCGTCTCGGGAGGCGGCGTCGTGGTCTCCGGCGAGCCGGCCTGGTTGCCCGCGCCGCCGCAGGCTCCGCTGCCCGCGGCCGCCCCGGGCGGCTCGGATCAGGTGGCGCGGAGCCAGCTGATGAATGAGCTGCCAGCGTTTTTCCAGGCCTACGCCAGCGGCGACAGCGCAGCGCTGAGCAAGTTCCTCGCCCGGGGCGTATCGCTGACCGGGCTCGGCGGCGCGGTGACATTTGACTCGATCGGCGCACTCCACGTGCCGCCCGGCGGCATGATCAGGCAGATAACGGTAACCGTGATATGGCAGCTCCCTGAACAGCCAGGATCGGCGGCCGGAAATCTAGGGATGGCATCGAAACTGGAGATGACGTATGGTATGTCGGTTGTCGACCTGCATACCGGCAAATGGTATGTAAAGGAGATTGGAGCATCGACCAAGGCGGTGGGAGCCCGATGACAAGGACAGGGCCTGCTGACGTCGTCATGCCCGCCTGCGGCTACCCTCCGGGCGGCTCCGTCCTCGCCCGGACTTACTCCCGTACCTTGTTCTCGGTCTGGTGCGCCGCTCCCGAGTCGGCCATTGCCCGGCCTGTTTTCGCTGGGGCCTCATCCTGCAAACCTGCATCTGGCCGGCTAGTCGGCCGACCTCGCCGGCTCCGGCCGGCCTGCCCGCCGTCGCCGCCACGTCAGCGCGTCGGCGAGCAGCACCAACCGCTCCCGCCGCGTCCGCAGTCGCCGGCGCTCGCGCATCCGCTTTACCTGTTCCCGGAGAAGCGGCATGCCGCAGCATTCTATGGATGTTCATTTGATCCCGGAGGGGACATGTTATGCTTACTCATCTCACCGCCGCCATGGCTCCAGTGGCCTTGAGTACGCAGGGCCTTGTTACCTACCTACAAGGTTTGTTCGGACCATTGTTCCTCGGCATCGTCGGGATCGTAGCGATCTTCTTCCTGTTCACTCGTGAGATCACCCGATTCGTACAGTTCATGGTACTTGCCGTGGCCATTGCGGTCGTCTTCTATACGCCAAGTATCGTGCAGACGCTCGCCACCGGCATAGCGAACGCGCTCGGAGTCCACTGATCCGAATCAGGAAGGAGCGCGCCACTAGTGGATCTTCCTACTTACACGAATATCTGGCGGATCGAAAAGCGCCTGTACAAGTTGTACGATTTTCGGTTGCCAGCACCTTTGCCGATCACCTGGATCGGAGTGTTCGTCGGAATCACTGTTCCATATGTGATCTTTCTCATTGCTGTCGGATTGCCGTTCAATCACAACTTGGTGTGGCTTTACGTACTTCCCCCCGGAGTGCTCACCTGGCTGACGACCAGGCCCGTTATCGAAAGCAAGCGACTGCCTGAGCTGGTGAGTTCTCAGGTCAGGTACCTGGCCGAACCACGGACCTGGTGCCGGATGGCACCGTTCTCGGAGAAGGACGACATAGTGGTGTCCGCCCGGGTCTGGCGCCGGCATCCGCCGAAGGCCCCGTCCACGAAGGTCACGAAGTCCTCGGTCAAGGCCAGGCCGCCTGCGCCCGCGCTGCCGCTGGCCGCCGAATCGCCCCAGGCCGAGCCGCGTCCGTTGAAGGTCCGACGGGTCACCGCTAAGGCGCTGGTCCCGAGCGCTAAGGCGCTGGTTCCGACGCGGCGGGCGGCCTCGCCGCCACTCGCGCCACCGTCAGCCGATCCGGTCGCGCCATCGCCGGCGCCGACGCAGGTTCCCGCGCCCGAGCGGGCGCCGGCGCGCCGGGAGGCGAAACGAGCCCGGGCGGCATCGGGGGCCGAGCCAGCCTGGCTCCCGTGGCCGCAGGGATCCGTGCCGGACCCCACGGCGACGGGTTCGGCCGTCGAGCAGACGGCCGAGCCTGATCAGCGCCCGCCCTGGATCTCGCCTCGTCCGGCGGGGAGCCGGGACCTCAGGGCGCTCGAGGTATCGCATGACTCCGATCCCGGCACCGGCGCCTTGGCCGGGCCACGCGGGCCATTCGCTCCGGCCGCCTGGCCGCCACCCGAAGCCAACCTGCTCCCGCTGATCCGTCGGGTCCCACAGCCAGAGCCGTTCCCCGAGGCTGGCCCGTTCCCTGAGGTCGGCCCGTTCCCCGAGGTCGGCCCGTTCCCTGAGGTCGGCCCGTTCCCCGAGGTCGATCCGGTGCCGGAAGCCGGTTCCCGGCCAGAGCCGGGTGCTGATCACGAACCGGGTCGCGAGGTCGGCGCCGAAACCGAGCCGGACGCCGGGGGAGACCCTGCGCCGTCTCGCTTCGGGCCCGCGGCCACCGCACGCCGGCTCCGCTACGGCCTGAGGCCTGCCCTGGGGCGCAAGCCCGATCGCCGCTCGGCCGGCCAGGCCCCACCGCCGGAGGAGGCACCGCCGGAGAAGATGCCGTCAGCGGAGCCCCCGTCAGCGGAGCCCCCGTCACCGGAGCCCCCGTCACCGGAGCTTCCGTCACCGGAGGTGCCATCGCCAGAGGTGCCATCGGCAGAGGCGCTGCCGGCCGAAGCGCCCTCAGCCGAGGCTGCCCCGCCGGTTTCGCCGGCACCTGTCGCGCTCGCGCCGCCCGCGTCCGAGCCGGCCGCTCCCGCCGCACCGGCCACTCCCTTTCTCGCCGCTCCCATCGCACCCGCACCCGCACCCGCACCCGCACCGGCGCCCGCGCCTGCATTCAGCGTGCCGGTAATCCCGGCGGCCAGGTTCGTCAGCATCGAGCGGGATCGGCCGCTGCCATCGATCGAGCGGGCGCTCAGCGGCCCGGGCAGCCGCGCTGACGCGAGCTGGCGGCGCCAGGTCAAGGTGGTCGCGGGCGGCCAGGGACCGGGCAAGCGCGATCAGGAGACGCTGGATCGTTACCGCGCCAGGCTGCCGCTGGCGGGTCCGCGGCGAATTGCCGTGCTCGGCTGCACCAGGGGTGCCGGACAGACCGTGACCGCGCTGATGACCAGCCACATCCTGGCCGCGGCACGAGGTGTTCCGGTCGCGGCCGTCGACCTGAATCCTGGTGCCACGTCGATGGCCGCGCGGCGTGCGCCCGCCGCCTCGGTGCGGGCGCTGCTGGACGGCCAGGCGCCGGACGAGCCAGCCGGGCGGCTGGCCGGGGGCGCCGCGGGAGGCAGGCTCGACGTGCTGGCCGACCTGGCGGAAACCGGACCCGGGCAGGCCCTCGATGCAGCCGAATATCAGCGGCTGGCCGCCCTGCTGGCCGAAAGGTACCAGCTGGCCATGATCGACCCGGCGCCGTCCGGCCTGACCCGGGTGCTCGCCGCCGTGGACCAGCTGATCCTGGTCGCCCCGGCCAGCCCGGACGCGGCGACCTCGCTGGCCAACACCAAGCAGTGGCTCGGCGCGCACGGTTACGGCGAGGTGGCCGGCCGGGCCGTGACGGTCGTCAACGGGGTGAGCAGGCGGACGATGGAGGACGTACTCCGGGCCGAATCCGTGGCCAGGGGGCACTGCCGGGCCATCGTCCGGGTGCCGTGGGATGATCTGCTGTCCGCGCGCCCCGGCTCGCCCTCGAGCTTGCAGCCGCAGACCAGGCTGGCCTACACCGCGCTGGCCGGTGTGCTCGTCGCGGGCCTGTCCGCGGCGGGTCCCGTTCCCGGAAGGAATCCCGGTGGGCACTCGGACTAAGGGGTCTAAGGGTTCCCGGGGCCGTACCCGGCTGGCCATCCGGTACTTCGACGACCGGATCCTGCTCACCGACAGCCACGCGTGGGCGTACTACCGCCTTCCCTCGGTGTCGTACGAGTTCACCACCCCGGAGGAGCGGGAGGCGCTGGCGACCAACATCACCGTCGCGCTGGCCGCGATCAGGATGGCCGACGCCGAGGTGCACCTGCGCATCGCGCACCGGTCCTACCCGGCGCACACGTGGGCGACCGGGCTTGATGCGACGTCCGACGGCGGCCCGGGCTGGCCGGAGTACCTGGAACAGACCTACCAGCACGTCTGGGCGAAGGACTTCTGGAGCAAGGAGATCTACCTCGGGGTCAGGCTCGGCCAGCGCGGCGTCCGCGCGCAGCTGTCCGGAGGCGTGCTCTCCCAGTTCCGCGGGGTGTACACGCGCGGTGAGAACGCGCTCGGGCTGGAGGATGAGACGGTCGGCCCGCCGGAGATCGCCAAGTGGACGGATAACGCCGAACGGCTCGGCCGGGCGCTGAACGCCAGCGCGCTGGCCGCCAGGCACGCGACCTCCGGCGAGATCGCCTGGCTGGTCCAGCACACGCTCATGCAGACGGCGGCCGAGCCGCTGCCGTCGGCCACCAGGCGCAGGCGGTGGGGCGTGGGTGAGATCGACACCCTGTTCGAGGGGCAGATCCACAACGGCCGGAGCCTGCTGGGCCTGGAGCACATGTCGGCAGAGTCGTATACCGCCTTCGTGTCGTTCGCCCGGTTTCCCGATGTGATGTCCTTTCCGGACGGGGAACCCTGGCTGCATTTCGCCGATTCGCTGCCGTTCCCGGTCGAGATCAGCTCCCGGATGAAGCTCATTCCGCCGGCCAAGGCGAGCAAGGATGTCAGCCGCCGGCTCGCGCACGCGCGCGACATGGACGCGCATATCCGGGAGGCCGGCGCGGAGGCGCCGATTGCCCTGGCCGAGCAGATCGCCGCGGCCAGGATGCTCGAGCACGGCATCACCAAGGAACGGCTGCCGTTCGTCTACGGCTGGCACCGGCTGATCGTCGCGGCGCCGAGCAGGGACCTATGCGTCCGCCGGGTGGAAGCGGTCGTCGAGCATTTCCGCGATATCGGCATCGACGTGGTCAACTCCACCGGCGATCAGTTCTCGCTGCTGTGCGAGGCGCTGCCCGGCGAGCGGATCCGGCTGAATTCTTATGTGCAGCGTCAGCCGCTGTACACGATCGCCGGCGGGATGCCGACGGCGACGGTGGAACTCGGCGACCGGTTCGGCGCGGGCGGCGGCTGGGTCGGGCCGTATATCGGCGAGACGCTGGGCCGGGCCCGTTCGGTCGTGCATTTCGACCCGCTGCTCGCGGCGGCGCGTAACCGGCCGACGGCGGTGGCCATCACCGGCGAGCCGGGAGCGGGCAAGACCACGCTGGCCATGCTGCTGATCTACCAGCTGGCGTTGCGCGGCGCGACAGTGGCGGTGATCGACCCGAAGGGCGACGCGGAATCCCTGGTGGAGTACCTGTCCAGGCAGGGGCGCAAGGCCCGCGTCCTGCCGCTGAACTCGGCGGCGCCGGGACTGCTTGATCCGTTCTCGTTCGGCATGGACCTGTCCGAGAAGCGGACGATGGCCACCGAGACGCTGCGGTTGCTCCTGCCGCGGATGAGCGAGGAGCGGGAATCCGCGATGATCCAGGCGGTCGGCGCGGTGGCCGGGACCGACCGGCCCAGCCTGGGCAAGGTCATCACCTACCTGGAGCAGGCTGATGACCCGGCGTGGAAGAACACCGGCGCGGTGATGCGGTCGATCTCGGAGATGCGGCTGGCCCGGCTGTGCTTCGCCCCGTCGGTCGGCCAGCAGATCGACGCGGAGGGCTGGACCACCGTGTTCACCCTGGCCGGGCTCACGCTGCCGGACACCACCACCAAGCGGGACGACTACTCCTACGAGCAGCGGCTGTCGGTGGCGCTGCTGTACCTGGTGTCCCAGTTCGCCCGCAAGCTGCTCAACGGCATCGACCGGGCCACGGCCAAGGCCATCTTCCTGGACGAGGCGTGGGCGATCACGTCCACGCCGGAGGGCGCCAAGCTGGTACCCGAGGTGTCACGGATGGGCCGGTCGAGGAACACCGCGCTGGTCCTGGTCTCGCAGAACGCCGGTGACCTGCTGAACGAGCAGGTCACGAACTGCCTGTCCGGGGTCTTCGCGTTCCGCTCGACCGAGCGGGCCGAGGTGGCGAACGTCATGTCGCTGCTCGGGGTCGCGCCGTCCGACGAGCACAAGGCCGTGCTCCGGTCGCTCGGCAACGGCGAGTGCATCTTCCGGGACCTGGACGACCGGGCCGGGCGGATCGGGATCGACTTGGTCTCCGACGAGCTGCGGGACTGGATCGACACCAATCCCACCCGGGTCAGGCGCAGCCAGCCTGATCCGGCTGTACGCAGGGAATCCAGCGCGGGCGAGCCCCCACCGGGCGACGGCACGGCGGCCGGCCCGTCCGCGGCCAGCACACGAGAGGCGGAAGCGTCCTCGTGAACGCAGAACCAGGAGCTCCCTAACGATGGCTAACTCGCCGGCCTCGCCCGGACCTGCCGGGCCCGAGCGCGCTGACTCCCGGTCACCCGGCCGCCGCGTTTCGCGGTGGGTCGTCCGCGTGCTGGTCCTGGCCGTGGCGCTGCTCGCGATCTCCACTCCCGCGCTGGCCGCGACGCACGCGGTCCAGGCGGCCGGCTCAGCCAAGACGGCCCAAACGACCCAAAGGACTCAAGCGACCCAGACTGCTCAAGCGGCTCAATCGGCCCGCGGCACCGCGTCGCCCGCCAAGCTGACCGCCAGCCTCCTCCCGGCGGCGCCCGGCGGAGTCTGCCAGGTGCCCGGCATCGGCGACATCGGCGGCCTCGTCGGGCTGTGCAACCAGGGCTCGAGCGGGCTGGTCGGCAGCCTGAACAACATCTGCGAGCCGTCGCTGCCGCAGCCCGAGCAGGCCACCGGCGGCATCGACGCGATGGTCGAGCCGCCGGCCGCGGCAGCGGGCGGCCAGACGCTGTATGACAACTACGGGGTGGCCGGCCAGTTCTGGGCCGCGCACGGCCTGCAGTGCTCGGACATGACGTCGCTGATCGGCAACAACGTGGCCGCGATGGTCTTCGACGGGGCCAAATCGATGGACCGGGTGACGATCACGGTGTACCAGTCGGCGGCCGGGAACAACATCCTGACCTGGCTGCAGAACGCGGTGGACCGGCTGATCAGCGCGCTGGGCAACGCGATCTACTTCCCGTACCTGGCGCCGGTGATCATCCTGGGCGCGATCTGGCTGGCCTGGCAGGGGCTGATCCGCAAGCGGGCCACCCGGACCATCGAGGGCACGCTGTGGATGGTGGTGGCCTGCGTGGCCGCCATCGCGCTGATCGGCAGGCCGGCCACGTTCACCGGGGTGGGGACGACCGTGTCCAACGGCGTCACCGAGGTGCTCAACACCGCGTTCGCCAAGCTGCCCGCCCCGACCAACAGCAACTGCCTGCCGGTGCAGGCGGGTGACCCGCAGAGCGTGGCCGGCGACTTCGCCTACACCTCGGGCAACGCGCTGGTGGATGAGAACGCCAACGAGCTGTGGTCGGTGCTGGTGTGCAAGCCGTGGCTGTACGGCGAGCTCGGCACCACCTCCTACAACGCGCCGGGCCAGCCGCCGACGGTGGTCAACACCTACGGCCGGCAGCTGCTGTGGGCGCAGGCGATCGCGGCCAACGAGACGCCGAGCACGGCGCTGATCCAGGCCAAGCAGGCCACCTACACCGGCATCGCGACCTCGATGCAGCAGAACAACCCGGCCATCTATCCCCTGTTCCAGGGCAACCAGTGGACCACCCGGCTGGAGATCGCGTTCGCGGCCATGTTCGCCGCGCTGGTGGCCGGCCTGCTCATCCTGCTGATCGCGCTGACCCTGATCGTGCTCAAGCTCGGCTTCCTGCTGCTGCTGGTGGCCGGGCCGTTCTTCCTGATCATCGGGACCCATCCCGGGTTCGGCCGGGTCATCGCGATCCGCTGGTTCGAGATGCTGGTCGGCGTGCTGATGAAACAGGTGGCGATCGCGATCGTGCTGTCCGTGCTGCTGTACTGCTACTCGCTCATCATGGGCACGGCGGACGCGGTACTGCCCTGGGCGCTGAAGATCCTGATGATCGCGCTGGTCACGGTGGCGGTGTTCATCTTCCGCAAGCCGTTCCAGCACCTGTTCTCCGCGGTCGGCTACGGCACGATCGGATCGGCCGAACGGGCCGAGTACAGCCTGCGCGAGGCCGGTGCCACGTTCCGCCGGTCCACGCTCGACGCCGCCACGGTGGCCGTCCCCGGGATGGCGGGCTACCGGGCCGCCCGGTGGGCGCGCCGGAACCCGGGTCAAGGGGCCCAGGCCGCCGCGATGGCGGCGGGCGCGGCGGGCGGAGTGGCCGCGGGCAGCGCGGCGGCCGCCGGTGCCGCGGCGGGCGCCGGTGCCGCGGCGGGCGACGATGCGACCGGCGATGCCTACGCGTCGCGGCTCCGGCCGGACGCGCCGCCTCCCGACGACGCGGACGGCGAGGTGAGCTCGGGCTCCCGCCGGGTCGCCAGCGGGACCAGCCGGGCCGGCTCGGCCCGGGCCAGGAACGCGGCCGAGGCCGCCGACAGCGGCAGCGGCCGGGTCGCCCCGCCGCTCGACCTGCCCGCCCGGGCGGGCCGCGGCCCGGCGGGCGCCCCGGCCGCAGGGAGCACCCCGAGCACAACAGGCACGAGAAGCACGAGCACCACGGGCAGCACGCGAAGCACAGGCAGCGCGAGAAGCCTGGGCAGCACAAGAGGAACCGGAAGCACGCCAAGCCGGCCCAGCACGCCCAGCACGCCGAGCGAGCCGGGCCGGCCGAGCGCCCCGGGCCCGGCCCGCGCGGCAAGCGGGCCGAACGGTTCGGCCGCCAGCGGCGCCGCCTCCGGCTGGTCACGCGGCGCCGGCCACTCGGCGGGCACCGGCGCGCGAGCCCGGGCCACAGCCGCCGGCGGGTCCGCCCCGCCGGTCAGGGGCCCGGCGCGCTCGGGCAACCGGGGATCCGCGCCGCCCATCAGCGGCGGCGGCAGCGGATCCCAAGGGGCGGGTCCGGCCTGGCCGTCCAGCGGATGGCCGACCGCCGGCGCCAGGCAGCGGCCCAGCGGCGGGCCGAAGCCGAACCCGAACACCCCGACGCCGGCCGAACCCGCCGACCAGGGGGCCAAGCGCGCCGGCCCGGACGAACCGCGAGCCATGCCGTTCTGGCTGCGCCCGATGCGGCGGGACAAGTAGCGGGCGGGCCCCGTGAATCTCAGCCCCGGCCAGCAGAAGGCCGTCTTCGTCCTGGTCGTCGTGGTGCTGGCCGCGCTCGGCTACTGGCTCATCCTGCCCAAGGTGACCCACTCGTCGGCGTCGGCCCGGCCGTCTGCCTCGCCTGCGCCTTCACCCACCGTGTCGCAGGCCGCGCCGCCCTCGCCGCCGGTCGCGACGGTCTCGCCCGCGGCCACCGGAAGCGTGAACATCTACTCCTGGCTGCCGTTCACCGAACCGGGCCTGGCCGCCGCGGCGGCGGTCACGGTGAAGTTCGGCGCCGCTTACAACACCTACTCCTACACCGAGAGCGCGGCCGATTACGTCCACGCGATGAACGGGCTGATCACCCCGCAGCTGGCCACCACCCTGCAGGGCGTCTACTCGGCCCCCGGAGTGGCCAAGGTCAGGACCAGCCAGCAGGAGGAGTCCACCGGGACCGCGTTCGATCGACTCGCTGCGGGCCTTCGGCCCGTCCAGCCTGACGTTCGTCGTGACCGGCACGCAGCATCTGGTCACCGCCAAGGGCACCACCAACGGCAGCGCCCAGTACGCCATCACGGTCACCGGGTCCGGCACCAGCTGGCAGGTGAACGACATCGAGCTAGCCACGGTCGGGCAGTCATGACGAACCGGCTGCTGACCCGGACAGAAACCACCGTCACCACCCGGGAGCAGCGGGCTCCGCGGATCCTGGTGTTCGGCATCATCGGGCTGGCCGGCGTGGTGGGCCTGGGCCTGCTGGCCCTGCCCTTCCTGATCGGCGCGGACGCGTTCTTCGGCGCGAACGCGGGCTGCTCGGGCCAGCAGACCGGCGCGGTGGGGCAGCCCACGGGCAGCCCCAAGGCCAGCTCGATCCCGGCCAACTACCTGTACTGGTACAAGCGGGTCGGGCAGCAGTACGGCGTGCCGTGGACGATCCTGGCCGGCATCGGCACGGTGGAGAGCGACAACGGCCAGACCACCCTGCCCGGCGTGCACAGCGGGCAGAACGGCTTCGGCGCGGCCGGGCCGATGCAGATCGGGATCGGCGGCGCGGCCACCGACGTCTGGGGCGGCGCGCCTATCCACCCGGCCAGCCAGGCGGTCAACGGGGTGGCCGCCGACGCGGACGGCGACGGGATCGCGAACGTGTACGACCCCGCCGACGCGATCGCGGGCGCGGCCAAGTACCTGCTGGCGGCCGGCGTGCAGTCCGACCCCTCGGCGGCCGTCTTCGCCTACAACCACCTGCAGTCCTACGTGCAGACCGTGCTGTACTACGCGGGCCAGTACGCGGGCGGCGGCTACTCGGTGGTGTCCGCGCAGCTGCCGCAGACCAGCACCGCGGCGGGCTGCGCCCAGACGACCGGGGGCGTGCCCGCCGTCCAGGCGCCCACCCAGGCCGTGGCCAAGGTCATCTCCTACGCCGAGCAGCAACTCGGCAAGCCGTACCTGTGGGGCGGTACCGGCCCGGACGCCTTCGACTGCTCCGGCCTGGTGATGATGGCCTACCGGGCGGCCGGGATGGACATCGCGCGGACCTCGCAGCAGCAGTGGGTGACCGAGCAGCAGGTGCCCGCCGCCCAGGTGCAGCCGGGGGACCTGGTGTTCTTCGCCGGCGCGGACGGCACCGTCACCTCGCCTGGGCACGTCGGCCTGGTGATCGGCGGCGGCAAGATGATCGAGGCGTACGCGACCGGTTTCCCGATCCGCGTCGCGACCTACACCGACCGGAATCCGGTCGGCTTCACCCAGCCCTGGGCCGGTACCGCCGCCAACCAGGCGAACACCGGAAACACCACGGCCGGCGCCGTGCCCGCCCCGGGCACACCCGAGTCCCCGTCATCGCACTGACAGGTAGATGGCGCAGCCCAGGCCGGCTATCAGGCAGTAGATCGCGAACGGCGTCAGCGTGCGCCGCGGGTCGCTGAAGTAGCGGACCAGGAACCGCAGCGCGAGGAAGGCGCTGATAAAGGACAGCAGGCTGCCGAACAGGATCGGCCCGTGGATCCCGGCGCCCAGCGGGCCGGTCAGGTCCGGGATCTTCAGCATGCCGGCGGCCAGGATGACCGGCGCCGACAGCAGGAACGAGAACCGCGCCGCGTCCTGCCGGGACAGCCCGCGGAACATGCCGGCCACCATCACGGTGCCGTCCCGGCTGATGCCGGGCAGCAGGGCCAGGATCTGCGACGCGCCGAGGTAGAAGGAACCCGGCCAGCCGCAGCGGCGGACGATGCGCCGGTCGGACTCCACCGCGAGGCTCGCGTGCTGCTGCTTCAGCGCCCGCTGCCCGGACGAGTGCCGTCCGGTGCTGCCGCCACCGCCCGCCGCCACCGTGGCCTTCTGCCGCTCGCTGACCGCCTGCAGGTCGGCCGCGATCTGCTGGGCCTCCACCTCCGCGCCGCGCCGCCGCGCCCGCTCCCCGGTCAGCAGGATCAACCCGTTCACGAACAGGAAGCACGAGGTGAGAACCGGCTTGGCGAACACGGTCCGGAACGTGTGCTCGAGCGCGACGCCGGCGAGCCCGACCGGGATCGTGGCCAGGATGATCATCCAGGCGAGCATCTGGTCGGTGTTCTGCGGCTGGAACCGGCTGGTGCCCGGCGCCGGCGCGATCACGTGCCCGAGCGAGGCGAAGAAGGCCTTGATGATCCGCAGCCAGTCCCGCCAGAAGTAGACGATCATGGCGGCGGCCGTGGCCACGTGCAGCCCCACGATGAACGCCAGGTACGGCGACTCGGCCCTGGACACGTCCAGGTCCCGCGCCCACGAGCCCCCGACCAGCGCCGGGATGAGCACCGCGTGGCCCAGGCTGGAGATCGGGAACAGTTCGGTGATGCCCTGCAGCAGCCCGATTACCCCGGCTTCTGCGTACGTCAGATGCGACATGCCAGCCCTTCGCTCCCCGCCCAGCAACCAAAAGACAATAAATAATCCCGAACGACCGTGGTGCGAGCCCAGCGGACGTTCGCGCCAGCCCGGGCCGGCGCAGCGGGCCGACAGCGGGCCCGGGCCACCAGTCATCGTAGTCGGCCGCCGGCGGCGCCCGGACCCGGTTTCATGCTGCCTTCATCTACCGAAGCGGGCTTGCCGCGGTTCAGGCCTGGCCGGGCACCTTCGGGGTGTCCTTGTGGGTCCTGCGGTTAATCTTGTCGCCCAGCCAGACCAGCGGGTCGTACTTGCGGCCGGCCACGCGTTCCTTCATCGGGATGAGCGCGTTGTCGGTGATCTTGATGTGCTCCGGGCACACCTCGGTGCAGCACTTGGTGATGTTGCAGTAACCGAGGCCGAAGTCGTCCTGGGCGATCTCCCGCCGGTCGGCGGTGTCGGCCGGGTGCATCTCGAGTTCGGCGATCCGCATCAGGAACCGGGGCCCGGCGAACGGCCGTTCGTTCTCGGGGTGGTCGCGGATCACGTGGCAGGTGTTCTGGCACAGGAAGCACTCGATGCACTTGCGGAACTCCTGCGACCGGTTCACGTCGACCTGCTGCATCCGGAACTCGCCCGGCTTGACCGAGGGGCTCGGGGTGAACGACGGGATCTCGCGCGCCTTGGCGTAGTTGAAGGACACGTCGGTGACCAGGTCCCTGATCACCGGGAAGGTCCGCATCGGCGTGATGGTCAGCGTCTCCTCAGGCGCGAACACCGACATCCGGGTCATGCAGGCCAGCCGGGGCCGGCCGTTGATCTCCATCGAGCACGAGCCGCACTTGCCCGCCTTGCAGTTCCACCGGATGGCCAGGTCGCTGGCCTGGGTCGCCTGCAGCCGGTGCAGCACGTCCAGCACGACCTCGCCCTCGTTGACCTCGACCTGGTAGTCGGTGAGCTCGCCGGTGCCCGCGTCCCCGCGCCAGACCCGCAGCGCAGCCTTATAACCCATCAGTGCTTCTCCTCAGCCACGGCAGAACCCGGCAGCCCGGTCAGTTCCTCGTCCGTCATGTACTTCTTCAGCTCGCCGATGTCGAACATCTCGAGCAGGTTGGTGCGCATCGGCACCATCGGCTGGCGCTTCAGCGACACGGCGCCGTCCGGACCGGCCGAACAGATCAGGTTCACCTTCCGCCATTCCGGTGACATGCCCGGGTAGTCGTCCCGGGTGTGGCCGCCGCGCGACTCCTGCCGTTCCAGCGCGGCCTGCGCCACGCACTCCGCGACCAGCAGCATGTTCCGCAGGTCCAGGGCCAGGTGCCAGCCCGGGTTGTAGGCCCGCCCGCCGGGCGCGCTGACCTGCGCGGCCCTCGCCCGGAGCTTGTCCAGCTCGACCAGGGCGGTCTTCATCTCCGACTCACGCCTGATGAGCCCGACCAGGTCGTTCATGATCGTCTGCAGCTCGCCGTGGATGGCGTACGGGCTCTCCCCCTCGGCCCGCTCCAGCGGCTCGAGCGCGGTCTGCGCCGCGGCGGCCAGGGCCGCCGCGGGGACGGCCGGATAGGACGCCAGCGCGGAGGCGTGCCGGGCTGCGGCGAGCCCAGCCCGCCGGCCGAAGACCAGCAGGTCGGACAGCGAGTTGCCGCCCAGCCGGTTGGACCCGTGCATGCCGCCGGACACCTCGCCCACCGCGAACAGGCCGGGCACCGAGGCGGCGCCGGTGTCCGGGTCGACCTCCACCCCGCCCATCACGTAGTGGCAGGTCGGGCCGATCTCCATCGGCTCCTTGGTGATGTCGACGTCGGCCAGCTCCTTGAACTGGTGATACATGGACGGCAGCCGCTGCAGGATGTAGTCGGCCGGCCGCCGGGACGCGATGTCCAGGAACACGCCGCCGTGCGGCGACCCGCGGCCCGCCTTGACCTCGGAGTTGATCGAGCGGGCCACCTCGTCGCGGGGGAGCAGCTCGGGCGGGCGCCGGTTGTGGTCCGGGTCGTCGTACCAGCGGTCGGCTTCCTCCTCGCTCTCCGCGTACTGAGCCCGGAACACGTCGGGCACGTAGTCGAACATGAACCGCTTGCCCTCGGAATTGCGCAGCACGCCGCCGTCGCCGCGCACCGACTCGGTGACCAGCAGCCCGCGCACCGACGGCGGCCACACCATCCCGGTCGGGTGCAGCTGGACGAACTCCATGTTCAGCAGCTTGGCCCCGGCCCGCAGGGCCAGCGCATGCCCGTCGCCGGTGTACTCCCACGAGTTCGACGTGACCTTGTAGGTCTTGCCGATGCCCCCGGTGGCCAGCACCACCGCGGGCGCCTGGAACAGGACGAACCGGCCGGTGTCGCGGAAGTAGCCGAACGCCCCGGCGAGCCGCCTGGCCGTGCCCGGCCTGCCCGGGTTGCCCTTCTCCAGCAGCAGCTCGGTGATCGTGGTCTCGGCGAAGACCTTGATCATCGCCTCCGGGTCGCCGAGCTCGGCCGCGTCTTTCTGCTGCAGCGCGACGACCTTCTGCTGCAGGCTGCGGATCAGCTCCAGGCCGGTCCGGTCGCCGACGTGCGCCAGCCGCGGGTACTCGTGCCCGCCGAAGTTCCGCTGGCTGATCTTGCCTTCCCTGGTCCGGTCGAACACCGCGCCCCACGCCTCGAGCTCCCAGAACCCGGTCCGGGGCCTCCTTGGCGTGCAGTTCGGCCATCCGCCAGTTGTTCAGGAACTTGCCGCCGCGCATCGTGTCGCGGAAGTGCACCTGCCAGTTGTCGTTCGGGTTCACGTTGCCCATGGCGGCCGCGCAGCCGCCCTCGGCCATGACCGTGTGCGCCTTGCCGAACAGGGACTTGGAGATGATCGCGGTCTTCTTGCCGTTCAGCCGCGCCTCGATCGCCGCGCGGAGCCCGGACCCGCCCGCGCCCACGACCACCACGTCGTATGAATAACGGTCGATCTCGCTCATACCACAGCCCGTTCGGTCAATTGAAAATCCTCGGATCGGAGAAGGCCCCGCTGGCCACGAGCATGATGTACAGGTCACTCAGCATCAGCGTGCCCAGCGAGATCCAGGCGAACAGCATGTGCCGCGCGTTCAGCCAGGAGAACTTGGTCCACAGCCAGTACCGGAACGGGTGGGTGGAGAAGTTCTTCAGCCGGCCGGCGGTGATGTGCCGGCACGAATGGCAGCCCAGCGTGTAGCCCCAGATAAAGATCACGTTGGCCAGCAGGATCAGCGACCCCAGGCCGAACCCGAAGTTCCCGTCCGGGCCGCGGAATGCCTGCGTCACGTCGTAGCTCAGCAGGATCCCGACGAGGATGGCCGGGTAGAAGAAGTAGCGGTGCAGGTTCTGCCCGATCAGCGGGAACCTGGTCTCGCCGCTGTACTTGGCGTGCGGCTCGCGCACCGCGCAGGCCGCGGGCGCGCGCCAGAACGCCCGGTAGTACGCCCGCCGGTAGTAGTAGCAGGTCAGCCGGAAGCCGAGCACGAACACCAGCGACACGAACGCGTACGGGATAATCGGCGGCACCGCCGGGATCCACTGGCCCAGGGTGCTCGAGCCCGGCACGCACTCGCCGCTGACGCACGGCGAGTAGAACGGCGTCAGGTAGTGGTACTTGGGCAGGTAATACCAGTGGCCGGTGAACACCCGGACCGTGGCGTAGAGCACCCAGATCGTGAGGCCGCCCGCGACAATGCGCGGCGACTGCCACCACTTGTCCGTGCGGAAGGTGCGTGCGGAAATGCGCGCCCGGCTCCTGGCCGGCGCTTCCGGTGCCTGTGTCATCCTCAGCGTCCTCGCTGCTTCTGCAGGTAAGCGTAACGCCCAAGGCCGGCCGTGATGAACAAGCCGGCTATTCGGCGGGTGCGATGACCAAGAATTTATTCCCTTCTGCGACCAAACGAAGTGACCGAGATCCCATCGTGAGTGTGACCCTCGCTACACTCTGCTGGCTAAACTGGGGTCTGGTGACGCTCATTTACCACATCGCCGAGGCCGCTGACTGGGAGCAGGCGCGGCGCGACGGCCAGTACACGATGTCCACTCCCGGCCGGACCCTGGCCGAGGAGGGCTTCATTCACGCCTCGGCAGCCGCCCAGGTCGCCCCGGTCGCCAACGCGTTCTGCCAGGGCCTACCCGACCTGCTGCTGCTCGTCATCGACACCGAACGGGTGGGGCCGGAGCTCCGCTATGACCGCGTGCCCGGCCAGGCCGACCCGTTTCCGCACATCTACGGCCCGCTCAACCTCGACGCGGTCGTGCAGGCCCGCCCCTTCGCCCCCGGCCCCGACGGCCGGTTCCGCTTCCGCTAGCCGGGGCGTCAACCGCGGCGCGGAGGAAGTCGAGCTGGAGCAGCAGCAGGTTCTCCGCCACCGTTTCCTGGGACGCCATGTGGGTGATGCCGGACAGCGGCAGCACCGCGTGCGGGTGCCCGGCGGCCAGCAGCGCACCGGACAGCCGCAGCGTGTGGGCCACCACCACGTTGTCGTCCGCCAGCCCGTGGATGATCATGAGCGGCCGCTGCTGCCCGGCCCGTTCGGCCAGCTCGATCAGCGAGCACCGCTGGTACGGTCCGGGGTCCTGGTCGGGGTGGCCCAGGTAGCGCTCGGTGTAGTGGGTGTCGTACAGGCGCCAGTCGGTGACCGGCGCGCCGGCGATGGCCGCGTGGAAGGTGTCCGGCCGGCGCAGCACGGCCAGCGCGGCCAGGTAGCCGCCGAACGACCAGCCGCGGATCGCCACCCGGCCGGTGTCCAGGTCGGCGAAGCGGGCCGCGGCCTCGCCTAGCGCGTCCACCTGGTCCTCCAGGACCGGCCCGGCCAGGTCGCCGGCCACCGCGCGCTCCCACCCGGGGCCGCGCCCGGGGGTGCCGCGGCCGTCCGCGACCACGATCGCGAACCCCTGCTCGGCAAACCACTGCGAGGTCAGGTAGGCGCCGCGGGCCTGCACCACCCGCTGGGCGTGCGGGCCGCCGTAGGGGTCGAGCAGCACCGGCAGCTTCCGCTGCCCGGGCTGGTGCCAGGACGGGAACAGCACGGCGGTGCGGATCTCCCGCGACCCGGCGCGCAGCAGCACCGGCCGGGGCGCGGGCAGCGCCGGACGTTCGGCCAGCGAGGCCAGCTCGGCCATCGGCTCACCGCCGCGGCACACTCGCACCGTCACGCCGTCGTCGCCGAGGCTGCGCCGGGACACGACCGTGGTCCCGCCCGCGCGGGCGCCCGCCTCGACGCCGGCGCCCGCCTCGACGTCAGCTTCCGCCCCGGTGCCAGCCCCCGCCCCGGTGCCAGCCCCCGCCCCGGCCCGGCTCAGCCCGCCGGGCCCGTAGGTCCACAGGCCCACCTCGGTCGGTTCGGCGGACGCCTGGAACAGCACGGTGTCGCCGTCGACGCCGAGGACGCCACGCACCTGCAGGCCCGGCGGCGTGACCGGCTCGGCCCGGCCGAGCTCGCCGGGCGCGGCGACCAGCAGCCGGCGGGTGTCCTCGCGGTCGGCGGTCCACACCAGGCGGCCGTCCGCGGTCCAGGCGGGCACGCCGGGGACGATCTCCAGCCAGCACGGGTCGGTGTCCTCGTGCCACAGCTCGGCCCGGCCGGTGCCCGGGGCGACCGACAGCAGCCGCGTGCTGCGCTGGTCCCGGCTCTGCACCAGCACCAGCGGGTCGTGCTCGTCCTCCCAGCAGGCGGTCACCAGGTAGGGGAACCCTGCGTGGTCGATCTGCACGTCGACCGTGCTGCCGTCAAGCCGGGCCAGCAGCAGGGACACCTCGGCGTTCGGGGTGCCGGCCGCCGGATAGGCCACCACGGCGGGCGGCCGCTGCGGGTTGGCCGGGTCGGCGATGTGCCACCGGTTGACCGGCGTCTCGTCCACCCGCGCGACCAGCAGCGCCGAACCGTCCGGGGCCCACCAGTAGCCGCGGTGCCGGTCGATCTCCTCGGCCGCGATGAACTCGGCCAGGCCGTACGTCAGGTGCGGGGCCCCGCGCGGGTCCGCCAGGACCTGGTCCTCGGCGGGACTGCCCGGGCTCAGGCTGGCCACCCGCAGCGCGCCGGCGTGAACGTAGGCCAGCCGCTTGCCGGCCGGGTCGGGCCGCGGGTCCAGCGCCGGGGCGGGCACCGCGACCTCGTAGGGTTCGGCGCCCGCGCGGGTCAGGTCCACCGCCCAGACCCGCCCGGCCCAGGAGAAGACCGCCACCGTGAGGCCGCTGTCGGTGGCGTAGGCCACGATGCCGCCGGCCTGCTCCCTGACCCGTTCCCGGCGGCCCCGCTCCTGCGGCGGCAGGTCCTGCTCGTCGCCGCCCAGCGTCCGCGGATCCGCCACCAGCCGCTCGGCCCCGCCGACGTCGAGCTGCCACAGGCAGGTCACCGGATCGCCGCCGTCCCGGGTCCGCAGGTAGGCGACCCGTGCCCCGTCGGGCGAGATGCCGAACGCGCGCGGCACCCCGAGCGTGAACCGCCTGGTCCTGGCCTCCTGGCGCGGGAAACTCTCGGTCATGGCTGCCATCTTTCCAGGTCCGGCGGGGCCGGTAGGCTCGCGCCCATGGGTTCGGCTGACGGTGAGCTGCGGCTGCTGCTGGTACACGCGCACCCCGACGACGAGTCGATCGGCACCGGGGCGACGATGGCCAGGTACGCCGCCGAGGGCGCCCGGGTCACGCTGGTCACCTGCACGCTCGGCGAACTGGGCGAGATCATCCCGCCGTCGCTGGCGTACCTGGCCGACGGGGACGGCGCCCGGCTGGGGGAGTACCGCGTCGGCGAGCTCGCCGCCGCCTGCGCCGAACTCGGCGTGACCGACCACAGGTTCCTCGGCGGTCCCGGCCGCTGGCGCGACTCGGGCATGATGGGCACCGCGGGCAACGACGACCCGCGCTGCTTCTGGCGGGCCGACGTGAACCAGGCCGCGCAGGCGCTGCTTGACGTCATCGCCGAGGTCCGGCCCCAGGTGCTGGTGACCTACGACGCCAACGGCTTCTACGGGCACCCCGATCACATCCAGGCGCACCGGGTCGCCCGGCGCGCCTTCGAGCAGGCCGGCGGCTACCGGCTGACCAAGTTCTACGCCACCGCCGCGCCGGATTCGGCCCAGGTCACCACGGAGATCGACGGCACCGCCTACCTGGGCAGGAAGCTGGCCGCCATGCGCGCGCACGCCACCCAGATCACCGTGGAGGCCCCGTTCTTCGCGCTGTCCAACCAGATCAGGAGCGAGGCGCTCGGCGTGGAGTACTACACCCTGCTGGCCGGGCCCCGTGGTCCGGCCGGCGGCGCCGGCGGCCATGAGACGGACCTGTTCGCGACGGCGCAGTAGCCTGCTTCCCATGAACGACACCACCGGCAGGTCGCGGTCGCTCGTCACCGTCGGTGTATACGCCGCGCTGTTCCTGCTCGGCGTGGTGCAGGCGATGATCGGCAGCTTCCAGTACGGCTGGACGGCCGGGCCGGTGCCGCTGGCCGCGCTGGTGTGCTGTGCCGTCATCCTGGCCACGTGCCTGCTGGGGGCGTGGGGCATGCGCTCGGCCAGCGGCGCGGTACTGCCCGGAATGGGATGGATCATCGCGTCGTTCGTGCTGTCTATGCCAGTCTCGAACGGGAGCGTCATTATCGCCAACACGACGCCGGGCCGGTGGTACCTGTACGGCGGCACGCTCAGCGTCACGGCCGGGGTGATCCTGTCGTTCGTGGTCCTGGCGCGCCGGCCCGGGTTCGGCGAGACGGGTCCGAGGTGAGCGAGCCGGGCGTGAGCGGCGTCGAGGCGGCCGCGTTCCGGCAGGCCGCGGGCCAGTTTCCGGGCGGCATCGTCATCGTGACGACCAGCGGCGGCCACGCGATGACCGTCAGCGCGTTCGCGTCGGTGTCGCTCGAGCCGCCGCTGGTGCTGTTCTGCGCGGAGAAGGTCGCCCGCTTCCACGACGCCGTCCTCGCGGCCGGGGCCTGGGCGGTGTCCATCCTGGCCGAGGACGGGGAGAAGACCGCGCGCTGGCTGGCCACCCGGGGCCGCCCGCTGGACGCGCAACTGGACGGGATCCCGCACCACCCGGGACCCGCCACCGGCGCGCCGCTGCTCGACGGCGTGCTGGCCACGCTGGAATGCCGGACCGCCGCGGTCTACGACGGCGGCGACCACAGCATCATCGTCGGCCAGGTGATCGCGGTGGACGGCCCGGCCGACCCGCCGGACCGCGGCCCCCTGGTGCACCACTCCGGCCGCTACCGCCGCCTCCGCCCCACCGAAGACTGACGCCCTCCGCAACCTGGCGAGTTACCTGCCCGCGACCCCATAGAGCCGCCACGGTGCTCCATCGTGGCGGAAGCCGGAACCGTGACCGGTGCGCTAGGACCTGATCGCCTCGTCGATGCGGTCGAGGCCCCAGTCGAGATCTCCCTCGCTGATGATCAGCGGCGGTGCCAGCCTGATCACGTTCCCATTGGTCTCCTTGGCTAGCACGCCGCGGGCGGCGAGCCGCTCGCACACCTCGCGCCCCGGCAGCGACGCGAACTCCAGCCCGGCCCACAGGCCCCGGCCGCGCACCGCGCTCACCGCGGCCGGCGGCAGCGCGGCCAGCCGCGCGTGCATATGCTCCCCGAGCACCCTGGCCCGCGCCTGGTACTCACCGGTGCGCAGCATCGCCACCACTTCCCGCGCGACCGCGCAGGCCAGCGGGTTGCCGCCGAACGTGGACCCGTGCTGGCCCGGGTGCAGCACGCCGAGCACCGGCCAGGTCGAGACCATCGCCGACACCGGCACGATGCCGCCGCCCAGGGCCTTGCCGAGCAGGTAGGCGTCCGGTACCACGTCCTCCGCGGCGCAGGCGAACGTGTACCCGGTGCGGCCGAGACCGGACTGGATCTCGTCGGCGATCATCAGGATGCCGTGTGCGGTGCACAGCTCCCTGATCCCGGCGAGGAAGCCAGCCGGCGGCACGACCACCCCGGCCTCGCCCTGGATCGGCTCGACGAGCACGGCGGCCACCCGGTCGCCGAGTTCGCCGACGGCCGCGGTCAGCGCGTCCAGGTCGCCATAGGGCAGCACGCGGAACCCGGGCGTGTACGGCCCGAAATCGTCTCGTGCGTCCGGATCGGTGGAGAAGCTGACGATCGTGGTCGTCCGGCCGTGGAAGTTCCCGTCGAACGCGATGATCACTGCCTGGTCCGCGGGCACCCCCTTGACCGTGTACCCCCACTTGCGCGCGACCTTGATCGCGGTCTCGACCGCCTCCGCGCCGGTGTTCATCGGCAGCACCACGTCCAGGCCGGCCAGGTCGGCCAGCTCGGCGCAGAACGGGCCGAACTGGTCGTGCTCGAACGCCCGGCTGACCAGCGTCAGGTGCTCGAGCTGGCGCTGCGCGGCCGCGATCAGCCGCCGGTTCCTGTGGCCGAAGTTCAGCGCCGAGTACGCGGCGAGCATGTCGAGGTAGCGGCGCCCCTCCACATCGGTTACCCAGGCGCCCTCGGCCTCGGCGGCGACGACCGGCAGCGGATGGTAATTATGCGCGCCGTACTCGCTGCTGAGCTTGAGCAGGCCGGTCGTGGTCTCGGTCATGGTGTCCCCCTTCAGGGCCGTAGTTCCAGCGTGCAGCATTTGGGTCCGCCGCCCCCCTTGAGCAGTTCGGACATGTCGACGCCGACCGGTTCGAAGCCGTGCTGGCGGAGCTGGGCGGCCAGGCTGGTCGCCTGGGCCGGCAGCACGACGTGCAGGCCGTCGCTGACCGCGTTGAGCCCGAGCACCTCGGCGTCCTCGTCCTTCGCCTCGATCAGCTCGGTGAACTGGGCGGCGATGGCGGCCCGCCCGGCGTCGTCGAACGCGGCCGGGTAGTACATGGCGGTGTCGGCGTCGAGCACGCACAGCGCGGTGTCCAGATGGTAGAAACGCGGGTCGACCAGGCGCAGGCTCACCACCGGCAGCCCGAACAGGTCGGTCAGCTCGGCGGCGGCGGCCTGGTCGCTGCGGAAGCCGTAGCCGGCCAGCAGCGTGCCGCCGGCGAACAGGACGTCGCCCTCGCCCTCGTGGACGTGCTCGGGCGTGCGCACCTCGGGGTAGCCGCTGTCGCGGAACCAGTCCAGGTAGGCGTCGGCCTCGGCGGCCCGCTGCGGATAACGGAACCGCGCGCCGAGCGCCTTCCGGCCGGCGACGAAGGC
This sequence comes from uncultured Actinomycetota bacterium, assembly GCA_963744575.1. Classification (GTDB taxonomy): domain Bacteria; phylum Actinomycetota; class Actinomycetes; order Streptosporangiales; family Streptosporangiaceae; genus Palsa-504. The sequence continues at coordinate 186,813 of CAVUUF010000001.1, read as the reverse complement.
GCCGTTGGCGGCGAACACCATGTCGGGCAGGCCGGGCACCGGCTCGATCATCCGCACGTCGTGGCCGAGGTCGAGGTAGACCTCGCGGAGCCGGGCCCACTGCCGCAGGGCGGTGGCGGCGTCGGTCGGCTTCGCCGGCTCCATCCACGGGTTGATGGCGTACGTGACGGCGAAATGCTCCGGCGGGCACATCAGGTAGCCGCGCGTCGTGGCCCGGCGCTCCGCACTGATCATGAGGCCAGGGTAGGGCTTCGCCGCACGGGAAAACATGCGCTGATCATGCGTATCAGCGAAGAATCATTGCGTAATAGCGGCCTGAAATGGCAGTTTATTGTCCGCGGCTCGGATCCCGGCCGTACGAGGTCCGGCCGGGATCACCGTGCCCTGGCTAGGGCCTGGAAGCGTACCGCGCGAACCAGGAAGGCCCGTTCGGCCCGGGCGACGCCGGCGAGGTGCGGAAAGTCGCGCCCCGCCCCCGCCCCGCAACCGATCAGCGCAGCCGGGACGCGGCCGCGGCGATCCGCTCGTCGGTGGCGGTCAGCGCCACCCGGACGTGCCGCGCCCCGGCCGCCCCGTACAGCGCACCGGGAGCGACCAGGATGCCGGCCTCGGCGGCCAGCCACTCGGCCGCCGACCAGCAGTCGTGGGCCGGGTGCGTGACCCACAGGTACAGGCCGGCCTCGGAGTGGTCGATGCGCCAGCCCGCCCCGCTGAACGCCGAACGCAGCACGCAGCGCCGGGCTGCGTACCGCTCTCGCTGCTCCACGGCGTGCGCCTCGTCGTCGAGCGCGGCCGTCATCGCGGCCTGCACCGGGCCCGGCATGATCATCCCGGCCTGCTTCCTGATCGCCAGCAGGTCCGCGACCAGCGCCGGGTCGCCGGTCACGAACCCGGCCCGGTACCCGGCCAGGTTGGACCGCTTGGACAGTGAGTGCACGGCCAGCACGCCGTCGGGCGACCCCGCGCACACCGCAGGATGCAGCACGGAGACCGGCGCGGCCTCCCAGCCCAGCGAGATGTAGCACTCGTCGGACGCCACCACCGCCCCGCGCTCCCGGGCCCACTGCACCACCTTGCGCAGGTGCTCGGCGGGCAGCACCCGCCCGGTCGGGTTGGACGGCGAGTTCACCCACACGAGCCTGACGCGAGAAGGCCCGGCCGCAAGCAGGCTGTCGGCGGCCACGACCGAGGCTCCGGCCAGCCGGGCGCCGATGTCATAAGTGGGGTAGGCCAGTTGGGGCTGGAGCACCACCTCGTTCGGCCCGAGTCCGAGCATGACCGGGAGCCACGCGATGAATTCCTTGGTGCCCACCACCGGCAGCACGTCCTCCGGCGGCACGGTGACGCCGTGTGCGCGGGCCAGCCACCCGGCGGCCGCGGCGCGCAGCCGCGGGGTGCCCCAGGTGGCCGGGTAGCCGGGCGCGTTCGCGGCGGCGGCCAGCGCCTCCCTGATGACCGAAGGCACCGGGTCCACCGGCGTGCCCATGGACAGGTCCACCGGGCCGTCCGGGTGGAGCCCGGCCTTCTCGCGCAGCGGCGCGATCCGGTCCCAGGTGAAGGCGGGGAGCCGGCTCGCGAGTGTCATTCCTCCGCGGCTCGCGAGCGTCATTCCTCCGCGGCTTGCGGCGGCAGCGCCGCCACCACCGGGTGGTCCTTGCCGACCTTGCCGGTCTTGGAGGCGCCCCCGGGGGAGCCCAGGTCCTCGAAGAAGTCGACGTTGACCTTGTAGTATTCCTTCCACTGGTCGGGCACGTCGTCTTCGTAGTAGATGGCCTCGACCGGGCAGACGGGCTCGCATGCGCCACAGTCCACGCACTCGTCGGGGTGGATATACAGCATGCGCTCGCCCTCGTAGATGCAGTCCACGGGGCATTCCTCGATGCACGCCTTGTCGAGCACATCAACGCAGGGCTGCGCGATGATGTAGGTCACGGGTGAACTCCTTCGTCGTGCTGCTGCTAACACAGTATGGCGGGTCGCCCCGCGCTGTCGCGTTCAGCCTGCGAGAATAGTGCCGCGCGGGGGATCGTTCCGAGCGGGATCGGGCTGCCAGCCCATACTGCCATCTGCGGCTTTCCACACATAACCGGCGTACCGTACCTGGCTGAGGCGGTAGGTCTGCGCGTCTGCGACCAGCCAGTTGGCCACCGTCCAGGCCGCGTCCGGCTGGACGTGCAGGACCGTGACGCTGCTGGTGTTTTTTCCAGCCGAACGGTCCAGGGTGATCCTGGCCACAACCGCTTCCCGCCCTGTCGGCCCGAACGTCTGGGCCATCCGCCGCATCGCGCCCGTCAGGTCCGCCTTCCCGGCCGGGGTGTACCAGCAGGACACGCCGTGCGGCGACGAGCCGGTGAAGTAGCCGGCCAGCTGCCCGGCCTGGTATATCCACTGCTCGTAGGCGGAGCCGTCCGCGCTGTGCTGGACGTCCTGCGCCGCCTGGTAGACCGGCATCCTGGTGTAGCCGGGCACCTGGGTCAGGGCGGTGAAGAACTTGGTCGTGGCGTAGACGGGGTCCTTGAGTTCGCTGGCCGGGCCCCAGCCCTCCGAGGGGCGCTGCTGGAAGACCCCGACCGAGTTGCGGTCGCCGTAGTCCAGGTTGTGCAGCTTCGATTCCTGCAGCCCGGCGGCGTAGGCGATGACGACCGCCTGCCGCGGCAGCCGGTACCTGGCCGCGACGCCGGCGATGGTGGCCGCGATGGCCGCCTGGTCGGTGTCCAGCTCGAGGGCCTGCTGGCCGGTGCCGGCCTGGCAGCCGGGCGGCGGCGGAGCCGAGGTGACGCTCCGGAAGGCGTGGTAGATGGCGTAGCCCGCCAGCACCAGCACCAGCGCGAGCACGCCCCCGACGACGGCTCTGGCCCGCCGAGCGGGATTGTGCGGCACACCATCTGAAGGTACCGCTAAGCTCGCGCAACATGAGCCAAGCCGTGTCATCGCCGCTGCCCGAGGTCATCGACGAGCTGTGGGAGCAGCGGGCCGGGCTGTCGCCGGCCGACACCCAGGCGCGCGCCGCCGTGGTCGGCGCGGTGGACACGATCGACGCCGGGCAGGCCCGGGTGGCCTTCGTCGACTCGGTGACCGGTGAGGTCGTGGTGGACGAGCGGGCCAAGCGGGCCATCCTGCTGGCCTTCCGGCTGCTGCCGATGGCCCGGTCCCAGGTGGGCGACTTCCGCTACGACGACCGGGTGCCGCTGACGACCCGGCTGGACGGCGTGCGGGCGCTGCCCGGGGCGATCGTGCGCTGGGGCGCCTATGTCGCGCCCGGCGCCGTGCTGATGCCCTCGTTCGTCAACATCGGCGCCTACGTGGACACCGGCACGATGGTGGACACCTGGGCCACGGTCGGATCCGGCGCGCAGGTCGGCAGGAACGTCCACCTGTCCGGCGGGGCGGGCATCGGCGGCGTGCTCGAGCCGCCGAGCGCGGTGCCGGTGGTGGTCGAGGACGAGGCCATGGTCGGGTCGCGCTGCATGGTCGTCGGGGGCGCCCGGGTCCGCCAGGGGGCCACTCTCGGCGCGGGCGCCATCCTCACCCCGACGACGCACGTCATCGACGTGGAGACGGGGGAGGAGCTGCCGCTCGGCGAGGCGCCGGCCTGGTCGGTCTGCGTGGGCGGGACCCGGCCGAGGAGGTTCCCCGGCGGGGAGTTCGGCATGCCGTGCCTGCTCGTGCTCAAGCGGCTGCCCGAAGGCGTCCGGCACGACAAAGCGGAGCTGAACGCCATCCTCCGCGACCACGGCGTCGACGCCTGAGGCGTACCCCAGCACTGGCCGGATGTGACTACCGTTAGTACACGATGAGCGTTAACTCCGAGCCGCACCGGCGGGTCCGTCGCCAGGGGCCCGTCACGCTGCGCGGCGATCAGATACCGCAGACCACCACCGATCAGCGGCTGCTCGACCGGCGGGGCCCGTCCGACTGGGTGCACACCGATCCATGGCGGGTGCTGCGGATCCAGGCCGAGTTCGTGGAGGGGTTCGGCCTGCTGGCCGAGCTCGGTCCGGCGGTCTCGATCTTCGGCTCGGCCCGGACCGCCCGGGGCAGCGTCGAGTACCAGGCCGCCGAAGGTATCGCGTCCGGACTGGTCGAGGCCGGCTACGCGGTGATCACCGGCGGCGGCCCGGGGATCATGGAGGCGGCCAACAAGGGCGCGACCGAGGCCGGCGGCGTGTCGGTGGGCCTGGGCATCGAGCTGCCCAGGGAGATGGGCCTGAACGATTACGTCGACCTGGGCCTGGAGTTCCGCTACTTCTTCGTCCGGAAGACGTGCTTCATCAAGTACTCCCAGGCGTTCGTGGTCTTGCCCGGCGGGTTCGGCACCATGGACGAGCTGTTCGAGGCGCTCACCCTGGTCGCCACCGGCAAGATCACCAAGTTCCCGATCGTCCTGGTCGGCCGGGCGTACTGGTCCGGACTGCTGTCCTGGCTGGAGGACACGATGCTCGCCCGGGCCAACATCGGCCCCACCGAGTTCTCCCTGATCAGCCTCGCCGACGAGGTCGACGAGGTAGTCGCCGTAATCCGCAAGGCCCACGGCCTACCCGTCTAGACCGGGCACGAGCGGCGCGATTCCCGGGCGAGTCTCGCCACGGATGCGACATCGCGGGTTGAGCGTGGCACGATTCGTATGTGCCTGTTGTATTCCTGATCGCGATTATCGCCGTACTCGTCGGCATCTTCTTCGCCGCGACCGGACGAGGCGGCGAACTGGTCTATGAGCACGCCGACCACGCGCCGCTCGACCTCGGCTCCGTCACCGCCGCGGACGTCGCGCTGCTCCGCCCGCCGACCGCCCTGTGGGGCTACAACATGCAGGTGACCGATGCGGCCCTGGACCAGGTTGCCCGCGCCATGCGCGAACGCGACGTCACCATCGCCTACCTGCAGGAGCAGCTCGCGAGCGCCGAGCGCGACGGCTTCCACGCCGAGCCGAGCGGCGCGCACGCCCGCCAGGCCGCGGACAGCGCGCTGGCGGCGGGCTTCGCGTCGTTCGCCGGGCTGCCCCAGACCTCCGGCCTTCCCGGCGCCCCAGCCGCTGCCGAGATACTCGAGTCTCACCAGCCCGCCGACCCGCTCCAGGTCCCCCCATCGGCCGGCCCGTTTGACCCTCCCACACGCACCGACACGCCCGAGACTGCGCACCCGCTCGCGGGTTTCTGGGACTGGGACACAGAGACTCCCGCGACCGCGGAGACGTCGGCGTCCCCGGAGACTCCTGTGACCGCCGCCCCGCCCGAGACCGAGACCGCCGCCCCGCCCGAGACCGAGACCGAGACCGCCGCCCCGCCCGAGACCGAGACCGCCGCCCCGCCCGAGACCGAGACCGCCGCCCCGCCCGAGACCGAGACCGCTGAACCCTGGCAATCCCGGCAAACCCCGCCGGTCCTCAGGGCCTCTCCGGCCCAGGCCCCGGCTCCCGAACCTTACGACGCGACCCAGCCTGCTGAGATCCTCCACGAGCCCGCGCCCGGCGACGCGACCCAGCCCGCCGAGACCCGTGACCCGACGCAGCCCTCGGCCGCTCTGACCCCGGAGGACACCCACGGTCCGCAGGGAGACTTCAACGCGCACGACTGGTGGGCCGAACAAAGGGCGGCCGCACGCCAGGAGGACACCGTACCCGAGGAGCAGAGCTGGTGAGCGACCAGCCGGAACCTCGCCCCGAGCTGGGCGCGACCGAAGGTCCCGACGGCAAGCTGCGCTGCCCCTGGGGGCTGAGCGCCCCGGAGTATCTCGCCTATCACGATGAGGAGTGGGGGCGTCCGGTTCACGGCGACACGGCGATCTTCGAGCGGCTCTGCCTCGAGGGCTTCCAGTCCGGGCTGTCCTGGCTGACCATCTTGCGCAAGCGGGAGAACTTCCGCGCCGCCTTCGCCGGGTTCGACGCCGCGGCGGTCGCCGCCTTCGGGGACGCGGACGTGGCCCGGCTGATGGCCGATCCCGGCATCGTCAGGAACCGGGCGAAGATCAACGCGGTGATCACCAACGCGCGGGCCGCGCTCGACCTGCCCGACGGCCTGACCGCGCTGGTCTGGAAGTACGCGAGCGAGCCGGGCCCGGCGCCGCGGACGCTGGCCGAGGTGCCGGCTTCGACGCCGGCATCCAAGGCGCTCAGCGCCGAGCTCAGGCGGCATGGCTTCACCTTCACCGGCCCGGTGACCGCCTACGCGACCATGCAGGCCTGCGGCATCGTCAACGACCACCTGGCCGCCTGCTTCTGCCGGGACCGCTAACCGCGCCCGGACCGCCGACCGGGCCGGCGCCGGGAGGATCTGGCCAGGGCCGGGGTGCCGACGGCGTTCACGCTGATCCGCGGCGAGTCGCGCCGCTTCTTCCGCTTCGCGGCCCCGGACGGGCGGGTGATGTGGTTCGGTGAGCCGGCGCCGTACATCCTCGACGCGGGCGGCGAAGAGCTGAAGCACGCCGTCAGCCACGGTCCGGACCTGGTGGTCGCCGAGACGAGCCCGGCCGAGGCCCGTCCCGGCGACCTGGCCGCCGCCCTGGTCCGGCTGGGCGCGGGCGCCGCCGCCGTCGCGGCGGGCGGACTGGTCCGCGTGGTGACCGACGCCGGTGATTGGACCGCGCGCATGGAAGCCCCCGACCCCCGCCAAAGCCCCCCGCCTCCCCGAGGCCCTCGGCCTCCCCGGTGCCGCCGGGCCTCCTGAAGCCGCTTATCCTGCACGGCATGGATGCCGGCCAGCCGAGGGAACCCGACATCGCCAGCCTGTTCGCGCCGGTCGCGGTCGAGGAGACCTTCGCCGGGGTGCTGACCGAGGCGCGTCAGGTACTCGGCGGCCTCGACGACCCGGTCGACGCCGAACTCTGGGGATCCGACCTGATCGGCGCGCTGGCCTCGTCCGCCGTGGGCCAGGCCTCGCTGATGGAGACCCTCACCCGGTCACTGGTGCCCGCCGCCGAGGCGGCGTCCACCCCGGAGGCGCTCGCCCTGCTGCGGGTGTTCGCCGCGGTCGGATCGCCGGTCCTGCGCGCGGCCGCCGGGCAGGCGGCCGAACGGCTCTGCGCTCACGTGGCCGACCCCCCGTGGGCCGACCTGATCGGGGCGCCCCAGGTCCGTGACTGCTGGCACTACGCCGACGTCGGCGGCCGCCAGGAGTCGCTGACCATGATCTTCGCCTACGGCGACAAGCAGCACGCCGTCAGCGTGCTGCTCGACCATGGCCGCGGCGGCAAGATCAGGGACACCTGGGTTGCCAAGGGCGCCGACCTGCGGGCCGACGCCGAGCGGGAGGCCAGCCGCGACCCGCTGATGGTGTTCGAGATGATCGATGCCGCCGACGCCCGGGTCCGCCTCGCCCGCGCGATCAGCGCGGGCGAGTGTCCCGAGCAGCCCGATCAGGTCGACGACGTGGTGGCGCACCGTGCGCTGCTGCGCGCCCGCCTCGACCTGCTCGCCGCCAAGCGCTGATCAATCGGCCCTGGTCAGCGTAGGAAGTCGCGGACCAGCGGCACGATGAGGTCGGTGCGCCGCAGGACGCCCATGTGGGTGGCGCCGGGCAGCACCGCGAGCTGCGCGCCGGGGATCAGCCCGTGCATCTCGACCGCGTGCTCCAGCCGGATGAAGTCGTGATCGCCGAAGACCAGCAGCGTGGGCGCGACGATCCGGCCGAGCTCCGCGGCGGTCCAGCCCTTGAGGCTCCCGGCGGCCTGCGAGGCCTTGGCCGCGAACGCGTCGAAGTGGCCCGGGTCGGGCGCCAGCCTGGCGTAAGCCTCGCGCATCTGCCGGAAGTCCTCCTCGGTTGGCATCCGGGTCGAGGTGGCGTGCCGGGCCGGGTCGGAGATCTCCTCGTGATACCCGTCGGGGGCGTAGCTGACCGAGGCCAGGATGGCCCGGCCGACCCGGTCCGGGTAGTCCAGCGCCAGCTGCAGCGCCACCCCGCCGCCCAGGCTGAAGCCGAACACGTCGGCCCGGCCGATGCCCAGCTGGTCGAGCAGCCCGGCCACGTCGGAGGCCAGCAAGGGCAGGGTGAGGTCCCGGTCGATGTCGGCGGTGCGGCCGTGTCCCTGCAGCTCGGCGGCGATCACCTGATGGTCGCGGGCCAGTTCCGGCCAGATGTCGCCGAACGACAGGTCGATGGTCAGCAGCCCGCCGTGCAGCAGCACCAGCGGCCGGCCCGTGCCGTGCACCTCGTAGTACATCCGTAGCCCGTTGACCGGTGCGTATCCGTTCATGACGACATCCTCCCTGAGTCAGCCTGCAGCACGGACTCCGGGCGCGTGCCAGACTCATCGCATGCTGCGGATCTCCTCGCGCAATGCCCGTTTCCAGCAGTGGGAGGCCCTGCTCGGTAACCGCGGCAAGCGCCAGCGGGCACGCGAGTTCGTGGTCCAGGGGGTACGGCCGATCACGCTGGCGGCCCAGTTCGGCTGGCGGTTCCGCGCGCTGATCTACGACGCCGGGCGCCCGCTGTCCGGGTGGGCCGAGAGCATGCTGCGCGACACGGACGCGGTCCAGGTGGCGATGTCGCCCGGCCTGCTGGCCGAACTGGGCGAGAAGGACGAGGACAGTCCGGAACTTGTCGCGGTGGTCGAGATGCCCCGGGACGATCTCGACCGGATCACGGCCGGCCCGCGCTTCCTCGGCATCGTGCTCGACCGCCCGGCCAGTCCGGGGAACCTCGGCAGCATCATCCGGTCGGCGGACGCCTTCGGCGCCGACGGGATCATCGTCGCCGGGCACGCCGTCGACGTCTACGACCCCCGGACGGTGCGGGCCAGTACCGGCTCGCTGTTCGCGCTGCCCGTGATCCGCTGTCCCTCACCCCGGGAGGCGGCCGCCTGGGTGGCGGCCCAGCGTGCGGCGGGCTGCCCGATCGTGCTGGCCGGCACCGACGAGCGGGCCGGCCTGGACGTATTCGACTTCGATTTCACCCGGCCCACGCTGCTGCTGGTGGGGAACGAGGCCACCGGGCTGAGCAGCGCGTGGCGCGAGCTCTGCGACCAGGCCGTCCGGATCCCCATGACCGGGGCGGCGAGCTCGCTGAACGCGGCGAACGCGACCACGGCCGTGCTGTACGAGGCGGCCAGGCAGCGCATCCAGGCCGCCAAACCAGCGAACGCTCCCCCGACGGCTAGGGGGTGAGGGCGAGCGCCGCCCCGGCGGCGTCGAGCAGCCGGTGCGGTCCGGCCCGGCCGGCCAGCCGGGCCCGGTCACCCCCGATCCGGGCGCACGGCCCCTGCGGCCCGGCCAGCGTCAGGCCGTCCGCGCCCGCCGCGACCAGGTCCCCTTCGTGTCGTAGCAGCACCGGCCCGTCGCGTTCGGCCGAGATGGCGACCCGGCCCGCCCGCAGGCCGTCGAGCACATCGCCCGGCTCAGGCCCGGCGCACTCCACCCAGGTGGTCGGGTGCCCGGGCGGGGCGTCGGATCCGGGCTGGTGCCAGTCGCTGCCGCCCACCGGGATCGCCGTGGCGTCCCAGGCCAGCCACCAGGACAGCGGGAGGGTCCAGCGCAGGTCGAGCCAGCTCCAGTGCCAGACCTCGAGCAGCGGCGGGCGGCGGCGCATCGGCCTGGTCCAGCTGACCGGCCCGGCGAACGGGTGATTGACGGACAGCAGCCCGCCCGCCGCCTCGGTGGCGTCCAGCCAGTCGTCCGGCTCGCGCCGGAAGTCGATCCAGCCGACGTCGCCCAGCGCCCCGGCGTGCCCGCCGTCCGTGGTGATCTCCTGGCCGGGTAGCAGGATGATCCCGTAGCGGCGGCCCGCGGCGGTGAGCTCGGCGTGGTGGCTGACCGTGTTGTGGTCGGTCACGGCGAGGAAGTCCAGGCCGCGGTCGACCGCCAGGGCGGCCAGCTCGGTGACGGTCAGCACGCCGTCCGAGTGGACGGTGTGCGCGTGCAGGTCGCCGGCCAGCCAGCGGTGGCCCGCTCTGGCCGGCAGGTCCCGGCGCGGCGGCCGGTGGGGCGTCGGCGGCGCGGGCGCGGCGGCCGGTGGCCGCAGGCTCGCGCCGGACGTGGTGGTCCGCGTGGTCAGCCGGTAGCGCGTGCCGTCCGGTGGAACGCGGTGTACCCCGATCATCACCTGCCACGTCCCGGGCTCGATCTCCCCGGGCAGGTACCCGGGCGTGGCCGCGTCCGGGGTGATGACGAACGACTCCCGGGCGCTGCCCGACCAGCCGCGGAACCCGTGCGGGCCGAAGCAGCCGAGGTCCAGCACTGCTCCGTCGGCGTGGTCGTAGTCGAACTCGACCCGCAGGCCGGCCGTCCCGGGCGGCACGTCGAACGTCAGGTAGTGCCAGGGGGACGCGAAGCGATCCTCCAGCGTCCACCGCCCGGACTGCCGGGTCGAGTCAGCCATGGCACCAATCCACCAGATCGAGGCGCATTAGCCAATTCATTCTCCTGGACGCTCGCGCCGCGGCGGCACCCACATAGCCCTCAACAGTCACCTGAGCCCCGCTAATCACGGCCTGGCACCGATCACGATCTCCGCCCAAACGATAAACGAATAAATAATGGCCGGGCGTCGGCCGCCTGCTGATTCGTTTCAGCAACCTTCCAGGGCCGTGGCCGCCCCGGACCAGTCGCAGCGCCGCGGCGGCGCGGCGGCAGACGGTCAGCCGACGGCGGGCTGGTCGGTGCCGCAGTACCTGCACTTGGACGCGGCGGCCGGCAGGTCCGTGGACAGGCACGCCGGGCAGGTCTTGACCGGGGCCGGGTCGCCGAACACGACCTGCCCGCGCCGCGCCTGGATGTGCTTGTACGGCGCGATGATGATGAAGTACACCACGGCCATGAAGATGACGAAGTAGATGACCGCGGAAATGAATGATCCAAAATCAAGGAAGGTCTTCGGATTGTGATCCTTACCCAGTTGCACGCCCAGGCCGTTGCTTGTTCCTGGTGTGAAGCTGGCGATAATCGGGCTGATGATATAGGTGGTGAACGCGGTGATAAGCATGCTGAATGCGAGGGCGACGACCAGCCCGACCGCGACGATGATCACGTCGCCGCGCATGAGAAAATTCTTGAATCCCGTCAGCATATTCTTTCCTCCGTTTCGCGAAATTTGTCCTGGCCTGATCGTGGCGCCTGGCTGCCGACCGTAAGCTCTACCGACGTCCCCCTTTTTGCAACTGCGTGAGCGGTTGTGCTGTCGGACATGCCATACGATTCCGGTTCGCGGTTGGCAACGCAAGTGTTTGCGCCGAGGCCGGCGCGCTGTGACCTGCGGCGCCCAGGGGCGAGGCGGCGACGAGGCTAGGCCGGGGTGGCGACGGGGCGCGGTGGGGCGGCGGCCGACCGGAGCACCTCCATGAGCAGGCTCACCGCGGGCGGGTCGGGCGGGTCGCCGTAGCGGACCGCCAGCACATACCGGTGCGCGCCCGGCAGCGGCACGGTCCTGATCCCCGGGTGCCGCGCGGCGCGCAGGCACAGCGCGGGCAGGGTCGAGACCCCGAGGTCGGCGGCGACCAGCGCCTGGACGGCGATGTAGTCGTCGGTGGTGAACGCGATCTTCGGGGTGAACCCGGCCAGCGCGCACTGCCTGAGCAGGTTGGCCCGGCACCGGTCGCAGCCCGCGATCCAGCGGTGCCGGGCGTAGCCGGACAGCTCGGCCGACGGCTCCGGGCTGGTTTGGGACGGGGCGTGCGCCGGAGTAACCAGGAGCACCTGCTCCTCGAGCAGCAGCCGTTCGCGTAGGCCCTCGGTGATGTCGATGCCGCCGTCCTCGGCGGCGGCATCCCCGCCCAGCGCGTCCGGGTCGGGTGGGTCCGGGGCATACCGGAATACCAGCGCCACGTCCACGTACCCGGCGCGGAGCATGCGCAGCGCCTCCGGCGGTTCCGCCTCGGTCAGCCGCAGGTCCACGCCGGGCTGGTGCTCGCGCAGCATGGCCGCGGCGGCCGGCACGATCGTGCCGAGCGCGGACGGGAACGCCGCCAGCCGGAGGCGCCCGGCGCGCAGCCCGGAATAGGCGGCCAGTTCGTTCTCCGCGGCGTCCAGCCGGCCGATCACCTCGGCGGCGCGCTCGGCCAGCAGCCGCCCGGCGTCGGTCAGCCTGATGCCGCGACCCGCCCGCTGGATCAGCTTGGTGCCGGTCTCGGCTTCCAGCCGGGCCAGGTGGTGGCTCACCGACGGCTGCGCGTAGTTGAGCGCCCGCGCCGCGGCGGTGACCGAACCATGCCGGGCCACGGCGACCAGGACGCGCAGCCTGGTGACGTCCAGCATGCACCGACTATAGATCCTGCCGATCGGTTAGCCCAGAGTGCCAGGCCTGGCTGATCAGCGCCCTTCGAGCAGCGGGGCGTCCGGCTGGCGGGCCGGCAGGCCCTCCGCCTTCCGGATCCGCCAGGCGATGCCGGACAGCGCCTCGAGCACCACCCGGTTGCCCAGGAACGCGGTCACCTCGGCGTGGTCGTACGGCGGCGACACCTCCACCACGTCGATCCCGGCCAGCGGCACCGACATGGCGATCCGCCGCACCGCGTCCAAGAGCTGCCGCCCGGTCAGTCCGCCCGGTTCCGGCGTCCCTGTGCCCGGGGCCATGCCCGGGTCCACCACGTCGACGTCCACGGACAGGAAGACCTCTTCGCACTCATCCACCGCGATGGCCAGCGCCTCGGTCAGGCACTCGTCCAGGCCCCGCGACACGACCTCGCTCATCTCGAACGAGCGCATCCGCTGCTCCGCCATCCAGGCCAGCGTGGGCGGCTCCGGCCAGTACCCGCGCAGTCCGATCTGCAGGAACCGGTCGCCGCGCACCGCGCCCGACTCGATCAGCCGCCGCATCGGCGTGCCGTGCCCGTACAGCGACCCGAACTGGGTGTCCCCGGTGTCGGCGTGCGCGTCGAAGTGGATAAGCGACACCCGGCCCCAGCCCACCTGCCTGGCCACCCCGGTGGCGTCGGGCAGGGTGATGGTGTGGTCGCCGCCCAGGATCACCGGCACCGCGCCCGCCGCCCGCACCGCGTGCACGGCGTCTTCGAGCCGCTTCAGCGACTTCTCCGTCTCGCCCGGCGGCATCAGCACGTCGCCGGCGTCGCCGACGCGCAGTTCGGCCAGCGGGTCCACGCCGAGCGCGAGGTGCGGCCTGGAGGCGTCGTGCGGCAGGTAGTCGGTGGCCCGGATGGCCTGCGGCCCGAACCTGGTGCCCGGCCGGTGCGAGGTGCCGCTGTCGAACGGGGCGCCGAGGAACACCACGTCGTAGCCGTCCAGCGCGTCCAGCGCGACCCGCGGTACCCCCAGGAAGGTCAGGTCAGGCCCGTACATCCCGCGCACGATCCGCTCCTCGTCGCCTGCCATGGCGTTCCTCCCGCGTAGAACCGGTCGATGCACGCACCTTACCGGTGCCTGCGAGACCGCCGTGCTGCAGGCGCAGATCCTGCAGCGGCGCGGCTGGACCGGGACGCCGCGGCCATGTTCCGGGAACTGCCCGGTGCGGCGCGACTGGCCAGGCGCCCGGGCAGCGCGGAACTCGGCGTGATACAGCCGGAGGCAGCACGTGGGTGGGCAGGAGGCGGTGGGGGAGCGGGACGCCGGCCCCGGCAAGATCGATCGGCGATCGCGTCAACCGGGGCGGCAGGGTCGGCGTCTCATTTAATGAGGCTCGGCGAAAGCGGGACGCCGAGCCTCGTTTGCTGCCCGCTCCCAGTCGGCGTGACAGCTCCCGGCTCCGGCCCGGTAGTGCCATGATGGGGTTCCGTGAGCCTGGGCACGGTGAAATGGACGCGACATGCGGCCGGCGGTGCGGTGAAGCGGCGGTGCCGCGCGGCCGGTGCCGCGGTGATGCTGGCGCTGGCGCTGACCGCCGCGGCGTGCAGCAGCGGGTCCGGATCGGGGTCACAGAAACCGCCCGGACCCGGCTCGGTCACCTCCGCGCCTTCGGTGCCGCCATACTCGGTTCAGCCGTTCCCGGTGGCGGAGAACAAGCGACCGGGCACGTCCGCGTGGCGGATCACCGACCTCGGTGCCGCCGGCGCGGTCGAGGGGTACGCGGACCAGCAGAGCGTCCTGCCCGGCCAGAGCTTCCGGCTGTACGTGTCGACCACGGCGAAGTCGTTCCAGGTGGACGCGTTCCGCTTCGGCTGGTACGGCGGCCACCAGGCCCGGCTGGTCTGGAGGTCAGCAAGTTTCGCCGGGCAGCGGCAGACCGCGGTGAGCATCGCGCCCGGCACCCACATGGTGACCGCCCCGTGGCGGCCGTCGCTGACGGTCAGCACCACAGGCTGGCCGGCCGGCTCCTACCTGCTGCGCCTGGACGCGTCCAGCGGGGCCGAGCGGTACGTGCCGATCACGATCCGGTCGGCGAGCACGGCCGGGGCGGTGGTCATCCTCAACGACAACACCACCTGGCAGGCGTACAACGCGTGGGGCGGTTACAGCCTCTACCAGGGCCCGGACGGGCTGCCGTCCGACCGCGGCTACGCGGTGAGCTTCGACCGGCCCTACGACGGCGACGGCGCGGTCCGCTTCCTCGCCTTCGACGAGGCCGCCATCGCGCTGGCCGAACACACCGGGGTCCCGCTGGCCTACGAGACCGACGTGGACGTCGACCAGCACCCGGGGCTCCTCGACGGGGCCCGCGCGGTCATCTCCCTTGGCCACGACGAGTACTACTCGCAGGCGATGCGGAACGCGCTCACCACAGCCAGGAACGCCGGGACGAACCTGGCCTTCCTCGGCGCCAACGCGATCTACCGGCACATCAGGTTCGCCGCCGGGGACCGCGTCATCATCTGCTACAAGGCGGCGAGCCTTGACCCGCTGTACGGCAAGGACAACGCGGAGACCACCCAGCAGTGGCGGGACCCGCCCGACCCGCGGCCGGAGAGCGTCATCACCGGGGTGTTCTACGAGTGCAACCCGGTGAGCGCGCCCTGGGTCGTCTACGACCCGTCGAGCTGGATCTTCGCCGGCACCGGCGGCTACCGGGGCGAGAGCTTCCCCGGCATGGTGGGACCGGAGTACGACCGGCTCAACCCGTCCGTGCCGTTCCCCCGGCCGTTGCAGGTGCTCGCGCACTCCCCGCTGACCTGCGACGGCATATCCACCTTCTCCGATTCGGTGTACTACACGGCGGCCAGCGGGGCCGGGGTGTTCGCGTCGGGCACGATGCGCTGGGTGTGCGCGATGCGCGGGCCGTCCTGCGGCCACGGTCTCAACCGGGCCGCCGAACGGTTCGTCGACCGGGCCACGCAGAACCTGCTCCGCGCGTTCGCGACCGGGCCGGCGGCCCGGGAGTACCCGGCGGCCGATAACGTCGCCCGGGTGAAGCCGCCGCGCATCCCGGCCCTGTACGACGGCGTCGACTGAAGTCGGCGGAAAGGCGCCCAACCCGCCATGGACGACATCGACGCCCGCATCGTGGCCGCCTTGATCAAGGACGCCCGGGCCAGCTACGCCCTGGTCGGCAGCGAGGTCGGGCTGTCCGCCCCGGCGGTCAAGCGGCGGGTGGACCGGCTGCTGGCGACCGGCGCGATCACCGGCTTCTCGGCCCGGGTGGACCCGGCGGCCATGGGCTGGACCACCGAGGCCTACGTGGAGCTGTTCTGCGGCGGGCGCACCTCGCCCGAGGCGATCGGCGCCGCGGTCCGGCGGTATCCCGAGGTGGTGGACGCCTGCACGGTCACCGGCGAGGCCGATGCCCTGGTGCACATCAGGGCGGCCGACGTCAGGCACTTCGAGGACGTGATGGAGCGCATCCGGGCGGAATCCTTCGTGGTCAGGACCAAGAGCGTGATCGTGCTCTCCCGGCTGGTCGACCGGGCCGACGGACTTGCGCCATTGCGCTGAATCGGATATGTGGGCACCCCCTGACCAGCTACAGTCGTCCCCATGTCGGAGTTTGAGCCAGATCCGAGTGCCAGCACCGCGCGGTTCCGGGCTTTCGTCGAACGCGGCGAAGAGGAGAGGGCGGAACGCCCGCGGGTGTCTCCCGCCATGCTGATCGTGGCGGGCGTGGTGGTCATCGCGGTCATCATCGTCATCGTGGCGATGTCCTAGAAACGCAAAGACCTGGCGGTAGGACCGCGTCCGCGCAACGGCCGGACGTGCCTGTAATGCTGGGACCACGACCACTGCCGCCGCTGCGGAGCATGCGGAGCATGACGAAAGGCACCGGCTGACCGCGGTCCAGGGCCTGGCTGCACTTTCGGCGGCGCGAGGCCCCCGGCCCCACTCGTTAGGTGACGATTTGGCTGATTCGGGGTCAGGACGGTGATCGCCGGATGGCAAGATGACAGCCATGAGAATCGTCGTGGCCGGCGCAGGTGGTGCGCTTGTACGCTGACCTGCCGGTGGCGGTGGTGACGGGCGGCAACCGCGGCGTGGGCCGTGAGGTGTGCCGGCAGCTGGCCCTGCTCGGCTTCACGGTGGTGCTCGGCTCCCGAGACCTGCGCCGGGGGGAGCTGACCGCGAAGGAACTCGATCCCGAGGACGGCCGGATCGTTCCCTGCCAGCTCGAGGTGGACAACACCGGCAGCGTGGACTCGATGGCCGAATGGGTGAAGGGCCGCTTCGGCCGCACCGACGTGCTCGTGAACAACGCGTCGACCACGTACGACCAGTGGGCCACGGCGAGCAGCGCCGAGCTGGGCACGGTCGCCGAGGCGATCGACGTCAACCTGTTCGGGCCGTGGCGGGTGACCCACGCGCTGCTGCCGATGCTGCGCTCGAGCGCCCGGCCGAGGATCGTCAACGTGAGCAGCGAGGGCGGCTCGATCTCGGTGATGAGCGGGGGCTCGCCCGCCTACAGCGTCTCCAAGGCCGGGCTGAACGCGCTCACCCGCCTGCTCGCCGCCGAGCTGGCCCGGGACGGCATCCTGGTCAACGCGGTCTGCCCGGGCTGGCCCGCCAGCGAGAAGTACCCGGGGGGGCGCTCGCTGGTCCAGGCCGCGGCCAGCGTGATCTGGGCGGTCACCATCCCGAACGGCGGCCCCACCGGGACCTTCACCCGGGACGGCCAGCCGTACCCGTGGTTAGGCGTCCGGGTCGGGCTGGTAACGGTAGCCCATGCCCGGCTCGGTGATCAGCAAGCGGGGCCGGGCCGGGTCCGGTTCGAGCTTGCGGCGCAGCTGGGCCATGTACAGCCGCAGGTTGCCGGTGGCGTCGGCGTACCCGGGACCCCACACCTCGGTCAGCAGCTGGTTGCGGCTGACCAGCTTGCCGGGGTTCCGCAGCAGCACCTCGAGCAGGTGCCATTCGGTCGGGGTCAGCCTGATGTCATCCCCCTCGGCCGGCCCGCCACCGGCCGGCCCCGGCGCCTGCCTGATGACCCGCTTGGCGGCCAGGTCGACGACCAGGTTGCCGAGCCGGATCCGGGGGAGGTCCTCGGCGGTACCGGTCCGCCGGACCGCGGCACGCATCCGGGCCAGGAGTTCTTCGACACCGAACGGCTTGGTGATGTAGTCATCGGCGCCGGCGTCAAGTGCTTCCACCTTGTCCACACTGTCGGCGCGTCCGGACAGCACGATGATGGGCGCCTTGGTCCAGCCGCGCAGGCCCTGGATCACCTGCACCCCGTCCAGGTCGGGCAGGCCGAGGTCGAGGATTACCAGGTCGGGCGGATACCGTCCGGCCACCTCGAGCGCCTCGGCTCCGGTCGCCGCGACGTGCACCTCGTAGTCGCGCACCCGCAGGTTGATCCGCAGCGCCCGAAGGATCTGCGGCTCGTCGTCAACCACCAGCACTCTCGTCATCCGGTTCGCTCGCCTCGCTCGCGGTGGCCGGGCTCGCACTCGTAGCCGGGTTCGGTGACCGCGGGGACGGAGACAACCATGGTCAGCCCCCCGCCGGGGGTGTCGTCCGCGGCGAGGGTGCCGCCCATCGCCTCGGTCAGGCCGCGCGACAACGCCAGGCCGAGCCCCACCCCGGTGGTGTTGTCGGTGTCGCCGAGCCGCTGGAACGGCACGAACATCCGGTCCCTGTCCTTCTCCGGTATGCCCGGGCCGCGGTCGACCACGCGCAGCTCGACCCGGTCGCCCAGGGCGCTGGCGATCAGCAGCGGCGGCTTCCCGGCCGGGGAGTAGCGCAGCGCGTTCTCGGTCAGGTTGACGATGACGCGTTCCAGTATCGCCGGGTCCACGTTGACCTCGGGCAGCGATTCCGGGATGTCGACCGTGATGCCCCGGGCCGCCGGGTCCAGGTTGTCCAGCGCGCGGGACACGATCTCCTCAAGACCGGCCGGGCGCGGGAACAGCGACAGCGCGCCGGCCTGCAGCCTGCTCATGTCCAGCAGGTTGTCGACCAGGTGGGTCAGCCGGTCCAGGGATTCGTCCGCGGTCGCGAGCAGCTCGTCGTGGTCTTCCGCCGCCCAGTTCACGTCCGGCGACCGCAGGCTGGTCACGGCGGCCTTGGCGGACGCCAGCGGGGTGCGCAGGTCATGGCTGACGGCGGCGAGCAGCGCGGTCCGCATCCGGTCGGCGGCCGCGATGGGCTTGGCCGCCTGCGCCTCGGCGGCCAGGCGCTGCTGGTCCAGCGCGACGGCTGCGTAGGAGGCGAACGCGCCGAGCACCCGGCGGTCCGCGGCCGGCAGCGGCCGGCCCCGCAGCGCCAGCGAGAGGTTGTCGGCCACCGGCACCTCGACGTCCGCCTCGTCCGGCCGGGTGACGGCGGGCTCGCCGCGGCTGGCGACGACGTGCCAGCTGCCCGCCGTGGTCCTGATCCGGCCGATGGAGGCGTCCTGACCGTCCGGGGAGGTGCACTCGAGCAGCGTGACCGAATCCATGCCGAACGCCTCGCGCACCCGGTCCAGCAGGGCGCTGAGGCCCTGCTGCCCGCGCAGTACGCTGCCGGCCGTGGTGGTCAGCAGTTCGGATTCGGCGTTGGCCCGGGCCGCCTGCGTGGTGCGCCGGGCCGCGATGTCCACCACCCGGCTGACCAGCAGCGCGACCGCGACGAACACGGTCAGCGCGAGCGCGTTGTTGGCCTCGGCGATCGTCAGCTTGTGAATGGGTGGGATGAAGTAGTAGTTGAGCAGCAGCGACCCGGCGATGGCGGCCAGCACGGCGGGCGCGAACCCGCCGACCAGCGCGACCACGATCACCGCGACCAGGAACATCAGCACGTCGCTGGTGAGGTTCAGGGAGCTGCGCAGGGCGGCCAGCGCCACCGTCAGTACCAGTGACAACGCGGCGGCCAGCACGTATCCGGCCACCTTGCGGCGCAGGGTGAGCGCCCCGCGCGGCCGCGGCAGGCCGCGCCCGCGGCCCATCTGCCCGTGGGTCACGATGTGCACGTCGATGTCGCCCGAGCCGCGGATGGTCCGGGAGCCGATGCCGGGTCCGGTGAGCATCGCGGTCAGCCACGACCGGCGGCTGGCGCCGAGCACCAGCTGGGTCGCGTTCGCCGCCCGGGCGAAGGTGAGCAGGGCCTCGGGGATGTCGTCGCCGACCACCTGGTGGTAGGTGCCGCCCACCGACTCGGTCAGCCGCCGCTGGGCGGCCAGCGCACCCGGGCTGGCGCCGGTCAGGCCGTCGGACTTGGTGACGTGCACGGCGAGCAGGTCGCCGCCCGCGGACCGGGCGGCGATCCGGGCGGCCCGCCTGATCAGCGTGTTGCCCTCCGGTCCGCCGGTGAGCGCGACGACCACCCGCTCCCTGGCCTCCCAGGCGCCCTCGATCTTGTGCTCGACGCGGTAGCGCTGCAGCCCCTCGTCCACCTTGTCGGCCAGCCAGAGCAGGGCCAGCTCGCGCAGCGCGGAGAGGTTCCCGGCGCGGAAGTAGTTGGTCAGGGCCGCGTCGATCTTCTCCGGCGGGTAGATGTTCCCGTGCGCCATCCGGCGGCGCAGCGCCTCGGGGGTCATGTCGACCAGCTCGACCTGGTCGGCCGCCCGGACGATCGCGTCCGGCACGGTTTCCCGCTGCGGCACGCCGGTGATCTTCTCGACCACGTCGTTGAGGGACTCCAGGTGCTGGATGTTCACCGCGGAGATCACGTCGATGCCGGCGTCGAGCAGTTCCTCCACGTCCTGCCACCGCTTCTCGTTGCCCGAGCCGGGCACGTTGGTGTGCGCGAACTCGTCCACCAGCGCGATCTGCGGGTGGCGGGCCAGCACCGCGTCCAGGTCCATCTCCTCGAAGGTCGCCCCGCGGTACTCCAGCTTCTTCCGGGGGACGGTCTCCAGGCCGTCGAGCAGCGCGGCGGTATGCGGGCGCCCGTGCGCCTCGGCGAACCCCACCACCACGTCGGCGCCGCGCTCGGCGCGGCGGTGCCCCTCGCCGAGCATGGCGTAGGTCTTGCCCACGCCGGCCGCGGAGCCGAGGTAGATCCGCAGGTGGCCGCGGCCGGGCCGGCCCGCGGAATCGCTCTCGGCCGCCAGCCCGCCGGACGGCACGGACTCCCACGGCGTCCCTGAGCCGTTCTGCTCCGGGCCGGTCCGTCTCCGGCCGTCGCTATCAGCCATTTGGAGGCCCGTTCCTTCTTCTGCTGTCCCGGTTTCCATTGTGGAGCAACGCCGTATGGTCCGGAATTCCGCCCGTCTGGGCTGGCCCGACCTGGCCCAGCGGACGAGCTGGCACGCCGAGCCTCGATCTGTGGAACCCCCGCCGCGCAGACGGCGGTCACGGCTGGTACCGGTAGCCCATGCCCGGTTCGGTGAGCAGATGGCGGGGACGTGCCGGGTTGTCCTCCAGCTTGCGGCGCAGCCGGGCCATGTGGAAGCGGAGATAGTTGGTGCGCTGCTGGAAGCCGGGCCCGGACAGCACGATGATCGGCGCGCGGTACCACCGGCACAGTTCGACGATCACCTCGGTGCCGTCGATGTCGGGCAGCCCGAGGTCCAGGATGATCGCCTCCGGCGAGTGGCTGGCCGCCACCGCCAGGGCTTCCCGGCCGGTGCCCGCGCATCGGACCTCGTACTGCCGGGGCGCGCGGGTTGATGCGGAGTGCGCGGACCAGTTCGGCCTCGTCCGTCACGATGAGGATGCCGCTGCGGTGCTGAGAGCCCGCAGGCCCTGGGCCCTCGGCCCCCGACCGGGGGTCTCCCGGCCGGGGCGCGGAGGCGAGCTCAGCCACGTGCGGACTCAGCCGCCGGACTTCGCCGACAGCTGGTCGAGCGCGATGTTCAGCTCGAGCACGTTCACCGTCGGCTCGCCGAGGAAGCCGAGCTGGCGGCCCTGAGTGTACTTGGCCACCAGCGCCTTGACCACGGACACCGGCAGGTGCCGGGCCGCCGCGACCCGGTTGACCTGGATGGCCGCGTTCTGCGGCGAGATGTCTGGGTCGAGCCCGGACCCGGAGGCGGTCACCGCGTCCGCCGGTATCTGGGACACCCGCACGTGGTCGAACGCCGCGATGGCCTTCTGCCGCTGCGCGATCGCCTGGACCAGCGTCGGGTTGGTCGGCCCGAGGTTGGACGCGGACGAGTACGTCGGGTCGCACCCGTAGTCGTCCTTGGGCGCCGGAGAGGGGATCGCGTACGAGGGCCGCGGCTGGAAGTACCGCGGCAGCGGGTTGCCCTTGGCGTCCGTGAACTCCTGGCAGAGCAGGCTGGAGCCCACCACGTGGCCGTTGTACGACACCAGCGAGCCGTTGGCCTGGTTGCGGAAGGCCAGCTGGGAGACGCCGACCATGACGAGCGGGTAGATGAACCCGCAGATCACGGTGAACACCAGCAGGGCACGGAACCCCGCGATGTGCTGCCTGACGATGACGGGAAGCCGGTCCATGCCGCTCACCTGCCGAATCCGGGGATGTACTGGACGATCAGGTCGATGGCCCAGATGCCGACGAACGGGATGATCAGGCCGCCGACGCCGTAGACCAGCAGGTTCCTGCGGAGCATCGACGACGCCGAGGCCGGCTTGTACCGCACCCCGCGCAGCGCCAGCGGGATCAGCGCCACGATGATCAGCGCGTTGAAGATGATCGCCGAGGTGATCGCCGACTTCGGGCTGTACAGGTGCAGGATGTTGAGCTTGGCCAGGCCGGGGATCACGGCCGAGAACATGGCCGGGATGATGGCGAAGTACTTGGCCACGTCGTTGGTGATGGAGAACGTGGTCAGCGCCCCCCGGGTGATCAGCAGCTGCTTGCCGATCTCCACGACCTCGATGAGCTTGGTCGGGTTGGAGTCCAGGTCCACCATGTTCCCGGCCTCCTTGGCGGCCGAGGTGCCGGTGTTCATGGCCACGCCGACGTCGGCCTGGGCCAGAGCCGGCGCGTCGTTGGTGCCGTCGCCGGTCATCGCGACCAGCTTGCCGCCCTGCTGCTCCTTCTTGATCAGCGCCATCTTGTCTTCCGGCGTCGCCTCGGCCAGGAAGTCGTCCACCCCGGACTCGTCCGCGATGGCCTTGGCGGTCAGCGGGTTGTCGCCGGTGATCATGACGGTCCTGATGCCCATCTTGCGCATCTCGGCGAACCGCTCGGCGATGCCCTCCTTGACGATGTCCTTGAGGTGGATCACGCCGAGCGCCCGGGCCGGGCCGCTGGCGGGCTTCTCCGCCACCACCAGCGGGGTGCCGCCGGCCGCCGAGATCCCGTCCACCAGAGGCCCGAGATCGGCCGGCCCGGTGCCGCCGCCGTCGCGGATCCACTGCTGGACCGCGCTCGAGGCGCCCTTGCGCACCTGCCGCCCGTCGGCCAGGTCGACGCCGCTCATCCGGGTCTGGGCGCTGAACTCGACGAACTCCGCGCCGGCCAGCTCGCCCTCGTGCCGCTCCCGCAGGCCGTACTCGTTCTTGGCCAGCACCACGATCGAGCGGCCCTCCGGGGTGTAGTCCGCCATCGAGGACAGCTGGGCCGCGTCCGCGACCTCGGCGGCGGTGGCCCCGCCGACCGGGAGGAACTCGCTGGCCTGCCGGTTCCCGATGGTGATCGTGCCGGTCTTGTCCAGCAGCAGGGTGTTCACGTCGCCTGCCGCCTCCACCGCGCGGCCCGACATGGCCAGCACGTTGCGCTGCACCAGCCGGTCCATGCCGGCGATGCCGATGGCGGAAAGCAGCGCGCCGATCGTGGTCGGGATCAGCGCCACCAGCAAGGCCACCAGGATCACCAGCGACTGCGGCGCCTTGGAGTAGTACGCCATCGGCTGCAGCGTGATCACCGCGAGCATGAAGATGACGGTCAGCGACGCGAGCAGGATGTTCAGCGCGATCTCGTTCGGCGTCTTCTGCCGTTGCGCGCCCTCGACCAGGGCGATCATCCGGTCGATGAACGTCTCGCCGGGCTTGGAGGTGATCTTCACCACGATCCGGTCGGACAGCACCGTGGTGCCGCCGGTGACCGCGGACCGGTCGCCGCCGGACTCCCGGATGACCGGCGCGGACTCGCCGGTGATGGCCGACTCGTCCACCGAGGCGACGCCCTCGACCACGTCCCCGTCGCCGGGGATGACCTGGCCCGCCTCGACCACCACGTAGTCGCCGAGCTGCAGCGCCGTCCCGGCCACGGACTCCTCCCGCGGCGCGGCCGGGTCCGCCCCGGGCTGCCAGCCCAGCAGCCGCCGGGCCATGGTCTCGCGCTTGGCCCGGCGCAGCGTGTCGGCCTGGGCCTTGCCGCGCCCCTCGGCCACCGCCTCGGCCAGGTTGGCGAACACCACGGTCAGCCACAGCCAGACCACGATGGTCCAGTTGAATACCGACGGCGAGCGGACCGCGGTGTACAGGGTGAGTAGCGCGCCGACCTCGACCACGAACATGACCGGGTTCTTGATCTGGACCCGCGGGTCCAGCTTCTTAAACGCGTCCGGGGTCGACTTCCACAGCTGCTTCGGGTCGAGCAGGCCGCCGCCGACCCGGCGCGGCTCGGTCTTCCTGGAGGCAGCCGGAGCCCCGGGGCTCTGCGTTGTCACAGACATCTCAGTGAAGTCCTTCTGCGAACGGGCCCAGCGCGAGCGCGGGGAAGTAGGTCAGGCCGACCAGGATGAGGATCACGCCGACGAGCATCCCGACAAACAGCGGCGTTCTCGTGTCCAGCGTCCCGGCGCTGGCCGGTGTTGGCGCCTGCCGGGCCAGCGACCCGGCCAGGCCGAGGGCGAAGATCTCCGGCGCGAACCGGCCGAGTAGCATCGTGATGCCGCCAAGTATCTGGTACCAGGTGGCCCCGGTGCCCAGCCCGGCGAAGGCCGATCCGTTGTTGTTGGCCATCGAGGCGAACGCGTACATGATCTCGGTCAGCCCGTGCGGGCCGGGGTTGAGGATCGCGCTCTGGCCCTTATGCGTGCCGATGGACAGCCCCGCCATGGTCAGGATGACCACCGGCAGGGTCAGGAAGTACAGCGAGGCGTACTTCATCTCGACCGGCCGGATCTTCTTGCCGATGTACTCCGGCGTCCGGCCGACCATCAGCCCGGCCACGAACACCGTGACGATGGCCAGGATCAAGATGCCGTACATGCCGGCCCCGATGCCGCCGGGCGCGATCTCGCCGAGCGCGATGTCGAACAGCGCGATGCCGCCGCCGAACGGCGTCAGCGAATCGTGGAAGCAGTTCACCGCGCCGGTGGAGGTCACCGTGGTCGACGCCGCGAACAACGAGCAGCCGGGCTGGCCGAACCGTACCTCCGTGCCCTCGGTCGCGCCGTGCGCGAGCTGCGCCGCGGTGCCCGCGGTGCCCAGGTGGGTCTCGAAGAAGGTGATCCCGCCGACGGCGCACGCCCAGATGATCACCATGACCGCGACCAGCGCGTAACCCTGCTTGTTGTCGCCGACCATCTTGCCGAACGCGCGCGGCGTGGCGAACGGGATCAGCAGCAGCAGGAAGATCTCGAACAAGCTCGTGAACGGGTTGGGGCTCTCGAACGGGTGGGCCGAGTTGGTGTTGAACCAGCCGCCGCCGTTGTTGCCCAGGTCCTTGATGACCTCCTGGGACGCCACGGCGCCGCCGGGGATCGTCTGATGGCCGCCGGCCAGCGTGCTGATCGTGTGGTAGTTCGCCAGGTTCTCGATCGCCCCGCTGGCCACCAGGACCAGGCAGCCGATGACCGCGATCGGCAGCAGCAGCCGGATCGTGCCGCGGGTCAGGTCCACCCAGAAGTTGCCCAGCCGGTCGGTCCGGGACCGGGTGAAGCCGCGGATCATGGCGATGGCGACGGCCAGGCCGACCGCGGCCGACAGGAACTGCTGCACCATCAGGCCCGACATCTGGGTCAGGTAGCCCATGGTGGCTTCGCCGGCGTAGTTCTGCCAGTTGGTGTTGGTCACGAACGACGCCGCGGTGTTCCACGCGGTGTCCGGCGTGACGTTCGCCATCCCGGCCGACAGGAACAGCCAGTGCTGGGTCCGCTCGATCAGGTACACGAACAGCACGGCGACGAGCGAGAACGCCAGGATGGAGCGCACGTAGACGCTCCACCGCATATCCGCTTCCGGGTCGATCCCGCACAGCTTGTAGATGCCGCGCTCGACCCGCCAGTGCTTGCTGTCGGTGAAGACGCGCGCGATGTAGTTGCCGAGCGGTATGTAACATGCCGCCAGCGCCACGAAGAGCAGCGCGAACTGCAGCCAGCCTGCGGCCGTGCTGGTCATCAGAACCTCTCAGGCAGTATCAGGGCCACGAATAGGTAGATCGTCAGCAGGACGCCGCCGATCAAGCCGATCCAGTTCTCAGCGCTCAAAGCGCTCGACCCCCTTCAAGATGAGAAGGAGCACGGCGAAGACGACGATCGTCAGGCCGACATAGAACAGGTCCCACACGGTGACTCCTAGCGATGTGCCGCGGGTGGTGAAGCTCGCCTGGCCTTGACCCAGGCGTTAGGCACCTCTCAGTAAACGTTCAGGAATCACCAGGTAGAAGGGCCCTTGCATGACCCATGCAGCTGCCATCGGGTTCCTAACGGAACCCATGCGGCCCGGCGGTCTTACAGGGCCGGGGTGTCGGGGATCAGCGGGTGCCGCCGGTGCCAGGAGCGCAGCCCGCGGGTCATCTCGTCCATCAGCGCCGAGGGCGGCACGGCCAGCACCGGGCAGCGCGCGTGCGCCAGGCAGTACCGGCTCACCGAGCGGCGCATGACCCGGCCGAACCCGGCGCGCCGGCCCGTCCCGATGATCAGCAGGTCGTCTGGCTGGTCGGCGATGTCCACCAGCACCGGACCGGTCTCGCCCCGGGCCACCTGCGGCTCGAGGCACAGGTCGGCGGGCACCCCGCCCAGGCCGGCGTCGAACGCGGCCCAGAGCCGCTCGGTGGCTGCCTCACGCCAGATCTTCCGCAGGTAGGGCGAGGAGTGCCGGCGTTCAGCCAGGTCGCCCCCGGGGGGAACCCACGCGATGACGGGCAGCAGCGGCACGTCCCGCTGCCTGGCCTCGTCCGCCGCGTACCGGAGCGCCTGCAGGCTCCCTAGAGACCCATGCACGCCAACGATGATCCGACGCACCGTGGGCACGGCAACTCGCCTCCTGACTGACACCGAGCGCCATTGTTCATGGCGGCGCACCCCGTGACCGCCTACCCCTTCATATAACCCCTATTCGCGCCCGAAGGTGCCATTCCTAGCGCTTTCTAACCGCCGCCCCGGGAAAACACGCGCCCTGCTCATCGTGGTACGAGATATGCGTTGACCTTGAGAACCGTGGTGCCGGTGATGCGGTAGACGCGCCAGTTCCGCGCGTAGTCCGGCGGCCGGTGGCCGGCCGCGATCAGCAGTGCCACGTGCTCACCGCGGGCCGGGTTCCCGGCCGAGGCGCAGCCCGCGTAGAACGCGATCGGGATGTACTGCACGCCCTGGACCAGGCACGGCGGCCGGACGCCGCGGGCGGCCAGCGCGGCGGCGATGCGGGTGTAGTCGTCGTGGAAGGTGATCGTCCCGCCGGTCTCGTGGTCCAGGACGAGGTGCTGCGCCAGGAGCTGGACGACGAGGAAGCAGGTCACCGCCGCGGTCATGGCCGGCCGCAGCTCCGGGCCCAGCCCGGTGATGAGGAAGGCGAGACCGTCCGCGGCCGGGATGGCGAGCAGCGCGTAGGCGGGCAGCAGGAACCGCGGCGCCGCATAGTCGATCATGAACAGGTACTGCGCCGCCACGCAGAGCCCGCACGCCGCCGGCAGGACCACGCTGCCCAGATCGGGGCCGCCGGCCTGGCGCGCGGCGAGCACGGCCACCGCCACCAGCACGGGCAGCAAGAACCACCACAGGTCGAGCTCGGGGTACCTGACCCCGATCGTGCACGGCCGGCACAGCGTCGGCCCGTTCAGCGCGCGCAGCTCGTCCGGCAGCGCGAAGTGCAGGCCGAACCCCCCTTGCTCCGCGCCCGCCGCATGCAGCCGCGTCGCGATGCCGCCGAACCGCGCGTACGCCTCGGCGACCCACTCGGCTCCGCCGGCCGCTAGCCCGGCCACGATCGCGACGGCGGCCGCCCAGCGCCGCCACCAGCCCGGTGTCAGCAGCGCCGCCACCAGCAGCGGCCCGGCCAGGTAGACCGCGTCCCCCGGGCGCACCAGGGTCACGAAGGCCATGCTCAGGCCGAGCCCGCCTAGCCAGGCCAGCGGCCGGGCCGGCGCCGATCCCGGCCCGCGCGCCACACTGCGCAGGAAGCAGCCCACGGCGGCCAGGCCGCCGAGCGCGGACCACATGTCCGGCATGGCCTGCGGCCCGTAGTACTGCGCCACCCACAGGCCGCCGAACATGACCCCGGCCAGCCCCAGCACCCACGCCGGGCGCAGCCGCCGCCACGTCCACAGCGCCAGCGTCAGGCCGAACCCGCTGGCCACCGACAGGTACACCCGCAGCGCGGCCACCGAACCGGTCAGCGCGGCCACCGGCGCCACCAGCAGCGGAACACCGCGCGCCCGGGCCGGGTCGAACCAGGCGGCCGGCGCGTGCCCGCTCACCTGGCTGACGTAGACCACCTCGTCCCAGCTCAGCCCCATCCGCGGCGGGACGAACAGCAGCTCGGCGGCGGTGAACGCCACCCCCACCAGCACGAGCCACCAGCCGCTGTCGCGCCCGGGCCAGGCCACCCGGTTCATGGAGTCAGCCCTGGCCGGCTCGGACGCCTAGTTCGTCGATCCGGGCCAGCATCTCGGCCGGGTCGGCGTAGACCCGGTATGCCCCGGCCCGCTCGAGTTCCTCCCGGCCGTAGCCGCCGGACAGCAGCCCGACCCCGAGCGCCCCGGCCCGCCGCGCCGCCAGCAGGTCCCACACGCTGTCGCCGACCACCATGGCGTACCGTGGCTCCACGCCGAGTTCGGCCGCCGCGGCCAGGAACAGGTCCGGGTCCGGCTTGGCGTGCCGCACCAGGTCACGGGTGATCATCGGGGTATCCTCCGGCAGCCCGAGCAGGGCCAGCGCGGGCCGCGCGCTCACCGCCCGCCCGCTGGTCGCGATGGCCCAGTACACGCCCTCGCCGGTAAGCGTGGCGAGCAGCTCCCGCGCCCCGGGCAGCGCCGTGACCGAGTCCATCTGCGTGCGGTACTCCTCCTGGTGCGCCCGCTGCAGTGCGTCGATGTCTTCTCTGGACAGCGACCGCCCGGTCTCCCGCAGCAGCGCGGACACGAACAGTCCGCCGCTCATCCCGATCCGCCGGTGGATCCGCCAGACGGACAGGTCGATGCCGATCCGCGACAGCGCCGTCCGCCAGGCGATGACGTGCTGGTAGACGCTGTCGATCAGCGTCCCGTCCAGGTCGAACAGAAACGAGGGAACCGGCGATTCGGTATAAGACACGGCAGGGGTCATGGCCCAAGTCTGCCCGCACCCCCGCCCCGCCGTAGCATCATCCCCGCCATACCCCGCTCAGATCCTTGATCCCGAACGGACCCGGCCATCCGCCCCCCGGCCGGCCTCCCGCCCCGTGCCCACTCGCCCCGTGCCCAGCCTGCCCCGTGCCCGGCCTGCCCCGTGCCCCACTCGCCCCGTGCCCGGCCCGCCTCGCCCGGCCAGCATGGTCGACCACTCTCAGGTGCCGACGACCGCAACTATGCCCTGCATGGTGCCCAGGTAGGCGTGGCTGCCCGTCATCGACAGCGACGCGAAGTGCGGGAGGGTGGTGCCCAGGCTCACCGAGTGCCTGGTCACGCCGGTCGCCGGGTCGAGCTCGTAGAGCGTGCCCGCGGCGTAGTCGGCGACCCAGACCGCCCCGCCGCCGACGACCGGGGAGCCCCAGGCACTCGCCGGGCCGCGCCACAGCACGTGGATCTGGTCCCCCGCGGTGCTGACCGCGGCCATCCCGCCCTGCTCGCACGGCTCGTACACGGTGCTGCCCTGGACCGCGGCCGCGCCGTAGGCGGGGCAGACCGGCGCCTGCGCGACCTGCCCGCCGACGCCGCCCGGATGAGCCGCGCTGACCAGGTACGCGATGCCGCTCTTGCCGTCCGCCAGCAGCATCCCGTCCGCCAGCAGGGCCGGCTGGGTGGAGCCGAGGTCGAGGTCGTTCTTGCTGTCGTGGTACCAGCTGGCCGGCGCGAAGATGCCGACCTGGCGGAGGGCGGGGGACAGGGCGGTCACCGAATCGCTGCCGTCGAACTTGGTGCTGGTCACCGAGCCGTTGCCCACGCTAACGTACAACGTGCCGCCCGGGCCGGTGACCGGGCCCGCGGTGCCCCAGACGGCGCCCTCGCGAGACGTCGGCACCAGGTACGACACCAGTGCCCCGGCGCCGCTGACCGGGATGCCCACCACGGACCCGCGGTACGGCCCGCAGTCCCCTTCCAGGCCGCCGAACGCCACGTAGACCCGCCCGTCCTCGATGGTGAGCGCGGGCCGTTGCTGGTCGTACCGCGGCTGGCCGTCCGGGGCGGGAATGTCGCGCTCCACCTCCACGGCGCCGTCGCGGACCGAGACGCCGAGCAGCACGTGGTGGTAACCGGAAGTCTCCGCGACGGCGTAGACGAGGCCGTTGGCCGCGTCGTAGACCGGCGTACCGGTGATGCCGAGCGGGTCGATGTTGCCGCACGGCAGGTCGGCCAGCGGTACCGGCGTGCCGACGTGGGTGCGCCAGATCACCCGGCCGGTCGACTGGTCGAGCGCGTAGATGGAGTCGTTCTCGGTGGCCGCGATCACCAGAGTGCCGGCCAGCAGCGGCTGGCCGTAGACCGCGCCGTCCAGGTGCGCCCGCCAGCTGACCCGCGGCGCCCCGGCCGCGGCCACCCCGGTGGCGACGCCGGTGCGGGCGAAGTCACGGCCGTAGGTGGGCCAGGCCGCCGCGGGATGCCCGCCGGTGCCCGGGACCGGGGTCAGCGTCCTGGCCGATGGCGCCGACCCGGTCGACGTCCCGCCCCCGGACGAACCACTGCACCCCGCCGCCAGCAGGCCGCCGGTGAGCACCGCCGCCGCCAGCCGGACCATCCGCGCGCGTCGCGTCCGCATCTCCCCAGTCTCCTCTCTGCCTCCGGCCCCCGGGCGCGGTCTCCGGTTCCCTCCCCGCCACCCCCCGCCGGTTGCGGTCTCCGGTTCCCTCCCCGCCACCCCGCCGGTTGCGGTCTCCGGTTCCCTCCCCGCCACCCCGCCGGTCACTACGATTCGGGATGGCATCATTGTGGGGATGCCTGAAAGTAACCAGGGGCCCGGGATAGACGCCCTCGTGGCGATCGGCGACAGCTTCACCGAGGGGCTCAACGACCCCTATCCCGGCGGCGGGTTCCGGGGCTGGGCCGACCGGGTGGCCGGTGCCCTGTCCGCGCAGCGGCCCGGGTTCCGGTACGCCAACCTGGCCATCCGCGGAAGACTGCTCGGCCAGGTCGTCGCCGAGCAGGTGCCACGCGCCGTCGAACTGGCCCCCGGGCTGGTCACCCTGGCCGCGGGCGGGAACGACATCCTGCGCGGAGCCGATGTGGACGCGCTTGCCGACGTGTTCGAGCCAGCCGTGGCCAAGCTGCAGGCGGCAGGCTGCCGGGTGCTGGTCTTCACCGGCTTCGACCCGCGCATGTTCCCGGTGATCAGGCTGCTCCGCGGCCGGATCGCCGCCTACAACATGCACCTGCGCGGCATCGCCGACGAGCATGGGTGCGACCTGGTGGACCTGTGGTCCATGCGGGCGCTGAAGGACATCCGTGCCTGGAGCCCGGACCGGCTGCACCTCACCTCCGAAGGCCACCGGCAGGTGGCGCTGCGCACCTGCGAGGTCCTGGGCGTCCCGGTCACCGGGAACTGGCAGCTGCCGCTGCCCCCGGCCCGGCGCCTCTCGGGCCCGGTCAGCCGGGCCCGGTGGCTGGCGGCCCGCCGCCAGGACGCTCGCTGGGCCAGGGAATACGCGGCCCCCTGGGTACGCCGCCGCCTGGGCGGCACCTCCAGCGGGGACGGCCTGCCGCCCAAGCGCCCCGACCTCCTCCCGGTCTGACCGAGGGCCGGGCCGTCCTTCCGCGGACCCATCGACTGACTACCACCACGATTCGCGGCACGAACAGCGTTTCCGCGGAAACGGCTTGTGAAATTCTGCACAAAGCGCTTCCGCGGAAACGTCACCTCGACACGAGCCCAGCAGCGTGGTCCCGGTCAGTGATTCCGGCAACGCCAGATCCGGGCGACTGCTCACCGTCGGCGACTGGCCCCTCGGCGGCCTGCCCGGGCCGGGCCGGTTACGTATGGTTGTTACATCCTGAACATTCTATTGTGCAGGATGTAACAGCCACGACAATCCTGCGGGCGGGCCGCCGCTCCTGGCTCTGTCACACAGGTCACCCTGGCCACAGCTGGCCATCCGGGGCACAGCTGCCGATGAGGGCCGCCGCGCGGTTAGGCCCGGCAGCTGCCGGCGCGATAGGAATCACTCATCTACGGCGGGTCAGCCGGTGAGGTCGGTCAGGACCTCTTCCAGGCGGGCCAGGGCGGCGGCGATCCAGGGGAGCGAGCACGGGTCGGCCGAATTCAGCGCGCCGATGCGTTCGGTGTCGCTCTCGCCGTAGAGCATGGAGGTCGCCACCCGCAGCCGGAGCCGGCCGCTCTGTTCGCCGAACGCGCTGCCCGGCAGCGCCCCGACGCCGTAGGTGTGCAGCAGCACCGCCGCCAGGCTCTCGTCGCTGGTCACGCCGTGCCGCTCGAGCAGCACGTCGGCGAGCGGCGAGAAGTCCGGGTAGAGGTAGAACGCCGCCTGCGGCGCGGGCACGGCGGCGCCCGCCGCGGCGAGCCTGCGCGCGATCGCGCGGGCCACGGCCCCGTGCAGGCGGCGGCTGAGCGCGACCCGCTCCGCCAGCGCCGGCGGCTCGCTGAAAGCGAGCGCGGCCGCCTGCTGCACCGGCCCGGCCGGCGCGGACCAGATCTCGCTGCCGATCCCCAGCAGCCGGGCCCGCAGGTCGCGCCCGAGCCGTCCCTCGGGCAGCCGGGCCACGCCGAGGCGCCAGCCGCCCAGGGCGAGGTTCTTGCTCAGGCCGGTGGTGACGACGGTCCGTTCGGGAGAAATCACGGCGGGACTGGCGTACGGCGCGTCAGTGTCGTGCACCAGGTCCCGGTAGATCTCGTCCGAGATGATGATCAGGTCGTGCGCCTCGGCCGCCGAGCACAGGTCGCGCACGGCCGCGGGCGGGGCCAGCCGCCCGGTCGGGTTGTCCGGCAGCGTGACGATGACCGAACGGACCTGGCGGCCGGCCGCCCGCGCCGCGGTGACGCTGCGGGCCAGCCGCTCGGCGTCGGGCACGCCGGCCGAGCCGGGTACGAAGTGCGCCACCCGGCCGGCCAGGGCCGCCTGCGCGGCGTAGCTGACCCAGCTGGGCCGGGTGACGGCGACGTCGCCGCCGATGGCGGCCATCAGGCCGAACAGCAGGGCCTTGCTGCCCGGCCCGCAGACCACGGCCGCGGCGTCGGTGGGCAGGCCGCGCCTGTCCCAGTAGCAGGCGGCCGCCTCGCGCAGGACGGCGTGGCCGGCCACCGGGCCGTAGGAGTTGACGCCGGAGGCCCGGGCCAGCGCGGCGCACAGCATCGGGTGCGCGGGCAGGCCCGCCTCGCCGAACGCCAGCGGCAGCACGGGCTCACCGTGGCGGCGCCTGGTGTCCAGGGTCTCGTTGGCGGCGAGCGTGGCGGAGACGGGAATCGTCGCGTCGCCCAGGCGGGAAGGGCTGACCGGAGCGGGACCGGTGCCGGGGGATGGGAGGAGGGGCGGGGGCGTGACGGTGAGAGCCACTGCGGCTGGCACTTCCTAGCTGCGGGATCGGGGAATGAGGGCGGTCATCGTCGCGGTGCAGGGGCCCGGACGGGATAAGTCCCACGGACTGCGCGACCCGGCGCCAGCTTAGTTTGCCTTCGCCGAAACCATAAGCACAAGCGGTGATCTCTATCGCTGAGACTAAGATTCCTTTATGCTCGATCTGCACCGGCTGCGCCTGCTCCAGGAGTTCGCCGCCCGCGGCAGCATCGCCCGGACGGCCGCGGTCCTCGGCTACACGCCGTCCGCGGTGTCCCAGCAACTCGCCGCGCTCGAGCGTGAGGCGGGCACCGCGCTGCTCGACCGGTCCGCGCGCCGGGCCGAGCTGACCGACGCGGGGCGGCGCCTGGCGGGCCACGCCGAACGGATCCTGGCCATGGTCGAGGAGGCCGAGACCGACCTGTCGGCCGAGGCCGCCGAGCCGGCCGGCCGGGTGGTGGCGACCGCGTTCCCGTCCGCGGCCGTCGCGTTCGCGCCCGCGCTCGCCCGCAGCCTGCGCGCCCACCCCCGGCTGACGCTGGTGCTGCGGCAGACGCCGGCCCGCGAGGGGCTGCGGCAGGTGCGGTCCGGCGAGGTGGACGTGGCCATCGTGGACGACTGGACCGGTCGCCTGACCGAGGAGTTCGGGCTGGGCGGATCCATCCTGACCTGCTACCGCCTGATCAGGGACCAGCTTGTGCTGGTGCTGCCGCGCACGCATCCGGCGGCAGGCCCGGCCGGGCCCGTCGACCTGCGGGCGCTGCGGCATGAGCCCTGGCTGGCCGCGCCGGCCGGCGAGCCGTCCCGGCAGGCCACCGACCGGCTGCTGGCGGCGGTCGGCGTGGCGCCGGTGCTGTCGGAGTTCGAGGGCATGTCCACGATCGTCAGCCTGGTCGCGCGCGGCATCGGCATCGCCATCCTGCCCCGGCTGGCCGTGGCCGCGGCGGACCGCCGGGTCGCGGTCCGGGACCTGCCGCACGGCCTGGACCTGGCCAGGGACGTGCACGCCGTGGCCCGTACCGCGAGCGTGCGCCGTCCGTCGGTGGCGGTGATCGTGACCGCGCTGCGCGCCGCGGCCAAGCCGATGCAGGCCCGGTGACCTAAGCTGGCCGGATGGATCTGCGGCTCGCCGCCGCGGCGCTGACCGCCCAGCTCGTGGACACCCCGTCGGTCAGCGGCGAGGAAGGCCCGCTGGCCGGCGCCATCGAGGCCGCGCTCCGCGCGCTGCCGCACCTGGCCGTGCACCGGGACGGCCACGCGATCGTGGCCCGTACCACGCTCGGGCGGCCGGAACGGGTGATCCTGGCCGGGCACATCGACACTGTGCCGGTCGCGGGCAACCTGCCGTCGCGCGTCGAGGGCTCCCGCCTGTACGGCTGCGGGAGCACGGACATGAAGTCGGGCGTGGCCGTGCAGCTCCGGCTGGCCGCCAGCCTCACCTCGCCCCGCCGGGACGTCACGTACGTCTTCTACGATTGCGAGGAGGTCGCGGCCGACCGCAACGGGCTGCTCCGGCTGAGCCGTAACGCCCCGGAACTGCTGGCCGGCGACTTCGCCGTGCTGATGGAGCCGAGTTCGGCCGAGATCGAGGGCGGCTGCCAGGGCACGCTGCGCGCCGAGGTCACGGTGGCGGGCGAGCGGGCGCACACCGCGCGTTCCTGGATGGGCCGCAACGCCATCCACGAGGCCGCGGCCGTCCTCGACGTGCTGCGCGCGTACACGCCCCGGCAGCCGGAGGTCGACGGCCTGCGCTACCACGAGGGCCTGAACGCCGTCGGCATCCGGGGCGGCGTAGCCGGGAACGTGGTGCCAGACGAGTGCGTGGTCACCGTCAACTACCGGTTCGCGCCGGACCTTACGGGCGAGCAGGCAGCCGACTTCGTTCGGTCCCAATTCCCGGCCTGGCCGGTCACGATCCTCGACGTGGCCGACGGCGCCCGGCCCGGCCTCCGGCAGCCGGCCGCGGCCGAATTCGCCGCGGTGGTCGGCGGGACGCCGCGGGCCAAGCTCGGCTGGACCGACGTGGCCAGGTTCTCCGCCCTGGGCATCCCGGCGGTGAACTACGGGCCCGGCATCTCGGAGATCGCGCACACGGCCGGCGAGTACGTGGAGACACCGAAGATCGCCGAGTGCGAGTCCCGCCTCCGGGCCTGGCTGGACGCCTGAAGAGTCAGCGGGCCGGGCCCGGCCCCATCAGCATCCGGGTCGTGTGCTCGATGCCGTCCAGGCTCACCCAGGTGACAGAGACGATGGTGTCCGGGTGGTACCTGGCGGTGACGCTGGTCAGCGAGCCGGGCGTGGTGACCGGCTGCCCGCCGACCGACGTGATCACGTCGCCGGGCACCATGCCCGCCGCCGCGGCCGCCGTGTCGCACAGCACGCCGAGGATGAGAGCGCCCGCCGCGATCGGGGCGACCCGCGCGGGCACGCTGCCCTGCTGGTCGGTGGTCTGGCAGGCCAAGCCGGTCCCGCCGAGCCGCCCGCCGCCGCCCGCCTGCGCCCCGTCGGAGGCCTGCTGCCGCGGGTCCGAGCTGGTGCTCGTCGCGACCTCCACGCCGAGGAAGCCGGGCAGGCCGATATAGACGGTGCTGCTCGGCTGGCTCGCCGCGATCTGCCTGGCAATCGACAGGGCGTTGTTGATGGGGATGGCGAAGCCGAGCTCGCCGCCGGACCCGACTTGGCTGGAGGTGGCGGTGTTCGCGGCGGTGATCATGCCGATGACCTGGCCCGCATTGTTCGCCAGCGCGCCGCCGGAGTCACCCTGCTGGATCCGGGCGTTGGTCTGCAGCATGTGGTTCAGGTCTTCGGTGTTGCCCGAACCCTCGTCGCTGGCCTGAATGGAGCGGTTGAGCGCGTTGATGATGCCCGCGGCGGGCGTCACCCCGCCCTGCCCTTCGGCGTTGCCGAGCGCGAGCACCGGGGTGCCCAAGGTGACCTGGGACGAGTTACCGAAGCTCTCGGCGTGCAGGCCGGAGGCGCCCTGCAGGCGCAGCAGCGCCACGTCGTCGGCGATGTCATAGCCGACGACCTGGGCCGGGTAGGTCTGGGCCGAGTCGCCGGCCTGGGCGACCAGCCTGACGTTCACCGCCGTGGCCTGGTCGATCACGTGGTTGTTGGTCAGCACCAGCCCCGACCGCGAGATGATCATCCCGGTGCCCTCGGCCGTCTCGCCCTTGTACCTGAGCGTCGAGGTGATGTCGACCAGGCCGGGGTCGACCTTCCTGGCCACCGCCCTCCGGTTGAGCGTGGCCGAGGAGCCGCTGCCGGCGGCGTTGTTGTCCGGCCCGGGAACCTCGTTCGGGTCGTTCGAGGAGATCCCGGCCGTCGGCGCTGCGGAGCCGTGCCGGTTGACCGCGACGGTCGCCCCGGCGCCGATGCTCGCCGCGAGCGCGGCGACGGCGACGTAGACCAGGAAGCGCCCGCCGCGGCGTCCCGGCGGGGGATCGGGCATCGCCCACTCAGGTCCGCCGCCGGGCCGGTGCTCGCCGGCCCCCAGCCGCCGCCGGGCCGGTGCTCGCCGGCCCCCCAGCCGCCGCCGCCTCGGCCCTGGTCGCCGTGGCCCGGCTGGTCGCTGCCGCCTCGGCCCTGGTCGCCGTGGCCCGGCTCGTCGCCGTACCACGCCTGGCCGTATCCGGGGTGGCTGCCGTAGCCGGTCCCGGGCGGGGTGTCCCGGGGCCAGCCTGCCCCCGGGGCCGCGTCGTCGCTGCGCGGAGCCCACGGGCTGACGTAATCGTGCGGCTGTGACCAGCCGCCCTCGTCATGGCTCTCGTTCTCTCGCATCTTCCTCGCCCTCGACCAGACCAGGGTACGTTGCGACCGGTTATGCCCGTTCTAAAAGTCCTCCGGCGACAGCCACCTTCAACCTAGTCCGGCGACGCTGTGCATAAGCTCAACGTTTCCCGGTGATCGACCTGTTCCGGGCCGCCGCCTGGCCGGCTGGTGCCGAGGACACCGGGCCCGTCAGGCGGCGGGTCCGGCGACGAGCGTCACCAGCGCCTTATGCCGGCTGCCGTCCGGGCTGACCCAGGCCAGCGGGACCTGGCGGCCCGGGCGGTAGCGGCCGAGGATGACGTTCAGCGAGCCGGGTGTGGTGATCGCCTGGCCCCCCATCGAGGTGATGACGTCCCCGGCGAAGATGCCGGCCGAGGCGGCCGGCGTCCCGCAGAGAACGCCGTCGACCAGCGCGCCGGATCTGGCCGGCGCGATGCTGGCCGGAGCGGCCGTCGTGGTGCCGCTGGTGCAGTCGAGACCGCTGCCGCTGGCCTTGCCGGTCTGCCGGAGTTCCTGGCTGGCCTGCCGCCGTGGATCGGCGCTGGCGCTGCTGGGCACGAGCACGCCGAGGAACGCGGGCAGGCCGATCTGGACGCGTCCGTCCGGCCGTCCGGCCGCGATCTGCCTGGCGATGGGCAGCGCCTGGTTGACCGGGATGGAGTAGCCGGAATAGACGGCATCCCCGCCGGCCGCCGTGTCGATCCCGATCACCTGGCCCGCGGCGTCGGCCAGCGGGCCGCCGGAGTCACCCGGCCGGATATCGGCGCTGGTCTGCATCATGCCGTGCAGGATCTCGGTCAGGCCGGAAGTCTGGTCGCTGGACACGATCGTGCGGGCCAGGCTGCTGATCACCCCGGGCGCGACCGTCGGCGAGCCGCCCTGCCCGCCCTCGTTGCCGATGGCCAGCACGGGCGCGCCCACCCGCACGCGTGAGGAGTCGCCGATCGTGACCGCCTTGAGGCCGGTCACGCCGCGTATCTGGAGCAGGGCGACGTCCTGGGTCAGGTCGTAGCCGAGGACTCGCGCCGGGTAACTCTGGCCGGACGCCACCGGCGTGACCGTGACGCTGGTGGCGCCGTCGATGACGTGGTTGTTGGTCAGCACCAGGCCGGCCGCCGCGTCGATGACGAACCCGGTGCCCTGCGCCGCTTCCTGGAGGTACTCCAAGTTGGCCGTCACGTCCACGATGCCCGGCTCGACCTCGTCGTAGACGGCCTCGTCGTTCATCACCCCTGGCCGGTCGGCCGCACCGGCGCGTGGCGTCAGGGCCGTGCCCGGGCGGCCGGCGCCCGCGTGCTGCACGATCAGCGTGGTACCCGCGCTCGCGGTGGCCGAGAGGACCGCCACCGCCAGGTAGATCAGCAACCCCCGGATCCCGCCGGGCCGCGCGTCCTCGTCCGAGGGTCCCGCCGGGGAAATCTGGGATCTCCCGCCCGCGCTGTCGTCCTCGTGCATCCCGCTGCCCTTTTTGCCCGGAATCGAGCCTCGCCAGTAGGTTTCCCGCCCGGCGGGTCGATCAAGCCTGTCGATGCCGGGCAAACACTGACGTCACCGGGGACATGGTTCCCTTGGCCGCTCACGCGCCCCGTGCCCGGGCTCGGCGCGCGGGCGCGCCGTGGACGACTCATGCGTAATACCGTGATACTCTGCCGCCAAGACACGATATGACGTGAGTACCGTGCTTAGGGCTCGAAGGGCAGGGATTTGTATGTCCGCGTCGACTCAAAGTGACCAGGACCTCTCCAGGCACGAGGAGATGACCGTTTCCAGCGCCGCCATGTCGGCCGCGCCGTGGGGTGCCGCCACCGTGACCGGCGGCGTTGTCGCCGTGGGTGACCTGGGGCTGCATGTCATCAGTGGCGGGCTCGGCCTGGGCGCGCTGAGCGGCTCCGTCGCCATGGGTGTGGCCGCCTTCTTCGTCGTGGCCGCGGCGGGCGCGCTGTGGCGGGCCCGGCCGAGCCGGGCCATCCGCTGGGCCAGGAGCAATCCGTGGCGCTTCGCCGTGCTGCCCGCCCTGGCCTGCGCCGCCGTCGTGCTCGTGCTTTCCGTGCTCACCGGGGGCGGCATCATCGACCCGGTGCTGAGCGGCCTGTGGCACGGCGGGCTGGTCTACGGCCTGACCGGCGCGGTCGGGATGGCCAGCAAGTCGCGGAAGCGGGCCTCTTAGGCCCCGCAGGAAGATAACCCGCAGGTCCCAGGGGACAGGGAGGGCGGATGCGCGCACCACCCGTCCCTGTCTTCACAGCCCGGATTATCGTGGACCGTCACCTGCGTTTTCCGCAGGTTCTGGTCCACGATGACGCGATCGTACGCGGGAGCGGGCTGAGCCGGGCCGCCAGCAAGTCCGCGACTTAGTAACCTGCGTCTCCCTAGCCGGGCCTCTGCTTGCCGGTGGCCAGAGCGATGCCGTGGCGGAGGCCGGCGAGCGTCACCGCGCCGAAGATGCGGTCGACGATGCGGTGCCTGGCGTCGAGGAAGAAGGTCTGCGGCAGCGCGCTGACGCCGTAGGCGGTCGCGGCGATGGCGGCCGGATCGAACCCCACCGGGTAGCCGACACCGTAGCGGTGAGTGAACGACATCGCGTTGGTGCGGACGTCGTTCTCGTCCAGGCCCACGATCGGGACCCGGCCATGCTCGGTGCGGTAGAACGTGGCCAGCAGCGGCGTTTCCTGCTGGCACGGATCGCACCAGGACGCGAAGAAGTTCACGATCAGCGGCTTGCCCTGGTAGCTGCGGAGCGAGACCTGCGGCCCGGACTGATCGAGCGCGGGCAGGCTGAACGCGGACGCGGCCGGCGTCGGCTTATCCGGTACGCCCGAAGCCGAGCCGGCCAGGGCGATCGCGGTCAGCGAGCCGACGACGCACAGCGCCACGAGGGCCGAGACGACCTTGTGCCGGAGCACGGACCGCCACACCCCGGCGATCGCGCCCGTCCACGTTTGCTCGCCCATGCTCCGCGTCACCCTGCTCTGCTCGTCCAGGCCCGGCTCATCCCGATTCTGTGCACGCTCATCCAGGCCGTGGCGACCCGGTCCCGGGAGCTGTCCCGTCACGGTTTGCTGGCTAGTCTGCCACCGGCGGCGTCCACCTCGGCGGCCGGCGCCGGTGACAGGGCCGGCGTTCCCGGCGGTGCCGGGAGCAGGAGCTGGAACTCGCTGCCCTGGCCGGGCCGGCTGCTCACCAGCACCTCCCCGCCGTGTGCCCGCGCCACCGCGCGGACCAGCGCCAGCCCCAGGCCGGTGCCCCGGGGATGCCCGACCTCACCGCTGCGGAACCGGTCGAAGACGTGGCGCAGCAGCTCGGCGGGGATTCCCTGCCCGGCGTCCGCGACGATCAGCCTGGTCGGCTGGCCGGTCGCCACGACCGACAATTTTATGATGTCGCCTTCCGCGGTGTGCCGGACCGCGTTCTCCAGCAGTGCGTCGACGGCCAGGCCGAGCCGTTCCCGGTCGGCCTGAACGGTGGCCTGGTCCAGTCGCCCCAGCTGCCAGCGGCGGTCGGCGGTCGGGCGCCACCTGCGCAGGATCTCCATGACGAAGCTGTCCAGGGCGACCGGTTCGGTATGCAGGAACTCGGGGCCTTCGGCGGCCGCGATGACCAGCAGCCGCTCGGCAATCCGCCGCAGCCGGTTCAGCTCGCCCAGCACCACCTGGATGTCGCGGGCCTCCTGCTGACCCGTCAGGCTGCCCGCGAGCAGCTCGGCATGCCCGAGCGCGATCGTGATCGGCGTCCTGAGCTGGTGCGAGGCGTCCTGAAGGAACCTGCGCTGAGTGGCGAGCAGCTGCGCGTTCTCCTCACTGACCAGGCGCGTTTCATGTTCGGCCGCCAGCTTGCGCCGCGCGTGCCACACCATGGCCAGGAACATGGCGGCCATCAGCGGGACCTCGGTCAGTTCCGCGGGCGGCTCGAAGCCGCGCACGACGTCGAGACTGATGCCCGCGGCGGTCGCCGCCATGACCACGCCGAGCACCCCGAGGGTCGGCCTGGGCGTCCAGGTGCGAAACCCGTAGAGCAGCGTGAAGCTGATCCAGACGAAGTGGAACGGGATGGTCTCCCAGCGCGGCATCAGGAAGATCGCGCAGAGGTTCAGGGCCGAGAAGGCGGCCCACGCCGCGTCGAGCAGGGCCGGCCGGAATGGCCACCCGACGCTGGTCAGGAAGCGGCCGGCCGCGAACTTCTGCGCGGAGGCCAGCCAGTTACTGGCCGGCAAGCTGGTAGCCCTCCCCACGCACCGTCTTGATCAGGTCGAAGCCGAGCTTTGACCGCAGCCGCCGCACGCACACATCGACGACGTTGGAGCCGGGATCGAAGTCGTAGCCCCACACGCTGGCCAGCAGCTTGCCCTTGGCCACCGACTGCCCGGAGTGCTCGGCCAGCTCGCGCAGCAACAGGAACTCGAGCCTGGTCAGCGGCACCGGGCCGTGCCCGATGTCGGCGACCAGCCGGGCCACGTCCAGCGTCAGGCCGCCCACCCTGATGACCTCACCGCCTGCGGCCGCATCCTCGCGAGGGTGAACGTCCTCGCGCAGCCGGACCCGGACCCGGGCCAGCAGCTCGGCCAGGGAGAACGGCTTGGTCAGGTAGTCCTGCGCGCCGCGCTCCAGGCAGCCGACCTTGGTGGCCACGTCGGCCACGCACGAGAGCACCATCACCGTCTGGTCCGGGCGCGCGTGGAGCAGCTGGTCCAGGACGTTCCAGCCGTCCATGTCCGGCATGACCAGGTCCAGGATGATCAGGTCATAGCGGCCTTCGCGGGCCTCCTTCAGGCCCGCGGTCCCGTTCGGGGCGAAGGCGGTGAGGTAGCCCGCCGCCGCCAGGGCCCGGCCGATGAACGAACGGATATTGGGCTCGTCATCGACAATGAGGATCCGCCTGGCCGCGGTATGGCCCTCCGGCTGAGCCAGCGTGGCCTGAACCGCGGCCTGGTGCGAGGGCATGTCTGCCGCCTTGATCCTTTCATGCGGCCTCGGCTTCACCCGACCCCGGGTGGCCCGACCGCCCCAGTGCTTCCCGAGCCGTGCAGGCCTTTTGCCCCCCTTGAATGATGCTCCTCGGGTGCCAGAAACAGGTCAAGTCGCACATAGCCGTCAGCGGGATCGTTACGGCTCTGTCACACAATCGATTGCAATCTTTTGTCACCCGCCTCTTTGCGGGGCACAATCGCCATATTTGGCACTATGGCGGTCTATGAACCATCTGATCGATCAATATCCCGCTCGTCCCGGCTGCTCCGCGTCGGCCCGCGCCGGGCCGGGTCTGGCCTGCGGGCCAGGCCGGCGCTAGGTTCGTCTCGTGCGAGCTGAGCTGAGTGACCATCCAGGCACGCGAAACCCGCCGCGCCGGCGCGCGGTGGCCCATCCGAGCGGTAACCGGTCCGGTGTCATCGCTCAGCCAGCCTCACGTCAGCGGTCCGCGCACTGCCGCGCCCGGCGCCTGGTGGCGCACCTATGCCACGAAGGTGATGGTGACCGGGGTGGTGCTGGCTGGGGTGGTGGCCGGGTGCTCCAGCCAGCCCGCGGTTGCGCGGGGCTCGGTGACCTCGTGCTTCCAGTTCGGGGTCGGGGCGATCCGGCGTCATGTCACGGTGACCGCGGTGCCGCCCGCCTGCCAGGGGCTGAGCCAGATTGAGGTGAACGTGGCGGTCGGCCGGGCGCTGCAGGCCGCGGCGGCCGGGGTGCGCGGGAGGGCCCGCCAGCGCCAGCTCATCGGCCGCGACTTCCCGTACCTGGTCGGCCTGATCCACGCCGTCCCCGCGTCCGGCCAGACAGCAGTGGCGGCCCCGCCGTCCGGCCCGCCCAGCCGGGCCGCACTCAACCTGGCGGCGCTGGCCGCCTGGCTGGTCACCGTCGGCCTGGGAGTGTCGATGATGGCCCGGTGGATCACCCGCACCCGGCGGGGCGGCGTGCAGCCGGGCCGCGGGCGCGGGCCGGTGCTGAACTTCGCCCACTTCGGGCTCGCCCTCGGCGGCCTGCTGGCCTGGATCAGCTACCTAGCCACCGGCGTGACCGGCCTGGCCTGGGCCGCCTGCGGGCTTCTGCTCCCAGTGGCCGGCCTGGGCATGACCTTGGTGTTCCTCGCCCCGGGCCGCAGCCCGTTCACGTCCCCGGCCACCGCCCTCGCCAGGCGCACCTCCCCGGCCCCGGCCACCACGGCGGCCGCGGTCCGGGCCGGGGATGACCCGCCCGTCCGGCGCCGGGCCGCCTTCGTCGTCGTCGCGCACATCACCGCCGCCTGCATCACCATACTGCTCGCCGTGCTCGCCGCCAGCGGTTCCGGGTAAGCCGCCAATCGGGCACCGCGCCTGGCCCTGCTGCGCGACAGCGGCCATCCAGCCGCGAGCCGGAGAGGGCCAGGTAGCCGGAGAGGGCCAGGTCGCCGGAGAGGGCCAGGTAGCCGGAGAGGGCCAGGTCGCCGGAGAGGGCCAGGTCGAAGCTGCCTGCCGGCCGATGCGGCGCGATGCTGACGACGCGCACGCGTCAGGGATCAAACCATGCCCACCTCCGAGCCGCCGTCGGTGAGCGGCGCTCAGCTGGGCAGGACCGGAGGTGCCACGTCAGCGGACAGCGACTTGCTGGCCGCGTTGATCAGCCGGTCAATCAG
Organism: uncultured Actinomycetota bacterium; assembly: GCA_963744575.1. GTDB lineage: Bacteria > Actinomycetota > Actinomycetes > Streptosporangiales > Streptosporangiaceae > Palsa-504. The sequence goes on along the minus strand of CAVUUF010000001.1, from coordinate 143,511 downwards.
GGCACGCTCCGCGTCGAGCGCCTGTTGGTCATGGCGCAACTGCGCGGACGCGCGCTGGTCGGTGGCGGGCGTCTTGGCGGAAACGAGGGTGGCGACATCAATCTGGACCCGTTGTGCCAGGGGGAATCCCCAGGTGACAAGGTTGTTGACCGCCGTCTGGACGTGGAAGGAAGCCAGCGATTCCGGCGCCTGGTACTGGACCAGGTTGTCCATCGGCATGCTATTGGCCGGCGAGCAGTTCGCCGCGGCCGTGTTGGCGATCACCACTGCGGTCTTGACGTCGTGACTCGCGCCGGACTGGATGGCCCGCAACGCGGTGATCGAATCGTTGACGCCGCCCGCGCACGACTCGATATCGACGTTCAGGTCGTTAACCATCCCGCGTAGGTCGGCGGCCCGCTGAGCGGTGGACGGCCGGTGCGGGATCGCGGCGAGCGTCAGCCCGGCCACGAGCACGACGGCGGCGGCGAGCATCCATTTGGGGGTGCGCAATGCGGGCCACCCTGACGGCCGGGGGGAGACGCGCCGCCCGCCCGCCGGGCCGGCGCCCGGCGCCGCTGCCCGCGGCCGGGATCGCCATGACCCCTGGCGCCAGGCACCGCCGGGCCCTCGCACGGTCATGAGTCCCTCCTGGATCCTCGGCGGCCATAAACGGCCTGACATGGCCGGACATGGCCGGACACGCCTAGAGACGGCCGGCCCGCAAAGCCGCCGTCATGATACGAGTCATCTTCGCCCGCGGGCTGCTTGTGGTGCGACCGAACGGCCCGTCAACCGGCGTGATCTGCCTATCTGGCAAACGATTGCGCGCCCGCCTGCCTTGAACTCGTCATACCTGGTCACAAGGCTGTATGGGGTCTAATGAGGAGGCAGGATGACAATTTCGTCATTCGCGGCACGAAGCGTTGCCTTGGGCCGCGTGTGACTGGAGTATCTACCTCGTAGGAACCGGCTTGCATCTGGGCGCGCGGCCGGAGATGTGCGTGCGCACTGCGGCTTCAGAAGCGAGGTGGTGGTCCGGTGTCCGTGACAGCCCGGGCGGTGTCGCTGCTCGTTGCCTTCGTGGTGGTGGTGGGGCTGGGAGTCTTCGTCGCCCTGTTCTACATCGGGCAGGCGAGTTCCCTGCCGACCGTCCATTACACGGCATCTGGCGGCCAGGTGAACGTGTTCCTGCAGGAGGATCCGGGGAACAATACTTCCTCGGTGCCGAACTGGGTGACCTATTACACGCAGGACCCGGCGACCAAGAACTGGTTGCATACCACACTGTTCTCGGTCCCGGCCAGCACGAAGGTCAACGTGACCATCTACGGTTTCGACGGCTGCACGCCGCTGCGGAACAACTTCTTCAGCCAGATCCAGGGCACGATCGGCAACACCGTGACCGTGCAGCAGTTCAGCAAGAACAACAGACCCCTCGGGTCCGCGCGGGCCGTCTCCCTGGTCAACTCGTGGGCGAACTGCAACGTGGCGCACACGTTCGCGATCCCGGGCATGAACCTGTACGTGCCGGTCGCCTCGCCCAACGCGCAGAACTCGAAGAACAACCTGTGCAGTTCGTTTCCGTGCACCCCCACCTCCGGCGGGGCGTACGCGCAGGAGACGTTCAGCTTCATGAGCCCGAGCCATCCGGGCACCTTCCGCTGGCAGTGCCTCATCCCCTGCGGTGGCGGATTCATCAACGGCAACGGCGGACCCATGCAGACTCTTGGCTACATGGCGGGATTCATGGACGTGGTGGCCTGATGGCAACGACCGATACCCCAGCGACGGCAGGCACCCCGGCCGAGCCGCGGCACGGCCTGCGGATGTTCCTGATCTGGATCATCCTGGCGCTGGCCGCCGACCTCGTCATCTGGTTCGTCTGGTACCCGCACCTGCCGCCCGGCCGCATGTCCAACTCGGCGACGCATCAGCAGTTCGACATCGCCGTGCTGGCGATCAGCGCGGCGCCGGTCATCATCGCCGTCGTCCTCTATTTCAGCTACGCGCTCGTGGTCTGGCGGGTACGGCCCGGCGACGACAGCGACGGCGCGCCGATCTACGGCAACACCAAGGTCGCGGTGAGCTGGATCTTCGGCACCACGGCGATCGTGCTGTGGTTGTTCGTCTTCGGCACCGTCGAGCTCGTCGTGCCGCACGGCGCGGGGGCCGGCGAGGGTCCGTCGCCCATCTGGACGCCGGCCGGCCTGACGTCGGCAATCTGGACTCCCGGCGGCAACAAGGTACTGCAGGTACAGGTGATCGGCCAGCAATGGACCTGGACGTACCGATACCCGCAGTTCGGCGGGATGGAAAGCACCGACCTGATGCTGCCGGTGAATACCGAGGTGACGTTCCACGTGACCTCACTGGATGTGATCCACAGCTTCTGGGCTTACGAGCTCGGTGTGAAGGCCGACGCCAACCCGCAGGTAGACAACGTGGCGTTCACGACGCCGAAGGCCCTCGGCAGCTTCACCGTCCGCTGCAACGAGCTGTGCGGCATCTGGCACGGCGCCATGTTCAACTACGGCCGCGTGGAGACCCAGACGGTGTTCGAGTCCTGGGCCAGCGGCGTGCAGGCGAAGGAGCAGAGCGACGGGGTGCTCGCCGCGCTGCCGCCGTTTGCGCTCACCTACGACCCCACCGTGATCCCGCAGCTCGGCAAGACCCTCGTCACGGTGGCCGGGATCACAGGCGCGCCGGGTTATTTCTACGGGCCCGCGAACCCGGTGCAGCCATGATGCGCTGCCGACAGGGGATAGCGGCGTTCGTAATGTCCGCCATGACCTCGGTGAAGGAGTGACGGGATGGCCATCGAGACACAGCCGGATCGAGCCGAGCCTGCGGGCAGCGGTCCTGAGGTCGGCGGGCCTGGCGGGGTCATGCGGCCATGGTGGCTACGTCCGGGAGTCCATTTCGGCGTGATCGGAGCGGCGATCGGCTACCTCCTGGGCCATCTGCTCGGCGACTTCGTGGGCGGGGGGTTCTCGCGCAGCGCGCTGTCGGACACGAACGACGTGGCGATCGTGCTCGGCTACGCGGGCGGCACCATCGGCTGGCTGGCCGGGCTGGGCGTATTCAACGACCCGGGCCGGCTGATGCTGGGCAAGCCGCTGCTGGCCGAGATCCGGCGGGGCGAAGGGGAAGTCGGCCTGTCGAAGTACTTCAGGTACACCCTCGATCACAAGGTCGTGGGCATCCAGTACCTGTACGGCATGATCGCCTACTTCCTGACCGGCGGCTTGTTCGCGATGGCGATCAGGAGCGAGTTGCTCTCGCCGAGCTATCACCTTATCGGCCCGGAGCAGTACCTGATGGTGGTGGGCGAGCACGGCACGATGATGATGATGATGATGTCCTCGGTCATCCTCGGGCCGTTCGGCCAGTACTTCGGCCCGCTGCTGATCGGGTCCAAGCGGGTGGCGTTCCCGCGGCTCGAGGCGCTGGGTTTCTGGCTCACCCCGGCCGCCTACGTCATCCTGCTTTCCGCGATCTTGTTCGGCGGGTTCCCGACCGGCTGGACCGGCTACGAGCCGCTGGCCACCCAGGCGACGGAGGGCATGAACGCGTACTTCTTCGCGTTCGGCCTGATGGGCATCTCGATGATCCTGGCCGGTTTCAACATGATCGTCACCGTCATCAACTACCGGGCGCCCGGCATGCGGTGGAGCCGGGCTCCCGATGTTCGTGTGGTCGATGTTCACGGTCTCGTTCCTGCAGGTCCTGGCGGTGCCGGTGCTGGTGGGTGCGTGCTACATGGGCCTCATGGACCGCACGTTCCAGACCGCGTTCTTCTCCAACCAGCTCGGCGGTTCCAGCTTTCTGTACGAAAACCTGTTTTGGTTCTTCGGTCATCCGGAGGTGTACATCCTGGCGCTGCCCGGCTTCGGCGTCATCTCCGAGGTGGTCTCGGTGTTCTGCCGCAAGCCACTATTCGGCTACCGGATCGCCGCCGCCGGAATGCTCGGCGTGGGCATTCTCAGTTTCTTCGTCTGGCAGCACCACCTGTTCATGAGCGGCATCAACGCGGACATGCGGCCGCTGTTCATGCTGACCACGGAGCTCATCTCGATCCCGACCGGTTTCATCTTCCTGGTCGGCATGGGGACGTTCTGGAAGGCGAAGATCCGGTTCTCCATTCCGATGCTGTTCGCGCTGGCCTTCTACTTCAACTTCCTGATCGGCGGCATCAGCGGCGTGTTCCTGTCCGACGTGCCCGCGGATACCACCGAGCACGGCTCGTTCTTCGTGATGGCCCACTTCCATTACACGATCATGGGCGGCCTGATCTTCGCGTTCATGTCCGGCATCTACTACTGGCTGCCGAAGATGACCGGGTTCAAGCTGAACGAGAAGCTGGGAAGGGTCCATTTCTGGACCATGTTCATCTTCTTCAACACGACCTTCCTGCCGCTGTTCGCGCTCGGCCTGATGGGCATGCCGCGCCGGGTGTTCGAGTACGCGCGTAACCTTGAGACGCTCAACGACTGGGTCTCGATCTCCGCCTTCTGCTTGGGCGGCTCGATACTCATCTTCCTGATCAACTTCGTCATGTCCATGCTCTTCTGGCGGGAACGTGAGGTGGGCAACCCGTGGCGGTCACGCAGCCTGGAATGGCAGCTGTCGACGCCGCCGCCGCCGCAGAACTTCGAGCGGGTGCCGGTGATCCTGTCCAGCCCGTATGACTACGGCATCCCCAACGCCCTCCCCGTGGCCGACCTAAATCCGCCGCCCGGCGTCATCGGCGCCGCCTACGCGGAAACGAGCGGAGTGGAGGCGTAACCATGACGGACATGACGGCGTCACCGTCACCAGCGTCACAGGAGGTCGCGCTCGCGGCCGAGGACGAGGGCTACTACCACGAGTCCGCGCTGAACGCGACCTGGGCCGGCTCGCGGCTGGCCATCGGCGGCCTGACCTTCCTGTTCGGCTCCTTCGCGTTCGCCTACTTCTACCTGCGTTCACTCAATTCGAGCGGGCGGTGGCAGGGGTCGGGCTACGTGCCCCCGTCGCTGTGGATGGGTACCACAATCATGATCCTGGCAGTGCTGAGCGCTGGGGTGCACTACTTCGTCCTGCAGCGGATCAAGGCCGGGCGCAAGCAGACCTGGCAGGTCGGCGGGCTGATCGCCCTGGCCCTCGGCCTGGCGGCGGTCGCGATGCAGATCTACCAGCTGGCGACCCTGCCGTTCCCGCCGGGCAGCTCCGGGTACTCGAGCGTCTTCGTCGGTTTCTACCCGGTTTTCCTCACCATCCAGCTCTGCGCGCTGATATGGCTGGAAATGCTGCTTGCCAGGTCCAGGTTCATCCCGGCCCTGTCGTTCGTCGAGCAGCCGCCCACGTACACTGAGACGCACTTGGTGCAGCGGTTCCAGGCGTCGCTGAGCGCCTTCTCCGCCATCTGGACCTATCTGGCCGTGATGGCCGTGCTGTTCTGGCTGCTGTTCTACGCTCTTTGAGTGCCGTGAGCCGAGGAGAGAAAGAAGGGATCCGGAGTGCACAGTGTGATCGCTGACCCGGCCTATGGGGCGTGGACCTTCGGCGCGTCGATACTGAGCTTCGCGTTCCCGATGCTCTTGTTCGTGGCCGTGGCCGCCTGGCTGTACGTGACGTATACCAAGCCGGAGGTGGCGCCGGGACATCGCCATCCCGGCATCGAGCGCCCGGTGATCTACACCGCGGTCGCCGGGAAGCCGAAGGTAGCTGACGGCGAGAGCAGCGAGAACAAGGCCAGGACCGAGGGCGGCGCGTGACGTCTACCTCGGCGGCGGTCTCCGCAGGTGCGCACGGGACGCTCGGTCAAGGGGGTCACGCCCCTGGCGGACGCCGCCCGGCGCGGGTGGTGGTCCGGGCCCTGGTCGCGCTGACCAAGCCGCGCATCATCGAGCTGCTCCTGGTCACCACGGTGCCGGCCATGCTGCTCGCCCAGCGCGGGGTGCCGTCGCTCCGGCTCGTCCTGGTCACGCTCGTCGGCGGCACGCTGGCCGCGGGCAGTGCCAACACCATCAACTGTTACATCGACCGTGACATCGACGCGGTCATGAAGCGGACCTCGCGGCGCCCCCTAGTGGTCAACGGCCACGGCACCATCAAGCCATGGGAGGCCCTGGCCTGGGGTATCGTCCTCGGCGCGGGCGCGACGCTGCTGCTCGGGCTGATGGCCAACTGGCTGTCGGCGGCGCTCGCCGACGCGGCCATCCTGTTCTACATCTTCGTCTATACGCTACTGCTCAAGCGCCGCAGCCCGGCCAACATCGTGATCGGCGGCGCCGCGGGCTGCTTCCCGGTGCTGGTCGGCTGGGCCGCCGTGACCGGCACGGTGAGCCCGCCCGCCGTGGTGCTCTTCGCGGTCATCTTCCTCTGGACGCCGCCGCATTTCTGGGCGCTGGCCATGAAGTTCCGCAAGGACTACGCGGCGGCGAACGTGCCGATGCTGCCGGTGGTCGCGTCGCCCGCCGCGGTGGCGCGGAAGATCCTCTGGTACTCCTACGCCATGGTGGCGGCCACGCTGGCCCTGGTCCCGTATGCGGGCTGGATCTACGGCGTCCTCGCCGCCGTGCTCGGCGGCTGGTTCCTGGTCGAGGCGCACCAGCTGAACACCAGGGTGGCCGCGGCGGGCGCCGGCGGGCAGGCCGGTCGGCGCCGGCCCCGATGCGACTGTTCCACACCTCGATCGCGTACCTGACGCTGCTTTTCGCGGCGGTTGCCGTCACCGCCCTGCTGCCGTGGGGCCGCTGGTAGAGTCGGGTTTCCCGGACCTGCCCGAAGCGACGTACATTACCGGTAAGCCCGGGTCGGCGGTGGCCGTGTCCCGGCACGGAGCCCGTCGGGGCCGGGATGTCCATAGTCCGCGGCTGCCTGTGCCAGGATGGTGGTCAGAGATCTGGGGCAGGTCAGCGGTGTAACCAATCCTTCATGTTGAACCGGTAGACATCTGCGGGGGCTTCGCAGGTACATCGAGGAGGTACGCGAGTGCTACGACCGGCATCCCGTCGCGCTGGCCGGCGAAATGGCCCGCCGTACGGGTCGCAAGTCGCCGGGAACGGGCCGTACCAGCCCGCGCCCGGCGAGCCGGGCCGGTACGAGCCACCCCAAGCATCCCAAGCCCGCTACGAACCCCGCTACGAACCCCGGCCGCCGTACGGATCCCAGCCGCCCTACGAGCCCAGGCCGCAGCCCGGCGGCCCGCGCGGACCCCACGGCCCGCGCGGACCCCGCGGATCCCATGGCCCGCGCGGACCCCGCGGATCCCATGGCCCGCGTGGAAGCCGCGGGCGGCGCCGGCCGGGCCGCGGCCGGATCCGCCGGTTCTTCCGGCTGCGTTCGGTCCGCGTCATCCTGGCGCTCATCGGCGTGTTCTGCATCTGGGTCGCCTTCTCCGTCGGGCAGGCGCTGACCGCGCCCGGGGGCGGGTCGACGTCCACCAAGCTGGCCGAATGGGCCCGGGACCACTACCTCGGCCCGGTGGTGACCTTCGGCGAGTGGCTCACCTACAACCCGCCCAAGGTGGGCGGCAAGCCCGGCTTCTCCCTGGCCGTGCCGTCCGGCCCGGCCAGTAAGTACAAGTCCGTGCCCGGCTTCGTGCCGGACATCCCGCAGAAACTCAGCTCCCCCGCCCGCCACCCGCTGGCCGGGGAGGGCGTCTGGCGGGTGCTCGAGACGGTCAACGGCGAGCCCGCCATCTTCGGCACCTTGCTGCGGCCGGACGCCGTGCACACCTCCTACGTATCCGGCATCGTGTCCATGGACCAGCGGCTGGTCAAGTTCCAGCTGCGGCCGGGCGCCGAGGACCCGGGCCCGGGTAACTGGAAGGCCCAGCCGTGGCTCCCGCCGGGCACCCGCACCGGCCTGCTGGCCGCGTTCAACAGCGGGTTCAAGCTGGACTCCTCGGGCGGCGGCTTCTACCTCAACGGTTCCTACCGGGGGACCCTGGTCAACGGGGTGGCGACGGTGGTCTACTACCGCAACGGCACGATCAAGATCGGCGAATGGGGCCGTGACTTCCGGATGACCCCGGACGTGGCGGGCGTCAGGCAGAACCTCAGGCTCATCGTCGACCACGGGCAGATCCCCGCCAACGTGAACCAGGACGTGCTGGGCAGCTGGGGCGCCACCCTGGGCGGCGGCTACTACGTATGGCGCTCGGGCATCGGCATCACCAAGGACGGCCGGATCATCTTCGTGTACGGGAACGGCCTGATCGTGCAGACGCTCGCGGATCTGCTCAAGCGGGCCGGGGCGGTCGAGGCCCTGCAGCTGGACATCAACCCGGAATGGATGTCCTACGACTACTACCAGGCCGGGCGCCATCCCGCTGACCCGACCCCGCGCGCCCTGCTGCCCGACCAGCAGGGCAGCCCCTACCGGTATTACTCGATCTACAGCCGCGATTTCACGGTAGTCTACGCACGGTGACGGCCCAGACAAACGCCACTGACGACGTGGCGGCGGGGGCCAGGCATGCCCGCCGCTCCAGCTGGCTGATCGCGGTGCTGCGCACCGCCCGCCCCCGCCAGTGGCCGAAGAACCTGCTGGTCTTCGCCGCGCCGCTGGCCGGCGCGACGCTCGGCCGGCGGGACGGGCTGGGCTACGCCGTGGTGGCCATGATCGCCTTCGGCTGCGCCTCGGCCGCGGTGTACTTCGTCAACGACGTGGCCGACGCCGAGCGTGACCGCCGCCACCCGCGTAAGCGGCACCGGCCGGTGGCGGCCGGCGACCTGCCCAAGCGGCACGCGGTCGTGCTCGGCGCGGTGAGCGCCGCGGCCGGCCTGGCCGCCGGCGTGGCGATCTCCGAGCCGCTGCTGGTCGCGTGCGTGGGCGGCTACCTCGCCCTTTCGTTCCTGTACTCCTGGGTGCTCAAGCACATCCCGGTGGTCGAGGTGCTGTTCGTGGCGTCCGGCTTCCTGCTCCGCGTGCTCGGCGGTGCGGCGGCCACCCACGTGCCGCCGTCCGGCTGGTTCCTGCTGGTGTGCAGCCTGGGCGCGTTCGGCGTGGCCATCGCCAAGCGCTACACCGAGCTGACCAGCCTCGGCGCCGAGGCCATCACGCACCGGCCGGTCATGCGCTTTTACCGGCCCGCGGCCCTGCGGATCAGCCAGATCGTGGTGGGTGCCATGATGATCGCGGCGTACCTGGCCTGGGCGTCCGGTGAACACCCGGGACCCAGGATATGGCACCTGGTCAGCGCCGTACCGCTCGCCGCCGCCCTGATCCGGTTCGGCTACCTCACCGGCCGGCGTCCGGCCGTGCCGGTGGAGGACCTGCTGACCAGGGACGTCCTGATGCTGGCCTGCGAGGCGAGCTGGCTGGCACTGTTCGTGGCGGGCCTATCCCAGACAGGTGGATGAATGAATATCTTCCCGAACGGGCGGGGTGCGATGCCCCGGATTCTGCTGCTCGGGGGTACCAGCGAGATCGGCCTGGCCATCCTCGCCTCGCTCAACGCGCCGGCGGCCGCCGAGGTCATCCTGGCCGGGCGGGACGAGCAACGGCTGGCCGCCGCGGGCAAGGAGCTGCCCGGCCAGGTGCGGACGATGGCCTATGACGCCATCGAGACCGGCCGCCACCAGGCGTTCGCGGACGCCGTCTTCGCCGAAGGGCCGCTGGACCTGGTCGTCTCGGCGGCCGGCGTGCTGATCCCGCAGCAGGAGGCGGAACGCGACGTCCGGCGCGCCGCCGAGATGATCGAGACCAACTTCACCGGCCACGTCACCAGCCTGCTGGCCATCGCGGCGCGGATGCGCGCCCAGGGCCACGGCACCATCGTGGTGCTGTCCTCGGTCGCCGCGGTCCGCCCGCGCAAGGCCAACTTCGTGTACGGGGCGGCCAAGGCCGGCCTGGACGCCTTCGCCCGCGGGCTGTCCGACTCGCTGCACGGTACCGGGGTCCGGGTGCTCCTGGTCCGGCCCGGCTTCGTCGCCGGCCGGATGACGGCGGGCATGGCGCCGGCCCCGATGGCCAGCACGCCGGGGCAGGTCGGCGCGGCGACCGCGGCCGCGCTGCGCGGCGGCAAGGCGGCCGTGTGGATCCCGGCCCCGCTAGCCGGGCTCGCCCTGGCCCTGCGGCTCGTCCCGCGCCCGCTCTGGCGCCGCGTTTCCCGCTGAAACCCCCTCATGGCCCAGGTAGATTCGGGAGCTGTGAGGGTGCTGGTCGCGGAAGACGACGAAAACCTGGGCGAGGTCCTGGCCCGCGGGCTGCGCGAGCAGGGCTACGTCGTCGACCTGGTGCCCGACGGCGAGACCGCGGCCGCCTACCTGCGTTTCTACCAGTACGAGGTGGCCGTGCTCGACTGGCGCATGCCCCGGCTGTCCGGCCTGGACCTGGTGCAGCGGCTGCGCCGCGGCGGCACGGGCACCCCGGTGCTGATGCTCACCGCCCGGGACGCCCCGGCGGACCGGATCGCCGGCCTCGACGCGGGCGCGGATGACTACCTGGTCAAGCCGTTCGACTTCGGTGAGCTGCTGGCCCGGCTGCGGGCGCTGCAGCGCCGGCCGCCGGTCAGCCAGTCGCCGCGGATTAAGATCGGCGACGTCGACTTCGACCCGGCCGCCCGGGAGGTGCTGATCCGCGCCGAACGGCCCGCGCTGACCAGCACCGAACTCGGCATCCTGGAGATCCTGATGCGGCGCTCGCCCGGGGTCGCCGACCGGCGCTCGATCGCCCAGCACGTCTGGGATGACGAGGCCGACGCGTTCGGCTCCAACACCATCGACGTTCACCTGGCCCGGCTGCGCTCCAAGCTGGCGGGCGGCGGGGTGCGGATCGAGACGATCCGCGGCGTCGGCTACCGGATCACCGCGGTCTGAGATGAGAGCGAGCCCCGCCGTCAAGGTCGCCGCCGTCGCGACGGCGGCCATCGCGGCCGTCTGCGTGATCGGGGCGGTCGTGTTCAACCTGGTCCTGGCCAGGCACATGACCGATCAGACCGACGCGCGGCTGGCTGCCCGCCTCGCCGCGGGCCGCGGCGACCCGGCCGCGCTCAGCCAGCGGGTGATCCGGCCCGGCGCCTCCAGGGGAGTCGATCTCGGGGACATCGACGCCGACTCCGCGCCGGTGTTCCTGTGGTCGGCGAACGCCGCGGGGACGATCACCGGGCACAGCCCGGGCGCGCCGGCGCTGCCCGCGGCGCTGCTGGCCGCGCCCCCCCGCGACGGGCTCGCGTTCACGGCCGGCCTCGCCTCGCTGGGCCCGTTCCGGCTGAAGCTGGCGCGTGACGGCGGCGGCTGGCTGGTCGCCGGCCAGAGCGTGGCCGGCGACGCGCACACCCGCCGCCTGCTGCTCTACGGCGAGATCGTGGCCGGGCCGTTCCTGCTGCTCGCCATGTTCTTCGGGCTGCTCGTGGTCGGCTGGCGGGCGCTGGCCCCGGTCGAGCAGTCGCGGCGCCGCCAGCTCGAATTCACCGCCGACGCCTCGCATGAGCTGCGCACCCCGCTCAGCGTGATCCGGGCCGAAGCCGACGTGGCCCTGTCCGCCCCGCGGCAGGCCGCCGAGTACCGGGACGCGCTGACCCGCATCCAGGGCGAGAGCCAGCGGCTGCGGCAGCTGGTGGACGACATGCTCTGGCTGGCCAGGTTCGACTCCCGGCCGCCGCCGCCGGGCGCCGAGCCCGTCGACCTGGCCACGCTGGCGCAGGCCTGCGCGGACCGGTTCCGCGCCGTCGGTACGGGCGTCAGTGCCGATGCGCCCGACATGCCTATGCTGATAAGCGCGCCGCCGGAGTGGATCGACCGGCTGGCCGGCGTCCTGGTCGACAACGCCTGCCGGTACGCCGGGCCGGACGGCCAGGTCCGGATCGGTGTCCGGGCCCAGGGCAACCGGGTCAGCCTGACCGTGGAGGACAGCGGCCCCGGCATCCCCGAGGAGGACCGCCCGCGCCTGTTCGACCGCTTCCACCGGGCCGCGCAGCCTCGGGGGGGCGACCCCCCGAAAGCCCCCGCTCACGGGGGGGAGCCGTCCCCCCCGTACCCCCCCGGCCCGCGGGCCAGTACCGGGGCCGGGCTCGGGCTGGCCATCGGAGACTCGATCGTCCGCTCCACCGGCGGCCGCTGGCAGATCGGCGACTCCCCGCTGGGCGGAGCACTCATGTCCGTGTCCTGGCGCCACTCCCAGCCGCATCGCACCCCGGCTCCCCGCCTGACCCCCACCACCACCACCCCCGCCGACGGCGCCTAGCCAGCCCCGGGCTTCAGGCCGAGCGCTCGTCCAGGGGGAGGCGGACCACGGCGCGCAGGCCGGGCCCGGCGTCGCCGAGGGAGACCGAACCCCCGTGGGCTTCCGCGGTGGACCGCACGATGGCCAGGCCCAGGCCGGCGCCGGCTTCGCCGGTCCGGTTCCGCGCGTTGTCCAGGCGCGAGAACCGGCCGAAGGCGCGTTCGGTATCGCCGGCCGGGATACCGGGCCCGTCATCGGACACGGTGAGCACGGCCCAGCCGTCCTCGGCGCGCACCGACACGCTCACCTGGCTGGCCGCGTGCCGGACCGCGTTGTCCAGCAGGTTCACCAGCAGCCGGCTCAGCGCGTCCGGGTCGCCCGCGACCACGCACGGCTCGGCCGCAGACGGCGGGGCCACGTCGGCCCGGACCGGAACCCGGGCCGTGCCGTAGCGCGCCGCCACCGAGCCGCACACCGCGGCCAGGTCGGTGGGCCTGCGCCGCAGGTGCCGTCCGTCCAGCCGGGCGAGCAGCAGCAGGTCCTCGGTCAGCCGGGCCAGCCGCAGCGTGTCGGCGTGCACGTCGCGCGCCGTCTCCGGCCAGTCCAGGCCGTCGGGGTGGTCGAGCGCGACCTCGAGCTGGGCCCGGATGCTGGCGATCGGGCTGCGCAGCTCGTGCGCGGTGTCCGAGACCAGGTCCCGCTGGCGCTGCTGCGCGTCGGCCAGCCGGGAGAGCATGTCGTTCAGCGTGACGGCCAGCGAGCGTACCTCGTCGCGGGCCGGCGGCACGGGCAGGTCCCTGGGCACGCCGGTCTCGGTCACCTCGGCGGCGCCGCGGCGCAGCGCGGCGATCGGCCGCAGCGTGTACCCGGTGACCAGCCAGGTGGCCAGGGCCAGCAGGCCGAACAGCAACGGCGTGCCGATGACCAGGGCCCGGACCAGCGTGGCCAGGCTGTCGCCGGCCTGGGCGTAGGAGACCGCGGCGACGACGACCTGGTGGCCGGCGGCCGCCACGGCCACCACCCGCAGCATCGACGGCAGGCCCAGCGACGGCCCGTTCAGCATGAGCCCCTGGCCGGTCCGGGCGATCGCCTGGGCCTGCGCGGGCGGCAGCATCGGCACCAGCCGGTCCGCGCCCGCCGACACGTCGGTGATCCGGCCCTGGGCGTCGAGCACCTGGATGGTCAGCGTCCCCGGGGCCACCGGAACCGGGTCCGGCAGCCGGTCCTGGTCGATGAGCGCCGCCACCGTGACCGCGCCCTGCCGGGCCGAGTCGTCCAGCCCGCGGATCAGCGACACCCGCAGCGCGCTGACCAGGAGCACGGCCGCGGCCGCCAGGGCAAGCGCCAGCCCGGCCGAGGTGGTGAGGGTCAGCCGGGCGCGCAGGCTGCGCCGCTGCCACCATCCGGCGGGCCCGCGCCGCTCGCCGTGCACCGCTCAGCCTCCGTCGGCGGCGAGCCGGTACCCGGCCCCGCGCACGGTCTGCAGGGCATTTTTACCGAACGGAGTGTCGATCTTGCGTCGCACATACCCCACGTAGACCTCGACCACGTTCAGGTCCGCGACTGCTTCCGGATCCCAGACATGCTCGAGCAGTTCGGCCTTCGGCACCACCTGCCCCGCCCGCCGCATCAGGTACTCGAGCAGCGCGAACTCCCGGGCGGTCAGCTCGATGCCGGTCTCGGCCCGGCGGACGGTGCGGGCGCCCGGGTCCAGGCGCAGGTCCCCGGCCGCCAGCACGGCCGGGCGCGGCCGGGCGCCGCGGCGCAGCAGCGCGCGCAGCCGGGCCGCCAGCACCACGTAGGAGAACGGCTTGGTCATGTAGTCGTCGGCGCCCAGGTCCAATCCGTCGGCCTGGTCGTACTCGCCGTCCTTGGCGGACAGGATGAGCACCGGCACCCAGTTCCGTTCGGCCCGGAGCCGCTCGCACACCTGGTAGCCGGACAGGCCGGGCAGCATCAGGTCGAGCACCACCGCGTCGTACTGGCCCTCGCGGGCCAGGTGCAGGGCGTCCACGCCGTCGTGGGCGACGTCGACGACGAACCCTTCCGCGGTCAGGCCGCGCCGCACGGCCGAGGCCAGCCGCTGCTCGTCTTCCACCACAAGCACCCGCACTGTCCCAGTGTGACCCAAATTGCCCATCGGGGGTGCGGGGGGTCGTCCCCCCGGCGCCAGCAGGGCCGGGTCCGGCGGCCGGCCTCTCAGGGTGCTCACAGCGGTCATGCGGCACAGTGGAAGAGCACAGTCAGGGCGGCGCTACGGGGGCGGGCCCTGCGAGCGGCGCGCCCGGCCGGCGGGTACGCTCCGATAACGGGTGAGGTGTCATGATTCAGGTACCACGAGGGGCCAGGTGGGCCGTGCCCGCCGGCGTGCTTGTCGTCACCGGCGCATGTCTGGCCGGGGCGCTGATCTCGGCGGCCCAGGCCGCGCCCGGGCTGCCCGCGCGCACCCCGGCCCAGCTGCTCGCCCAGGTGGCGGATTCCACTCCTCCGCCGCTGACCGGGACGGTGGTGGAGACGGCGGCGTTCGGGCTGCCCGCGCTGCCCGCCACCAGGAACCCCACCTCGCTGTCGTCCCTGCTCACCGGATCGCACACGGTCCGGGTGTGGTACTCGAGCCCGGAGCACTTCCGGCTGGCCGCCCCGGAGTCGCTGAGCGAGAGCGACGTGATCAGGAACGGCAGCACCGCGTGGCTGTGGCAGAGCACGCTGAACAAGGTCACCAAGTTCACCCTCCCGGCGCACTCGAAGCAGGCCGTGCCCAAGCAGCCGCTGACGCCGCAGCAGGCGGCCCAGCAGGTGCTGGCCGCGGTCGGGCCGACCACCACGGTCAGCGTGGCCAGCAACGTGTCGGTGGCCGGGCAGCCGGCCTACGCGCTGCTCCTCGCGCCCAAGGACACCAGGTCGCTGATCGGCCAGGTGCAGATCGCCGTCGACGGCCGCAACGGCGTGCCGCTCCGGCTGCAGGTCTTCGCCCGCGGCGCCAGCACCCCCGCGTTCCAGGTGGGCTACACCGCCATCCAGTTCGTCACCCCGGCGCCCGCTGACCTCAGCTTCACCCCGCCGCCGGGCGCGGCCGTGACCCAGGAGAACCTGTCCGGCGCCACCGGCCGCCAGACGGCCGGCCCCGCCATGGCCGGCCCGTCCGCGGCCGGCCCGTCCACGATCGGCTCCGGCTGGCTGACCGTGCTCAAGCTGCCGTCGTCCGTGCTCACCCCGGGCGCCGGCGCACCGGCCGGCGGCACCGCCGATGACAGCGCGGCGGTGCTGCGCACCATGCTCGGGGCGGCCACCCCGGTGCACGGCGCCTGGGGCAGCGGCCGGCTGCTGCGGACCAGCCTGGTCTCGGTGCTGATCACCGACTCCGGCAGCACGTACGTCGGGGCCGTCCAGCCGACGGTGCTGTACGCCGCGGCCGCCCGGGGCCACTAGGCCAGAGCCACGAGCCCAGAGCCACGAGCACAGTGACCGCGATCACGACCAGCGGGCTGACCAAGCGGTTCCGTGGCGGCCAGCTCGCCGTCGACCACATCGACCTGGCCGTCCCGCACGGCAGCGTCTACGGCTTCCTCGGGCCGAACGGGTCGGGCAAGACCACCACGATCCGGATGCTGCTCGGCCTGGCCTTCGCGACCAGCGGCAGCGCGACCCTGCTCGACGTGCCGATGCCGGCCGGCGCCACCCGGGTGCTGCACCGGGTCGGGTCGCTGGTGGAGGGGCCGGCCTTCTACCCGTTCCTCACCGGCGCCGGCAACCTGGGCCGGTACGACGCCGCGGACGCCACCGCCGACCCGGCTACGGCGCGCGCCAGGATCGAGGCGGCCCTGGACCGGGTGGGCCTGCTCGCCGCGGCGAGGAAACGGTACCGCCACTACTCGCTCGGCATGAAGCAGCGCCTGGCCATCGCCGCGGGCCTGCTGCGGCCCCGCGAGCTGATCGTCCTGGACGAGCCGACCAACGGCCTCGACCCGCAGGGGACCCGGGAGGTGCGCGCGCTGATCAGGCAGATCGCCGCCGACGGCACCACCGTGTTCGTCTCCTCGCACCTGCTGGCCGAGGTGGAGCAGATCTGCACGCACGTGGGCGTGATGCGGACCGGGCGGCTGGTGTTCCAGGGGTCGCTGCCCGAGCTGCGCCGGACCGGCACCGCCCGGGTCACGGTGCAGACCGCCGACCCGGAGGCGGCGGCCAAGGTGCTGGCCGGCCTGGGCCTGGCCGACGCGCAGGCCACCGCGGCCGACGCCCGCCCGGAGGCATCCGCCCTGCTCGGCGAGGCGGCACCGGAGCAGGTCTGCGCCGAACTCGTCCAGGCCGGGATCGGCGTCCGCGGCTTCGCGGTCACCGCGCCGAGCCTGGAAGACCTGTTCGTCGGACTCACCGGTGAGGGATTCGATGTCAGCGGTTGACCGGGGGGGCCTGGGGGGCACGGCTCCCCCCCAGGAGGGGGGAGCGCCCGCCGAGCCGGGCGTGAACGTTCTCCAGCGGCGGGTACCGAGCCCCGTTCGGTCCTTCCTGAGGTTTTTCGCCGCGGAGCTGCGCCTCGTCCTGCTGCGCAGGCGGAACCTGCTGCTGCTCGCGGTGACCGCGGTGTTCCCGCTGATCATCGGCATCGCCCTGCGTCTGGCGGCGCCGCACCCGCAGGGCGGCAACGGTGCCGGGGTGGCGTTCTTCAACCAGCTGGCCGGCAACGGCGTGTTCCTGAGCTTCATCGCGCTGAGCACCCTGCTGGTGCTGGTGCTGCCGGTGGTGGTCGCGGTGGTGGCGGGTGATTCGGTGGCCGGCGAGGCCGGCTACGGCACGCTGCGCTACCTGCTCGCGGTGCCGGCAGGCCGGACCCGGCTGCTCGCGGTCAAGTACGGCGTGATCGTCACGTTCGGCCTGTGCGCGACGGTCATCGTCTCGGCGGTGGCCCTGGCGGCCGGCGCCGTCCTGTTCCCGGTCGGGCCGGTGACGCTGTTGTCCGGGACCACGGTGTCGCTGGCCGCCGGGCTGCTGCGGCTGCTGTTCGTCACCTTGTACGTCGCCGCCGCCATGGCCGCGCTCGGCGCGATCGGGCTGGCCATCTCGACGCTGACCGAACACGCCATCGGGGCCATCGCCGCGGTCATGATCATCGTGGTGACCAGCGAGGTGGTCGACAACGTGCCGCAGCTCGCGGCGGTCGGGCCGTACCTGCCCACGCACTGGTGGCTGTCGTTCGACTCGCTGCTGCGGGTGCCGGTCGACACCTCGACCCTGCTCCGCGGGCTGCTGTCGTTCGCGGTTTACGCGCTGCTCTTCGGCTCCTTCGGCTGGGCCCGCTTCACCTCATCCGACGTCACCAGCTGACCCGCGGGCCCGGGGCCGCCCCGCGGGCGGCGGTCCCTGGTAAGGACCTACCAGGTGAAGTCCTCTTCCCAGAACTCGGTGACGCCGCGCGGCGCCGACGGCCGGCCGGTCTCCTGGGAGCGCAGCTCGACCCGGCGGATCTTGCCGGAGATCGTCTTGGGCAGGTCACCGAACTCCAGCCGGCGGATCCGCTTGTACGGTGCGACCCGCTCCCGGCAGAACGCCATGATCGACTGCGCCAGCTCGCCCGACGGCTCCCGCCCCGCGGCCAGCAGCACGTAGGCCTTCGGCACGGCCAGCCGGACCGGGTCCGGGGACGGCACCACCGCGGCCTCGGCCACCGCCTCGTGCTCGATCAGGATGGACTCGAGCTCGAACGGCGAGATCCGGTAGTCCGAGGCCTTGAACACGTCGTCGGTGCGGCCCACGTAGGTGATGTAGCCGTCGTCGTCCGAGGTGGCCACGTCGCCGGTGTGGTAGTAGCCGCCGGCCATGGCCCGGTCGTCCAGCTCGGGATCATCCAGGTAGCCGGTCATCAGCCCGAGCGGGCGCTGCGACAGGTGCAGGCAGATCTCCCCGTCCCGGCCCGGCTCCCCGGTGACCGGGTCCACCAGCGCGACCGGGTAACCGGGCAGCGGCCGCCCCATCGAGCCGACCCGCACCGGCTGGCCGGGCGTATTGCCGACCTGCGCGGTGGTCTCGGTCTGGCCGAACCCGTCCCGGACGGTGATCCCCCAGGCCTTGCGCACCTGCTCGATCACCTCCGGATTGAGCGGCTCGCCCGCGGCCACGCATTCCCGCAGCGACGAGGTGTCCGCCGCGGACAGGTCGTCCTGGATCAGCATCCGCCATACCGTGGGCGGCGCGCAGAACGTGGTCACCCCGCAGTCGCCGAACGCGGCCAGCAGCGAGGCCGCCGAGAACCGCTGGTAGTTCAGCACCAGCACGGTGGCCTGCGCGTTCCACGGCGCGTACAGGTTGCTCCAGGCGTGCTTGGCCCAGCCGGGGGAGGACAGGTTCAGGTGCACGTCGCCCGGCTGGATGCCGATCCAGTACATGGTGGACAGGTGCCCCACCGGGTAGCTGACCTGCGTGTGCCCGACGAGCTTGGGCAGGGCCGTGGTGCCCGAGGTGAAGTAGAGCAGCAGCGGGTCGCCGGCCCGGGTGACGCCCTCGGGGGTGAACCCTGCGGGCCCGGCGAACGCGGCGGCGTAGTCCCGCCAGCCGTCCGCCGCGCCGTCGACCACGACCCGCGTCCACTCGCCCGGCACCTGGCCGAACTTTTCCAGCTGCGCCGTCTCCGTGATCACGTGCCGGACCTGGCCGCGGGAGATGCGGTCCACCAGGTCGGCCGGCTGCAGCAGCGTCGACGCCGGGATGATCACGGCGCCGAGCTTCATCGTGGCCAGGATGACCTCCCACAGCGGCGCCACGTTGCCGAGCATCAGCAGCACCCGGTCGCCGCGCCGCACGCCGAGGCCGCGCAGCCAGCTGGCCAGCTGCCCGGATCGCGCGGCCAGCTCGCCGTAGGTCAGGCTGGCCGCGCCGTCGCCGAGGATCCGCAGCGCGGGCCGGTCCGGGTGCTCGGCCGCGATCACGTCGAACCAGTCGAGCGCCCAGTTGAACTCGCCGAGCTGCGGCCAGCTGAACTCGCGCCGCGCCGAGTCGTAGTCGTCCCGGTGGCGGAGCAGCAGGTCCCGCGCGGCGCGGAACGCTTCGGTTGAAGAAGTCATGCGCCTATCGTGGCAGCTAACCGCCCCGGTCGGGAAGCTCACCGGTGTCGCATACTTATCCAGTGACGGAACTGACGATCGAGACGGACCCGGCCGAGGCCGGCCTGGACGAAGAACGGCTCAAGCGCATCGACGCGCACTTCGCCGGCTACGTGGAAGACGGCCGCCTGCCCGGCTGGCTGCTCACCGTGCGCCGCCGCGGCCGCCTGGCCCACGTGGCCCGGTGCGGGTCACGCGACCTCGAGGCGGGCCTGCCGGTGACCGACGACACGCTGTGGCGGATCTACTCGATGACCAAGCCGATCACCTCGGTCGCCGCGATGATCTTGTACGAGGAGGGCAGGCTGGCGCTCACCGATCCGGTCAGCGCCTTTATCCCCGCCTTCGCAGACGTCCGCGTCTACGCCGGCGGCTCGGACGTCAGGCAGGTGACGATCCCGGCGACCGAGCCGGTGCGGGTCTGGCACCTGCTCACCCACACGGCCGGGCTCAGCTACGGCTTCCACCGGGTCCATCCGGTCGACGCCCTGTACCGGGCGGCCGGCTTCGAGTGGGGCACGCCGCCCGGCGCGGACCTGGCCCAGGCCTGCGACCTATGGGCCGGCCTCCCGCTGCTGTTCCAGCCGGGGGCGGAGTGGAACTACTCGGTGGCCACCGACGTCCTCGGCCGGGTCGTCGAGGTCGCCTCCGGCCAGCGCCTCGACGAGTTCTTCGCGGCCCGGATCCTGCGCCCGCTCGGCATGACCGGCACCGCATTCTGGGCCGGCCCGGCCGCACGGGACCGGCTGGCCGCGCTCTACCGGCCCGGCCAGGACGGCAAGGCGACCAGGATGGACGCATTCGGCCAGGCGGCCCTGAAGGAACCGCGGATGCTCAGCGGGGGAGGCGGCCTGGTGTCCACCGCGGCCGACTACGACCGGTTCACCCAGATGCTGCTGCACCGGCCGGACAGCCCGGCCGGCGAGCTGGACGGCACGAAGCTGCTCAGCCCGCGCACGGTCGGCTACATGACCCGCAACCACCTGCCCGGCGGGCTGGACCTGGAGACGTTCGGCCGCCCGCTGTACGCCGAGTCCCCGTTCCGCGGGGTCGGCTTCGGCCTCGGCTTCGCCGTCGTCATCGACCCGCTGCCGGGTAAGGTGGTCTGCTCGGCGGGCGAGATCTCCTGGGGCGGAGCGGCGAGCACCACGTTCTGGGTGGACCCGGCGGCCGAACTGACCGTCTCGTTCTTCACCCAGCTGCTCCCGTCCAGCACCCACCCGATCCGCCCGCAGCTGCGCCAGCTCGTCTACCAGGCCCTCATCGCCTGATCTACGGGCCGGACGAGCCGGGTGAATCCGCCCCGCACCGGGATGACCGGCTGGCCGTTCATGACGTCCGGGTTTAACGCGCGGCGCGAACCCGCACACCGGATACAGGTCAGCGCGGCCGGGCGGGCGGCCAGCCGTTCGGCCCCGATGGGCCGCCCGCACCGGTCGCACACCCCGTACCGGCCCTCGGCCAGCCGCCGCAGCGCGGCGTCGAGGGCCGCCACCTGCTCCCGCGCCGCCGCCAGCAGGGCGGCCGCGTGCTGCCGCTCGAACGCGAGCGTCGCGCCCTCCGGGTCATGCTCGTCGTCCGTCCCGGCCGCGCTGGCCGCCTCGGCGAGCCCGGCGAACTCCCGCTCCAGCGCCGTCACCCGCTCCCGCGCGAGCTCCCGCTCCGCCACCAGCACTTCCCGCACCCCCTCCGCCTCCACCAGCACCTCCCGCGCCCTCTCACCCTGCCACCAGCCCCCCGCGTGCCCTCTCACCCACCAGCATCCCTCCGCGGCCGCTGCGGGGCTTCAGCTGTCCTTCATGTTGCCTGGGTAACCTCGCCGCCAGCGGAGCGAAAGCCAGGCTCTGGCTCATAGGAAACAGAGAAGGTTCGTGCATCCCGCTCCTAAGACGTGACCGCAGAATGAGAACATGAGCAGCAGACAGCGAGACGAGATCCGCCAGGCCATCGCGGCCAGGGAGCGCGGCCGGAACAAGGTCCGGTCCACCACCACCGCGGTCACCATGGCCAGCGTGGTGACAGCCGGCGCGCTGGCCCTGGCCCTGCCGGGGTCCACGCACAAGACCGCGACGTCCTCGGGTTCGGGATCGACCTCCGGCGGCTCGTCCGCGACCAGCTCCGGCACCGGCTCGAGCTCCGCCAGCTCCGGCTCCGGCACCGGCTCGAGCTCCGCCAACTCCGGCTCCAGCTCGAATTCCGGCTCGTCCTCCAGCTCCGGTTCGTCGGCCTCCAACTCGGGCTCGAGCGGTTTCAGCTCGGGCTCCTCGCCAGCCTCCAGTTCGGGCGGCAGCCAGGCCACCTCCGGCGGCTCCTGATGCCGCGGCCCGGGGGGGAGCTGGCCACGGCGCGAACCGGCGCAGCGCGAACGGGCACAGCGCGAACCGATACGGCCAGCTGGCGCGCCCTCGGGACGCTGGTCCAGCTGGTGGTGACCGAACCGGCCGCGCTCACCGAGGCCCGCCGCCTGCTCACCGAGGATCTGGCCGACGTGGACGCGGCGTGCAGCCGGTTCCGGTCCGACTCCGAGATCCGCGCCCTGCGCGGCGGCCGCGCGGCAGAACTCAGCCCGCTGCTGGCCGAGGCCATCGCGGTGGCGCTGCGGGCCGCCCGGCTGACCGACGGCGACGTGGACCCGACCGTGGGCGCGGCCATGTCCGCGGTAGGATACGATCGTGATTTCGAGCAGATCGAAGTGAGTGGACCGCGGATCGCACTCACCGTCAGGACGGTGCCCGGCTGGCGCGAGGTCCACCTGGACGGCCGGTCCCTGACCATGCCCGCCGGGGTCCAGCTCGACCTGGGCGCGACCGCGAAGGCGTGGGCCGCGGACCGGTCCGCGACGCGGATCGCGGCCCGGACCGGCTGCGGCGTGCTGGTCAGCCTGGGCGGTGACATCGCGGTGGCCGGCCCGGCCCCAGCCGCAGGGTGGCGGATAAGGGTGCAGGACGTGACCGGGCCGGCCGGCGAGACGCCAGCGGGACCGTACGCGCTGATCGCCATCCGCGACGGCGGCCTGGCCACCTCGAGCACCGCCGCGCGCCGCTGGCAGCGCGGCGGCGACGTGCTGCACCACATCCTCGACCCGCGCACCGGCCTGCCCGCCGAGCCCGTCTGGCGTACCGTCTCGGTCACCGCGGGCAGCTGCGCCGACGCCAACGCGGCGAGCACGGCCGCGGTCATCCGCGGCCGCCGGGCGCTGGGCTGGCTGGCGGGGCTCGGCCTGCCGGCCCGGCTGGTCGACGCGACCGGCGTGGTGTTCACCGTGGCCGGCTGGCCCGATGAGTCAGAGACAACACAGAAGTAACATGCAGGCTCCGCATATGGCGATCACCGACGATGGATGACGTGAACGACAGGACGACGACCGACGTGAACGACCAGACGACCGTGAACGACCAGACCACCGACGGGAACGAACGATGAGCGGGACCACCGTGTTCTGGTACGCCAGCCGCGCGACCGGAGTCGTCGCGCTGCTGCTGCTGACGGCCGTCCTGGTCCTCGGCATCCTGGTCAACCGGCAGGGCCGGCTGCCCGGCCTGCCCCGGTTCGCGGTGACGGGCATCCACCGGAACCTCTCCCTGCTGGCGGTGGCGTTCATCGCGATCCACGTGCTGACCGCGGTGCTCGACACCTACGTGCACATCCCGCTGCTGTCCGCGGTCATCCCGTTCGCCTCCGGCTACGAGCGGCTGTGGCTGGGCCTGGGCGCGATATCGCTGGACCTGATGCTGGCGATGATCGTGACCAGCCTGCTCCGCGGCCGGATGAACCGCGTCCTGTGGCGGGCCATCCACCTGCTCGCGTACGCCAGCTGGCCGGTCGCGTTCGCGCACAGCATCGGCTCGAGCACGGACCTGCACCAGGGCTGGCTGCTTGACCTGGCGGTCGGCTGCGCGCTCGTCGTCGCGGTGGCGGTAATCTGGCGGCTGGCTCACGCGGCGCGCCAGGTGCCCCGGGCCGGACGGGTCGCCGCGGTCTTCGCCGAGCACACCCGGTCCATGAGCAAACCCGGCCGCCGGACGGTGGCGCGATGACCACCGCGTTGAACGAATCGGCACCGCATGAATGGGCACCAGGCGGGGCAGCCCGGCAGGCTGCCGGGCTGCCCCGCCTGCTGCCGGCCGCCCCCGAAGACCTCCGCGCCCACCTGGCCCGGTACGGCCCGGCGCCGTACCGGGGCCGGACAGCCGCGCTGATCGGCGACATCGAGGCTTCCGGCCTGACCGGCCGGGGCGGCGCGGCCTTCCCGGTGTACCGGAAGCTGGCCGCGGTGGCCCACGCCCGCGCGCGCCAGGACCGCAAGGTGATCGTGGCCAACGGCGCGGAAAGCGAGCCCGCCAGCCGCAAGGACGAACTGCTGCTGCGGATCGCGCCGAACCTGGTGCTGGACGGGCTGCAGCTGACCGCCGAGGCCATCGGCGCCACCGAGGCGCACCTGTACCTGCACGGCGCGGCGGGCCCGGAGATCCTGCGGGCGCTGGCCGAACGGGCCTCCCGCGGCCTGGACGGCCTGGCCGTCGCCATCACCCAGGCGCCGCCGCGGTTCCTGGCCGGCCAGGAGACCGCGCTGGTGAACCGGCTCGGCGGCGGCCCCGCGCTGCCCACGTTCCAGCCGCCGCGGGTGAGCGAGCGCGGCCTGGGCGGCGCGCCGACCCTAGTGCAGAACGTGGAGACGCTGGCCCACATCGCGCTGATCGCGCGGTACGGCCCGGGCTGGTTCCGCGCGGCCGGCACCGACGCCGAGCCGGGCAGCATGCTCACCACGGTGTACCGGCCGGATACCAGGCCCCGGGTGGTGGAGGCGGAGATCGGCGCGCCGCTGCGGGACCTGCTCGGCGACGGCGCCGAGGTCCAGGCCTGGCTGGTCGGCGGCTACCACGGCACCTGGCTGCCGATGCCGGACGCGACCGGGCTCAGCCTGGACAACCGGACGCTGAAGCGGTTCGGCGCCGCGGCCGGCGCGGGCGTGCTGGTCGCGCTGCCGTCGGACCGCTGCGGCCTGACCGAGGCGGCCCGGGTGACCGGGTACCTGGCCGCGGAGTCGGCCGGGCAGTGCGGCCCGTGCCTGAACGGGCTGCCGCGCATCGCGGCCGGGCTGGCCGAGCTGGCCGGCCCGGGACACCGCCGGCAGACCCGGGCCGACCTGGAGCGCTGGGCGGGCCTGGTCACCGGGCGCGGTGCCTGCAACCACCCGGACGGCACGGTGCGGTTCGTCCGCAGCGCGCTGACGGTGTTCGCGCCGGAAATCGCCCGGCACGCCCGCGGCCAGTGCTCTGCATCCAGACCCGGGGCCGCCAACCGCAAGCCGTTCCTGCCGCTCCCGGCCGGCCTGCCGGCCAGCGAAGAAGACTGGACCTGAGACCGTGGCCGAGACCCTCAAGGTGAACCCGATCCAGTGCACCGGGCACGGCGTGTGCGCCGAACTCCTGCCCGAGCTGATTTCCCTGGACGAGTGGGGCTATCCCATCGTCGACCCCCGCCCGGTGCCCCCGGCCCTGGGCAAAGAGGCGCGCCGGGCCGTAGCCGCCTGCCCCGTCCTCGCGCTCAAGCTGGTGCGGAGCGAGACAGCCCAGCCCGTTCGGATTAAATGACGTCGTGGCCCGGGTGCGGTTCGGCGGGCACCGAGCCCAGCCGGCCCGCCTGGTAGTCCTCGAACGCCCGGACCAGCTCGGCGCGGGTATTCATGACGAACGGCCCGTAGGCCGCGACCGGCTCCCGGATCGGCTGCCCGCCCAGCAGCAGGATGTCCAGGTCGTGCTTCGGGCCGGCCGCGACCGTCAGCGCGTCCCCGGCCCCGAACACCGCCAGCTGCCCCATCCGTAGCGGGCGCCTCTCCGCTCCGGCGAAACCGCTGCCCGCCAGGACGTACGCCAGCGAGTTGAAGTCGGCCCGCCACGGCAGCCGGACCTGGGCGCCGGCCGAGACGGTGGCGTGCACCAGCGAGATCGGCGTGTGCGTGATGCCAGGGCCGCGATGCCCGTCGAACGATCCCGCGATGACCCGCAGCAGCGCCCCGCCGTCGGCCGAGGACAGCAGCGCGACCTGCCCGGCCCGGATGTCCTGGTAGCGCGGCGGGGTCATCTTCAGCCTCGATGGCAGGTTCACCCACAGCTGGAAGCCGTGGAACAGGCCGCCGCTGACCACGAGTTCCTCCGGCGGCTCCTCGATGTGCAGGATGCCGCCGCCCGCGGTCATCCACTGGGTGTCGCCGTTGGTGATCAGCCCGCCGCCGCCGTTGGAGTCCTGGTGACGGAAGGTGCCGTCGATGATGTAGGTGACGGTCTCGAACCCCCGGTGCGGGTGCCACGCGGTGCCCTTGGGCTCACCGGGGGCATAGTCGACCTCGCCCATCTGGTCCATGTGCACGAACGGGTCCAGCCGCGCCAGGTCCACCCCGGCGAAGGCGCGCCGGACCGGGAACCCCTCGCCCTCGTAGCCGGACGGCGCGGTGGTGACCGAGGTGACCGTCCGCTCCGCCTGGGTGACGTCGGGTTCGGGCACCCGCGGCAGCACGAGTATGTCCTCGACGGTGATCGCTGGCATGGCTTCCTCCTCAGCTAGGTGCCAGCATAACCATACTTGAACTTTCAAATATTCCGAACGGGCGGGGTGCGTGCCCCGGTACCGCCTGCCCGTGGCCGCCGGCTCGATAGCATTCCCGGCATGGATCCCTACGCGAGCGCGGGCGTGGACGAGGAGCGCGAGCAGGACGTGTTCGCCCGGGCGATGCGCCCCTGGCTGGCCCGGACCAAGGTCCGCTCCCCGCTGGTGACCAGCATCACCGGCCTGGCCAGCGGCTACTTCGCCACCTTGATGCACATCCCGCCCGGGCCGCCGCTCGCGCTGACCACCGACGGCGTCGGCACCAAGATCCTGCTGGCCCGGGAGGCGGGCCGGTGGGAGCCCATCGGGATCGACTGCGTCGCCAACAACGTCAACGACGTGGTCTGCACCGGCGCGGTTCCGCTCGCGCTGCTGGACTACATGGCCACCGACCGGATCGACGAGGGCGTCCTTGAGGAGGTGGCGCGCGGCCTGTACCTGGGTGCCGAGGAGGCCGGGATCGCCATACCCGGGGGCGAGATCGCCCAGATCGGCGCCATGCTGGCGGATACCGCGGGCGGACCGCCCATGCTCGACCTGGTCGGCACCGCGGTCGGCGCGCTGCCCCCGGAGCGTGCGCCGGTGGACGGGTCGCGCGTCCGCCCCGGCGACGTCGTCCTCGCCCTGCCCAGCTCCGGCCTGCACAGCAACGGGTACTCGCTGGCCCGCCGCGCGCTGGCCACGGTCAGCCTGGACAGCGAGGTGCCCGGCACCGGCCAGAGCCTGGCCGACGCCCTGCTCGAGCCGACCCGGGTGTACGTGCGGGCCGCCGAAGCGCTGTGGGCGGCGGGCGTCACCCCGGCGGGACTGGCGCACATCTCCGGCGGCGGCCTGCTCAACCTGGCCCGGCTGGCCGCGGACGTGTCGTACACCCTGGACGCGCTGCCGCCCGCGCCGGCGGTCTTCGCGCTCATCGCCGCGGCGGGCGGCGTCCCGCCGCAGACCATGTACGCCACCTTCAACATGGGCACCGGCTTCTGCGCGGTGGTCTCCCCGGCCGAGCGGGATGCCGCGCTGGCCGCGCTGCGGCAAGCCGGGGAGGAACCAGTAGTCGCAGGCACGGTGACTGATCGCCCCGGTAGGTACGTGTCGATCCCCTCGGCCGGGCTGCTCGGCCACGGCGACAGTTTTAGCCCCCGGGGGGCGACCCCCCGGTGACCCCCCGGGGGCTGGGGGGACTGCCCGTCCCCCCAGACCCCCCTGGGGATACCGTCTAGACATGGACGTCCGTGGCTATGTCGAGTCGAACGCACGCGAATTCATCGGTGACCTCAGGCAGTGGCTGAGCATACCCTCGATCTCCGCCGACCCGTCCCGGCACGGTGACGTGCGGCACAGCGCCGCCTGGCTGGCCGGGCACCTGCGCGGGGCCGGCTTTCCGGTCGCCGAGGTGTGGGACACGCCCGGCGGCGGGCTGCCCGCGGTATTCGCCGAATGGCCGGCCGAAGACCCCGGCGCCCCGGTGGTCCTGGCCTACGGCCACCACGACGTCCAGCCGGTGGAGCCGCTGGAGGAATGGGACAGCCCGCCGTTCGAGCCGGCCGAACGGGACGGCAGGCTGCTGGGCCGGGGCGCCTCCGACGACAAGGGGCAGGTGCTCATCCACTCCCTCGGCGTGCGCGCCAACCTGGCCGCCTCCGGCGCGGCGGCGCCGCCGGTCACGATCAAGCTGATCGTCGAGGGCGAGGAGGAGTCGGGCTCGGAGCACTTCGCCGAACTGCTCCGCCGCCAGCGGGACCGGCTGGCCTGCGACGTGATCGTGATCAGCGACACCACCATGTGGGCCGCCGACGTGCCGTCCATGTGCACCGGCATGCGCGGGCTGCTCGCGGTCCAGGTCACGCTGACCGGGCCGGTCCGCGACCTGCACTCAGGATCGTTCGGCGGCGGGGTGCCCAACCCGCTGCACGCGATGGCGAGCCTGCTGGCCGGCCTGCACGACGAGGCGGGCCGGGTCACCCTGCCCCGCTTCTACGACCAGGTACTGCCCCTGTCGGCGCAGGAGCGCGAGCTGATCGCGCGGCTGCCGTTCGACGAGAAGCACTGGCTCGCCGAGGCGGGCGAGAGCGCCGCCGCCTACGGCGAGCAGGGCTTCAGCACGCTGGAGCGGATCTGGGCCCGGCCCACCGCCGAGGTCAACGGGATGTGGGGCGGGCACACCGGGCCGGGCCCCAAGACCATCATCCCGAAGGCCGCGCACGCCAAGATCTCCTTCCGGCTGGTCGCCGACCAGGACCCGGCCGACGTGGCCGCGGCGTTCCGCGAGTACGTGGCGGCCCGCACCCCGGACGGGCTGACCGCCACGGTGAGCAGCCATCACGGGGTCCGGCCCTGCCACTCGCCGATCGGCTCCCCGGCCGTGCTGGCCGGCCGCCGCGCCCTGCACCGGGCGTTCGGCCGCGAGGTGCTGTTCACCAAGGAGGGCGGCAGCGGCCCGGAGGCGGACCTGGCCGAGATCCTGGACGCGCCGCTGGTGTTCGTCGCGGTCGGCCTGGATTCGGACCAGATCCACGCGCCGAACGAGAGCATCGACCTCGGGCTGCTGCTCCGCGGCGCCGAGGCGTCGGCGTACCTGTGGGACGAGCTAGCCGCCACGGATCTCGGGTGACGCCACTGCGCGAGCTCGCCCTGTCCCGGGGCACGGTGGACCGGGTCACCGAGAAGCGGACCGACTCCGCCTGGCTGGAGGCGGCCTGGGCGGACCCGCGCACCCGGGTGCTGGTGGTCTCCCGCGGGCAGGCGCTGATGCGCGTGGCGGACGAGCGCGCCGAGCTGATCTTCGTGCCGCCGCAGGCAGCGCCGGCCGGGACCCGGTTCCTGCTCGGCCAGGACGCGGACGGGACCGTCTACTTCGGCGTCTCCGCCGACCTGCCCCCAGCTTTGGACGGAGCGCGGGCCGGATCCCTCCGCGAGGCCGGCACGCTGCTCGGCGACCGCGACGCGGGGCTGTTCACGCACGCGGTGGCGCTGGCCAACTGGCACGACACGCACACCCACTGCCCGGTCGACGGGACGCTCACGGTCGTCGATCCCGGCGGGCACTCGACCCGGTGCCCGAAGGATGGCACCGAGCACTTCCCGCGCACCGACCCCGCGGTGATCATGCTGGTCACCGACCCCGACGAGCGGGCCCTGCTGGCCAGGAACGCCGCCTGGCCCGGCCGCCGGGTGTCGATCCTGGCCGGCTTCGTCGACCCGGGCGAGTCGGCCGAGCAGGCCGTGATCCGCGAGGTGGCCGAGGAGACGTCGATCATGGTCACCAACGTCCGGTATCTCGGCAGCCAGCCCTGGCCGATGCCGCGCAGCCTGATGCTCGGCTTCCGTGCCGACGCCCCGGCCGGACAGGACATCGCGGTGGACCACGACGAGCTCGCCGAGGCGTACTGGTTCAGCCGGGACCAGCTGCTGGCCGCGATCGAGTCCCGGGAGATCGCGCTGCCCCCGCCGGTCTCCATCGCCCGGCGCATCATCGAGGACTGGTTCGGCGGCCCGCTCCCGTCCACCTGGGGCGAGACCCTGCCGCCGCGCCGGTCACGGTGATGGTGTCACGAGTGAACCCGGACCCGGACCCGGACCCCCAGCTGACCGCGCCGACCAGGCCGCGGACGAACTGGGCGGGCACCATCGCCTTCGCCGCGCCGGAATTCCACCGCCCGGCCACGATCGGCGAATTGCGGGCCGTGGTCGGGCGAGCCCGCCAGATCCGGGTGCTGGCCACCGGCCACTCCTTCAACGACATGGCCGACTCGCCCGGCGCCCAGGTCAGCCTGGCCGGCCTGCCGCCGGAGATGGAAGTCGACTCGGCTGCCTCCCGGGTCCGGGTGGCGACGGGCCTGAGCTACGCCGCGCTGGCGGCCCAGCTGGACCGCCGCGGCTTCGCGCTGCGCAACCTGGCCTCGCTGCCGCACATCTCGGTGGCCGGCGCCTGCGCGACCGGAACGCACGGCTCAGGCCCGGCTAACCAAACCCTGTCCGCCGCCGTCACCGCCATGGAGTTGGTTACCGCCGGCGGCGACCGCGCCGAACTGCGCCGCGAGACCGCCCCGGACGCCTTTCCCGGCGCGGTCGTGCACCTCGGCGCGCTGGGCGTGATCACCCACCTGGTCCTGGAGGTGGTGCCGTCCTTCGACGTCAGCCAGCGGGTCTATGAGGACCTGCCGCTCGAGGTCCTCGACGATCACTTCGCCGGCATCATGGCCGGCGGCTACAGCGTGAGCCTGTTCACCGACTGGCGCGCCCCCCGCCTCACCCAGCTCTGGATCAAGCGCCTAGCCGATCCGGCCACGCCCGCGCCGGTCACGCAAGAGCCCTGGTTCACCGCGCGTCCCGCGCCGTCCGCGCGGAACCCGGTGCCCGGCCTGGCCGCGGAGAACTGCACCGGGCAACTGGGCGTGCCTGGCCGCTGGTTCGAGCGGCTGCCGCACTTCCGGCCCGAGTTCGCCCCGAGCGCCGGGGACGAACAGCAGTCGGAGTACCTGCTCCCGGCCGCGCACGCGGTGCCCGCGCTGCGGGCGCTGAGCCGGATCGGCGACCGCCTGGCCGCGCCGCTGCGGATCTGCGAGATCCGGCTGATCGCCGCCGACGATCTGTGGCTGAGCCCCTGCTACCAGCGGGACAGCGTGGCCTTTCACTTCACCTGGATCCCCGACGCCGCCGCCGTGCTGCCCGTGGTGTCCCTGATGGAGCGGGAACTGGCTCCGTTCGGCCCGCGGCCGCACTGGGGCAAGGTCTTCACCACCCCGGCGGCCGAACTCCGCGCCCGCTACCAGCGCCTGCCCGACTTCCTCGCCCTCATGCACCACTACGACCCCGCAGGCAAGTTCCGCAACACCTACACCGCCCGCTACCTAGCGCCCTGACGGGAGGGCCATGTTTCACGTCGACTCCGAGGTCGGCCGCCTGCGCCAGGTGGTGCTGCACCGCCCCGGCCTGGAACTCAAGCGGCTGACCCCGGACAACGCCGCCGACCTGCTCTTCGACGGCGTGCTCTGGGTGAGCCGGGCTCAGCAGGAGCACGACGCGTTCGCCGCGGCGCTGCGCGAAAACGGCGTCGTGGTGCACTATTACGGCGACCTGCTCACCCAGACCCTGGCGATCCCCGAAGCACGCGGGTACATCCTGGACCGGGTGTTCGATCCGCGCTGGCACGGCCCGCTGGCCGCCGCCACCCTGCGCGCCGCCCTGGACGGCCTGGACTCGCCCCGGCTGGCCGAGTTCCTCGGCGGCGGGATCACCAAACGCGAGATCGCCGAGTTCGGCCCGGAGCCGAAGAGCATGGCCTTCCACTCGCTCGACCCCGACGGTTTCGTGCTCGCCCCGCTGCCGAACCTCCTCTACCAGCGCGACACCTCCTGCTGGATCTACGGCGGCGTGTCGGTCAACGCCATGCGCCAGGCCCGGATCCGGGAGACCGTCACCGACGTGGCCATCTACCGCTGGCACCCGATGTTCGCCCAGGCCGAGTTCGCCGTCTGGTACGACGGCGCCGACGCCGCGCCCGCCACCATCGAGGGCGGCGACGTCCTGGTCATCGGCAACGAAGCGGTGCTGGTCGGGATGAGCGAGCGGACCACGCCGCAGGCGGTCGAGGTGCTGGCCCACCGGCTCTTCGAAGCAGGCGCGGCCAATCGCCTGGTCGCCATCGACATGCCGAAGACCCGCGCGTTCATGCACCTGGACACCATGATGACCATGGCGGACCACGGCACCTTCATCAAGTACGCGGGGATGGGCATGCTGCCGTCGTACACGGTCGAGCCCGGCGCGACGGCGAGCGAGCTCAAGGTCACCGATCACCCGCCCGAGGACATGCACCGCGCCATCGCGGCGGCGCTGGACCGGCCGTATATCACGGTCCTGACCGCCGTGCAGGACGTCCATTCCGCCCAGCGGGAACAGTGGGACGA
This sequence comes from uncultured Actinomycetota bacterium, assembly GCA_963744575.1. Classification (GTDB taxonomy): domain Bacteria; phylum Actinomycetota; class Actinomycetes; order Streptosporangiales; family Streptosporangiaceae; genus Palsa-504. The sequence goes on along the minus strand of CAVUUF010000001.1, from coordinate 111,767 downwards.
CGGCTGCAACGTGCTGGCGGTCGAGCCCGGAGTGGTCATCGCCTACGAGCGGAACGTCACCACCAACACGTACCTGCAGGACAACGGCATCGAGGTGATCCCGGTGCCGGGCGGCGAACTCGGCCGCGGCCGGGGCGGCCCGCGCTGCATGAGCTGCCCCCTCGAACGCGAGGCCTGAGCCAGCGCGGCCACCCGCCGCCGCGCCCGTTACCGGTGCCTGACCCAGGTCGCGGTCCGCTTGGCCCGGACCCGCAGCGCGCTCCGGTTCGGCCGCCGCCGCGGCCCGGTCGCCGGCTCGCGGTACCGCTCGTCGTCCCGTTCCTCGCGCCGGTGCTCCTCCGGGTGCCGTTCACCCCGGTGCCGGTCACCCCGGTGCCGGTCACGCAGTCCGTGCAGCGGCCTGGCCTTGGGCGGCTCGGGCAGGCGGTCGGGCTCGAGCTCGGACCGCAGCCGGTCCACGTGGGACAGGATCTCGCCGCGCAGCTGCCATCCCTCCGGCCGTTCGGCCGGGTCGGTCGAGAGCAGGCCGGCGAGCTGGTCCTGCTGCCGCTGCGCCTCCTCGAGGTGGTCCTCGAGCCTCTCGGTGATCGGCTGGGGCGCGAACTCGGCGTACGCGGGCGCCACCGGGTCGGCCTCGAGGATCTGGCCGTAGGCCCGGACCGCCGCGGAAAGCTCCGCGATGACCGCGGCCAGCCGGGCCCGGGTCTCGGCTTCCTTGACCGGGCTGTGGTCGCTGTCGATCCGCGCGCTGTCGGCCACCGAACGAGCCAGCACCCGCATGTCCGCCGCCGCGCGCTCCAGTGTGTCCACGCCCTCGCGCAGCCCGGCGGCCGGGTTGCCGGACCTGAGCCTCCTGAGGTTCAGCCGGACGCTCTGCTCGGCCTGGGCCAGCGCGTCGTCCACCCGCTCGATCTCGCCACGCAGCGCCGTGGTGCGGTCCAGCCACTCCGCCGCGCGCCGCGGGTCGGGCGTGTCGGCCAGCCCCTCGGCCATCTGGCCGAGCAGGTCGGCCATCTGCCGGCTCAGGTCGCCGACCGCTTCCTTGGCGGGCTGCACCCGCAGCGGGGCGAACACCAGGCCGGCCGCGAGTCCGGTCGCGGCGCCGACCAGCGTCTCGGTGATACGGCTGGTGGCGGCGGTGTGTGAGTTGGTGGAGAAGATCAGCATGGCGCTAATCGGCACCTCGAGGATCTCCTCGCGCAACCGGAGCACGATGCCAAGCGTCAGCGTGCCCGCGATGAGCAGGCCGAGCACCCACCAGCTGAACGGGACGTACGCGGCGACCGCGACGGCGGCGAGCACGCCGGCGGTGACCGCCGCGACCCGCCGGATGGCGCTGCCGATGGTAAGGAACAAGGTCGCCTGCGCCACCAGCAGCGCGGTCAGCGGGGCCACCACGTCGCGCGACGACCCGCCGGGCAGCTGCAACGCGAGCAGGTACGCCAGCACCGCCGTGATAGTCAGCCGGGCGACGTATACCGCGGTCGGCTGGGCCCGGCGCCGGACCAGCGTGATCTGCTCCGCCTGGTGCCTGGCGACCGCCCGGGCCACTTCGCCGACGTTCTCCACGGGCACGGGACGAACAGGAAAACCCTTCATGAGCTGCAACCTGGGGACTAGTAGGCGGCGGGACGCAGGATTAGCTCTAGCCTAGAGCAAAACCCTTCGATACTGACCAACGCACCCCAGGCCGAGCTATTCCCCTGCTGGCCATCATAAGAATCAATATCCCGAACGGCCCAGGTTCCTGCTTCCGCGCCCCGTCCAGCAATCCCGGCCCCAGCCGCGCCCCGCGCTTTCACGCCCGCGGCCGACCCCGGCTCTCGTCCCGCACCCCGGCCGGGACCACCAGCACGGCCACCGGCGCCACCGCCAGGCCCGCCAGCGCCCAGCTCAGCCCGAACGCCTGCGCGGTCAGCCCCACGGCCAGCGGCCCGAGTCCGCCCGCCAGCCCGGCCGCGCTGCTCAGCGTCACCGCCACCGAACTGCGCCCCGGCAGGCTGCCGTACAGCCTGGCCTGGAGCAGCGGGTACCACGGCGCCGTGGCCGCGCTCAGCGCGGCCAGGATGGCCAGCTTGGCCGCCGCGCCGGGGACGAGCAGGAAGGCCGGGTAGAGCAGCGCGGCGGCGATGGCGCTGGCGCGCAGCACGGCGAGGTCCGCGGCCCGCTCCAGGATCACCACCAGCGCCGCGTCGGCGGCGAGTGCGGTGCCCAGCCTGATCGCGACGGCCAGCGCCGCCACCGCGGGCGGCAGCTGCGCGACGTCGACAAGGTACAGCGCCAGGAACCCGGTGAAGACGTCCACGAGCAGGTCGGCCACCTCGATCAGCACCAGCCATCGCAGCGTCCCCCAGTCCCGCAGCGCGCCGAGGACCTCCCGCGCCCGCGGCTTCCCGTCCCCCTCGCCCGTCCGGCCGGCCGCCGGGCGCGCCGGGCCCCGTAGGTACGCGCCCAGCCAGGCCAGGCCGGCCACCCCGGCCAGCACCAGGTAGCCGGCCCGCCAGCCGCCGCCGCTGGCCAGCACCGCGATGAGCAGCAGCGGCCCGGCCACCGCCCCGGTCGATCCGGCCAGGTCCCAGCGCGCCATGAGCGGGGCTTGCCGGTCCGGCCAGGTATCCATCAGCTCGGCCTGGGTGAGCGACACGAACGCGCCGGACGCCGGGTAGAACGCGATGAAGGCGGCCAGCAGCACGACGAATGACTGTGCGGCGGCCATGCCGAGCAGCGTGAGCACGAACAGGACGCCGCCGCCGAGGACGGCGAGCCGACGTCGCCGGCCCTGGCCGGCCAGGACGCCGAGCGGCAGCTCGAGGAGCCCGCCGACCAGCAGCGGCACCGATGCCAGCAGGCCGACCTGCTCGTAGCTCAGGCCCAGGTCGCGCCGGATAAGGGGGAGCGCGGCTCCCTTGGCCCCGTCAACCAGCTCGTCGGCGAGCTCGATCGCGAGCGCGACGGCGAGAACCGAAAATGCGGGCCTTCAGCGTCAAGTGAAACCCATGGTGCCATGGTACGCCCCGCGATCACCCGCGTCCGCATCCATTTCCCCGGCTCATTTCCGGCTCACCGGCGGCGCTCGGTGCGCCAGACCAGCCGCAGGCCGGACCAGTCCTCGTCGATGGCGGCCACCTTGACGTCGACCAGCCCGATAGGCAGCGCGCGCTCGCGGATGACCGTGTCGGTGATGTCGCTGCGATGGCCGGCCGCCCGGCGCGGCCAGGCCACCCAGAGCGCTCCCGCGGGATAGATCCGCCGGGCCAGGGCCCCGATCTGCTCGACGATCTCGTCCGCGCCGGTGAAGAAGGCGAGGATCACGTCGGCCGCGCCGTCGGGACCAGGGTCGCCCAGTCCGGCGGGCGGGCCGCTCAGCGCCCAGCCGGCCGGAGGATTGTGCAGGTGGACCCGCTGGCCGGGCTTGAGGCCGAGCTTGGCCGCCTGCGGCCGGCCCGAGTACCCCGGCCCCGTCACCGACCCACGCTCCACCCCCGCATCCCATCACATCGCCCCTCGCTCCCGATAAGCCGCCCTCCCCGGACCGGAGGGGCCCCAGCCGGTGGCCGGAGGGGGCGTAGCCGGTGGCCGGGAGGGGGCTGACCCGTGCCCGAAAGAGGGGGGTTAACCGGTGTGACAGGCTCCAGGTCAGCCGCTAGCATACTCAGTATGCTACTCGATAGAGTCATGTCATGAGCGTCCGGCACGCGCTGCTCGCGCTGCTCAGCGAGGGACCCAAGTACGGGCTGCAGCTGCGGGAGGAATTCGAGGCGCGGACCGGCGAGGTCTGGCCGCTGAACGTCGGCCAGGTCTACACGACGCTGCAGCGGCTGGAGCGGGACGGGCTGGTCGAGTCCGACGGCGACGGCCAGGACGGCCCGCAGAAGGGCTTCCGGATCACCGCGGCTGGCGCGGAGGAACTGGGGGCGTGGCTGCGCACGCCGTCGGACATGAGCTCGCCGCCGCGCGACGAGCTGGTGATGAAGGTCCTGGTGGCGCTGCGGGTACCGGGCACCAACGTACGGGATGTGATCCAGGTGCACCGCAGGTACCTGGTGGAGCTGATGCAGCAGTGGACTCGGATCAAGGAGACCGAGGTCGAGTCCGACATGAGCCTGGGCCTGGTGGTGGACGCCGAACTGTTCCGGCTCGATGCCGTGGTCCGCTGGCTGGACGCCGCGGACAGCCGGATCAAGCGGGCCGTCACCGAACCGGTCCCGGCTGAGAAGACAACGGGGACGACGCAGGCCGTGCCGAGCGTACGGCGCAGACTTGGAGCGAGAAAATGAGTGTGCTGGAAATGCGGCGCGTGTCCCGCACCTACGGTGCGAGGGCGGCCGAGGTGCACGCGCTGAAAGACGTCGACCTGACGGTCGACGCGGGCGCCATGGTGGCCGTGATGGGGCCGAGCGGATCGGGGAAGTCCACGCTGCTCACCATCGCGGGCAGCCTGGAGGATCCCAGCAGCGGCGAGGTGCACGTCTGCGGGGAGGAGCTGACGGCGCTGTCGCGCAACGCCAAGGCGCGGCTGCGCCGCCGTTCCATCGGCTTCGTGTTCCAGGATTTCAACCTGCTGCCCGGGCTGACCGCGGCGGAGAACGTCGCGCTGCCGCTCGAACTCGACGGCGTACCGGCCCGCAGGGCCCGCCGGGCCGCGACGGCGAGCCTGGACGAGCTGGGCCTCGGCGACCGGGCGGAGCACTTCCCCGACCAGCTGTCCGGCGGTGAACGGCAGCGGGTGGCGATCGCCCGCGCCGTGGTCGGCGAGCGCCAGCTGCTGCTGGCCGACGAGCCCTCGGGGGCGCTCGATTCGGCCAACGGCGAGGCGGTCATGCGGCTGATCCACGCCGCGTGCAAGCGGGGCGTGGCCGCGGTGGTGGTAACCCACGACGCCCAGCTGGCCTCGTGGGCCGACCGGGTGGTATTCCTGCGCGACGGCCGGGTGACCGACCAGACCCTGCCCGCGCCAGGCCCCGAATCGCTGCTCACGCCAGGACCGAGCCAATGAGCACGGCGCTGCGCGAGCACCCGAGCCGGGCGGGAACCGCAAACGGGGGTGTTCCCGCCCGCCGCGCCGTGATCCGCTGGTCGTGGCGGATGTTCCGCCGCGAGTGGCGCCAGCAGGTGCTGGTCCTGGCGCTCATCGTGGTCGCGCTGGCCGCCACCGTGGTCGGGGCGGCGGTGGCCACCAACACGCCACCGCCGGCCGGCGCGGGCTTCGGCACCGCCCAGGACATGGCCATGTTCCCGGGTGGCCCGCAGCTGGCCAGCCAGATCGCCGCGCTGCAGCAGCGCGCCCGCCGCGTCGACGTCATCGAGAACCAGACCGTCGCCATTCCCGGCTCGATCAACACCTACGACCTGCGCGCCCAGAACCCGCAGGGTCCGTTCGGCCAGCCGATGCTCTCCCTGGTCGCCGGGCACTACCCGGCCGGGCCGGACCAGGTGGCGGTTACCGACGGCGTGGCCTCCACCTTCAACCTCAAGATCGGCGACCAATGGCATGCGGGCGGCCACACCCGCCAGGTCGTCGGCATCGCGGCGAACCCGCAGAGCCTGCTCGATGAGTTCGCGCTCGTCGCACCGGGCCAGGTCAGCAAGCCAAGCCAGGTCACCGTGCTGTTCACCGCGCCGGGTGTCAGCGCGACCAGCCTCGGCCCGAACGTGCAGAGCCGGCAGTCGGCGGCGGCCAGCAACCCGCTCAACCCCACGACCGTCGTGCTCGGGCTGGCCACGATCGGCATGCTGCTCATCGCCCTGGTCGCCGTCGGCGGGTTCACCGTGCTGGCGCAGCGCCGGCTCCGCTCGCTCGGCATGCTCGGCGCGCTGGGCGCCACCGACCGGAACGTCCGCCTGGTCGTCCGGGTCAACGGCGTTCTGGTGGGTGTCTTCGGCGCGCTCATCGGGACCCTGCTGGGCCTGGCCGCCTGGCTGGCCTACCGGCCGCGGCTGGAATCCAATGCGCACCACCTGATCGGCGCGTTCCAGCTGCCGTGGAACGTGATCGGCCCGGCGATGGCGCTGGCCGTGGTGGCCACCTACTTCGCCGCCTCGCGGCCGGCCCGCGCGATCACCAGGGTCCCCGTCGTCGCCGCCCTGTCCGGGCGGCCCGCGCCGCCGAAGCAGGTGCACCGCTCAGCGGTGCCCGGCGTCGTGCTCTTCGTCATCGCCGCGGCCTTGCTGTCGTACTCGGGCAAGAGCGCCAACGGTGGCGGAGCGCCGGAGCTCGTCGGTGGCATCGTCCTGCTCATCGTGGCGATAATCCTGCTGGCGCCGTTCTGCCTGGTGCTCCTGGCCAGATCCGGGAGGCGCGCCCCGATCGCGGTACGGCTGGCCCTGCGCGACCTGGCCCGCTACCGGGCTCGCTCGGGCTCGGCCCTCGCGGCCATCAGCCTCGGCGTCTTCATCGCCGCCCTGGTCTGCGTCCTGACCGCGCAGCGGTACGGAAACGTCCTGGACTACGCCGGGCCGAACCTGGCCTCGAACCAGATCATCGTCTATACCCCCAACGGTCCCGGCGGCGGACCGGCCAACGGACCGGGCGGCAGCGGCACATCCGGGACGGCCAGCACGCCGCAGGCCCAGGCGGCGGTGGCCTACGGCATCGCCTCGGCCCTCGGCTCGCATGACGTCACCGAGCTCGACCAGGCCACCGCCTCACTGCAGCACGCAGCGGCCGGGCGGTCCTGGTCCGGACCGGTGTACGTGGCCACGCCGCAGCTGCTGCAGGCCTTCGGGATCAAGGCCTCCGACGTCCACCCCGACGCCGACATCCTGACCATGCGGCCCGGGCTGTCCGGCCTGTCCCAGATGCAGCTCCTCCACTTCGGCAAAGGCGGCCCGGGCGGCAATCCGCCAGGGCCGGACAGCTTCCCGTGCCCGAAGAGCCAGTGCCTGGCCAACCCGGTGATCCAGAAGGTCGGCGCCCTGCCATCCGGGACCTCGGCGCCCAACACCGTGATCACCGAGCACGCCATCCACACGCTCGGCCTGCAGGCCAGCGTCTCCGGCTGGCTCATCCAGAGCCCGCACAATCCGACCGCCGCGCAGATCACCAACGCCCGGCTCACCGCGGCTGGGGCCGGCCTGACCATCGAGACCAAGTCCAGCACGCCCTCGTCGGCGGAGATCCTCAACTGGGCCACCGTGTTCGGGATCGCGCTGGCGCTGGGCATCCTGGCCATGTCCGTCGGCCTGATCCGCAGCGAGACCGCCCGGGACCTGCGGACCCTGACCGCCACCGGGGCGGGCAGCATGACCCGCCGGGAGCTGACCGCCGCGACCGCCTTCGCGCTGGCGCTGAGCGGCGCCGTGCTCGGCACGGTGGCGGCCTACGTCGGCGCCATCGGCTACGCCTGGGACAACCCGCTCGACGGCCTGTCCGAGCTGTCCAACGTGCCCACGACCAACCTGCTGTTCATCCTGGTGGGCATGCCGGTGGTCGCGGCGGTCGTCGGCTGGCTGCTGGCCGGCCGGGAGCCGTCCGCCATCGCCAGGCAGCCGCTGGAGTAAGAGCCCCGGGGACCGGGCCCGGCTTACTGACGTAGGCCGGGCCCGGAGCCGCCGTCCTTGTTCTTGGGCTCCTTGCGTTCCAGGATCTCCGCGGCGCCGCGGATCACGCAGCGCAGCGGGTCCTCGACCAGGGCCGTGCCGATGCCGGCCGCGGTCTCGATCCGGGCGGCCAGGCCGGGCAGCAGCGCGCCGCCGCCGGCCAGCCGGACCTTGCCCCGGACCACGTCCTCGGCCAGCCCGGCCGGGATCTCCGACAGCATCTCGTGCACCGCGCCGGCGATGGCCGAGACGATCGGCTCGAGCGCGGTCGCCACCAGGCCCCCGGGCACGTGCTCGGACCGCGGCGCCCGCTGCGCCACGTCCAGGCCGACGGTCTCGGCGTAGCCGTCGGCCCCGCCGGTGACGCCCAGCGTCATCTTCAGGCTCCGGGCCGCGCGCTGGCTGATGATCAGGCCGAGCTCGGCCCGAACGGCCTGCACGATCGCCTCGTCCATGGCGTTGCCGGCCTTGCGCAGCGACTGGGACCTGACCACCCGCCAGCCGGCCACCGCCGCGACCTCGGTGGTGCCGCCGCCGATGTCCACCACGAAGCCGCCCGCCCCGCCGGTCAGGTCGAACCCGGCGCCGGCCGCCGCGGCCACCGGCTCGTCGATCAGCCGCACGTTGTACCTGGGCCGCCGGACGCTCAGCGCGGCCAGGATCGACCGGCGCTCGACCGGCGTGGCGCCGCTCGGCACGCACACCAGGGCGTTGACCCGGACAAGTGCGAACCGGCGGGTCCGGCGCAAGAACGCGTGCAGCATGGCCGCGGTCGCGTCCAGGTCGGCGACGACCCCATCCCGCAGCGGGTGGATCACCTGGATGTCCTGTGGCTCCTTGTCGGCCAGCGCGTCCGCCGCCTCGCCGACGGCTGCGACCTTGCCGATGCCCGTGTCGATGGCGATCGCGGTCGGCTCCTCGAGCACGATGCCGCGGCCCGCGACCCAGACCAGCGTGTTCACGGTGCCGAGATCGATCGCCACGCTACCCCGGAAGCGCATGCTGCTCCCTTCTGTCCATGACGACTGTCCTGGCCATGACGACTGTCCTGGCCATGACGAATGACCTGGCCATGACGAACGGGCCGGCCCGCCGGGCCACGTGACGTTCGCTAAGCGTACAGCCGGTGCCCGGCCCGCGCGGGCTGATGGATCCTGAGGCCGGATTGTGTTTTTTTGCTGCGGTTCTGAGTGTTATGGTCATCGAGCCGAGTGAGGGAGACGTTACATGCGGGTGCCGAGGGGGCTGGCGCTAGCGATTGGCTGGTTCGCGGTCACCGCCGCAGTGGCCGCCGGGCCCGGGATGGCGGTCTCGAGTTCGGTTGCCGCGCGCCCCGCGGCTGCGGGTCCTGCCGAATCTTCAGCTTCCGCCCTGGCCGACGTGGCCGACGTGGCCGTCCGGCCGGGCGTGCAGCGGGTCGGACGCGTGCAGGCCAATCCGCCGACCACTGCTGACTGCGAGAAAGCCTACAAGGTCGCGTGCTATGAGCCCGGCCAAATCCAGCAGGCCTACCACCTGCCCGCGGTGTACGCCAGCGGCGTGACCGGCCGGGGCGCCACGATCGTCATCGTCGACTCCTTCGGCTCGCCGACGATCAGGCACGACCTGAGCGTATTCGACCGGGCCTTCGGCCTGCCGGCCCCGCCGAAACTCACCATCATCCAGCCCGCCGGGAAGGTGCCCGGTTACGACCCGAACAACTCCGACATGGTTGGCTGGGCCGGCGAGACCACGCTGGACGTGGAGTACGCGCACACGGTCGCGCCGGGCGCCAGCATCCTGCTGGCCGAGACGCCGGTCTCGGAGACCGAGGGCGTGCACGGCTTCCCGCAGATCATCACGGCCGAACAGTACGTGCTCCGGCACCACCTCGGCGACGTGATCAGCCAGAGCTTCAGCGCCACCGAGCAGACCTTCCCCAAGGCCGCCGCGGTCCAGGCGCTCCGCGGTGCCTACCAGCTGGCCCGGCGCGACCACGTCACGGTACTCACCGCCGCGGGTGACTCGGGCGCCGCGGACGTCAAGCTCGACGAGACCACCTACTACCCGTACCCGGTGACCTCCTGGCCGGACAGCGACCCGCTGGTGACCGGGGTCGGCGGCACCCAGCTGCACTTCAGCGCGCAGGGCAAGCCCGCCGCGGCGACGGTGTGGAACGACACCTACAACCAGGCGGCCAGCGAGTTCGCCGACGGCAACGCGGGCCCGAACCCGCTGGCCGGCGGCGGCGGCCGGTCGGTCCTGTTCGCCCGGCCCGGCTACCAGAACGGGGTGCGCGGCGTCGTCGGCCGCCACCGCGGCGTGCCCGACATCTCGATGAGCGCGGCCTGCGACGGCGCGGTGGACACCTACGGCAGTTATCGCGGCGCGCCGCCTGGCTGGTCCCCGGCCTGCGGCACCAGCGAGGCCACCCCGCTGTTCGCCGGCATCGTCGCGCTGGCCGACCAGGTGGCGGGCCACCCGCTCGGGCTGATCAACCCGGCCCTGTACCGGCTGGCGGCCGCGGGCAAACCCGGCATCGTCGACGTCACCTCGGGCAACAACACGGTCTCGTTCAGCCAGGGCGGAAGCGGGCACACGGTGCGCGGTTTCGCCGCGACCCGCGGCTACAACCTCGCCGCGGGGGTCGGCACGGTAAACGCCGAGTATTTCGTCTGGGAACTCGCCTCCGCGGCCAGTCACTGAAAGAAATCTGACCCGAACGGGCGGGGCGCGTGCCCCGGAACCCGGTCTCACGCGTCCCGAGGGAACGCAGTAATCATCTGATGCGTCCGCGTCGCACCGCGGCGCGCGGGACGCAGCGAAACGCGATCTGCCTGCTGAGACTCGGCCGGCCCGCCCGTTCGGTTTCATCGCCGTTCAATCAGCGTGAAGTGCGGCTGTCCGGCGCTCCCGGCGAGATACATTGTCTGCGGATGGCGGCACCATGACGCCGCGTACTTCATGCCTACGCCCGCTGTGACCTCGCATTTCCCGGTGGAACCATCCGTACCACGCTCCGTCTGAGGCGGTTAACGCCTACCCGGACGGGGAAGCAGGAGATCCACCCCGGCGGGTGACACGCAAGGAGGAGAGGGAGAGATGGAGGACGTGTTCGATGTCCTGGCCGCGGACCACGAGGAGATAAGACAGGTTCTGGACGAACTTGAAAAGGGTCCGACGGCAGCCACCGGCGCCACCGAGGATCAGCTCATGCTGCGCGAGATCATGACCGAAGAGCTGATCATCGAGGAATCCAAGCACGAGGAGATCGAGCTGACCTGCCTGTGGACGGCCGTGCGCGAGCACGTCCCCGGCGGGGACGTGCTGGCCGACCGGGGCATCTGCGCCGAACTTGAGATCGTGGCGCTGCTGGCCGGACTGGACAAGCTGGACGCCAGCCAGCCGGAGTTCGAGAACGTGCTCGGCCGGTTCGCGCTCGCGGCCCGGGAGCATTTCGGCTTCGAGGAGGGGCAGGTGTGGCCGCGGCTGCGTTCGGCGCTGGCCCCCAAGGCAGCCGCCGAACTGAGCCGCAAGGTCCTGCTGGCCCGGCAGGCCGTGCCGGCCTGGCCCGCCCCGCCTTCTGGCTGGCCGCAGTCGCCGCAGTGCTCGCAGGGGCCCGGCGAGAGCGCGCACCACGGGTCGTTCGGCTGAGGGAAAGCTCAGCGGGTAGCGTGAATCTGCAGCCCGTCCTCAGCTATCCATCAGGTTCGTGGTGCTTACTGGGAACAGGCAGGACGCGCCGGTCCTGCCGGACCCCGCGAGCAACCCGGACGCCCACCCCCAAAGGCGTGATTGAGATGCAGGATAACAGCGGCTACGGCGGCTACGGCGGAGACTTCGGCTCCACCGCGCCGTTGCCCCCGATGCCTCCCCAGCCGCCGCCCAGGCGCCGGATCGGCCTGCTGAGCTACCTGGCGGTCGCGCTGGTCGCGGGGGCCCTGGGGGCGGGCACGGTGGTGGCCGTCTACCACCCGGCGGCGAATTCCGCCGCGTCGCCGCAGCCGAGCAGCCGCGGGCTCGCGCCCTCCGCGCTGCCCAGCACCGCGGTTCCCGCGCCGAGCGGCGGGTCCGGGACCGGCAGCGGGAGCCTGAGCAAGGTAGAGCGGGGCCTGGTCATCATCAACACCACGCTGCAGTACAGCAGCGAGCAGGCGGCGGGCACCGGCATGGTGATCAACCCCGACGGCCTGGTGCTGACCAACAACCACGTCATCGAGAACGCCACCAAGATCACCGCCACGGTCCCGGCGACCGGCCGGACCTTCCCGGCCAAGGTGGTCGGCTACGACGTGACCGGCGACATCGCGCTGATCCAGCTGCAGGACCCGTCCGGCCTGCACGCCGTCCCGCTCGGCGAACCCGGCAAGGTGAAGACCGGCGACCAGGTGGTCGCCCTGGGCAACGCCGAGGGCCGGAGCGAGATCGTATCCGCCCCCGGTACGATAACTGCGCTCAACCAGACCATCACGGCGAGCGACCAGGGCGGCACGGTCAAGTCCGAGACGCTGCACGGGATGATCCAGACCAACGCGGGCATCGTGTCCGGCGACTCCGGCGGCCCGCTCGTCAACTCCTCTGGCCAGGTCATCGGCATGGACACCGCGGGCAACAGCGTGAGCTTCACCCAGCAGCAGACGACGGCCGGCTTCGCCATCCCGGTCAACACCGCGCTATCGGTCGCCCGCGAGATCGCCGAGGGCCAGGCCAGCTCCACCATCGTGGTCGGCTACCCGCCGTTCATCGGGATCTACGTCGGGCAGGGCTCCGACAGCAACCCGCAGGACCAGGCGTCGCAGCAGCAGCAGAACAACGGGTTCGGCGGCTTCGGCAACGGTTTCGGGAACGGCAACGGGAACGGGAACGGGAACGGCTCGGGCAATGGCAGCCAGAGCTGCTACACCAGCGACGCCGGCCTGTCCGTGCCGTCCACCATCGCCCCGGTGAACTCGGGCACGCTGGTCCTCGGCACCATCTGCAACAGCCCGGCCGCCGCCACGGGGCTGACCGCCGGCTCGGTCATCACCGGAGTCGACGGCCAGGCGGTCGGCTCGCCGCAGAGCCTGGGCACGATCATGGCCAAGCTCCACCCCGGCGACACGGTGCCGGTCACCTGGGTCACCCCGTCCGGCCAGCACAAGTCCGGTAGCCTGGCCCTGACCGCGGGCCCGCCGGTCTAGCCGGAGGGACTCCCGCCCGAGTCCCCGCGCACGAACCGGCGCCTGAGACGGTCCCCGCTTCCGCCTCAGGCGCCGGTTTCGCGGCTCGCTGGTTATGCCGCAATCCAGGTGTTCAGGCAGGAAAGGCGGCCACAGGGGTTCAAAAGGTCGCTCGCCGTCGTCACACTAGATCATGTGTACGACTTCGACGTGCTGGTGATCGGCTCGGGACCCGGCGGCCAGAAGGCCGCCATCGCCGCGGCGAAGCTCGAACGCCGGGTGGCTATCGTCGAGCGCAAGGACATGATCGGCGGCGTGTGCCTGAACACCGGGACCATCCCGTCCAAGACGCTGCGCGAGGCCATCATGTACCTGACCGGCCTGAACCAGCGGGAGATGTACGGGCAGAGTTACCACGTCAAGGACGAGATCACCATCGCCGACCTGGCCGCCAGGACCACTCACGTGGTCGGCCGCGAGATGGACGTGGTGCGCAGCCAGCTCACCCGCAACCGGGTGACGATCACGACCGGAACGGCCAGCTTTCTCGATTCGCACACGGTGGAAGTCGACGGCGGCGAGGGCCGGGTCCGCCGCGCCACCGCGGAGAATATCGTGATCGCCACCGGCACCCGGCCGGCCCGGCTGGCCAGCGTTGAGTTCGACGAGCGCACCGTCATCGACTCCGACGGGATCGTCAACCTGGAGTGGGTTCCCCGTTCGATGCTGGTGGCCGGCGCTGGGGTGATCGGGATCGAGTACGCGTCCATGTTCGCGGCGCTCGGCACCAAGGTCACCGTGGTGGAACAGCGCGAGCGGATGCTCGAATTCTGCGACGTCGAGGTGGTCGAGGCGCTCAAGTACCACCTGCGCGACCTGGCGGTCACGTTCCGGTTCGGCGAGACGGTGTCCTCGGTCGAGGCGCGGCCGGAGGGCGCCATCGCCACGCTGCTGAGCGGGAAGAAGATCCCCGCCGACACCGTCATGTACTCGGCCGGCCGGCAGGGCGCCAGCGACGCCCTCAACCTGGAGGCGGCCGGCCTGACCGCCGACAAGCGCGGCCGGATCAAGGTGGACGACTCCTTCCGGACCGAGGTGCCGCACATCTACGCGGTCGGCGACGTGATCGGTTTCCCCGCCCTGGCCGCCACGTCCATGGAACAGGGCCGGATCGCCGCGCATCACGCCTGCGGCGAGCCGCTGCACGAGTTCAGCGAGCTGCATCCCATCGGCATCTACAGCATCCCGGAGATCAGCTTCGTCGGGCGGACCGAGGAGCAGCTCACCAAGGACAACGTGCCCTTCGAAGTAGGCGTCTCCCGGTACCGGGAACTGGCTCGCGGGCAGATCATCGGGGATTCCTACGGCGTGCTGAAGCTGCTCGTCAGCCTGGATGACCACAGTCTGCTCGGCGTCCACTGCTTCGGCACCAACGCCACCGAACTGATCCACATCGGGCAGGCCGTCATGGGCTGCGGCGGCACCATCGACTACCTGGTCGACGCGGTCTTCAACTACCCGACCCTGGCCGAGGCCTACAAGGTCGCCGCGCTGGACGCGATGAACAAGATGCGGCAGATCGCCCGCTTCGCCTGACCCGCCGTCCCTATCGTCTAGTTACAGTAGACATATGGACGACGAGTTGCTCGCCGAGGCCAGGCGAGCCCAGGAACGCCTCATCGACGCCGAACGTGACGCCGAAGTAGCCCGGGCCGACTTCTACCGGGCCGTGCGCCGCCTGCACCTGCACGGTGCTTCCCTCCGCGAGCTGGCCGCCGGCCTGGGGCTGAGCCATCAGCGGGTGCACCAGATCGTCGAGTCGGCCGGCGGCTCGCGCCGCTGGCTGCGCCGCGACCGGGTCCGCCCCGGCCCGTTGCTGCTCGTCTGCACGTTCTGCGGCCAGGACCAGAAGCAGGTCAGGAAGCTGATCGCCGGACCCAGCGTGTACATCTGCGACGGATGCTCCGCCCTGGCCAGGACCGTGGTCAGCTCCGGCGAGCCGGTCCGGACCGAGACCGGATGGCTGACCGCGACACCCGAGCGAGAGCAGGTGAACGTGCCCTGCAGCTTCTGCGGCAAGCGCCGCGACCAGGTGGCCGGCCTGGCCGGGAGCACGGCTCAGACCGCGCGGAACGTCCCCGCCGCCATCTGCACCGAATGCCTGGACCTCTGCGAAGAGATCATCACCGAGGAACTCGCCTAGCCGGCCCGGGCCGCGATCAGCGGGGCGGCGCGAGCTCGCGGAGGTACTGGGGGAGCATCTCGCGCCAGGTATGCCACTCATGCGGCCACTGCGGGCCCCAGTTGTCGACCCGGTTGGGGATCCCCTTGTCGCCGAGGGCCCCGGCCATCTGCCAGGACGCGCCGATGTCCTCCCAGTCGCCTTCGCCGGACGCGAGGATCACGTTCCGCTGCCGGAGCCGGTCGAGCTGCGGGCCGTCCAGGCCGGGCAGGAACTGCAGCGGCGCGGCGTAGTACAGGTCCTCGGTCCAGGCCTCGTCGTAGAAGCGCTCGATCCGGTAGCTGCCGCTCATCCCGATGGCCGCGGCGAACACGTCCGGGTACCGGCACAGCGTGGCCACCGCGTTGAACGCGCCGATGGAGGCGCCGGCCGTGATCACGCCGATGGCGTGGCCGCCGAGGTCGGCGTGGATGGCCGGGATCACCTCCCACCGCATGCACTCGTGGAACTGGTCGAGCAGCCGCAGCCGGTACTCCGGCGAGCCCTCCTTGGTCACCATGGCCTGGCCGGCCACGCTGTCCACCGAGTACAGCTTGATCCGGCCCTCGGCCAGCAGCGGCCCGCACGCGTTGACCAGCCCGTGCCGCTCGATCTCCGCGGCGTCGCCGCCGGCCGTCGGGAAGACCAGCACCGGGGTACCGAACAGCCCCCACCGCACCACCGTGATCTCCCGTTGCAAGCGGCCGGAATACCACCGCTCCCTGACCCTCAGGCCATCATTCATGACACTCCGCGCGCAGAAGGCTCACCATTTAAATCCTTACTCGTAGAAGAACTTCTGTGGACCAGGGAAAATCCACGAGAGCCCGTCCCGCAGCCGGTCCCGCCAGTTCTCCCAGCTGTGCCCGTCGCGGGCCTCGACGTAGCGGACCGTCATCCCGGCGGCCTCGAACACCGGGACCATGGACCGGTTGCGCACGATCAGCGGCTCGTAGACGCCGCAGCTGACGAACACCCGGTCGGCCACCCGGCGCGGCGCGGCCCGGTACCGGTTGACGAACCGCACCACCGGCTCGAACGGCGGGCCGCCGCCGTGGTCGTGACCGATGTCGGTGAACACGAACGAGCCGGACTGCAGCAGCAGCGACCCGTAGCCCTCCGGGTGCCGGTACGCGGTCGACAGCGCGGCGACGGCGCCGAAGCTCGAGCCCATCAGGCAACGCCCGGACGGCGGGCCGGCCAGCGGCAGTTCCGCCTCGAGCCGGGGCAGCAGTTCGGCCGTCAGGAAGCGGGCGTGCGCCGCGGAGTTGGCGTACTCGGCCAGCCGGTCGCCCGGGTTGGTGAACGCGGCGACGATCTCGGCCACGTCGAGCCGGTGGATGAGGTTGTCGAGCACGGTCTTGGCCGCCGCGAAGCGGAGGTAGTCGCCGCCGTCGTGCACGATCAGCAGCGGGTACCGCCCGCCCGGCCGGAACCGGGCCGGCAGGTACAGCGTCACCTGGCTGTCCCGGCGCAGCGCCCGGCTCGGCACCACCATGTCCACCAGCGACCCGGGCCGCGCCTCGGGATCGACCCGGGTCCAGTCCGGTACCTGGTACCCGGCCGCGTAGCACACCGACGAGCTGCCCATCGGGCTGTGCGCGAGACGGGAGTTCAGCGGGTCGTTGATCTGCTCGCGCTGCCCGCCGCGCACCACCTCCAGCCGGTACTCCACCCGCGAGCCCTCCGGCAGCTCCAGGGCCACGTACCACAGGTCGGTGCCGTGCAGCCGGCGCAGCGGGAGGTGGTCCGGCAGGCCGAAGATCCGGTGGATGAGGAACACCTCGTCGGCCTCGCCCCGGTACAGGAACGTACAGCGGGCGCCCTCGACGATGGGGACCTGCTGCCGCGCCAGGAAGCGGTCGACGGTGGCCGAATCGAGCGGCCGCCGGTCGCGCAGCCGGTTGATCGCGAGCTTGCGGCGGACTACCGGGCCGCTCGTCGTGGTCACGCCGCCGCCACCGCGGTCACGTGGCCGTCCTCGCCCAGGACCCGGGTTCCCGGCGGCCAGCCGCCGTCGCGGCCGGCCTCGATCCGGGTGCCCGCCTCGAGCAGCACACAGCGGGCCGGGCCGAACCTCCGGGCGAAGGTCGCCATCCGCGGCGTGTCGTCGAGCAGCAGCCTGGCCCGGGCGTGCGGCAGCAGCACCACGTCGCGGACCACGCTCAGCCCGCTGCCGTAGACCTCGGGGTGGCCGGGACCTTGCGGGGCCCGGTCGTGGAACAGCACGATCCGGTCCGTCAGCGCCATCGCGCCCGCCGACCAGGCGATGACCGGGCCGCGCCCCAGGGAAGCGGCCACGTTGAACAGGTGCAGCACCTCGGCCAGCACGCCCACGTGGCCGCCCGCGAGGACCACGGCGGAAGCCGCACGCACAACGTCCGACACCGCCGCGCGGTGCTCGGCGATCACCGGCCGGTCGTGCGGCGCCAGCCGGCCGAAGAACTCAAGCCGGGCCTCGTTGACCCGGCGCAGGTGGGCCGCGTCAAGCTCGCGGACCGCGGCCATGGCCTGGGACAACGCCTGCGACCGCAGCCCGTCACCGGACTCGCGGCGCCGCAGCGCGTTGACCGCCCGCAGCGCGTAATCCAGCCGCAGCAGGTACAGGTCCTGCAGTTCGGTGAGGACGCCGTCCAGCCGGCCCGCGCCCGCCACGTACTCGGGATCGCGCTCCTGCACGTCCAGCCAGCGCTGGTACAGGGACAGGTTGACGGCCTCGCCGCCGACCAGCCTGCGAAGCTCGGCGTCGTCGGGCTCGCGTTCCCGCCAGCCCGCGCTGACCATCGCGACCGGGCCGGACAGAGCCAGCGAGCGCATCACCGAGTCCACCGTCGGCCGGCGCTGCGGCCCGAGCAGGATGACCCTCATGTGGCATAGACGTGCAGCGTGCGGCCGACCGCGTTGAGCATGCCGCGCAGCGCGTCGTAGTCGGGGTGGCGCATCCGCACGTAGGCGTTGGCCATGTAGCCGGCCTCCACCGGCTGGGTGGGCGTGCCCGGCGGCGGCAGGTGCGCGTCGATGACCCACTCGCCGTACTGGCCCTGCAGTTCGTCGACCCCGCTGTAGCCGGAGATCGAACCGTCCTGCGACGGGCGCAGCGCCACGATCCCGCTGGCGAACCGCCGCGACGGCACCATACCGGTCCCGCCGCGGGTGATGGCGTCGGCCCAGGCCCGGTACAGGTCGATGTCGTTGCCCGCCGAGTACAGGTCCCAGGCGCCCACGCCGGGCGGCCGGCAGCCGATCTCGGAGAACCTCAGGCCCTTGGGCCCGAAGAACCACTCCATGTGCGTGGCCGACGTCCCGATGCCCAGCGCGGCGATCACCCGGCGGCCCATCTCCCGCAGCTCGCCGTATTCCGGCGCGCTGTCGATCCGGTTGGTGGCGACGAACTGGGGCGAGATCCACCGGGTCCGCATCGCCTCGAGCACGTTCGGGTAGTAGTGCGAGGCGAAGTCCAGGGCCACCTGCCCGTCGATGGTGATCGTGTCGTAGAAGCCCTCGTGCCCCTCGACGAACTCCTCCACGGCGATCGAATCGACCCCCTGGCCGCCGAACACCCCCAGCGCGTGATCCAGCTCGGCCAGCGAATCCACCCGGACCGTGCCGGACGCCCCGGCGCCACTACGCGGCTTGAGGATCAGCGGGAACCCCGCCCGTTCGGCAAAATCCCTGGCCTCAGCGGCGGAAGCGACCGCAGCCGACAAGGCGGTCGGCACCCCCGCGGCGCGCAGTGCCTCCTTCATCGACGGCTTGTCCCGGCACAGCCAGGCCGTCCGCACCGACGTGCCCGGGATCGCGCAGGCCTCGCGGACCTGCGCGGCGGCCATGGTGTGCGCCTCGATGGTGGCCTCGAGCCGGTCCACCCACAGTTTGTCCTGCACCCAGCGGACCGCCCGGGTCAGGGCCCCGATGTCGGTCACCGAGGAGATCCGCTCGTAGTGGTACAGCCAGCCCTTGAGCTGGTCGTCGAAGGATTCCACCGGGTACTCGCCGATGCCGATCACGGTCGCCCCGGCCTCCGCCAGGGCCCGGGCGAACTGACGCTGGTTGGCCGGGAAGAACGGTTCCACGAACACGACGTTCATGTCTGGCATGTTAAACCTGAGGGTACGTACCTCCCATGGTGACCGCCGGGTTCGTCGCGCCTTACCTGCTCGACACCACGACGCGGTTCGTGGCGGCGGCGGCGCGCCTGCCCGGCGTGCAGACGGCGCTGATCACCTGCGAGCCCGCGGACGGCCTGCCGCCCCGGCTGAAGGAGACCCTGGCCGGCCACTGGCGGATCGACGACGCGCTTGACCCCGGCCAGATCGCCGCCGCGGTGGCGGGCCTGGGCCGCCAGCTCGGCCCGGTGCGGCGGCTGCTGGCCGTGCTCGAGCAGCTCCAGGTCCCCCTCGCGCAGGTGCGGGAGCACCTCGGCATCCCCGGCATGGACCCGGTCACGGCGAACAACTTCCGCGACAAGGCGCAGATGAAGACGGTGCTGCGGGCCGCGGGGGTGCCGTGCGCGCGGCACAAGCTGGCCGTCTGTCCGGCCGACGCGATCGAATTTGCCGAACGAGCGGGTTTCCCGCTGGTCGTCAAGCCGCCTGCGGGAGCGGGGGCGAAGAGCACCTTCCGGCTCGACGGACCCGGGGACCTGGAAGCCTGGCTGGGCACGGTCCCGCCCGGCCCGGACCGGCCCGCGCAGATCGAGGAGTTCCTCACCGGGGACGAGGGCTCCTACGACAGCGTGATGGTCGGCGGGCGGATCGTCTGGGACTCGGTCTCGAACTACCTGCCGACCCCGCTGGAGGTGCTGCGCAACCCGTGGATGCAGTGGGTGGTGCTGCTGCCCCGCGACATCGGCCCGGAGTACGACGGCATCAGGAAGGTGGCCCCGGAGGCGCTGCGCGCCCTCGGGCTCGGCACCGGGCTCACCCACATGGAGTGGTTCCGGCGCCCGGACGGCACCGTGGCCGTATCCGAGGTGGGGGCGCGGCCGCCGGGCGCCCAGATCACCTCGATGCTGTGCTACGCGCACGACTTCGACCTGTACACCGCGTGGGCCAGGCTGATGGTGGACGGCCGCTTCGACCCACCCGAACGGAAGTGGGCCGCGGGCACCGCCTACCTGCGCGGCCAGGGCGCGGGCCAGGTCACAGCGGTGCGCGGGCTTGACCGGCTGCCGCCCGAGGTGACCGCCCTGGTGGTCGACTCCCGGCTGCCCCGGCCCGGCCAGCCGTCTTCGGGCAGCTACGAGGGCGACGGCCACATCACCGTCCGGCATCCGGACACCGGTGCGGTGACCGCCGCGCTGAAGCAGATCATCAGCACCGTCCGGGTGGAGCTCGGTTGAACGTACTGATGATCTCGCCCGGCTACCCGGCGGAGATGGCGTTCTTCACCCGCGGCCTCGGCCGCGCCGGGGTGGGCGTCATCGGCCTGGGCGACCAGGCGCCGGACGCGCTGCCGCCGCCCGCCCGGGAGGCCCTGGACCACTACGTGCACGTCGGCTCGCTGGCCGACGGGGACCACGTGGCGGCGATCGTGCGCGAGCTGGCCGGCCGGGTGCGCGTCGACCAGGTCGAGTGCCTGTGGGAGCCGTACATGATGCTGGCCGCGCGGCTGCGCGAGGACCTGGGATTGCCCGGGCTCACCGTGGCGCAGACGGTGCCGTTCCGGGACAAGGAGCGGATGAAGCAGCTGCTCGACCGAGCCGGCCTGCGCACCCCGTGGCACGTCGCCGCCACCACGGTGGCCGAGGTGTGGGCGGCCGCCGAACGGGTCGGCTACCCGCTCATCGTCAAGCCCATCGACGGGGCCGGCTCGGCCGACACCTACCGGGCCGACTCGGCCGCCGACCTCGACGCCATCCTGCCCGCCATCCGGCACGTGCCGCGGGTCAGCGTGGAGGAGTTCATCGACGCCGAGGAGTTCACCTACGACACCATCTGCGCCGGCGGCCAGGTCCTGGTGGAGAACATCTGCCAGTACCACCCGCGCCCGCTGATGACCAAGATCCACGAGTGGATCAGCCCGATCACGATGGCGCTGCGCGACCTGGACGAGCCCGGGCTGCAGGGCGGCCGGGAACTCGGCCGCGCCGTGCTGTCCGCGCTCGGCTTCCGGGCCGGGTTCACCCACATGGAGTGGTACCGCAAGGCCGACGGCGAGGTGGTGTTCGGCGAGATCGGCGCCCGGCCGCCGGGTGCCCGCACGGTGGACGTGATGAACTACGCCACCGACGCCGACCTGTTCACCGGCTGGGCGCAGGCCGTCGCGCACGGCCGGATCGACCAGCCGGTGCGGCGCCGCTACAACGCGGCCAGCATCTTCAAGCGGGCCCGCGGGGCCGGCCGGATCACCCGCTACGAGGGCCTGGACCGGCTGCTGGCCAGCTACGGCGACCACGTTGCCGCGCTGGAGCTGCTCCCGGTCGGCGCGCCGCGGCGGGACTGGCGGGCCACCCTGATCGCCGACGGCATGGTCATCGTCCGGCACCCCGAGCTGGCCCCGGCGATGGAGATGGCGCAGCGCTTCGCCGCCGAGCTGCACCTGTTCGCGGGCTGACCTCAGCCGGTCCTTCTCTGTCGGCGCTCTCTTCGGCCGGCTTCTTCGCTGCCGGCCCCTGCTCAGTCGGCCGCGTGCGGCGGCGAGGAGTAGCGCGCCACGGTGAACGCGATGACCACCGGCACGTCCACCGCGTAGATCGCCAGCATGACCACGACCAGGGCCAGCGGGGCGCCGCGGATGTGGTCGCGGACGAAGGCGAAGCCGATTACCCCGGCCGAGACGACGTAGGCCAGCAGCGCCCACCGGAACACCACGGAAAACCGGTCCCAGTTGAACTCCCGGAGCCGGAACAGCATGACGGCGACGGCCAGCAGCAGCGCGGCGCCCGCGGTGGCGAGCGCGGCGGGCCCGCCGAGCGGCGGCCGCCGCGGGGCGTAGGAGGCCATCAGGATCCCGCCGATGACGACCAGGGCCAGCGAGACCGTGGTCAGTTCGGCCACCGGCGGGAAGCGCCGGCGCCCGGCCGTGGCCTCTGCGCCTCCCGCGGTCACTGGGTTGCCACCCGGGTCATGATGATGAGCGTGGCGACCTGCATGATCCCGGTGATCCCCGCGGTGTACAGGAACCGCTTCATCAGCAGCGCGATCACATCCCCGTCCGGCTCCCGCTTGCGCATCTCGACCAGCACCGCGATGTTGGCCGGCTCGAGCACGCCGAGCGCGATCACCGCCATCACCCCGACGACGCAGTAGGAGACGATCAGCCAGGCGTGGTTCGGGCTGGACGGGGCGAGGTTTCCCGCCTGCAGCGCCAGCTGGAACCCGGCCGCCAGCGTCATCAGCACCAGGGTGGGCATGAGCAGGACCATCTTCGGCATGAACCGGGCCGCGAACTCCGCCCTGGCCTCGGCCGGGAGCCGTCCCAGGATCGGCCCGATGATCAGCCCGACGAACAGGTCGATCGCCGTCCACAGCCCGCCGCCCACCACGTGGCAGAAGGTCAGCGCCCACAGCCAGTTGCCCGCGATGGACGCGATGACCAGCCCCACCACCACGGCCACCACCGGCAGCCCGCGCAGCGGGACCACCTGGGGCCGCGGCCGGGCCGGCCCGCCGCCACGTCAACGGCCGCAGCCTGCACACGCCCGACGTCGGTCATGATTAAACCCCCGGGACCAGGCTAACGCCGCGACGCCGATCCCTCCAGGGTCAGGGCGCCTGCCACAGCGGACGCAGCGGTCCGCGACCGGGGACCGACCGGGTTTCCGCGCCGGTCTCGTCGCGCCGGGCCTCGGGGCGGGCCGGCTCCTGGCCGGTGGCGAAGCGGCCCGGGCCGCCGGAGGGCGGTCCGCCGCCCGGCCCCGGCGGCAGTTGCGCGGCCCTGCGGTTCTTCATCCGTGTGTCCACCGCGGTGCCGATGGCGATCACGCCGCCCAGGAAGGCGACGATGAAATCGAGGATGAACAGCGCCAGGCCCAGCCCGGCCACGTTCTCGTTGCTGGCCAGGTAGCCGGCCGCGAGCAGGATGGGCGGGAAGCCGGAGAACACGCCCAGGCCCCACCAGACGGGGGTCAGGTTCGGCGTGCGCGGTCGCCGGGCCGGGTCTGTCTCCGCCGGAAGGCCGGCCGTGACCGCGGCCAGCTCCGCGTACGTCCGCGAGCCGAGCGCCTGGGCCACCCGCGTCTCGAGCTCGTCCTGGGTCAGCCGGCCCTCCGTGAACGCCGCCTTGACCGTGTTGACCACCCGCTCGCGGTCAGCGTGCGACGCCAGGAAGTACCCCCCGGCCGCCGCCATCTCGTCGCCTGCTCCTGCCATCACCCGTACCTCCCGACAGCCCGAAGCAAGAAAAGCCTAACCTAGCCCCGCTCGCCGCGTCCTCGCGCACACGACCGAACGCGCGCGGCCCCAGCCCGCCCCACGCCCCACCTCACCGCGGCGCACTCCCCAAAAAGCACCACCAGCCCCGCGCGCCCCAGTACCTCTCTCCGAACCCGGATCGCGAGCCCGCGCCCGCGCCCGCGCCCGCCACAGATAACTGCATCGATGTGGCATCGCTGCTGCTCCGGCAGCATCGCTGTGACAGCGATGTCGTCATGAACCTGCGGGAAGAGGGCCGCCAGCCCAGGCTACCCGCCTCGCCGGACCCGGCCATTTGTCCGCTAACTGCCCGGTGGGTACCGTCGCTTGGGTGACCGACGATTCCCATGGCAGCAGGTCGTCAGGCCCGTGGTACGCATCGGAACCCCCGACCGCCCCGTTCCAGGCCGTCGGGCCGGGGCCGGGGCCCGGGCCGTCCCTGCACCGCCACCGCGGGAAGCGGGGTAAGCCGCGGAAGGTCATCATCGCGGTGATCGCCGCAGCGATCGCGGTCGTGGTCGCCATCGCCGTCGTCGTCGTCACGGTGGTGCTGCCCGGCGGGAACGCGAACACCACCGGCTTCGTGCCGAACGGGAGCTCGCCCAGCCAGGACGCGGAACAGATCACTACCGCGTTCCTGCAGGCGTGGCAGGCCGGTGACCTCGGCCAGGCCGCCCGCTACACCGATCACCCGGCCGCGGCCCAGGCCGCGCTGGTCACCTACCAGAAGTACCTGCACCTGTCGAAGCTGACCGCGAGCACCCAGGGCGCCGCTGCGGCCCCCGGGAGCGGGACGCGGGCAACGGCTCAGTTCACGGTCAACGCCACGGTGGCCGCGGCGGACGCCGCCAAGGCCCTCAGCGGCACGTGGAGCTACCACTCGTCGCTGGTCACCTACGCCAAACCGAACTCGCAGGTGTGGTACATCGCCTGGGCCCCCGACGTCCTGGCGCCGAACCTCGCCGCGCAAACCCACCTGGCGGCGGTCGAAGTCCCCCCGGGGGTGGCCGGAGTGAGTGACGCCAGCGGTAACGACATCACCTCGTACAAGGACTCCGGGCTGACCAATATCGCCAACCTGCTGGAGAGCCACGCGCCGCCCGGGCAAGGATCCCCGGGCCTGAACGTCGAGATCCAGACGGCCAGGGGACAGCCGGTCCAGAACAGCCAGGCGGCGGTCATCGCGGCGCGCAACATCTCGAACCTGACCACCACCATCGACGCCCGGGCCGAGGCCGCGGCCCGCACGGCCGTGGCCATGCACGGCGGCAGCTCGATGGTGGTCATCCAGCCGTCCACCGGCAAGATCCTGGCCATCGCCAACAACGCCGGCTTCAACGACTTCGCGCTCACCGCCAAGGTGGCCCCCGGCTCGACCATGAAGGTCATCACCTCGGCCGCGCTGATCAGCAGCGGGGCCCTCACCGCGTCGACCGGCGTCGCCTGCCCCGGGGCCTACACCGTGCAGGGCATCACCTACCACAACGACAACAACGAGTCCGAACCACCCGGCACCCCGTTCACCACCGACTTCGCCCAGTCCTGCAACAACGCGTTCAGCACGCAGTGGCCGCACCTGTCCGGCGGCGGCCTGGCCCGCACCGCCAAGGAGTACTTCGGCCTGAACCAGAACTGGAACATCGGCATCACCAGCCTGTCGGCCAGCTACTTCAACGCCCCGGCCAGCGCCAGCGGCTCCGAACTCGCCCAGGAGGCGTTCGGCGAGGGCCAGCTCACCGCGTCCCCGCTCGCCATGGCGTCGGTGGCGGCCACCGTGGACGCCGGGACGTTCCGGCAGCCGATCCTGCTGCCCGGGACGAAGCAGGTCACCGCCACCCCGCTGCCGGCCAGCACCGACGCGCAGCTCAAGCAGATGATGCAGGCCGTGGTCAGCAGCGGGACGGCCGCGGGGATCGGCTTCGGGCCGGGCGTCTACGCCAAGACCGGGACGGCCGACATCCAGGGCCAGGAGCAACCCAACAGCTGGCTCATCGCCTTCGAGCCGGCCAAGGACGTGGCGGTGGCCTGCCTGGTGGTCAACGCCGGCTACGGCGCCCAGTTCGCCGGCCCCGAGGCCAAGGCCTTCCTGGACAGCTACTAAGCCCCCGCGGCCGGTCACAGCCGTTCACCTCGGCACAGATCGTTTCCACAGGTCAGGACCGGTTTCGCCGGGTAAATACGAAGCGCCCCCAGCGGGGCTCCACGCAAACCATCCCATAATGACCTGCGGTTTCCCGCAGGACGGCTGATCATCCAGACCGGTTTCCTGGTTGGCGGACGCTGAGGTATCAGTGGCTTCTGACGGTGCCGTCTGGCCCGTCATCCCGAGATCGATTGCGTGCGACCTGGACTGGCTGATCGCGGGCCCTGGCATCATCGTTTCGTCTACCGCCGTTCCGCTCGCGGCCATCTACGAGGTACGCCGGGCGGCGCAACCGCTGCCAGGAGTGTCGCTTGAGCCAGCTGTATGGTGGGCAGGCAGCGAACTCACGCATGTCCTGACGCCAGATCCAGCCCGATCTGCGGGACATACCTGCCGCCACCGAACGCCCTGACGAGGACCCACCGTTCACGGACACTTGAGCGTGGGCCTCGAACTGGTGGAGTGGGCGCGGCTACCTGACCTGCAGAAGGTGCTTGCCGTCGCGCGACGGAGGCTCCAGGCTGGCCACGACCCAGCGGCAGCGCGCTGCGTTGATCTCATGCCAACAGAGCGCAAGGAGATCGGCCGCGCTCCGTGATGATGCTGATTGAAAGCACCATTTGATATATACTTAGGATATGAACAGGCATCAATATCGGGGAGAATCTGATGTCAAGGACGGTAGTTGACCTGGATGACGAAGCGCTGTCGCTGGCCAGCGAGGAACTCGGCACCACGAGCAAGGTGGCGACCGTGAACGCCGCCTTGCGCCGGGTGGCGAATCAGCGGGCAGCGGCCCGCATGCTCGATCTCCTCGACGAGACCGGCGCCGACCTGTCCGATGAGGCGCTGCGGGGGGCGTGGCGGGATGGCGGGCGCGGTTGAGCGTGCTGCTCGCGGACAAGTCCGCCCTGGAGTGGGCCAGGAGAGACGCCCGTGCCCGGGCCGCGTTCCTGGACCTGCGCACCGGGCACGTCATCGCCGCGTGCCACATGACAGCCCTGGAGATCTGCTACTCCGCGCGCAACAGCCCCGATCTTGAGGCGCTACTCGCGGGCCAGCGGGCACTGGAGTGGCTGCCGGTCACCAATGCGGCGATGGACCGGGCGCTGGAGGTCCAGCGGCTGCTCGCCGCCCATAGCGGCAATGGCCACCGGCGGCCGATCCCGGACCTGATCATTGCCGCGACCGCCGAACTGCATCAAGCCGAGGTACTGCACGTCGACAGCGACTACGACATGATCGCCGAGGTGACCGGCCAGCCGGTCCGGCGACTGTTCAACCCCGAGAGCACATGACCATACGCCACAAAGCATCCATTAAAAAATAACACGCGCAGTTGGCTGCCGGGGATGAGCGTGTAGTTCCATTCGCCGTGGAATGTATGTCGCTGAAGGGCCCCGGACTCCTGCAGCTCCCTCATCTGCCGGTCGCTGATCTTGATGCCCTTGGGGTACTCGCTGGTGTCGAGCTCGGCGGTGACGGTCAGCCCGGTGCGGGTCGTGGTGGCGGCGATCGTTTCCACGATCACCTCGTGGCTGGTCAGCGGCCGGCCGCGCCAGGCCATGGAGATGTGCGAGAACAGCCGGTGCTCCACCTTGTTCCACTTGGAGGTGCCGGGCGGGAGGTGGCACACCGTGACCGGCAGCCCGGTCTCGTCGGCGAAGCGGGCCAGCTCGGTCTTCCACAGCCGGGTCCGGTACCCGTGCGCCACGTCCTGGACATAGGCCTGGGTGATCGGGAAGACCAGGTTGCCGACCTGACTGTGGAGCCGGACGGCCGGCGATCAACACCCAGCGCAGCAATGCCTTCCGCTGAGGCACGCGGCCGGACCCGCCGCCGCTCGAGTGATCGGAGCGCAAGACAGGATTCTGGTCGCGTGATGAAACCTTTACCTCAGGGAAGAAGCGGATCCAGGCTGGCTGCCACAGCAGGTGACGCCAGATATCCGCCGACGAGATGAAAATTAAAGAGAGCGATGCTGTCGCTAAGGTCTAGGTCGATGTCGGGGAAGTAGACCGTAAGTGGCCGCGGGATGGCTACGAGGTCTCCCGCATCGCTGATATTCACCCAGCGCCGGACGGTCGGCGGCCTTACGCCGACGCCGTTGAATGGCGCGGGCTGCAGACGGTGGAAGACGGCGTGTGGGATTGCCAAGGGCGACCCCAGCGTAATCAGCAGATCCACGCGAAGGTCCGGCCTGGCGTGCAACGCCTCGAACGCGACGACTGACCCTAGGGAGTGGGCTAGCACCACCACGGGTGCCTGGTCGGGGGCGCCCGCCGACCCCGCGTCGGCGATACAGTCGGCGACGTACCCGCGCACGGCCTCCCGTCGTTCCTGCGGTCCGGTCAGGTAGCGCGCCACCTCCTTGAAGAACATCGCCACAAAGAGCTTCGTGAGCCGGCCGTCACGTCCCGACCGGCGGGCGAGGAACGTCACGGCGTGGCGCAGGGGAACGGCCAGGCGGCCCTGCGACACCGCCTCGGGCAGATACTGGGCCTCGAGCCACTGCCGGGCTAGCTCGGTGGCCTGCTCGTCCTCAGCCTCGAGGCGATCGAGCGCGGCGTCCCCATCCTCGTCGAAAGACTGGGGCGTCGGAATCCCTTGATGGAGGCTCGGCGCCCAGTACGCAACACGCAGGTCCAGCTCCCCGGGACTGCGACCCAGTCCGCGTGCTACGTGTTCTCGCCACTCGTCCGACTTGGCGGCAGCGATCTTCGTCGGGTCACCGCCCTTGACGTAATTCCAGATCCCGTGTACTCCGACAAGCTGCATACGCCATTCCGCTGATGAGTCATGCTGAAGGATGCGACCGTGTCCATTCACGGGTGGGGTCTGACCTGCGGCGATGCGGACCGATCCGCAGTACCTCCGGCGTAGGGCCGGAGGTCAGAGCTGGTTACCAGCTGGTACACCGTGAGTGGACACGTGTGGCCCGGCGAACGAATGCGCGAGCCAGCCCACTCGACGTTAGCCCATCGCAGCTGCCGACGGCGCCGAAAGGCCCCGGAACAATCTTTCTCCATGCTTTTCCGGCGCATCAGGACCAGGGCCAGCCACGTACCGGTAGAATTGAGTACTTCCGTGGGTTTCGTGACATTAGATTGTCTAATGTGACCCGGTCGCCGGTTGGCGGTCGATGGGCCTCCATCGGTCTGGGGCGTGCGGGACACCGGAGATGGGGGGCCTCTCCATGCTGGATATATGGTATTTCTGCGCTTGTGTGCAGTCCTTGCCGTCGGTAGTCGCGCCGTACCTCATGGCCACGTCCCTCCTGCGGTCGCCGCACGCTTCGCACGAGTTGCGCGAGATCGCTTGCACGGAACTGCTCAAGGCCGAGCCGATCCTGCGGTACCGGGCGCTGCCCGAGGTCCTGCAGGCAGGACTGTCCTCGTCGACCGTGGAGCCGGGGCTGACCGGCGCCGCTCGCCGGGTGCTGGTGGACGCGCTTGAGACAGTTGCGGACGGCGTGGCACGCGGGCTAGTGGCAGCTTTCGATGCCCTGGTGCTCGATACGCCTCCGGACGACACCCTCGACGCGCTGAATGACGCCCTACGTCGGGCCCGGAGTATCCGCCAGTCCAAGCCAGGCGAACCCGTTGCCTACGTCCACCTCGAGGAGTACGTCGTCGAGGTGGCCGCCCTCTCGCTCTGTCTCGCAGCCGCACGGCGCAGTGACCGGCTCGCGGAGGGCCTCGGGGCAGACAGCGAAGTTGGTCTGCTCATCGACCATGCCCTGGAGGAGGACCTGGGGCGACTCTGCCTGGTGCTCGGTGCCGAGCTCGCCTGCCTCGTCGGCGACACAGTTGACGACCGTCCCGGAATCGTGGACAAGGTTATGCGCAGCTGCAGCCACAAAGGCTGGTGGGAGCCGGACCTGCTACGAGCGGCGGCGCGGCTGCGGTTCCTCGACCCGTCCCGGCTGCGGGCGCACCAGCACGCCGAAATCATGGGGGAGGTGGTCACCTTCGCGTGGTTGGGCGCGTACGACCGGCGACGGGTCTCTGTGGTCGGTCAGGTTGGGGACCGGCTGGAGCGGCTCGGACTGGGTGACGTTGATCCGGAGCTCGCCCTCGTCATGCTGTGGCAGGCCACGTTGTGGCAGTTGGCCACGGAGATCGACGCTCCGGCGACGGCGGACGCGCTGGAGGGGCATTGGATCCCGCAGTACGGAGAGATCGGAGGAGTTCTTCGTACCCAAGTGCCCCTTGCCGGTCCGGCGCTGCAGGCCTGGAAACGGCGGATACAGCTGCTCGCTGGTATCCGCATGCCGGCGGAGAGGACTCCGGAGCTGTCTGTCAGGACGGGGGAGATCCGCACGAACAGCTGGTTGTCCCTGGTGGCGCTGTCTCCGTGGGTGACCAAGGAGAAGCGTACGAGGGGCCGACCATATCGGCCTTACAGGCGTGCCGATGGCGGAGCGCCCCTCTGGCGCCTGCTGGCCGCCGCGACCTGCGCCATCGAGATTCTGCAGCACGCCGAGCTCACCAATCATGAACCGATCCTTGGCCTGGCCCTGCACGCCTGGGAGGTACTCGAGACCACGAACCGGCAAGGTCTGCTCAACCTCAACGAGGGCATCCCGCTGGCGGAGGTGCTGATGCAGCTGCCCGAGGACCATGCGGCCCGCTCCCTGCCGGTGCAGACGTGGGGTCTGAGCCTGTTCGTCTGGCGGCGGCTGAAGCAGATCGGCGCGGGCGAGAGTGACGTAGTGGACCCGGGGCTGATCGCCGACTACTTGCTTGAGACGGACCTGACCCCGGCAGAGCAACGTCTTCGCGCGGGTATGCGCGACCGGTGCACTGATTGGGTCCACGACGGGCTGTCCGGTTCCGTGCCGGGCGCGGACCTGCGTGGGCAGGGCAGATGGCGTCAAGGGGCCGGACCTGACGGGCCGTCGGCGGCCGAGCGCGTGCTGAGCGCCGTGGCCATCTCAGAGGTGCCGAGTAGGTCGGTCAAGGACAAGGCGAAGGGCCTGCTGGCGGTCCACTTCGCCGTCGCCCGGCCGGAGACCGTGGTCGATCTGGCCGGTGCCGAGAAGGCCCTCAACCCATGGTCGGTCTACGCCTCCTCACCGCTGCCCCTAGCCGGCTGGAGCGATGGGGCTCTCGATGCCCGCATTCGCGCGGCCTTCTCGCGCCCGGACGAAACGAGACTGGGCCTGGCGCTTATTACGGCGCGCATGGCGTCGATCCTGCGAGCGGACCCGGCCGAGCGTGCGCTGCAGGCAGAGGCGATGCTCGGCTGGCGAGACGCAGTCGGTCGTGTGACAAGCAAGCAGGATCTGTCCCGTCCGCAGCGCCTGGCCATGCTCGGGCTGCTGCGCCTGGCCTCGGGGGGCATGCCGGAGGAGATCGCCCTGCTGGAGGAGTTGGTCGACACTGAGCTCGAGTTCGGCCTGGGAACGCCCCTGGACCGGTGGACGCTCTTCGCGTGTCTCGGCCGCGACTGTGCGCTGCCATCCGGCACCGCCACGGCACTCCGTGAACGGATGCTTGGTGGGGTCTACGCCTGGCGGACGCGCCCGGCGCGGTCCACGAGCCTCCGCGATCCGGTGATGGTAGCCCGCGCGCGCCGCGCAGATGCGCTGCTGGACCGGTTGCTCGTGCAGTTCCTCTGGGAGGCTCGGTCCATCGACGCCGGGTTCGCCCGGGAGCTGACCTCCGCCCTGTGGCGGCAGGCGGCTAGCAGGCCAACGCTGCGCGAGTTCGGCGTCGACCTGGGCCAGACCGGCGCGCCGGCGCCGTGGACAGACCTGGACCGCCGGCTATGGGTGGGAGCGGCGGTCGACCCAGTCGAAGACCGGCTGCGTGTGCACGCCCCGCCGCGACCGTCCCTGTCCCGGACGCGCGGCGACGACACCGTCATGGACGGGTGGACCTTCCGGACGGCCGTCGACCTAAGGACCCGTCTGGACGAGCGGTCTGCCGCCGGGGCAGAGTCCCGCCTGCTGGGCGTGGTCGCCGCCCGTCAAGGCACCGACATCTGGGTCAACGTTGGTCTGGCCGAGCCCGTGGCAGGTAGTCTCCCGGAGCACGTCAACGATCACGATCCTCAGGTCGGAGACGTCGTCCTCGCCGTCCTGCGCTCAGGGGACCGCCCGCGGACGCTCCTCGCCGAGGTCCGGCCCTATCCCCGGGTCGAGCCGATCCCGGGTGAGGTGCGGGACGCGATCCTGGAGATCGACCACCGCGAGGAGGTGCCGCAGGTCTCGGTGACCGTGCACGGGGAGTCCGGCGGCTCCTTCTCCCTCGACGAGCAGCCCGAACGCATCCGTCAGGTCTGGCTACCCGACATCGTGGGACTGCTCACCGGCGAGCTGCGGCCGGCCGGCCGGGACGTCGTTTCGGTACGCACGACCGCCCGCCGGGAAGGCGGTCACTGGGTGCCCGCGGACGAGGGTGCCCCCGAGCTGTTCGCCCGGCTGGCCGAGGACGGCGGACAGGACGTCCGGCTCGTGCTCGCCAGTCCGGTGGACGCCGAACGCAGCCGGTACAGTACAGCGCCGGGGTGCAACGTCGTCCTGCCTCACTCGGTGTGGACCCCGCAATCCCTCGGACACCTGACCGACGCCGTCCAGCAGCTGCAGCCCAATGGGGCGGGTCTGGTCATCAGGGCGCGGGTGGTGACGGGGGCGGCCGAGGACGACGCCCGCGGCCAACCACACCTGGAGCTACTCGCGGGCGAGGCCTCGCTGGACCGCCGTGCCTACGACTGGCGTCACGTCTTCGAGGAAGGCTCCGACTTCGAGGCCTACCGGCAGCATGAGGGCGAGCGCTTCCGCTTCGACTCGGGCGTGCGCGGCTTCCCCACCATCGTCGTCTCCCCGGACCACGCGACCGGGACGGCGTGCCGGTTCAGCCCGGGGGCGTGGGGTGATTCGGAGCAGCGGCGAGCCGCCGTCACGGGCGTCGCCGGCACACGAAGGCTGCTCCTGCGCACGGCGTCGCGGCGGACGTTCGAACAGATCCACGGCGTAGACGTCGGCGACGTCCTCGTCCTGGCCCGTGTCTTGTCCTCTTCCGCGCCGCGTGACGGTCGGCTGCTCGGCTGGACCCGGCAGAACCTGTCCGTCAACGTCGAGGTGGAGTCGCTAGACTTCGCTGGTCCCGACCGTCTGCTTCCGTCGAGCGCCGTGTCCGGCCGACGCTGCGTGGTGACCTCCGTGCGACCGTTGCGATTCGGGCCCGCCGAGCAGTACGTGCCTCTGCCAGACGACGTGCTCCTGGCCGCCGTGAGCAGCCGGGACAACAAGAGAGCGGTCGAGGACCACCTGCTGCGGCAAAGAACCCTCAAGGGGATCGTTGTCGAGGCCCCGGACGACGCACGTCAGCCGGACTCCCTCTTCGGAGTGTGGCTCGACCTCGGCACGACCGTGGTGCCGGTGAGCCTGCGCCGGGCGAACTTCCAGCATCCACCGCAGCGGGTCGGTGAGCCCGTCACGGCCCAGCGGGCCCGTCACGACGCCTGGGTCTTCTCGGCCTGTCCGCGGGTGATCCGCGTCCGTCCCTTGTGGGCGGTCGAGGAGCGCACCGGCACACCCACCCCAGGCGCGCGGTTCCTCGACGAGGTGCAGTGGCGTGGTCGGCGCCACGTGCTGACCCAGCCCCTCACCCCTGCTGGTGTGAAGGCGAAGCCCATGTTGCACCTGCATCCTCTGAAAGAGGGGCAGAATCCCCCTTCGGACCACCTAGCCGTAATGGCGGCCGCGAGAAGTAGCGGACGACAGAAAGGGACCTGGGAGGAACCGCGGCACGACCTCCGCTCGGGCACCGTCGAGCTCTACCGGGACCTGTCCAGGAACGGCGGACGGCGGGCCGGCGTGCGCGTCGACACCCCAGACGGACGCTCCCTGCTGTTCACCGGCGAGGTCCCGACAGCGTCCTGGGATACGGCGGTGACGGTCGACCATGTGCGCATGTCGCTGTTTCCGGTGAGCGCGGACGAGTTCGAGGTCAACCGCGTCTTCGTCACGTCACGGCAACAGCGCCGCGGCGCCGCGACGGTCACGCTCGCGTCGTCCGCCGACGCCGACGCCGAGGACGTGGCCAGCGGCTGGCGCGGCTACCTGCGTGACGGGCGGCCACCGGTGGAGGCGGAGTTCCTGCCCGGGCGGGTCCGCCTGCTAACCAACTGGAAGATCCCGACCGAGCAGGGCTGGTCGAACCAGGTCCCCCTCGAACCCGAGGAGGAGCCGTGGGTCGACCGCGCCTACGCGACCGACCGTATCCGCGTCGTCCTGATCGGGACCGATGGCGAGGTGCGAGCCAGCTACCGCCGAGTCCCCGCCTTGCAGCTCGGCGAGGCGATGGCCGTCCTGGGGCAGCAGGGCGTCGTCCTCGGCGCGCGCTCCGTGCCGCAGCATGCGATGTACTACGTCGACCGCCGCACTCTGCCGCCGTCCCCCTGGTCGTCGTCGGCCTGGTCGGCGGGTGCGGGAACCGAGGGCCAGACGCGCGCGCAGGACGCCGGGAAAAACGTCGTCCACCGGTTCGAGTGGGGGTACGGCTGGACGCTGCAGATTCCCGAGACCCACCTGACAATCGCCGGCCGCCCAGCCGGGAAGTGGCCCGTCGTACCATTCCACGGCGACCGCGTCCGCGAGTTCCGGGTGGCCAAGGATAACGATGGCCGCTATCGCCTCGATATCGACACCGCAGCCCTCCAGTGGGGCTGGCACCGGCATATCTACAACGACGCCGACAAGGGCGTCGTCTTCGTGGCCGAGCTCGAGCCTACCTATGACGGCCGTGGTGCACGCCGGGGGGCGCGGATCGGCGCCGTCCACGTCCGCTGGCGCCGTGAACCGGGCGGAACGCGCGGCTACCGCGACGACCAGCGGGTTCCCCTGCGTCGGCTGCGGCTCAGCGACGATGCCCAGACCTTCGTCGAGGATGTGTGGTCCTCCGAGGACCGCAGGACCGAGTCGGTGCGGCAAGGGGGTGGTGGGAGAAGGGAACGGAACGGGAGCAAGGAGGAGAGCAGGCCTGAGGACGGCGTCCCCCGCAGGGCATGGGTGCGGCTCAGGCGCAAGACGTTCCTAGAGACCGGCGGTGCGACCGCGGAGTTCGACATCGTACGTCCCGTCTTGGGCGCTCGCGACGGGCTGAAGAAGGACAATTATGTCTTTCTCGAGGCGGACAAGATTGAGGAGCTGGACAACGACCTCCAGTTGCTCCTGCGTCCCGGAGCCCTGCTAGGGCAGACCGGACGGCAGTTCGTCGTCAAGGTGCGGCGTCGGGAGTACTCGAGTCGGCAGGACCTGCTGCGCCAGATCTACTACGGGGACGGGTCACAGCGGCATGAAAGCGCCCTGCGCGGCAACGTGTACCTAGTCCGAATCCGCGACATCCATTCGTCGGGCAAGTGGGCGGGCGGCCAGATCCGCGACGGCCTGGCCAGGTCGGTATCGGCGCTGCGGGGGCATCTCCTGACGTCCGACTCGGCGACGTTCGCCATGGCACATCGCATCGGAAATGAGTTGAGCCTCGAGCTACGCCCCAACGTGCGGTTCCGGCTCAGCGCCGAAGACCTGGCCGACGGCGTCGATCTGGTAGCCGGGTCGGTGGTGCGGCTCTCGTCGGAACCCTCGGCGACCACCGGCCACGGCAGGATCCGGGTCACCGCTGCGTTGCGCGGCGACAGCGCTTTCGTCCCCTCTGACGGCAGGCCCGTCGTCCTGCTGCCCCGACAGGACCTCCTCGACCGCCGATTCGACCTTGCGGCAGCCCTGGAGCAGGGACACTACTCCGTCGCTGGGCTTCCGGCCTTGTCCCTGGCCGCGTCGCTAACCGGTGCGGACCAGGGGCCGGACGGCCGACGATTCTCCGAGTCGCTCATAACAACACCGCATCCGAAGGTAGCGCTCCTGACCCCCCGCGCATCGGAGGCCGACACGGGCTCTCGCCCGGCCACCACCGGTAGGCTTCCCGGGCAGACGCCTAGGACGCCGGGAAGGGGACCCGGATGGTCGATAGTTTCCCCCGACGCAACGGTGAGGGTCGGGACGGTCCATGTGGAGTCCGACGGGAAGCTGACCGCCCGGGCTCTCGACGGCAGTCCCTACCGCCTGCCCTGGGCCCAGCTCTCCTTCCATGACGGATCGGTGCAGGCGCTGCGGGAACACCTCGAACGCGGGCACTGGCAGTACCACGACCTGAGCACCTCCCACCGCTCCCCGGAGCCGCCCCACGCCCCCGTCGATACCGCTCAGACGCTGCCGCGGAAGGCGCGCGCGACCGGAGAACCTGTGTTCTTCAGCGACGGCTGGGTGCTGCGTCATCGTGAAAACCAGTTGGCCCGCTTCGGCTTCCCGGCAGGCGGGCTCCTCGAACGGCGGACCGCCCGCGGCCAGGCCCGGTACACCGTCGCCGTCGCCGGACTGAGCCGCCTCCCGAACGGGACCGCAGTCGGCGTCTGGGTCGAGGTGGCGCCTGGACACCTGGTCGAGCTGCTGGGTTCCATGCTGACCACCGCCGATGCCCGCCAGGTCCCGCTCACCGGGGTGGACTGGACCCACCTGGCCCCAGGAGATCTAATCACCGTCCTGGTGCGGCGCGGGCACGAGCTCGAAATCGGTTCCATCGCTCTGCAGGCCTGGACGCCCGGGCCACGGGGCGCATTCGCGTATCGCGCGCTGTTGCCGGTGGCCGCCCTCGACTATGACGCAGGCGCAATGACGTTGGGCACTGGGGAGTGGACGCTGACCGTGCCGATCGAGCCGGACCAGCCCGCCGTTCCATCCGGCGGATTCGCGTGGCTCACCCGGTCGGGGCAGGTCACGCCCGTCGTCCCCGCCGACGACTCCGCACCCACTGGTGAAGCGGAGCCTGCTGCCGCCCTCGTGCCCCGTGCCGACCCGGCGTCGCCCGTCGACTCGGGTGACGTAGTTGCTCTGAACGTCGACGGGCAGTCGCAGCGCGGACTGTTCCTGCGCCCAGACGACGTTGTCCTGCTCACTCAGGGGGATGGCGGGTTGCAGATCCTCGGCGTCCCCAGACTGCGCCCCGTGCTCGACAACACACCCCAGCATTGGGCGCCGTGGTTGCGGGGGATGCTCGCCGACGAACCCGGCACGCTTCTCGGCCTGTGCGGTGGCGCTCTGCCCGTGACCGTGCAAACGGTCGACGCCGCGACCATCGTCGTCTCGCGCAAACGCCAGCGGGACGAGGCACTGAAGCGGGGCGAGTCCGTTCCCGTCGTCCCGCTCGGCGTGGCCCGGGAGGCGTTCGTCCTGCGCGCCGGCCACCGGCTCTACATCTGCGCGGTCCGCGAGGTGGTCCCCGGGCTGCCGTACCAGCACGCCGAGGCCGCTGCCGGGCTACTGCGGCGGGTGCCCGAATTGCTCTGGCTGACCCGCAACCAAAACGGTTGGACGATCGGGCTTCCTGACGAACGGGCGACCGGCGACGGCGTCGAAATCCGGGTCCGCCTGCTGGGACGCCTGGGCGACGACGCCTCGGCCGGGGTCCTTTGCTGGGACTTCGCCGGTCGGCGCCCGCGCTGGCTGCCGAGCACCACGATCGGTTGGACGGCGCCGCGCCCGGAGCAGTTGGACGTGTGGGTCCGCGAAGGAGAGCCGGACGAGCCCGACTCCGTTCAGCCCGTCGGGACGGTCGAGCGCGCCGGGACGGTGTCTGAAGGACCACTGCCGCGGCTGCGGGAGCTCTCCGTCGCCCTTCGGAAGGACGGCACCGTCTCCCTGACCGGGACCAAGGCCAACCTTCAGCGACTTGCCCGCCTGCGGGTGGGTGACCCGCTGTGCGTCCAACTGCTGCAGCACCACGGAACTCCGGTGGACGGACGGGTGGAGTTCCTCGCCCGGGTGCATCTGTCGGAGGTGCTCGTTCCGGCACGCCTGGGGCTCAAGGCCCAGGTGGAGGTACTCGCGCCGCGCTTCTGCGAGGTCGAGCTGCGGCGGGTCGGGGTCGGCCGTGACGGCGACCGGGCCGAGGTGCGGGTTTCCGACATCGGTCGGCGTGTTCTCGCCATGGCCGTGCCGTCCGGCTTCGCCGGACAACAGCCCGTGCCTGCCCGGCTCGACGAGCTTGACACGGCACTGGTAGACGCGGCCGTCCGCGTTTCGGCCGACGTCCTGGTGTCCAACGAGCTGTCCCGGGTCCTGATCAGCTGGCTGGCGGATCGTGGGGAGCAGGTCCTCGGCCCGTCCGCCGACCTGCCGCTGCCGCTGGCACCTGCCCTCGCCGCAGTGAGTTTGCTGGCCCGCCTCGGGGCCCACTCCACCAGCGGGGAATCCCGTGGCCTGACAGCGGCGGCCCAGGAGGCCGCGGTTCATGCTTGTCGGCAGCTGGGACTTCGAGCGGCTGTCTCCCGCCACCTCGAGCCGTTGGTCAACCTGTGGTCGGCGCCGGGCGTCGCAGCCAACGAGCGGGGGCGGCTCTGGTCACGGCTGTCCAAGGTCACGCTGGCCTGCACGACGACGGAGCGCGACGTCGAACAGATGCTGGATCTGCACGACGGTCTCCTCCGCCGGGGGGCGGCGCGCGAGGACCGTGACCTGCTGAGGGTGATGTCGGCGGTCGTGACATCGGTCGGCGCCCACTTCGACTACGGCGTTATCCACGACTATCCGGGACTGGGAAGGCGGATCAACGCCCTCGGGCGCGCCGTGGCACCACGGCGGAAAGCCTTGGTGTCGCAGCCGGCGCTCATCCCGGCGCAGCGGGTCTTCGTCGACGAACTGCTCAAGGACGCGGTGCGCGCATTCCGGATGACGCTTCTGCCGCTGCCACCAGTCCTGCAGGACGAGGGGTGTCTCCTGCACGCAGCCGGTCTGCGGAGCAGACTCCTCACTCAGCTGCGGCGACGGCTGGACGAGGAAGAGACCGTCGGCTCCAGGGGCCTCTAGCGAGCCGGTGGCGCAGGGACCAGAACGACGACGTCGTTGCGCTGGCCGATCACCAGGGTCCCGTCCGGTGTGACGGCAGCGGCTCTGACTGCGTCCGGGGTTCCCTGCTCGTCCAGCGGTGCACCGGTGGCGGCGTCCCAGGTACGCAGCACGCTCCCGGGCTGGTCGTGGTCGTCGAACCCGCCGACGGCCACGATATTGCCGTTCAGTATGCCGATGGCGACGGCGAGGACGGCGCGCTCCCGCGCATCGCGGTCCACTGCGAAACGTGTGCGGGTGGTGAGGTCCCAGAACACGATCGCGCCGTTGGTATGCCCCGCGACGGCGATCGGTCGTCCCTGCGCCGACCCTACGGCCAGGCAGGAGACAGCTCCTTCTCCAGAGACCATGGTGTCACCGGTCCTCGTGCGGTCGGCCAGGTCGTAGACGACGAGTGCGTCAGCCAGGGCCACGACGACGACCGGTCGCCGTTCGACCGTGCCGGTCGCCAGCGCTCGCACGACACCCACGGACGGAGCCAGTGGCTCCGGCGGACCGGCGGGCAGCTCCATCATCCACACGCTGTCGCCCCGGCCGCCGAAGACCGCGAAGAGTTCACCGTCCAGCTGCGCGATCGCGACGGCGTAGACGGGACCGCCCACGTCGCGCAGCGGCTCCCCGATCGAGGCACCCGAGGTCCGGTCCCACAGCCGGACCGTACCGTCCTGCCCGGCCGAGACACAGATAGCCCTGTCCTGGGTCCGGCCGCAGGCCACCGACCAGATCCGTCCTACGTGGTCGCTCTGAGACACGCTGATGCTGTGACCCGTCGACAGGTCCCACACCCGGACGGTGCCGTTGGCGCTACCGGAGACCGCGGTGCTGCTGGCGTCATCCGCGCCGACAGCCAGCGCAGACACCACTCCGGAGTGCCCTCGCGCCGCAGGGGCCTGCTCCTGCGTGCTGAATTCCGCCGAACGGTCCCCGGCGGGTTCGTCCACGGGCCTGTCATCCCCCTCCGCGTCGACCATGTTCCACACCCGCACCGTGCCGTCGGCGCTGCCCGAGACTGCGAGCGCCTCGTCATCGACTTGGCCAAGGGCCACGCACGAGACGGGTGAGCTATGCCCGGATATTGCTGGGCCTGCCTGCTCGTGGGCGTCGAGGTCCCAAACGCGTAGGATTCCGTCGGCGCTGCCGGAGAGGGCGACCGCCCGGCCCGTCGGCCTGCCCGGCACCAGCGCGGTGATGGGATGCGAGCCGCTGGTTAGCGGGGGACGGGAAGGGTTCGGCGCGGACAAGTCCCACACGCGGACCGAGCCGTCACTGCCACCCGAGACGAGCAAAGGGTGCTCTGCGTCCTCCAGCACGCACAGCGCTCGGATACCGGCACCCTGGTTCCAGGAGTCTCTGCTCACCGCCTCGTCGGTGAGCAGATCCCACATCTCGACGCCACCGTCGACGCTCCCGGAGATTGCGCGCGGCAACCCGTCCACGTCCAGGACCGCGACCGACGACACTGAGCGGCCGGTGCGCCTCAGCTCGCTCACCAACCGGCCGGCCACTGGGTCCCAGACGCGGATGCCGCCGCCGGCGCTGCCCACCACAACGACCGCTCCCTCGCCGATGCTCCCCAGCGCTACGGACGCGACGCGGTCCGGACGACAGTCCATCTCGTGGCCCACGATGCGACCTGTCGCGAGCTCCCGCACCCTGACCACCTGGTCGTCTCCGGCGGAGACGACGACGGCTCGTCCCTGGAGTTCTCCGACAGCCTGGACGCCGCTGCCGACTCCGGGACCGCTGATCCGTTGGCGGTTCACCTCACGTCCGCTGGCCAGGCCCCAGACGCAGATGGTACCGTCCTCTCCGAGCGCCACAACCTCGGCGCGGGAGTCCGTCCCGGTCACGGCGAGCAAGACGACGGGCGCGCCTAGGCGGAGCGTATGACGCAGGTACACCGAGCGGGCGCCGTTGGTGCCCCATCGGACTTGCCACGGCCTGGTCCGGGTCAGCGCTGCGGCGAGCCGCGGGATATCGAACCGGCAGGCGTCGATGGCCAGAACGTCACCCCGCAGTCGGGGTGTCATGTCGCGGTGCCGTTCGGCCGAGGCGCGGTAGGCCGCGACCGCCCGTCCAGCGAAAGTGCCAGGGCGGTGGGCAAGCTCCGCCATGAGCGATGCCGGGTCGGCGTACATGAGAAAGTCTGGGTCGTGCAGCAGCTCTTCCAGGCCGCCCGCCGCAACGGCGTGCCGCGGCGCGTTCCGCCACAGGTAGGGCGACACATTCTTCCATCGGCCAGCCGTCGCAGAGACCTTCTCAAGGATGGCGGCCCAGATGAGACGCTCGGCGCGACTGGGTACCGCCGTCTCGTCCTCTTGCGGTGTCCAGCCGTCGACGGCTGTCCCGGCGCGCTGCTCGAGCTGGTGCCGCAGCTCGTCGGCCAGGCTCTGGTGGAAGAGGCGGTAGAGCGTCTCGGCGTTGGTGTCGACGTCTTGGCGCAGATAGAACTTGAGATCCTGCAGCCCCTGTCTGACGTCTTCGGCGGTAGGGGGCGGTCCGTGGTCGCCTGCCACGATCGCTGAAACCACGCCCGCTACGGTCAGGATGATGTCCTCGGGCATGCCCGAGCCCTCGGCGTAGGCAAGGGCCGTAGCGACGGCGAAGGTCGGCCTCTTGACCCAGGCCTTTCCGAACTCCAGACGCAGCAAGTCGGCCAGCGTGCGCGGAACCCGTGCCCCGAGGTCCCCGGCCTCGTCCTCAGATACTGGCGGCCCGCGCAGCAGGTGCTGCGCGTAGAGGCCGGCGACGAGGAATTCTCCCCACTCCAGCGGGCCCGTGG
The DNA here is from genome assembly GCA_963744575.1 of uncultured Actinomycetota bacterium. GTDB lineage: Bacteria > Actinomycetota > Actinomycetes > Streptosporangiales > Streptosporangiaceae > Palsa-504. The sequence goes on along the minus strand of CAVUUF010000001.1, from coordinate 70,680 downwards.
CGGCGTCGTCGGCGGTCAGGGCTGCGGCGACGGACTTGCTGAGGACTCGGCAGGCCCCGTCGTTCACGATCTCCCCGTAGCGGCTTCGCGCGAGCAGCGCAGCGACGTACTCGCGTACCGCCGACTCCAGGCGGCTGCCGCGAACGTCTCCGAGGTCGAGGATCTCCCGCGCTTCGTCGAGGCGGAAGAAGTCGTCGGGCCCTGGGCCACGGCGCAGGCCGACGAGCGTTCGGCACAGCGGGGCGCCGTCGGGGAGGGTCAGCGCGAAGATCGGCTCCAGAACCTCAGTCACCAGCGCCGACGGGTCGTTGGCCTCGTCGACGGCGTCCACGACGAGGTAGAGGGGACGCGAGCCGTTCCCTGCAGCCCGGTCGCGCAGTCTTTCCACGAGAAGACGGCCGGTCCAGCCGGTTCCCGGTTCCCTGTCGCGGAACTGCCACTGACGCGCCAACGAGGCACAGACCTCGGCGACAGTGCGTCGCCGGGCATGGATGACCGCAAGTCCGCCCACGGCCGGACGCGGGAGCAGCGGCTCGTCGCTCAACGTCCGGACCTGGGCATTGTCGCGCAGCTTCGGGTGGATCCGGCATACGACGACGCCGATCAGCGCGGACTTCCCGGCACCCGGCTTTCCAGTGACGATCAGCGTAGGGGGACCCTTTCCGCGCAGCCAGCCGGCGATCCGCTCCAGCTCCTCAGTGCGGCCCTTGAAGAACGTGCTGTGCTGAGCCTCGTCGGGGGGCGCCGCCCTGACCCGCGTCAGGAAGTGGGCCGGGTCGAGCAGCGGGTCGAGGTCCGGGTCCTGTTCCTCCGGGGAAGGGAGCGCGGGATCGTAGCGGGGGTTGGGGAAGAAGGGCAGCAGCAGCGGCTGCATGTGGGACGGCAGGTATGTGGACTCGACCTCCTGCGGAAAACCTGCTTGGGCCATCGCGTCCACGGCAGCGCCCACCGCTTGTGCGAAGTGCTGCCACGGAATGTGCGACACGCTCGGGTCGACGGTCAGCCTTTTCGAGCGGTACCCCTCGAGCACGTCGGCGACCGCAGTAGTCAAGCGACAGTCATAGGCGAGGTCGCCGCCGGTGGCCGTGATGACCCAGGCGCGCTCGTTCTTGACGCCGCCGATTGCGGGGTTGCTGAGCTGCATCTCCACGGCGTGCCCGGAGTGGCAGAGGTCGAGGAGGAGAAGCACGGGCCGCCGCCCATCCCGGGCGCTCTCCAGAAGGTGTGCCACCTTCATGTCGCTCTTCTGGCCGTCTGGCCCCACGATCCATAGGTCGTGCGCGTAGTTCCCGAGCCTGCCGTGGGCGGCCACGTGGACGAGCTGGAGGTCGTCGTCGGAGAACGCCTTCGTAAAGAACGCCTTCATGTCCTGGCTGTCCGGTACCGGGCTGGGCAGCTCGCCGGAGTAGCGGAACTCGCGCAGGACCGCGGCCAGGCGAGCCGACTGCCTCGACGCCGCTTTCAGCTGGGGGAGAGCGGGAGACAGTCGTTCCCGGCCGTCGTCCTCGGGCCCCTCGATGCCGAGGACAACCGCAACGCGGCGCTCACCCTCCATACAGCACTTCCTGTGCGGCCAGCATCATCTGCTTAGTTACGTTATCAACGGATTGGACGAGGGAGTGCTCATCGTTGCGATCGAGCCGCAAACCGCTTGTGGGTGCCGAAAACCTGCGCCACCTGGGCAGATGCTTTGCGGGCGCTGTCGGCTCGGGCCCGCGAACGGTGCCTGGCGGGCAGGTATGGTTCGGGCTGGCGTGCCATGATCTTCGGCTTGTGGTGTGGGTGCCTATAACCCTGTCACAGCCGCTGACCTAGTCGTTCTCTGTCGAGGTGATGAACGCTCGAGTTAGGTATCTGGCTGCGGGAGGGCCACGCACTGAGGCACTGTCAGTACCCGTGATGCTACGGTTCGCTTATCTGGCGGTGCTGCGCATGTTCGGCTGGCTCGCCTTGCTTGCCCGGTCTGACCGCGCCAAGGACGCCGAGATCTTGATCTTGCGCCATCAGGTCGCCGTGCTCCAGCGCCAGGTCAAAACCCCGCCGCTGTCGTGGGCTGACCGGGCGGTCTTGTCCGCGCTGGCCCGGCTGCTGCCCCGCGGCCAGCTCCGTCACCTGCGCCTGGTCATCTCCCCGCGCACCCTGCTGCGCTGGCACGCCAGCCTGATACGGCGGCAGTGGACCTATCCTCGCCGTGCTCCGGGACGGCCCAGGACCGGGCTGGCCGTACGAGCGCTGGTGCTGGAGATGGCCCGCGATAACCCGTCCTGGGGGTACCGGCGCATCCACGGCGAGCTGACCGGCCTGGGGTATACAGTCGCTCCGTCGACGGTGTGGCAGATCCTCAAGGACGCGGGCATCGATCCCGCGCCCAGACGAGCAGGGCAGACCTGGCGGGCGTTCCTGGCCGGTCAGGCCGCGACGATCCTCGCTGTCGACTTCTTCCATGTCGATCACTACAACTCTCATCGGCCGCATCAGACGCTGCAGCAGAACCCGCCCGCTGGACGCTCACATCCGCCCGCAATAGGCGCGAATATCCGGGTTCTTCGGCGGGACCGGCTCGGCGGCCTGATCCGTGAATACGCCCAGGTTGCATAAGATGACAGCGTTTCCGGCACCCACAGGCCGTCCGTCACTGGTCGTAGGCTGGGCCGATATTCCAGAGTTGTCCACATGCGTCGGGTGCCGTCCAGCGGCTTGGCTACAGTCTTGGCTACAGTCGCGGCGGAACGGCGCTAATCCCCGACCGTCTGCTTTTCGGGCGTAGCGGACTGCCTGTTCGGGTGATCAGGCCCGAGCGTGGCTGGATGTTGTCGTGTGTCGGTGGTGGGAGCTGGCTGCCGACGTTGCTGTCACCGTTGCTGTCAGCTGAGTCTAGATCGTCCGGTGGCAAGCCGACCCGGACCGCAGGGCCACCAGGCCCGAGGGCCGGAAGCGGCGCGGCAGAGCTACGCATTACGAGCGTGTCACGTGCGTTACTTGCGGGCTTCAAGGCCTGCGCTAGCTTCAGGTTCACAGGTTGCTGCTGGTGGCGACCGTTGGCTGTTGATGGCGGTCCGGGGGTATCTCGGGGCACGCCGGTAGCGCGTAGGCCAGGTCCCGCCCGGCCGTGGTCCTGGAGCGCCGCCCCTCTCCTGTCCCGCTCGAAAACAGGATTGGGCAGGTGACCTGCAGGTCTTCCTGCGTCAGGCGGCGTGCGTGTATTCGTTGATCAGTCCGCCCAGGACAGGTTTCCGGCGGATCTGCTGTGTGTCTATGCCGGTCACGGTGGCGCGAGGAGCGTCAGGTTCGCCGTGGGGACGCGCTGGGCGATGCCCTGGTGCGGCCGGGCCGTGTTGTAGTGCGCCTGGTACTCGGCCAGGACGGCGTGCAGATGCCGCTCGCCGAGGATCAGCATCCGGTCGAGGAGTTCTCGGCGCAGGGTGCCGACGAGGCGCTCGCAGATCGCGTTCATCCGCGGAGCCTGGACAGCGGTACGCAGAATCCTGGCACCGGTGGCCTGGAATACGGCGTCAAAGGCGCAGGTGAAGTTCGATCCGCGGTCACGAATCAAGAACTTGATGTCTGCGAACCGCTCGTCGAGGCCGAGGGCCAGGTTGCGGGCCTGCTGCACGGTCCACTCGCCCGTGGGGTTCGCGGTAACGCCACCGAGGTGCATCCGGCGGGTGCCGAGCTCGATGAACACCAGGACATACAGTCTCTTGCGCAGCACGGTGTCCGCGTGCAGGAAGTCGACCGCGAGGATCCCGGCAGCCTGGGCGTGCAGGAACTGCCGCCAGGTCGGGCCCGAGCGGCGCGGCGCTGGATCGATGCCCGCAGCATGCAGGATCTCCCAGACAGTGGACGGGGCGACCATCACGCCGAGCTTGGTGAGCTCGCCGTGGATGCGGCGGTGTCCCCACAGTGGATTCTCTTTCGCCAGGCGGACGACGAGGCGGGTGATGCCCGGTCCTGTCGGCGGGCGGCCGGGCGTGCGCCGCTTGCTCGTCTCGTATTTGCCCGCGACCAGCCTGCGGTGCCAGGCCAGCAGCGTCGCTGGCGTAATCGGGAAGATGGCGGCCCAGCGCCTGCGGGGTATGAGCCGTGCCAGCGCGGCGAGCCACAGCCGGTCAGCCGGCCCGTACCGGACCCGGCCAGCGTGGCGGCGCAGCACCGCGTTCTCGTGGCGGAGCACGAGCAGCTCGGCATCCTTCGCCAGGTCGCTGCGGGATATCAGGACAGCGAGGCCCAGTATCCGGCGAACTAGCAGGTAGACGATCTTGAACAGCATCCGGCCAGCCAACCATCACCGCGTCCGGGCTGCTGGCGAAAGACGCAGGTCAGCCGCTCAGTCGATTATTCGAGCGGCACAGGGCAAGATGCTGCCCGCCATCGTCGCCACCGCCATCACCCGCTACACCGCCCCCGGCGACCTGGTCGCCGACCCGATGTGCGGCATCGGCACCACCCTGGTCGAGGCCGCCTACCTCGGCCGCGACGGGCTGGGTGTCGAGTACGAGGCCCGGTGGGCGCGGCTGGCCGCCGCCAACATCGGCTACGCCCGCCGCCACGGCGCCTCCGGCAACGCCGAGGTGATCCGCGGGGATGCCCGCCAGCTGCGCGGGCTGCTGTCGCCCGGCACGGCCGGGACCGCGGCCCTGATCGTCACCTCCCCGCCGTACGGGCCGAGCATCCACGGCCAGGTCAAGGCCGAAGCCCGTACTGGCGGCGGCAAGGTCACCAAGTGGGACAACACTTACAGCAACGACCCGGCTAACCTGGCCAGCCGCCGCCTGGATGACCTGCTCGACGGCCTGGCCGAGATCCTCGCGGGGGCCAGGACGCTGCTGCGGCCCGGCGGCATCGCCGTGATCACCACCCGGCCTTGGCGGCAGCGCGGCGAACTGGTCGACTTCCCCGGCGCGGTGCTCGCCACCGGGGCCGCCGCCGGGCTGATCCCGGTCGAGCGGTGCGTCGCGCTGCTCGCCGGACTGCGCGCCAGCACGCTGGTCCCCCGGCCGTCGTTCTTCCAGCTGAGGAACCTGCGCGAGGCCCGCGCCCGCGGCAAGCCCTGGCACCTGATCGCGCACGAGGACGTGCTCATCTTCCGCGCCCCCGGCTTTCCCGGCAGTTCGCGCGACCTCAAGGCTCCGCAGCGGGAACCCAGGCGTCAGTTGCCCGATCCGCCGTCCGCGTACGTTGTCGGCGGGGAGGGGCAGCGGGCCGCGTGACCCTTGGCACCGCCCCCAGCCCGGCGGCGGCCGGGCCGGGGCCGGACTTGACGGCCCGCGTCGAGTCGAGCGTGGATGCTGCCGGTCCCGGGCGGCAGGCCAGCCGGACCTGCCCGTCCGCCCGGCTGGCCAGCGGCGGACCAGGCGGCAGGCCCGCGCCGTCGGCCACCGCCCGGGATCACGGTCATGCTCTCGCTTCGGCCGCACCGGCTCCCCGGGTCATTGATGCACGTCCGCAAGCGGAGGCAGCGAGGTGAACTCACGTCACCGGATAATGGAGGACCACATGGCTGCAGGCACCCCCGAGGATGCAACCGGCTGCCTCGCCCTGCCAGCCCAGGTCCAGCAAGGCTCGTACGGATCGCTTCTGGCAGAGAGCCGCTATCCCGGCGAGGCCCTGGCCAGCATCGTCATGCGAGGGCGGGACGGCGGACATCCGCGAACACGACCGGTTCGCACCGCCTACTACGGCCGCACCAATGCTGTCGGTGCGGACGCCGCTGTGGTCCTGGCCCGGCAGTTCCGCCAGTGCCGGGACGCCGTCGGACACGCCGTGATCACCAGGGTCTTCTACGATGCGGCAGGCGGGGTGAGCCACGCCCTGACCCAGATGGTGCGCCGGCTTGAGCCGCTGGCTATCCGCGACGGCGGATGGAGCGATCTCGCCGCGGAGATCACCAGCGCAGATCACCCCCTCACGATGATCGTGTGCGAGTCACCCGACAGGATCGCGCGACGTCCTGCTGAGCTGCGAGCACGCCTGCACCTGCCCGCGCGGCACGGCGTGAGGCTTCTTCTCGCCGACGTTTTCCCGCACGAGCCAGTGCCTGCAGACGAGTTGGAACGCCTCATGGGGATCACCAGCCCTGGCTTGGCCCTGATACCGCACGGCACCGTCGGCCGTAGCAGGCGGAGGCCGGCCCGGTGATCGATGACGCCAGCCGCCATGATTCGCGTCGCGGGCAACCCGAACCCGCAGACCCGCCGGAAATGATCTTCGAGATCCGCAGAGCCGACGGCATCGAGGGACAGCGGCTAGCCAGGGAGCAGGCAGCGGCCATCCGGGAGGTGATCAGATGGATAGCCCGAAGGCAATCCGGGACTGGTCAGGATCGCGCCGCCTAGACCGGCCCTCAGCAGTCCGCAGACCAGCCGACGACAGCCCGCACGTGCCCGCGGCCATTCGCGCTGCCTTCGCCGGCCGGACCTCGACCTATGACCAGCAGGATCCCACCCTGTCGCTGCCTCGCCAGCTACGCGCCAGCCAGGACGCGCTGCCCGAGGACACGGTGATCGTCGCCCACTTCTACGACGTCGAGTCCGGCCGCAAGGATCTGGCCGACCGGGGGCGCGGGCACGCCCACGAGCAGTTCCACATCCCGATCCCCCGCGATGGCGGGATCGCCGACCTGCTAGCCGAAGCCGAGCGGCCCGACCGCCGGTTCGACATCGTGATCTGCGAGTCGATCGACAGGATCGCGCGCCGCACCTACATCGCGACCGAGATCGAGCACCGCCTGGAGCAAGCCGGGGTGCAGCTGATCGCCGCCGACGAGCCCGTCCTGCCCCGCGCGAACGGCCGGAAAGCCAAGACCGCCACCCAGGTGCTCACCCGCCGGGTCAAGCAAGGCGTAGCCGAGTGGTACGTCCTGGAGATCCTGGAGAAGTCCTGGGGCGGATTCGAGATCCACACCGAGGCCGGATTCAACATCGGCAAGCCCTGCTACGGCTACCGCGCCCGCCGCGTGCCCCATCCAGTGCCCGCCAAGCGTGCCAAAGGGATGAAGAAGACACGCCTGGAAGCCCACCCCGCCGAAGGACCAGTCGTCCGCACGATGTTCCACTGGCGCGTCACCGAGCGGCTCGGCTACCAGGCGATCGCCGACCGGCTCAACGAAGACCTGGAAACCAACCCCCCGCCCGTGCCGGTCGACCCCGGCACCGCAGTCGGCCGCTGGACCTACTCCAACGTCCGGGAAGTCCTGACCAACCCCAAGCACACCGGGCACATGGTATGGAACAGGCGCGCCCGCAAAGGCGCCGGCAAGAACCGGATGAACCCGGTCACCGAGTGGGTCTGGTCACCCGAACCCGTCCACGAGGCACTGGTGGACCTGGAGACCTTCGTCCAGGCGCAAGACGTCGCCATCCGCCGCGAACGATCCCGCACCGCGGCCGGGCTCAGCCCAGACCCCCAGGCCCGGCGGGTCTACCCGCTGCGCAGCTACCTGTTCTGCGACCTGTGCGGGCGACGCATGTTCGGCAACAGCAAACGCCAGACCACCTGGTACGCCTGCGCGCCCAAGAAGGCATGGCGGCCCGACGGCCATCCGGTCATCCTCCGCGTCCGCGAAGACCACCTCCTCGACGGGCTGGCTCGGTTCCTATCCTGCAAGGTCTTCGGCCCCTACCGCCACACGCTGCTGGACACCGACCAGGAGGCCGTCAGCCAGGCCGCGCGGCACGAGCAAGCCAGCAAGGCCGAGGCCCTGCGCCGCGCCATCGCCGACACCGACGCCAAGAGCAGGCGCCTGATCCGCAACCTAGAACTCATTGACGACCTCGACCAAGACTTCATCCGCGACGTCAAAGAACGCCGCGCCGAACTGCGCGCCCACCGGACCGGCCTGGAACGCCAGCTCGCCGCAGCCGAGGAACATGCCCACCAGGCCCTTAACCCCGTTCTGCTCGACCACCTGCCAGTCGCGGCAGTCGACCTCGACGGCATGCCCGACGCGACATCCCGCCGGCTGTTCGAAGCACTCCGGCTCGAAATCCGCTACGACCCCGCAACTCGCATCGCCAGATGCAGCATCACCCTGACCGGCGAGACGATCGACGCGGTCTCCCGCACCAGCCAGGACGTGATGGCAGCCGCGCCGGTACCCGTCCCACCGGCAGCAAAACCGGCCCGTAATGGTGATGGTTTGTGTAGCGCCCCCAGCAGGATTCGAACCTGCGCTCACGGCTCCGGAGGCCGTTGCTCTCTCCCCTGAGCTATGGGGGCTACGCGACTTGGGAAAGAGTACCAGTGAACAAGCCCTGACCGGACACGGCGCCATCATCCGCCGGAAGACGCTACCCTCGCGGGAGTGACGCAGGTACTTGGACGGGTGCTCGTCGTCGACGACGACGAGGTGATCAGGCGGCTTATCGCGGTCAACCTCCAGCTCGAGGGCTTCGACGTCCAGACGGCGGTGGACGGGCAGGATTGCCTGGACAAGGTGACGGACATCGACCCGGACGTCATCACGCTGGACGTGATGATGCCGCGGCTCGACGGCTGGGAGACGGCGGTCCAGCTGCGCAGGTCGCCGGAGACCGCGCACATCAAGGTGGTGCTGGTCAGCGCCCGGGCCCAGGAGGACGACAAGACCCGCGGCATCCGGGTGGGCGCCGACGCCTACCTCACCAAGCCCTTCGACCCGAACGAGATGATCCGCGTCGTCCGCGAACTGGCGGGCCTCGGCCCGTTTCCTCCGCCGAGCCCGCCGTAGATGATCACCGCGGGACTGCGCCGGGCCATCCTCGCCGCAGCCGGCGCCGACGACGCTGAACCCCTGCTCCGCCCCGGGCCGGTGCCGGGCAGCTACGCCTCCAGCCTGCCGTTCCGCCTCGGCCCGGATCCCCGCGCCGCGGCCGGCCTGCTGGCCGGCCGGCTCGGCCGCCAGCCCTGGATCGCCGCCGCGCAGGTCACCGGGCCCGGGTTCGTCACCGTGACGGTCACCTCCGCCACCCTGGCCCGCCTCGCGATCCGGATCGCCAACGCGGGCCCGGCCTGCGCGCGCAGCGACGCGCTGCGCGGCCGCCCCGCGCCCGTCCCCACCGGGCCGCCGCTGGCCGCACCGGACTGGCCGCAGGCCCGGGCGGCCCTCGCCGGACAGCTGACCGCCCGGCTCGCCGCCGCCGCGGGCGCGACTTTGTTCTTTTGATACCGAACGAGCCGGGTTTCCCGCCCGGCCGTCCCCTTCCCGCGGCCCCGTGGCCGAAGCCATCGGCTACGCCGGGCCGGACGCCGTGCGGTTCGCGCTGGCCCGGATGCCGCCCGGCGGCCGGCCGCCGGAAGCGGCGGTCATCGCGCGGCATGTGCTGGCCAATCCCGCTTATGCTGTTCGGTACGCGCATGCCGCCGCCGCCGCCGTGCTGCGCTGGGCCGCCGCGCTGGGGCTCAGGCCAGCCGGGTTCACGCCGCGCCTGCTCGCCGAACCGGGGGAGCTGGCGCTGCTCGACGCGCTGTCCTGGCTCCCGGAACGGGTGGCCGTGGCGGCGCGCCGCGGACGCCCCGACGAGTTCGCCGGGTACCTGGCGGAGCTGGCGGCGCGGACGATTGACACCATGAGCACGACCAGCTTCACGAAGATACCGGACATCAGCAGCGAGAGACTGTGGCTGGCGGACGCGGCCCGGACCGGGCTCGCCGCCGGCCTCGGGCTGCTCGGGGTCACCGCGCCCAGCCGCCTATGAAGGGAACCCCATGAGCCGTGTCGCGCACCCGGCCGGGCCACGCCATGGCGACGTGCTGCCCGCCGACCACCCGCCCGCCGCGCCGGAGGACCTGAACGCGCTGCACGAGGGGATCTGGCCGCGCGGTGCCCGGCGCTTCGGCGGCGTGCTGACGCTCGGCGGGGCGGACGTGCGCGACCTGGCCGCCGAATTCGGCACGCCCCTGTACATCTGCGACGAGGAGGACGTTCGGTCCCGTTGCCGTGATTACCTGGAGGCGTTCGGGCCCGATGACCGGGTGTTCTACGCGGCGAAGGCGTTCTGCTCCCGGGCGGTGCTGCGCTGGGTGAGCGAGGAGGGCCTCGGCGTCGACGTGTGCACCGGCGATGAGCTGGAGGTGGCGCTGTCGGCCGGGGTGCCGCCGGAGCAGATCACGCTGCACGGCAACAACAAGACGCTGGACGAGCTCTCCCGCGCGGTAGCGGCCGGCGTGGGCCACATCGTGGTCGACTCGTTCGAAGAGGTCGCCCGCCTGGCCTACCTCACCGATTCTTTCCCGGGGGGCCGACCCCCGGACCCCCCAGTTCTTTCCCGGGGGGCCGACCCCCGGACCCCCTAGTTCTTTCCCGGGGGGCCGACCCCCCGGACCCTCCCGAGAGACCCCCCAGAAGCCGAACGTCCTGGTCCGCGTGACCACCGGGGTGGAGGCGCACACCCACGAGTTCATGGCCACCGCGCATGACGACCAGAAGTTCGGCTTCTCGCTGGCTTCCGGGGCCGCCGACGAGGCGGTGCGCCGGGTCATCGCCCTCCCGGGCCTGTCGTTCGCCGGGCTTCACTCGCACATCGGGTCCCAGATCTTCGACACGGCCGGCTTCGAGGTGGCCGCGCACCGGGTAGTCGAGCTGGCGGTCAGGATCCGGGACGAGCACGGCATCGAGATCCCCGAGCTCGACCTCGGCGGCGGGTTCGGCATCGCCTACACCGACGAGGACGACCCGCCGGAGGTCAAGGAGCTCGCGCAGAGCCTGCGCGCGATCGTGGCCGGGCAGTGCCGGGCGGCCGGGCTGAGACGGCCCCGGCTGACCGTGGAGCCGGGCCGCGGCATCGTCGGCCCGTCCACCGTGTCGCTGTACACGGTGGGCACGATCAAGAACGTGGACGGGCTGCGGACCTACGTCAGCGTGGACGGCGGGATGAGCGACAACGTCCGGACCGCGCTGTATGACGCCGAATACGTGTGCGCGCTGGCCTCGCGCGCCTCGGACGCCCCGCCGATGCTGTCCCGGGTGGTCGGCAGGCACTGCGAGAGCGGCGACATCGTGGTGCGGCACGCCTACCTGCCGTCCGACCTCGCCCCCGGCGACCTGCTGGCCGTGCCGGCCACCGGCGCCTACTGCCGGTCGCTGGCCAGCAACTACAACCACGTCTCGCGCCCGGCCGTGGTCGCGGTCGGCGCGGGCGCGGCCCGCACGATCGTCCGCCGTGAGACCCTCGATGACCTATTGCGCCTGGACGTTGGATGAACCAGACCCTCCCTACCCTCAAGGTGGCCCTGCTCGGCTGCGGCGCCGTCGGCTCCGAGGTGGCCCGGCTGCTCACCGAGCAGGCCGACGACCTCGCCCTGCGCGTCGGGGCCCGGCTGGAGCTGGCCGGCATCGCGGTGCGGCGGGTCGGGCACCGGCGGTCCGCCGCGATCGACCGGTCCCTGCTCACCGCGGACGCGGACGCGCTGGCCGCCCGCCCGGACGTGGACATCGTGGTCGAGGTGATCGGCGGCATCGAGCCGGCCCGGTCACTGATGCTGGCCGCGCTGAAGGGCGGCAAGCCGGTGGTCACCGCGAACAAGGCCCTGCTGGCCGAGAACGGCGCGGAGATCTACGAGGCGGCCCGCACCTGCGGGGCCGACCTGTACTACGAGGCCTCGGTGGCCGGCGCCATCCCGCTGCTGCGCCCGCTGCGCGAGTCGCTGGCCGGGGACACCGTGCGCCGCGTGCTCGGCATCGTCAACGGCACCACCAACTTCATCCTGGACCGGATGGACTCCTCCGGCGCCGGCTTCGCCGAGTCGCTGGAGGAGGCGCAGGCACTCGGCTACGCCGAGGCGGATCCGACCGCCGACGTGGAGGGCTTCGACGCGGCCGCCAAGGCGGCCATCCTGGCCAGCCTGGCCTTCCACACCCCGGTGACCGCCGCGGACGTGCACCGGGAGGGGATCACCGAGGTTACCGCCACCGACATCCTGTCCGCCCGGGCGCTCGGCCGGGTGGTGAAGCTGCTCGCCATCTGCGAGCGGTGCGCCGGAAATGGGCAGGGTGGCGTCTCGGTCCGGGTGCATCCCGCGATGATCCCGCGCTCGCATCCGCTCGCCTCGGTCAGCGAGGCCTACAACGCGGTGTTCGTCGAGGCCGAATCGGCCGGCCGGCTGATGTTCTACGGCGCCGGCGCCGGCGGCACCCCGACCGCGAGCGCGGTGCTCGGCGATATTGTCGCGGTGGCCAGGAACCGGCTGGCCGGCACGCGCGGCCCGGACGCGTCCACCTACGCCGGGCTGCCGGTCATGCCGATGGGGGAGACGCTCACCCGCTACCACGTGTCCCTCGACGTGGACGACAAGCCGGGCGTGCTCGCCCCGGTGGCCGAGGCGTTCGCCCGGCACGACGTCTCGATCGAGGCGGTCCGTCAGGCCAGCCGAGGCGCCGAGGCCCAGCTGGTGATCGTGACGCACACCGCGCGGGACGCGGCGCTGGCCGCGACCGTGCGCGAACTCGAGGCGCTGCCGGTCGTCCGCGCGGTCGCCAGCGTGATGCGAGTGGAAGGAGAAGAGGAGTGATGCCAGCCACCCGCCCGAAGCCCAGCGCAGCCTCCGCCCCCGAACACCCCGTGCCCGCGTCCCCCGCGCCCGCGTCCCCCGCGCCCGAACGCCCCGCCCCCGAACACCCCGTGCCCACGCACCCCGCTCCCCCGCACCGGCACCGCCTCTGGCCGGGCGTGATCGCCGCCTACCGGGACCGGCTGCCGGTCACCAGCGACACGCCGGTAATAACCTTGCACGAGGGCGGCACCCCGCTGCTGCCCGCCCCGGTGCTGTCTGCCCGCACCGGCTGCGAGGTGTACCTCAAGGTCGAGGGGGCCAACCCGACCGGCTCGTTCAAGGACCGCGGCATGACGGTGGCCATCAGCATGGCCGTTGGGGCCGGCGCCAAGGCGGTGATCTGCGCGTCGACCGGCAACACCAGCGCCAGCGCCGCGGCCTACGCGGCCCGGGCCGGGATCACCTGCGCGGTACTGGTGCCGCGCGGCAAGATCGCCATCGGCAAGCTCGCCCAGGCGCTGGTGCACGGGGCGAGGCTGCTGCAGGTCGCCGGCTCGTTCGACGACTGCCTCGAGCTGGCCAGGAAGCTGGCCGCCGAGTACCCCGTGGCGCTGGTCAACTCGGTGAACCCGGACCGGCTGCAGGGCCAGAAGACCGCGGCGTTCGAGATCGCGGACGAACTCGGCGACGCGCCCGACGTGCACTGCCTGCCGGTCGGCAACGCCGGGAACATCACCGCCTACTGGATGGGCTACACCGAGTACCAGAAGGCGGGCCTGGCATCCCGGGCGCCGCGGATGTTCGGCTTCCAGGCCAGCGGCGCGGCGCCGATCGTGACCGGCCAGCCGGTGCTGCAGCCGCAGACGATCGCGACGGCCATCCGGATCGGCAACCCGGCGTCCTGGCGGCAGGCCGAGGCGGCCCGCGACGAGTCCGGCGGCGTCATCGATTCGGTCACCGACCGCGAGATCCTCGCCGCCTACCGGCTGCTGGCCACCCAGGAGGCGGTGTTCGGCGAACTCGCCTCCTCGGCCAGCGTGGCCGGCCTGCTGCGGGCCAGCGCGGCCGGCCAGATCCCGCCGGGGTCCCGGGTGGTCTGCACGATCACCGGCAACGGCCTGAAGGACCCCGACTGGGCGCTGTCCGGCGCCCCCGCCCCCGCCACCATCCCCGCCGATGCCGCCCCTGCCGCCACCGCCCTAGGCCTCGCCTAGCCCGCCCCTCCCGGCCCTCTCCCCACCCGCCCACCATCCCCGGCCCTCGCCCAAGATGCCCCCACCCGCCCCGCCCCCACCCAAAGCACCCTCGCCCAAGGAAGCCCCTCCCGCCCCGTTCTCGCCCATGGCACCACTCCCCACCCCGCCCTCACCGATGGCACCCCTCCCCACCCCGCCCTCGCCCAACGATCACGTGATGGTGGATCGTGGCCGCCGGGTCAGAGATTCGTCCGTAACCCGGTACGGGCGAGACTCGTGTGACAGCGCGACCCTGAAGGCATTGCCCGCGGTCCTGATCACGTCTCCCGCGGTCCTGCCCGCGACTCCCGCAGTCCTGACGCCCATTCCCCCAGCCCTGACCATATCGATGTTGCTGCCGCGGGGTCTGCGGCCTGCTCCAGCCGTCCGATTGCGGCCGGATGGGCGGCCATGAAACGTTTTAGTAAGGAGTGAGATGGCCTGGACGGAAGACGTCGTGCGGGTGCGCGTGCCCGCGACCAGCGCCAACCTGGGGCCGGGCTTCGACGCGCTCGGGCTCGCGCTAGCCCTGCACGACGAGGTGGAAGCCTGGGTGTGCGAGTCCGGGTTGTCGATCGAGATCTCCGGCCAGGGCGCGGACCTGGCCGGAGCCGGCGAGGAGCACCTGGTCGTGCGGGCGATGCGGGCGGCGTTCGCCATCATCGGAGAGCAGCCGCCCGGCATCGGCCTGCGTTGCGTGAACCAGATCCCGCACGGCCGCGGCCTCGGCTCCTCGGCCGCCGCGATCGTGGCCGGCATCCTGGCCGCGCGCGCCCTGGCCGGCCCCGGCGCAGACCAGTTGCCGGCCGGAGCCCTGTTCGGGCTGGCCACCGAGATCGAGGGGCACCCGGACAACGTGGCCGCCTGCCTCGGCGGCGGGCTGACCATCGCCTGGATCGCGGACGGCCAGCCCCGGATGATCCGGCTCGAGCCGCTGACCTCGATCAGGCCCGTGGCGTGCGTCGCGCCGGCGCCGGTGCGTACGGAGGTGGCCCGGCGCCTGCTGCCCGACCTGGTGCCGCACCGGGATGCGGCGGCCAACGCCGGGCGCAGCGCCCTGCTGGTGGCCGCGCTGACGCAACTGCCGCCCGATGAGGACGCGTTGCTCGCCGCGACCCGGGACTGGCTACACCAGGATTACCGGGGGGAGGCGATGCCGGAAACCGGCGCACTGGTCGGTCGGCTGCGGGCGGCCGGCATTCCCGCCGTGGTGTCTGGCGCGGGCCCGTCCGTGCTGGCGCTGCTGGCCGCCACCGAAAAGCCTGATTATCGTCACCACCTGGACAGCCTGGGTTCAATCGTGAGAGAAACGGGTATTGCATGGCACGTAAGCTCGCTAGACGTCGAGCGGCATGGTGCGCGTATCCTTCGCCCGAAGCCCCTGGTGGGTTGGTGACGCGGGAAACGAGCGGCCAATCCGTCCGGCCGGGCATGTGGCAGCAGACCCAGGCCAGGACATCGTTCCTGGAACTGTGCTCGCCGGGTGCCCGAGGCTGCTAGCAGGCCTCTAGGGACCGTTGCCTCTTCTTCCACGCGACACGGACGGCTGCGAAGGAATGCCGTGAGCCCTCATGGTGTTAGGCTTAGTGGCGCACCGGGTGCCCCGCTCTGGATTGGGCGCTCGCCGGCAAACTCCGATGGAACGGTATTGTTGCCGTACCCAAGGTCTTTGGCGCAGGATGTACCGTTCTCTTCCCAGCCGAGGAGCACGGCCAGCCTGGCGGGAACGCGCGACTGGGGACGCGGGCGAGCGGTACAGCCGCCTAGGCGCTCCTCGACTCATCTCCCGAGCTTGCGGAGACAAGGCGACGCACGGAGGAACGCAAAGCGTTGCGGGAATCGTGGAAATTCGGCGGCTATCAGAGCAGCGCGAATCAACTCTGGCCCCTCGGGGGGCCGCAATACCGGGTCGACGGGCCTAGCGGGTTCACCCAGGCGGCCGAGAACCATGGAAGGACCATTAGTGAGCGACACAACCGAACTCCTCAGCAGCACGCCTAGCGTGTCTGAGGACGCCCCCGTCGGTAACTCGGCGCCGTCCGCGGCGGCCGGCGGAGCGACCGCATCGACGTCCAAGTCGCGCAGTCGTGGTGGCACTGGCCTTTCCTCGCTGCTCATGCCTGAGTTGCAGCGGATCGCGCAGACACTGGGCATCCCGGGGGCCGGCCGGATGCGCAAGGGGCAGCTCATCGAGGCGATCGAAGCCCGGCAGGGCGGGGCGCCCCGGCCGGAGACAGGCGCCGCAAAGAAGGGCTCGGACCAGCGTGTCGCGTCCGCGGGAGCTGACTCGACTCGCCTGCGGAAGCAGGACGCTATGGAACCAGACACACGTACGCAGCCCGGCATCGGCGCCGGCGCCCCGGCCGGACTTGGCGCCAGCGCCCGGGGCGGGATCGGCGCGGACGGAGCCAAGGGGTCCGGACAGCAGCTCAGCTTCGACCAGGCGGCCGTGACCGAACGGCCGAGCGGCCCGGCCCAGGCGAGCCCGGCCCAGCCCAGCGCGGCCGAGGCCAACGCCGCCCAGCCGAGCGGGGCCCAGCAGGCCCAGGCACCGCAGGCCGGAGCCGCGGGGTCGCCCACCCCGGAGCCGGCCGCGCGGGAGGAAAGCCAGCCGGCCGGCGAGGCTGCCCCGGGCGAAACCCAGCGCGGCGACCGTCGGCGCCGGAACGGCCGCCGTGACGACCAGCCGTCGCGCGGCCGCGACCAGTCGGGCCGTGACCAGTCCGGCCGCGACCAGAACCGCGGTGACCAGTCCGGCCGCGATCAGAACCGCGGCGACCAGGGCGGGCGCGAACAGGGCGGGCGCGACGGCAACGGCGGCCGGGACCAGGGCGGCCGGGACCAGGGCGGCCGGGACCAGGGCGGCCGCGAGCGGGAGCCGATGGCGGCCAGCCGCGGATCCGCGGGCGACCAGTACGAGGACGGCGGCGACGGACGGCGCCGCAGCCGCGACCGGTTCAGGAACCGGAACCGCCGCCGCGACCGCCAGGCCGACCCGGAGCCCGTGATCAGCGAGGATGACGTGCTCATCCCGATCGCCGGCATCCTCGACGTGCTCGATTCGCAGGGTTACGCCTTCGTCCGCACCACCGGCTACCTGCCGGGGCCGAACGACGTGTACGTCTCACTCTCCCAGGTGCGCAAGCACGGCCTGCGGAAGGGCGATGTCATCGAGGGCGCGGTCCGGCAGCCGCGTGAGGGCGAACGCCGGGAGAAGTTCAACGCCCTGGTCCGACTGGACAAGGTCAACGGGCTCGACCCCGAGCAGTCGTCGTCCAGGCCGGAATTCTCCAAGCTGGTTCCGCTGTACCCGCAGGAGAGGCTCCGCCTGGAGAACGATCCTGGCAACATGACCACCCGGATCATCGACCTGATCGCGCCGATCGGCAAGGGCCAGCGCGGCCTGATCGTGTCGCCGCCCAAGGCGGGCAAGACGATGATCCTGCAGGCGATCGCCAACGCCATCACCAAGAACAACCCGGAGTGCCACCTCATGGTCGTCCTCGTCGACGAGCGGCCGGAGGAGGTCACCGACATGCAGCGCACCGTGAAGGGCGAGGTCATCCACTCCACGTTCGACCACCCGGCCGACGACCACACCACCGTGGCCGAGCTGGCCATCGAGCGCGCGAAGCGGCTGGTGGAGCTGGGCCACGACGTGGTGGTACTGCTCGACAACATGACCAGGCTGGGGCGTGCCTACAACAACTCGGCGCCCGCCAGCGGCCGCATCCTGTCCGGCGGCGTGGACTCCACCGCGCTGTACCCGCCCAAGCGGTTCTTCGGCGCGGCCCGCAACATCGAGCATGGCGGCTCGCTGACCATCCTGGCGGCAGCCCTGATCGAAACCGGCTCCCGGATGGACGAGGTCATTTTCGAAGAGTTCAAGGGCACCGGCAACATGGAGCTGCGGCTGCGCCGCGAGCTGGCCGAGAAGCGGCTCTTCCCGGCGGTCGACGTGGACGCGTCCGGAACCCGCAAGGAGGAGATCCTGCTCGCGCCCGAGGAGCTCAAGATCATCTGGCAGCTGCGCCGGGTGCTGCACGCGCTTGAGCCGCAGCAGGCGCTTGAGCTGCTCATGGAGCAGATGCGCAAGACCAAGAGCAACGCCGAGTTCCTGCTCCAGGTGCAGAAGACCACGCTCGGTTCTTAACCGGATTTGGCCGAACGGGCCGGGCTTTCACGGCATCTACCGTGCCAGCCCGGCCCGCGGGAATGCCAGGCGGGGAAAACTGGTTCCACCGTCTGGCACACTAGAAAGCCGCAATCACGCGGTACCGGTTCACGCCGTTCCGGCTTCGGGGGCGACCCCGAGACCCCGTTAAGGCGACCCGGCGACCGCTCGAGGCAGGAGTTGTCACATGAAGGCAGACATTCACCCCCAGTACAACGTCACCACGGTGACCTGTGGCTGCGGGAACACGTTCACCACGCGGAGCACCGCGCCGAACGGCACGATCCACGTCGAGGTCTGCTCGAACTGCCACCCGTTCTACACGGGCAAGCAGAAGATCCTCGACACCGGTGGCCGCGTCGCGAGGTTCGAGAAGAGGTTCGGCAAGAACCCCTCGACCAAGAGCTCCGGCAAGAAGTAACCCCAAGGCCTGACCCAGGGCGCCAGCCCGGGTCGGGCCTTGCCCATTCGGACCCCGGACCCGGCCCCCGGACCCCGGACCCGGACTCCGGGCCGCGATCCACGACACCCGAGAACGCCCGGGACATGCTGCGCGCGGATGCCGACCCCGAGCAGCCGGGCGTACCGCTCCGGGGCGGCCAGGAACACAGCGGACGGCCCAGGAACACAGCGAAACAGCATCGAAAGGAAAGACCGGTGTTCGACCGGGTTAGCGATCTGGTCAGCGAGCACGCCCAACTCGAGCATGCCCTCGCTGATCCGGGCGTGCACGCCGACCAGGAGAAGGCGCGCACGCTCGGCCGTCGCTACGCCGAACTGACGCCGATCGTGCACGCCTACCGGGAGTGGCAGCGGACCTCGGCGGACGAGGAGACGGCCCGCGAGCTCGCCCGGGAAGACTCCTCGTTCGCCGCCGAGGCCGAACAGCTCGCCGCCCACCGTGAGGACCTCGAGGCCCAGCTGCGCCAGTTGCTCGTGCCGCGGGATCCGAACGACGATCGCGACATCATCCTGGAGGTCAAGGCGGGCGAGGGCGGCGAGGAGTCCGCGCTGTTCGCCGGCGACCTGCTGCGGATGTACCAGCGTTACGCCGAGCGGCGCGGCTGGAGGACCGAGATCCTCGACTCCACCGTGACCGGCCTGGGCGGGATCAAGGACGCCACGGTCGCGGTCAAGGGAAAGGGCAAGGGCGCCGACGGCGCCTGGTCCCGGCTGAAGTACGAGGGCGGCGTGCACCGCGTGCAGCGGGTGCCGGTGACCGAATCCCAGGGCCGCATCCACACTTCCGCGGCCGGCGTGCTCGTCGCGCCCGAGGCCGACCCGGTCGAGGTCCAGGTCAACGACAACGACCTCAAGGTCGACGTGTTCCGGTCCTCGGGCCCCGGCGGGCAGAGCGTGAACACCACCGACTCGGCTGTGCGGATCACCCACCTGCCCACCGGCATCGTCGTGTCCTGCCAGAACGAGAAGAGCCAGCTGCAGAACAAGGAGCAGGCGCTGCGGGTGCTCCGCGCCCGGCTGCTCGCGCAGGCCGAGGCCGAAGCCGACGCCAAGGCGAGCGCCGAACGCCGCAGCCAGGTGCGCACGGTGGACCGGTCGGAGCGCGTCCGCACCTACAACTTCCCGGAGAACCGCATCTCCGATCACCGGGTGGGCTACAAGGCCTACAACCTGGACCAGGTCATCGACGGTGAGCTGGACGCGGTGATAGACGCGCTCGCGGCCGCCGACCTGGCCGCGAAGCTGGTCGGTACCGGTGATGATGAGCCTGCTGCTTGACGAGGTCGCGCTGGCCGCGCTGCGGCTGGCCGAGGCCGGGGTGGAATCGCCCCGGGCGGACGCCGAGCTCATCGCGGCCAGCGTGCACCACGTCAGGCGGGGCGAGCTGCACACGGTCCCGGACGCCGACTTCGACGCGCGGTTCTGGGCCGAAATCGCCCGCCGCGCGGCGCGCGAGCCGCTCCAGCACATCACCGGCCGGGCGCATTTCCGTTACCTCGAGCTCGACGTGGGCCCGGGCGTGTTCGTGCCGCGCCCGGAAACCGAGGTGATGACCGGCTGGGCCATCGACCGGCTGCGCGAGATGGACGTCGCCGCGCCGGTGGTCGCCGACCTGGGTGCCGGCTCGGGCGCGATTGCGCTGGCCATCGCCCAGGAAGTGCCGCGGGCCAGGGTGCACGCGGTGGAGGCCGATCCGCTCGCCCGGGCCTGGGCCGAACGCAACATCACCCGCTACGTGGCCAGCGCCCCGTACACGGCGGGGCGGGTCATGCTGCACCCGGGCGACTTCGGCGCCGCGCTGCGCGACCTCGACGGTACGGTTGACCTCGTGATCAGCAACCCGCCGTACATCCCGGTGGGGGCCTACGTGGAGCCCGAGGTCGGCGAGTACGATCCGCCCGCGGCCCTATGGAGCGGAACGAATGGGCTCGACGCTATCAAGACGGTGGAACGCGCGGCCCGGCGGCTGCTCCGCCCCGGCGGTCTCGTCGCCGTCGAGCACGGGGCGCCGCAGGGAGCGGCGGTGTACTGGGTGTTCCCCGAAGAATCCGGCTGGCGGGACACCCGTAACAACAAGGATCTGGCCGGCCGTGACCGCTTCGTCACCGCCGCCTGGCCGGGCGAGGGAGCCTGAGGAACCCAGATGACCATGCGCTATGACTGCCGGGATCGGCAAACCCGGACCGCCGGCATCGACGCCGCGGTTACGGCGGCCCGCGGCGGCGAACTGATCGTGCTGCCGACCGACACGGTGTACGGCATCGGCGCGGACGCGTTCATCCCGGCGGCGGTCACCACCATGCTGGCGGCCAAGGGCCGGGGCCGGAACATGCCGCCGCCCGTGCTGGTCGGCACCGCGCGCGCCGCGGCGGCGCTGGTGGACGACCTCGGCGCGTTCGGGCAGGACCTGATCGAGGAGTTCTGGCCGGGCGCCCTCACTCTGGTCTTCCGCGCCAGCCCGACGCTGCTGTGGGATCTGGGCGACACTAAGGGCACGGTGGCGCTGCGGATGCCGCTGCACGCGGTCGCCCTCGATGTGCTCAAGCAGACCGGGCCGCTGGCGGTATCCAGCGCCAACCGGCACGGCCAGCCCGCGGCCGTCACCGCGGGCGAGGCGGAGCAACAGCTCGGCGAGGCCGTCTCGGTCTACCTGGACGGCGGCCCGTGCGCCGACAACGTCCCGTCGACCATCCTCGACCTGACCGGGTCCATACCGAAGGTGCTCCGGGCCGGCGCGATCAGCGTGGACCGGCTGCGCGCGGTGGCCTCGATTATCGCCGGCGACGAGCACCTGACGGCGCCGGACGCCGACGTCAAGCCCGCGGCGCCGCATCCCATGCAGGGATCGGCGGCTCCAATCGACCCCACCACCGGTGAGCCGCCTGCCGGAGCGTAGCCGGTGCCATAAAGTGGCACTGATGAAACCGGATCAGACCCAGGCCGGCTGACGCGGCATGCGTGACTACGTCCTGGTCCTGCTGGTCGCCGCGGCGGTGACCTACCTGCTGACCCCGCTGGTGCGGCGGGTCGCGGTGCTCACCCGCGCGATACACGGGCCGCGGGCCCGGGATATCCACACCACGCCGACCCCGCTGCTCGGCGGGCTGGCCATGTACGGCGGGCTGGTGGCCGGGCTGCTGATCGCCACCAGGCTGTCTTACCTGCAGGATCCCTTCCAGAGCCCCTCGCGGGCCGAGTCCGGGTTGCTGCTCGCGGGCGGCCTGATCGTGGTGATGGGCTTCGTCGACGACCGGTGGGGGCTCAACGCGATCAGCAAGCTGGCCGGCCAGGTGGCGGTGGGCGGCATCGTGGTGTGGAGCGGCCAGGCGCTGCCCTGGCTGCCGACGCCGAACGGCGGCCTGTTCTCGCTCGAGCCGGACCTGAGCGTGACGCTGACCATCCTGATCGTCGTGGTCACCATCAACGCGATCAACTTCATCGACGGCCTGGACGGGCTCGCGGCCGGCATCGTGGCCGTGGCCGCGCTGTCGTTCCTGGTCTACTCGTACGCGCTCAACCGGGCGATCGGCACCACCTCGCAGTCGCTGCCCGGGGTGGCGTCCGCGCTGCTGGCCGGCGTGTGCCTCGGCTTCCTGCCGCACAACTTCTATCCGGCGCGGATCTTCATGGGCGACATCGGCGCGATGCTGCTCGGCCTGCTGCTCGCCTACGGGCCGATCTCGAGCACCAATTCGGCCGTCCCGGCGCTGCTGGTCAACTACGCGCACACCAACACCCTGGACCGGTTCCCGACTTTCCTCCCGCTGCTCGTGCCGGCCGCGATCTTCATCATCCCGTACGCGGACCTGATGTTCGCGGTCGTCCGGCGGGCCCGGGCGGGCAAGCCGCTGATGGCCGCCGACCGCCAGCACCTGCACCACCGGCTGCTCAACATCGGCCATTCCTACCGGCAGAGCGTGCTGCTCTTGTACCTGTGGGCGGCCCTGTTCTCGGTCACCGTGGTCTCGCTGTCGATCGTGCGCAGCCCCTCGGTCGTGTTCGCCGCCGCCACCCTGGCCGCGCTGTTCGCCCTGCTGCCGGCCACCATGCCCCAGCTGCGCCCCTGGCGGACCAAGGCCAGGCACCGGACCGTGCCCGGCACCCCGGCCGCCGCGATCCCCGCCGTCAATGGCGTGATGCCGAACGGGCGGGGCAGCGCGCCCGGATACCCCCGGGAAGCCGTCTCCGGGAACGCCGTCTCCGGGAACGCCGCTCCGGGAACGCCGCCCCCCAGGGCGGCGACCCCCTGGGCCCCGGCCCGTTCCGCGAGGCGAGCCCCTTCACCGGCGACGCGTACCCGGCAGGCAGGCCGCTCCCGGCCGGCCCGCTGCCCCGGGCCGGCCGTCTGCCCGGCATCCACCCCTTCCCCGCCCAGAGCCCGTTCCCCGCCCAGAGCCCGTTCCCCGCCCAGGACCCGTTCCCCGCCCAGGACCCGTTCCCCGCCCAGAGCCCGTTCCCCGCCCAGGACCCGTTCCCCGCCCAGGACCCGTTCCCCGCCCAGGACCCGTTCCCCGCCCAGGAGCCCGTTCCCCGCCCCGGACCCGTTCTCCGCCCCGGACCCGTTCTCCGGTCAG
The DNA here is from genome assembly GCA_963744575.1 of uncultured Actinomycetota bacterium. GTDB lineage: Bacteria > Actinomycetota > Actinomycetes > Streptosporangiales > Streptosporangiaceae > Palsa-504. The sequence goes on along the minus strand of CAVUUF010000001.1, from coordinate 47,767 downwards.
GATTAGTCCGCCAGCCAGCCGTTATCCCCGGTCAGGTTCCCTCAGGGCCGCCGCGCCCCATCCCTCCGGCCAGAGCCCAGGTAGCACTCTGGTAGTGCCACCCATACCCGTTCTTTACCTTCTCTTGACCTTCTGGACCTCGGACGCTGTCGGCCCGCTGACGAACCCATCGCCGCGCCGAAATCCCGGCAAAATATCCGCTTACGGGCGGTTTACCTGACTCCTGGCCGTCGAGTCGGCGGCGAGCGGAGGGCGCCGGCGTCCGGGCCGGGGACGGCGCCCGCCAGGCCAGGCGCCCGGAGTTGGTCATAAATTGTCAGCGATCAGGTAAAAACAGAGTCAAGGACTTTGTGATATGTTTCACGAGCAGCCCCTCTACGGCTAATGAGAGGCCCGTGATACCTTTCCTAAACCTGACCGGAAACCCGCACTGCGAGAGCGGCGCGGCAACCGGCTCCTGCACCGCACGCGGGACATTCTCCCGTGCCAGCAGTGTTGCTGTCGAACCCTCAGGAGCCTTGTAATGCTGGCGAAGTACGCCATCATCGTTCGGCGCGCAGGAGCGCTGACCGCCGTCGCGGCCGCGGTCATGGTCGCCGTGAGCGCCGCTCTGGTCGGCGCCAAGGGCCTGATCGGCGCGCTGGTCGGGGTGGCCATCGTCACCGTGTTCTTCGGCATCAGCGTGCTGGTGGTGGGCCGGGCCGCGCGGGTCAGCCCGCAGGCCATGATGGTGGCCGCGATGGTCACGTACCTGGTCAAGATCGTGGCCCTGGCCGTCATCGTGTCCGCCCTGGACGGGACGACCGCGTTCAGCACCAGGACCGTCGGTTTCGTCGCCATCGGTTGCATCCTGGTGTGGAGCGCGACGCAGGTCATCACGACAATGAAGCTCAAGATGCTGTACGTCGAGCCGGAAGCGCCGAGGCGGTTAGATGAGCGGTAAGGGCAACGGGACTGTCACCAAGTTCGGTGCCGCGCGGGATGCGGCGGCCGAGAACCGGGCCAAGGGCCTGGATGTCGGCTGGACGGTGTTCGGCTACCTGATCGCCGGGATGCTCGCCTACGGCGCCATCGGCTGGCTGGTCGGCAAGGCCGTCCACGTCTCGCTGCTCTTCCCCATCGGCATGCTGGCGGGCCTGGCCATCTCGATCGGCTTCGTCATTTACCGCTACGGCAAGCAGGGAGCGGCGACCCAGCCCCGAGGCAGCGCGGAAGGAGATGACCGGTGACCGGTGACGTTCGGGTGCTGGCGGGTGGCGGCTGCCACATCTTCAGCGGGTGCGGATTCCCCTCGCCCGGGCTGCAGAGCTTCGAGTACAAGCCGCTGTTCAGCATCGGCTCTTTCCACTTCACCAAGCCGATGCTGATCGCCGTGATCTGCGCGCTGGCGGTGATCGTGTTCTTCTGGGCGGCTTTCGCCAAGCCGAAGCTGGTCCCGCGCGGCGCGCAGAACATCGGCGAGATCGGCATCCTGCTGGTGCGCGACCAGATCCTGCGGCCCTCGCTGGGCAAGAAGGGCGACTCCTACCTGCCGTTCCTGACGTCGCTGTTCTTCTACATCTGGCTGATGAACCTGATGGAGCTGATCCCGCTCTTCCAGTTCCCGGCCATGTCCCGGATCGGCTTCGTCTGGCCGCTCGTGTTCGTCGTCTACTTCCTCTACCTGTACCTGGGGTTCAGGCATCAGGGCTTCCCCGGCTACATCAAGAACATGATCCCGTGGGACGTGCCCAAGCCGGTCCTGATCATCCTGATCCCGATCGAGCTGGCCCGGTTCTTCATCGTCCAGCCGTTCACCCTGGGCGTCCGGCTGTTCGCGAACATGTTCGCCGGCCACCTGCTGCTGCTGATCTTCACGCTCGCGACCTGGTACCTGGCCAGCCTGTCCATCGGGCTGCTTTTCGCGGCCGGCTCGTTCGCGATGATGTTCTTCGTCTTCGGGCTCGAGCTGCTGATTGACCTGCTCCAGGCATTCATCTTCACCACGCTGACCGCCGTCTACCTCGCCAGCTCGCTGGAGGCGGCACATTGACCCGCCGTACCTACGACCCCTTCCGGCGGGACGAGCCGCCGGTACGACACGTAAAGGACTGATTCATGTCACTTGCCGTCAATCTCGCTGCCACCGGTACCACGTTGAGCATCAACGCCGGCGCCATCGGCTACGGCCTCGCGGCCATCGGCCCGGGCATCGGCATCGGCCTGGTCTTCGGTCACGCGATCGAGGCCATGGCCCGCCAGCCGGAGGCCACCGGCCGCATCTCGCTGTACATGTGGATCGGGTTCTCGCTGACCGAGGCGCTCGCGCTGATCGGCCTCGTGGCCCCGTTCATCTTCCACTACTGATCCGCCGGAGGTGACCGCGCCATGGTGCATCTAGCCGCGGAGACGTCGCAGAACCCGCTGATCCCGACCTGGCCGGAGTTCATACTCGGGCTGATCGCGTTCGCCGTCGTGTTCGGCATCCTGTTCAAGGTGCTGATGCCGAGGATCCTGCAGACGCTGTCCGAGCGGACCGAGCTGATCGAGGGCGGCCTGGCCCGCTCCGAGGAGGCGCAGACCGAGGCCAAGCAGCTGCTCGACCAGTACCGGGAGCAGCTGGCCGAGGCCAGGCACGAAGCCGCCCGGCTGCGCGAGGAGGCCAGGGAGCAGGGCGCGCAGATCATCGCCGAGATGCGCGAGCAGGCCCAGGCGGAGGCGCGCCGGATCACCGAGTCGGCCCAGGCCCAGATCGAGAGCGAGCGGCAGCAGGCGCTGACGGCGCTGCGGGCCGAGGTCGGGACGATGGCGGTCGAGCTGGCCAGCCGGGTCGTGGGCGAGTCGCTGACCGATGAGGCGCGGCAGAGCCGGATGGTAGACCGGTTCCTGTCCGAGCTCGAGGTGTCCAGCCAGTGAGCAGGGTAGTCCGGGGGGTACCAGGGGGGTCGTCCCGCCGGAGCCAGCACCGCGCACGCCGGGGGGTACCCGGGGGGTCGTCCCGCCGGAGCCAGCAGGGCACCGCTACCGGGGCGGTCAACCCAGCCCGTTCGGGCCAAATCTTTGCCGTAACACCGGGGAGGCGATGAGCGTGCGCGGTGCGAGCAGGGCGTCGTTCGCCGACCTCACCGAGAGGCTGACGGCCGAGAACATCACCAGCGCCACCGTAGCCAGCAGGCTCGGCGACGAGCTGTTCGCCGTGGTCGGGCTGCTCGACACCGAGCATGGCCTGCGCCGGGCGCTGTCCGATCCGGGCAAGTCCGCGGCGGAGAAGGGGGCGGTGGCCTCCGCGCTGCTGCGCGGCAAGGTGACCCGGCGCACCGAGGGGCTCGTAGTGGCGGCCGCCGAAGGCCGCTGGGCCACCTCGGGCGACATGACGGACGCCATCGAGGAGCTCGCCATCGAGGCGATAGTGCTCGCCGCGGACGCGGACAACACCCTGGACGACCTGGAGGACGGGCTGTTCAGGTTCGGCCGCGTGGTCGCCGCGCGGCCGGACCTGCGGGCCGCGCTGGACAGCACCACGCTGCCCGCGGACCGCAAGCAAGGCCTGCTCGACGCCCTGCTCACGGACAAGGTGACCCCGGTGACCCTGCGCCTGATCAGCCAGATGGTGATGCATCCGCGCGGACGCCCGCTGACCGTGGGTCTGGACACCTGCGCCAGCATCGCGGCGCGGCGGCGGCAGCAGCTGATCGCGGTGGTGCGCACGGCGGTCGAGCTGTCCGCGGCCCAGCGCAGGCGGCTCGCCGGCGCGCTGGCCGACTCCTACGGCCATCCCGTTCACCTGAACCTCGTGATTGACCCCTCGGTCGTGGGTGGTATTTCCGTCCAGATCGGGGATGAGCTTATTGACGCGACCGCAGCCAGCCGACTGGCCGCCGTCCGGCGCAAGCTGGCAGGCTGAGATGGCCGCCGCGACACCACCGAAGCCCGGAAGAACCGCAAGGAAAGACATAGAGGACAATGGCTGAGCTGACGATCCGGCCGGAGGAAATCCGGGACGCGCTGGCGCGTTTTGTCCAGGAATACGAGCCAGAAGGTGCCTCGCGGGAAGAGATAGGCACCGTAATCGAATGCGGGGACGGCATCGCGCGGGTCGAGGGCCTGCCCTCTGCCATGGCCAACGAGCTCCTCGAGTTCGAGAACGGCGTCCGGGGCCTGGCGCTCAACCTGGACGTGCGCGAGATCGGCGTGGTCATCCTCGGCGAGTTCAACGAGATCCAGGAGGGCCAGCAGGTCCGCCGCACCGGCGAGGTGCTGTCCGTGCCGGTCGGCGACAGCTTCCTCGGCCGTGTGGTCGGCCCGCTGGGCGAGCCGCTGGACGGCCAGGGCCCGATCGAGGACACCGAACTCCGCCCGCTGGAGACGCAGGCGCCGTCGGTGGTGCAGCGCCAGCCGGTGAAGGAGCCGCTGCAGACCGGCATCAAGGCCATCGACGCGATGACCGCGATCGGCCGGGGCCAGCGGCAGCTGATCATCGGCGACCGGCAGACCGGCAAGAGCGCCATCGCCATCGACGCGATCATCAACCAGAAGGCGAACTGGGAGTCGGGTGACGAAAAGCGCCAAGTGCGCTGCATCTACGTCGCGATCGGCCAGAAGGGCTCCACCATCGCCCAGGTGCGCCAGTCGCTGGAAGACGCGGGCGCCATGGAGTACACCACGATCGTGGCTGCCCCCGCCTCCGACCCGTCGGGTTACAAGTACATCGCGCCGTACACCGGCTCGGCCATCGGGCAGCACTGGATGTACCAGGGCAAGCACGTGCTGATCGTCTTCGACGACCTGTCCAAGCAGGCCGACGCGTACCGGGCCATCTCGCTGCTGCTGCGCCGGCCGCCGGGCCGCGAGGCGTATCCGGGCGACGTGTTCTACCTGCACTCCCGGCTGCTTGAGCGGTGCGCTAAGCTGTCCGACGACCTCGGCGGCGGGTCGCTGACCGGGCTGCCGATCGTCGAGACCAAGGCCAACGACATCTCCGCCTACATCCCCACGAACGTCATCTCGATCACCGACGGGCAGATCTTCCTGGAGACCGACCTGTTCAACTCCGGCATCCGGCCGGCCATCAACGTGGGCCGGTCGGTGTCCAGGGTCGGTGGCAACGCGCAGGTCCGGGCGATGAAGAAGGTCGCGGGCACGCTGCGGCTCGCCCTGTCACAGTATCGCGACCTGGAGGCGTTCGCGGCGTTCGCATCCGACCTCGACGCCGCCTCCCGAGCCCAGCTCGACCGCGGCGCGCGGCTGGTCGAGCTGCTCAAGCAGCCGCAGTATTCGCCGTTCCCGGTCGAGGAGCAGGTCGTCTCGATCTGGGCGGGCACCGGTGGGCACCTCGACGACGTGCCGGCCGAGGACGTCGGCCGGTTCGAGAGCGAGTTCCTCGACTTCCTGCGGCGGCAGCATGGCGGCATCCTTCAGGCGATCAGGGAATCACTCGACCTGCCCGAGGAGACCGTCACCGCGCTCAAGGACGCGGTCGAGGAGTTCCGCCAGAACTTCGAGACCAGCTCCGGCGAGCTGCTGAGCGGTGAGGACGAGCAGGCCGAGTCGCTCGGCGAGGAGGACCAGGAGAAGATTGCCCGCCGCCGCCAGCCCGAGCCGGCCGAGAAGAGCTAGCCCATGGCCGCACAGCTTCGCCTGGTCCGGCGGCGGATCGCCTCGGTGCAGTCCATCGGTAAGATCACCCGCGCCCAGGAGCTGATCGCATCGTCGCGGATCGTCCGGGCGCAGCAGCAGATGCGCGCGGCCGAGCCGTACGCGCGCGAGCTCACCCGCGCCGTGGAGGCGGTGATCAGCCGCTCGACCAACGTCACCCATCCGTTCACCCAGGAGCCGGAGAACCCGATCCGGGCCGCGGTGCTGATCCTGACCAGCGACCAGGGATTCGCCGGCGCCTACAACGCGAACGTGCTGCGTGAGTCGGCCCGGCTGCGCCAGCTGCTGGCCGACCGCGGGGTCGAGCCCGTGCTGTATGTGGCTGGCCGCAAGGGCATCGGCTGGCACCGGTTCCGCGAGCTCGACCTGGAAAACTCCTGGAGCGGCTTTTCCGCCGCGCCGAGGTACCGGAACGCCCAGGAGATCTCGGCCGCGCTGCTCGAGGCGTTCAAGGCCGACGACGGCGTGGACGAGATTCACTTGGTCTGCACCGGGTTCGTCTCCATGCTGACCCAGCGGCCCGAGGTCCGCAGGCTGCTGCCGCTGCAGATCGAGGAGACCGAAGAGGAGCACCCGTCAGGGCCGCTACCCCAGTACGAATTCGAGCCAGGGCCAGAAGAGGTGCTCGACGCGCTGATGCCGCAGTACGTGGCGAGCCGAATCTTCTATGCGATGCTGGAGGCCGCGGCGTCCGAGCTGGCGTCCCGCCGCCGGGCCATGAAGGCGGCCACCGACAACGCGAACGACCTGCTCGAGTCGCTGACCCGCGAGGCGAACAATGCCCGGCAGGCGCAGATCACCCAGGAAATCAGCGAGATCGTCGGCGGCGCCAACGCGCTCGCCGAGGCAACCGCAGGGAGTGAGTGAGGGACATGACCGCGACCGATGAGAAAACACCCGACAGCGGCGAAGCCGTCGCGAGCACCGGCCGTGTCGCACGGGTCATCGGCCCCGTCGTCGACGTAGAGTTCCCGGCTGACCAGATGCCGGAGATCTACTACGCGCTGCACGTGGACTCACGCGTCGGCGACGACACCCGGATGCTCACGCTGGAAGTCGAGCAGCACATCGGCGACAACGTGGTGCGCACCATCTCCATGCAGCCCACCGACGGCCTGGTGCGCGGGGCCGAGGTGGTCAACACCGGCGCGCCCATCGAGGTGCCGGTGGGCGACGTGACCAAGGGGCACGTGTTCAACGCCCTGGGCGAGACGCTCGACGTACCCATCTCCTCGCTCGAGGTCACCGAGCGGTGGCCGATCCACCGAGACGCCCCGGCGCTTGACCAGCTCGAGCCGAGGACCGAAATGTTCACCACCGGCATCAAGGTCATCGACCTGCTCACCCCGTACGTACGGGGCGGGAAGATCGGGCTGTTCGGCGGGGCCGGCGTCGGCAAGACCGTGCTGATCCAGGAGATGATCCGCCGGGTGGCCCAGAACTTCGGCGGTGTCTCGGTCTTCGCCGGGGTGGGCGAGCGGACCCGCGAGGGCAACGACCTGTTCCTGGAGATGACCGAGTCCGGCGTCATCCGGGACACCGCGCTGGTGTTCGGCCAGATGGACGAGCCGCCGGGCACCCGGCTGCGGGTCGGCCTGTCCGCGCTGACCATGGCCGAGTACTTCCGCGACGTGCAGGGGCAGGACGTGCTGCTGTTTATCGACAACATCTTCCGCTTCACCCAGGCTGGCTCGGAGGTGTCCACTCTGCTTGGCCGGATGCCCTCGGCGGTGGGCTACCAGCCGACGCTGGCCGACGAGATGGGCCAGCTGCAGGAGCGGATCACCTCGACCCGCGGCCACTCGATCACCTCCATGCAGGCCATCTACGTGCCCGCGGACGACATCACCGACCCCGCGCCGCACACTGTCTTCGCGCACCTGGACGCGACAACCACGCTGTCTCGCGAGATCACCGAGAAGGGGATCTACCCGGCCGTCGACCCGCTGGACTCCACGTCACGGATCCTGGACGCCAGATACATCGGCCAGGAGCACTACGACGTGGCCCGCGAGGTGCAGCGGATCCTGCAGCGGTACCGGGAGCTGCAGGACATCATCGCCATCCTCGGCGTCGACGAACTCGGCGAAGAGGACAAGATCACGGTGCAGCGGGCCCGGCGGATCGAGCGGTTCCTGTCCCAGCCGATGTACGTGGCCGAGCAGTTCACCGGCCAGGAGGGCATCTTCACGCCGCTTGAGGAGACGATCGCCTCGTTCAAGGCGGTCACCGAGGGCGAGTACGACCACCTGCCCGAGCAGGCGTTCTACATGGTCGGCGGGATCGAGGACGCGGAGAAGAAGGCCAGGGAGATGGAGCGGTGACCATGCGGGTAGCGCTGGTCGTGCCGGACCGCGAGCTGTGGTCCGGCGAGGCCAGGACGGTGATCGCCAAGACCACGGAGGGCGATATCGGCGTGCTCACCGGGCACTCGCCGGTATTCGGCATCCTGGCCGAGGGAAGCCTGGTCGAGATCCTCTCCGAGGAGACCTCGGTGCGGGCGGCGGTGAGCGGCGGGTTCCTGTCCGTGGCCGACGACCAGGTGTCGGTCCTGGCGGCGCAGGCGCAGCTCGGCGTTGACGTGGACCGGGAGGAGGCGCGGCGGGAACTCGACGCCGCGCTCTCCGAATCAGCCAGTGCGGGGCCTGAGGAGCCAGCCGAGGCGAGGTACGCCAGAGCGCGCCTGCGGGCCGCAGACGGCCAGGCTTAATCGTCGGTGGGCGGAGAGCTGGCGCTTGATGCGGCCTGGCTCTTCGCCGCCTTCCTGATCATCGCGCTGCTGGCGGCCGGCGGCATCGCCGCGCGCCGGTTCCTGCTCGAGCGCGGCGGTGGCACGGTCGAGTGCGGCCTGCACAAGGAGAGCCGGTCCTGGCGCCTCGGGGTGGCGTCTTACCAGCGCGAGGAGCTGTGCTGGTTCGGCAGCTTCGGGCTCTCGCTGCGACCGGACGAGGTCTTTCCCCGGCGCGACCTGGCCGTGGTTTCGCGTCGCCTGCCCACCGACGCGGAGGCGGCCACCCTGGGTCCCGGCATGATCGTGGTGGAATGCCACTTGGGTGAGGACGACGGCCAGCTCAGCTCCGCGGTCTCCGGCGCTCCCAGGCCGCCGCCGGGTGGCCCCGGTGCGGGTGCTCCCGGTGCGGGTGGTCTGCTTGGTGCCGGTGATACGCCTGGTGCTGGCGGCCGCGGCGCCCCCGGCCCGAGGGACGCTCCCGGTCGGGGCGGTACTCGCGATCCGGGTGAGTCTGTCGAGCTGGCCATGGGCGAGGCGGCGCTCACCGGCCTCCTCGCCTGGCTGGAGGCGGCTCCGCCCGGCTCCCACCTCGGCGTGCCGCTGTGAGCCGCCGAACGCCCCTGGCCCGCTCGTGCCGGTAACGGTGACTCGGCTGGCCGCCCGGTGCGGAAGGCCCGGATGCCGAGGTAGGTCAGGTAGGCGACGTCGGCCCGGCGGATGGCGTTGAAGGCCGCCGGCTCAGCCGCGTTCGCCGCCGGGCTTCCACAGCACGTCGTCGTGACCCGCGTTGGCCTGGCGGGCGAGGATGAACAGCAGGTCGGAGAGCCGGTTCAGGTAGCGGGCGGGCAGCGGGCTCACCGAGTCGCCGTGCTCGTCACCCGCCGCCCACGCGCTGCGCTCGGCGCGGCGGGCGACGGTCCGGGCCATGTGCAGCAGCGTCGCCCCGGGCGTGCCGCCGGGCAGCAGGAAGCTGCGCAACGTCGGCAGCCCGGAATTGTACGAGTCGCACTCGGTTTCCAGCCGGGTGATGTAGGCCTCGTCGATCCGCAGCGGCGGGTAGGGCGGCGGCGTGTCCGTGACCGGGTTGGCCAGGTCGGCACCGACGTCGAACAGCTCGTTCTGCACCCGGGCGAGCAGCGTGGCGATGTCCGCGGCGAGGTTACCGAAGGTAATCGCCATGCCGATGGCGCAGTTGGCCTCCTCCACGTCGGCGTAGGCGGCCAGGCGCATATCGGTCTTGGCGGTGCGGCTGCCGTCGGCCAGCGCGGTGCTGCCGTCGTCGCCGGTGCGCGTGTAGATGCGGGACAGCACGACAGGATTTTCGCTGCGGTTACGCGACATGGACCCACCCTAAGGGAACCTGTGAGCGGACCTGGCCGGCCTGCGGGCCGGCCGGGGCCCGGCCGACGCGTAATGTTCCCCTTATCCCGGATAGGAGACGCCTTGTACGACTACATCATCGTCGGCGCCGGAAGCGCGGGCTGCGTCCTGGCGGCGCGCCTGTCCGCCGATTCCGGTGTCAGCGTCCTGCTGCTGGAGGCCGGACCGGCCGACAAGGCCGACGAGATCCGCGCCCCCGCCGCGCTGAACCGGCTGTTCCAGACCGCCTATGACTGGAACTACCTGACCGTCCCGCAGCACCGCGCGCGCGGCCGGTCCATCTACTGGCCGCGCGGCAAGGTGCTTGGTGGGTCAAGCAGCATCAACGCGATGGTCTACATGCGCGGCAACCGGTACGACTTCCAGACCTGGCGGGACGAGCACGGCTGCACCGGCTGGGGCTACGAGGACCTCATGCCGTACTTCAGGAGGGCCGAGGACAACTCCCGTGGCGCGAGCCCGTACCACGGCACCGGCGGCCCGCTGGCCGTCACTGACCCACGCTACAAGTCGCAGGCCTGCGAGGCGTTCATCGCGGCGGCGCAGGAGCAGGGCGCGGCGGCCAACGGCGACTTCAACGGGCCGCACCAGGACGGCGTCGGCTGGTATCAGCTCACCCAGCGGAACGGCCAGAGGTGCTCGGCCGCCACCGCCTACCTGCACCCGGCCATGTCCCGGCCGAACCTCACCGTGCACACCGACGCCCTTGTCACCAAGGTGATCATCGAGGGCGGCCAGGCCGTCGGCGTGAGCTACCTGCACCATGGCGAGCCGCAGACCGCCCGCGCGAACGCCGAGGTCATCCTGTCCGGCGGCGCGGTCAACAGCCCCCAGTTGCTGATGCTCTCCGGCATCGGCCCGGCCGAACACCTGATCGAGATGGGCATCGACGTGGTGGCGGACAGCCGCGGGGTCGGCGTGAACCTCAGCGACCACCCGGCACTGCCGGTCATCTGGTCGACGCCGGGGCTGCGCGGTCTGTGGGAGAAGGGCGGCCACGCCAACCAGCTGCGCTGGCAGCTGACCCACCGCGGTCCGCTGGCCAGCAACGTAGCGGAGTCGGGCGGCTTCGCCCACTCGGAGCCCGGGCTGCCCGCGCCGGATCTGCAGCTCCATGTACTTCCGGCGCCGTACCGGAACCAGGGCCTGGACGATCCCGCGCAGCGCGCCATGACTGTGCTGGTCGGGCTGGTCGACGTGGCGAGCCGTGGCCGGATCAGGCTGCGCAGCGGCGACCCCAGGCACCGCCCGGCCATCGACCCCGGCTACCTGTCCGACGAGCGGGACGGCCGCGCGCTGGCCGCCGGGCTGAAGATGACCAGGGAGTTCGTGACGGCCAAGCCGATGGCCGCGATCTGCAAGAGTGAACTGGCTCCGGGTACGCATAACCGTTCCGACGCCGAACTCCTGGAGTACGTCCAGTCCAGCGTGGTGACCCTGTACCACCCGGTGGGAACCTGCGCCATGGGCGGCGCGGCGCGCTGGAACAGCGTAGTCGACCCAGACCTCCGGGTCCGCGGTGTGACCGGGCTGCGGGTGGTCGACGCGTCGGTGATGCCGGTCGTGCCGCGGGGGAACACCAACGCACCCACGATCGCGATCGCCGAACGCGCCGCCGACCTCATCGCCGGCCGGGCACCGCTGGCCGCGGTCGATCCCGCCGATCCAGTCGACGCCATGGTCCTCGCCGGCCAGACCGCCCGTCGCGTCCGCACCTAGCGAAGCCGCCCGCACCTAGCGAACCCGTCTGCACCCGGCGAACCCATCCGCTCCTCATCCCTCGGCTGGCCGTGACGGCCCGGAACGGAATCCGGTTTATCAGCGGCGGGCTGCGCCCGATAGGGTAAGACGCCGCAGAAGGGATCGGCATGGGTAGGGTGGGCCGTCTGGCGGACTGGCAGGTCAGGCGATTGACCATGGTCGGTTATCTGTGCCTGGCCGTGGTGACCGTGGTCGTCGTCATCGCCGTGATCTTGCGGCCGGCCGCAGACACCGACGCGTCCGCGCCGGCCGGGGCGCCGCACCTGGCCACGAACCCGGCCGCGCCGGCCCGCCTCGCTCCGCGCACCAGCGCGACCCCATATCCGGCCGCGACGGGCGGGTCAGCCGCGGCCGCGACCTGGCCGGTTGATAGCCCCGTGGCGGACCTGTCGGTGCCGCTGCCGGGGATGCCGCCGGTGACTGATCCGGCGAACATCTACGCCGCCGCCGGGGCGAACATGCTCAGCCCGGCGGTACGCGGGACGCCCTACCGGATCTACGTGCCGAACAGCGGCGGTTCCACCGTAACCGTCATCAACCCGGCCACCTATAAGGTGCTATGGACCTACCACACCGGGCTCAACCCGCAGCACGTCGTGCCCGGCTACGACATGCGCACCCTGTACGTGGCCAATGACCTGGCCAACAGCCTCACCCCGGTCAGCCCGGACACCGGGCGCCCGGCCGGCCCGAACATCGCGGTGGACGACCCCTACAACCTGTACTTCACCCCCGACGGACGGTACGCCATCGTGGTCGCCGAGGCCCGCGCGGAGCTGGATTTCCGTGACCCGCAGACGTTCGCGCTCGAGCACCGGATCCACGTCAACTGCGCAGGGGTGGACCATATCGACTTCGCGGCCACCGGGGCCTACCTGATCGCCACCTGCGAGTTCGCCGGCCGTCTGGTCCGGATCGACCTGCACACCCTGAAGGTGGCCGGCTACCTGAACCTGCCGGGCTCCGCGCCGCAGGACATCAAGCTGGATCCCGCCGGGCGCACCTTCTACATCGCCGACAAGAACCATGGCGGCGTGTGGCTGATCGACGCCGCGACGTTCCGGCCGGAGACGTTCATTCCGACCGGCCCGGATGCACACGGCCTGTACCCGAGCCGCGACGCCCGCTACCTGTACGTGACCAACCGGGGCAACGGCTCGGTGACCGTCATCAGCTTCGCGACCAAGAAGATCGTCACCACCTGGTGGATCCCCGGCGGGGGGAGCCCGGACATGGGCGGCCTGTCCCCGGACGGGAAGGTGCTCTGGCTGTCCGGGCGCTACGACAACGTCGTTTACGTCATCTCCACCGTCACCGGCCGCCTGCTGGCCAAGATCCCGGTCGGGTCGCAGCCGCACGGGCTGTGCGTATGGCCGCAACCGGGCCGCTACTCTCTCGGTCACACCGGGATCACCCGATGAGACCTCCGCGCGTACCGCTGCGCATACCGCCGGGCATGCGGCCCGGGCGCCCCGGATACCGCGCGGGATGGGCGGTGGCCGGGCTGGGGCTGCTGCTCGCCGGGCTGACCGGCACGGCCCCGGCTCCCGGCGGTGAGGTCACCGCCCGCCTGGGCAGCATTACCGTGAGCGCCACCGTGCTGCGGCCCGGCCCGGCGGGCACGCTGACCGCAAGCATGCAGGTCAGCACGAGCGGGCAGCCCTCGGATCAGCTCGACGCGGCGATCGCCGCGGGCGGCGCCCCGGTGGCGGTCTATCACCAGCGGGTCGCCGTCGGCGAGCTCACGGGCCTGACCTCCTGTGACGGCGACAACCCCTCGCCGGGCGTGGTGAGCCGGTGGCTTCACTACGGACCACTGCTGGTCCCCGGGTTCTCCGGCGCCCCGTCCCCGGCGGACGCGACCTTGACGGTGCAGCCGGTCACCTCCGTGCCGGCTGGCCGGAGCCTGGCGATCACCTTGTACTTCGCGCACGCCGGCTCGGTCGTCCTCCGGCTGCCGGTCGCCCGGGCCTGACCCGGGCGCGCGGGGTCGGGCCCTGACCCGGGCGCCTCAGGCGGACCGGACCGGCCGTCCGGTCAGCCAGGCGATCGGACTGAGGGCTTCGGCCGCCGTCCAGGTGCTCGCGTCCGGGTGGCTGAGGTCCGCCCGGCCCTGGGCGCTGAGGAAGCGGCGCAGGGCAGGTGCGATAGAAGCCCCGGTGGCGTTGGGCGAGCCGGCCACCAGGAACCGCTCCTGCCCGCTGGCATCGAGGTAGAGCAGGACATCCTCGTGGTTGACGTCGTAGCTCAGTGCCTGGCCGGTCAGCCAGTCCGTGCCGGGCGGGCGGCCCTCGGCGACCCGTTGGTACCACACGCCGAAGTACTGCCAGATCCGCTCGATCACCTCCGGCTGGCCGGTGAGCAGGGACACGCTCGCCGGCGCCCCGACCAGCGTCCGGTAGGCGCGCAGCCGGGCCGGGGTGTCCCGGGCCGGGTCGACGGTGAGCTCCACGAAGCGGACCCGGCGGCCCAGCCCCGCCGCGGCGACCGCACGATCCATCCGCAGCAGGTTCCCGGTCGTCAGCGGGCACGTTTCCTGGCAGAGGGTAAGGAAATCCGCCAGCACCACCACCTGGCCGCGCAGCGCGGCCAGGCTCGTCACCTGGCCCGAGTCCGTGGTGAGCGGCAGCTCCGCCACCGAAGCCGGCACCGGCTTGTCCAGTACCGTGCCGAGGTAAGCCGACGGCGGACCCGGCACCCCGGGGCTCGCGCCGCATCCGGTCACCGCGAGCCCGGTTACCGCCAGCACGAGCACCGGAACGATCAGCGCGCGCACCGGAACGACCACCGCGCGCAGTGGAACCGCCAGCGCGCCCGCGCGCCGAACGGCCCGGTGTCGTCCCATGGTTAGCCGGCTCCGCGCGCCTCCCGCGACCCGCGGGCCTCCCGCGACCCGCGGGCCTCCCGCGACCGCGACCCGCGCGCCCCGTGCGCCCCCCGCATCCCCCGAGCCCCGCGCGTCCCCCTTGACCCCTGCGCCCCACGCGGCCGGTAGAGCCGCCCGTGCAGCAACGAGACCAGGGTGACGATCCGCCGCATGTCCCGGTCGGTCCGGCCGAACGACAAGACGTTGATCAGCGGCCGCATCCGCTGCCGCGTGACGGCCTTGGGCCGGCTGAACTCGCGCAGCCCGTCGGCGCCGTGGATCCGCCCGAACCCCGACTCGCCCACCCCGCCGAACGGCAGGGCTGGCACGATCGCGAACCCGGCCACCGAGTTGATCGAGGTCATCCCGGTCCGCAACGACCGCGCCGCCGTCATGGCCGCCGAACGATCCCGGGCGAACACCGCCGACCCCAGCCCGTAACGCCCGGCGTTGGCGAGCGCCACGGCCTCCTCCAGCCCGGCCACCGGCGTCACCGTCACGGTGGGACCGAACGTCTCTTCCGTCACCGCCGCGGAATCCTCGGGCACGCCGGTCAGCACGACCGGCCGCACGTAAGGCGGCGCCACCGCATCGGGGCCGCCGACCACCGGGCGCCCGCCCTGGGCCAGCGCGTCCGCCACGTGCTTGGCCACGACCTCCGGCTGCGACGGCAGCGTCATCGGACCGTAGGAGGCCTCGCCGTCGATCCCCGGGCGCAGCCCCGAGACCCGCTCCCCGAGCCGGTCCAGGAACGGCTGGTACACCGCGTCGGCCACGTAGACGCGCTCGATCCCGATGCAGGTCTGCCCGGCGTTGGACATCGCGCCCCAGGCCGCGGCGTCGGCGGCCGCGTCCAGGTCGGCGTCGGCGCTGACCAGCATGGCGTCCTTGCCGCCGCATTCGGCCAGGACCGGGGTGAGGGTGTCCGCGGCGGCGGCCATCACCTTGCGCGCGGTGGCCGCGGACCCGGTGAAGGCGAGCTTGGCCACGCCGCCGCGGGCCAGCGCCTCCCCGGTCGAGCCGGGGCCGGTGACCAGCTGCAGTACCGGTCGTTCGGCATCCCCGAAGACGCCCAGCGCCTCGCCGAACGACCGGACCAGCCAGGCCCCGGTCGCCGGGGTCAGCTCGGACGGCTTGAACACGACCGCGTTCCCGGCCGCCAGCGCGTACGCGATCGAGCCGACCGGGGTGAACACCGGGTAGTTCCACGTCCCGATCACGCCGACCACGCCGAGCGGCTGGTACTCCACGGTGGCGGCCTGGTGCATCGAGAACAGCCCGCTGCGCACCCGGCGCGGCCGCAGCATCCGGCGGGCGTGCCGGGCGGCCCAGTCGATGTGCACGATGGCCAGGATGATCTCCAGCGTGGCGTCGTCGAGCGGCTTGCCGGTCTCCTCGTGCACCAGCTGGGCCAGCCGGGCCAGGTACCTGACCAGGTACGACTTCCAGGCCAGCAACCGGATCCGGCGCTGGGACCAGCCGAGCCCGGCCCACCACGCCGCGGCCTCGCGGGCCCGGGCCACGGCGGCATCCACGTCGCGGCGCCCGTGCACGGGGAAGGTGGCCAGCACTTCCCCGGTCGCCGGATTGATTGTCTCAAGCATCGCTGACCAGTAAAGCATCGCTCCTACCCCTGAAGCTACGCTGGGTGCGTGCCGCCACGTCCCTACGTCCTGCTGTCCTGTGCCATCTCGGCCGACGGCTACCTGGACGACGCGAGCCCGCGGCGGCTGATCCTGTCCGGGCCCGCCGACCTGGACCGGGTGGACGAGGTGCGGGCGGGCTGCGACGCCATCGGCGTCGGCGCGCAGACGGTCCGCCGGGACAACCCGCGGCTGCTGATCAGGGACCCGCGGCGCAGCGCCCGCCGGGCCGCCCGCGGCCTGCCCGCGCACCCGGCCCGGGTCACCGTGACCGCCTCCGGCGACCTGGACCCGGCGGCCCGGTTCTTCGCCCCCGGCGCGCTCCGCCTGGTCTACTGTGCTACCCCCGCGCTCGGCCGCGCCCGGGCGCGGCTGCGGGACAGCGCCGTGCTCATCGACGCCGGCGACCCGCTGTCCCTCGATCTCATGCTGGCTGATCTGGCCGAACGAGGCGTACTGCGTCTGATGGTCGAAGGGGGCGCCCAGCTGCTCGGCGCCTTCCTGGCGCACGGCCTGGCGGATGAGCTTCAGCTGGCCGTGGCGCCGTTCTTCGTGGCCGGCCCCGACCCGA
The DNA here is from genome assembly GCA_963744575.1 of uncultured Actinomycetota bacterium. GTDB lineage: Bacteria > Actinomycetota > Actinomycetes > Streptosporangiales > Streptosporangiaceae > Palsa-504. The sequence continues at coordinate 31,181 of CAVUUF010000001.1, read as the reverse complement.
AGACCGCTCCCCGGCTCAGCCTCCCGGGGCCGGCCCCGGACGGCCCGATGACCCTGGCGGAAACCCAGCGGGTGGACGAGATCGCGTTGCTGCGCTACCTGCTCGGGCCGGGCGGCCCCGATCACCGGTTCCTGCGCTGGGCGGTGGAGCTGTCCCGGCTGTGCCCGCCGTCGGACTCGGCCTTTTCCGTCGGGGCGGTCATCGTCGGCGAGGAGGGCCAGGTGCTGGCCACCGGGTTCTCCCGGGAGCAGGAGGACTGCGACCACGCCGAGGAGGTGGCGCTGCGTAAGCTGGCACCGGGCCAGCTGCGCACGTCACCGGGCCCGGCCCGGCATGATCCGCGGCTGCGGCACGCCACCCTGTACAGCTCGCTAGTGCCCTGCGGCGCCCGCGCGTCGCGCCCGGTGACCTGCGTCCAGCACATCGTCGCGGCGGGCATCCCGCGGGTCGTCTTCGGCTGGCGCGAGCCCCGGCTGTTCACCGACGGCGCGGGCGCCGAGCAACTCCGGGCCGCCGGCGTGACCGTCACCGAGCTGCCCGACCTGGCCGAACGAGCCCGGGCGGTCAACGCCCACCTCGTCGGATCTGGCGCGTGACCACGCCGCCCGCCGCGAAAATCGGCGTTAGCCGGCTAAAACAGCGTGCCCTCGCGCTCGATCCCGCGCATGGCGTCATAATCCAGGACCACGCAGCGGATACCCCGGTCCTGAGCCAGTGTCCGGGCTTGCGGCCTGATCGACTGTGCGGCGAGTACGCCCTTGACGGGCCGTAGCAACGAGTCCCGGTTCAATAGCTCAAGGTAGCGAGTCAACTGTTCTACGGCGTCAATGCCAGCGACACGCTTAACCTCCACCGCCACATGGGCCCCTCTCGCCGAAGCGGCACCTTCCGTAGAATCGGACCCGTCGATCTCGTCGCGCCGCTTGATTTCCACGGCGACGCTCTCGCCCGACTCGTTCCGGCACATCAGGTCGACCGGGCCGATTGGGGTGGGGTACTCGCGGCGGACCAGCCGCCAGCCCTCGCCGAGCAGCCCGAGCTGGGCCGCGAGCAGTTCCTGCAGGTGCGCCTCGACGCCGTCCTTGCGCAGGCCCGGGTCGACGCCGAGATCGACCGAGGTATCGCTCACCACCTCGGTGATGGTGATCTGGAGAGTCTCACCTGACTTGCCGGTGACCGACCACTTGCCCGGCTCCTCGGTTAGCCGGCACGGCGGCGACATCCAGTTCAGCGGCTTGTAGGAGCCGCCGTCGGAATGGACGAGCACCGAGCCGTCCGCCTTGACGATGAGCAGGCGCAGGGCCTCGGGGAGGTGAGCGGTGAGCCGGCCGACGTAGTCGACGCTGCACCGGGCGATAACAAGCCGCACGTTCGGTAACTCTACTGGCTGCGCTTTCGCATAGGCTCAACTGCCGTGAGCCCGCGCCGGATCCGCCGCGACCGCTCCGGCCCGCCGGAACCCGTGCCCGGGCCCGAGCGCGCCGAGTCATGGCCGGACGGCGACTGGGTGGTCCGCCGCATCCCCGGCGCGGGATCGCCGAAGGCGTACCGCTGCCCCGGCTGCGACCAGGAGATCGTGCCCGGCACCCCGCACGTGGTGGCGTGGCCGGCCGACGGGGTCGGCGTCGGCGTGGACGAGCGCAGGCACTGGCATAGCGCCTGCTGGCAGCACCGGCTGCGGCGCGGTCCCGGCGTCCGCCGGAAGAACCCGTGACCCCCTCCCCGGCCACGGGACCCTCCCCCTCTACGGCCAGCGAAGCCTCCCCTCCCCATGCCGTCGGCCAGCCGGAGTCCTAGAATGCCTCGAACCCTCAGCTGACCGAATCGGAGGTCCCGTGTACCTGTTCGACCTGACCGGCAAGGTGGCCGTCGTCACCGGCGGGACCCGCGGGATCGGCCTGATGATGGCGCGTGGCCTGCTGCAGGCCGGCGCCTCGGTCTACATCAGCTCGCGCAAGGCCGAGGCGGGTGGCGCCGCGGTGGCGGAACTCTCCTCCTACGGCGTCGTGCTGTCGCTGCCCGCCGACCTGTCCAGGGAGGAGGAGTGCCTGCGGCTGGCCGAGGAGGTCGGGCGGTCCGAGGAGGGCGTCCACATCCTGGTCAACAACGCCGGCGCCAACTGGGGCGCGCCCCTGGAGGAGTTCCCGGCGCACGGCTGGGACAAGGTCCTCGACCTCAACCTGAAGGCGCCGTTCTACCTGACCCGGGCGTTCCTGCCGCTGCTTGAGGCGGCGGGCACCGCCGACGACCCGGCCCGGGTGATCAACGTCGGCAGCATCGACGGGCTGCGCCCGCCGGAGTTCCAGACCTACTCCTACTCGGCCAGCAAGGCCGGCCTGCACCAGCTCACCCGGGTGCTGGCCCGCGAACTCGGCCCGCGGCACATCACCGTGAACGCGGTCGCCCCCGGCCCCTTCGAGTCGAAGATGATGGCCGCGACCCTGGCCGCCCGCGGCGAGGAGATCGCGGCCGCCTCCCCGCTCGGCCGCATCGGCCGCCCCGACGACATGGCCGGCGTCGCCGTCTTCCTGAGCGGCCGTGGCTCGGCCTACGTAACGGGCACCGTCATCCCGGTCGACGGCGGCATCGCCACGACCCGCTGACGCGGTCAGGAGTCCGGGGTGAGCCAGAGCACGGCCAGGGGGGGCACGGTGATGAGGGCCGAGGCCGGCTTGCCGTGCCAGGGTTCCGGCACGGCCTCGATGCTGCCGAGGTTGCCGACGCCGCTGCCGCCGTAGATCGCCGCGTCGGTGTTGAGCACCTCGCGCCAGCGGCCCGCCTGGGGCAGGCCCACCCGGTACTTCAGGTGCGGCAGCGCGGAGAAGTTGGCGATGCACGCGATCGCGCCCTTGCTGTCCGGCTGGGTGGCCACCGTGGCGCCCGGGCCGACGGTGCCGGGCACGGCGGCGAAGCGGAGGAAGGACAGCACGTTGCCCTGGGCGTCGTTGGCGTCGATCCAGTTGAACCCCTCCGGCACGGTGTCCAGCTGCCACAGCGCCGGGATCTGCCGGTAGATCGCGTTCAGGTCCCTGGACAGGTGCTGCACGCCCTGGTGGATCTCGAAATCGAGCACCCACCAGTCCAGGCCGTTGTCTGCGGACCACTCGCTCACCTGGCCGAACTCCGAGCCCATGAACAGCAGTTGCTTGCCCGGGTGCGCCCACATGTACGCCAGCAGCGCGCGCAGCCCGGCGAACCGGCGCCACTCGTCACCGGCCATCTTGCCGATCAGCGAGCCCTTCCCGTGCACCACCTCGTCGTGCGACAACGGCAGGATAAAGTTCTCCGTGTACGCGTACACCATGGAAAACGTCATCTCGTTGTGGTGGTACTGCCGGTAGATGGGGTCCAGGCCCAGGTAGTTGAGCGTGTCGTGCATCCAGCCCATGTTCCACTTGAAGCCGAACCCGAGCCCGCCCAGGTACACCGGCCGCGAGACGCTCGGCCACGCGGTCGACTCCTCGGCGATCATGGTGATGCCGGGCACCCGCCGGTAGCAGGTGGCGTTGACCTCCTGCAGGAACGAGATGGCTTCCAGGTTCTCCCGGCCGCCGTACTTGTTCGGCGCCCACTCGCCGTCCTTGCGCGAGTAGTCCAGGTACAGCATCGAGGCCACCGCGTCCACCCGCAGCCCGTCGATGTGGAACTCCTCCAGCCAGTACACGGCGTTGGCGACCAGGAAGTTGCGCACCTCGGTGCGGCCGAAGTTGAAGATGAGCGTGCCCCAGTCCGGGTGCGAGCCCAGGCGCGGGTCGGAGGGCTCGTAGAGCGGGGTGCCGTCGAACTGCGCCAGCGCCCACTCGTCCCGGGGGAAGTGCGCGGGCACCCAGTCGAGCAGCACGCCGATGCCGGCCTGGTGCAGCGCGTCGACCAGGTAACGGAAGTCGTCCGGGCGGCCGAACCGCGACGTCGGCGCGTAGTACGAGGTGACCTGGTAGCCCCACGAGCCGCCGAACGGGTGCTCGGCGACGGGCAGGAACTCCACGTGCGTGAAGCCGAGGTCGGTGACGTAGGCGACCAGCTCGGTGGCCAGCTCCCGGTAGGACAGGCCCGGCCGCCACGAGCCGAGGTGCACCTCGTAGGTGCTCATCGGCTCGTACCCCGGCTGGCGCTCGGCCCGCGCGGTGACCCACTCGGAGTCGTTCCAGGTGTACTGCGAGGTGTACACCACCGACGCGGTGGCGGGCGGCTTCTCCGCCAGCCGCGCCAGCGGGTCGGCCTTGTCCCGCCACACCCCGTCCGGGCCGCAGATCGCGTACTTGTACCTGGTGCCGTCGGCCACGCCGGGGACGAAGATCTCCCACACGCCGGACCCGCCGAGCGAGCGCATCGGGTAGGCGCGGCCGTCCCAGTGGTTGAAGTCGCCGGTGACGCGGACGCCGTGCGCGTTCGGCGCCCAGACGGCGAAGGACGCGCCGCTGACCGGGCCGACCTCGCGGACGTGCGCGCCGAGCACCCGCCACAGCTCCTCGTGCCTGCCCTCGACGATCAGGTGCAGGTCGAACTCGCCCAGCGTGGGCAGGTGGCGGTACGGGTCGTCGCGCACCTCCTCGGCGTCGGCGTCGGGGTAGGTCGCGGCGATCCGGTAGCCGGGCACCTTCTCGTCCGGCACCGTCACCGCGAAGACGCCCTGGTGCACGTGCGACATGGCCAGCCTGCGGCCGTCGTCCAGGACGGCGGTCACCGACGTGGCCATCGGCCGCAGCGCGCGGATGACCATGCCGTCCGGCCCGGGATGCGCGCCGAGCACCGAATGCGGGTCGTGGTGCTGCCCGGCGACGATCCGTTCGATCTCGCCCAGGCTGGGGTCAGGTTGTGTCATGACGGCACTCGATCCGTGAGAGTAACGACGGGCTCACAACTCGGCAATGGACTTTAGCGGGATGGCGACCCAGGTCGGCCGGTTCCTGGTCTCGTAGACGACCTCGTACACGGCCTTGTCCAGAAGCATCGCACGGAGCAGGACCGAGTTCCCGGCCGGGTCCAGGCCGCCGGCCGCGGCGTAGCCGGCGCAGAACGCGTCGCCGTTGCGCCGGACCCACTCGGTCGCCTTCGGCGCGAGAATGGCCGCGTCCGGGCTGGTGACCAGCTGGTGCCGGGCCGCGTACTCGAACGAGCGGAGCATGCCGGCCACGTCCCGCAGCGGCGTGGACCTGGCCCGGCGCTGGGCCAGCGGGCTGGCCGGCTCGCCCTCGAAGTCGAGCACGACCCAGCCGGTCTGGGTCCGCATGACCTGGCCCAGGTGGTAGTCGCCGTGCACCCGCTGCGCCGGGACCGGCTCGATCAGCTTGGCCAGGTCCGAGTACGCGTCGCCGATCTTGGCGGCGTAGGCGGCCAGCTCGGGCACCGCCGCGACGGCCAGGTCGAGCCGCTGGTACATCTGCTCGGCCAGCTCGCGGACGGCCTCCGGCTCGAGCTCGGACCGGCCGAACGCCTCGGCCAGGTCCCGGTGCACCTGCGCGGTGGCCACGCCGAGCCGTTCGGCCTCGCCGGCGAAGTCGCCGCCGGCCTCGGCCGCGCGGGCGTCCCCGGACGCGTACAGGTCGCGCACGCTGGTCGCGGCCAGCGACCAGCCATCCGAGGCCGCGCGCAGGTAGCGGGACAAGATGCCGAGCACCGTGGCGGCGCCGTCGATCCTGGTCTCGATCCAGCCGTACGGCTCGGCGATGTGCGACGAGCCGAGCTCGGCCAGCGCCGAGGCCACCTCGAGGTCGGGGTTCGGCCCCGGGCTGACCCGGCGGAACACCTTGAGGATGGCGGACTCGCCGAACACCAGGCTGGTGTTGCTCTGCTCCCCGGTGAGCACCAGGCTGTCCAGGCCGGGTCCGCCCCCGAGAATCTCGGCCCAGGGCGTCCGGCAGAACCGCAGCGTGCCGACGGTCCGCTCGGCCGCGATCGCGTCGAGCAGCTCCCGGGTCAGCGCCGAGTCGTGCAGCCCGTCGTAGACCTGCAGGCCCGCGTGGCTGCCGATGAGCGCGTGCCGCAGCCGGGCCGGGAGCCGGGCGCGGGAGCCGACTAGCAGCTGGTAACAGTCGGAGGTGGCGCCGTGCGAGACCGTGACCATCAGGTGCCGCAGGCCGGGGTCACCGGGGATGATCTCGGTGTCGGCCACGATCGCGAGGTCATGGACGGTTCGCCCCTTGCCCGCGAACCATCGCTGCTTGACCAGCCATGCCGCCAGTGTGTCTTCGAAAGTCATTAGCGGTTACCACCTCCCCGTGGCTGGTCCCGGCAAACACGCCCCGGCCTTGATCGTCAGATTTCCGGGAAAGGGCCGAGGCCAGGGCGATGTCGTCATTGCTGGTGGCTCTCCGGCGGCCCGGGCAGGTGCTGCCCCATGCCGGTCGGCTGGCCCCCCTCCGCGGGCACGCCGCCGCCCTCGGACGAGGCGGACCGGGCGGGGGAGTGCTCGCCCCTCGCGGCGGGCAGCTGGAACCAGTAGAACCCGTGCCCGGGCAGCGTCAGCAGGTAGGTGAGCTCGCCGATCCGGGGGAAGACCACGCCGCCCATGCACTCCACCGGCTCGACGCCGACGAACCGGCGCAGGTCGAGCTCGACCGGCTGCGGGAACCTGGACAGGTTGTTGACGCACAGGATGCGGTCGGCGCCGTCGGTGTCCGGATCCTCCGCGGACGGCAGCCGGACGAAGGCCAGCACGCTCGGGTTGGAGGAGGTCAGCTCCTCGTAGATGCCGGTGCCGAAGACCGGGTGCCGCTTGCGGATCTCGATCATCCGCCGGCTCCACTGCAGGAACGAGCCGCCGTTGCGCTGCTGCGCCTCGACGTTGAGCGACTGGTAGCCGTAGATCGCGTCCATGATCGGCGGCAGGTAGAGCCGCTGCGGGTCGGTCTGGGAGAAGCCGCCGTTGCGATCCGGGGTCCACTGCATCGGCGTCCGCACGCCGTCCCGGTCGCCCAGCCAGATGTTGTCGCCCATGCCGATCTCGTCGCCGTAGTAGAGCACCGGCGAGCCGGGCAGCGACAGCAGCAGCGCGGTGAACAGCTCGAGCTGGTTCCTGTCGTTCTCCAGCAGCGGGGCCAGCCGCCGCCTGATCCCGATGTTGGCTTTCATCCGGGGATCCCTGGCGTACTCGGAGTACATGTAGTCGCGCTCGTCGTCGGTGACCATCTCCAGCGTCAGCTCGTCGTGGTTGCGCAGGAAGATGCCCCACTGGCAGGTGGCCGGGATGGCCGGGGTCTGGGCCAGGATCTCCGAGATCGGGTAGCGCTGCTCCCGGCGCACCGCCATGAAGATGCGCGGCATCAGCGGGAAGTGGAAGGCCATGTGGCACTCGTCGCCGCCGATCTCGGCGTCGCCGAAGTACTGGCTCACGTCGGCCGGCCACTGGTTCGCCTCGGCCAGCAGCACCTTGTCCGGGTAGAGCTTGTCGATCTCGCCCCGGACCCGCTTCAGGTACTCGTGGGTTTCCTTCAGGTTCTCGCAGTTCGTGCCCTCCCGCTCGTACAGGTAGGGCACGGCGTCCAGCCGGAAGCCGTCGATGCCGAGGTCCATCCAGAACCGCAGCACCTCGATCATCGCGTCCTGCACGCGCGGGTTCTCGAAGTTCAGGTCCGGCTGGTGGGAGAAGAACCGGTGCCAGAAGTACTGGCCGCGGACCGGGTTGAAGGTCCAGTTGGACTGCTCGGTGTCGACGAAGATGACCCGGGCCCCGGAGTACTTGTCGTCGGTGTCGGACCACACGTAGAAGTCGCCGAACGGCCCGTCCGGATCCGAGCGCGACGCCTGGAACCACGGGTGCTGGTCGGACGTGTGGTTCATGACCAGGTTGGCGATGACCCGGATGCCGCGCTTGTGCGCCTCGTCGACGAACGTGACGAAGTCGCCGATGTTTCCGTACTCGGGCAGCACGGACATGAAGTCGGCGATGTCGTAGCCGCCGTCCCGCAGCGGCGAGGCGTAGATCGGCAGCAGCCAGATGCAGTCGATGCCGAGCCACTCCAGGTAGTCCAGCCGCGACGTCAGCCCGCGCAGGTCGCCGGTGCCGTCGCCGGTCGAGTCCTGGAAGCCCCTGACCAGTACCTCATAGAACACCGCGCGCTTGTACCACTCCGGGTCACGTGGCTGGTCGGCGTCGAAACAGTCGGCTATGGCCTCGTGATGTTCGGACACGGCAGGATCTCCTGGGTCTTGCTGCTGAGTGCGGGTACTACGGGATGGGTGTGACGGTGAAGACGTGGGCAGGCCGGGTCGCCGGGTCGAGCCGGATGTAGTTGGCATGCCCCCACCGGTAGGACTCGCCGGTTAGCTCGTCCGTCACGATGAACTCGCGGTCCACGCCGAGCGCGGGCATGTCGAGCCAGACCGTGGCTTCCCTGGTCTGGTACGGGTCGAGGGTCACGACCACCAGCACGGTATCGCTCCCTCCGGTGGGAGCGACATTATCCACGCGCTTGGAGAAGCACAGCAGCCCGGGCTGGTCAACGCCGTGAAAGCGGAGATTGCGCAGCCGGTGCAGGGCCGGGTGGGCGCGCCTGATCCGGTTGAGCTCGGTGATGTAGTCCGCGATCCCGATGCCGTCCCTGGCGGCGGCCTCCCAGTCACGCGGACGGTACTGGTACTTCTCCGAATCCATGTATTCCTCGCTGCCCGGCCTCAGCGGGACGTTCTCGCACAGTTCATACCCAGAGTAGATGCCCCAGGTCGGTGACAAGGTGGCGGCGAGCGCGGCGCGGATCTTGAACGCGGGCACGCCGCCGTGCTGGAGGTACTCGTTCAGGATGTCCGGGGTGTTGGTGAAGAAGTTGGGGCGCATGTAGGCGGCCGCGTCACCGGACAGCTCGCCCAGGTACTCCTCGAGCTCCTGGGCGCCGTTGCGCCAGGTGAAGTACGTGTAGGACTGGTGGAAGCCGACCTTGGCCAGGGTGTGCATCATGGCCGGGCGGGTGAACGCCTCGGCCAGGAACAGCACGTCAGGGTCGGTCACCCGGATCTCGGTGAGCAGCCGCTCCCAGAACCGCAGCGGCTTGGTGTGCGGGTTGTCGACGCGGAAGATCCGCACCCCGTGGTCCATCCACAGCCGGATCACGCGCAGCACCTCGGCGTAGCTGCCCTCGGGGTCGTTGTCGAAGTTCAGCGGGTAGATGTCCTGGTACTTCTTGGGCGGGTTCTCGGCGTACGCGATGGACCCGTCCGCCCGCGTGGTGAACCACTCCGGGTGCTGCTGCACCCACGGGTGGTCAGGCGAGGCCTGCAGCGCCAGGTCCAGGGCGATCTCCATGCCCAGCTCGCGGGTGCGCGCGACGAAGGCGTCGAAGTCGTCGAAGGTGCCCAGGTCCGGGTGGATCGAGTCGTGCCCGCCGTCCGGGGACCCGATCGCCCAGGGCGAGCCCGGGTCGCCTTCGGCCGGGGTCAGCGTGTTGTTCCGGCCCTTGCGGAAGGTGGTCCCGATGGGATGCACCGGCGGCAGGTACACCACGTCGAAGCCCATGCCGGCGATGGCGTCGAGCCGCTTGGCCGCGGTGCGCAGCGTGCCCGAGGCCGGCGCCCGGCGGCCCATCGGGTCGACCTGGACCCCCTCGGAGCGCGGGAAGAACTCATACCACGAGCCGTACAGCGCCCGCTCCCGGTCCACCTGCACGGTCAGCGGCTCGGACCTGGTCACGTGCTCGCGCAGCGGCCAGCCCCGCAGGATCGCGGCGACCCGGGGATCCTCGGCCGCCGCGAGCCGGTCCCACGGGGTCAGCGCGCGGTCGCGCAGCGTTGCCATCAGTTCGCGCAGCGCAGCCCGGGCCGCGGCCGGACGGCTCGCCCCCGGTCGCTGGGGGATCCGCCGGGCGGCGCGCTCGAACAGCAGCGCCCCCTCGGTGAGCATCAGCTCCACGTCCTGCCCGGCCGGGATCTTGATGGCCGCGTCGTGGTGCCAGCTGGCGATCGGGTCGCCCCACGACTCCACGTGGAAGCGCCACAGGCCCTCCCCGGTCACGGTCACGTCCGCGCCCCAGCGGTCGGTACCCGGGGCGAGCTCGCGCATGTACACCAGCGGGCCCGCCTTGCGGTCCGGGTCATGCAGCACCACTCCGGCGTTGATGATGCCGTGTCCCTCACGGAAAATCGTGGCGCTGACTTCGAAGGTCTCACCGGCCACTGCGATCGCCGGGCGGCGCCCGCAGTCCACCGCCGGCTCCACGTCAAGGATCGGGATTCGTCCAATCACGCTGGTTACGCTACCGAGCGGGGCTGACTTCATGCCAGCGCGGGCACAGGTTAATTTCCGCGCCAGGCCCCAGCCTATTGATTGCCGAACGGGCGGGGTTGAAGCCACTCCGTTCGGTATAATCAGAACTGGATTTCCCATCGTGGACGGTCGGTTTTCGGTGTCGCGTCAGCCAATCGTTCGGCGTGTCGGCCCAGGACCGATTAAGGTCTGCCCGTGAGAGCGATTCGCCGGTTCACCGTCCGCGTCACCCTGCCCGAGCCGCTGGCCGCGATGCACGGCCTGATGCTGAACCTCCGCTGGTCCTGGCACCGCCCGGCCGCCGATCTGTTCGCGTCCATCGACCCCGTCGCCTGGCTTGCGTCGGGAGGCGATCCGATCGCGATGCTCAGCGCGCTGCCGTCGGCCCGGATCGCCGCGCTCGCCGCCGACGAGGCGTTCCTCGCCCGGCTCGGCGAGGCCGAGCGGGACCTGCGGGAGTACATGTCCGAGCCGCGCTGGTACGCCTCGGACGGGCCCGCCGGGTCCGGTCCCGCGGCGATCGCGTACTTCTCGCCCGAGTTCGGCATCACCGCCGCGCTGCCGCAGTACTCCGGCGGCCTGGGCATCCTGGCCGGGGACCACCTGAAGTCGGCGAGCGACCTGGGCGTGCCGCTGATCGGCGTCGGGCTGCTCTACCGGCACGGGTACTTCACCCAGTCGCTGTCCGCCGACGGCTGGCAGGCCGAGCGCTACCCGTCCGACGACCCGAACGGGCTTCCGCTGGAGTTGCTCCGCGACGCCGCCGGGTCGCCGGTGCACGTGACGGTGGGCCTGACCGCCGGCCGCCGGCTGGCCGCCCAGGTCTGGGTGGCCCAGGTCGGCCGGGTCCCGCTGCTGCTGCTCGACTCCTACGTGGAGGAGAACGAGGCCGACCTGCACGAGGTCACCGACCGGCTGTACGGCGGCGGCAGCGACCACCGGCTCCGCCAGGAACTTCTGCTCGGCATCGGCGGGGTGCGCGCGGTCCGGGCGTTCTGCGCGCTGCGCGGGCACCCCGCGCCCGAGGTGTTCCACACCAACGAGGGGCACGCCGGCTTCCTCGGCCTGGAGCGCATCCGCGAGTACACCGAGCAGGGGCTGAGCTTTGAGGAGGCGGTCGAGGTCAGCCGGGCCGGCACGGTGTTCACCACGCACACCCCGGTGCCCGCGGGCATCGACCGGTTCGAGCGCTCGCTGGTCCGGGAGCACTTCGCCGCCGACCCGCTGCTGCCCGTCGACCGGGTGCTCGCGCTCGGCGCGGAGACCTACCCGGGCGGCGACCTCGAGGTGTTCAACATGGCCGTGATGGGCATGCGGCTGGCCCAGCGGGTCAACGGCGTGTCGCTGCTGCACGGCCAGGTGAGCCGGGAGATGTTCGCGGGCCTGTGGCCGGGCTTCGACACCCGCGAGGTGCCCATCGGCTCGGTCACCAACGGCGTGCACACTCCGACCTGGGTCGCGCCGCAGATCCTGTCTCTCACCGGCACCTCACCCGGCCAGGGCACCGGCTGGGACTGGGAGCAGGCCGCCGTCGCCCCGGCCGGGGAACTGTGGGAGACCAGGCACCGGCTGCGGGCCCGCCTGGTGGACCAGACCCGGCGCAGGCTGCGCGCCTCCTGGCGGCAGCGGGGCGCCTCCGACGCCGAACTGACCTGGATCGACGACGTGCTCGACGAGCACGTGCTGACGATCGGGTTCGCCCGGCGGGTGCCCTCCTACAAGCGGCTGACGCTGATGCTGAACGACCCGGCCGCGCTCAGCCGGCTGCTGAACGACCCCGCGCAGCCGATCCAGATCGTGGTCGCGGGCAAGGCGCACCCGGCCGACGAGGGCGGCAAGGGCCTGATCCAGCAGATGGTCCAGTTCAGCGACTCGCCCGAGGTGCGGCGCCGGATCGTGTTCCTGCCCGACTACGACATGGCCATGGCGCACGCCCTGGTGCAGGGCTGCGACGTGTGGCTGAACAACCCGCTGCGGCCGCTGGAGGCGTGCGGGACCTCGGGCATGAAGGCCGCGCTGAACGGCGGGCTCAACGTCTCGGTCCGGGACGGCTGGTGGGACGAGTGGTACGACGGCGGCAACGGCTGGGAGATCCCGTCGGCCGACGGCGTGGCCGACGCCAGCCGCCGCGACGCGCTCGAGGCCACCGCGCTGTACGAGCTGCTCGGCAAGTCGGTGGCGCCGCTGTTCTACGAGCGGGACGCGGACGGGATCGCGCCGGGCTGGGTGGAGCGGATCAGGCACACGTTCCGCTCGCTCGGGCCGAAGGTCCAGGCCGAGCGGATGGTCCGGGAGTACGTGACGGCGCTGTACGTGCCGGCCGCGGCGGCCTCGCGCGAGCTGGCCGGTGCCGAGATGGCCGGTGCCGAGGCGGCCGGTACCGGCGGTTTCGGCCCGGCGCGGGAGCTGGCCGCCTGGAAGCGCCGGGTGGTGCGGGCCTGGCCGCAGGTGCGGATCGAGCACGTGGAGGCCGAAGCCGCCGGGTCTTTGGGCCAGGCCCTGGATTCGGCGCTCGGTTCATCACTGGCCGTGCGCGTCTCGGTGTCGCTGGGCGAGCTCACCCAGGACGACGTGCAGGTGGAGGTGGTGTACGGGCGGCCGGACGACGCCGACGAGATCATCGCGCCGGCCTACGCGGTGCTGGCCGCCGAGGACGATCCCCCCCAGGACAGCACCGCTGCCTCGCCCGGGGCCGTGGCCCGGTTCTCCGGCGAGGTGCCGCTGGACCAGCCGGGTCCGTTCGGGTACACGGTGCGGGTGCTGCCGAACCATCCGCTGCTCGACAGCCGCGCCGAACTCGGCCTGGTCACCTACCCGCAGGCGCCGGCCGGCATGACCAACGGCGATCTGCGATAGGGAGTGGCTGTCATGGGCGAGTTCGTCAACCTGGAGACCGCCGGCGGCATCGGCACCATCCGGCTGAACCGGCCACCGGTCAACGCGCTGAACGAGCAGGTGACCGCCGAGATAGCGGCGGCCGCGCAGGCGGCCGACGCCGCCGAGGAGGTCCGCGCGGTGATCATCTACGGCGGCGAGCGGGCCTTCGCGGGAGGCGCTGACATCAGGCAGATGGCCGAGATCGGCTGCCCCGCGGCGGCGGCCTGGTCCGGCCTGCTGCAGGCGGCCCTGTCGCTGGTCGCCGGGATCGGCAAGCCGGTGGTCGCCGCCATCACCGGGTACGCCCTGGGCGGCGGCCTCGAACTGGCGCTCGCCGCCGACTTCCGGGTCGCGGGCGAGCGGGCCCGGCTGGGCCAGCCCGAGATCCAGCTCGGCGTCATCCCAGGGGCCGGCGGGACGCAGCGGCTGCCCCGCCTGGTCGGCCCGGCGCGGGCCAAGGACATCGTCTTCACCGGGCGGATGGTCCCCGCGGCCGAGGCGCAGGCCATCGGCCTGGTCGACGCGGTGGCGCCGGACGACGCGGTGTACGCCGCCGCGCGGGACCTGGTGCAGCGCTACGCGGCCGGCCCCGCGCTCGCGCTGCGCGCCGCCAAGCAGGCCATCAACCACGGCCTCGACGTGGACCTGGCCACCGGCCTGGAGATCGAGCGGGTGCAGTTCGCGGCGTTGTTCGGCACCGAGGACCAGCGAACCGGCATGCGCAGCTTCATAGAAAACGGCCCCGGCAAAGCCACCTTCACCGGCCACTGACCCGCCTGCGCCCCGCCCGCACCTCGCCGCCCCGCCCCGCCCCGCGCCCCGCCGCCCCGCCCCGCGCCCCGCCGCCCCGCGCCCCGCTGATCCCGGCCGCGCCCGCGCCGCCCCGCTGATCCCGGCCGCCCGCCGCGCACACCCTCCACAAGCCGGATCAGCCGCCCGTCTACTAACACTGGTCCCATCAGCAACATAATCGCTCATCAGTGCGATACGGATGGCATTTATCGGGGAGGATCCGGCTTCTGGGGAGGAAATGGGACCCTATCGGGTACCAAAGTCTCCCCGGAGCCCAAATCCTCCCGGATGTTTTGGTTGTCGGAGGCTAGTCGTGCGCGTCACAGGGCGCATCAGTACCGTCATTCACACCGGCCACCGAGCTCAGGCCGCGCGAGAGAGCCACCGCGCCGGGCGAAGGGTCGCGAGAGCCACCGCGCCGGGCTCAGCTGCCCGCGACGAGCTTGCGCAGGACCTGGGCGGCCTGGGCGTTCTGCTCGGCGTAGCTGACCAGCGCGCCGGCCAGCGTCGCGGCCCATTCCCCGATCGGCACGGTCTGCCTGGACAGCACCACGCCGCGGACCGCGCGGCAGACCTCGGCCACTGGCTGGCCGTTGCGCACGGCCAGCGTCATCTGCAGTTCGCCGAGCCGGGCCACGATCTTGGAGATCTCGCCGGGGCGGCCGCGCATCCGATCGGACATGGACCGGTCCCGCTCCACCGAGACGCAGTCGCTCGGCAGCGCCTCGCCCAGGGACTGGGCCAGCACGCGAGCGTAGATCGCCACGTCCGTGCTGTCGGCGCGCAGCGCGGCGGTAACCATGTCCAGCGAGAGCGCGTCATCGTGCTCAGTCATCGATCAGCCCCACAGCTAGAGATTCTAGTGCTTGGGCCATATCGGCTCCCGGCCGAGCCCGGGGGAACCGAGCCGTTACAGATAGGCAACATATCTTTCGCTCCACAACACGCGTTCGGTTTCGTACTCTGGAATCCGCGATGCCTGCGACCCAACACCTGCCGAAGACCCTCGGCCCGTATCGCCTTCAGGACCGCCTCGGGGAAGGCGGCATGGGGGTGGTTCACCTCGCCCGCGATCCGCAGGGCCGTCCGGTGGCGGTCAAGGTGCTCCATCCGCTCGGCACCGAGGGCGCCACCGCGCGCCGTCGGCTGGCCCGCGAGGTCGAGACCATGCGGCGGGTCCGCAGCCCGTACGTCGCCGAGGTGCTGGACGCCGATGTGACCGGCGAGTATCCCTACATCGTCACGCGGTTCGTGGCCGGGCCCACGCTGGAGGAGATGGTCCGTGGCCGCGGCCCGCTGTCCGGCCAGGGCCTGCGCCGGCTGGCGCACGGCATGGCCGAGGCGCTGGCCGCGATCCACGCGGCCGGCGTGGTGCACCGCGACCTGAAGCCCGGCAACGTGATGCTCACCGACGACCGGCCTATCGTGATCGACTTCGGCATCGCCCAGGCCGGCGACGCGACCCGGCTGACCCAGACCGGTCTGGTGATGGGCACGCCCGGCTACCTCGCGCCCGAGGTGATCGAGGGCCAGCCGAGCAGCCCCGCCTCCGACGTGCACTCCTGGGGCTCGACGATGGTCTTCGCCGCGACCGGCCACCTCCCGTTCGGCGGCGGGTCCTACGAGACGATCTTCTACCGCATCATCTCCGGCCGCGCCGACCTGACCGGCGTCCCCGCGCCGCTGGTGCCGCTGATCACCGCGGCGCTGGCCCGGGACCCCTCGCACCGCCCGTCGGCCAGCTGGCTCAGCGGCCAGTCCAGCACGCTCGACATGTCGGCGGTCGCCCTGACGCCTACCATCACGGGCGCGCCGTTCGCCGGGACCGACGGCCCCGGTGAGACTGAGGTCGACGGCGGCCGCTACGACCCCCGCGCCACCCAGAGGCCCGAGGCGACCTTCACCCCGGCCGGGCCCGCAGCCGGACCCCCGGCCGGGCTCGCGGCGGGATCCGCGGCCGGGTCCGCCCCGGCGAGCCCGTATGCCGCGCCCCGGGTTCCCAGGCCGGCGCCCGTGGCGCCCAAGCAAGCGGCCAGGGACATGGCCGACCTGCTGCCGCCGGTCGACTACGCCCCGGACCGGGTCGGCCAGCGGTCCCGCGACCAGGCCGGGCCCTGGGGCCCGCGGGGCCCGGTACCCGCCGCCCCCGGCCCGCGCGCCGCTCAAGACCCGCGCGCCGCTCAAGACCCGCGCGCCGCCCAAGACCCGCGCGCCGCCCAGGACCGGCGCTCGCGTCCCCAGGGCCGCCCGAACACCATGGCCGGGCTCGCCCTCATGGTCGCGGCCGTGGCGCTGACCGTGGTGCTGCCGGTGGCCGGGCTGGTCGCCTCGCTGGCCGTGATCACCCTGCTCCGGGCGGCGGACCGAGCGCAGAGCGCGCTGGCGGTGCGCCGGTCCGTGCGCGGCCCGCGCGCCAGCGACCTGCTGGTCGTGCTGGTCACGGCGCCGCTCACGGTGGCCAGGGCGCTGCTCACCGAGGTGCTGATGGCGCCACTCGCGGTCATCGTCGGCGCGGCCGCCTACGGCCTGGCCGTGGTGTTCACGCACAGCGCGGACACGCCGCGGGCCGGCGCCTACGCGGCCGCGGCCGTCGTGGCCTGGTACGGCCTGGGGCCCGGCTCCCGCCGCCCGCGCAGGCAGCTGAACCGGATGGCCGGCGCCGTGGCCCGGACCCGGACGTCGGCTGCGGTGACCGCGCTCGCCGTCTGGGCGCTCGCGGTCGCTGCCGTGCTGTTCGCCTCGTCCCAGACGCCGTACTACTGGCCCGCGATGGCTCCACACCTGCCCGGCCTGCACAGCCTGATTACGTCGGCCTCGCACTGGCTGCTCAGCAACACGCACCTTTAACTGCTCGCCCTGGTCGGCCGGCCGCACCGGCTTGACCAGCCCGAGCGCCACGATCTCGTTGGCCAGCCTGGTGCGCCGGTTCGGGCAGGCGGGAATCTGGAACTTCTGGTAGAGCCTGAGCAGGTGCTGTTTGACCGCCGCCTCCGTGACCACCAGGTCGGCGGCGATCTCGTGCGCCGTCGCGGGGGTGACGAACGCCTCGTCGGAGAGCGCCGGCCGGCACAGCGAGGTCAGCACGTCGCGCTCACGGCGGGTGAGCTCGGGTACAGCCGAACGGCGCAGCTCAGCCTCGGCCGTGATCTCCTCCTGCTCGAGCCCGCCGATGCGGCACCGGGCCGCGCCGAAACTCAGCACGTCCCCGTCGTCGAGGACGCGACGCGCTACCGGGCGCCCGTTAACCCGGGTCCCGTTCCGTGATAAACCGAAGTC
The DNA here is from genome assembly GCA_963744575.1 of uncultured Actinomycetota bacterium. Classification (GTDB taxonomy): domain Bacteria; phylum Actinomycetota; class Actinomycetes; order Streptosporangiales; family Streptosporangiaceae; genus Palsa-504. The sequence continues at coordinate 14,041 of CAVUUF010000001.1, read as the reverse complement.
GGCGACGTAGACGTAGGGCCCGCGGCGGACGAGTTCGGCGTGCAGCCGGGACACGCTGGGGTCGTCCAGGCGGATGTCCGCACCCTGGCCGCGGCCAACGGTCGTCACCAGGTCGCGCAGCGGAAAGACTTCCCCGCTTTCCTCGACGCGGAGGAACGGTATGCTCACCGCGGTGCCTCCCTTCTATCGGAACCGTAAGTAAGGTCTTACTACCGGGTTACCCCGCGTGCTACCGGATTACCCCGCCGATCCCGGGCATGCCGTGGCCGCGGCCAGGCCAGGCCCCGGTAAACTTCCGTGCGGGAAGCCGGGAGGCACGTGCATGGCGAATAGGCCGGCGAACGCTGGCTCTGGCTGGGGACTGGCGCCGATGAGTGACGTAGCGCCGCCGCCAGGTACCGCCACGCCCCGCGCCGCAACCCAGGCCAGCGCCGCAACCCAGGCCAGCGCCGCAACCCAGGCCAGCGCCGCAACCCAGGCCAGCGTCAGCGGGCTGTCCTGGGTGCCCTACCTGATCGTGCTGGCCGGAGCCGCGGCCGGCATGTTCATCGGCTGGCGGGGATCACGGTACGCGGCCCTCGGTACCGCGGTGCTCGGCGGATCCATGCTCGTGGCGGCGCTGGGCCGGCTGGTGCTGCCGCCGCGCTACGCGGGCCTGCTCTCGACCCGCCGGAAAGCCTCCGACGTGCTGACCTTCGCGGTGCTCGGCGCCGCGGTGCTGGCCGTCGCGCTGACGCTGCCATAAGCGGCACATCCATTGAAGGGACCCGACAGAACCATGGCCAAGATCAAGGTAGCGAACCCCGTCGTCGAACTCGACGGGGATGAGATGACCCGCATCATCTGGCAGTACATCAAGGACCAGCTGATCCTGCCCTACCTGGATATCGAGCTCGACTACTACGACTTGTCCGTGCAGCATCGTGACGAGACCGACGACCAGGTGACGATCGACGCGGCGCACGCCATCCAGCGGCACGGCGTGGGCGTGAAGTGCGCGACCATCACGCCGGACGAGGCGCGGGTGGCCGAGTTCGGGCTGAAGAAGATGTGGCGCTCGCCGAACGGCACCATCCGGAACATCCTGGGCGGCGTCATCTTCCGCGAGCCGATCGTGATCTCCAACATCCCGCGCCTGGTACCGAGCTGGACCAAGCCGATCATCATCGGCCGTCACGCGCATGGCGACCAGTACAAGGCCAGCGACTTCGTGGTGCCGGGCCCGGGCACGGTGACGATCACCTACCAGCCGGAAAACGAGGGCCAGCCGATCGAGATGGAGGTCGCCCGGTTCACCGGCGGCGGCGTGGCCATGGCCATGTACAACTTCGACGACTCGATCCGCGACTTCGCCCGGGCCACCATGCGCTACGCGCTGGACCGCAAGATGCCGCTGTACCTGTCCACGAAGAACACCATCCTGAAGGCCTACGACGGGCGGTTCAAGGACATCTTCGCCGAGATCTTCGAGTCTGAGTTCAAGGGCGACTTCGAGGCGGCCGGGATCAGCTACGAGCACCGGCTGATCGACGACATCGTGGCCCAGCTGCTCAAGTGGGAGGGCGGCATCGTCTGGGCGACCAAGAACTACGACGGCGACGTGGAGTCCGACATGGTGGCCCAGGGTTACGGCTCGCTCGGCCTGATGACCAGCGTGCTGATGACGCCGGACGGCCGCACCGTCGAGGCCGAAGCCGCCCACGGCACCGTGACCAGGCACTACCGCCAGCACCAGCAGGGTAAGCCCACCTCGACCAACCCGGTCGCGTCCATCTTCGCCTGGACCCGGGGCCTGGCCCACCGCGGCAAGCTCGACGGCACCCCCGAGGTCAGCCGGTTCGCCGCCACGCTCGAGGACGTCTGCGTGCACACCATCGAGGGCGGCCAGATGACCAAGGACCTCGCCCTGCTCGTCGGCAAGGACACCCCGTTCCTGAACACGCAGGAATTCCTCGGCGCGCTGGATGACAACCTGCGCAAGGCGATGGGTTCTTAAAGATCTAATTCCGAACGGGCCTGGTATCCGCCATCGTGCCCGCCGACGTGCACTACCGGACGAAGGAGTTCTCCCCATGGCTCGCAAGGGCAAGGTAACCGTTGTCGGGGCCGGGTTCTACGGCTCCACCACCGCGCAGCGGCTGGCCGAGTACGACATCTTCGAGGAGGTCGTGCTCACCGACATCATCGAGGGCCGGCCGGAAGGGCTGGCCCTGGACATGAGCCAGTCGCGGCCGGTCGAGGGATTCGAGACCAGGGTGACCGGCCAGACCACCGGCCCGGCGGGCGAGGGTTACCAGGCGATCGGCGGATCGGACATCGTGATCATCACCGCGGGCCTGCCGCGCAAGCCGGGCATGAGCCGGATGGACCTGATCGAGACCAACGCCAAGATCGTCAGGAACGTGGTGGAGAACGTCACCAAGTACGCGCCGGACGCGGTGCTGATCGTGGTGTCGAACCCACTGGACGAGATGACCGCGCTGGCGGCCAGGGTGTCCGGCTTCCCCTCGCACCGGGTCATGGGCCAGGCGGGCATGCTCGACACCGCGCGGTTCAGCTACTTCGTGGCGGAGAAGCTGGGCGTGCCGGTGGGTTCGGTGCGGACGCTGACGCTCGGCTCGCACGGCGACACGATGGTGCCGGTGCCGTCGGCCTGCACCGTCGACGGCCGCCCGCTGGCCGGGCTGCTGCCCGCCGACGAGATCGAGCAGCTGGTCACCCGGACCAGGAACGGCGGCGGCGAGGTCGTCGCGCTGCTGAAGACGGGCTCGGCCTACTACGCCCCGTCGGCGGCCGCGGCCCGGATGGCCCGCGCGGTGGCCGAGGACTCCGGCGCGGTCCTGCCGGTGTGCGCCTGGGTGGACGGCGAGTATCGCATCTCCGGCGTCTACCTGGGCGTGGAGGCCGAGATCGGCGCGGCCGGCGTCCGCCGCGTGGTCGAGCGCGAGCTCACCGAGGCCGAGCTGGCCGGCCTGCGCGCCGCCGCCGAGGCCGTCCGCGCCAAGCAGGCCGACGTGGCCAGCCTCTAGCGCTTGACCGGCGTCAGCTGCCTGGCCTTACGGGACGTGCGCTGGGTGACGTCCGTCACGGTCGAGTCGGCCTCGTGCAGCGCCCTGGTGGCCGGCTTGACCACCGCGTGGCGGATTATGGCGCGGGCCAGGTGGCGGCCGAACGTCCGCACCAGGGGCACCGCGATGGCCAGCAGTATCCAGGGCAGCACCCGGCGGAAAAGAAATCTCAACATACCGAACGCCGCTACCCGTGGTCCGGCGCGGTAATCACGAACTCCGGGCGAGGCGGCGCAGGGCCAGTTCGGCGTACAGGGCGGTGCCCTCGGCCAGCGCCGTGTCGTCGAACGCCGCCACCGCCGAGTGGTTGGTGGGCGCCGCCTCCGGATCGCGGCCCGGCGGGCAGGCGCCGAGGAAGACGAACGCGCCAGGTACCTCGTCCAGCACGAAGGAGAAGTCCTCCGCGCCGGTGATGGGGAACTGGGCCCGTTCGGCCCGTTCGGCCCCGAACACCTCGGTGATCGTCTGCAGCGCGAACTCCGCCTCGGTCGCGTCGTTGACGGTGACCGGATACTCATCCGCGTACACGGTGTCGGCGGTCAGGCCGTGCGCGGCGGCGATGCCGGTGATCAGCTGCGGCACCTCCGCCGCCAGCGCGGCCCGGGAGGTGGCGCTGAAGGAGCGGGCGGTGGCCAGGAACCTGGCCTGGTCCGGGATCACGTTGTCGGTGGTGCCCGCGTGGAAACTGCCGGTGGTGAGCACGACCGGGTCGAACACGTCGAACTTCCTGGTCACCATGGTCTGCAGGGCGAGCACCATCTCGCAGGCGGCCGGGATCGGGTCCGCGGCGCGGTGCGGCTGCGAGGCGTGCCCGCCGCGTCCGTGCACGGTGACCGTGATCTGGTCGGCGGCGGCCAGCAGCGGGCCCGGCCGGGTGGAGAACATCCCGCAGGGCAGCCGGTTCGACGTGACGTGCAGGCCGTAGGCCGCGACCGGGCGCTGGTCCGCCGCGTCGAGCACGCCCTCGCCGATCATCTGCCGGGCGCCCGCGTAACCTTCCTCGCCCGGCTGGAACATGAAGATCACCGTGCCGGGCAGGTCCGCCTGCCGGGCGCAGAGCAGCCGCGCGGCGCCGGCCAGCATGGCCGTGTGCAGGTCGTGGCCGCAGGCGTGCATCACGCCGGGCACCGCCGACGCGTAGGGCAGCCCGGTCTCCTCGGTGACCGGCAGCGCGTCCATGTCGCCGCGCAGCAGCACCACCGGGCCCGGCCGCCGGGAATGCGCACTGCCGCGCAGCACCGCGGTCACCGAACTGAGCGCCCGGCCGGTGCTGATCTCCAGCGGCAGCCCGCCCAGGGCGTCGAGCACCTTGCGCTGCGTCTTCGGCAGGTCCAGGCCGATCTCCGGTTCCCGGTGGATGGCGTGTCGCAGTTCCGCGATCTCGCCCGCCAGTTCGGCTGCCTCATCCCGCACCGCCACGGTTCCTCCTGTCGTTCCTGCGATCCCCGGCCACCCTATCGCGCACGCCGGCTGGCACGGGCTGGCGCTACGCGGGGGTCAGCCGGCGGGCGCTGGCCGCGGGCACCGCGTCGAGGAACTCCGGCTCGGTCCAGCCGTGCCGGCCGAACGTCCCGGTGACGGCCTCGCGCACCGGGCCCGCGGCCGCCGCGGGAACCAGCGCGAGCACCGAGCCGCCGAACCCGCCGCCGATCATCCGCGCGCCGAACGCCCCCGCCGCGAGCGCCGCCTCCACCGCCGCGTCGGCCTCCGGCCAGGAGACCTCGAAGTCGTCGCGCAGCGACGCGTGCGCCTGGGCCAGCAGCGCGCCGATGTCGCGGTAGGTGCCCGCCGCCGCCGAGCGCAGCAGCGCCACCACCTGCAGGACGCGCTGGTCGTCGGCGACGACATGACGGGCGCGCCGCCGGAGAACGGGATCGGCCAGCCGGCCGGTGTCAGCCAGGTCCGTTAGGTATCTAAGAGACGGGACGCCGAGACGGCGGGCTGCCTCTTCGCATTCGGCCCGCCGCCGGCCGTACTCCCCGTCGGTCAGTTCGTGCTCGGCCCGGGTGTTGACCAGCAACAGGCCCGCGGCCGCCGCGGCGGGGTCGAACGGGACCTCGGACGTCTCCAGCGAGCGGCAGTCGAGCAGCAGCGCGTGGCCGGCCTGGCACAGCAGCGAGGCGGACTGGTCCATGATCCCGCTGGGCACGCCGACGAACTCGTTCTCGGCCCGGCGGGCCAGCGTGACCAGCTCGCCGCGGGAAATGTCCAGCTCACCGAGCGAGGTCAGGGCCAGCGCGGTGGCGCACTCCAGGGCGGCCGACGAGGATAGCCCGGCCCCGGCGGGCAGGTCGGAGTCGATGGCCACGCAGGCGCCGGGCAGCCGGTGGCCGGCCGCCTCCAGCGCCCAGGCGACCCCGGCCGGGTAGGCGGCCCAGCCGGTCACCCGGCCGGGCGCCAGCCCGTCAAGGTCCACCTCCGCCCCCGCAGGTTCCTGCCGGGAGCAGACGGCCAGCCGGCGGCCGGCCCGGCGCGCGGCCGCGACCGTGACGCCCTGGCCGAGCGCGAACGGGAGCACGAACCCGTCGTTGTAGTCGGTGTGCTCGCCCATCAGGTTGGCTCGTCCGGGGGCCATCCACACGCCGTCCGGCGCCCCGCCGTACCGCGACCCGAAGAGCTCGGCCGCTCTCACCGCGAAGCGCGCACCTGGGTGAACCGCCAGGCGTCGGCCGCCATGGCGCGCAGGTCCAGCGACGCCCGCCAGCCGAGCTCGGCGGAGATCTTCGCGGACGAGGCGACCAGCACGGCCGGGTCGCCGGCCCGGCGCGGGCCCACGTCGGCGACGATGCCGGCGCCGGTGACCTCCCGGCACACCTCGATCACCTCGCGGACCGAGAAGCCGGCCCCGTTGCCGAGGTTGTAGACGCGGTGCTGGCCGGGGCGGCAGGCGCCGAGCGCGCGCAGGTGCGCGTCGGCCAGGTCGGTGACGTGGATGTAGTCGCGGACGCAGGTCCCGTCGGGGGTCGGATAGTCGTCGCCGAAGATCTGCACCGGCCGGTTCTCGGTCACCGCGGCCAGCACGTTGGGGATGAGGTGGGTCTCCGGGTTGTGCCGCTCGCCGAGCCAGTTCCCGTCCGCGGCCTGGTGCGCCCCCGCCACGTTGAAGTAGCGCAGGCTGACCGCGCCGAACCCGTACAGCCGGCAGAACTCGGTCAGCGTGGTGTCCACGGCGATCTTGGACGCGCCGTACGGGCTGGTCGGGCGGGTGGGGTCGGTCTCGGTGATGGGCGTGCGCTCGGGCTCGCCGTAGACCGCGGCGGTGGAGGAGAAGACGATCGTCCGGACCCCGAGCTCGCGCATGGCCTCGAGCAGCGCGACCGTGCCGCCCAGGTTGCCCGACCAGTACTTGGCCGGGTCCGCCACCGACTCGCCGACCAGCGACTTGGCCGCGAAGTGCAGCACCGCCCCGTATGCAGACGACGAAGCGCCGTCGGCGAGCACCTCGGCCGAGCAGTCGCGCAGCGTGCCCTTGACGAACGTGGCGCCGGCCGGCGTCGCGCCGGCGTACCCGGTGGACAGGTCGTCGAGCACGGTGACCTCGTGCCCGGCCGCGATCAGTTGCTCGGCGACGACACTGCCTATGTAGCCGGCGCCGCCGGTGACCAGCACTCTCATCAGAGGGCCTCCCTTAGCCGTTGCGCCGCCGTCGAAGGAGACGATCTGCCGCCCGTCCGCCAGCCGGCTGCTGGACTTCCAGATTGATTGCGTGCCCACGGGACACCTAACTTATCCGGTCTAGACTGGCTCCACACATCGTCCAACCGGCGGCGGGGGGCTGCCACAGAGTGCCCCGGAGGCAAGCGGGATAGCAGAGTGAGCAGAGTCGTCCTTGAGATTATCGTCGTTCTGGTCATCGTGTGCATCGGGGGATTCTTCGCGGCCTCGGAGATGGCCCTGGTCTCGCTGCGCGAGGGCCAGGTCAGGGCGCTGGCCAAGCGCGGCAGGCGGGGCCAGCGTGCCGCCCGGCTGGCGCAGGACCCGAACCGGTTCTTCTCCGCCGTGCAGATCGGCGTGACCCTGGCCACACTGGTCTCCGGCGCCTACGGTGCCGCGACCCTCGCCGGGGTGCTCAAGTCCTGGCTCGTCCGGCAGCACATCCCGGCGGCCTGGGCGGGGGTGCTCTCCTTCATCGTGGTGACCATCTGCATCACGTTGGTAAGCCTGATCCTGGGCGAGCTCGCGCCCAAGCGGATCGCCCTGCAGCGGGCGCCCACCATCTCCCTGCTGGCCGCGCCGCTGCTGGACCGCATCGCTACCCTGGCCCGCCCGGTGGTCTGGCTGCTGACCAAGTGCACCAACCTGGTCGTGGCCGTGCTGGGCGGCGATCCCCGGATCGGCCGCCAGGCCATGACCGAACAGGAACTGCGTGATCTCGTGACCGGCGCCCAGGCGCTCAGCCAGGACGAGCGGCACATCGCCGGCGAGGTCTTCGACGCCGGCAAGCGCCAGATCCGCGAGGTCCTGGTACCGCGCACCGAGGTGGTCTTCCTGGACGCGGAGACCCCGGTCGCCGAGGCCGCCGCCATCGCCGCGGGCGTGCCGCACTCGCGGCTGCCGGTCTACCAGGACAGCTACGACAACGTGATCGGCTTCGTGCACGTGCGGGACTTGCTCGGGCCCGGCGTGGCCAAGGGCCCGGTGCCGGTCGGCCGGATCAGCCGCCCGGTCAAGTTCCTGCCGATCAGCAAGACCGTGCTGTCTTCGCTGTCGGAGATGCGGCGCGAGCGGGCGCACCTGGCCATCGTGGTCGACGAGTACGGCGGCACGGCCGGCATCGTCACCCTGGAGGATCTGGTCGAGGAGCTGATCGGCGACATCAGGGACGAGTACGACATCGAGCAGGACCACGCGACCCGGCTGCCGACCGGCGACGTGGAGGTCGACGGCCTGCTCAACCTGGACGAGTTCACCGAACAGACCGGCATCGAGCTGCCCGAAGGCCCGTATGAGACCGCCGCGGGCTACGTCCTGGCCGCCCTCGGCGACCTGCCGTCCGAAGGCGACAGGGTCCAGGTGGGTGGCCGCACCATCACCGTGACCGAGCTGGACGGCCGCCGCATCGCCCGTCTCCGCGTCACTGCCATCCCGGCGCCGCCCCCGTCCGGACCCGCGCCCCCCGGCGCCCCGCCCGGACCCGCGGCCCCCGCCGCCCCGGCCCAGGTTTCTGCTGGTCAGGTCCGGCTGGACGCGGAGGCTCCCCGGGACGGCGGCCCCCGGTGAGCCCCAGTGAAAGGTGATCAGCGTGCCCGGTGGCTTTGACACCGTCCTCGTCGTCGACTTCGGCGCGCAGTACGCGCAGCTGATCGCCCGCCGGGTGCGCGAGTGCCACGTCTACTCCGAGATCGTCCCGCCGGCGATGCCGGTCGCGCAGATGCTGGCCAGGAACCCGAAGGCGATCATCCTGTCCGGCGGCCCGTCGTCCGTCTACGCCGACGGCGCGCCGCCCGCCCCGGCGGGCCTTTTCGACGCCGGGGTGCCCGTCCTCGGCATCTGCTACGGCTTCCAGCTGATGGTGTCGGCGCTCGGCGGCACGGTGGAGCGCACCGGCGCGGCCGAATACGGCGCCACGGTGCTGACCCGGGGGGACGATCCCCCCCATACCCCCCCTGATCATGGGGGGAGCCGTCCCCCCCATACCCCCCTGGCCCCCCCTCGGGGGGGATCCTTCTGGCCGGGCATGCCCGGCCAGGCAGAAGGTGTGGATGTCGCACGGGGACACCGCCACGCAGGCCCCGCCCGGCTTCACCGTGACCGCGCGGACCGAAGCCACCCCGGTGGCCGCCATCGAGAACCCGCGCGACGGCCGGTTCGGCGTGCAGTTCCACCCCGAGGTCCTGCACACCGAGCACGGGCAGCGCATCCTGGCCCGGTTCCTGGAGCTGGCCGGCTGCCGCCCGTCCTGGACCATGCTGAACATCGTCGAGGAGCAGGTGGCCGCGATCCGCGAGCAGGTCGGCGACGGCCGGGCCATCTGCGGGCTGTCCGGCGGGGTGGACTCCGCGGTCGCCGCGGCGCTCGTGCAGCGGGCCATCGGCGACCGCCTCACCTGCGTGTTCGTCGACCACGGCCTGCTGCGCCAGGGTGAGGCCGAACAAGTCGAGCAGGACTTCGTGGCCGCCACCGGCGTCAAGCTCAAGGTGGCGACCGAGGCCGAGGCGTTCGGTTCCGCCCTGGCCGGGGTGACCGACCCGGAGCGCAAGCGGAAGATCATCGGCCGGGAGTTCATCCGCGCGTTCGAGCGCGCCGCCCGGGAGATCACCGCCGCGGCGGCTGGTTCGGGCGAGGCGTGCGAGTTCCTGGTCCAGGGCACGCTGTACCCGGACGTGGTGGAGTCCGGCGGCGGCACCGGCACGGCGAACATCAAGTCGCACCACAACGTGGGCGGGCTGCCAGAGGATCTGAAGTTCCGGCTGGTCGAGCCGCTGCGCTGGCTGTTCAAGGACGAGGTGCGGCGGGTCGGGGAGGAACTCGGCCTGCCCCAGGCGATCGTCCGCCGCCAGCCGTTCCCCGGCCCCGGGCTCGCGATCAGGATCATCGGCGAGGTGACCGCCGAACGGCTGGCGGTGCTCCGCTCGGCCGACGCCATCGCGCGCGAGGAGATGTCCGCCGCCGGGCTCGACGCCCTGGTCTGGCAGTGCCCGGTGGTGCTGCTGGCCGACGTGCGTTCGGTCGGCGTGCAGGGCGACGGCCGCAGCTACGGCCACCCGGTGGTGCTGCGCCCGGTGACCAGCGAGGACGCGATGACCGCGGACTGGGCCCGGCTGCCGGAGGAGGTGCTGGCCCGGATCTCCACCCGGATCACCAACGAGGTACCCGAGGTGAACCGCGTAGTGCTCGACGTCACCAGCAAGCCGCCCGCCACCATCGAATGGGAGTAAAACCCTCAGCCACCGAACGGGCGGCAGTGCGTGCCGCCCGCCCACTCGAGCTAACCCAGGCTGCGCATGGCCCAGAGGTCGGGGAACGTGGGCGTGCCGACCGTGGTCCGCAGGTAGGTGGCGCCGGCCGAGCCGCCGGTGCCGCCCCGGCCGCCGATCGTCCGCTCGACCATCTTGACATGGTGATAGCGCCACTCCTGGATGCCCTCGTCCAGGTCGACCAGGAGCTCGCACACCGCGGTCGCGTCGGTGTCGTCGTCGTAGACCTTCTTCAGCACCTGCTGCATCGCGCCGGACGCCTCGAGGGGCTGGCTGACGTCGCGGTGCGCGATCTCGGCCGGCACGTCGTAGCCCTGCCCGGCCAGGTAGCGGGCGAAGGAGTCGAACAGCGACGGCCGTGACATCGCCGCCGCGATGCGCTCCCGCTCGGCGCTGGTCAGGGCGTGCGCGCCGAGCATCGCCCGGTCCCGCCGCCCCAGCACGGCTTCCAGCTCGCGGAACTGCGCCGACTCGAACCCGCTGGAGGTGCCGAGCCAGTCGCGGAACCTGGTGAACTGGGTCGGCGTCATGGTCTCGAGCACGTCGAGCTGGCCCACCACGATCTTCAGGATGGCCAGCGTCCGCCGCAGCGTGCGCATCGCGTGCGTGGTGCTGCCGGCCTGGAGTTCGGCCTGCAGCTTGCCGAACTCGTGCAGCAGCTGCTTGAACCACAGCTCGTAGATCTGGTGGATGACGATGAACAGCATCTCGTCGTGTTCGCTCGACCTGGGCTGCTGCGCCGCCAGCAGCTGGTCCAGGCGCAGGTATCCGGAATAGGTGACGGGCTCAGCCATGGTCATCCCAGCGTTTGGTCTCGATGATGTCGCGGGTGACGCCGACGGCGGTCCACACGTCGGTGAACCGCGTGGTCAGCGGGGACAGGCCGAACCGGACCCGGTCCGGGGTGCGGTAGTCCGTGACGATGTTCGCGGCGGCGAGCAGCTCGACGATCTGCCCGGCCCGCGGATGGCAGTAGCTGACGTGGCCGCCGCGCCGGCCGGGATCACGCGGCGTGGCCAGCGCGCAGCCGAGCGGTTCCAGCCGGGCGCCGCCCAGGTCGATGAGGTAGCTGGTCAGCCGCTGGCTCTTGGCCCGCATCGGGCCGAGGCCCGCCTCGAGCAGCAGCCGCGCGCCTTCCTCCACGGCGGCGGTGCCCGGGATGGGCGGGGTGCCCGTCATGAACTTGGCGATGCCGGCCGCGGGGTCGTACCTGGGTCCCATGGCGAACTGGTCGCGCTGGGAGAACCAGCCCCAGATCGGCTGCCGCAGCACCTCGCGCAGCCGCGCCGAGACGTAGAGGAAGGCCGGGGCACCCGGCCCCGCGTTGAGGTACTTATAGGTGCAGCCGACGGCCAGGTCCACGTCGCAGCCGTCCAGCTCGACCGGCACCGCGCCGACCGAATGGCACAGGTCCCAGAGCATCAGCGCGCCGGCCTGGTGCGCGATCTCGGTGATGGCCGCCATGTCGGCCAGGGCGCCGCTGCGGTACGCCACGTGGGACAGGCTGACCAGCGCGGTGTCCTCGTCCACCGCGGCGCGCACCTCGCCTGGGTCCAGGCCCCCGTTGATGTCGGTGTTCAGCATGCGCAGCTCGGCGCCGCGCTGGGCGGCGATCCCCTCCAGCACGTAGCGGTCGCTGGGGAAGTTGTCGGCGTCGGTGACGATCACGGGCCGGCCGGGGCGGGCGTCCAGGGCCGCGCAGGCCAGCTTGTACAGGTTCACCGTGGTGTTGTCGGTCACCAGGACCTGGCCCGGCGCGGCGCCGGTCAGCTCGCCGACCAGGTCGCCGGCCCGGCCGGGCAGGTCCACCCAGTGGTCCCAGGACCGGACCAGCGCGCCGCCCCACTCCTCCCGCAGGACCGCCTCGAGCCGCCGCAGCGTGGCCCGCGGCAGGGCGCCGAGCGAGTTGCCGTTCAGGTAGATCAGCGACTCCTCGTCGAGCGTGAACCGGTCGCGGAAGGTGGCCAGCGGATCGGCCGCGTCCAGTTCCTCGGCGTGCGCCCGCTCCAAGAACACCTCGGACATACCGCACACGATAACTCCCAGGCCACCGCGCCGGCGCCAGGCCGCGTTTGACGAGCGCGCGCTGGGCCACTACTGTTCCGGATTAGCACTCACTGCTGTAGAGTGCTAATCGCGACGAGGCTGTCTGGCACCCGCGACGGCAGGCCGCCACGTTCGCCCTCTCTAGCAACAGCAATTCACCCATAGCCTTTCCGGAGGGGGAGGTCAGATCGTGACGACCGCCACCAAGGTAGTAATCAAGCCGCTCGAAGACCGGATCGTGGTCAAGCCGCTCGAGGCCGAGCAGACCACGGCGTCCGGACTGGTGATCCCGGACACCGCCAAGGAGAAGCCCCAGGAGGGCGAGGTCCTTGCGGTGGGCCCGGGCCGCTTCGACGACGCGGGAACCAAGCGCGTGCCGATCGACGTCAAGGTCGGCGACGTGGTGCTGTACAGCAAGTACGGCGGCACCGAGATCAAGTACGCGGGCGAGGAGTACCTGGTGCTCTCCGCGCGTGACGTGCTCGCCGTCATCGACAAGTAGGAACGCTGCGGGCCCCGGCGGCGCGCCGCCGGGGCCCGTGAGCATGCCCAGCATGCTGACTGAGAACTCGATCCAACCCGTAGGTTGAGGTAGTAAATGCCCAAGATCCTGGAGTTCGACGAGGACGCCCGCCGCTCGCTCGAGCGCGGCGTCAACAAGCTCGCCGACACCGTCAAGGTGACGCTCGGCCCGCGCGGCCGCAACGTCGTACTCGACAAGAAATGGGGCGCCCCCACCATCACCAACGACGGCGTGACCGTCGCCAAGGAGGTGGAGCTGGAGAACCCGTACGAGAACCTCGGGGCCCAGCTGGCCAAGGAGGTCGCCACCAAGACCAATGACATCGCCGGGGACGGCACCACGACGGCGACCGTCCTGGCCCAGGCGATGGTGCACCACGGCCTGCGCTCGGTCGCGGCCGGGGCCAACCCGATGGACCTCAAGCGCGGCATCGACGCGGCCGCCGCCGAGGTCTCCGAGCGGCTGCTGTCCGCCGCGCGCGACGTGGAGGAGCAGACCGAGATCGCGCACGTCGCGACGATCTCCGCGCAGGACGAGAAGATCGGCGAGCTGATCGCCGAGGCGTTCAGCAAGGTCGGCAAGGACGGGGTCATCACCGTCGAGGAGTCGCCGACCATGGGCCTGGAGCTGGAGTTCACCGAGGGCCTCCAGTTCGACAAGGGCTACATCTCGCCGTACTTCATCACCGACCCCGAGCGCCTCGAGGCGGTCCTTGAGGACGCGTACCTGCTCGTCCACCAGGCCAAGATCTCCTCGATGGCCGACTTCCTGCCGCTGCTGGAGAAGATCGCCCAGGTGAAGCGGCCGCTGCTGGTCATCGCCGAGGACGTCGAGGGCGAGGCGCTGGCCACCCTCGTGGTGAACAAGATCCGCGGCCTGCTCAACGTGGCAGCGGTGAAGGCGCCCGGGTTCGGCGACCGCCGCAAGGCCATGCTCGCCGACATCGCCACGCTGACCGGCGGCACCGTGGTCAGCGAGGAACTCGGCATCAAGCTCGAGTCGGTCGGGCTCGAGGACCTCGGGCGCGCCCGCCGGATCGTCGTCACCAAGGACGACACCACCGTCGTGGACGGCGCCGGCGACAAGCAGGCGATCGAGGACCGGATCCGCCAGATCCGCACCGAGATCGAGAACACCGACTCCGACTGGGACCGGGAGAAGCTGCAGGAGCGGCTGGCCAAGCTGTCCGGCGGTGTCTGCGTGCTGCGCGTCGGGGCCGCGACCGAGGTGGAGCTCAAGGAGAAGAAGCACCGCCTCGAGGACGCCATCTCCGCCACCCGGGCCGCGATCGAGGAAGGCATCATCCCCGGCGGCGGCAGCGCCCTGGTGCACGTGGCCACCGACCTCGGTGACCTGGGCCGCACGGGTGACGAGGCGACCGGCATCCGGGTCGTCAAGCGCGCCCTGACCGAGCCGGCCCGCTGGATCGCGCTGAACGCCGGCCAGGAGGGTTCGGTCGTGGTCGCCAAGATCGCCGACCTGCCCGC